>NZ_JAASAD010000014.1 GCF_012726175.1 Micromonospora sp. HNM0581
GATGGACCATGCGCTGGAAGGCACCCCTGAACGCCTTCCAGGTCGCCTTCGAGGGCCGACTCACCCCGGCCAACGACTGACCACCTCAACAACCAAGATCAGCCGTTAACTTGACAGACCCGGTAATACGACGGTCTACCAGTACGCCCATCGTTATGGGCAGATTAGTGGATCGGCGTGCTTCATGTTCTGCATAACTGCCACCTATCAGGATGGCTACATAAGTAGCTCTTTCGGCGCAGGGGTGGGTCTCGGTGTTAGTGCGACTGCTGGGGGCGTTAGTGCGAGGCCGCATGAACAAAGCCCGAAGGGTTGGATGGGTTGCTTTGGAGACGGTTTCGGCGCCTGCTATGTCGGTGGCGTAAAGAGTGGTGAGGGTGATCAGAATGGACACGCGAAGACATACCACGGCGGGGGTGTTGGTGTGGGCGTCTCGTTGTGGGTAGGTGTGACATATAGTTGGGGTGGATGGAGGATTGGCACCCGTGATGGCTGGTTCTTCCCGGAGATGTAGGCGGAGGTGTCTAGATGTGGCGAGCCGTTCTCGGTGTCTTGTGGGGAACTGTGTTGGTCCTTGTAGGATCGGCCCTTGCGGCTAACTTCAAGGACGCCGCTACGAAGCATATAGATATGTCAATGCGTATGGTTGGCAGAGTCGGCCCCCCTAGGAGAATGGACTGGAGTGGCGAGCGACTTGCGCGTCGCCGTGCCCGGTTCATCGCTATCGATAGACTTCTTGGAGTCCTGATTATCTTGCTGGGGGTTGGGGCTTTGGGTGTCGGTGGTTATTTGTTGGCAATGCGGTTAGGGGATGGCATTTAGCCCAGCGTCGTTGTTATTCAAGTGGCAATGGAGGGAGCTGAGGAAGATGCCCGCCACACGCTGGCGGGCATCTTCCTCATGCATCCCGCGGGTGGCTGGCTTACGGGGACGTCCGTTATTCAGAGGACACCGCTACAGATCTTCCCGAGGGCTGGGCACCTGCGCACACGGCGATCTCGTCTGCAGGAAAACGACCTGATTATGGTGGATCGAGGTGGCTGTCCGCGCAGCCACGATGGCCGGGTCAGACCGTGCGTCCACGTACCGCTGGGACCGTTACGATCGGTCCCTGAGCTTGGGAATGTGGTTCGGATTCTGCCGAGTATGGTCCACCCGGGTTCAGGGCTCAGGCAAGGTAGCCATACGCCCGTTTTCAGGTGATCGCGAGTAGTTGTAGCGGTCGGTACGGGTTCCGGCTGTTGCGGTGTAGGGCTTTCGCGATGGTGGTGATGCCGGCCAGGCGGAGCAGGCTGATCGCGGTGTTGCGCAGGGTGGCCATGACACGGGGTGCGTTGCCGGTGCGCAGGCGGCTGGTGTCTTCGGCGTAGGTGGTCTTGGTGACGTAGCCGCGCTGCCCGTGGCCGTGGTTGTCTTCTTCGAAGTAGAGGCCGGTGGGGGCGCTGTATGTGGCTGGAGAGTTGTTGGCGTACGCAAACCCATGTATCTGCTGCGGGTCAGTCAAGCCCACGCTCAACCGATCAACTCAAGCTGAATACGTACATGTACTCGGCCTCCCCATGGCTGGCGAGGCCGAGTACACCGATGGTCGCTACATCGTTTCTATAGGTGGCCCGGGTCAAGTGGTGGTCGCTCACGAAGGAGCCCGAGGGATGCGACGGGGGTACGCCTCTCTCGGGCTCCAGCAGAAGGGCCTAGCTCACCTGGTGCGCGGGCGCATCACATTCCAGGTCACGAAGGCGCTCGCGGCGGTCGCCATGGCCAGGCAGCCGAGGACGGCCCAGGTCAGGGTGCCGCCGTTGAGGCGCATCGTCACCCGGGTCGCGGTCTCCGCGCTGAGGCCCGAGGCGACGCCGGCCAACGGTGGCAGGGTGGCGAGCAAACCCAGCATCGAGCCGATGATCACCAGCAGCCCGGTCTCGCTGACCGCGAAGCCGAGCAGCTGCCGGCGGGTGCCGCCGGCCGACTTCATCACCGCGAAGTCGGTGCGCCGCCCGTATCCCGCCATGGCCATGCTGTTGGCCACTGCCAGACCGCTGTAGCCCACCGCGACCACCGTGAGCATCATGGCCAAGCTGTCCGTCAGTCTGGCGTCGGTGTTGTACTCCTTCAGCGCGAACTGCTCGGCGTTCTGCAACCGGGCTCCCGCGCTGAGGCGTTGCGGCGCCTGGTCGGCGGCCATGAAGATGTTGTCGGTCAGGGCCGTCGGGTCGTGCTCACGAACCGTGTCCCGCGACAGCACGAACGAACCACGGGCCTGATCCGGCGGCAGCACCTGGGCGACCCGCAGCGGGGCGCTGAGGCCGTCGGCGAACCGTACGGTGACCGTCGAGCCGGCCTGTACGTTCAGGAACTTCGCCATGGCCGTGTCCAGCACCGCCTCGCCCGGTCGCGACCAGCGCGGATCCCGCGATCCGACCCCGTCGATCACGGTGTCGCCGCCGTCCGGCCGGGTCACGAACAAGCGGGTCGGCAGCGCGGCCCGGCCGACCGGGTTCTCCCGGACCACCGCGTCGCTCAGCCCGGGCGCGTTGCCGGGATCGATGAGCACCTGCCCGGCCAGTTGCTTGGTGGTCTCGGCGGGGTAGGCCATCCGCATGGTGTCGACCAGCCCACTGATCAGAACGGCGAAGCCCACCGCCACGATGACCGGGGCGGCAGTGGAGGCGGCTCGCCGGGTCGCGTTGAGCAGCTCGGCCCGGACGAGCATCGAGCCCGCGCCGGACGACCGGCGGGCGAACGGCGCGGTCGCCAGGCGTACCACCGGCCCGATGACGATCGGCGCCAGCAGCGCGGCGGCGGCGATCAGGCACATCGAGGTCGCGATCGCCAGGTTGACGCGGCGGTCCGCGCCACCGACAGCGGTCATGGAGGCCAGCGCCACGCCCAGTCCGAGGATCGCCAGCCCGGCGATCCACCGGCCCCTGCTCATCGGACGATGATCCGTCGCGGCGTCGAGCAGTGCCTCGATCGGCGACACCCGGGCGGCCGAGCGGCTGGCCACCCAGGCGCCCAGCACGGCGACCCCGGTGCCGACCGCGGTGGCGGCCAGCAGCGGCCACGCCGAGATGATGATCCGGGAGTCGGGAGGCGTGACCTCAAGCCGATCGAGCGACGCCAGCATGGCGGGCGCGGCGAGTATGCCGGCCAGACAGCCGACCACCGAGCCGAGCAGACCGACGATGACCGCCTCGCCGAGCACCATGCGGCGGATCTGGCGCGGGTCGGCGCCGATCGTCCGCAGCAGCCCGATCTCGCGACGGCGTTGCGTCGTTGCCAGGGCCAGGGTGGCGGCGACCACGAAGATCGTGGTGAACAGGGCCATGATCGCCATCGCGCCGATCAACTGAGCGCCCAGGAACCGTTTGTGCGTGATGTAGCCGGGCTCCACGACACCACGTGCGTCACCGGTCAGCGCGGAGCCGCCGTCGCCGACGATGCTGCCGGCCCGGTCGGCGATCTTCGAGACGGAGGAACCCGGTGACACCAGCAGCCCGATCGTGGTCACCCCGGTGTCCCGCCGAGCGGCCTCGGCGTCCGTGAAATAGAAGCCGTGACCATCGGCCGTCCCGCTCACCGTGTACGTGTGCACGCCGTCGGTGAGGCCGACCGAAAGAGCTGATCCGGCGGGCACTCCGAGGTCGGTGCCGACCACCACCTCGTTGTCGGACTGCGGCGGTCGGCCAGCGGTCAGCTGGTACGGCGCCAGCCGGGTGCTGGACCAGCCATGCCCGGCCTCCATCGCGGCCTCGTCGGCCACCGGCTCGTCGTCGGCGAAGGCCTGTGCATAGAAGTTGCGGTCGATGATCGCGGCCTCGACGCCGTCGATACCGTCGAGCTGCCGGACCAGGGCGCCGGCTTCGCTCTCGCTCCACGGCACGCGGTCCCGAAGGGCGCCGGCCTGGTCCGTCGCCTGGTTCGACACCACAAGAACCGGTGCGTCGGCCACTCGGGGCTGGGGCCGCGGCCGGCCCGAGTCGTAGAGGATGAAGGTGACGGCGATCAGGCCGACGCCGACGACGACGGCGAGGAAAGTGGCGAGGAAGGCCCGCCAGTGTTCCCGAATGTTCGCAGCGGCCAGCATCATGCCTCCAGCCGAGCCATCTGAGCGGCGATCTGGGCGGGCTTCGATCCGTCGGCCGGGTCGAGCTCCAAGCGGCCGGCGATCCGGCCGTCCTTCAGGAAAACCACCACGTCGGCGTACGACGCGGCGACCGGATCGTGGGTGACCATGAGAGTGGTCTGCGCCTGTTGGTCGACCAGCCGGCGCAGCAGCGACAGCACCTCACGCGAGGTCTTGGTGTCGAGCGCGCCGGTCGGCTCGTCGGCGATCAGCACGTCGGGCCGGGTGATCAGCGCGCGGGCCAGTGCGACCCGCTGCTGCTGGCCGCCGGAGAGCTCACTCGGCCGGTGCCCGGTGCGCTCGCCGAGGCCGACCGCGGACAGGGCCCGGGTCACCTCGGCGCGGTCGGGGCGGCGGCCGGCGAAGCGCAGCGGCAGCTCCACGTTCTGCGCCGCGGTCAGGGACGCGACCAGGTTGAAGGCCTGGAACACGAAGCCGACCCGGTCCCTCCGCAAGGCTGTTCTCTGGCGCTCGTCCATCCCGCTGATGTCCTCGCCGGCGACGAATATCTGCCCCGCGCTGGGCTCGTCCAGGCCGGCAGCGCACTGTAGGAGCGTGGACTTACCGGAGCCGGAGGGGCCCATGATCGCGGTGAAGGTGCCCGTCGCGAAGCCGATGGACACGCCGTCCAGCGCCTGAACCTCCTGTGTGCCCCGGTGATAGACCTTGTGCACAGCGCGGAGCTCGACCGCCGTCGTCACAGACGAATCTTGAGTCGCAGTCATGCCTTTGATTCGATCGCATCGGCCCTTCTGCGGGCACTGGTCCTGGAAATAGTCATTCTGGTAGAGCTCGCACTACCGTGCCGGCATCGGTCGTTGGCCTACCGTGGCGGGGTGCGAAGCTGTGGCGAGATGCGAAGCCGAACCGCCTGGCAGGCGATGGCCCTGCACCCGGTCGGATTCCTTGCCTCGGCCTGGCCCTGGCGAGCCCTGCTCTATCTAAGCTCGGGCGTGCTCGCCGGTGCCCTCACGATGTTCCTCTTCGTCGGGGTGGTCACCGCCGGCATCCTCACCGTCGTCGTGCTCGTCGGGGCCGGGCTGTTGCTGGCCGCTGCGCTGATGGGACTGCCCTTCGCACGCCTGGAGCGGCTGCGCCTGCGGCTGGTGGATCTGGATGGCATCCAGGATCCGCACCGGCCACCGGAGCAGCCGGGGCTGCGCGCATGGTTGTGTACCCGGCTGACGGAGTCGGCGACCTGGCGTGAACTGATCCTGATGGTGATCTCGCTGACCGCGCTCTGGTGGGTCGACGTCGCCGTGCTCGGCCTGGCCTTCGTGGTGCCGGCGCTGTGCATCAGCGCGCCGATCGACGACCCGTTCGCCTGGCCCTGGGCCGTGCTGGGCGGGTTACTGCTGCTCGCTGCACCCTATTCGCTGACCGCCTGGGCGGGCGCCCGCGCGACGCTGTGCCGGATCGTTCTCGCGCCCAGAGACGCCGAAGTCGACCCGGACCTGAAAGAGATCAGCGAGTCGCGGGCGCGGCTGCTCGACGCGTTCGAGGCCGAGCGGGCGCGCATCGAGCGCGACCTGCACGATGGCGCCCAGCAGCGGCTCGTCTCGCTCAGCGTGATGCTGGGCCTGATGGCCTTGGACGTGCCCGAGAACTCGCCGCTCCAGCGCGAAATCGAGTCGGCGCGGGAGCAGCTCGCCCTGGCGTTGGCCGACCTGCGCAACCTGGTCCGCGGGCTGAACCCGCAGGTGCTCACCGACAACGGGCTGGTAGCCGCGCTTGAGGAGGTGGCCAGCCGGTTCCCGGTGCCGGTCTCGCTCGACCTGCGACTCGCCGGACGGCTGCCACAGCCGGTCGAGACCGCCGCCTACTATGCCGTCACCGAGGCACTGGCCAATGTGGCCAAGCACAGCCGGGCCACCCAGGTCGAGCTGATCGGCCGGCACCACGCCGACATCCTCGTCCTGCAGGTCAGGGACAATGGCGTCGGTGGCGCGAACCCCTCCGCCGGGACCGGGCTGACCGGGCTCGCGGACCGGCTCGCCGTGCTGAACGGGCGCACGCGGGTTTCCAGCCCGCCGGGCGGTCCGACTCTCGTAATGATGGAGATTTCATGTCCCTTCGGGTGACCCTTGCGGAGGACTCCGCCCTCCTGCGGGAGGGGCTGGTGAGCATCCTCGGCCGGTTCGGGCACGAGGTCATCGACGCGGTGGCGGACGCCGACGCGCTGACCGAAACCGTCCAGTCCCGGCGCCCGGACATCATCATCACCGACGTCCGGATGCCGCCGGGTAACGCCAACGACGGACTGCGGGCAGCCGTACGGCTCCGCCAGTCCTTCCCCGGCCTGCCCGTACTGGTTCTCAGCCAGTACGTGGACCAGTCGTACGCGGCGCAGTTACTGGATTCCGACAACGGCGAGGGCGTCGGTTACCTTCTGAAGGACCGAGTCGGCGCGGTCGTGGAGTTCAACGCCGCGGTGGAACAGGTCTCAGCCGGGGAGACGGTCGTCGATCCCGAGGTGGTCCGCCAGCTGATCAGCCGGCGGCCGGACCCGAGGCAGCGGCTGACCGCCCGCGAGCTCGAGGTCCTCGCGCTGATGGCCGAGGGGCGCTCCAACGACACGATCGGCAAGCGGCTGCACGTCACGGACGCGGCGGTCAACAAGCACATCGGCAACATCTTCAGCAAACTCGACCTGCCGACCACGACGGAAGGCCACCGGCGGGTGCTCGCGGTGCTGACCTACCTGCGCAGCTGAGCCGCAGGGTCACCGAGCTCGGCAAGGCTGCCCGGTCGCCAGATCGCAGAACCCGCCGTTGAAGAAGAGCAGCGGCTCGCCCGCGTCGGGCGCGTGGTGGACGGCCACCACCTGGCCGATGAGGATCGTGGGGTCGTCGCCCGGCACCACGTCCCGGATGACCGAGTCGATCCACGTGAGGGCGCCGTCCCGGTGCGGTACGCCGGTGAGCGGTGACGCCTGCCAGTCCACTCCGGCGAACTTGTCTGGCCGGGAGGTCGCGAAGCGCCGTCCCAGCGCTTCCGAATCCGCGCACTGACGCGGTGGCCGTCGGCGGCGAGCCCTCCGGGCGGGGGTGGAGGTCGTCGGCGGCGACCTGACGGACCCGCCGTCGCTGAACGGCGTCGAGAACATGTATCTGTTCCCGGTCGGACGGACAGCGTGTGAGGTAGTCACCGCCGCGAAGCGGGCCGGTGTGTAGCGCATCGTCGTACTGTTCTGGGCGCTGGCCGACACCGACGACAGCGAGGACGGATGCATGACCTTGGCCGGTCGAGCCGCTGTCGTGTCGAGGCGCAGGCAGACCACTAAGCCCTTCTCATCCTACGTAGCGGTTGGCTTCGACGTGGTGCAGAACGAGGATGGCCGCCACGATCGGAGCCGCTCGATGTGGACAGCAGCGCAGCTTGTTCAGGATCTTTCAGGTCTTGAGGGTGGTGATCGCGCGTTCGCCGCGGGCGCGGTTGACGGCCCTTCTGCCGGCGTGACAGCTTCGGCTGGAAGCGGCGCCGCTTGAATGGCGTGCGCACGCTGCCACGGGTTCCTTGGTGGCCTTGTCGGTGAAGGTCAACACGTCTGCCCTGCTCAGTGCGTCGATGATGCCGTGGGTTCGGGCTGCGGTCAGGTCATGGACGGAACCGGGCAGCGCTGGCGAAGCCCAGACGAGCCGACCGGCGGCATCGGCGATGACCTGCACGTTCACGCCGTGGTGCTGGTGTTTCCCGGAGTGGTACGGCCGCTGGTCGGCGACCCGGTCGATCGGAATCGGGGTGCCGTCGAGGATCGCGTACGCCAGCAGCCGGATGCGTCGCATCGCGGTGTTCAGGTCGGCGGCTGCCGAGCTGAGGAGGGTATCGCTTCCTGGACGTAGCGCCAGGCGGTGGCGACGACGATGGTGAAGCCGGACGCGAGTCGGGTGTAGGTGTCGCCGTTGCGCAGATGAGCCAGGGCGAGCAGCGCTTGCCGGCCGGGGTCGAGGCGTCGCCAACGGGATTGGCGCTGCTTGCGGTTGCCGCGGATGCGTTCGGCAAGGTGGTTCAGGGTGCGGCTGGACAACGGAATCGTGGCGGGGTAGGACAGCATGGCGAGGCTCCCGGTCGGGGCTTCGAGTCTTGGTCGACAGCTGTCCTACCTGGAGCCTCGCACCCATCGATCACCGGGCCTGCCGCACCACCCTGAGCTGCAAGATCAGCTTGGAAAGGCTCAGTGATGGAGGAAACGATGGCAACCGGCGGGACGGTCACTTGCCGCGGAGGATGGGCAAGGGGCGGACCCGCAGCCAGTCGTCACCCACCACGACGATTGCTCCACTGCGCAGGTCGTCATCGACTGCGGCGAGGTTCGCCACCGGGATTGCGACGATCTGTGCGGCTCGACGACCGCTGATCCGCCGTACCAATAACACGGACGGTTCGCTGGCCCCGGAGGATGCCAGCAGAGTGCCGAAGTCGGCATCTGCTGAGATCAACACCCGCCGTTCCTGGCGTGTCCGATCCAGCACGATCTCATCCGACGCCGCCGCCAAGCCGTAGTCCCTGACGTGCTCGGCATCATGCCCCTGTATGCACAGACCTTCGGCCACCGCTGGCGACAGGTTGTTGTCGATCAGAAATCTCATGCCGCGCGATGTAGCGGCAGTTCCCGCTCCCGAACAGCCTCGGCGGCGAAGCGCAGCGCCTCCCAGACGTCATCGACAGTCAGGTCGGGCAACTCCGACACGATCTCATCCGCGCTCATGCCGTCCGCGACCATCGCGACGACCGTCGCAACCGGGATGCGTAGACCACGGATACACGGCGCGCCGCCCATCTGGGCCGGGTTGACGCTGATCCGTTCGAAGTTCATGACGGCATCGTAACCCGCCGTGACCTGATCCGACTCGACCAACCTGAGGAGCCCGGCTCGCCATCGCACCCCGAAGGATCCACGACAGCCATGACGATCGCGTGGTTGGCCGCAGCCCCGAATCGCTACCATGCTGGCAGTGTGGGGGTCAGGGGTTCGAGACCCCTCGGCTTCACCTCGCGTTTATGCAGGTCAATCGGCGTCAGTCATCGACTAGTGCTGATTGTTTGTGATCTTGTGGTCACAGCCGTGGTCACCCAGCGCCCCACACTGCACTTCGGTGATCGGTGTCGAGACTTCGTCCGAAACCTCCTCCGGCCAGGGATCTTTCGACTGCGCCGCCTGTTCGGGTGCTGTCGGGGCGGAATGTGGGGCGCAATACAGTGTGGTACCGGGGTGCCGGCTCGTACCGTCAGAGGCTGCCCCGACGGTGTGCTGGCGTACTCGATTGGTGCGCGGAGGGGTACGTAACTTCGTAAAGCCCAGAACCGTCGCCCGTAACGCCTACGGATTCCTCAACCAGGCTGTGCACGTGTGCGGCGACCGTCCGCCGCCACCGTGGACACCTCAACCCTGCTTGATGGTCGAACGCCAGGGTGGCCCCGAGCGCATGACTCCACCATGAGCTCGGGGCCTAGGCCGCAACTTCAGGAGGTGACAACCATCCCCGGCGACCTTTCTGGTGGGGCAGGTGTCGGCGCCTTGGCGTAGCTGGGAGGTGTCAGCGGGCGGGTTGGTGAACGCGGCGGTACTACTCGTTCCTGCCGCCAGCTTTTGTCACCGGGCTCGTCGGCGCTGGTTGCCGCTGGTCGGGCCGAGGGGGTTTCGGCTGCTGCCCTGGCCTCCGCCCCGCCGGTCGTGTCTCCTTTCGGACGACGAGGACGTCGAAGCGGCTGCCGAAGTTCTGGGATCCGGCATGCTGTATCGCCCCGAATTGAACGCGACTATGTTCGTCAGTCCTCGGGTGTTAATTCTGTTGATTAGATTCACGCGCTGATTTTCCAGCGTGTTTCTTGCGTTCTCGGCGGCGGCTCTGATGTTAGCCATCAATTGGTTCTGCACACCTGCGGAGTTTTGGTATAGAACTTGAATCTGCGCCTCGTTGAAGTTGTTTTCGTGGGCGAATTCCCTAATGTGTTCCTCGAACTGGTCGAGTGCTTCCTCACTACTTGCCAGCCTGTCGCTGGCCGCGACGATTTCTTGCGGTGGGTTTGCCCGGTCAAAGGACCGTCGCTCGTTGTCGGGTAGGGCGTCTCGTGCAGCCTCGAGGCCCAAGGCGTCAACCAGTTCCCGTGCCGTCCGTGGAGGTGGCGGCAACTCGTAGATATTGAAGTTTTCACCCTGATTTGGATAGCTCATCGCTGCCCCTTCGTAGTGGAAGACTGTCGGCATGACGAGCCGGGGGGCCGGAAGGTTCAGCTGACTGCTGGGTGAAGTTGAGCCGGGTGGTCCGGTCGACGTCGGCCGTCCGTGCGGGTGGGCGACTGTCGCCGGCCCACCCGCACGGACGACTCCGGTCAGCTGTCGCGCCAGGTGATCAGATTGTTGAAGACGCTCTCGGTGATGCGGGTGCCGTGGTTGTTGCTCGAATGTGGCCAGGAGCCGTACAGGCCGTACGCGTGGATCGCCATCACGCACTGCCCGACGCAGAACGAACTACCGGCGGCCCGGGTCTGGTAGACGGGGCTGCCGCTCTGGCAGCCGAAGGTGTCGTTCTGGTAGAACACCTGTCGGTCGTGGGTGACCGTGACGGTCTGCCCGGCGTGCCGCCACTGCTGCCCGAAAGTCTTGTCGCAGGGGTAGCCGCTGACGGTGGTGGCGGTGCCGGTCAGTGAGGCGCTCTGCCACCACATGCCGAACCAGCCGGTGCTGTTGCCGGCGGCGCAGCTCAGCCGGATGGCTCCGTAGTCATAAGTCACGTCGCCGTTCTGGGTCCAGCCGGTGACCGACAGGAGTTGGGTGGCGGTGCAGGTGCCGTACGGGGTCGACGTCCCGTTGCGTCCAGGGATGATCTGAAAGTCGCCACGCGGGTAGAAGTTGTTGCCGCCACCACCGTTCTGACCGCCGCCCGGGTGCACGCAGTGTCCGGCGGTGGCGATGATGTTCGGCCCGTAGAGCCAGCCGGTGCAACCCCAGGTTCTGCCGTTGGTGGTGCGGACGATCTGCACGATGGCGCTCGACGGGAACACGGTGGTCGGGTCGACGCGGACCCGGTTGTCGGTGCCGATGACACTCTGGACGCCGACCGAGCCGCTGACGGGTGCGGCGGGACGGGCGCCGACGTCGAAGCGGTTGCCTCCCGGTCCGGCCTTGCCGGTGCCGACCGACCCGGAGGTGCCGGAACCCCGTACGCCGTTGGGGGCCTGCTGCACGGTGGGTGGCGCGACGGCGGCGGGTACGGTGCCCGAGTCGGCGACGGCGCCGTGCGCGTCGGTGCGGGTGGTGGTGGTCGGAGCCTCGTTGGCCGGTGCGGCGGTGGCCGGTGCGGCGGCGAGTGCCGCCGCCAGGACGGTGGTGATCCCGATGCCGAGGATGATCCCCGGGCGGGTCCTGCTGAGCGGAGCGGATGTCACGAGAGCCCTCCTCATCGGAAGCTGGGTGCTTCCGATGGGCAAGCTAACTCGACCGGATTGATCCAAACTCGTCTCTGTCCGTCCGTCGACAGCATTACGTTCGGTTTCGGACAGATCACCGCTGGTGGTGGTCAGCAGACCAGGGCTGCGGTGGGTACGGCGCCGGGGCCGTCGTGTTCGACGGTGGAGAGATTGGCGATGGTTGTCTCCGCGATGTTGTGTAGGCCGTCCTCGGTGAAGAAAGCCTGGTGCCCGGTGATCAGCACGTTGGGAAAGGTGGTGAGTCGGGCGAAGTCGTCGTCACCGAGGACCCGTTCGGAGCGGTCCTCGAAGAACAGGTCGCTCTCCTCCTCGTACACGTCGAGGCCGAGGTAGCCGATCCGACCGCTCTTGAGCCCGTCGATCACCGCCCGGGTGTCCACGAGCGCACCCCGGCCGGTGTTGATCAGCATGACACCCGCACGGCACCGGGCGATCCGCTCGGCGTCGATCAGGTGCCGGGTGTCGGCTGTGAGCGGGCAGTGCAGAGTGACGATGTGCGACTCGGTGAGCAACCGCTCAAGCGGCACGTACTGCACCCCGGCGGCGGCTGCCGTGTCGCTCGGGCACGGGTCGCTGGCCAGCACCCGGCAACCGAAGCCAACCATGATCTGGGCGACGCAGACCCCGATCCGCCCGGTCCCGACGATGCCGACCGTACGGCCGTGCAGGTCGAAGCCGAGCAGGCCGGTGAGGGCGAAGTTGTGTTCGCGTACCCGGTTGTAGGCTCTGTGGATCTTGCGGTTGAGGGCGAGGATCAGGCCGACGGTGTGCTCAGCCACCGCGTGCGGTGAGTACTCCGGCACCCGCACCACGGTCAGACCCAGCTCACGGCCGGCGACCACGTCGACGTTGTTGAAGCCGGCCGAGCGCAGCGCCACCACCCGGACACCGACGTCGGTGAGCTGGTCGAGCACCACGGCACAGAGGTCGTCGTTGACGAAGGCGCAGACCGCGTCCGACCCCTCGGCGAGCCGGGCGGTCTGCGCGGTGAGTCTCGGCTCCAGGAACGTCAGCTCGTGGCCGGCCTTCTCGTTCGCCTCGGCGAGGAACGTCCGGTCGTACGGCTTGGTGCTGAACACTGTCACGCGCATGGGCCACCTCCCCCCTCACGCTAGGCCCTGCCTACGATCCGTGGGCAGGGTCCTTCGACCCTGTCGACCCTGAGGGGGAGGGTCAGGTCAACTGGGCCTCGATGTCGGCCAGGTCCTCGGCGGTCAGGTCGAGCCTGTCCACCGCTGCGATGTTCGCCTCCAACTGCGGCACGCTGCTGGCGCCGATGATGAGGCTCGTCATCCGCGGGTCGCGTAGTGCCCAGGCGAGCGCGAGCTGTGCGAGGGACTGACCCCGGCGCCGGGCGATGTCGGCAAGCCCACGGATGGTGGCCAGTCGCTGCTCGTCGAGGTCGCTCTCGTCGAGGAAGACGCTGGTGCGGACCCGGGAGTCGGCCGGGATGCCATCGAGGTAGCGGTCGGTGAGCAGACCCTGGGCCAACGGACTGTAGGCGATACAGCCGGCACCGACCCGCTCCAGCGTGTCGAGCAGCCCGTCCTGCTCGGTCCACCGGTTGAACATCGAGTACGCCGGCTGATTGATCAGCAACGGCGTACCGAGTTCGCGCAGAATCGTTGCGGCTCGCGCGGTCTGCTCGGAGGTGTAGTTGGAGATGCCGACGTAGCGGGCCTTACCGGAGCGGACGGCGGTGTCGAGCGCACCCATCGTCTCCTCGAGCGGGGTGTCCGGGTCGTACCGGTGGCTGTAGAAGATGTCGACGTGGTCCAGACCGAGCCGGCGCAGTGACTGGTCGAGTGAGGCGAGCAGACTCTTGCGGGAGCCCCACTCGCCGTACGGGCCGGGCCACATCAGGTAGCCGGCCTTGCTGGAGACGACCAGCTCGTCGCGGTACGGCCTGAGGTCCGTGGCGAGCATCCGGCCGAAGTTCTCCTCGGCGGACCCGGGCGGCGGGCCGTAGTTGTTGGCCAGGTCGAAGTGGGTGACGCCGAGGTCGAAGGCGCGCCGGACGATGTCTCGTTGCCGTTCGACGGGGCGGTCCGGTCCGAAGTTGTGCCACAGACCGAGCGAGATCACGGGCAGCCGAAGCCCGCTGGCTCCACTGCGCCGGTAGGTCATCTGGTCGTAGCGCGTGTCTGCGGCGAGGTAGGTCACGATCATGACCATAGCCCTTGGTGGGATGTTCCCCACACGGCGGCGTCGATGGTCGGTGACCAGGCGGTTCGCTGGGTGCGGGACGGGTCGTGGACGCTGTCGAGCTGAGCGGTTCCGTGGATCGATCGGCGGTTGACGTGCGGCTGTGACGGGTAGCGTCGTCTCATGCGTTACGTGCGTCTCGACACCCCGAAGCCGGTGTCCAGGATCGGCCTCGGTACATGGCAGTTCGGTTCGCGGGAGTGGGGATACGGCTCCGACTACGAGCGGCTGGCGGCGAACATCGTGCGGCGCGCCGTCGAGCTGGGCGTGACCCTCTTCGACACCGCCGAGGTCTACGGCTTCGGCCGCAGTGAACGGCTCCTCGGCGCGGCGCTGGCTGCCGACCGGGACAAGGTGACGGTCGCGTCCAAGATCTTCCCGGTGCTGCCGGTCTCCTCGGTGGTGCAGCAGCGAGCGGTGGCCTCGGCGGCCCGGCTCGGTGTCACATGCATCGACCTTTACCAGGTGCACCAACCCAATCCGGTGGTCAGCGACCACCGGACCATGCGTGGCATGCGCGCGTTGCAGGACGTCGGCCTGGTCGGTGAGGTCGGGGTGAGCAACTACAGCCTGCGCCGCTGGCAGGTGGCGGAGGTCGCGCTCGGCCGGCGGGTGCTCAGCAACCAGGTCCGCTACAGCATGCTTGACCGCAGGCCGGAGGAGGACCTTCTGCGTTACGCCGAACAGGCCGGCCGGTTGGTCATCGCGTACAGCCCGCTGGCGCAGGGCTTTCTCTCCGGGCGGTACGACGCGAACCGTCCGCCGGTCGGTGCGGTCCGTCGGGCCAACCCGTACTTCCTGCCGGAGAATCTGGCGCGCGGTGGCGCGCTCAT
This sequence comes from Micromonospora sp. HNM0581, assembly GCF_012726175.1. Lineage (GTDB taxonomy): Bacteria > Actinomycetota > Actinomycetes > Mycobacteriales > Micromonosporaceae > Micromonospora. The sequence continues at coordinate 14,593 of NZ_JAASAD010000014.1, forward strand.
CGAGACGCTGCGCCAGGTGGCCGCCGCGCACGACGCGACGCCGAGCCAGATCGCCCTGGCCTACGTGCTGCGTCACCCGAACGTGGCGGCAATTCCTGGTGCGTCGAGCGTGGAGCAGTTGGAGCGCAACGCCGCCGCCGCGGAGATCGATCTGACCGAGGACGAGTACGCCGCACTGGTCAATGCGGCCCGGGCGTTCCGCCCGGTCACCGGTCTCGCGGCCGTACCGAGGCTGATCAGGTCCCGGGCGCGCGGCTGAGCACCGTCTCCCGGTCCGCTGCCCGCATCGGGCGGCGGACCGGGTTGTCACGGCAGGTGACGGGCGTAGCAGACGGAGAGCGGCTCGCCGCGGTACGGCCCGAAGTTGTCGATGCGCTGGTAGCCCTCCCGTTCGTAGAAGCGCATGGCGTCGGGCTGGGCGGTGCCGGTCTCCAACAGCAGGGTGCGCACCCCGTTGTCGCGGGCGGCCTGTTCCAGGGCGTGCAGGATGGCGGTTGCGACGCCGGTGCCCCGGGCCGGCGGGCTGACGTACATCCGTTTGATCTCGGCGGAGCCGGCGGCGAGGAAGCGCAGACCGCCGCAGCCCACGGCGGTGCCGTCCGGCTCGCGGGCGACCAGGAAGATGCTCACCGTTGCGGCGGTGGGTGCTTCCCCCGGTTCGTGGTCGTCGCAGCCGTAGCGGGCGTCGAGTTCGGCCCGCTGAGCTGCGCGCAGCCGGGCGGCGTCGGGCGACTCGAAGGGTTCATGTTCGACGGAGAGCACCTGTCCCACCTTTCCGTAACGAGCGTTACCGTAACGTACGCTACGGTACGGGTCGTCGACCAGGGAAGGGACCCACATGGCCAGACGACGTGACCTCGCCGACCAGCAGCAACGCCTGTCGGCTGCCACCTGGTCGGTCCTTGCCGAACGTGGCCTGCCCGGGCTGACCCTGCGTGCCGTCGCCGAGCGGGCCGGCTGCACCACCGGGATGGTGCTGCACACCTTCGCCGACAAGCAGGCACTGCTCGTACACGCCCGCGAGCTGCTGCACCGGCGCACCGGCAGGCGCGCCGACGCCGCCCAGGCCACGGCCGCCGACCCAGTGGAAGCGCTGCGGGCAGTGCTGCTCCAGGCCGCCTCTCCCACCGAGGAGAAGCGGGAGGAAGCCCGGGTCTGGGTCGGCTTTCTCGCCGCCGCGCTCGCCGACCCGGTGCTGGCCGACCTGCACCGCGACTACAACCGCAGATTCGTCACCCGGGTCCGTGAGCTGGTCCGCGCCGCCCGGCCCGACTGGCGTCCGGTCCAGGTCACCGACACGGCCACCAGTCTGGTGGCCGTGGTCGAAGGGCTCAACGCCCTCGCCTGCCTGGACCCGGAAACCTACGACGAGCGAACCCAGCAGACCGCACTCGACGCCACACTCGCCCGGCTACGGGCCGAACCCTGACCAGGAGGCGGACCGGCAGGGACACCCACCCACAATTCATGATCGAGCAGCGCTGACGGGGGCGGGCTGCGCGCTAGCGTGGGCGAGGTGAGTGAGTCTTCGCCTGTTCCGCCGCTCCCACCGGCCGACCTGCCCGTCACGCTCGGCGCGCTACGCGCCGCCGGGCACCGGCACCGCACCGTCAAGCAGGAGCTACGCGACAACCTGCGGGCCAGGATGCGTACCGGCGCGCCCCGGTTCCCCGGCATCGTCGGGTACGACGACACGGTGCTGCCAGAGGTGGAGCGGGCGCTGCTCGCCGGGCACGACATGGTGCTGCTCGGCGAGCGGGGCCAGGGCAAGACCCGGCTCATCCGGGCACTGGCCACGCTGCTTGACGAGTGGACGCCGGTGATCGTCGGATCGGTGCTCAACGAGCACCCGCTACACCCGGTCACCCCGGCGTCGCGGACGCTCGTCGCCGAGGCCGGCGACGACCTGCCGGTGGGCTGGCTGCACCGCTCGATGCGGTACGGGGAGAAGTTGGCCACCCCGGACACCAGCGTGGGTGACCTGATCGGCGACGTGGACCCGGTGCGGCTGGCCCAGGGACGTACGCTCGGTGACCCCGAGACGATCCACTTCGGGTTGGTGCCGCGGACGAACCGGGGCATCTTCGCGGTGAACGAGCTTCCCGACCTGGCCGAGCGGATTCAGGTGGCGCTGCTCAACGTGCTCGAGGAGCGGGACATCCAGGTACGCGGCCACCAGCTGCGACTGCCGTTGGACCTGCTGCTGGTAGCCAGCGCCAACCCGGAGGACTACACGAACCGGGGCCGGATCATCACCCCGCTCAAGGATCGTTTCGGTGCGGAGATCCGTACCCACTATCCGACCGACCTGGAGCTGGAACTGGCCCTGATCCAGCAGGAGGCCGACCTGGTCGCCGAGGTGCCGGAACATGTGCTGGAGGTGCTGGCCCGGTTCGCCCGGGCGGTACGCGAGTCGCCGTCGGTGGACCCACGCTCCGGTGTCTCCGCCCGCTTCGCCATCGCCGCCACCGAGACCGTCGCCGCTGCCGCGCTGCGCCGGACGTGTCTGCTCGGCGCCGACTCGGACGAGGTGTCGGGCAACGACCCCTCCGCCACCGCAGGCGTCAGCGAGGTGCCCTGCCTGTCACCTGAGGCGGTGGCGCGGGTGGGGGATGCGGTGTCGGTGACGTCGACGCTGCGCGGCAAGGTGGAGTTCGAGAGCGGCGAGGAGGGTCGGGAGACCGAACTTCTGGGCCACCTGCTGCGTACCGCGACCGCGGAGACGTTCCGCGCCCGGCTGGCCGGGCTGGACCTGTCCGGTTTCACCGCACTGGTCGAGGAGGGGCAGGCGGTCGAGACCGGCGAGCTGGTGTCGGCGGCTGACCTGCTGCGCCAGGTGGGCACGGTGCCAGGGCTGGCCAAGGTGCTCGACCGGCTCGGTTTCGGCGACGCTCCGAGCGCCGGGCAGGCCGCGGCGGCAGTCGAGTTCGTGCTGGAAGGGCTGTACCTCAGCCGCCGGCTCGGCAAGGACGTCACCGATGCCGGGCGGACCCGTTACGGCGGCCGGGACTGAGATGACCGGCAACCGGTTCCGGTACGGGCAGTGGCGCGGCGGCCCTGATCCGCTCGCCCCGCCGTACGACGTGCAGGGCGCAGTGGACCAGGTCGGCGCGGAGGTGCTGACCGGCGGTAGCCTCCGGGACGCGCTGCGGGATCTGCTGCGCCGGGGTCCACAGGGGCGTGGCGGGCTGGACGGGCTGACCGCCCGCGCCCGCCGGCTGCGCCGTGAGGCGTTGCGCCGGGGTGAGCTCGACGGAGTGGTGACCCGGGCACGGGCGCAGCTCGACCAGGCGTTGGCCGCCGAACGGGACGAGTTGGCCCGGCGTGGCGACGAGGCGGCCCGGTTCGCCGAGACGGTTCTCCACGACCTGCCCCGCTCGACCGCGCAGGCGGTGCGGGACCTGTCCGACTACCGGTGGGCCAGCGACGAGGCCCGGCAGATCTACCAGCGGATCCTCGACGGGCTGCGCGACGACGTGCTCGGCCAGCGTTTCGCCGGGTTGCGCGACTCGGCGCGGTTGGCCGGTGACCCGGCGGTGCAGGGACAGGTCGCCGACATGGTGCGGGACCTCAACGCTCTGCTGGCCCGGCACGCTCGCGCCGAGGACACCACCGACGCGTTCGCCGAGTTCATGCGGCGGCACGGCGACTTCTTCCCGGAACGTCCGCGCGACGTGGACGAGCTGATCGACATCCTGGCTCGACGATCGGCGGCCGGGCAGCGGCTGCTGAACTCACTGTCGCAGCGGCAGCGGGAGGAACTTGCCGGACTGATGCGTGAGTCCCTCGGTGACCGGCTCGCCGGTGAGTTGACCACGTTGGAGGGGAATCTGCGGGCGTTGCGGCCCGACCTGCGCTGGGGGCGGGGCGAGCGGATGCAGGGCAGCCGCCCGTTGGGTTACGGCGAGGCGACCGGTGCGCTCGACGAAATCGCCGAACTGGACGACCTGCTCGATCAGTTGGGCCAGGCGCATCCGGGGGCGACCCTGGACGACATCGACGTCGACGCGGTGGCCCGGACACTGGGCCGGGACGCGGCCGACGACGTACGCCGGCTGCGGGAGCTGGAGCGGGAGCTGCGCCGGCAGGGTTGGGTGACCCGCGATGCCGACGGTCTGACCCTGAGTCCGAAAGCGCTGCGCCGTCTCGGTGGCACCGCGCTGCGACAGGTCTTCGCCGAGCTGACCGCCGGCCCCCGCGGCCAGCACGACCTGCGTTCGGCCGGGGCGGCCGGAGAGGTGACGGGGGCGTCGCGTCCCTGGGAGTACGGTGACGAGCAGCCACTGGACGTGGTGCGGACGCTGACCCGGGCGGTCCGTCGAGCGGGTCCGGGAGTGCCTGTCCAACTGGCCGTCGAGGACTTCGAGGTCGTCGAGACCGAGCGGCGGGCGTCAGCGGCGGTGGCGCTCTGCGTCGACCTGTCGTACTCGATGATCTCGCAGGGGCGGTGGGGGCCGATGAAGCAGACCGGGCTGGCCCTGGCCCATCTGATGGCGACCCGGTTTCCGCAGGACGCTTTGCAGATCATCGGGTTCGGCCGGCGGGCCGAGACGCTTACCCAGCAGGAACTGGCCGCCGTCGAGCCGGACATGACGCAGGGGACCAACCTGCAGCACGCGTTGCGGCTGGCTGGCCGGCACCTGCGACGCCATCCGGAGGCGGAGCCGGTGGTGCTTGTGGTCACCGACGGGGAACCGACCGCCCACCTGGACCCGGACGACGGAGAGGCGCTGTTCGCCTGGCCGTCGTCGCCGGAGACGATCGAGGCGACGGTTCGGGAGGTGGACCGGCTCGGCCGGATCGGGGCCACGCTGAACGTCTTCATGCTCGGCGACGATCCCGGCCTGCGACGCTTCGTCGACGCGGTGGCCCGACGCAGCGGCGGTCGGGTGTTCACCCCGGACGCCGACGATCTCGGCGAGTACGTCGTCAGCGACTATCTACGTGCCCGCCGGGGCCGCCGCTAGACCCGGCCGCGGTACGGGGCAGGTCGGCCGGTGAAGGTGGCTCGAAGCTGTGTGCTTCGTCGCGACATGAGCCCCCGAGCATGCGGCTACTGGAGGGTCCAGCGCTGGGCCGGGTTACCGTCGCAGGTCGTCTGGACGATGTCGGTGCCGGCAGTCGCGCCACCGTCGCGGGCCTGGGCGCACTTGCCGCTGTGCACGGCCACCAGGACGGTCGCGCCGTCGTCGACCCGGCGCAGCTGCCACTGCTGGTTGCTCTCGCCGTGGCAGCCGAACTGCTGCAACCGGGCGCCGTCGTCACCGCTGCGGCCCTCCACGTCGAGGCACTGGTTGTAGGCGGCGTTGGTGAGCGTCACCGTCTGCGGCCCGAAGGCGTTCACCACCCACTGCTGCTCCGGCCCGCCCCCGCACTCGGTCAGCTTGGCGGCGGCCTTCTCACCATCACCGTCGAGGCCGAGGCAGAGACCGGATCCGACCCCCCGCAACACCTTCGGCCGGGCGGGCACGTCCGGATCCTCGCGGGGACTCGGGGTGGGTGACGGCTCGGAACTACTCGGGCTGGGCTCCGGCTCGTTCCCGGTCGGGCTGGCCTGCACGGTGCTCGGGCTGGGCGCGACCGCCGTCGTGGCCGGGCCCGGCTCACCGCCGCCGAGCACGCCGGTGGCGAACAGCACCCCCAGCAGTACGCCGACCAGCCCGACCGCCATCGCCCCGACCAGGAGGGGATCGCGGAACGGTCCGGTTCGGCGGGTGCCGTAGACCCCGCCTGATCCATCGGTGTGCGACATGCCGGCATCCTGTCCCACGGTGCCCCGCGCCGACCACTCGCCCCCGGCGGCAACCAGCTTCGAATGCGAAACACCTGTGCTGGAGGTCCCGTAAGCCAGGTGTGCGCGCGTAGAGTGATCCCATGCACGCCCTGCGTGATCATGATCTGGCGGTGGCGCAACTGCGACGGTCGTACGCGGCGGTGCCGCGCGGCCAGCCGGTGCGGTTGGCCAAACGCACCTCCAACCTGTTCCGCCCGCGCAGCGCCGCCGCCTCCGGACTGGACGTCAGCGGTCTGGGCGGCGTGATCGGTGTCGACCCGGTCGCCCGCACCGCCGACGTGCAGGGCATGTGTACCTACGAACGGCTGGTCGCCGCGACCCTGCCCCACGGACTGATGCCGCTGGTGGTGCCGCAGCTACGCACCATCACCCTGGGCGGGGCGGTGACCGGGCTGGGCATCGAGTCGACCTCGTTCCGGAACGGCCTGCCACACGAGTCGGTGACCGAACTGGACGTGCTCACCGGCGCCGGTGAGGTGGTCACCGCCCGCCCCGACGGCCCACACGCGGAGTTGTACGCGGCGTTCCCCAACTCACTCGGCAGCCTCGGGTACGCCACCCGGCTGCGGATCGAGCTGCAACCGGTCCGCCGGTACGTCGCCCTACGCAACCTGCGCTTCACCGACCTGACGGCGTTGACCGAGGCGATCAGCGAGATCTCCGCGACCCGCCGCTGGGCTGGTGAGCGCGTCGACGCGATGGACGGGGTGATGTTCAGTCCAGGTGAGGCGTACCTCGTCCTGGGTGGCTTCGCCGACGACGTGCCAGTGGCATCCGACTACACCGGCCAGAGGATCTACTACCGTTCGCTACGCCAGCGTCCGCACGACGCACTCACCGCCCACGACTATCTGTGGCGATGGGACACCGACTGGTTCTGGTGCTCGGCGGCGTTCGGTGCGCAGCATCCGGTGGTGCGGCGGTTGTGGCCGGCGCGGTGGCGGCGCAGCGACGTCTATCACCGTATCGTGCGCCTGGAGCACCGGCACCGGGTTGCCGCACGGGTCGACAGGTGGCGCGGCCAGCCGGCCCGGGAACGGGTCGTGCAGGACGTGGAGATCCCGCTGGCGGGTGCCGCCGAGTTCCTGCACTGGTTCGCCACCCGGGTCGGGATGACGCCGGTGTGGCTGTGTCCCCTGCGCCTACGCGAGCCGGCGGGCCAGGGATCGGCCCGCTCCTGGCCGCTGTATCCGCTCCGGCCGGGGCAGGACTACGTCAACATAGGTTTCTGGGGGAGCGTTCCGATCGCCGACGGTGCCGCCGACGGTGACGTCAACCGGGTGATCGAGCGCGCGGTGTCGGAGGCGGGCGGGCACAAGTCGCTCTACTCCGACGCGTACTACGACCGGGATTCGTTCGACCGGCTCTACGGCGGCGGGACGTGGCGCGCCGTGCGGGACCGGTACGACCCGGAGCATCGGCTGACCGGACTGTACGAGAAGGCGGTAGCGCGAGCATGAGTCTCACCGACCGAAGTAGAGGAGCCGCAGGCGCTTCCGCCACACCACCCACCGGGGGTCGACGGCCCTGGTCGACCGTGGCGGACATCGTCCGGGCAGTGACCTCCGGCCCCCTGCCGGTACGCGTCACCGCGTACGACGGCAGCTCCGTCGGCCCGGCCGACGCCGGAATCACCCTGTCGATCCGCTCCGCGCGCGGGCTGTCGTATCTGCTCACCGCGCCGGGGGATCTGGGCATGGCCCGGGCCTACGTCAGCGGTGACCTGACCTTGGAGGGTGTGCATCCGGGCGACCCGTACGAGGCACTGCGGTTGCTCAGTGGGCTGCGGATGCGGCCTCCGGCGCTGGCCGACGGGCTGGCGCTGGCTCGTGAGCTGGGCTGGGAGCGGCTGCTGCCGCCGCCGGCTCCGCCGCAGGAGGCCCGGCCTCGCTGGAAACGGGTCATGGGTGGCTTGCGGCATTCGCGTACCCGCGACAACATCGCCGTCTCACACCACTACGACGTGTCGAACGCCTTCTACGAGCGGGTGCTCGGCCCGTCGATGACGTACACCTGCGCGGTGTACCGCAGCCCCGACGACACCTTGGAGCAGGCTCAGGCGAACAAGTACGACCTGGTCGCCGGCAAGCTCGCGCTGCGGCCGGGGATGCGGCTGCTGGACGTCGGCTGCGGCTGGGGCGGCATGGTCCGGCACGCGGCCCGGGAGTACGGCGTCAAGGCGCTCGGGGTGACGCTGTCGCGGGCACAGGCACAGTGGGCGCAGGCGGCGATCGAACGGGAGGGGTTGACCGGGTTGGCGCAGGTGCGACACCTGGACTACCGCGACGCGCCCCGTGAACAGTTCGACGCGGTCTCCTCGATCGGGTTGACCGAGCACATCGGAGTCCGCAACTATCCTGCCTACTTCGGGTGCCTGCGGAACCGGTTACGTCCGGGTGCCCGGCTGCTCAACCACTGCATCACCCGGGCGGACAACCGGGCGCCGCACCGCTCCGGGGCGTTCATCGACCGCTACGTCTTCCCCGACGGTGAGCTGGCCGGCCCGGGGCGGGTGATAGGTGAGATCCACGATGCCGGTTTGGAGGTGCAGCACGAGGAGAATCTGCGGCAGCACTACGCGCTGACCCTCGCTGCCTGGTGCCGCAATCTGGTGGAGCACTGGGACTTCTGCGTCGGCGAGGTCGGTGCGGGTAGGGCCCGGGTGTGGGGGCTCTACATGGCCGGGTCGCGGCTGGCGTTCGAGCGCAACGGCATCCAGTTGCATCAGGTGGTGGCGACGCGCAACGGCCCGGACGCGGTGAACGGCTACCCGCTGCGCCCGGACTGGCTGCCCTGACGGGGCCGCCGTAGGGCTGACCGGCCGGCGGCGTGCCGCCCGGGTGTGAAACGGGCCGGAATACGCGGGCACGGCTATCGTGGCCTGTCGTGATGGACACCGAGCAGCGTCTGGCCGTGATTCGGGGTGGCGTGCCCCCGAAACGGCACAACGCGCGCACGATCGCGGCGTTGACCGGCAACCCGGGCTGCACCCGCCGGGCGGTCCTCGACGGTGCCGGGGTTGACAAGCCGGCACTCGCGGAGCGGGTCGGTTTCCCCGCCCGGTTCGGGCAGTCCCGCTTCGCCATCACCCGGGGCAACGTCTTCGAGGCGCAGGTGAAGGCCGACGGCGGGGCCGAGCTGCTGCGGCTGGTCGCCGAGCGGCTGGGCGTACCGGTGCCGGCGGCGGCCCGCTGGACGAACCTCGGCGGTGACGACGACCCGGCGGCCCGGGCTCGACGTTCGGCGACCCTGCTCACCGAGGTACTGTCGCCCGCCGACGAACCGGCGGCCCTGTTCGACCATCCGATGCTCGGTCTGGTCGTCGCTGGGCAGCGGGTACACCTGGAACCTGACCTGGTCGCCGCCCGGCTGGGCGGCCGGTTCCATGTGGTCGAGGTCAAGTCGTTTCCGGTGATCGACGGCCAGGCAGACCCGGCGAAGCTGGCCGCTGCTGCGGTGCAGTCCGCCGTCTACGTGCTCGCTCTGCGGGACCTGATGGCCGCCGGGGGACACGACCCGCACCTGGTGTCGCACGAGGTGGTGCTGGTCTGCCCGCGGGACTTCAGCAACGCCCCGGTCGCACATCTGCTCGACGTCCGCCGGCAACTGCTCGTGGTACGCCGGCAGCTGGACCGGATGGACCGGCTCGACACGTTGCTGGCCGGTGTCCCAGACGGCTTCACTGCCGATCCCGCGGCCGATCCGGCGGCCCTGGCCGGATCACTGGCCCAGGTTCCCGCCCGATATGCCCCCGATTGTCTGGCCAGTTGTGAGCTGGCCTACTTCTGTCGGCAGGAGACGCGCGGACAGACCGGGGCGCTCGGCCGGCCGGTCCGTGAGGCTCTCGGCGGGATCGCCGAGGTCGCCGAGGTGCTGGCGTTCGCCGCCGGGGAGCCCGCCACCGACCCGGACCGGGCCGAGGCCGCCGCGTTGCTGCGGACCGCCGCCCGCCTGCGCGCCGACGCCCTCGCCACCGCATGAGCAGCGGGCGGATCAGGCACCGTGCCGGGGGCCCCCGCCGCAGCGGGGTGCCGGCATGAGTACGTTGCGGGCGTTGGCGGCGGCGCAGGCGGTGGCCACGGGTGTGGCTCAACCGGTGGCCACGGTCCGGCACCTGCACCTGTCACGGCGACCGCTGGTGCTGGTGCCGCTGGCGATGGCGGGGGAGGCGAACGCCCCACTGGCCGCGATGGTCGGCTCGGCTCCCGGTGAGGGCCGCCTGCTGATCGTGCCGCAGCCGCGTAACCGGGACCAACGGTTCGGGTTCGCCGCCGAGCTGGCCGCGATCGTGCTGCCCTACGTGGATGGGCACCGCACGGCGAACGAGGCGGTCGCCGTGGATCGGGGCCGCGACGTGCGGTACCGCTACCTCGACGCTCCGCAGCTGCTGGTGCCGAATCCGGCAGCGGTGACGTTCCTGCGGCTGCTCGGCCGGTCCACCCGGTTCCGTCGGGTCGACGGTGACCATCCGGTGCCGCCACAGGTGCCACTGTTGGGTCGGTGGCTGACCTTTCTCGCCGAACGGGCCGAGCATCCCGGTTCGTCGGCGTTGGTGGCGATGACGCAGGCGTTGACGCTGCACTGGGCGACGGGGCAGAGCGCCGTGGAGGACCTGCATCTTCCGGCGCTGCTCGGCTGGATCGCGCCGCCGTCCGGGTTGTCCGGTGCTGAGGCGGCCGTCCGGGCCGAGGACCCGTCGATCTGCCCACCGGCTGGCCCGGCCACCGATCCCGGGTTCGACAACCGGCTGCTGGCGCCGGCTTTCGAGGCGTACGCCGAAGCTGACGACGAGGCGACGCGCGTCGAGGCGTACGCCGAGCTGGAGCGGCTGCTGCGGGGTCAGCTGACGCCGACGTGGGAGCTGATGTGGCGCGGCGTGGGGATGTTGCGTGCCATGCCGCCGGGTTCCCGGGTCGCCGGGCGGTGGGACGGCGACCGGGACGCCTTCACGGCCCACGCCGACCACCTCGACGAGGACGGTGCGCCTCAGCCTCGCCGTGACGGTGCGGTGGCTGCCGCGGCCCGGCTACACCGCCTGGAGCGGGCTGCGGCGACCTACGCGGTGCAGCGCGCCTACGACGATCCGCTGGTGATGGCGGAGTACCGGCTGACCGGGGAGGCTTTCGTCGGTGAGGTGCTGCTGGCCGACCCGACCCGGGTCGACGACAGTGGCCGACGGCCGGTGCTGCGCCCGCGTGTCCAGCTGATGACCACCGACCCGGTGCTGGTGCAGGTCGGTGCGACCCTGTCCAGTCCGTCGCGTCCCGGGCAGAAGGCGCGGGTCGTGTACCTCACGCGGGCCGCCGACGGGAAGACCGAGGTGGTGCTGGAACTGTCCGGCGGCATGGGTCGTGGCCTGACGGCCAACCCGGGGAGCGTGCCGGAGGTGGGCGAGCGGCTCTGCTACACCACGCTCAGCGACGCGTACGTGCCGGGCGCTGGCTTTCCCACGGTGGACGAGACGCCGTGGACCCATGGTGGTCCACCCGCGATCGGTACGGCAGAGCCCGACGAGGAATGGGTGTAGGAGCGACCTGCGCACCTGGCGGGGTGCGGCGGGCGTGGCTAGGCTTTCGTGGTTTGCCGGGGCCGGACCTCACCGTCGACGGTGTACGCACGAGAGAGAGCCGGAGCGATCGCTGTGTCGCGCAAGGACATCGAGCGGGCTGCCGCGCGCTCACCCGGAACGGACCGGGTCGACCGTGTGGGGCTGGTCGGTGCCGGTGTCGTCGTGGCCGTCGAGGCGCTCTGGCTGCTGGTGGGGTTGCCCGCCGGTGCGTTGGTGAGCGATCTGGGTGCGCTCGCGGTGGCGGGTTGGGCTGCAGTGGCCTGCGCTGCGGCGGCTCGTCGCCATCCGGCACGTGTGCGGCGGTTCTGGCTGCTGCTCGCCGTCACCATGGCGTTGGCGCTGGCCGGGCGGGCACTGTGGACAATCGAGCGGCTGCTCGGGAACAGCCTGCCGCATACCCTGCCCACCGGATTGATCTTCGCGGCGAGCCTGGTGACGGGTACTGCTGCGCTGTTCTTGTCGGTCACCGCGCCGCGTACCACGGTGGGTCGGGCCCGGACCCTGCTCGACGGGGTGATCGTCGGGTTGGCGCTGGTCCCGATCGGCTGGCTGTTGATCTTCCGTAACGTCAGCTTGGCCGATCTGGACGAGCCGCTGCGCACCGCCGGTCTGCTGTACCCGACGTTCGACCTGATGCAGCTGACCATCCTGGTCGCGGTGATGGTCCCGAAACGGCCGGTGTGGCTGCCGATGGCGCTGCTCGGCGCGAGCCTGACGGTACGGGCGGTGGCCGACGCTATCTACGTGGCGCAGGTGGCCGCAGGCACATATCAGACCGGCACCCCGATCGACGTCCTCTGGCCGTTGAGCTATCTGCTGATCGTGGTGGCAACCCGAATGCCCGCGCCTCGGGACCACGGTGTCACCGAGGACGCCACCGAGAAGCCGTTGCCGCCCTGGTGGCGGGTGGTGCTGCCCTATCTGCCCGTGGGCGGGGCGATCGTGGCGACCATGTTGGCCCGCGACGTCGACGGCCACACCCCGATGCCGATCTTTCTGTCGATGATGGCGTTGTTGGCCGTGTTGGCGCTGCGGCAGGGCCTGGCGGCCAACGAGAACCTGCGTCTGGTCGTGCGGCTACGTAAGCTCGCCTACGCCGACCAGCTCACCGGGCTACCGAACCGGCTGGCGTTCACCCGAAAGCTGCGGATCGCGTTGCGTGGCACCGACCGGGTGGCCGTGCTGCTGCTCGACCTGGACGGCTTCAAGCAGGTCAACGATCGGTTCGGGCACACCACCGGCGACACCCTGCTGTCCGGTCTGTCCCGACGGATGCGCCGGGCGGTGGGGGACGACGGCATGATCGCCCGGATCGGTGGTGACGAGTTCGCCGTGCTGGTGACCGGCGGGCGACCGCTGGCACCGGAGCGGCTCGCCGAACGATTGCTGGCGGCTCTGCAACCGTCCCCCGGCGAGGAACTGGTCGGGGTGCACCCGTCGGCCAGCATCGGCATCGCCGAGTACGGGCCGCAACACATCTCGCACACCGATCTGCTGCGCGACGCGGACATCGCCATGTACGCGGCCAAAGCGGCCGGGAAGTCCGCGTACCGGCGATGCACGCAGGGCCTGCGGGAGTCGGCGGTGAGCCGGGCCGAGCTGATCGCCGACCTGCGACGGGCTGTCGACGAGCAGCAGCTGCACCTGGAGTTCCAACCAATCGTGGACTTGGCGACCGGCACGGTACGTAGCGCGGAGGCGTTGGTGCGGTGGCGTCACCCGGCGCTGGGCATGCTCAGCCCGGCCAGGTTCCTGCCGTTGGCCGAGGAGACCGGGCTGATCGTGTCGATCGACAGGTGGGTCATCCACGAGGCGTGTCGGGCTGCGGCCACCTGGCAGGATCGGGTGCCGGCGGTGACGGTGGCGGTGAACATCGCCGCGTCGCACCTGCGCCGACCCGACCTGATCGCCACCGTCACCGAGGCCATCGCGGCCGCCGGGCTGGCGCCCCGGGCGCTGACCCTGGAGCTGACCGAGTCGGCGCTGATCGAGGGCAGCGACGTGGTGCTGGACCGGCTCAGGCAGCTGCGGGAACTTGGCTTCCGGATCGCCATCGACGACTTCGGCACCGGCTACTCCTCGTTGAGCTACCTGCACCGGATCCCAGCCACGGAGTTGAAGATCGACCGCTCGTTCGTGGGCCGGATCCCCGAGGACACTCGGGCGTACGCGACCGTGGAGATGGTGACCCGGCTGGCCGGCGCGTTCGACCTCGGCGTGGTGGCGGAGGGAGTGGAGACCGAACGGCAGCATGAGGCGGTGGCGGCGATCGGCTGTCTGCAGGGACAGGGCTACCGCTACGGTCGCCCGGCCAGCCTGGCCGAGTTGCGTACCGTCCTGGCGGACACCCGCCCGCCGGACGTGCCCGGCGTCGCAGAATCAGGCTTGACCCTCACGTAACGGCAGGCGGGACCGTGGTTGTCGGAGAGGGGGAACCATGGCCCACACGGTTGGTCAGGTGGCGAAGCTCGCCGGGGTGACGATTCGGGCGCTGCACCACTACGACGAGATCGGGTTGCTGACGCCGAGCGGGCGTAGCGGCTCGGGATACCGCCGTTACTCCGAGGCGGACCTGGAGCGCTTGCAGCTGATCCGGTACTACCGCGAGTTGGGGTTCCCGTTGGAAGAGATCGCCGTGATCCTCGACGACCCGGCGAGCGACTCGGGAGCGCACCTGCGTCGTCAGCACGAGCTGTTGACGGTGCGGATCAAGCGCCTGCAGGAGATGGTCGCGGCGATCGAGTTTGCGATGGAGGCGAGCAAGATGAACATCCGACTGACCCCGCAGGAGCGGTTCGAGGTCTTCGGTGACTTCGACCCGGACGCGTACGCCGAGGAGGCGGAGCAGCGTTGGGGTGGAACCGAGGCGTACCGGGAGTCGAACCGGCGGACGTCGAGCTACAGCAAGCAGGACTGGCAACGGTTCAGGGCGGAGACCGAGGACTGGGGACGGCGGATCGTCGCGTTGCTGGGTTCGGGTGCGCCGGCCGACGGGCCGGAGGCGATGGAGTTGGCTGAGGAGCACCGGCAGCAGATCGGCCGGTGGTTCTACGAGTGCTCGTACGAAATGCACACCGGTCTGGCCGACATGTATCTGGCCGATGAGCGGTTCACCGCACATTACGAGACGCTGGCTGCCGGTCTGACCCGGTTCGTGGCGGAGGCGATCCACGCCAACGCGAGAAATCGTGCCTGATCGGTGACGTGCGTACGGTGACGGATCGGGAGAGTATGACTGGCGTCCGCTCTCCCGATCTTCGGAGGTTGCCTTGTTGATCGTCGCCGGCACGCTACAGGTCGACCCGGCCGGACGGGACACCTACCTTGCCACCTGCGCCGAGATCGTCCGCCAGGCGCGTGCGGCACCCGGTTGCCTCGGCTTCGCCATCAGTCCGGACCTGCTTGAGCCGGGGCGGATCAACGTCTACGAGCGGTGGGAGTCCGAGGAGCAGATGCTCGACTTCCGCGGCTCCGGCCCGGAACCGGAGCAGCAGGTGGCGATCGTGGAGGCCGAGGTTCACAAGTTCCTCATCAGCGCGGTCGAGTCTCCGTGAGGTAGCTCTGCACCACAACCCGGCGTACAGCTACCACCCTTTCGCCAATCTTGCTCCGCCGAAAGAACAATTTGCCCGATCTAGGCCGTGTCCCTGCTGGCTCCCGTGGCCGTTAACACCATGACACCCCTTCCGGTGGCCTGCGGTTGACGGCCTGCGCGGCGAAGGAGTTCGGCGTGGCGAGGACTGATTCGACGGGTTCGACGTGGCGGTACCGGTGGGCGCGCCGGCAGAACGAGCGCCGGCTGCGGTTGTTCCGCAGCGCCGAGGGGACCTGGCGGCGACGCGACGACGAGCTGCGCCGTCTGCGTACACTCGCCGAGCATTGCCAGGGCTCTGCCACGGCCGGTGACGGCCTCCCGCTGGAGCTGGTACCCGACGAGGTCGTCCTGCGGGTGGCACCCGCAGCCCAACTCGTCGAGATGCGGCACAACGCTGTGCTGCCCGCCCCTGACCTGACCGTGGGGACGCAGACCGGTCGGCTGCGCCGGCACCTGCCCGACGGGGTACGAGTCACCGACGCCGGAATGGCAGTGATCACAAACCGGCGTCTGGTGCTGCTCGGCGGGCGGGGCCGGCGCGACTGGGCGTACGGCAGGATGACCGGTCTGTCGCACGACCCGCACGCCTCGGTCACCCTGATCCAGGTGCTGGACCGGCGGCGGACGTCGGGCGTGCTGCTGCGCCCAGACGTGGCGGTCGAATTCCGGTTCGTGCTCACGCTGGCCTTCGCCGACGCTATCGAGCAGCGCCAGACAGTCATCGACGAACTCGACGAGTTGATCGGCGAACACGCAAGGCTGCGTCCGTCCCGTCCGGGCATCGCCACTCCCGGGCAGGCCCGGCTGTCGGCACTCGTGCCCGGCGGTCGGCGGACCGCCGTGGTCGCCGCCGCGCTCGCCGTGATGGTGCCGGTGGCTCTGGCCAACTCCGGTCCGTCCGACCCGACGAGCACCGAAACCGCGGTGGCCGCCACCGGAATGCCTGTCCCGACCGGTACGACGCCTGCACCGCGCGCCACCGGCTCCGCGCCGACAACCCGCACCTCCGGGTCCGCGAAGGTCAGCCCGAAGCCAGAGCAGCGCTGCGGTGCCCCCGACAACCCGATGGGGTACGACTTCTGCGGTGGGCAACGGGTACGCGAACCCGCCCGCGAGGTCTGCGACCACTTCGACTGCGTACCCGGTTTCTGGGAGGGGCGCGGTTACCTGGTGCAGTGTGAGAACGGCAAGGTCAGCCTGGCCGGCGGCAGCCCTCGGGCCTGCGGCCTGCACGGCGGGGTACGCCGCACCGTCTGGACCTGACCCCTCACGGCAGTTCGGCGGTGCGGTCGGCCAGGCGGGACAGGGCTGGCGCGGCGGCGCGTAGTCGCTCCCGGTCGGTCGCGTCGAGGTCGGCCAGGGCGGCGGCGAGAAGTTCGCGGCGGTACTGCTCGTAGGCGGCGACGCGGTCGTACGCCATCTCGGTCAACGTCAACCGGACGGTACGCCGGTCGGCCGGATCCCGGTCCCGGCGCAGCAGACCGGCGGTGGTCAGTTCGCCGACCAGGGTGCTGACCGTGTTCGCGGCGGTGCCCAGCCGCTCGGCGGCCTCCCGGACACTGATCCCGGGCTGGCGTTGCACCAGCCGCAGCACCTCGACCTGCGCGTCCGGCAGGGCGGCCCGCCCGGTCCGCTGGACGGCCCGACGGCGGAGCACCCGGTGCAGGTCACTGAGGGCGGCGCCGAGCTGGTCGAGCGTCTCGTCGGTCACAGTGCCGCCCCTTCACCCTGCAACACCTCTGTAGGCAGAGCTATCGTAGCCGCACGCCCCCGGCAACCGGCGACGCCGTGGTGGCGCCGACCGCCGGGAGGACCACCGATGCCTCACACCGCCGTGCCCGTACGCCCGCCGGAGGGGATCACCCCACCCACCGGCCGTGCCGCTCTCGCACTGCTGATGCTGCTCGGCTCCCTCACCGCGATCGGCCCCCTGTCGCTCGACACCTACCTGCCGGCTTTCCCCGGGATGACCCGCGACCTGGCCGCCAGCCAGGCGCAGATCCAGCTCTCCCTCACCACCTGCCTGATCGGCATGGCCCTGGGACAACTCGTTACCGGCCCACTCAGCGACCGCTGGGGGCGACGCCGCCCGGTGCTGGTCGGGGTCGCCGCGTACACCCTGTTGTCGCTGGTCTGCGCCCTCGCACCGTCGTCGGAGACGCTCGCGGTAGCCCGCTTCGCGCAGGGTTTCGCCGGCGGCATGGGCACGGTCGTCGCCCGCGCCGTCGTGCGTGACCTGTATGCCGGCCGGGCCGCCGCGAAGTACTTCTCCCGACTCGTCCTGATCTTCGGTATCGCGCCGATGGTTGCCCCCGCCCTCGGCAGCCTGGTGCTCAACGTCGGCGACTGGCGCACCATCTTCGTCGCCCTCGCCCTGGTCGGTGCCCTGCTCGCCACCGCCGTCGCGCTGCGGCTACCGGAAACCCTACCCGCCGCGCGGCGCAGCCCCGGCGGCCTGGCCGCGACCGCCGCCGCCGGGCGCACGCTGATCGCCGACCGCATCTACCTCGGGTACGCGCTGACCCAGGGCCTCGCCTTCGCCGGCCTCTTCGCCTACCTCTCCGGCTCCTCGTTCGTGCTCCAGGACGTCTTCGGCCTCTCCGCCGGCACGTTCAGCCTCCTCTTCGGCGCCAATGCGCTCGCCTTCGTCGCCGTCGGCCAGCTCAACGCCCGCCTGCTCGACCGCTACGAGCCCCGACTGCTGCTGGCCAGTGGCCTCGGCCTCGGCCTGCTCGCCGCCCTCGGGGTACTCGCCGGGGCACTGCTGAACAACCTGCCCCTGGTCGTCGCCGCACTCTTCGTCTTCCTCGGCTCGCTCGGCCTGGTGATGCCCAACGGGACCGCCCTCGCCCTGGACCGGCACGCCGCCCGCGCCGGCACCGCCGCAGCGTTGCTCGGCGGCATCCAGGCGGTGGTCGCCGCCAGCGCCGCACCACTTGTCGGGCTCGGCGGGGAGGGCAGCGCGCTCCCGATGGCCGTGGTGCTCAGCGCCGCCGCAGCCGCCGCGCTGCTGATGCTGCTGACCCTCGCCCGCCCCGCCCGCGTGCGTTAGCTGCGACTGCGCCGGCTATTCGGGCTGTTGCGGCTGTGCTGGCTCGTTGGCGAGCGCGGCGCAGAGCCGCTCCAGGTAGGCGTCGACCTGCCCCATGTCGTAGCCGCGCAGCGCGACCTCCAGCGTCCCGATTCCTGCGCAGCTCCATGACGACACCTCGATCAGCTGAGTGGCGTGCAGAGCATGCCACGCCGGGCACCCCGTCGGTTGCCCTGACGGCGGGCACCGGCGCAGGTGGTCCCCGGACCGTCGGGTGGCGATCTGCGTGCGGTGATGACGAGACCCGTGAAGCCCGGTCGGGTCAGGGTGCGTCGAAGTCGGGGATGGTGATCGTGCCGTCCGCGGCGATCGGGAAGCCGGGGTTCCAGGCGATCTCCCAGAGGTGACCGTCCGGGTCGGTGAAGTAGCCGGCGTACCCGCCGTAGGAGGTGTCGCGGGCCGGTTGGGTGACCTTGGCCCCGGCCCGGGTGGCGGCGGCCATCAGCTGATCCACCTCGGCGGGCTCGCGTACGTTGTGGGCCAGCGCGACCCCGGCGAACCCACCCGCGCCCCGGTCCTCGACACCGGCGTCCTCGGCCAACGACTGCCGCGCCCACAGCACCACGGCGAGCCCGCCGGCCTGGAAGAACACGGTCTGCTCGACCTCCTGGCCATGCCAGCCGAGCTGCCGGTAGAAGTCGCGGGACTGGGCCAGGTCGGCGACGCCGAGCGTGATCAGGCTGAGTCGCTGTTCCATCAGCGTAACCTAACCCGGATCTGCGACGGGCTATCCGAGGGAGACCTGGACGGCGACGTCGTGTTTCGGGTAGAGCGAGGCGAACTGGTCAGCACCGTACTTGTCGCGGAACATCGTCACGACGTGGTCGACCCGGTCGGCCTCGGTGATCGGGGTGGCGCTGGAACTCAACGCGGTGCCGTCGACGGCCAACTGGACCATCGGGGTCTGCTTGACGTTTTTGTACCACTGACTGTCCGAGCCGGTCACCGGCACCAGGAACACGTTGTCGTCCTCCTGCACGAACCAGACCGGATGGGTGATCTGCCGCCCGGTCCTGCGGCCGGTCACCGTCATCTCGACTTCGCGTACGCCATCAAGTGCGTCACCGATCGCGTTGGTCATGGTGTCCCCCCGGGCTGTTTGCCCCCGACGATGCCTCTGCTGGCCAGGCTAGGGACCGACGCCGGGCCGCGTCGCCGCATCCGGCAGCTTCGCCCGGCGAAACAGAGAACTCCCGGTGCCGCGTGGCGCGGCACCGGGAGAAACCTGCTCAGGGTCAGCTCAGCGGTGCGCCGCCGGGCTGCGCCACGTCGTTGACCGTCAGGGTGTACGGGGCGTACTGGGTGACCTGCTCGGTCGGCTCGTCATAGGCGACGATGGCGACCACCTTCGGGAAGGCGGACAGCAGCGCCGTCTGGATCAGGCCGAGGGTGAAGTTGGACTTGCCGTCGGCCTCCACCTGGTAGGCCAGCTTCAGCTTCTCGTTGATGCCGACGAAGCGGACGTTCCAGTTCGCCACCGGCGTCGGCTTGATCTCCGACGGCGAGTCGAACTGCTCCAGGCCCGAACCGTCGCTGACCAGCGTGCCGCCGACCGCGATGTCGTCGATCAGCAGACCGCCCTCGTTGACACCGCCGTCGCTGACGTACCGGAAGCTGACCAGCACCTCCTGACCGGCGTACGCGGACAGGTCGAACGAGTGCGGCTGGAAGCCGTCGGTGGTGCCGTTCAGCGCCGGGCCGAGCGGACCGGCGACCGTCTCCTCACCGGCGATGACGGTGTAGCTCTCGCCGCCGTCGGTGGAGACGCCGACGTAGCCGTAGTCGTAGCCGGCCTCGGCACCGTACTTCGCCAGGAAGGTAAGCGTCGGGTCGGCGGCCGGCACGGTCACCGGGGTGACCGCGGCGACGTCCAGGCTGTTGCCGTTGCCGGACCACAGCACCGGGTTGCCGCTGCGATCCGGGTCGTCGCTGACGACCTGCCAGGCCAGCGGGACCGGCGGCAACGTCTTCGCGCCCTGGAACTTGATCGAACGCAGATCGCCCAGGCCCAGCGGCTTACCGTTGGCCTTCTGCAAGGTGACGTAGTCGGCGCCGTTGGGTGCCGCGCCGGCAGTCGCGTACGAGGCTGGGTTGGCCAGGTTCACCGTGGCGTCGAGGCTGGCCGTGGTGACCCGGCGCTTGTTCACCCCGAGCATCACACCGAGCCTGGAGTTGCCGACGACCCGGTCCACCAGGTTCATCGTCTGGTAGTCGTGGATCACCTCGTACATGTCCTTGACGCCCTCAGCCTTCAGCGCCGCTTCAAGGCTGGCGAAACCCTGAAGCTCACCGTCGCGGTGCAACCGTGAAATGAAGTCCAGGCCGTAGCGGTCGTACAGGAACAGGGTGAACGCATAGACGTTGCCGTAATCTGCCAGCACCCCGCTTGAGGTACTGCCCTCGTTCCACAGGTTTATCGAGTTTTCCGGGCCACCGCAGTCCCGTGGGTTCGTGTTGTAGTCCGTCCCGACTATGCCGAAGCCCTGGAAACAGTGGATGTGGCTGTCCGTGCCCGGCTCGTCGATCCGGGCCGTGGTGTCGACGTAGCCGGCGAGCGTCTGCACGAAGTCGGATAGACCCTCGTTCAACCAGGTCGTCTCGAACGGGTCGGTGTAGTAGTGCGCCAGGTGCTGCCACTCGTGGATGAATGTGCCCTCGTACAGCTGCGGGCGGGCCGGTCGGCTGGTGCACAGGTCGTTGGTCGGCTCGTTCGGCGGGTTCGCACCGGTGCGGTGCGCCCAGTCGTACGCGTCGACAGTCATGATGTTGCGGTCGAGCAACTCGTTGAAGAGCGAGAAGAAGAAGCCGGCGATGTAGCTGGGGGCGGCCGGGAAGTCGTAGAAGTTGTCGTCGCGTACGTTGTCGACGAGCGTGACCGTCCGGTTGCCGGCGCCGGTGAAGTCCCCGGCGATCTGCGCGTTGCTGCCGTCGCGTTCCGGCGGGGTGCTGAACGCAGCCGTCGACGTCGGGTACATGTTGCTGTCGAACTCGTCGACCAGACCCGCGACCTGCTCGTCGGTGATCACTGTGGAGTTCGGGATCTGCCGGCGGCAGTCACCTTCGGGGAACTCCGTGTCGTTTGCGACCCACACCTCGATGTTGTCGCCGACACCGCGCAGCGTGTAGTCCTTCAGGTAGATGACGCCCTGGTAGTCGTCCAGGGCCAGCCACTGCCGCACCGTGCCGACCGGCGGTGTGTCGGCTGCCGCCGCCCTCGACCGGGCCTGGGTACGCGGCTGGTACCGGGTGGGTGCCTCCAGGCGCTGCCCGTTGAAGGTGAAGTCCTTACGGGTCAGCTCACGAACATCACCGGCCAGCCCGGTAGCTGGTGCCGGCACCGGCTTCACGGTCGCGGCCTGTGTGGTGGTCGAGGCGGCGGTCGGCTGGGCGATGACGAGTAACGGTAGGACGATGGCGCTGGCTGCTATCCCCGCGAAGCGGCGTCGTGCCACGAAACCTCCTCATAGGTGGAAGACCACCGGCCCGGGATGGCCCAGGCACCGGTGGATCTACGCACGCTGATCGAGCGTCCTCGTATCCTGTGCACGTCGCTACCGATCAGGCAACCCTCTACTGTCGAGCCCCGGGTTCGATGGAGAGTTGGTTACCTGGTCTTCAGGGGCCCGCCCGTCCAGGTGCAGCGCTTCGCTGACCGTCGGCGCGGGCTGACCGCTGCCGACCTGGTCGACGGCGAGACGCTTCTACACACCGACGTGACGACGCGGAACGTCCTCGTTGCCGATCGGCTGTGGGGCGTCGACTGGTCCAGCCCGGCGCGCACCATGGACCGTTGATCGATGTCGCCTGCCGATGGCGGGACCACCGGGCGAGCCGCACCGCCTCCCGCACCCTCGTCCACGAGGTACGCCCGACGACCTGCTCCACCTGCCCACGATCTGTTGAGCCCTGGACTTGCCCGTGCCGCCCTCGGATGGCTGCGAGACGAGGCAAGGCACGCGGGTAAGGCGACGATCTCGCACAGTATTCAGCCGCGACAGGTCGTTGATGTGACCTTCGACATAGCAGGTAACCCTTTTCCCGTGACGATGACCTCACCTACTGGTGATGTCTAATCTTCTCCAAAGATGAATTTAAGTCGGCGTTAGTCGGTTTCATCCCGTACAGGCTGCGGCCTCCGTTGCGGGCGGAGGTGGCATGTTTTAGCCTTCCGCTGGCACTAGTGCCAGCCTGTCCGTTTATAGGAATGACATCCCCTAGGGAAGCCGATGCGACGAAAAGTTCTGCTGGGCATTCCAGCGGCGCTGGTGGTTGTTGGCGCTGCGGCAGTCGTACTGCCCGCGCAGGCGATGACCGGCGTTCCAGTATCCGCCGTGACTGCCAGCACTGACGACGGTAACGTGCCGGCCAACACCGTGGACGGCGATCTCGCCACCCGCTGGTCGGGTAAGGGCGATGGTGCGTGGATCCGGTACGACCTCGGATCCAGCACGAAGATCAGTTCGATCGGGATCGCCTGGCATCACGGTGACAAGCGGAAGAGCACGTTCCTGGTGCAGGCGTCCGCAGATGCGAAGTCGTGGCAGACCGTTGTTGGTCAGCGGGAGAGCAGTGGGCGTACGACGGATTTCGAGGTCTACGATTTCGCAGACCGTGCCGCCCGCTACGTGCAGATCGTGGGATTCGGCAACACCCTGAGCGACTGGAACAGCATCAGCGAGGCGGCGATCCAGCCGGCCGACAGCGGTGGCGAGAACGTCGCTGACCCCGGTGCTGATTGTGCGGGTCCGTCGGATGTGCTTGATCTGACGAATTGGAAGGTGACGTTGCCGACGGGGTCGGGGAGCAAGCCGACTGAGATCAAGCAGCCTGATCTGAAGGGTTTCGAGGTTTCGCCTTCGTTTGTGGCTGCTGCTGGTTGTGAGTCGGTGCAGTTCCGGGCTCCGGTCAATGGTGTGACGACGAGTGGTTCGGGTTACCCGCGTTCTGAGTTGCGGGAGATGGCGGACGGCGGGTCGGCGCAGGCGAGTTGGTCCTCGACGTCGGGT
Organism: Micromonospora sp. HNM0581; assembly: GCF_012726175.1. GTDB lineage: Bacteria > Actinomycetota > Actinomycetes > Mycobacteriales > Micromonosporaceae > Micromonospora. The sequence continues at coordinate 37,648 of NZ_JAASAD010000014.1, forward strand.
ACGCACACGTTGGTGGCGGAGCTTGCGTTTGATGTGTTGCCGAAGGTGAAGCCGCATCTGGTGGGTGCGCAGATTCACGATGGTGGTGACGACATCACTGTCTTCCGGTTGGAGGGCAGTAATCTGTACGTGACGAATGGTGATGACAGTAAGCACAAGTTGGTGACGAGTGACTACAAGTTGGGTACTCGTTTCGAGGCGAAGTTCGTGGTCGCTGGTGGGCAGGTGAAGGCCTACTACAACGGGCAGTTGCAGACGACGATCGCGAGTAAGTTCTCTGGCGCGTACTTCAAGGCTGGTGCTTACACGCAGGCGAACTGCTCGAACTCGTCGCCGTGTAGCAACGACAACTACGGTCAGACCAGCATCTACAAACTCGCCGTCACGCACCTGCCCGACGGCGAGGAGGACGTGACGGACGCGGCAGTGACCGCCAGCACGCACGACGGCAATGTGCCGGCCAACACGGTGGACGGCGATCTCTCGACCCGCTGGTCGGGTAGGGGCGATGGCGCGTGGATCCGGTACGACCTGGGGTCCAGCACGAAGGTCGGCTCGATCGGGATCGCCTGGTACCGGGGTGACCAGCGGAAGAGCACGTTCCAGGTGCAGGCGTCTGCTGACGCGAAGACCTGGCAGACGGTGATCAGCCAGCGTGAAAGCAGCGGAAGTACGACGGATTTCGAGGTCTACGACTTCACGGATCGTGCCGCCCGCTACGTGCAGATCGTGGGCTTCGGTAACTCCGAGAGCGACTGGAACAGCATCAGCGAGGCGGCGGTCTACGCAGCCGACGGCGACACCGGCAGTGGTACGGGTAGCGGCACCGGCACGGGTAGCGGCACCGGCACGGGAAGTGGTACCGGCACCGGCAGTGGCACCGGCACCGGTAACCCCGGTGCTGATTGTGCGAGTCCGTCGGATGTGCTTGATCTGACGAATTGGAAGGTGACGTTGCCGACGGGGTCGGGGAGCAAGCCGACTGAGATCAAGCAGCCTGATCTGAAGGGTTTCGAGGTTTCGCCTTCGTTTGTGGCTGCTGCTGGTTGTGAGTCGGTGCAGTTCCGGGCTCCGGTCAATGGTGTGACGACGAGTGGTTCGGGTTACCCGCGTTCTGAGTTGCGGGAGATGGCGGACGGCGGGTCGGCGCAGGCGAGTTGGTCGTCGACGTCGGGTACGCACACGTTGGTGGCGGAGCTTGCGTTTGATGTGTTGCCGAAGGTGAAGCCGCATCTGGTGGGTGCGCAGATTCACGATGGTGGTGACGACATCACTGTCTTCCGGTTGGAGGGCAGTAATCTGTACGTGACGAATGGTGATGACAGTAAGCACAAGTTGGTGACGAGTGACTACAAGTTGGGTACTCGTTTCGAGGCGAAGTTCGTGGTCGCTGGTGGGCAGGTGAAGGCCTACTACAACGGGCAGTTGCAGACGACGATCGCGAGTAAGTTCTCTGGCGCGTACTTCAAGGCTGGTGCTTACACGCAGGCGAACTGCTCGAACTCGTCGCCGTGTAGCAACGACAACTACGGTCAGACCAGCATCTACAAACTCGCCGTCACGCATTCGTGACAGCTGCCCGGGGTTTCCGACCCGGGCAGCCAGGCAGTCAGCGGTCCCGGGCAACATTCTGCCCGGGACCGCTCGCCGTCGGAAGGCGACGGGTTCCGCGGGCGGGAGTCTCCAACAAAGTCGCTCGCGGCAGTCGGACAGCGCAAACCGTGGCCTATGCGTACGTGTCGCCGTATTCGCGTAGGCCGTCGACGGTGATCCGACCGTTGCTGGTCCATCCGCCGGTGGCCTGCTGCCAACTCGGGTCGTCGCGCTCGTCGATCGCGGACCAGTTCGGCCGGTGGTGGCGTAGGCAGATGGGGCCGGTCGACGCACCGGGAGCCGGTACCCGGCTGGTGAAGGTCAGCTCGATCGAACGGGGACCGGAGAACCGTTCCGTCGACACGGATCCGGCGCGAAGTGAACTGTTCGAATGCTGTGGACCGTATTCGTGGTCATGCGTACGACGGAGTTCATGGTCTGTCCCCGCGATGTCGCCGACTGGCTGGGTCCGACCGGTGTCCGCACAGTGGTGCACCGCTGGATGCGGCTGGTGGCCGCCGACGCGGAGCTGGCGCCGTACCTCCTCGGGATTGACAGACCCCGGCTCGCCGGTCAGCTCGCCGCCCAGCTCTCCTCGGCCATGCGAGGGCTTGGCGGCAGGCGTCGGTCGGCGGTCGGGCTGTGGCGGCGGCTGGGGTTGACCGAGGAGCAGCACGTGCGGGTGCTCGACTACCTGGCGGCGGTCCTGTGGGTGCTGGACCTACCCGTGGACACGATCTTCGAGGTGCAGCGCGCGGCTGGTGCGCCACGACCCTGACCCGACACCGCGACGGAGACCGGCCGGAGACGCAACGGTGCGGTGGTGTCCGCCGCCGCACCAGTAGGAGTCACTGGCCGGGTGGCTGGTAGCTCACCGGTAGCCGGGCGGCAGCGTCGATCTCTTCGCTGGTCAGCAGCGGAACGATGATGAGGTCGACGCCGCCGGCCGCCCGTACGATGATGCCGAACGCGGCGACCGTCACGCTGTCCGGTACCTCGCAGATGACATACAGGTCGTAGGGGCCGAACGCGAAGTACAGGGCCTCCACGTGCCCACCGGCGTTCTCGACGAGGGCGCGGATCACCTCGGCCCGTGCCGTTCCGCCGTCCTTCGCCAACCCTGCCATTCCCTTGACCGTGTAATTCGCCGCGACCAGGAACTTCACCACGTCGGCTCCACCTTCCCCGCGCTGCTGGTGCCTCCACCGGGTTCGCCGCGCCTACCCCTTCTCCGCTCACTTACGCACGTGTGCAGGTGTCACGGCGGTGCGCCGGCCACGACTGCCGGGTGGCGTGGCCGTGCTCACAGAACAATGCGTTGGGTGCAAAACCGGCAGCGGAGTGTCGCCGGTGAAGGCTAATGTGCGCTTCGGGCTCACCCGATGTCCCGTTTCGAGCCCACCCGCCCCGCGTGATGTGCCGCCCACCCAGGGCGTCGCCTCGGCGACCACCGCCCGTCCATCCGGGTCACTCCGACAACAGGAGACTTCGTGACACAGCAATCCGTCGCGGCACCACAGCCTGTCCCGACCTCGGACAAGCTCGACGCCGCGGTACTCAAGGTGGCCGGCGTCGTGGTGCTCGGTGCGCTCATGTCGATCCTCGACGTGACGGTGGTGAGCGTCGCCCTACCGACGTTCCAGAGCGAGTTCGACGCGTCGTACGCCCGCGTCGCCTGGACGATGACCGGCTACACGCTCGCGTTGGCCACGGTCATCCCGCTCAGCGGGTGGGCAGCGGACCGGTTCGGCACCAAACGCCTCTACATGATGGCCCTGGCGCTGTTCACCATCGGTTCGGGCCTCTGCGCCACCGCCGACTCGATCGGCGAGTTGATCACGTACCGGGTGTTGCAGGGCCTCGGTGGAGGCATGCTCATGCCGATCGGTATGGCGATCATGACGCGGGCTGCCGGGCCGAACCGGATCGGCCGACTGATGGCCGTGCTCGGCATCCCGATGCTGCTCGGCCCGATCGGTGGACCGATCCTGGGCGGCTGGCTGATCGACGTGGCGAGCTGGCACTGGATCTTCCTGATCAACCTGCCGATCGGCATCGTCGCGTTGGTCTACGCGCAGCTGGCCCTGCCGAAGGACAGCCCGCAGCCCTCCGAGTCGTTCGACTTCCTCGGCATGCTGATGCTCTCGCCGGGTCTCGCTCTCTTCCTGTACGGCGTCTCCACGCTGCCCGAGGCCGGCACTTTCACCGACCCCGAGGTGTGGGGGCCGATGCTGATCGGTGCCGTGCTTGTGGTGGCGTTCGTCATCTACTCGTTCAAGCCCCGGCATCCGCTGCTCGACCTGCGGCTGTTCCGCAACCGCCGGCTGACCATCGCGGCGTTGACCATGTTCGTTTTCATCATCGCCTTCATGGGCGCCGGGCTGCTGTTCCCCAGCTATTTCCTCCAGGTGCGCGGTGAGTCGACGCTGCACGCAGGTCTGCTGATCGCCCCGCAAGGGCTCGGTGCCATGGTCACCATGCCGATCGCCGGCATGCTCGCCGACAAGGTGCCGGTCGGCCGGACGGTGCCGTTCGCGTTGCTGCTCATCCTCGCCGGGTTCTTCACCTTCACCCAGGTAGACGCGGAGACCTCCTACGTGCTTATCTGCGGCTCGCTGTTCGTGATGGGCCTGGGCATGGGTGGCACGATGATGCCCGTCATGACTTCGGCGTTGAAGACGCTCACCGGGCACGAGGTGGCCCGCGGATCCACCCTGCTGAACATCCTCCAGCAGATCGGCGGTTCCGTCGGTGCCGCAGTCATGTCGGTGATCCTCACCAACGAGCTGAACGGTTCCCGGCAGATACCCGAACTGACCGACGAGAACGGCAACCCGGTCACCGAGGCCGGCCTGGCGATCGCCGCCCAGCAGCGGCCCGAACTGGCCCAGCAGGTCCCCGACCCGTCACTGATCGAGCGCGGGTTGGACTACGCCGCCAACTCCTTCGCCACCACCTTCTGGGTAGCGTTCGCCCTGGTGGCAGCCACCTTCGTCCCGGCAGCGTTCCTGCCCAGACGGCGGGAGCGGTCCCACCTGCTCGACGAGGAGCCCGGTGACCAGCCGGGCGACCAGCCGAAGGTCCCGGTCATCGTCCACTGACCGTCCGTCCTTTCCTGTCCGCCCTACCGGACCCGTCTCGGCCGGTGCAGGTGTCGCGCATCCGCTGCGGCCGAGCGGTGGCGGCGCATCGGACCGGTAGGGTGCGGCCGGTGGGGGAGATCGGGTTGACGTCGGAGTTGGCGGTGCCGCCTGCGGTCGAGGCGGAGCGGGTGATCACTGCTGTGCTGGCGGACCTGCGGTCGGGGGAACACCGGGGCGTGGTGGTCGATTCGCCGCCGGGGGCCGGAAAATCGACACTGGTGGTGCGGGCTGCGGTGGACATCGCCGGTGGTACCAAGTCACCTGGTGGTCACTGGGCGGGGGCTGAAGGTTCGGGTCGGCGCGACCCGGGGGGCGACGGGTCACCCTCCGGCGAGCCGTTAATGATCATCGCGCAGACGAACGAGCAGGTTGATGACCTGATCGATCGGCTCGCTACGAAGGCGCCGCAGCTGCTGCTCGGACGGCTCTCGGCTGGCGACTACCGGCCGTCGGCACGGGTACGCGCGCATTCACAGGTCCGGGTCGCCGCGAAGGTCGGCGATCTGGCCGCCTCGCCTGTGGTGATCGGGACCGCGGCCAAGTGGGCGACAGTCACCGAGGGCTGCTGGCCGTGGGCGATCGTGGACGAGGCGTACCAGATGCGTTCGGATTCCCTGCTGAGGGTGGCAGGCAGGTTCGAACGGGCCCTGTTCGTCGGTGATCCGGGGCAGCTCGACCCGTTTTCCACTGTGGAGACCGGTCGGTGGGCCGGGTTGACCTGGGACCCGATGCAGTCGGCGGTCGCGGTGCTGCTGCGGCACAACCCGCATCTTCCGGTGCATCGGCTGCCGGTCTCCTGGCGGTTGCCGGCCTCAGCGGCCCCGGTCGTGTCCCGCGCGTTCTACCCGTTCACCGGCTTCCGCGCCGGCACCGGCCCGAACGACCGGGCACTGCACCTCACCGGGGCGGGCTCGGGTGACGCCGTCGACGGGGCGGTGGAGATGGCCGCCGCCACCGGCTGGGCGCTGTACGAACTGCCGGCCCGGCACACCCTGCGTACCGACGGGGAGGCCGCTGCCGCCTGTGCCGCACTCGCGTTGCGGGTGTTGCGTCGTGGGGCGGTCGCGGTCAGTGAACAGGCGCCCGACGGTGCGCCGGTCAGCGTGGACCGTATCGCCGTCGGTGCCGCCCACCGTGACCAGGTCGCGGCGATTCGCGCTCGCCTCGGCGAGGCCGGCGCGGACATCACCGTCGACACCGCCAACCGCCTCCAGGGTCGGGAGTACGACGTGACGGTCGTGTTGCACCCGCTTTCCGGCCGGCGTGACGCCACCGCATTCCACCTGGAATCGGGGCGACTCTGCGTGCTCACCTCCCGACACCGGCACGCCTGCCTGGTGGTGGCCCGCTCCGGCATCGGTGAGCTGCTGGACGCCCACCCGTCGACCGAGGCGCCGCAACTGGACGCGCCGGTCCGGTTCCCCGACGGCTGGGAGGCCAACCAGGCCATCCTCGCCCACCTCGACACGGTGGCCCCGCCGCTGCCTCACGGCATGTCAGCTCTGCGGCCCTCGAACAGTTGACCACGAGGTTGGCGGCGTGTCCGTCCGTGGACAGCGCCACCAACTCGTGAGCGACGGTGGTGCACTCACCGGCGGTTGTACCGGTACATGGTCAGGGTGCCGAAGACCACGATGAAGGCGGCGCTCCAGAGCACGATCCACATCATTGCCGAGGCGTCCGTGGTGCCGGCCATCGCCGCGCGTACCGACGACACCAGGTGTGTGATCGGGTTCGCCTTGACGAAAGCCTGGAGCCAGCCGGGCATGGTGGACGGGTCGACGAAGACGTTGCTGAGGAAGGTCAGTGGGAACAGCACCATCATGCTGGCCCCCATCACCGACTTCTCGCTGCGTAGGACCAGCCCGAAGAACGTCCAGACCCAGGAGAACGCGAAGGAGAAGACGACCAGCAGACCGATGCCGGCGAGGACGCCGGGGACGCCGCCGTCGGGGCGGAAGCCGAGCACCAGCCCGACGGTGAGGATCACCAGCGCGGCGAGGACGTAGCGCAGCACGTCACCGACGATCATGCCCACCAGTGCGGCGGGCCGCCACACCGGCAGCGTCCGGAACCGGTCGAAGACACCCTTCTCGATGTCGGTGTTCAGCCCGACACCGGTGTACATGGTGATCATCACGACGCTCGTCACCATGATGCCCGGCAGGAAGAACTGCAGATAGTCACGGGGACTGTCGGCGAGCGCGCCGCCGAACAGGTACGTGAACATCAGCACCATGATGATCGGGAAGGCGGTGACGTCGAACAGCTGCTCCGGCACGTGCTTGATCTTCAGCAGGGCACGCCAACTGAAGGTCAGCGAGGCCGACAGAGGACTCGGCCGGGGCGGTCGGGTGCTCGGCGCGAGAACTGTCGCGAGCGCCTCGGACGAGGGTACGAAGACCGTCGGCACCGGGCCGGTCGAGGTGGCGGTGTCGCTGCTCATCGGGCTGCCTCCAGTTCGTCCCGCTCGTCGGTGACCGGCACGGCCGGGCGGTCGGTGAGTGCCAGGAAGACCTCGTCCAGGCTCGGCTGGCCGAGGGAGAAGTCGTCGACCATGATCCCGGCCCGGGACAGCTCGCCGAGCGCCCGGGCGGCCTGCGCGCTGGCATCCAGCTCGCTGCCGTCGCCCCCGACGCGGGCGGTGATCGCCACCGCGTCAGCCTCCACCTGGACCGGCCCGCCAAGCGTCGCCTGCAGCAGCCGTTCGGCTTCGGGTCGCTGGTCGGCGTCGCGCAGCCGCAGGTGGACGGTGCCGGAGCCCACCGACGACTTCAACTCGCCCGGGCTACCCTCCGCGATCACCCGGCCGTGGTCGACCACCGCGATCCGACTAGCCAGCTTGTCGGCTTCGTCCAGGTACTGCGTGGTGAGCAGGACGGTCGTGCCGTGCGCGACCACCGCCCGGACGATCTCCCACACCTGGTTACGGCTTCGCGGGTCCAATCCGGTCGTCGGCTCGTCGAGGAAAAGCAGATCCGGTGTGTTGAGGATGCTCGCCGCGATGTCGACACGTCGCCGCATGCCACCCGAGTACTTCTTCACCTGCCGCCCAGCCGCCTCGGTCAACCCGAACGCGGCCAGCAACTGTTCCGCCCGCTGCCGGGCGGCGGACTTGGTCAACCCGAGCAGTCGGCCCAGCAGGACCAGATTCTCGACGCCGGTCAGGTCCTCGTCCACCGAGGCGTACTGCCCGGTGAGGCTGACCCGGGCGCGTACCGCGTCGGCCGCGGCGACGACGTCGTGACCGAACACCCGGGCCTGCCCGCCGTCCGGGCGCAGCAGGGTGGCCAGTACGCGTACCGCAGTGGTCTTGCCCGCCCCGTTCGGGCCGAGCAGCCCGTACACGGCGCCGGCCGGAACCTTCAGGTCGAGGCCGGCGAGCGCACGGGTCTCGCCGAACGACCGGGTCAGGCCCTCGGCCTCGATGGCGGGCCCAGTGGTGCGTCTACTCATGACTACGTGCGTCCTTCCGATCGTCACGCCGGTGTACGGGCCGTCACGAACCCGGTGCCCACCACATCCCACGGGTACGACAGATTGTGCCGTTTCGGTGGCCACTCGACAGCTACAACGACTGTGGCCGTTGGGAGTGGTCGGTTCACCTCGTCGGCGGGCGACTGCGGCGGTCTCGGCTAACCCCCGTACCGGGAGGATCAGCGGAGGCGGAGCGCGGTGGAGATGAGGCGGTAGCCGATGGCGTGCTCGACCAGCCGCTCGACCAGGTCGGCCTTGCGTAGCCCACCGACGCCGCGCAGGTCCAGCCGTGCGGCCAGTCCCCGCAGGTCACGCAGTGGCCACGCGGAGAGGTACGCGGTGCCGTCGGCTCGGCTGGTCATCGTCGCCAGCCGGTCGACGGCACTGGACAGGTCGTCCCGGCCGTTCACGCCGACTGCCGTTCCGGTTGCAGGTGGTCGATGAACTCCGTGGCGAGGCGGCGCAGTTCGTCGCGTACCGCAGACACCGTGACGCGGTCACGGAGCACCACCGGAACGCCGCGCGGGGTGTTCGTGGCGTAGAGGGTGACATTTTCCCGTAGCGCGGTCGGAAAGACCGGCAGGCCGAGGTTGCGGACCTGGTTCATGTAGTTCTGATGAGTGGCGATGGGCTGCTGGGACAGCAACTGGATCATCGTGAAGACCACGCCCGCGACACCGGGGGCGACTTTCTGGTGCCGGCGTACGGTGGCGAACCGGCGGGCGTCGGCGTTGTACTGCTCGACGAGTTCCCGTACGTTGCCGTGCAGGTAGTCGATGCCGAGGGTGGACAGGTAGTCGGCTCGGGCCGGGATGACCAGGTGGTCGCTGGCGATGATGGCCGACTGGGTGACCACGTTGAAGTTCGGTGGACAGTCGATCAGCACCATGTCGTACGGTTCGAGTCCGTCGGCGAGCAGTCCCTCGGCCAACGAACCTCGGACCCGGAACAGTTCGGCGTCGTACTCCTCGCCACCGGCGACGCTGCGGGCCAGGGCCAGGTCGATGTCCACCAGTTGCAGATGCGAGGCGATCAGGTCGAGCCGGCCGGTGCCGCTGAGCCGGGCATTCGCGGGGCCAGGCGACACCACGAGGTCACCGAGTGTGACTGACGGGCTGCCTTCGCGCAGGCTGTCGTACCACCGTTTCACTGTCCGGCTGTCGCGTAGCCGTTCCCGCCAGTCGTCCGGGTCGTAGAAGCCGAAGGTCAGGCTGGCCTGTGGGTCAAGGTCGATGAGCAGCACCTTCATCCCCCGGTTGGCCAGTTCGGCGCCGAGGTTGGCGGTCACGGTGGTCTTGCCGACCCCACCCTTGTAGTTGATCACGGACACGACGTACATCGACGTACCTCCCCAAGACGACTGACGGTAGCGGGCTGCCCGGTACAAAGTCGATCTTCCCCAGCTTGCATGTAACTACGTAAGTTCGTATCATCGAATTATGGTGGATGTGGAAGCGCGGTTGGCCGCGCTGGAAGCACAGGTGGCTGACCTGGTCGAGCGGATCGGCGTTCCGGACGCACCGGCACCGCCCCCGGAAGGGATCCTCTGGGCGCTCGACGGGCTCAAGCAGCGCCTACCCGAGGACAGCACGGGCGCCGTGCTCTACACCGGCACGGTGCGTCTCGGTGAGCAGCGCTACGACTGGCAGTACGGCCGTGGCGTCGACGACCTGCTGGACGGCGACTGGGCCGAGCTACCAGCCGTCCTGGCCGCCCTGGCCCATCCGGTCCGTCTGCGGCTGCTACGCGAGATCCTCGGCAGCCGGCAGAGCACCGCCGAACTGGCCGGAATCGAAGAACTCGGCACCACTGGTCAGCTGCACCACCACCTGCGTCAGCTCACCGCTGCCGGCTGGCTGCGCAGCGCCGGTCGGGGCCGGTACAACGTCCCCGCCGAGCGGGTGGTGCCGTTGCTGGCCATCCTCTGCGCCGCCGCCCGCTGACCGCACCCACCACGTTCCAGGGAGCACGCCACGCGTAAGAAGTGCGGTCCTGTCAGCGTCGCGGACCACTACGCAGGAACGGAACAGGCCGACGCACAGTTCCTCACAATGCCGAGAAAACGGTTTGAACGAACTCGCTGTGACGGCCGTACCTATGACTGAGGTGCGGTGCTGAAGCGCACCGCTACCGGAGCTGCGGGAGGTCTGCCGTGCGAGTTGATGAGCAGTCGACGGATCCCATCGATCTGATTCTCGGAGAGTTGTCGGTCCCGACGCCGTTGACCCCTGAGGATGTCCGGTTGGCTGTCCGGGCGGTGGTCGTGCACGCGGCCGAGGAATGGCCGTCCGGTGCGCTGTGCCGCAACGATGGTGCCCGGTTCCCCTGCCGGTTGCATCGTTGGGGTCGGAAGGTATTGCTGAACCACGGGCTCAACGAGCGACAGCTCGACGCCCTCATCCGGCACGGAAATCCATTCGTGCACGTGCCGTTCCCATTCCTGATCAACGGGCCGTCGGCGGGCCGTACGCCCGCCGCGCGTCCGCCGGGCACCGACCGGGCCGCCGGTTATCCGCCGAGGGCCGCCGGTCATCCGGGACGACCCGACCGCGCCCCCGGTTACCCGGCGCGTGGCCCGGCTCCCCGGGTGGCCGCACCGGTCGGGCGCACCGGGGTGCGGACACCCGGCTCCGGCCGGCCGGTGGCACCCCCCGCCACCGCGCCGCGCTGGCCGCGGGCGAGCTGAGCGGATCCACTCGTCGGCGGTACGACGCCGGCCCGGAGTGCGCGGTCGTTCCCCACCCGCGCCCGGGCCGGCGTCGCGATGCACCTCGCGATCAGCGGTATCCGGCGGGAATTCCGCAGTCGGGTGCCGCCCAGTAGGTCCTGTTGGCGCTGCGGTCCTGGTTGTTCTCCCGCCGCGAGTCGACGTGGACGTGGCTGTTGTGACCGGACACGCCCGGCCCGATGATGCCGCTGAACCCGTGGTTGCGGGCCTGGCGGGCGACCTGGCACAGGGACCTGTCGCGCGAGACGAGGTCGGCGGCGTTGCCGTAGAGGTGCTGGCTGTCCGACGCCCCGCCCACCTGGTTGTTGCAGGTGCGGCTACGGAACCCGCTGGTGACGATGAGTGGCTTGTCGCCGAGGCTCTTGCGTAGCGCCTCCAGCTTCCACATGGTCTCCAGCGCGTTCTGCCGGGTCTGTCCGCTGCTCAGCGGACCACCCGTCCATCCGCTGCCGCCACAGCCCTCGTCCATCTCACTCCAGCTGAAGTGCCGGGGCGTGCAGTTGTCGTCCTGGATCTGGTACAGCTTCCCGTACGTCTGTGACCCGGCGATCCCGTCGACTTCGAGGCCGTACGCGGACTGGAATCGGCGAACCGCAGCAGCGGTTTTCGGGCCGAACCTCCCGTCAAGTTCCACGATGTCGTTGTTGCCGGCCCAGCCGGCAATCCGTAGTTGCAGCTGACGTACGTCGCTGCCGGAGCGCCCTTGGTAGAGGGTGCGGTTCCAGGTGTAGCAGCCGTCGGCATGGGCCGCTGGCGCGGCGACCACCGAGGCGATCGCGGCGCCCGGCAGGGCCAGGGCGAGGGCGACGACTGCCCGTTTGAAGGTGTGTACGCGCACAGAAGTCCTCCCGATTGGAGAGTGAATGGGAAGCGTCCGGGACTTCGACCGGGCTGTCCCGTGGATCCACCCTCGCACCGGACGGGCCCAATTGGAGGGGATAACGAGAATTGTCCTCACAATTAGCCGTACCTGAGTATCACCTGGGAATTCGGCCCGTATGAGAAGCCGACAATCGGCGCTGAGCAGTTACAGATGAGCCGAATCAGCGCGGAAGTTCACAATCAGCGGCACGGAGGGTGATGTTCCCGGTGCCGACCGGGCCGGTAACGTCACCGCTGGCGACGACGGGGAGGCGGACGTGGCGCGTGGTGGCATCTTCTGCGTGGAGGGTCAGTGGCACCGCGATCTCAACGAACGCGGATCCGTGCTGCCCACCCTGGAACTACTCGAACGACTGGGTAAGGTCCGCTTCATCCACAAGGACGCGGCCACCCGGGACGAACTGTTCTACTTCATCGACCGCTGGCTGCTCAAGCAGTACGCCGACCATCGACTGGGGTTCTTCGCCATGCACGGCGAGCCGAACCGGCTCTGCCTCACCGACTGGCACTCGGTCGAGCTGACCGAGGTGGCCGAGCTGATGGCCGGGCGCTGCGAGGGACGACGCCTCTACTTCGGCAGCTGCTCGGTGCTCCGCGCGCCCGAGCCGGTGCTGCGGGACTTCCTCGACGTCACCGGCGCCGCGTTGATCTGCGGCTTCACCCGCGAGGTGGACTGGGTCGAGTCGGCGGCCTTCGAGACCGTGCTGCTCGACGTGCTCGCCAACGGCCGCCGGCACAACGCCGCCGAACTGCGAATGGGTTCGGCGCATTGGGCACCGCTCGCCTCGTACCTGGGTTTCCGGATCATCTACGCGAACGGTCGAGCCTGGCGACCGTCGATGCGCCTGCGCGTACCCAGCCAGCCGTCCGCCGGTCAGCACGCCTGACTGCCGGTAGAACGAGCGACGACACGCATGACGCCCGGAACGCTGACCCGGGGTCGGGGCGCAGCGCGTTGCAACGTGGTGTCAGAGCGCAACCGGTCGAGCTGACCGGCGACGTAGTGCGCCGCCCGGCGCTCCGAGTCGGTGCCGCCGATCCGGGGACCGATGTCCTCGGAGAACACCTTCAGATGTTGCAGGGCCCGCCGGGCTGACAGTTGCGCGACGACGATCCGGTCGTGCGGGGGTGAGTGTCGGTGGTCGGTGCGCCTGATTCGAGGTCCAACCCGCGCGTCAGGGGTGCGACGGCTGGGTCACAAAGACTTTGATCTATCCGACGGCCCGTCGTTGCTCAAGATCAGAGCTTAGTACGCGGCGGTGAAACGCATGTTCCGGAAGCGCCCGTTCTCGATCTCGTCGATCACCGCCACGGCCAGGTCCTCGTAGCTGAGCACGCTACGGCCCTGCGCGTCGGTCACGGGTCGGTCGGTGCCGGTGCGGTAGCGGCCGGTGCGTTCGCCCGGACGGAACTCCAGTGGCGGCGGGCTGACATACGTCCAGATCACCCCGTCGGCCGAGGAGCGGTAGACGTCCAGAGCAGCCGCCTGACCCTGCGCCGCGTCACGGTACTCCTCGGGGAAGTCCGGGTCGTCGAAGAGCTGGACACCGTCCGGGCCGAGCAGGGTGGCCCCGCCACCCACGTGGATCACCCGGGGAGCCGCCGGCATCCCGCGCAACGCGCCGAGCACGCTGCGCGCCGCGTCGGGCCACAGCGAACGGTCACCACCGCCGATCGCGACCACGAGCGCGTCGGCCTCCGAGGCCAGCTCCCGCACACTGCGCTCACTCGTCGCGTCCCCGGTGACGACCCGGACCCCGGCCGGCAGGTACGACGCGTCCGCCTCGGGGCGGCGTACCGCGGCCACCACCCGATGTCCCCGGTCGAACGCCTCCCTGACGATCCGGGAACCCGCGGTGCCCGCCGCACCGAACACCACGACGTCGCTCACGCCGAGGCCCGGTACGTGCGACGGCCGCGCGGGGCGACCACTGTTGGGCCTGACGGTTCCTTCGCGAGCTCGCTCACGCCTCCCAGGCTAGGTAGCTCGCTCGTCGGTCGCCGGTCGAACGGTGATTCCGGCGCTCAGCCGACGAGCGCCGAGTAGACGAGCTGGCGAAGCTGCGGGCGGAGCGGCCAGGTGCTCGACGGCATCAGCTGGGTGAAGAACATGGCGGTGATCTCCTCGACCGGGTCGACCCAGAACGCGGTGCTGGCCACACCACCCCAGTAGTACTCGCCGACGCTGCTCGGTACCCGGCTCGGCACGGGATCGTCGACGACGGCGAAGCCGAGACCGAACCCGATGCCGTCGAGGTTGGTCTCAGCGAACCCGCCCACGGACAGGGTGCCCAGGTCCTGCCCGCCGGGGAGGTGGTTGCGAGTCATGAAACGCACCGTCCGGGGACCGAGCAGGCGGGTGCCGTCCAACTCGCCGCCGCGCAGCAGCAGCTGGGTGAAACGGTGGTAGTCGGCGGCTGACGAGATCAGCCCACCGCCGCCGGAGAGCAACATCGGCTTCTCGTACGCCAGTGCGCCGAGGGTGTCGTGCCGTACCGCGCGACCGGACGCCGGGTCCGGCACGTAGAGGGCGGCCAGCCGCTCCGCGTCGGTGCCGTCGACGTGCCAACGTGTGTCGTCCATGCCGAGTGGGCGCAGGATCCGGTCGGTGAGGAAGACGTCCAGGCTCTGCCCGGAGACCACCTCGATCAGCCGACCGAGTACGTCGGTGGCGACCGAGTAGCCCCAGGCGGTGCCGGGCTGGAACAGCAGCGGTAGCTCGCCGAAGACCCGGCAGGCCTGCGCCAGGTCGACCTCGGCCGGTGGGTAGAGGTCGTAGCCGGCGGCCCGGTACAGACCGTCGACCACCGACGTCTGCATGAAACCGTAGGTGAGTCCGGCGGTGTGGGTGAGCAGGTGCCAGATCCGGATCGGTTCGACCGCCGGCACGGTGTACGGCTTGAGCGTCGAACCCTTCGAGTAGACCCGCATGTCGGCGAACTCGGGCAGCCAGCGCCCGATCTCGTCGGTCAGCTCGAAGCGGCCCTCCTCCCAGAGGATCATCGCTGCGACCGAGGTGATCGGTTTGGTCATCGAGTAGATCCGCCAGAGGGTGTCCGGCCCCACCGGGGTGGCCGCCTCGCGGTCCCGCAGCCCGTACGTCGAGCTGTGCACGATCTCGCCGCGCCGGGTGACCACCGTCTGCCAGCCGGCGAGTCGGCCGGCGTCGACGTAGCCGGCGAAATGCTCGTCGATCCGGGCCAGTCGGGTCGGGTCGAATCCGACCGTTTCCGCCGCAACGCTGGGTGTCATGCTCACCCCACGCAACCTACCGGCCGAGGGGGATGGCGACCGGCTGACCCTACGGGACAGTTTGTCCGTCACTGCGGGTCGACCGGGTCGTAACGTGCTGCTGTCCGTTTCTAATTGTCCTGTGTGGAGGTTTGGCCGATGAACGTCAGCAACAGCACGACCTCTCTCGCCCCGCCCGTCGCTGAGCGGACCGGAACGGTGCTGCGGGATATTCCGCTGCCGCCGTACGTGACCGCCGAGGATGCCCAGTTCGCCGTGCGGGCTGTCGTGGTACACGCACCTCGACGCTGGTCCGGGGGCACGGTCTGCCGCAACGACGCCAGCCCGCACCCGTGTCGGCTGCACCGTTGGGGCACTCGGGTGCTTGCGCTGCGTGGCCTCCGCGACGCCGACATCGCCGCGCTCATCGAGCGCGGCGATCCGGCTGCCGCACTGCCGCCCCGCCCCCCGGCCTGATCGACGCGCGAGATCCCGACGGTTGCGTGAGACGCAACCGACCGTGGTACCCGCACACCAGGCGGTCATGCCTCGCGTCGCGCTGACATCGCTCTATTTGACGAGGGCCTGCACAGCAGGCACCGTGGGGGCTGGATGGGCCTTGAGCTGCCCCGATGCGGCGGTGAGTGGCACCGCTCGGGAACCCGGAAACCCATGAGGAGTCCCCACCATGCTCACGATGACCGACAATGCCGTCCTGGTGATCCGTGATCTAGCCGCGCAACAGGACGTCTCCGAGGGCGGCGGGGTACGTATCGCCGCGGACACCACCGCCGGTTCGCTCAGCGTCGAGTTGGTACCCGCGCCAGTCGAGGGTGATCAGGTGGTCGACAACCAGGGTGCCCGGATCTTCCTCGATTCCGACGCGGCCGACCTGCTCGGCGATGCCTCGGTCGACGCGACCGTCGACGATGAGGGTGTCGTGCAGTTCGGGTTCACCGAGCAGGAGTAGATGTCCTCACGCGGTGCCCGACGCGGCGGCGCGTGCCCGCTACCACGCCCGGGTTGCCGCCCTCGCTCCGCCGGACCTGCTGTCCTGGCTGCACCGAGCTGGCCGGAGCTGACGGACGGAGAACCCGTAGTCCTCGCGCACCATGGGCTGGCGGCCCCGACCGGACGGGCGCATGTCCTTGATCGGACAGCAGATGACCTGGCTGTCGACAGGGAACGCGACATACGTTCGAGGCACAAAGGGGGCTGATCGGTGCTGATCGTCCTTTACTTCCCGCTACGACTCAGCACGCCCAGGACCGCTCGGCCGGGTCGGGAAAGGAGTCCGATGTCCAGCGCGAGAGCCAGGGGCAGAGAAGTACCTCAGCCGGTGCCGGGCGACGAGGCCACGGCCCACGCGGAGGCGGAACACACCACCTGTGCCGATACCGGTATGCCGCTGACCGCGAGGGTGCTCTTCGCCGTGGTCAGCGCCGACGGCTTCCTGATCCGAGGACTGGGCGCGGCGGCGGCCAACCGGTTGCGCACCGGGATGTATCAGGTGGTGTTCGATCAGGACGTCACCGGAGCCAGCCTGGTCGGCACCGTGGGTCTCACCGGAAGCTCCGGGCTGGCCCCGGCCGGTCAGATCGCGGTGGCCGGGCGTACCAACATTCCGAACGCCGTCTTCGTGACCACCTTCGACGGTGTCGGAACGGCCGCCGACCGTCCCTTCCACCTGGCCGTGTTCTCCTGAGACGTACTGTCCGACTGCCGTCGCACACGAGCGCGCGGCGCCGTTGACCCTGAGGTCGAAACCGCGCCGCGCTCGACCGTCTCCCACCGCCGCAGCCGTACGGCGGTACGTCAGTGGGGACCTGGCATGACCGGCCGCACCGGTCGGTCATGTCGATCCCCGATCGGACGCGGTCCAAACCCGCAGACGGTGGCCAATTCCACCATCTGCGAACCCCGGCGTGGAGCAGCCCGCGACGGGGTACTGATTGGGCATGGAGCACTTCACTATCGCAACTGTCGCCGAGAAGAGCCCGGACTTCCGGCGGGTGCTGTGGACCGGGGAGCACACCCAGTTGGTGATCATGACGATCCCACCCGGCGGTGAGATCGGTGAGGAGGTCCACGAGGACATCGACCAGATCCTCACCTTCGTCAGTGGCGCCGGTGAGGCGCAGGTGGCCGGCGAGAAGCGTGCCGTGGCGCAGGGCGACCTGGTGGTCGTCCCGGCTGGCACCCGGCACAACTTCGTGAACACCGGGCCGAACCCGCTGGTGCTGTACACCGTCTACGGTCCGCCGGAGCACGCCGACCAGGCTGTCCACCGCACCAAGGAGGAAGCAGACGCCGCAGAGGCAGCCGGCGAGGACGAGCCGCCGACCTCCTGAACCGTTTCGCCGGCCCGGCCCGGCCCGGCCGGGCCGGCGGACATCCTCGGGGGCGTGATGAGCCCCGGGATCCCGGGTACGCCGACCGCATGCGGCAGCCAGCGATCTCCGACTACGGGTACCTCTCCGACTGCCGGTCAGGTGCGCTGGTCAGCAGGGACGGCTCGATCGACTGGTGGTGCCCGAACCGGTTCGACTCGCCCTCCGTCTTCGGTCGACTTCTCGACCCGGACGCCGGGCACTGGCGTCTGGCCCCGAGGGCCGCGGGGCAACCCGGTCATCGGGTGCAGCGCTCTTACCAGCCGGACACGTTGGTGCTGCGTACCGTGCACCACACCGCTGAGGGAAGCGTCGCCGTCACCGACGCGCTCGCCGCCGAGACGGGGGCCCGCGCGCACCAGCTCGGCATGCACTCCCCTGCCGTACTGGTCCGTGTCGTCGAGGGCCTGTCCGGCCGGGTCACGATGGCGCTGGACTACCGGCCACGACCGGAGTACGGCCTGCTCGCCCCGTATCTGCGGGAACTACCCGGCGGCGCGGTGGCGGCCTCGGCCGGCCCGGTCGAGCTGGTGCTGAACTGCGCCGGGTTGCCGCTACACGCCGACCATGACCGGGTGTGGCACACCTTCACCGTCGGCAAGGGACAGGTCCTCGGCTTCGACCTGGCGTACGCCCCAGCCTACGGCGGACCACCCGCTCGGCTGGACCCGGTCCGAACGCTCGCCGACACCGTGCTGGCCTGGCAGGCGTTCCGCGAAAGTCACCGCTACGACGGGCGGTATCCCGGCGCGGTCAGGCACAGCTCCACGGTCCTCACCGGCCTCACCTACGCCCGCAGTGGTGCCGTCGCCGCCGCACCGACCACCTCGCTGCCGGAACGGATCGGCGGTGATCGCAACTACGACTACCGCTTCTGCTGGCTCCGGGACTTCGCGATGACCGTACGAGCGTTGTGGGTCGCGGCCTGCCCGACCGAGGCGTCCCGCCTGTTCGAGTGGGCGGCCCGGTCGATCGGCCGGATCGACTCGGATCCGGTGCCGGTGCTGTTCGGGCTGGAGGGGGAGCGGGACGTCTCCGAGCACCACCGCCCGCACCTGACCGGGTACGCCGCCAGCCGGCCGGTACGCGTCGGCAACGATGCCTGGCGGCAACGGCAGCTCGACGTGCCGGGCGAGGTCGTCTCGGCCGTGTGGCGGTTGCGTGACTATCTCGGCGACCAGCTCTCCGCCGAGGTGCGGGACATGGTGGTCGGCCTCACCGAGCAGGTGGCCGCTACCTGGCGGCTACCCGACCGGGGCATCTGGGAACCACGCGACCAGGAGCGGCACTACCTGTCGTCGAAGGTGCTCTGCTGGGTGGCGATGGACCGGGCGGTGCGGCTGGCCCCGCAGTTGGGGGAGCGGGCGGAGGTACGCCGCTGGGCCGCGATCCGGGACGAGATCCGGGCCACCGTCCTGCGGGACGGCTTCGACGCGCGTCGGGGTGTCTTCACCGGTGCCTTCGGGTCGACGGACCTGGACGCGTCGGCCCTGTACCTACCGGTGGTGGGATTCCTGCCGGCGACTGATCCTCGGATGTGGGCGACCATCGAGGCGGTGGAGCGGGAACTCGGCGGTGCGGACGGACTGATCCACCGTTGGGGCGATGACCCGGCCGGCTTCGTACTCTGCTCGTTCTGGCTCGTCGAGTGTCTGGTGTTGGCCGGCCACCACGAGCGCGCTGCCCGGCTGTTCGAACAGATCAGCGGGCATGCCAACGACGTCGGGTTGTTCAGCGAGCAGATCGATCCGGCCACCGGGGCGCACCTCGGTAACACACCGCAGGCGTTGTCCCACATCGGTCAGGTCAACGCCGCGTGGCGGCTCACCGACCCCACCGGTGAGTGACTGACACGTCAGAGGAAGACGGCCGTGCTCCCGATCATGGGCATGTCGAGCGTCAACGGGGGTAGAACGGTCGACATGAACCACAGTGATCACTGCACCGCAGTTCTCCCTGGGGGTGTCCAGATTCCCCTGCTCGGCTTCGGTACCTGGCAGGCCACCGGCGAGGACGGCTACCGGGCCGTGCTCGCCGCACTCGACTCCGGATACCGGCACATCGACACCGCCACCATGTACGGCAACGAAGAGCAGGTCGGCCGGGCGGTCCGGGACAGCGGGCTGCGCCGGGAAGTCATCTTCATCACCACCAAGCTCCCACCCGAGCGGGTCGGCTGGGAACGGAAGACGATCGAGGAGAGCCTGCGTACGCTCGGCGTGGACTACGTCGACCTGTGGCTGGTCCACTGGCCACCGAACGACGCTGGCGATTTGATCCCGGTCTGGCGGGAGATGCTCGCAGCCCGCGACGACAACCTGGCCCGCACCGTCGGGGTCAGCAACTTCAGCACCGCCCAGATCGACGAGTTGATCCAGGCCACCGAGGAGGCCCCGGCGGTCAACCAGATCAAGTGGGGGCCCCGGCTCTACGACCGGCAGCGGCATGCCGAGCACCGTGACCGTGGGGTGGTGCTGGAGGGCTACAGTCCGTTCAAGACCACCGACCTGTCCGACCCGGTGCTGACCCGGATCGCCGACGCCCACGATGTCTCGCCCGCCCAGGTGGTGCTGCGCTGGCACCTCGACCACGAGATCGTGGCAATCCCCAAGTCGGTGACGCCGGAACGGATCCGCGCCAACGCGGACATCTTCGGCTTCTCCCTGACCCCCGAGGAGATGCGAGACATCGACGCCCTCGGCTCCTGACCCGTCTGCGCGTAGCCGATGGTCCCCGCGGCCTGGGTCGCCATCGGTAGGCGGTACGCCACCTGCGAGTTCGTGTCACCACGGAGCAACCCCGGGTGGGGCCACCGGCGGTGACGTCGGACGGCCTGGTCCGGGGGGTGCGGTGGGCGCCGCACCCCCCGGCGGACGTTTGTCAGGAGCGGGAGCAGGTGGCGCCGTTGAGGGTGAAGGCAGTGGGGTTGGAGTACGAGCCGCTGAGCGTGCCCTGGTAGCCGAGGCTGGCGGTGCCGCCGGGCGAGATCGTGCCGTTGTGGCCGACGTTGCGGGCGGTAACCGTCTGGCCGCTCTGGCTCACCGTGGCGTTCCAGGAGTTGGTGATCCGCTGGCCGGAGGGCAGGGTGTAGGCAAGGGTCCAGCCGTTGATGGTGCTGGAACCGGTGTTGGTGATCTGCACGTCGGCGGTGAACCCGCCGTTCCACGAGTTGGCCGTGTACTTCACCGTGCACGGGCCGTTGCCCGAGGGCGGCGGCGTGGTGGGTGGCGGGCTGCTCGGCGGCGGGGTGGTCGGGTTACCGCCACCGTTCACGGCGGCCGAGAAGTTCGTCACGGCCAGACCGACGCCGCCCTGCCAGGGCTCGAAGCCGGCCTGGATGCTCGTCAGGTACCACGAGTTGGTGATCGCGCCCCGGTTACGGGTGTCGTTGATGAACGCCAGCAGGTTCAGGTTGGCGCTGCTGATGGCTGATGGTGCCAGGTACGAGATGACGTTGTTGGCGCCGTTGCTGCCCCGCCACACCTGCCAGGTGCGTCCGTCGATGGTGGCGTTGCCGACCGGGGAGCCGATGGGCTGGATCGGGCCCTGCCGGTTGAACCAGATCATGATCTCCATCTGGTTCACGCCGTCGCGCTTGGGGGACGGGTCGAGCCAGATGTCGTACGAGGCGTTGTAGGTGCCGTCACTCACGTACCGGTAGTTGATGCTGCTGGTCGCGCTGCTGATCTGGCTGACCTGGATCGGCAGGTTGGTCCCGGGGGAGCAGTTGGTGTAGTGGCAGCCGAGGAAGACCGACGGGTACGCCGTCGGAGCGCCGTTGGTCGGCCTGCTGCCGTTCTGTGTGGTGATCTCGAAGCCGTTGCTTGTGACGTCGATGCACTGCTGGGCGGTGGTGCCCCAACGGTTGTTCTGCACCACGTACCGGTTCTGGATGACCGTGGAGCCGTACTGCTCGCAGATCTGGGTGTCGGCGGAGGCGGTTCCGCCGAGGGCCACCGTGACGATCGAGCCGGCGGCGGCGAGGCCGACGGCCACGATGGCCCGCAGGGTACGTCTCATGATGCTCCTAGCGCTGCGGCGTCGCCCGGACGTCGGGGACGGGTGCGGACGGAACGGTCGGGAACGTGGCCTGACAGCTCGGGAGAGCTCCCGACAATCGTCACATTTACCTCCCCGAAACGGTCGCCGCAACCGGCTCGGGTGCTTAGTACCGTTTGCTACATGTGTCACGGACGCCACCATCGGGTAGCAGGTGGCTCCGGATGGCTGGTGACCGGCCCCGATGGGCCGCTCGGGCGGTGTCGAGGGGTGCCGGAGGTGGACCGGTTGCCTCTGGTGTGCACCGATTGCTCCGAGTAGTCTCTTGCCTTCAACGCGTGCCGAACCCCTCCGGAGGCGTACACCCCTATGCGTGGCTCCCCCCTGCGCATCCTCGTCGTCGGCGCGGGCATCGCCGGGCTTGCCGTGGCCCGGGCGCTGCGCCTGGCAGGCTTTCGGCCGGACCTCACCGACAAGGCGCCGTCACACGACCCCACCGACGCCGGCCTGTACCTTCCCGGTAACGCGGCACGCGCACTGCGCCGGCTTGACCTCGACGACCCCGTCCGGCCGTACGGGAACGTCGTCCACCGGCAGCGGTTCCTCGACTCGACAGGTACGCCGCTCTGCGAGGTCGACCTCGACGCGCTCTGGGCCGAGGTCGGGGAGTGCCGGGCCTTGGCCCGCTCCGACCTGCACCGGGTCCTGCTCAGCGGCGCCGGGGGTGCGGTCCGGCACGGCGCGGAGGTGCGCACCATAGACCTACTGCCGTCCACCGTCGGTGTCACCTTCGTCGACGGTACCCAGACCGAGTACGACCTGGTGATCGGTGCCGACGGGCCCCGCTCGTCGATCCGGGCGCTGGCCGCGCTGGGCGGTCCGCCCCGGCCGGCCGGCCAGGTGGTCTACCGCGGGATCGTCCGCGACGGCCCGACGGTCGACGAGTGGACCGCCCTGCTCGGGCGGCGGTGCGGCTTCCTCGTGGTGCCGATCGGTGCCGGCCGGCTGCACTGCTACGCCGACGAGGCTGGCACCGACCTGCCGGCCGACCCGCTGTCCCGGCTGCGTGAGCTGTTCGACGAATACGGCGGACCGGTGCCGGAGGTGCTGGACGCGCTCGACCGGGTGCACGTCACCACGACCGACGAGGTCACCCTCGGGCGTTGGCACCGGGGCCGGGTGCTGCTGGTCGGCGACGCCGCCCACGCCACCGCGCCGACCCTGTCCCAGGGGGCCGCGATGGCACTTGAGGACGCGGTGGTGCTCGCCGAGTCGCTGAGCGCGGCGGGCAGCGTCGAGGCGGCGCTCACCGCGTACGAGAGCCGGCGCCGCCCGCGTACCCGATGGGTGCAGGACCGGACCCGGGACCGCAACCGGACCCGCGACGTGCCCCCGGCGTTGCGTGACCCGTTGCTGCGCGGGCGCGGCGACCGCATCTTCGGGGAGCACTACCGGCTGCTTCTCGGCCCGCTGTGATCACCTCCGGGCGACCCCACGCGGTGCTGTCACCTGCCGGGGACTATCCTCCTTGCGGATGACGGCCCGCCGAGTCAGCGCGTGCCGAGCGGGACAACCCAGAACCGGAGGCCCCTCGTGACCACCGTCGCACCCAAGCCGGTCGTGACCCGGCCCTGGCCGGTCCGGGAGCCGGTCAAGGGGTCGGCCATCGCGCGGCTGCTGCGGACCACGGACGCGAAGCAGATCGGGATCATGTACATGGTCACCGCGTTCGTGTTCTTCATGATCGGTGGCCTGATGGCCCTGATCATGCGGGCCGAGCTGGCCCGGCCCGGGCTGCAGTTCCTCTCGCCTGAGCAGTACAACCAGCTCTTCACGATGCACGGCACGATCATGCTGCTGTTCTTCGCGACGCCCATCGTGTTCGCGTTCGGCAACTACGTCGTGCCCATCCAGATCGGTGCTCCCGACGTCTCCTTCCCGCGGCTGAACAGCTTCGCCTACTGGCTGTACCTGTTCGGCGGCACCATGGCCACCGCCGGCTTCCTCACCCCGGGTGGGGCCGCCGACTTCGGTTGGACCGCCTACACCCCGCTCAGCACCAGCGAGCATGCTCCGGGTGTCGGCGCCAACATGTGGGTGGTCGGTCTGGCCGTCTCCGGTCTGGGCACCATCCTCGGCGCGGTCAACCTGATCACCACGATCCTGACCCTACGCGCGCCCGGCATGACCATGTTCCGGATGCCGATCTTCACCTGGAACATGCTCGTCACGAGCCTCCTGGCGATCCTGGTCTTCCCGCTGCTGGCCGCCGCGCTGTTCGCGTTGGCCGCCGACCGGCTGCTGGGTGCACACGTCTACAGTCCGGAGACCGGCGGGCCGATGCTGTGGCAGCACCTGTTCTGGTTCTTCGGCCACCCTGAGGTCTACATCATCGCCCTGCCGTTCTTCGGCATCATCAGCGAGATCATTCCGGTCTTCTCCCGCAAGCCGATCTTCGGCTACAAGGGTCTGGTGGCCGCCACCATCGCCATCGCCGGCCTGTCGATGAGCGTCTGGGCGCACCACATGTTCGCCACCGGTCAGGTACTGCTGCCCTTCTTCAGCTTCCTGAGCTACCTCATCGCCGTACCGACCGGCATGAAGTTCTTCAACTGGATCGGCACCATGTGGCGGGGGCAGATCAGCTTCGAGACGCCGATGCTCTGGTCCGTCGGCTTCCTGGTCACCTTCCTGCTCGGTGGGCTGACCGGGGTGCTGCTGGCCGCCCCGCCAATCGACTTCCACCTGCACGACTCGTACTTCGTGGTGGCTCACTTCCACTACGTCCTCTTCGGGACGATCGTCTTCGCGGTCTTCGCCGGGATCTACTTCTGGTTCCCGAAGATGTTCGGCCGGATGCTCGACGAGCGGCTCGGAAAAATCCACTTCTGGCTGACCATGATCGGCTTCCACATGACCTTCCTGGTGCAGCACTGGCTGGGCAGCGAGGGCATGCCCCGGCGATACGCCGACTACCTGCCCAGCGACGGCTTCACCACGCTGAACATGATCTCCACGGTGGGCGCGTTCATCACCGGCATCTCGACGCTGCCGTTCCTTTACAACTGCTGGAAGTCGTACAAGGCCGGCCCGGTGGTCGAGGTCGACGACCCGTGGGGGCACGGGAACTCGCTCGAGTGGGCGACCACGTCGCCGCCGCCGCTGCGCAACTTCGACCGGATGCCGCGGATCCGCTCCGAGCGGCCGGCCTTCGACCACAAGTTCCCGGAACTGGCCGCCGGACAGACCCTGGCCGCTCCACCCGAGGGCGGTTCCAAGCCATTGACCAGCGAAGCCGACGGCGGTGCCAGCTACACCGAGGATGTCGCCAGCGACGTCGACCGCCGCTGACCACCGCTGCCACGCACGATGGGCGTCGACCCCTTGCCGGGGGTCGGCGCCCATCGTCTCGCCCGCAGCCGCAGCCGGCTCTGCCGTCTGCCGTTTCGCGGCCCTGACCCGCTCTGGTCCGGACACACCGCATGGGGACGGGTCAGGAGGCTGCAGAGGTGATGGCGGCAGCGGTGTTCTCGCCACTGGCTGCGGTGACGGTCACGACGTCCGCACGGCGGTGGCGCAGTTCGATCGGCAGCACCGCGAGGGCCACCAGGGCGCCGACCGCGCCGGTCACCGCGAAGCCCCACAGGGGGGCCGAGGCGTCGATGACCGCGCCGGCCAGCGGTGCACCCACCGCGATGCCGACGGTTACTGCCGAACCGTGCAGACCCATCGCCTCGCCACGGACGCCGGCCGGGGCGAGCCGGCTGACAGCGTCGGAGGTGGCCGCGATGGTCGGCGCGCAGAGCGCCCCCGCCGGAATCAACGCCAGGCAGAGCAGCCACCATCGGGAACCACCCAACCCGACGGGAACGGTGCAGAGGCTCAGCAGGCCCATCAGTGCCACCGGCGAGAACGACCGGCGGACGGCACCGTAGGCGAATCCGCCCAACAGCGACGCCACCGCCCAGACGGAGAGCACCACGCCGGTGAAACCGGCGTCACCGCTCTCCCGCAGTACCGCGATGACCGCCACGTCGGTGCCGCCCAGCACCAGCGTGGCCGCGGCGCTCACCGCGAAGACGGCCACCAACCGTGAGGTGAGCCACTGCCGCCGGGCGACCCGCGGCTGCGGCCCGGTCGACGTCTCGGTGGCGCTGCGTACCGGCGGATCGAGCAACCACAGCACCACCCCGGCGACGACGATGCCGGCGCCGACGAGGTAGAGCGTCAGGCGGGCCGAGATGGTGGTGACGCCCACCGTGGCCAGGGCGGGACCGATCATGAACGACAGCTCTACCGACATGGAGTCCAGTGCGTACGCCGGCCGGCGCTTCTCAGCCGGCACCAGCGCGGCAACGGACTGCCGGATCACCGAGAAGACCGGCAGTGCCAGCAGGCCAGCCAGGAAGGCGGCCGGCAACAGCAGGTAGTACGACAACACCGGCGCGGTCACCCAGAAGACGGCCTCCGCCACCGTGGTGAGGACCAGCACGGGCCGCAGCCCGCGACGGTCCACCAAACGGCCGAGTAGCGGACCGCCGACCGCCGCGCCGACGGTGATCGCCGCACCGACCAGACCGGCCGCACCGTAACCGCGTCCGAGGTCCTGCACGACGTAGAACGTGAGCGTGACACCGGTGGCGGTCAGCGGGACCCGCGCCAGCACCGCGACGAGCAGCAGCGACCGCAGACCGGGCAGGGCGAGCGCCTCCCGGTAAGGCTTCATGTTCACGTCGGTCGGTACCTCCGTCGACATCCTCGACCGGCGGAGGCACCGCTGCCAACGAATTAGCCGCTCATGCGGCTCTGATCACAGGGGCGCCGACCGTGGTGATCCCAGCCCCGCCGAAAGCCCGCAACGCCACGTCCGTGGAGGCCGGCGCGACCGCCGCCGTCAGGTCCAGCAGCACGGTGGTGGCGAAACCCTCCCGGGCGGCGTCCAGCGCGGTGGCCCGTACGCAGTGGTCGGTGGCGATACCGACCACGTCCACCCGCGTCACGCCGCGTCGCCGTAGCCAGTCGGCCAGACCCGCACCGTCGTCGGCCTGCCCCTCGAACCCGGAGTACGCGGCGGCGTACTCGCCCTTGTGGAAGATCGCCTCGATCCGGTCGGTCGCCAGCTCCGGGTGGAACTCCGAGCCGGGGGTGCCGACCACGCAGTGCCGGGGCCAGGTGCTCACGAAGTCCGGCGAGTCGGCGAAGTGCGTGCCCGGATCGATGTGGTAGTCCTTCGTGGCGACGACGTGCTCCCAGCGGTGCGGCTCGGTGGCGAGCATGCGGGAGATCCCGGCCGCCACACCCGCCCCGCCCGCGACCGCGAGGGAGCCGCCCTCGCAGAAGTCCTTCTGCACATCCACGATGATCAGCGCATTGCTCACCGGTTGAACTCCTCTTACTCGGCGGGGACCACGGTGACCGGGACGGCCGGATCGCCCGCGGAGAGCTTCAGACCCTCCCACGGGATCGAGATCAGGCACTGGCGCAGGTGTTCCCGTGACTCGTCCAGCGTCGGCAGGGGCACCGGCTCGCCGTCGACGACGTACGACCGTTGCAGCAGTCGGTCGTTGGGGCGGTGGTCCGGCACCCCCTGCGGTACGACGATCTCCTCAGTTGCCGTACCGGTCGGCTTGTGCCGGCGGACGGCGACCTTACGCCCGCCGATGGTGGCCTTCTGCTCGGAGCGCTTGACCACCGGGCGCCCCTCGACCTCGACCAACTTGTAGACGAGCCCAGCCGTGGGTGCGCCGGAGCCGGTCACCACCGCCGTACCCGCGCCGTACATGTCGACCGGTTCGGCTGCCAACGCCGCGATGGCGTACTCGTCGAGGTCACCCGAGACGATGATCTTCGTTTCGGTGGCACCCAGCGAGTCCAGCAGCTGCCGCGACTGCTGGGCGATCACCGCGAGGTCGCCGGAATCGATGCGGACCGCCCGTAGCTCCGGCCCGGCCACCTCGATCGCGTTCCGGATGCCCTGGCTGATGTCGTACGTGTCGACCAGCAGCGTGGTGTCCTTGCCCAGCGTGGCGACCTGTGAGGCGAATGCGGCCCGCTCGTCGTCGTGTAGCAGGGTGAAGGCGTGTGCGGCGGTGCCGGCGGTGGGAATGCCGTACCGCTGCCCCGCCGCCAGGTTGGAGGTGAACCGGAAACCGGCCAGGTAGGCAGCTCGGGCCGCCGCGACCGCCGCCCCCTCGTGGGCCCGCCGCGACCCCATCTCGATGAGCGCCCGGCCGCGGGCCGCGGTGACCATCCGCGCGGCGGCGGCGGCCACCGCGCAGTCGTGGTTGAGCACCGACAGCGCAAGCGTCTCCAGCACCACGCACTCGGCGAAGCTGCCGGAGACGGTGAGGATCGGTGAGCCGGGGAAGAAGAGCTCACCCTCGGCGTACCCGTCGATTTCGCCGGTGAACCGGTACCGGGACAGCCAGTCGGCGCCCGCTTCGTCCACCACGCCGGTACGGCGCAGAAAGTCGATCTCGGCCGGCTGGAAACGGAACTCGCGGATCAGTTCGACCAGGCGGGTGGTGCCGGCGACCACGCCGTACCGGCGGCCGGTGGGCAGCCGTCGGCTGAACACCTCGAACACGCAGCGCCGGTCAGCCGTGCCGTCCCGCAGGGCGGCGCTGACCATGGTCAGCTCGTAGTGGTCGGTCAGCAGCGCGGGACGAAGGGTGTGCACTCCATCAGAGTAGGGTTCACATTGCCGTTGTGCCGTCGTGGCCCGGGATCGTGCCGAGGGCCACCTTCAGCTCCGCCCGGCTCGTGACCCCGAGTTTGCTGTACACGCGTTGCAGGTGGTTCTCGACCGTGCGGGCGGAGAGAAACAGCTGCTCGGCGATGGCGCGGCTGGTGCCGCCGTCCGCCACGAGTCGAGCCACCTGCCACTCCCGGTCGGTGAGCGCCGGGATGGCTGCCAGTAGCGCCGGAGTGTGGACCATGTCACACCTGGCGAGCAGTGCGCCGAGCCGTTGGCGGGCGTGCCCGACCTCGGGCGAGCGGCGCTGACGCAGCAGGTGGACGGCCTCTGCCGCAGCCTCGGCGGCCAGCAGGTCGAGGCCCCGCACGGCGAAGTCGTCGGCGGCACCGATCAGCCCCTCCGGCCGGCTGTCGGCCGCCGCCCGGGCATGCCTGGCCAGCAGCGGCGGCAGCTCCCCGTCGACCTGCTCGGACAGCTCCGTCAACCGCTGCGCGACGGTACGACGGTCGCCGTCGTAACACCTCGGGCCGGTGTGCGCCCCGGCCTGCCCCAGCCGTACCAGATCGTGCAGCGCCAGGGCCTCGTGTCCGGCGAAGCCGTCGGCACGCAGCCGGTCCACCAGGGCGTGCAGTCGGCTCTTCGCCGTGGACAGGTCACCACCGGCCGCCAGCGTCGCGACCCGGGCCTGCTCCAGCCACGGATACAGCACCACCATGGTCGGCGAGTGGAGGCGGTCGGCTTCGGCCATCGCGTCGGCGGCCTGCCTGGCGTCGCCGCGCAGCGCGGCGGCCTGAGCGCGCTCCGACTGCGCCAGCCCCGCGTACACCCGGCTGGTCGCCAGGACCGCGCAGGCACTGAGCGCGGCCTGCAGTGCGGCGTCGCTGCGTCCGCGCAGCCGCGCCGCGTACGCTCGCAGGATCGCCAGGTAGCCGGTGCCGAGCCGGAAGTCACCCGCGTCGGCGAGGTCGGCGAATTCGTCCGCGACCAACGTGTCGATGCCGGCGAGGTCACCGGAGAGCGCCAGCCGGGTGCCTCGCGCCAGCTCCACCGCCAGTTGCAGGTACGGCATGTCGGCCCGCCAACTGGCCACCTTCGCCTGGACCAGGTCTACGGCGGTCGCGCTGCGGCACAGCTGCCCCTGCACGGCCTGCAGATGCGCGATCGTGCATCGGGCCAGCTCGCGGGCGGCGGCACTGGCCGCCGGCCGATCAAGCACACCCTGTGCGAGCCGTAGCGCGGTCGGTGCGTCCAACCGGTGCAGCCGCATGATCGCCTCGAAGGCGCGGACCCGGGCCTGGGCTGCGGCGTCGGTCAGCTTCGTGCCACTGGCGGCGATTTCCTCCACAGTGGACTCTCGGCTCAGCCCCCAGTAGCTGACCATGCCGCGTACCGTCAGCCAGCGACTGAGACGTTCCTCCTGACCAGCGTCGGTGGCGACGGCGTCGAGCACACCGAGCGCCTCGGCCGGCCGGTCGGCGAACATCAGGATGGTCGCCAGTAGTTCAGCCGCGTCGAATCCTCCACCGGCGTCGAGCGCCGCGCGGGCCAGCCGGGTCGCCAGTGGTACGTCGTAGCGGGCGAACGCCTCGCCCGCCGCAGCTATCAGCATCGCCGGATTCTGCGCGGTGCCGGAGGCCAGCCGCCACCTCGCCACCCGCAGCAGGTCCTCCCGCCGCCGCTTGCCGACCTTCTCCAGCAGGTCCGCCAGGTGTGCCTGCAACCGGCGGGTCCGGCTCACCGGGCACTGCCGGCGTACCACCTCGCCGTAGAGCGGGTGGGCCAGCCGCACGTCGAGGCGCCGGTCGGACTCGACCATGGTGATCAGGCCCCGTTCCTCGGCGTACTCCACGTCGTGCTGTTCCACGGCCTGGTGCAGCAGCCGCAGGCCGAGCGGCTCGCCGAACGCGACAAGTTCGACCACCGTCCGTACCCCGGGGGTGAGCTGGCCGATCCGAATGTCGATCAGCTCGGTCAGGCTGGGCGCCAGTTCCAGCCTCCCCGTCCAGGTCCAGACGCCGTACCTTTCGACGAGTTCGCCGCTGTTGGTGGCCGCGTGCACGAGTTCGCGCAGCAGCAGCGGGTTGCCGGCGCTGAGCCGACCCAGGCGGTCGGTGGAGCTGCTGTCCACCTGGCCACCGACGACGGCGGTGAGCATCGCCGCCGTCTCGTCCGGCGTCATCGGCCCCAGCACGGCCCGCTCGACCAGGCCATCGGTCCACAGTGACCTGATCGGTAGCGGGATCTGCTCGCCGTCGCGGAGGGTGCCGACCACGGAGGCGTTCTCGGCGCGGGCCACCAGGTGTACCAGCGCGGCCGATGGCGGATCGAGCAGGTGTGCGTCATCGACCGCGAGGACGATCCGTCGGCCTGCGGCCTGCTGTTGCAGCACGTCGACGGCCCAGCGCAGGATGCCGGCCGGGGACAGGCCAGGTGGTTGCTCCGCAAGCACCTGGACCAGCCCGCCGAAGGCCATCGCCGAGGTGGTGGCGCTGGCCGCGATCCGCCAGACCGCGTACGTTTCGCCGGGCAACGCGTCGACACCCTCGTGTAGTAGTCGGCTCTTGCCGATGCCGGCGCTGCCGGTGAAGAGGATTCCCCGTCCACGGTCGCCGGCCACCGCCATCCGGAAACGGTCGAGTTGCTCAGCCCGGCCCACGAAGCTCCACCGACTCATCCGCGCAGCATATCGACGGAGCTGCGAGCCGTACGCCAGCGCGCGGGGCCAACTTGAGTAGTTCTGGAGTTACCGGTGAGTATCGCACTTGGCCCGTTCCTGCCGCTCGCGCCCTTACTCTTCCGGAATCCGAGTTTCGACACCGGATGCCCACTGCGGCCGGATCACCGGCCGCCCTGCCTCGGAGGCCGTCGCCTGATGAAGCCGGGCCCGCTCCATCATCTCGGTACGCCCGACGATGCTGAGGGGCCGCCTCGTCGCCGGCCCTTTCCGCAGCGGCCGGGTGCGTCCGGCACCGAAGCCCGGGAGCCGGTCGCGGTGGTCGCCGCCGGTCCCGCCGACGCCGGGCGTACCGGCGCTCTGGCCGCGCTCCTGGAGGTGGACTCCGGGCTGCTCACCGTCCCTAGTGGCGGGTGGCTGGTGGTACGTCACAGCGCCGAACCCACCCGAGCCGCCTACGTACCCGGGTACCGAACGCCCCACTCGTACCGGCCCGACCTGTCGACCGCCGGCCCGGCCCTGTCCAGGCCGCCACGCCGGGTCGAGCTGAGTCTTCCCCGGCCGTTGCTGCGACGTTTCGTGCTGGTCGACACGCCGGACCTCGCCACCTCGGGTGCCGGCGGTCGAGAGGTCCTGCTCGACGCGGTGGGGCGGGCCGGGGCACTGCTGTTCGTGATCGCGGCGGATCAGTCGTTCGGCGCCGCCGAGCTGGAGCTGCTGTCCGACCTCGCCGGGACACCGGTCCGGGTCTTCTTCGCGGTCACGCCGGGCATCGGCGACTGGACGGCCAGCGAGGGCACTGGGGCGGGGGAGGCCGGCGGCTGTGCGGTCGATGCGCTGACCGTCGAGGCACACCGGGCGGCGTTGCTCGCCGCCGTACCCGGGCTGGCCGATGCCCGCTGGTTCCCGTTGGCCACCGACGGCGAGGCCGATCTCCGGCGGACACTCGTCGGCTGGGCCAGCGCGGAGGAACTGCGACGGGGCAGTCTGGAGCCACCCGAGCTGCCCGGTGAGCGTGGCCGGGTGCCGGTGCTCACCGAGCCGGGCGTCTGGTCGGAACAATTCGACCGGCAGGCCCGCACCGCCGCTCAGCGGATCCGCCAGCACCTCGCCCTGGAACTGGCGAACCTGCACCTGCGGCTGGTGCAGGAAATCGTTTTCGGCGCCGGCTGCGCCGGACTGCCCGAACTTCTCGACCGGGAGTTGGCGGCGCTGTCCCTGCTGGCCACCGCGAAGTGCGACCACCATGCCGGCGAACTCGTCGAGGACAACGCCGGTCGGCTGTTCGGTTCGCCGTTGCCCACGGGGGTTCGCCGGCGAATCGAGAAGGCGGTCCGCTGGGGCCTGGTCGACGATCCCGTCGGGCAGGACCTCGATCGGGCGTTCCTCGTCACAAGTACGGCAGGCGTGGCGTCGCTCACCGGCCCGGCAGCTGTCGACATGCTGTCCGCCTATCCGACTCCACCCCGTACGGCGGTGCTCCCGCCGGTGGCCGTGGCGCTGTCGGGGGGCTGCTGGCAGCACTGGCGTTCACCTGGCAACAACGACCCCGACGCGGCCCGGGCCTGGGTGCAACGGGCGTTGCGGGAAGTCGAGCTGGAACTGTCGCGGGAGGTTGCCCGTCGTTTCGAGGCGGTCCGGCTCTCACTCGGCACGGTGCTGTCCGATGCTGCTGAACACGGCCTCCTGCTCGCCTGACCGGGCTGCCCGTCACCCTGCCGGCGGTGCCGGTGGGGTACCCGCGTACGCCCGGGTCGGTACCGGCCGGGGTGCGGGTGCGGGCACTGGTGGTGATCCGGGCCGGTCCGGCGTTCCGGTTCCTCGATTCTCCGGATCCGGTGGCACGATGGGGGGCATGGCGGCTCCGCAGGTTGCACCGGTCGAGACCCCGGACACCGATGAGGTGCCGGCAGCTGAACGACCGTGGGTGACGATCGTGTGGGACGACCCGGTCAACCTGATGACCTACGTGACCTGGGTGTTCCAGAAGCTTTTCGGTTACAGCCGGGAGAGGGCCGAGCAGCTCATGCTGGACGTGCATCACAAGGGCAAGGCGGTGGTCTCCAGCGGGGCCCGGGAACGGATGGAGCATGACGCCTCCCAGCTGCATGCGTACGGTCTCTGGGCGACTGTGGACCGGTCGTGAGCATGTTTCGTCGCCGGGGTGACCGGTACACCGCCAGCTTCGCGGTGGACGAGGTGCGGGTGCTCCGGAAGGTCGCCTCCGAGGTGGTCGGCCTGCTCACCGATGGTTTCGACCATTCCGACCCGGTTGTCTGCCGGCTCTTCCCGGAGGTCTACCCGGAAGACGTGACGGGCACTGCCGAGTTCCGCCGATACACCGAGGGCGACCTGAAGACCGCGAAGATCGACCAGGCGGGCGCGATCCTGGCCGCGCTGCCCGGCGACGGCGGAGGGGAGGTACGCCTGGACGCCGAGGCGGCCGAGGCGTGGCTGCGGGCACTCAACGACGCCCGGCTGGCGATGGGTGTACGGCTGGAGATCAAGGACGGGACGGACCTGGGCGCGGAACTCGACGACGCGGTCGCCGACGATCCGAGTTCCAGCCGGGTGTTCCAACTGTCGGTCTACGCGTATCTGGGTTATCTCCAGGAGTCCCTGCTCAACGCCTTGATCGACTGACTGTGACCGGCGCCGCCTCGCGGTTGGCCACGGTCGGGCGCTACCCTTGGCGGCGTGCTGAGCATTGACCGGTCGATCGTCGACGCGATCGTCGCCCACGCCCGCCGGGACCACCCCGACGAGGCATGCGGTGTGGTCGCCGGCCCCGTCGGCAGTGACACGCCGACCCGGCACATCCCCATGGAGAACGCCGCTCGGTCGATGACCTTCTACGAGTTCGACTCGATGGAACACCTACGGGTGTGGCGCGAGATGGACGACCGCGACGAGGAGCCGGTGGTCATCTACCATTCGCACACCGCAACCGAGGCGTACCCGTCCCGGACGGATGTCTCCTTCGCCGGTGAGCCTGGTGCCCACTATCTGCTCGTTTCCACGCGTGAGTCCGACACGGAGGAGATCCGCTCCTTCCGCATCGTGGACGGCGTGGTGACCGAAGAGCCGGTGCGGATCCTCGACGCCGGGGTGGATCCGCACGCCGTGCAGTCATACATGTTCGGGCAGAGCCCGGCGACGGTCGACTACGAGTGTTCGGGCCGCTGACCACCCTCAGCCCCCGCCCGCTCTTCCCGTCACCGAGCATCCAACCGATCGAGGAGTACGACATCATGGCCATCGAGGTTCGCATCCCCACCATCCTGCGCAGCTACACCGGCGGCACAAAGGTCGTCGAGGGCAGTGGCGACACGCTCGACGACCTGCTCACCGACCTGGATTCCCGGCACTCCGGGCTGCGCGGCCGGCTGGTCACCGAGGCTGGCGCACTGCACCGCTTCGTGAACGTCTACGTCAACGACGAGGACGTGCGGTTCCTCGGCGCACTCGATGCCAAGCTCAACGACGGCGACAGCGTGACCATCCTGCCCGCGGTGGCCGGTGGTGCGCCCGGTGTGTCGGCCACGGGCCACCACGTCGCGGCCGCACCGGCCGAGGTCCGGGCGCCGCGCGTCACCGCGAGCTGAGGCGGCCGCGATGGCGCGGTACGACAGCCTGCTGGACGCCTGCGGTGGCACACCGCTGGTGGGGCTTCCCCGGTTGTCGCCCACGGTGCCCGAGGGGGCACCGCCGGTGCGGCTGTGGGCGAAGCTCGAGGACCGGAACCCGACCGGCAGCATCAAGGATCGGGCTGCCCTGTTCATGGTCCGGGCCGCGGAGGCGGCCGGCCGCCTTCGGCCCGGCGACACCATCTTGGAGCCGACCAGCGGCAACACCGGCATTTCGCTGGCCATGGTGGCCAAGCTGCGGGGGTACCGCCTGGTCTGTGTGATGCCCGAGAACGTCTCCACCGAGCGGGTGCAGCTGCTGCGGATGTACGGCGCGGAGATCATCTTTTCGCCGGCGGCCGGCGGCTCCAACCAGGCGGTGGCCACGGCCAAGCAGATCGCCACCGAGCATCCCGACTGGGTGATGCTCTTCCAGTACGGCAACGAGGCGAACGCCCGCGCGCACTACGAGACGACCGGGCCTGAGCTACTGCACGACCTGCCGACCATCACGCACTTCGTGGCTGGGCTCGGCACCACCGGCACCCTGATGGGGACCGGACGCTACCTGCGCGAGAAGGTCGAGGGCATCCAGATCATCGCCGCCGAGCCGCGCTACGGCGAGCTGGTCTACGGGCTCCGGAACATCGACGAGGGATATGTTCCCGAGTTGTACGACGCGACGGTGCTGACCCGCCGGTTCTCCGTCGGTACCCGGGACGCGGTGTTACGTACCCGGCAGCTGGTGGAGGTGGAAGGACTGTTCGTCGGTTTCTCCACCGGTGCAGTCCTGCACGCGGCGTTGGCGGTGGCGCACGAGGCGGCCCGCGACGGTCGCCGTGCCGACGTGGCGTTCGTGGTCAGTGACGGCGGCTGGAAGTATCTCAGCACCGGGGCGTACGGCGGGACGCTCGCCGACGCGGAGGAGGCGCTCGACGGTCAGCTCTGGGCCTGACCTGCAGCGAATCGACATGTGACGAGGGCCACCGGCGCAGTGCCGGTGGTCCTCGTCGCGTCGGGTTCGCGTAGCCGGCCACTGCGGTGACGGGTGGTCCATCGGACGGGCGGAACCGGTGTCACGTTGATGACAACTTCCGGCAGATCATTCTTGCCCCCGTGTGCGCGGGCGTAGGCTGCCCAGCGTGGCGTACGCGTCGGTAGTGATCACCGCCGGAGCGGCGACCGGCACGTTCACTACCTACCGTGACAGCGAGACAACTCGATGCGACTGACCGTCCTGGGCTGTGCGGGCAGCTTCCCCGGACCCGAGTCCCCCTGCTCGGCCTACCTGATCGAGGCCGAGGACTTCCGGCTCCTGGTCGACTTCGGCTCGGGTTCACTGTCCACCCTGCAACGCTATGCCGGGCTGCACGCACCGGACGCCATCCTTCTGACCCACCTGCACTGCGACCACATCCTCGACGCCGTGACCTACGTGGTGGTGCGGCGGTACGCCCCGGACGGGCCGTACCCGCCGTTGCCGGTCTACGCGCCGGCCGGCGCCCCGGACCGCCTCACCACCGCGTACGGGCAGGACGACAGCACCGTCGAGGACGTCTACCAGTTCTACGCGCTGCAACCCGGCACCTTCCCCATCGGCCCCTTCACCGTCACCGTCGACCGGGTGCTGCATCCCGTGGAGACCTACGGCGTACGCCTGGAGCACGCCGGTCGGGTGCTCTGCTACTCCTCGGACACCGCCCCCTGTGAGGCGCTGCTGCGGCTGGCCCAGAACGCCGACGTCTTCCTCTGCGAGGCCAGCTACCTCGATGGCGTCGACAATCCGCCGGAGCTGCACCTCACCGGTGGTGAGGCGGGCGAGGCGGCAGCCAAGGCCAACGTGGGACGGCTGCTGCTGACCCATCTGGTCCCCGCCTGGGGCAGCGAGGCGCTCACGGTGGCGGCTGCCTCCGCCGCGTACGCCGGCCCGCTGGAAGTGGTCCGTCCCGGCGCCAGCTACGAGGTCTGACCCACCGGACGCGGGTTCGTGCCGCACTGTTCGCCGGGTCGTCAAGTCGACGTCTCCTGGACCTTCGCTGCCGCCGGCACGGTGAGGGCATGCGGATCGCCATCGTGACCGAGTCGTTCCCGCCCGACGTCAACGGAGTCGCGCACTCGGTCGTGCGGGCTGCCGAGCATCTCGTCGCCCGTGGCCACGAGCCGTTGGTGATCGCACCCGCACCTCCGGGCACACAGCATCGCGACACCGACCGGTACCCGTACCGGGTGGTCCGGATCCCGAGCGTGCCGTTGCCGCGCTACCAGGGCTTCCGCCTCGGCGTGCCGACGAACAACCGGCTGGCAGGGGCGCTGCTCGAGCACTCACCCGATGTGGTGCACCTGGCCAGTCCGTTCGTTCTCGGCGCCCGGGCAGCGGTGCTGGCGGCCCGGCACGGCCTGCCCACCGTCGCCGTCTACCAGACCGATGTCGCCGCCTACGCCCGGGCGTACCGGGTCGGTTGGGGGGAGGCTGCGGCCTGGCGGCGACTGCGGGAGATCCACAACTCGGCCCACCGCACGTTGGCACCCTCCTCCCGGGCCGCCGAGGACCTTGCCGCGCACGGCGTACAGCGGATCTGGCTGTGGCGCCGGGGCGTCGACGCCGAACGGTTCCACCCGGACAAGCGTTGCCCGAGCCTGCGCAAAGCCTTCGCCCCCAACGGGGAGCTCCTGATCGGCTACGTGGGGCGGCTCGCCCCGGAGAAGCGGGTCGACCTGCTCGCCGCCACCGCCCGACTGCCCGGCGTCCGGGTCGTGGTCGCCGGTGACGGTCCGGCCCGTCGCCAGCTCGAACGGGACCTGCCCGGTGTACGGTTCCTCGGCGTTCAGCACGGTGAGTCCCTGGCCCGCCTCTACGCCAGCCTCGACCTGTTCGTGCACACCGGTCCGCACGAGACCTTCGGCCAGACCGTCCAGGAGGCGCTGGCCAGCGGGGTACCGGTGGTCGCACCGGCCAGCGGTGGTCCGGTCGATCTGGTCGATCCGGGGCAGACCGGCGAACTGGTGCCACCCGAGGACGAGGCGGCGATCGCCGAAGCGGTGGCCGGGCTGGCTGCCGACGGGGTCCGGCGGCAGGCGTACGGGGTCGCGGCGCGTGCCGCGGTGCGCGGACGCAGCTGGGCGGCCGTCGGGGACGAACTCGTCGGGCACTACCGTGCCGCCCGCGCCGGCACACCCGCCGTCGACCTGCCGGCGGCGTCGTGACCGGCGTCCGCCCGGACCACATCACCACGCTGCGACGCGGCAGGACGGCTACGACCGCTACCCGGGTACCGGACGCGCCCGCCCGAGCGCTGCGGATCGTTCGACTGGCCAGCTTCGTCACCGGCACCTCCGGCGGGCTGCGCACCGCGTTGCAGCAGTTGGGCGCGGGCTACCGGGACGCCGGGCACCATCCGGTGCTGGTGGTGCCGGGCCGTCGCGACGACGACGAGCAGCATCCGTGGGGTCGGGTCGTCACCCTCGCCGGTCCGCCGCTGCCGCACAGTGGCGGCTACCGGCTACTGACCGCTCGCCGTCGGCTCGCGCGGCTGCTGACCTCGCTCGCCCCCGATCGGTTGGAGGTGTCCGACCGGTCGACGCTGCGCTGGACCGGCGACTGGGCACGGGCGAACGGCGTGCCGTCGGTGATGGTGTCACACGAGTCCCTCACCGGCCTGCTCGATGCCTGGGGGATGCCCGTGACGTTCGCGCGGCGGCTCGCCGACCGGCTGAACGCCGACACGGCCCGCCGCTACGACCGGATCGTCTGTACCACGCGGTGGGCGGCGGAGGAGTTCGTCCGCATCGGTGCGCCGCACGTCGATCTGGTGCCACTCGGCGTGGACCTGGACACCTTTCACCCTCGCCGTGCCGACCCGGTGGTCCGGGAACGCTACGCCGGCCCGGCGGAGGTGCTGCTCGTGCACTGCGCCCGGCTTTCGGTGGAGAAGCGGCCCGAGCTGGCTGTCGACGCGTTGGCGCAGCTGCGGCGGGCCGGTGTGCCGGCGGTGCTGGTGATGGTCGGTGACGGTCCGCGCCGCGCCGCGCTGCGGCGGCGAGCGGCCGGTCTGCCGGTCACCTTCACCGGATTCCTGCCCGATCGTCGTGCCCTCGCGGCAGTGTTGGCCAGCGCTGATGTGGTGCTGGCCCCTGGCCCGGTGGAGACCTTCGGTCTGGCCGGGCTGGAGGCGTTGGCCTGCGGCACGCCGGTGGTGGTCAACGCGGCCAGCGCTCTGCCCGAGGTGGTCGGCTCGGGGGGACTCGCCGCCGACGGTGACCCGGCGGCGTTCGCCGGAGCGGTCCGTCAGCTACTTGAGCGTCCGGCGGTCGAGCGGCAGTCCGACGCCCGCCGCCGGGCGGAGCAGTTCGGTTGGCAGTCGGCGGTCGCCGGGTTCCTCCGCGCCCACGGCGCCGAGGTCGACCACTGACCGGCTGATTGTGGCCAGCCGGCGTCTGGTCAGCGTTCGTCGCACCGGCCACGCCGCCCGCGCCGCCGGGGTACGGGCCGCGTCGGCCCCGCTGCGGACACCCGGGGTGGGGACGATCAGCGGACCGCATAGGGTGCAGGGATGGCGCGACCTGACGGGCGGCGACCCGACCAACTTCGACCGGTGGCCCTGACTCGCGGTTGGAGTACCCACCCCGAGGGCTCGGTGCTCGTGGAATTCGGCGGTACCCGGGTGTTGTGCACCGCAAGCGTCACCGAGGGGGTGCCGCGCTGGCGCCGTGGCTCCGGGCTGGGCTGGGTGACCGCGGAGTACGCGATGCTGCCCCGGGCCACGAACACCCGGTCGGACCGGGAGAGCGTCAAGGGTCGGGTCGGTGGGCGTACCCATGAGATCTCCAGGCTGGTCGGCCGGAGCCTGCGCGCCGCGATCGACCTGAAGGCGCTCGGTGAGAACTCGATCGTGCTCGACTGCGACGTGCTGCAGGCCGACGGCGGCACCCGGACCGCCGCGATCACCGGTGCCTACGTGGCGCTGCACGACGCGGTGCACTGGCTCGCCGCCCGCAAGGCGCTCTACGGAAAGCCGGAGAAGGTGATGCACCGGTCGGTGGCGGCGGTGAGCGTCGGGGTGATTGACGGCGAGCCGCGCCTGGACCTGTGCTACGACGAGGACGTGGCCGCCGAAGTAGACATGAACGTGGTGTGTACCGGCACCGGCGACTTCGTCGAGGTGCAGGGCACCGGCGAGGACGGCGTTTTCGCCCGCGATCAGCTCGACGCCCTGCTCGACCTGGCCGTGGCCGGCTGTCTGGATCTGGCCGAAGCCCAGCGGAAGGCTCTACTGCCATGAACAAGGTGCTGCTCGCCACCCGCAACCGCAAGAAGTTGATCGAGTTGCAGCGCATCCTGGACGGCGCCCTTGGCACGCACCGGGTGGCTCTGATCGGCTTGGATGACGTCGAGGCGTACCCGGAGCTGCCGGAGACCGGGCTGACGTTCGGGGAGAATGCGCTGATCAAGGCCCGGGAGGGCTGCCGGCGTACCGGGCTGCCGACGATCGCCGACGACTCCGGGCTGGCCGTCGACGCGCTCAACGGAATGCCGGGGGTGTTCAGCGCCCGCTGGGCCGGGAGGCACGGTGACGACCAGGCCAACCTTCAACTGGTGCTGGACCAGATAGGTGACGTGCCGGACGAGCACCGGGGTGCCTCCTTCGTCTGCACTGTCGCGCTGGTGCTGCCGGGAGGCAAGGAACACCTGGTCGACGGTCGCCAGGCGGGCCAGCTGCTGCGTACTCCGCGTGGCGAAGGTGGTTTCGGCTACGACCCGATCTTCCTGGGTGACGGCCAGGACCGCACGAACGCCGAGCTGACCCCGCAGGAGAAGGACGCGATCAGCCATCGCGGCAAGGCGCTGCGCGAGCTGGCTGCCCTGGTCGCGAAGGTGCTTCCGCCGGCCGCCTGACCCTGCCCCGCCGCGCCCGCTGTCTGACCGCACGTCGCCGGGCCGCGTACTGGCCTGACGATGAGTCCCGAGAGTCATGCCACCCAGACATGATCATGTCGGAGTGGCATGATGCCGAGGAGACTTGTCGACCTCAGCCGAGGAGACCGATCTCCCGCTCGATGGCGGTACGCAGGTCGGGGGCGGCCAGCACGCAACGGGCGGCCTCCATCAGCGGGGCGAGGAAAACGTCGGGACCGGGATCGCCGACAGCCCCTCCGAGCGCGGTGATCGCCGCCCGCCCGGCCGGCGACGGTGTCAGCGGCGCCCGCAACTGCAGTCCGCGTACGGCGGCGAGCAGTTCCACCGCGAGCAGACTGGTCAGGTTGTCCAGCACCGTGCGCAGTTTCCGGGTCGCCGCCCAACCCATCGAGACGTGGTCCTCCTGCATGCCGCTTGTGGGCAGCGAGTCCACCGAGGCCGGCGCGGCCAGCCGGCGGTTCTCCGCGACGATCCCGGCTGCCGTGTACTGCGCGATCATCAGCCCGGAGTTGACCCCGGCGTCGGCGGAGAGGAACGCCGGCAGGTCCCGGGACCGGGTGACGTCGAGCAGCCGATCCACCCGACGTTCGGCGATCGCGCCCACCTCGGCGGCAGCGATGGCCAGATAGTCCGCCGCGAAGCCCAGCGGCGCGCCATGGAAGTTTCCGGTCGACTCGACCCGGCCGTCGGGCAGCACCACCGGGTTGTCCACCACCGACACCAGTTCCCGGTCGGCGACGGTCCGGACGAATTCGAGGGTGTCCCGTGCCGCACCAGCCACCTGCGGCGCGCAGCGCATCGAATAGGCGTCCT
Source organism: Micromonospora sp. HNM0581 (assembly GCF_012726175.1). Lineage (GTDB taxonomy): Bacteria > Actinomycetota > Actinomycetes > Mycobacteriales > Micromonosporaceae > Micromonospora. Next base: position 78,815 of record NZ_JAASAD010000014.1, read on the forward strand.
GCACGGCGTGCGCCAGATCGTCGCGGTGCGAATCCATCACCGCTGAGTCCTGCAACAACCGGTGGATGTTGGCGGCCGAGACACCCTGCCCGGGGTGCGGACGGATGGTGTGCAGTTCCGGTAGGAACGGCCGCTCCGAGCCGAGCATCGCCTCGATCGCCAGCGCGGCGGTCACATCGGCCATGGTGAACAGGTGGCCGGCGTCGTGGATGGCGAGCAACAGCATGGCGAGCATCCCGTCGGTGCCGTTGATCAGGGCAAGGCCCTCCTTGGCGGCCAGCTCGACCGGGGCGAGGCCAGCCCGACGCAACGCGTCGGCGGCGGGCAGCCGATCGCCGTCCGGGCCGAGCACCCAGCCTTCGCCGAGCAGCACCAACGCGCAGTGTGCCAGCGGGGCGAGGTCACCGGAGGCACCGAGCGAGCCGTGTTCCGGCACCCACGGGGTGACCTCGTGGTTGAGCAGGTCCACCAGTGCCTGGGCGACCAGGGGCCGTACCCCGGAACGGCCGAGAGCCAGCGAGCGGACCCGCAGCAGCATCATCGCGCGTACCACCTCCCGGGGCATCGGCGCGCCGACCCCGGCGGCGTGCGACCGGATCAGTGCGTGCTGCAACTCGGCACGGCGTTCGGGAGCGACGAAGGTGTTGGCCAGCGCCCCGAAACCGGTGGACACGCCGTACACGGGACGGCCGGCGGCCTCGATGCCGTCCACGATGGACCGGCTGGTGGCCATCGCCCCGATCGTGGCCGGGGCGAGGCTCACCGAGGCGCCGCCGCGCGCCACGGCGAGCACGCCGGCGGGGGAGATTCCGGTGGGCAGGACGGTGACGGTCATCGCGGTACTCCGTTGTGCAGGACCTGACGGACGAGAGGCACCCCGGGCCGGTAGGCCAAGTGCAGGTGGGACGGTGCGTCGAGGATGACCAGGTCCGCTCGGGCGCCGGGCCGCAACACACCGACGTCGGCCCGCCGCAGCGCCTGTGCGCCACCGGCCGTCGCGGCCCACACCGCCTCCGCCGGGGTCATCCCCAACTCGCGTACGGCCAACGCGATGCAGAACGGCATCGACGAGGTGAACGACGAGCCAGGGTTGCAGTCGGTGGCCAGTGCCACGGTGACACCGGCGTCGAGCAGCCGACGGGCGTCCGGGTAGGGCGACCGGGTGGAGAACTCGGCACCGGGCAACAGCGTGGCGACGGTGGCGGTCCGACCGTCGTCCGAGGCGGTCGACGCCAACGCGTCGACGTCGGCGTCGGTCAAATGGGTGCAGTGGTCGACACTCGCCGCGCCCAGCTCCACCCCGAGCCGTACACCCGGGCCGGGGCCGAGCTGGTTGGCGTGCACCCGCACCCCGAGCCCCATCGCCTGCCCGCAAGCCAGGATCGCCCGAGCATGATCGACGTCGAAGGCACCCCGCTCGCAGAACACGTCGACCCACCGGGCATGCCGCACGGCGGCGGCGAGCATCGGCCCGCAGACCAGTGAGACGTAGTCGTCGGGGCGGTGCGCGTACTCGGCCGGCACCACGTGCGCGCCGAGGAACGTGGTCTCCGCCGTCACCTCGGCGGCGATCCGCAGCGAGCGGGTTTCGTCGGCGACAGTGAGGCCGTACCCACTCTTGATCTCGATCGTGGTGGTGCCCTGCCGCAACGCCTCGGCCCGCAACCGGCGCACTGTGGTGCGCAGTTCCTCGTCGCAGGCGGCGCGGGTCGCGCGAACGGTGGTTCGGATACCGCCGCCGGTGTACGGCTCCCCGGCCATCCGGGCGGCGAACTCCGCGGCCCGGTCCCCGGCGAAAACGAGGTGGGCGTGGCTGTCCACGAACCCGGGCAGCACCGCCGCCCCTCCCGCGTCGATGCGCCGGTCCGCTGCCGGTGCGTCGTCCACCGGACCGACCCAGACCACCTCGCCCTCCTCGATGAGCAGCGCGGCCCGTCGCCGGACACCCAGCGGCCCACCATCGCCCGAGCCCGCGACATTCGTCACCAGCTCACCGATGTCGTCCACCAGCAGGCTACTCACGAATCCCGCCTCTCGCCGAGGACAGGGCTGTTCCGCTGCGTCACCCAACTCGCGCTCACCGGGTGGTGACCTCCGCGACAGCCGTGGCCAGTTCCTGTGACACGTCCACCCGGGCGTGCCGGCCGTCACGCACCAGCACCTGACCGTCCACCACCACCTGCGTGACGTCGACGGTGCCCGCCGCGAACCAGACGCCCGCCGGGGCCACCCCGGCTGTGCGTACGCTGTCCAGCCGTACCGTCACCAGGTCCGCCCGGTCACCGACAGCTATCCGGCCGGCGTCGGTCCAGCCGAGCGCGGTGTGCCCGGCGCTGCTCGCCGCGGTGAGCAACTCGACCGGAGTGAAATGACCACGTCGCCGGGTACGCAGCCGCTCGTCCAACTCGACCGCACGCGCCTCCTCGAACAGGTCGATCACAGCGTGGCTGTCGCTGCCCAGGCTGAGCGGGATTCCGGCGTCGGCCAGTCGGCGGGCCGGACCGATCCCGTCGGCGAGATCCCGCTCGGTGGTGGGGCACAGACACACCCCGGTACGGCTCCCGCCCAGCAGACCCAGGTCGCCGCTGGTGGGATGGGTGGCGTGCACCGCCGTGGTGGCCCGGCCGAGCACCCCGTGATCGGCGAGCAGCCGCGTCGGGGTGCGCCCGTGCACCGCGCGGCAGGCGTCGTTCTCGGCGGGCTGCTCCGACAGGTGCACGTGCAGTGGCGCGGCCCGGTTCCGCGCCCACTCGGCGACCGTGGCGAGCTGCCCGGCCGGCACCGCGCGTACCGAGTGGATCGCGGCCCCGACTCGCGCGTGGCCGCCGTCCGGGTTGAACGCGTCGAGCCGCTGCGCCCAGCGCAGCGCGTCACCGTCACCGAACCGCTGCTGCGGCCCGGCAAGCGGCTGGCCGTCCACCGAAGCGGTCAGGTAGCAGGCGTCCAGCAGGGTCAACCGGATCCCGGCCTGCGCCGCCGCCTCGACAAGCGCCGCGCCCATCGCGTTCGGGTCGGCGTAGGGGCGACCGCCCGGCCCGTGGTGCAGGTAGTGGAACTCGCCCACGCAGGTGATCCCGGCCAGCGTCATCTCGGCGTAGACCGCCCGGGCCAGCGCCAGGTAGCTGTCGGGGTCGAGGCGGGCGGCGACCGCGTACATCTGGTCGCGCCAGCTCCAGAAGTCGCCCCGCCCGACGTGGGTACGCCCGCGCAGCGCCCGGTGGAACGCGTGGGAGTGCGCGTTCGCCAGCCCCGGCAACGTCACCCCCGGCAGCCGTACCGCGTCGGCAAGTACGTCGACTCCGGCGTCGGGTCCACCGTCGGGCGCCAGCGGGGTGACGCCGGTGATCCGGTCGCGTACGGTCTCGATCAGCACGTCCGGGGTCGGCTCGTCGTCTCCGGCCAGCCAGGCGTACTCCGCGAGCCAACGGGTCGAGGTCACCGCCCCCACCCCCGGCCGAGCAGAACTGGGCCCGCCGACCGGTGGTCGTCGTCGGTTCGGGCGGTTGGGTTCAGCGGCATGCCAGCTCCTCCAGCACCGTCGCCAGGGCGGTCACCCCGGCGGCACAGTCGATGTCGGTGGCCGATTCGGCCGGCGAGTGCGACACCCCGGTCGGGTTGCGGACGAAGAGCATCGCGGTGGGTACGTGCGCGGCGAGCACCCCGGCGTCGTGTCCCGCACCGGTGGGCAGCACCGGTACGGCCAACAGCCCGGCCAGCCGGCCGGCCAGCCCGCCGTCGAAGGCCACCAGCGGGGTCACCGACTCCTCGGTCATCGTCACCACCGTGCCGTCGCGCCGGGCCCGTTCCGTGACCTTGCCGTGTACGGCCTCGACCAGACCGGTCAACGTCTCCGGTTCGGCGGCGCGGGCGTCCAGCCAGCCGGTGACCCGCGACGGGATCGCGTTCGTGGCGTTCGGCTCCACCGCCACCCGACCGACGGTGGCGTGGGCGTCGCGCAACCGGGCCTCCTTGTTCGCGGCGAGCACCGTGAACGCGTACGTGAGCATGGGGTCTCGGCGGTCGGCCATCCGCGTCGTACCGGCGTGGTTGCCCTCGCCGGTGAAGTCGAAACGCCAGCGGCCGTGCGGCCAGATGGCACTCGCGACGGCGACCGGTGCGTCTCGGTCGACGAGTACGCGGCCCTGCTCGACGTGTAACTCCACGAAGGACCCGAGCCGCCCGAGCAGCTCCGGAACGGCGCCGGTCGGCCGGTCGCCCAGCGCCTCGGCGAAACTCACCCCGTGCGGGTCGCGCAGCGCGGCGGCGCGCCCGACATCCAGCGCGCCGGTGAGCAGCCGGGACCCCAGGCACGGTACGCCGAACCGGGCGCCCTCCTCCTCCACGAAAGCCGCCACGACCACCGGCCGGTCGGGCGTGACGTCCGCGGCGCGCAACTCGTCGATGGCGAGGAAGGCGCTCACGATGCCCAGCGGTCCGTCGTAAGCCCCGCCGTGCGGCACCGAGTCGAAGTGGCTGCCGGTGAGGACGGCGTTGCCAGCGTCCCGGTGACCCCACCAGGCGAACAGGTTGCCGTTGCCGTCCTCGGTGACCGGCAGGCCACGCGCGTCGGCTTGCTGCCGGAACCACTCCCGCAACCGCAGTTCCGGCTCGGTGAGCGCGTAGCGCAGGTAGCCACCGCTGTCCTCGTCGCGCCCGATCGGTGTAATCTCGTCCCACAGCGCACGGAACCGGTCGGGAAGGGGCCCTTTCGCCACCGGATGCGTCAACAAGGCGCCCCTCCCCACTCGGCCATCGGGATGCGGACACCAGTGCGTGCGGCCTCCTCGCGGGCAGTGTCGTAACCAGCGTCGACGTGTCGGATGACGCCCATCGCCGGGTCGTTCGTGAGTACCCGCTCGATTTTCTGCCCGGCCAGCGCGGTGCCGTCGGCGACGCACACCTGGCCGGCGTGGATGGACCGGCCGATGCCGACCCCGCCGCCATGGTGGATGGAGACCCAGGAGGCCCCGCTCGCGGTGTTGACGAGCGCGTTGAGCAGGGGCCAGTCGGCGATCGCGTCGGAGCCGTCGGCCATCGCCTCGGTCTCCCGGTAAGGGCTGGCCACGCTGCCGCAGTCCAGGTGGTCACGGCCGATCACCACCGGCGCGTTCAACTCACCCGAGGCGACCATGTCGTTGAACCGTACGCCGGCCCGGTCCCGTTCGCCGTAGCCGAGCCAGCAGATCCGCGCCGGCAGGCCCTGGAAGGCGACCCGTTCACCGGCCATCCGGATCCACCGGGCCAGGGACTCGTTCTCCGGGAACAGCTCCAGGACCGCCCGGTCGGTGGCGGCGATGTCGGCCGGGTCGCCGGAGAGCGCCGCCCACCGGAACGGTCCCTTGCCCTCGCAGAACAACGGCCGGATGTACGCCGGCACGAAGCCGGGGAAGTCGAAGGCGCGTCCGTAGCCGCCGAGGCGTGCCTCGCCCCGGATCGAGTTGCCGTAGTCGAAGACCTCCGCGCCCGCGTCGAGGAACCCCACCATCGCCTCGACGTGTCTGGCCATCGACGCGCGGGCCCGGTCGGTGAACTCGGCCGGCTCGGCTGTCGCGTACTCCTGGGCGTCGGCCAGCTCCACCCCTTCCGGCAGGTACGACAGCGGATCGTGCGCGCTGGTCTGGTCGGTGACGATGTCGACTGGTACGCCGCGGCGCAGCAGCTCGGGGAAGACCGTGGCGGCGTTGCCGACGACACCGACGCTCGACGCCCGGTGTTCCCGTCTCGCGGCGAGTACCCGTCGCACCGCGTCGTCCAGGTCGTCGGCGACCTCGTCGAGGTAGCGGTCGTGTGCCCGGCGGGCCAGTCGGCTGCCGTCCACGTCCACGATCAGGCAGGTGCCTCCGTTCATGGTGACCGCGAGTGGCTGCGCCCCGCCCATGCCGCCGCAGCCACCGGTCAACGTCAGGGTGCCGGCCAGTGTGCCACCGAAACGTTTCTCCGCCACGGCGGCGAACGTCTCGTAGGTGCCCTGGAGGATGCCCTGGGTGCCGATGTAGATCCACGAGCCGGCGGTCATCTGCCCGTACATGGTCAGGCCGAGCTGCTCCAGGCGACGGAACTCCGGCCAGGTCGCCCAGTCGCCGACCAGGTTCGAGTTGGCGAGCAGCACCCGGGGCGCCCACTCGTGGGTACGCAGCACGCCGACCGGGCGACCGGACTGCACCAGCATGGTCTCGTCGTCGTGCAGGTCATTGAGCGTACGCGCCAGGGCGTGGTACGACGGCCAGTCCCGGGCCGCCCGGCCGGTGCCGCCGTACACGACGAGGTCGTCGGGGTGTTCGGCGACCTCCGGGTCGAGGTTGTTCATCAGCATCCGTAGGGCGGCCTCCTGCGGCCACCCTCGGGCGGTGCGGTCCGGTCCCCGGGCGGCCCGTACGGGCCCGGTGGCGGTCTGGTCGGCGTGGGTCAAGGTGGACTCCTCCTAACCGAGGAACAACTGTCGACGGGCCGCCGAGGCTTCGAACGCCTCCAGCCGCCGCTGGGTCTCGGCCGGGGCGGCGTCGCAGATCGCCTGGAGCAGCACCATGGCCAGGGTCATCGGGGCGGTGTGCAGGTCGAACACGAGTTGCGCGCCGACCGCGGCGGTCAGTACCACGTCGGCGTACTCGGTCGCCGGGCTCACCGGGGAGTCGGTGATCGCCACGACGGTCAGGTGCGCTTCGCGGGCCGTACGCAGCGCGTCCAGCGTCTCCCGGGGGTAGCGCGGCAGCACGAACGCCAACAGCGCACGTGCCCCCGCCTCGGTGGCCTGTTCGAGACGGTCGGTCAGCAGGCTGCCGCCGGTGTCGAGCACCCGAACGTCGGGATGCACCTTGGCGGCGAAGTACGCGAAGTACGCGGCCAGTGGTGCGCCGGAGCGCAGGCCGAGCACCGGCAGTGGCCGGCTGGCCGCCAGCAGCCGCCCGGTGTCGGCGATCCGCTCCCGGTCGGCCAGCTGACCGGCCAGTCGGTCCAGGTTGCTGATCTCGGCGCGTACCGCCTGCTGAAGTTCGTTGCCGCTGGTGCTCGGGCCGGGCGTGGTGGTGGTGAGTTCGCGCAGCCGGCGACGCAGCGCGGGGTAGCCGTCATGGCCCAGCGCCACTGCGAACCGGGTGACCGAGGGCTGACTGACCCCGGCCAACTCGGCGACCTCGGCGGCGGAGAGGTAGCCGATGGCGGGTGCGTGCTGCACCAGGCAGTGCGCGATTCGCCGTTGAGTCGGAGTGAGCCGGACCCCGTCGAACAGGCCGACGACCCGCTCCGTCGACGCCATGGCAACCTCTTCATTCACCCCGTGACTCTATGCATGAAAACTTTCAGCGGGCAAGCTCGTGTCGAAGCCGCCAACTCTGTCTTAGCTTTCGCTTAGCTCGCTTGTCCGGGCGGTCGACGCTCCGGCAGCATGTCTGCACGTGACCGACGGAACCGACGGCCCCGCCCACCGGCCCTCGGCGCGGCGTTCCGCGCTGCGTCATTGGCTGGCCGGTGGGGCCGTCGCGGCCATCGCCACGGTCGTCGGGCTGAGTCTCGTCCTACGGTCCGGTGCCGCACCCGCGTGCGCCGCACCGGTCCCGCACGGCGTCGCGTTGCTCGCCCCTCCCGCCACCGGCATCCTCCACAAGGGAAAGGCCACCTTCTACGACCTGGGAGGCTCGGGCGGGAACTGTTCCTACCCCGCAGCCCCGGCCGACGGGAACTACGTCGCGCTCGGCCCCGCCGAGTACGCTGCCGGTGCCGCCTGCGGCGGCTACCTCGACGTGACCGGCCCGAAGGGCAGCGTACGGGTGATGGTGTTGGACAAGTGTCCGGAGTGCGCCCCCGGTCACCTCGACCTGTCCCGGGACGCCTTCGCCCGTATCGCCGACCCGGTGCGGGGGGTCGTCGACGTCAGCTACCGGTCCGTCGCCGATCCGCCGCTGTCCGGCCCGCTCACGTTCCGGATCAAGGAGGGCGCGTCACAGTGGTGGTTCGCCGTCCTCGTCGCCGGCCACGGAAATCCGCTGCGCGCGGTCGAGGTGCGGCAGGGCAGTTCGGGTCCGTGGCGGGAGGCTGCCCGGGAGAGCTACAACTACTGGCTGATCGACTCCGGGGCCGGGCCGGGCCCGTACCAGATCCGAGTCACCGACACCCGTGGGCACCGGGCCACCGCCAGCGGCGTTCGGCTGGCGCCCGGCACCGTCCAGCGCAGTTCAGTGCGCATGTACGGGGGCAGTTCAGGCGGCTCCGTCACGGTCACCGCAACACCGTCGGCGAATCCGGCACCGTCAGCCAGCGCGTCGACCCGTGCCGCTACCCGGCCCACACCGACGCTCGCGGTGACAGCCGGTCCACCCGCGTCGGTCGAGCCGACAGGGGGCGAAGCGTTCGCGCCCGTGCCGCTCGCCGGGTCGTCGCCCGGTTGCGGCTGACAGGACGCCGGAGCGGTCTCCCGGGAGCGTGCAGCCGCCGGTGAGCCGGGCGTGTCAGGTCTCCGCGAGACCGCGCCACATCAGGATCTCGTCGCGGTCGTCACCGGGGGCCACGCGGATCGCGCCGGGCCAGCGGCCCACCTCCCGGTATCCGAGTCGACGGTAGAACCGGTCGAGCCCGGACCCGTCCCGCACGGTCACGTGCAGCGCCGCCAGTCCGAGGTCTCGCCCCACCCGTTCGGCCTCGCGCATCAGCGCCGCCCCGAAGCCACGTCCCTGCGTGTCGGGGTGCACCATGACCCGGGTGAGCACCCGCAGGTGGGTCTTGAGATGGAACCGGGGGTCGGTGAAGATCGCCATGGCGACCAGTCGACCGCCGTCGTAGCCGAGCAGCAACCGGTCGGGACCGTCCTCGATGCCCTCGAGCGTGGGATCGGCGATGGTGCGGACCTCCGTGGCGGTGACCGGCGCCACGAACCCGACCGCGCCGCCGGCGTTCGTCACGTCGACCCAGAGTTCGACGATCCGTTCGCACAGTTCGGCGGTGAGTTCGGGGTCGAGGATGAAGTGCAGACTCACGCCCGTCATCCTGGCCCGCCGGTCACCCGTACCACCCGCGATGGTGACGAGCCCGACAGCGTCCGCATCTCCTCGGGCAGCGTCCACTGGTGCGGGAGGGGGGACTTGAACCCCCACATCCTTTCGGACAATAGGACCTAAACCTATCGCGTCTGCCGATTCCGCCACTCCCGCCGGCCTGACTGATTCTAGAGCGACCCGCAGCCATGTCGACTCCGGCCTCCCACCCGCACGTCAACGGATGCCTGCCGGGTGCCGCCCCGACGCTCAGTCCAGGCCGAGATCGCGACGCAGCTTGGCGACGTGACCGGTGGCCTTCACGTTGTACAGCGCCCGCTCGACCCGGCCCGCCTCGTCGATGACGAAGGTGGAGCGGATCACCCCGGTGACGGTGCGGCCGTACATCTGCTTCTCGCCGTACGCGCCGTAGGCGGTGAGGACCGCCTTGTCGGTGTCGGAGACGAGCGGAAAGGTGATCTCGTCGCGCTCTCGGAACGTCGCCAGCTTCTCCGGCTTGTCCGGTGAGATGCCCACCACCTCGTACCCGGCGGCCTGCAACGAGGCCAACGAGTCGCGGAAGTCGCAAGCCTGCTTGGTGCAGCCGGGCGTCATGGCGGCAGGGTACGCGTACAACACGACCTTGCGACCGCGCAGGTCGGCCAGGCTGAGCTGCCCGCCGGTGTCGGTGGGGAGGCTGAAGCCGGGGGCCTGGTCACCGGAGGAGAGGCGGGCGGGTGCGGTCATGGTCACGACCCTACCGTCGCGCGCTGAACCGGCACGGCACGGCACGGCACGGCGGAGGAGGCGTACGGCACTGTTGCCAGGTGTTGGCAACAGCATGCCACGGGAAATACGCTCACCTCGGCCGGCGGACACGGGTCCGCCGACACGTGGGAGGTCACGTGGAAACCCTGGCGATGCACATTTCCAACGGCATCATCGACGGTCCGGTCGCCGCAGTCTTCGCGGTGATCGCGCTGGCGGCGATGGCGTACTGCGTCATGCGTGGCCGGCAGGACCTGGACGACCGGCTGGCACCGATGGCCGGCCTGGTGGCCGCGTTCCTCTTCGCCGTGCAGATGCTCAACTTTCCGATCTTCACCGCCGGGGTCAGTGGTCATCTGCTCGGTGGTGCGCTCGCCGCAATGCTGGTCGGGCCCTGGGTCGGCGCGCTCTGCGTCGCGGTGGTTCTCGTGGTGCAGGCGCTCGTGTTCGGCGACGGCGGGGTGGCCATGCTCGGACTCAACATCACGAACATGGCGGTCATCGGCATCGCGGTCGCGTACCTGTTGATCGCGCTGCTGCTCCGGGTGCTGCCCCGCAGCCCGGCCGGATTGGCCGTCACCGCCTTCGTCGCCGCGCTGGTGAGCGTGGTCGTCGCGGCGATGGGCTTCGTGTTGCAGTACCAGCTCGGCGGCACCACCGATCTCGGCGGCAACCTGGCCGGACTGGCCGGAACCATGGCCGTCTCCCATCTGTTCATCGGCATCGGTGAAGGGCTGATCACAGCGACCACCGTGGTCACCGTGGCGAAGGTCCGCCCCGACCTGGTGTACGCGCTGCGCGCCCTGAAACCGGTCGCCTCGGCGACCGCCCCGACCGTCGGAGGTGTCCGGTGAAAAAGTGGGGTTTCCTCGCCGGCGGGCTCCTCGTCGCCCTGCTGCTGGCCAGCGTGGTCAGCAACTTCGCCTCGTCTCACCCCGACGGGCTCGACTCGTCGCTGCGGGAAGGCTGCACCTTCGACGCCAACGACGAGATCACCGGCGGCAGTTGCCCAGCCCAGCAGGAGCGGGAACACGAGGTCGGCGGACCGTTCGCCGACTACGGCATCGCCGGCCTGGACAACGACTTCCTGTCCACCGGGCTCTCCGGTGCGCTTGGCGTACTGCTGACCTTTGCGGTGGCCGGTGGCGCCTTCTGGCTGGTCCGTCGTCGGGAGCCGGCAGCGGGGAACGACACCGGGGCGGAGCGTACCGACCCGGCTGCCACGAGCGGCGGATGACCGGGGTGGGGGCCGGTCACGCCCACGTGCTGTACCGGGCCACCAACTCACCTGTGCACCGGCTGCCACCCGAGGTGAAGATCGCGGCGATGGTGGCGTTCACCATCGCCGTGGTGGCCACCCCCCGCGAGGCACTCTGGGCCTTCGGCGTGTACGCCCTGCTGGTCGCGGTCGTCGCGGCACTGGCCCGGGTGAACGCCCGCTGGCTGCTGCTGCGCTCGACGATCGAGCTGCCGTTCGTGCTGTTCGCCGTCGCCCTACCGTTCCTCGGCGCGGGCGAGCGGGTGGAGCTGGCCGGACTGCACCTGTCAGTCGACGGCCTCTACGGGGCGTGGAACATCATCGCCAAGGGCACCCTCGGTGTCTGGGCGTCGCTGCTGCTGGCCGCGACCACCAGCACCCGGGACCTGATCGTGGGGCTGGACCGGCTACGTTGCCCGCAGATCCTCACCCAGATCGCCACCTTCATGCTGCGCTACCTCGACGTCCTGGTGGGCGAGACCCGGCGGATGCGTCTCGCCCGGATCTCCCGGGGCGACGATCCACGGTTCGTGTGGCAGCTGCGCGGTTTCGCCGCCGGCATCGGGGCGCTGTTCCTGCGCGCCTTCGAGCGAGGTGAGCGGGTCTACCTGGCGATGTTGTCGCGCGGCTACACGGGTCGGATGCCGACGGTGTGGCAGGGCAGTGCGACGGCGACGACCGGGCAGTGGCTGATCGCGGCCACCGTACCGGTCCTGGCGGGCACCGTCGCCGCCACGGCCGTCGCCCTGACATGATCGAAGCGTGCAGCCCACCCCACCGAGCCTGGACGTCCGTGGCGTCCGGTACACCTACCCCGATGGTCACGTCGCGCTGCACGGTGTCGACCTCAGCGTGGGACGCGGCGAACGGGTGGCGCTGCTCGGCCCCAACGGAGCCGGCAAGACCACGCTGGTGCTGCACCTCAACGGCATTCTGGTGCCCACCGAGGGTCAGATCACGGTCGGTGGACTGACGATCGGCCCGGACCGGGCGACGCTCGCGGAGATCCGCCGCCGGGTAGGCATCGTCTTCCAGGATCCGGACGACCAGCTGTTCCTGCCCACCGTGGCCGAGGACGTGGCGTTCGGACCGGCCAACCTGGGGTTGCGCGGGCCGGAACTGGCTGCCCGGGTGGACGAGGCGCTGGGCGCGGTGGGCATGTCCGAGCACCGCGACCGCACCCCGCACCACCTTTCCTTCGGGCAGCGCCGCCGGGTGGCGGTGGCCACCGTGCTGGCGATGCGCCCGGAGATCCTGGTGCTCGACGAGCCGTCGTCGAACCTCGACCCGGCGGCGCGGCGGGAACTGGCCGGCATCCTGCGCTCCCTGCCGGTGACCCTGCTGATGGTCACCCACGACCTGCCGTACGCCTACGAACTCTGTGACCGGTCGGTCATCCTCGACAGCGGGCGGATCGTGGCCGACAGGCCGACATCCGTCCTGCTGGACGACGAGGAACTACTCGCCCGGCACCGCCTCGAACTGCCCTATCCGTTCCGTCCCACGCCCGGACGCACGCCGGTCAGTGAGTAGCGGCCGACGCCGTGGGCGCGTGCCGGCCGGCGGCGTGCAGGCGCAGCAGCGCGGCGGCCAGCGCACCGGCGCCTGCCACCAGCACGAGGGCGACGAGCACCCGGGCGGTCGTGGGGGGCCACGGCTGCGGAAGTACCGCCCGGGTGAACCCGGCGACGTTCGTCACCCCGGCGAACAACGCCAGGCAGGTCCCGGCGAGCGCGACCAGGAAGTCGGTGTGCGCACGGTGCGACGGTGCAGTCTCACCGGCGCTACCGTGGTCGTGGTCGCCGGTCGCTGCCCTGGCACCGGCGGCGATCGCGCCCAGGCCGGTCAGCGCGGCCCACACCGGACCGGTGAGCAGACCGCCCAGGACGCCACCCACCCCCTGCGCACCGGCATCGAGTGTCCGTCCGAGGGCGAGCGTGACCGCTGCGGCCCCGCCGACGATCAGCAGCCCACCGAGGGCCACCGGCACCCGCCGGCCGGGACCTGAGGCCGCCGGCAGCACCCCGAGTGCACCGACGGCCAGCGCACCGACGGTGGCCACCACCCACCAGGCGTACGGGTCCGGTGGCGGAACCCAGTGCAGAGTGCCGTGGATCTCCATTGGCCCGTCCGCGCCGCGCAGGGGCACCACCCAGTCGCGTACCTGGTGCTCGCGGTCGGGGGCGACGCGGACCTGGGCGGGCGGTTCCGCCTCGCGCCACAGGGCCCGCTGGTCGTGCCAACGGGCCGTGGTTTCGTCGTCGACGCGATGCCAGCGTGGCTCAGCAGCCGGGTCGGCCTCGGCCGGCAGGGCCGTGTCACCGATGATCGTGCGGTTCAGGTACGTCGCCGGCGAGCGGGAATTCTCGTATACCCCGTCCGGTCCGATCCGCAGGTACGGCTCACCCGAGTAGCCCATCACCTCGACCGGCGTGTCGCCGGTGTTCGTCAGTTCCAGCCGGGCACCCGCCTCGATCACCCGTACCCGCAGGGCGGCGTCAGCCCCGGTGACCTCGGTGACGGCCACCCGGTAGTCCGTACCGTCCGGCGCGTCCGCGCCATGGGCCAGGGCGGGGGCGGCGGTTGCGAGGAGCGCGGTGACCGTGGCGGCGAGCAGCAGCCCGACCCGGCGGAGCTGGGTCACCGGCCGGCCGCCTCCACCGCCGCCGTGATGTTCTCCGGCGTCCATTCCCGCACCTGCTCGCCGTCGACCAGAACTGTCGGCGTACCGGAGACGTTGGCGCGGCTCGCCTCGGCGGTCACGTGTTCCGTCCACGGGCGGTACTTCCCGTCCCGGACGCAACTGCCGAACGCGTCGCGGTCCAGCCCTGCCTCGACTCCGATGTCAATCAACTCGTCGTCGCTGAGGCCGGCGCCGCCCTCCGGGGGTTGCCGCTCGAACAGCGCCTTGCTGAACTCGGCGAACGTGTCGCCCTCTGCGGCGCAACCGGAGGCAGCCGAGGCTCGGGTCGAGTATTCGGTGCTGGAGTAGCGGTCGAGGTAGGCCACGGGGTGGTACACCACCCGCACCTTGCCGTCGGTGATCAACTGCTCGATGGTGGCGCCGCTGGTCTGCTCGAACTGTCTGCAGGCCGGGCAGATGTAGTCCTCGTAGATGTCGACGGTCACCGGCCCGGATCCGACCACGATGCCGGTGCCCGTTTCGTTGGCTCCCGGCGGCGGGGTGAACTCGTCGGACCCCTGGCTCGACCAGACACTCCAGCCGATCAGGCCGGCGACGATCAGCACCAGCACCGCACCCAGGGAGATCCACAGGGTCCGTTTGCGGCGCCGTTCCCGGGCCAGCTGTTCCCGGACCACCCGGGCCGCGTCCTTGCGTCCCTTGCGACTACTCATTGTCGTCCTCCACCGGTTCGCCCGTCAGCGCGCCGTCGGCGGAGACGGCGGTGCGGGGCCAGATCAGCAGGAACCCGGCCAACGCCAGGAAGCCGATGTCCCGGAGGATCTCCGGGAGATAGCTGGGGTTCTCCCCGGCAGGCAACTCGCCGCCCACCCCGAAACAGCCACAGTCGATGGTCAGCCCGCGCGACCAGGCCGAGACGATGCCCGCGACGAAGACCAGCAGCAGGGCCGCGGATACGCCGGCGGTCAGCCGGGTGGCCAGTCCGAGCAGCAGCAGCAGACCCAACGCCAGTTCGACGAAGGGCAGTGCCGCGCCGATCACCATCGCTACGTCGTAGGGCATGACCTGGTAGGCGTGCACCGCGCGACCGGAGGCGGCGAGGTCGCCGACCTTCGACCAGCCGGCCCACAGCCAGACGACAGCGAGGCCGAGCCGGACGGCGAGACCGAGCCAGGGGCGCCAGGCGCGCAGTTCGGTGTTCACCCGGCCAACGCCTCACCTACCGCGTCGACGAGTTCGGCGCGGGCGCGCGCCACCCGGGAGCGGATGGTGCCGACCGGCACCCCTTCGACTGCGGCGGCCTCGGCGTATGACAGGCCGAGTAGCTGGGTCAGCACGAACGCCCCGCGCCGGTCGGCGGTCAGCCGGTGCACCAGGTCGGTCGCGCCGAGCTGACCGGCCGGGTCGGGGTACGGCAGGGCGGTGTGCGCGTGCGCGCTGAGACGCCGGTCGAGCCGCCGCTGTCGTACCACGGTGCGCAGGTGGTCGGCGCAGACCCGTCGGGCGATGCCGAACAACCAGGTGCGTGCGCTGGACCGGCCGGCGAATGCGGGCAGCGCGCGGAACGCCCGCAGGTAGGTCTCCTGGGTGAGATCGTCGGCGCTGTCCGGATCGACGAGCGCTGCGGCGTAACGCCACACCTCGGCCTGAGTGGCGCGCACGAACGCGGCCTGGGCGTTCGGGTCGCCGTCCCGCGCGGCCAGCGCCCACCCGGTGGTGGGGTCGGCGGCCGGCTCCGGCTCGCTGTACTGCGACGTCCGAGCGCTCCGGCGGTCGGCGCGGCCCGTGCCGATGTCGGCGGTGGCGGGGGTGTCGCGCGGGGCGGGCATCACGACAATCCAGGTTACGCTGCGGTACGGCGCGTGGCAGGGTCCTTCGACCCTTCCATGGCGTGCACCACTCCTGGAACTTTCCCGGCGTTTCGGCCGACTATCAGCCCATGACTCCCGGTCCGGTCTCCGTGCGCCCGCGCCCGAACACCGGTAATCGTCGTCTTTCGATGGAGCTGGCTCGCCTGGAACCGGGGTCGTCGGAGACGATGGGCGTCATGACTGCCGCCCATCGCCGCCGCTTCGCCCGGCTGGCCGCGACCGCAGGCCTGCTGGTCGCTGTCGTGGCGCTGCTGCTCGTCCCCGCCGGCCCGGCCAGTGCCCACGCCGTCCTGTCGAGCAGCAGCCCCTCCGCCTCGTCCGTGGTGCCCGCCGCGCCGGCCGAGGTGGTGCTCACCTTCAGCGAGACGGTACGCAAGGTGCCGGACCGCATCCGGGTCATCGCACCGGACGGTTCCCGCGCGGACCAGGGCGAGCCCAACTTCGCCGGCAGCGTGGTCAACATCCCGGTCGATACCGGTCGCGGCAACGGCACCTACCTGGTCACCTACCGGGTGATCTCCGCGGACAGCCACCCGGTCTCCGGTGCGTTCACCTACTCCGTCGGGGCGCCCTCCGAGCCGCCGGTGGACAGCGGCGACGACGGCCGGGCCAACCCGGTGGTCGGCAACGCGGTGAAGGTCGCCAAATTCGCCGGCTACGCCGGACTGCTGCTGGTCGTCGGGCCGGCGCTGGTACTCGCCCTGCTCTGGCCGCGTCGACTGTCACGGCGCGGGCCGAGCCGATTGGCGTGGACCGGCCTCGGGCTGGTGGCGCTGGCCACGGTGGCGGCCGTCCTGCTCCAGGTGCCCTACACCAACGGCGGTGGACTGTTCGACATCACCGGCGACGGGTTGAGCCTGGCGCTCGGCAGCGCCTTCGGCGCCGCCCACCTGGTCAGACTCGGCCTACTGGCGGCGGTGGCGTTGCTGCTCCGGCCGTTGCTGACCGGTCCGGTGGGCCGTACTGATCTGATCATCCTGGGCGTGCTCGCGGTGGGCGCGCTGCTCACCTGGCCGATGGCCGGGCATCCCGCCGCCTCACCCGCCCCCGGAGTGTCGGTGGTCGTGGATGCGGTGCACCTGGGCGGCATGGCCGTCTGGCTGGGCGGGTTGGTGATGCTCGCCGTGTTCCTGCTTCCGCGGGCCGACGAGCGCGAGCTGGGCGCGATCCTGCCGATCTGGTCACGATGGGCGGCCCTGGCCGTCTCCGCGCTGCTGCTCGCCGGCACCGTCCAGGCGCTGATCGAGGTGGCGACTCCGGCGGCGCTCGTGAACACCACGTACGGACGCCTGGTACTGGCCAAGATCGGGCTCTTCGTGATCGTCATAGCGGTGGCCGCGTACTCACGTCACCTGGTACGCACCCGCGTCGCGGCCAGCCGACCGGCACCGGTACGCCGGGCGATCTGGGTGGAGCTGGCGGTCACCGCGATCGTGCTCGGGGTGTCGGCCGTGCTGGTGCAGACCACCCCCGCCCGCAGCGTGGCGACCGACGTGAGCGCCTCCGACAGCGGATACTTCAGCACCACCGCGACCAGTTCGCTCTACTCCATGCAGATCGAGGTGACCCCGGCCCGGCGCGGCAACAACTCGGTGCACCTGTACGCGTACACGCTGGAGAACCAGCCGCTGCCGATCGTCGAATGGCAGGTCACCGTGGCCCTTCCGGACGCCGGAATCGAGCCGATCCAGGTGCCCCTGCTGCCGCTCACCGACAACCACGCCACCGGGGAGATCAGCCTTCCCTCGGCCGGAGAGTGGGAACTGCGGGTCACCGCCCGTACCACAGAGATCGACCAGGCCACGGTGACCGCCACCGTGCCCGTCCGATAGAGAGGTTCCACCGATGCTCCGTCACCGGCGTTTCGCCGCCACCGCCACCGCACTGACCCTCGGCGCGGTCGCCGCCGCCGTGTTCGGCTTCGTGAACCCGGCGTCCGCGCACGTCACGGTCAACCCGAGCGAGGCGAGGCAGGGCGACTACGGTCGGTTCGCGTTCCGGGCCCCCAACGAGAGCGACACCGCGTCCACCACCAAGCTGGAGATCTTCCTGCCGGAGAACGCACCGGTCGGCTCGGTACTGACCATGCCGGTGCCCGGCTGGACGGTGGCTGTGGAGAAGCGGCAGGTCGACCCGCCGGTGCTGGTGCACGGTGCGGAGATGACCGAGGTGGTCGCCAAGATCACCTGGACGGCGGATGCGGGAGCTGCCATCGCCCCCGGTACCTTCCAGGAGTTCCCGGTGACCATGGGCCCGCTTCCCGAGGTGGACCAGGTCGTCTTCAAGGCGTTGCAGACCTACTCCGACGGCGTCGTGGTGCGCTGGATCGACGAGCCGCAGGCCGGTGGCGAGGAGATGGCTGCCCCGGCGCCGGTGCTCACTCTCACTGCCGCTGGTGGCGACGCGCCGACGGCGCCAGCAGACCCGCCAGCCTCGGCACCGGCCGACGAGACCGACGACGAGGACGGCGACGCAACTGCTGTGGGCCTCGGCGTCGCCGGAATGGTCACCGGGCTCGGTGGACTGGTGCTCGGCGGGCTGGCGTTCGCCCGTACCCGGCGATCCGGCGGCGGGGAGCCCGGCGACAAGGCGGCCACCGAGACCTCCTGAGCCGCACAGCATCGCAGGCCCGCCGGGTGATTCCGGCGGGCCTGCCCGCTTTCGGCGTCGGTGCCGTGGATATCCGCTGGTCGGCGGGTCGGTGTAGGTAAGGTCGGCCGGGTGTCTGGCTACAGAGGGGAACAGGGCGCATGCGTTTCGTGTGGACGCTTACCGGAATGCTGCTGCTGACCGTCGGCACGACCGCGCTGCTCGGCGCGGCCCTACTCGGTCTGCTGACCGGTCACGCCGATCCCGACGGGGCGTTCACCGCCCGGTTCGAGACAGTGCAGACCCCCGGCCACGCGGTGGTGGTGACCGACCTCGACGCACTGGTCCGGCGGGAGGTGCCGTTCGCCCGGGGTGGGCAGGCCCGGCTGCGGTTGGAGGCGAACACTCCCGACGGGCCCGCCTTCGTCGGGTTGGCCCCGGCCGAGGAGGTGCAGCGGTGGCTGGCTGACGCGCCGCACGCGGCGGTCCTACGGATGTCGCTGACCCGGGGGCCGCTGCCGGTCCGACTGGAACAGGAGACCCCGGCGGCCGGGCCACCGCCCACCGTCCCGGCCACACCCGTCGCGCAGACGTTCTGGGTACGCGCCGGCTACGGGGTGCTCGAGTGGAATCCGGGCGACCTCGCAGGGCGGCGGTTGACCCTGGTGATGGCGCGACCCGACGGCGGGCCGGGGGTGACCCTCGACCTGCGCGCGGAACTACGGGCCGGCTGGATCGCCCCGGCAACCTGGGGCTCGCTCGCCGGCGGGACACTGCTGGTCATCCTCGCCGCTCTGGTGCTGCTACGACCGGTCCGCCCGCGTGAGGTGGTCATCGTGGTCGAGCCGGACCAGGTGCCGGTGCTCGCCGGCCGACTCGGGATCAGCTCGCTCACCGGCCTTGGTGCTCCGGCGCCGCCCGGCCCCCGCCGACGGCCCGACCGCCAACTCGTCCCGGCGGTCGCCGCCGTGCCGACCGCCACGAGCCGACCAGCCATCGGCCCCGTGCCACGCCCGGCCACTCTCGCCGAACTCCCCGACCCCGCCACCCCCGACCATCGCCTCCGCCCCCCGTCCCCACCCCCCTAACCCCACTCGCCGCGGGAAGGGTGGTGGCGCTCGGTGCTGGTGGTGCGGGGGTTGGTCATCGCCGGGCGGGGGCTTCGGGGATGGTGTCCGACTTGGCAGGATCTGGGTGAAATATGCGGGAGTCGTGGCGTACCGGGAGGATGACCAGCAACACCAGGCAGAGCCACACGTACGTGTTGCGCAGCAGGAACTCCCACGGACTGTCGGTGGGTGACGGCGTGATCCCCCAGTCGTGGAAGGACACCACGCCGTACACCACGATCGCGATGACGGCGACGGTGAGGAGCATCAGTCGGCGACGTCGGCGGGCCCCGGCACCGGTACGCGGATCGGTGCCCAACGCCGCGTCGGCCAGTATCACCACCGCCGGAATGAACCAGTAGATGTGGTGCGTCCAGGTGATCGGGCTGACCAGCGCCGCCACCAGACCGGTGAGCGTCAGCCCGGTCAGCGCGTCACCGGAGTGTGCCGCCCGCACCGCCCGCCACAGCCCGTATCCGCTCACCGCCGCGACCAGCAGCAACCAGATCACCCGGCTCGGCTCCTCCGGGGCGGTGAGCCGGCTCAATAGTCCGAACAGCGACTGGTTACCGGTGTAGTCGGTACGACCGACCCGGTCGGTGGCCCACAGTTCGTGCGTCCAGAACCGCCATGAATCACCGGGCGCGACCGCTGCGGCGAGCAGCGTCGCGCCGGCCGCGGTGACACCGGCCGCCACCGCCGCCCGCCACCGCCGAGTGGCCAGCAGGTAGATCACGAAAATGGCCGGGAACAGCTTGAGCGCCGCCGCCAACCCGACGCCGACCCCGGCCCAGCGGCTATCCCGGGGTACGGCGAACAGCAGGTCGGCCAGGATCAGCACCACAAGCAGCATGTTGATCTGCCCGAAGGTGATCGTCTCCCGGGTGCTCTCCACGCCGAGCACCAGCAGCACGCCCACCGCGAGCGTGAACAGGCGGGGCAGGTGATGCCGGCGGATCACCGGGTCGAGAAGCCACTTCGTGGTGATCACCACGCCGAGCACAGTCAGACCGGTGAAGATCGTCACGGTGGCGCCCAGTCGGAGCCAGGAGAACGGGAGCAGCAACAGGGCGGCGAACGGCGGGTAGGTGAAGTACAACTCACCCTGCACCCGGTCAGGCTGCATGTAGTCGTACAGCGGATTACCGGCGGCCCACCAGTCCATGGCCGCGATGTAGATCTTCAGGTCGAAGAAGTTGTGGGTGATCCCGGGCAGGTAGAGGGCCGGTAGCGCCGCCGCCAACGCCAAGGCTCCCACGATCCGGCGGACCGTACGGCTCCCCGGGTCGTCCAAGTCGACGCAGGGCGGTGTGACGGGTTCGGCGGGCACGGGGAAGACCCTAGCGGTCGGTGACCGTGGCGGCGCGGAGCCACGAGACTTGGCCTGCGCGTAGGCTGTCCCGGTGGCTGATCTTCTCGTCTGGATCGACTGTGAGATGACCGGGCTGGACCTCGGCGGCGACAAGCTGATCGAAGTCGCCGCGCTCGTCACCGACCCCGACCTCAACGTGCTCGGAGACGGTGTCGACGTGGTGATCCACGTCGACGACGCCGCACTGGACGCGATGCCGGAGATCGTCCGGACGATGCACGGAAAGTCGGGGCTGACCGAGGAGGTGCGCCGCTCCACCGTCACCCTGGCCGAGGCGGAGGAGCGGGTGCTCGACTACGTCACCAGGCACGTCAAGGATCCGCGTACCGCCCCGCTCTGCGGCAACTCGATCGCCACCGACCGCGGCTTCATCGCCCGCGACATGCCACGCCTCGACGCACACCTGCACTACCGCATGATCGACGTTTCCTCGATCAAGGAACTGTGCCGCCGCTGGTACCCCCGGGTGTACTTCGGTCAGCCGCAGAAGGGACTGGCGCACCGCGCCCTGGCCGACATCCGGGAGAGCATCCGGGAGCTGGAGTACTACCGGCGCACCATCTTCGTCCCCCTGCCCGGCCCCGACGTGGAGAGCGCCAGGGCCATCGCCGCCGACCTCTGACAGCCACCGCGAGGTACGGCCCGTCGACGGGCCGCGCCCCGGCGGCAACCCGCTGGACGGAGTCGCCCGTGGTGGGGGTATGATTTCCCCGCACCCGCCCCGGGCATTCGACCGGGCGCGGCGGGCATGGTGGCTGTAGCTCAGTTGGCAGAGCACCGGGTTGTGGTCCCGGTTGTCGTGGGTTCAATTCCCATCAGTCACCCGGCACGTGGATCTCATCCACAGCAGGTCAGGCCCCCTCGACCCGAGGGGGCCTGACGCGTCGTGGGGGACCTGTGGGGGCGGCCTCCGACCGGGCAGAGACCGCCGCGCCGGCGTTCAGGCGGTGGGGGTTCCGCTCGGCGCCACGCCCGGGTCGGACCCCACCGGCTCGTACGGCAGGGCGCTGCCCTTGACGTACTCCTCCCAGCTGATGTTCCAGTCGGTCCAACCGTTACCGAGCTGGAGCTTGCGTTCGGTGCCCTTGACGACGATCGGGTCACCGACCTTCGTGTTGTCGAACAGCCAGGCGCCGTTGGCCATCGACACGTTCACGCAGCCGTGTGAGACGTTCGTCGTGCCCTGCTGTCCCTCCGACCATGGTGCCGCGTGGATGAACTCGCCACCCCAGGTGAGCCGCTGCGCATAGTCGATCTTCGTGCGGTAACCCTCGTCCGGGCCCAACTCCTCGAACGTGTCGAAGACCGTCTTGCGCAGCTTCTCCATCACCACCATGGTGCCGCTCGAGGACGGCGTGCTCTTCTTGCCCAGGCTCACCGGGATCGTCTTGACCTTCTCACCGCCCCGGGTGACGACCATCTGCTTGGTCCGGTTGTCCACAGTCATCACCAGCTCCGGGCCGACGGCGATGTCGACGGTCAGGTCGGCCCGGCCGTACCAGCCGTCACCGAGCGGCAGCCCACCCGCCTGCACCCGGTACGACACCTTGCTGCCGGCCTGCCAGAACTCTTTCGGCCGGTACCGGATCTCGGTGGGGCTCACCCAGTGCCAAATTCCCTCCTGAGCCGGCTCCGAGGTCACCGTCATCCGCCGTTGCAGGTCGGCACGATACTCCTCGGGAATTGCCCGACCGAACTTCACGATCAGCGGCATGGCCACCCCGACCGTCTGGTCGTCGCCGAGGAAACTGCTGACCCGTACCTGGTTCTCCGGCTGCTCCATCACAGTGAAAGCACTGGTCGCGGTCACCGGAACGCCGTCGTCGCCGGTCGCGGTGACGGTCGCGGTGTACGCGGCACCGTAGGTCAACGCCTTCGCCGGCAGCCAGCTGGTGCCGGCTGCGTCGAGACTGCCCTCGACCGTCGCGCCATCGGCGTCGGTCAACTCGACCGTGACGTCCTCGGCCTGTTCGGTGGCGAAGGTGATCTCCGTCGACGCCGGCACATCGTTGGCGTCCGCCGCCGGCTCACTGATGCTGACCGTCGCCTTCGCCGCCGGCTGATCAACTCCGTCCTGCCACCCCGGCCCCTCGTCGCCGTCCCCACCGCCGGTGCAGGCGGAGGTCAACGCCAACGTCACGGCGAGCAAGCCCGCTGCGAGCAGCCGCCGCCGGTTGCGCTGGTCCCGAACTCGCATGGTGTCCTCACAGTCGTGGTCCGCTGCCCGTCCCCATCACTGACGCACCGGTTCACGTACCCGTCGCGGCGAGTGAACCGAAACACGTGGAGCAAGATGTCAGGATAGTGACATCTTTGATCGGGTTACAGGGCCGGACCGGCGCCACCGTCCGGGACCGGCAGTGCACTGCCCTTCACGAACTCCGACCAGCTCAAACTCCACGCGGTCCACCCGTTACCCGCCGCCAACCTGCGCTCGGTGCCGGTGATGGTGATCGGATCACCGATCTTCGTACGCTGGAAGAGCCAGCGCGCGTCGGCCAGCGAGACGTTCACACAGCCGTGGGAGACATTGCGCTCCCCTTGGACATTCTCCGACCAGGGCGCCGCATGGATGTACTCGCCGCCCCAGGTGAGCCGCTGGGCGAACTGGATGTCGGTGACGTACCGATTCTCCGGATCCGGGTCGTCCATCGTGTCGAAGACAGTTTCTTCTTTCTTCTCCATCACCACGAACGTGCCACTCGATGACGGAGTCTTCTTCTTGCCCAAACTCACCGGCAGCGTCTTGACCAACCGCCCGTCCTCGTACACCCGCATCTGCTTGTCCGAGTTGGTCACCTTCATCTCGAAGGCCGACCCGATCTTGGCGGAGGCGTTGCGGTCCACATTACCGAAACGGCCGTTACTCAGCGGAATGCCAGCAAGCGCGATGCGTACGGTGAGCGTGGTGCCGGCCTTCCAGTACTCCGGCGCCCGGTAGTACGCCTGCGTGCCGTTGCTCACCCAGTGCCAGGCCCCCGGCTGCGGCGGGTCGGTCTGTACGAACATTCGCGCCTGCACCTTGGCCCGGTCCTGCACCGGGATGCCCGGGTGAAACTCCGCCACCACCGGCATCGCCACCCCGTACGTCCGGTCGTCGAACAGGTACAACCCAGAGGTGATCATCGAGCCCGGCTTGGCCATCGTGGTGAACGTGCTGGTGCCCTCGCTCACCGCCCCGTCCGGCCGGATAGCGGAAACGGTGGCGGTGTAACTGGTCGACCACTTCAAAGGTGCCGACGGAACCCACGAAGACCCGTCCGTACGCAGTTTGCCCTCGACCTGCTCGCCGTCCTCAGCCTTCAAGACGACCCGCGACACTTCACCGCCGTCCGGAAGCGCCGCGCTGATCTCCACGCTCACCGGCCGATCCTTCGCCCCATCGGCCGGGCTCACCGTCAACGGTGGGCCACTCGGCGCGCCCCCTGCCGCCGTCTCGACCGATCCGGGTGTCTGACCAGGTACGAACTCGGCTGCTGTCCGCTCCTCGCCGCAGCCCGACAACGCCAGCGACGCCACCAGCCCCAGGACGCCCAGCAACGCCCCGGTTCGCCCGAACCTGACCATCCCCACCCCTGTCCGTTGCGCATCTGGCAAACATCGTGCCGCATCGCTGTCGCCCGGCATCACCCCGGTCCCGTACTTTGCGAAGCAAATTCGCCAAATGTCCGGAATGCTTGACCGAAGGGGGGACCCGGGGATCGGATTGGAACCCGGTTCAAGGTGCGTGCTAGTGTTCCCCTCGTTGTCAGCGAGCGCCGCTAGCTCAACTGGCAGAGCAGCGGACTCTTAATCCGCGGGTTCGGGGTTCGAGTCCCTGGCGGCGCACCAACGAGCAAGGCCCTGACCTGGCAGAACTCTGCCAGTCGGGGCCTTTTTCGCCTACGGCGATGGTGGGTGGTCGCTCGGTGGGTGCTCGGGAGCCGCTGGACCGGGATGGCGTTGCCCGGGACGCGTCGTTGTTTCGTGGACGCCTGCGCTCATCGTCACTTCTGAGGTGGCCAGCCCGCGTCGGCCCTTCGGGGTCGTTGGCGCATCCGCTTCGTCCAGGGGCACGGGGCAGCACCCACGCGGGGACGATCATTGGCGATTACGCTGGCGGCGTGGGGGGACAGCCGCGGGTTCGTGTGCAGGGGGACCTCTATCACCCCGTGGTGCCGCCGGGTGCTGTGTACGTGGGGCGGCAGGGGTTCGGGTTGCGGCGTTCTCCCTGGGCCAATCCGTTCAGCATGCGAAAGCATGATCGGGCGGAGGCGTTACGTCTCTATCGGCAGTGGCTTGTGGGGCAGCCGGCCCTTGTTGACCGGGCGCGTCGGGAACTCACGGGGAAGCAGTTGGCGTGCTGGTGTCGGGTCGAGGATGCGTGCCATGCCGACGTGCTGGCCGACGTCATTGGTTGACGTGCAGCCGGTACCGGGCGGTGGGCCGTCTCGGTGCGTAGACGCCGCCGATGCTGAAGGACTGCGGTCTTGCCGCTTGGTTGCCTACGTAGAAGGCGACGTCGCGGTCGGTGGCGCAGAGCTGGGTGAGGAACTTGTTTCTCAGGTGCTCCGCGGCCTCCGCGTCGGTGAGCTGGTCCAGGCGGCGTTGTAGGGCGACGAACTCCCAGTCCCAGAGTGTCTGCTGGTGACCGCGGCAATGCGGGTCTGCGCAGCGGTAGCGGTAGGCGCCGGTGAAGCGTGGTGCTTGAAGCGGGCTGCGCGTGGCCGGTTCCAGCAGGTCGAGCTGGTTGAGGTAGCCGGCGATCTTCTTGTGATCCTCCGTCGACCAGCCGGGGTGTCGCTTGATCTGAAGAGTCGAGATGTCTGCCACGCGGATCAGCGCGATCGATTGTGCGCTCGGGTCGTCGCGTGCCTGTTTGTTGAGTCGGCACATGGAGTCTTCGACGAGTGGATCGAGGAGGTTTCGACGCGACTGCTGATCGGCGATGTGCCGCTCGGTGGTGATGGTGTCCACGATCGGCTTCCAGCTCTCGCGCCGCTGGTCTTGCCTGGCTGGCAGTGCATCGACGTGGATGATGTCGTACTTGTGGAACGTGCCGTCGTCGTCGAGGTCCCGATAGTGGACCGGGTAGAGGCGAATCCAACCCGTCCAAGGCGGGTCTATGCCCAGTGCCCCGACGCAGACCGTCTCCCCGTACCGCGCGGAGGGGTTGGGTGCCGCTTTCACCGTGATCAGGAGGCGCAGTTTTGCTGGTCGTACCAGGACTGGCTTCGGTCTCGGATCTTCGTCGGTGCTCGGTCCCCACAACGGGAGCTGTTCCAACGGAATCACCCACATCGCTAAATGCAGCTACCCAGACACATTTAGTTACATAGACAGTCTCGCATTTGGGTGGAACGAGCGCTAGCCGGCAGGGGGCGAGGGGCAGCCTCGCGGCCGAACGTCGGCTCGCAGAACTCATCTGGCTTATCACTATTAGTAACCGCCGACTCGGCGAGTGGCGCGCCATCGCCGGGGCCGGGAAGGCGGGTGTCTGGCATTTCTGGAGATCGGTGCCCGGTGCAGCGCTCTCCGTGGAGATCAACTTTCGGCGGCCCGGTTTGACCGCTTCGCTTCCTTCGTCCTTAGCTCTTCGGCTGATTCACTGAACAGTGATCTCCAAGATCGGCCCCAAAACCACGGTTTGGGTATGTGGGTGCTCGCGGGCCCGCCGACGCCTCGCTCAATGGCCCACGGCGGGCGTGGTCTCCGCTCGCGGCGGTCCCGGCTTGCGATCTTCCGGTCGGGGCATTGACCACTCTCTGTTACGGCTGCGGGAAACAGGATGTCGGACTGCCGATGTGCGGAGGGATCATCGGGGGATGGTTGACCAGGGTGCCACGCGGCAGCTGTCTCCGCGGCGGTGGCGGATCCTGTCGTACCTGGCACAGCACGGTTCCGCGTCGACGCTGGACGTGGCGCTTGTTTGTGCGGTGTCGCGGCTGACGGCTCACCGGGACCTGGTGTGGCTGCACGAGGCGGGACTGGCGAACCGCGAGCGTTCGCCGGAGGACCGGACCCACACCTGGTGGTACGAGGTCACGGCCGAAGGGACGGAAGTGCTCCGGCGTGCTTTGACGGCGTCGGGGCGGCCGGTTCCGTTGCGGTTGGGTCAGCGGTCCTCCGGTGTGGCGGATGCCCTGCTGTTTCTGCCGTTGGTGGAGGTGTCGCGGCGCGACCCGGGGCGGTGCGAGTTGTTCCAGTGGCTGGCGATGATGGAGACCTCGGCGTGGTTGTGTCAGCACGACCTGGCGCAGTTGCGGGCCGATGGGTACGGCGTCTGGTTGCAGGACGGGCGGTGCCTGCGGTTCCTGGTCCACGTCGACCGTGGCCCGAGCGGCGGTGTCGTCGCTGAGCACGAGCGGTCGACGTCAGGTCTGGGTGGTCTGCTGGCGGGCTACCGGCGCGTGGACCGGCTGGTGCCGGTCGGGGCGGTTCTGGTGATCGCTCAGGACGCCGAGCGGGAGGAACGGTTGCGGGCCGACCTGCTCCGCGAGCCGCTGCGGAATGCTGCCGCCACGACCACTCAGCAGTTGTTGTACCGCCACTGGCCGGACGATCAGGTATGGCAGGTACCGGGCGAGAGTGGCAGGCGTCGCCTCATCGAGGTCGGATCCTGACCGCACCACGTCACGACGCCTCGACCACCGCCGACCTCCTGATCCTTACGAAGGCCAGCGGCGTGATGCTGGAGTCAGCGGCGTTGGGCTGCGGTGCTACCCCTACGCTGGCGGCATGAGGGAATCCAGCGCGGACCGGACTTACGCCACGCCTGACGACCTTCCGCTGTCGGCTGTGCTACCTGAACTACTGCGGAGCGTGCGTGAGGGCCAGATTGTCTACCTGAGTGAGCGGGACGAGCCCGTGGCCGCCGTCGTTCCTCTGGAGGTGGCGAGGGCGGGATTGGCGGCCTTGGGCAGGTCCGACGAGGGCCCCGATGACGGTCCTCTTCGGTAGGTGCTGATGAACCGGCATGCGGCGGCACCTGCCGAGGCGATTCCCGACGCTATCCGGGCGGACGTGGAGACGCTCTGGCGCTACCACGACATGCGTCACGAGTTGCGGCCGTGCGACGTGGGGATCGGGTTGGGCAGCCATGACCTCGGCGTGGCTGTCATCGCGACGCGCTTGTTTCACGAGGGCCTGTTCCCCAGGATCGTGTTCACCGGCGCGAACGCCCCGACGACCGTCGAGCGGTTCCCGCGGGGAGAAGCATTGCACTACCGCGAGTACGCCGTCGAGCAGGGCGTACCCGGGGAAGCGATTCTCGTGGAGCCGCGTGCCACGAACACCGCCCAGAACCTGGAGTACTCGCGTCAGCTCCTGACCGAACATCGGATCCCGGTGAAGTCGGTGCTGCTCATGTCGCGGCCCTACCAGCAGCGTCGGGCGTACGCCACCTGCAGGCTGATGTGGCCGGAGGTCGATGTGGTGTGCGCGTCGAACCCACTCGAACTGGACGACTACGTGTGCAGCATCGGTGACCCGCGGCGGGTGGTGGACATGCTGGTCGGCGACACGCAGCGGATCGAGGTGTACGCCGAGCGCGGGTTCGCGATCCCGCAGGAGATGCCGGACGAGGTGCGGGCGGCCTTCGAGCGCCTGGTGGCGGCTGGCTACACGAGCCGGCTGATCTGAGCCCAGCTACCAGCGCGGCCCTCCCGACCGGACGCCCATCCGGTCGCTGAGTTCGACGGCCAGTCGAGGTGGCCGGGGGCGAGTGAGGATGTCCCGGACTAGGTCGCGGGAGAGCCGGTGGTAGCGTACCTGGTCGGGGCCGATGACCTCGGCGTCCAGAAGCGCCGCGAGCGCGTCGTCGATGCGGTTCCACCGGGCAAGGGCTCGGGCGGTTTCGATGGCGTGCCGAACCTGCCGCTCGACGGGCACGGTGCTGGTGTCGAGTGGGGCACCGATGGCGATGGCGCGTTGCACGTCGCCGAGTTCCATCGCCACGGTCGTCTTGTGGATCGACACGTTGGTCGGCCCGAACGCGGTCCACACGTGGTTGCCATCGGCACCGAGCCGCTGCGCGGCGGCATCGGCCTCGGCGATGTGGGTGTCGGCGGAGGCGCGGTCGGCGTCTCGGGCGGCGGCCAGCGCGCAGACGAGGTGCAGGCTGCCGTAGACCGACAGCAGCTGCGGAGTCGGCTTGACGAGCCGTGGTTCCAGGAACTGTGCCGCCGTGGCGGCGAGGCCGCGGGCTTGGGTGTACTCACCGATGGACGCCAGCGAGTGTGCGGCGGAGCGGCTGAGTGAGCCGATGACGACGTGATCGTGGCTGGTGTTGGCGGCGGCCAGGCCTCGGCTGGCGGCGGTCCACGCGAGGTCACCTTCGCCGAGCTTGGTGAGGAACAACGCGGCGAGCTGGTGGGCGTAGGCGGTCATCGCGTGCGCGCGCTGGCCGTCGTCTCCGTCGTACGCCTCGGTGGCGGTGAGGCAGTCGTGGATGAGGTAGGGCAGCCGGCGGGCGAGGGCGCCGTACCGCGAGTGCTGGTAGCCGGTCCAGATCTCGGCGACGTCGTTCTCGATCTCGCCCAGGGCGGGTGCCTCGACGTCCCCTGTGCTGGCCAGCGCCGGCGCGAGGTGACGATAGTCGTGGAGCGCGGCCCGTAAGGCGGGGATGGTCTCGCGCCCTGAGTCGTCTGACCACTCGAACAGGCTTGGCGCGCCGATCAGGTCGCCGAGGGACACGTCGAGGGCCTTGGCGATCGCGCGTATGACCGACAGCCGGTCCAGGTCGGCCCGGTTCGTTTCGATCTTGCGTAACCACTCCTGCGTCTTGCCGACCAGACCGGCCAGCACCTCCTGGGAGAGTCCACGTCGACGCCGGTAGAAGGCGACGCGCTGGCCGATCGTCATGTCGTCCGTCATCCCTCGCACACCATCACCCTGCCCGCTGAAGGCCGTCGGACCCGGTACGGATTTTCCCAGTCCTCCGAACGGACCGCCCCTACGTTCAGTTCACCCCGGATCACCGGCGTGTGTCGATGCCGGTGTCGGGATGACTGACAGGCGCTGTAGATGGAGGGATCGATGAGCGGCGCACCACACCACGGCTGGGGCCGCTGGCTCGGCCCGTCCGGGAGCGAACTGTCTCGGTGCTTTCCCTGCCTGCGTACTGCCATGAGGGCTGCGTGGGTGGGTGATCGGCGGTCTGCTCCCAGCCGCCGTGATGCGGCGGCGGGCTCGCCCTTCCCCCGGCGGGCCCGCCGCTCATCGTCGGTGGTGGGGGTGGCGGCATGACGGTGTACGTCTCGCGTAACGCCATGTCCGGCCAGGCCCGGTGCCCCGAGCCTAGGGGGACGGCCTCGGCGGGCAGGTGTGGCCCGCTGATCCGCCGCTGCTCACCTTCGTGTGGCGTCGGCTGTTCGAGCAGCAGGCCCGCGAGGGTGGTCGCCGGTGACCGGCCAGCAGCGTCGTCTTTCGGTGAACCGGCTCGCGTCAGCCGAGGTGGAACATTTGCCGATGCGTCCGCTGTGGCGGTGCCGCCGGTGTGGGCAGCCGTGGCCCTGCGGCGCGGCGAAGCTCGCGCTTCTGGCCGAGTACCGGGAAGTGCCGGTGAGCCTGTTCCTCTACCTGGGCGGCTGCCTGCACGACGCGATCGACGATCTGCACCGGCTCAACCCGAGCGTCACGGGCAGCGTCGCTGACATGTTCGACCGGTTCCTGGGCTGGCCTGCCCGCCACACCCACGCCTACCGCGTGGGTACCACCACGGCCGTCAGTATCGAGGAGGCCACCTCGTGAACGGCATCGGCCTCGTCAACGCCACCGGCCAGCCGGCGGTCGCTGGCAGCTTCCACACCCTGGTCGTGCAGCCGACGAGCTTCTGCAACCTCGACTGCACCTACTGCTACCTGCCCGACCGACGATCCTTCCGCCTGATGAGCGGCGCGGTCGCGCGGGCCTGCGCGGAGTCGATCGTCCAGCAGAACAGCGGTCATCCGGTGAGTGTCGTGTGGCACGGGGGCGAACCCACCGCCACACCCATCGGGCTGTTCCGGGATCTCTTGGCCCCGTTCGAGGAGCTGCGGAGCGCGGGGCTGGTGCGTCACGAGATCCAGACCAACGGCACGCTGATCAACCGCCAGTGGTGCGAGCTGTTCACCGCTTACGGCTTCGAGGTCGGGGTCAGCCTCGACGGACCGGGCGCGTTGAACCGGAACCGCCTTGACCGGGCCGGCAACCCGACGGACGCCCGAACCCTGCGCGGCATGCAGACCCTCGCCGACACAGGGCTGGTGTACTCGGTGATCTGTGTGGTCACCCCGGAAACCATCGACCACGCGGAAGCCCTTGTCGACTTCTTCACCGGCCTGCCCGGCTGTGAGTCGGTGGGCTTCAACATCGAAGAGCAGGAGGGCGCCGACCGAGCACCGGTGTCGGAGGATGCCTCGTACCGGTTCTGGCAGCGCCTCATCGCACGGCGCGTCGGCGGCAGCCCGCTGCGGATCCGCGACGTGGACCGGCTGGCCGACTATGTCGCCGCCACCCGCGCCGGGCACGTCGACCACGCTCCGTACGAGCCGATCCCGACCGTCTCCTGGGATGGGCAGGTGGTGCTGCTGTCACCGGAACTGCTCGGCATCACCGAGCCTCGATACGGCAACTTCATCGTCAGCAACGTCCTCCAGCAACCCATCACCGCCATGCTCACCCGCGCCGGCGACCTGGACTACGTCGCCGAGTTCATTACGGCCCTCAACGACTGCGCCGACCATTGCGCCTTCTACGACTTCTGCCGTGGCGCCCAGGCGGGCAACCGCTACTTCGAGCACGCGACGTTCACCGCCCGAGAAACGACCTACTGCCGGACCACCCGACAGGCCCTCGTCCGCGCCGCTGCGGATCACCTCACCCCTCAAGGAGGAGCACGATGACCAACGCACTCGCGGTCCTCGTCAACGCCGCACCCGAGCAACTCGCCCGCCTCGGCGTCGACCCGCAGCGGTCGGTAGCGTCGATCGACGCGGCGAAGTTCGACAACCGCCCCACCTGGGACAACAAGGGTAGGTTCGACAGTCGACCCGGCTGGGACAACTGGAACAAGAAGAAATAGCCCCGCGACGGGACGCGCGGGGTGGCGTGCCCACCCCGCGCCCACACAGGTTGAGGACACATGCGCACCACCACGATCGGCGACGTGAAGGTCCTGCAGCCGGAACTCGAACCGGACGACCTCGACACCACGACGGACTTGGCCGACAGCCTCACCGAGGTCCTGGTTGAGGGCGCCGCGTGGCACGGCTCGCACCTTGAGGACGTCAGCATCCGCAGCAGCCTGATCATTGGCGTGGACCTGAGCGAGAGCACCTGGGAAGCCAGCAGCCTCTTCGGCTGCGAGTTCACCCGTACCGACTTCTCCGGAGCGACCCTGACCGGCATCTCCATCGAACGGTGCGCGATCAGCGGCTCCCGGTTCACCGGCACCAGACTCACCGACGTGCGCCTGAAGGATGTCCTGTTCGACGGCTGCCGCTTCGACTACGCCACCCTTCAACGTGTCACCGCCTCCGGCTCGGTCGCGTTCATCGACTGCACTCTTACCAACGGCGCGTGGTCTTCCTGCCGACTGCCGCGCATGGCACTGCGATCATGTGACCTGGGCGGTCTGGAACTTGACTCCTGCCACCTCGACGGGGCCGACCTGCGGGGCAGCCGGCTCCAGGGCGTCAAGACGCCGCTGGACAACCTGCGCGGCGTCACCCTCGGCGAGGACCAACTTCCCGACCTCACCCAGCTGACCGTCGCCGCCCTCGACCTCACCGTGCACAACAACTGAAGCAGAGGAGGCGTCGTGGTCGCTGAACTCACCGGCAGCCCGGACACAACCCTCGTCTGCATTCGGGGCAACTCCGGCTCGGGTAAGAGCAGCATCTCCCGCGAGCTACGACGCCGACACGGCCGGGGCTGCGCCCTGGTTGAGCAGGACTACCTGCGCCGCATCCTGCTGCGCGAACGGGACAAGCCCGGCGGGGCAGCACCGGCGTTGATCGCGCAGACCGTTCGGTTCGCGCTGGACCACGGCTACCACGTCGTGCTTGAAGGCATCATGCACACCAGCCGCTACCGCAGCATGCTCACCGCTCTGCGGGACGACCACCGCGGCCGGTCGCTGTACTGCTACCTCGACGTGTCCCTGGCCGAGACCCTGCGCCGGCACCTCACTCGCCCGCAGGTCAGTGAGTTCACCGCCGAGCACATGAGCGGGTGGTACGCCGCCCATGACGTCCTGGGCTGGCCCGACGAACTCGTCCTACCCGAGACCACCGGACTGGACGAGGCCGTCGAGGCCATCGCCGCTGCCGCTGGGCTACCCCAGACCGGACGCGACGACGACCTGCTACCGAACGTTCCGTCCCTGTAGAGCAGCTCAGCCGGCTACTGGTATCGCCGTTCCGGCGCAACGTTCGCCAACATCAAACCCGAGTGGCCAGCCCATCTAGCACGGCGACTGCGACGACGTGCAGCTCGCCCTACCGTGCCCGCCTGAGCCAGCTCTCGATGACGGTGAAGTCGTGCTCGGTCAGCCCGCGACGTGGGTCGACCCGATGCAGCAGGGCCGGACCTGGGTGATGAGTCGACACCCACTGCTGATCGGCGTCGGAGATCTCGTCGTCGACCCAGACGAAGGGGCGTCCCTGCGCCCATTCGACCAGCCCACGGGTCTTCCAGTGCAGGACGCCGACCTCGTCGGAGTCGGGCCAGTCGACGACCGGCAGGGTCGGTAGCCCAAGCCGGGGTGCGAGCACGTCGTTCGCGTCGTTCATCCAGGTTGTCGCCCACACCAGATCGCACGGCAGGGCCTCCAGTCGGCGGCCGTGTTCCGGATCGACCCTGTGCAGCAGGGGATGGGTGTCCCGCACCGGGTTAGATGGAGACATCGAAACCTGGAGGAACACCAGCGATGCCTGCACCGAAGAAGTACCCCGATGAGCTGCGTGAGCGTGCGACCCGGTTGGTCTTTGAGGCCCGTCGGGATCCGGCTGGTGCGGTCGGCGTGATCCGGCGGATCGCCGACCAGCTTGGAGTTCATCCGGAGGCGTTGCGGACGTGGGTGAAGCAGGCCGAGGTCGACGCCGGTGTGCGGCCGGGCACGACCAGCAGCGATGCCGAACGCATCGCGGCCCTCGAACGGGAGAATCGTGAGCTGCGGCGGGCGAACCAGATCCTGAAGTCCGCGGCGTCTTTCTTCGCGGCCGAGCTGGACCGGCCGTCGCGATGAGGGTCGCGTTCGTCGACTCGCAGCAGGAACAGCATGGTGTCCAGTCGGTCTTGCGGCGTTGCAAGACACGCCCGCGGCGATCGCACCGTCGACCTGCTACGCCACCAAGACCCGTCCGGTCAGCGCCCGTTGCCGGCGCGACGAGGAACTGACCGCGCTGATCAAGCGGATCCACGCCGAGAACTACGGCGTGTACGGGGCCCGCAAGATCTGGCACGAGCTGCACCGCCAGGGCGTCGAGGTGGCCCGGTGCACGGTCGAGCGGCTGATGCGTGCCGCCGGGCTGCGCGGGTTGCTGCGTGACAAGTCGCCGCGCACGACCCGGCCCGCAGCTGAGACCGGCCGGCCTCGTGACGTGGTCGAACGTGACTTCACCGCCGTGCGGCCGAACCAGCTGTGGGTCGCCGACCTGACCTACGTACGCACCGCCGTCGGCTGGGCGTACGCCGCGTTCGTCCTCGACGTGTACTCCCGCATGATCGTCGGCTGGCAGGTATCCACGTCGCTCTACACCGACCTCGCGTTGGACGCGTTGAAGATGGCGATCTGGCGGCGCGAGCATCAGGGCGCTGACCTGGGCGGACTTGTGCATCACTCGGACCGAGGAGTCCAATATCGAGCGATTCGCTCCAGCCAGCGCCTCGCCGAAGCCGGCGCCGTGGCCTCCGTCGGGTCCAAGGGCGACTCGTACGACAACGCGATGGCCGAAGCGTTCAACTCGTTGTACAAGGCCGAACTCGTCCGCAACCAAGGCCCGTGGCGCGGACTCGACGACCTGGAGATGGCCACCATCGAGTACATCGACTGGTACAACAACCGCCGGCTGCACGGCGAACTCGGACACGTCCCACCCGCCGAACACGAGACGCTACACGCGATGACCCACCCGGTCACCGCACCCCTGAAAACCAGCTAACCAACTCTCCACCAAACCCGGGGCTCGACACCGCACTGTTTGACCGGTTCCTCGGGTGGCCCACCCGTACCCACGGCTACCGAGCCAACCCCGCCGCGGCGATCGGGAACGAGGAGATGTCGTGAACGGCATCGGCCTCATCAGCGTCAATCGTCAGCCGGCGATCGCCAGCAGGTTCCACACACTGGTCGTGCAGCCCACCAGCTTCTGCAACCTCGACTGCACCTACCGCTACAGATCTTGAATGGCTGGGTCATCCGGTCAGCGTCGTGTGGCACGGCGAGCCCCTTCGGGCCGCGGCGACCCGCCGAACCAGTCGGGGATCGACACCTCGCCCAGGCGCTCCGGCTCGACGAACTTGCACTGATTCCTGTTGACCTCATCCAGGGTCCAGGTGCTTCGATGACAGCCATGGATCTTGACGGTTTGCGCATCGCTGTCACGGGCGCGGCACGTGGCACGGGTCGACTTCTTGCCGAGGCGTTCGCTGAACGCGGTGCACACGTCTACCTCGCGGCCCGTAATGTAGTGGCCGCCCGGCAGGTTGCAGCTGTGATCAGTCAGCGGGATGCGGGGCGAGCGGATGCGTTTCATGTGACCTTGCCGCACCGGATTCGGTTCGTGGTTTCGCCACGTCCTTGGCGGACCAGACGAACTACCTCGACGTACTGATCAACAACGGTGCCGCGTACATCGAAGGCGACGACCTGGCCGACGTAGGACGCCACGATCGAAAGCGTGATGGCCGCGGGCGGGACCGGCACCGTGCTGCTGATCCCGCCGGACTTCGTGCAGAACGGGCCACGGCAGGCAGACGGCGACCTTACTGCGCAGTCGGTCATCGACTGCGTGGCATTCGCAGTTGGTCAGCCAAGGGCTGCTTCATCCGGGAGTTCACTTCGAGCAGGTACAGACCTCACACTTCTGAACGCCCGCCGCGGTTGTTCGCCCGAGAAGGTGTGGCGCGTCGCCCCGAGCCTGTCGGGGGCGGACCCTGCTGATGGGTCCACCCCCGCATACCTCGCCCCGGCGGGTCGACCCGCCCCCAGCTGCGACTACTCGGACTTGCCGAATGCGTCGACGCCGGTCAGCTCGGCAGAGAGCACCCAGAGTCGCTCGGCGGCCTCGCGGTCGGCCGGGTCTTCGAACGTCTTGAACACCGTGCACGTCTGGCAGTAGCCGCCGCCAGTGTCCGCCAGTCGCGGCGACGTCGCGGCCCAGACCTGGGTCGCGGCGCCCTGCTCGGGTGCCCGGAACTCGGGCAGCAGTGCGGTGCCGTTCTCGTCGATCCAACCTGCGCCGACCATCTCCTCCTTGGTGAGGTGCCGCTGCAACGGGGTGAGGATGTACCCGGGATTCACGGAGAAGGCCCGCACCCCGGCCGCCCGGCCCAGCCGGTCGAGTTCGGCGGCGAAGAGGATGTTCGCCGACTTCGACTGGCTGTAAGCGGCCCACTTGTCGTAGCTGTTCTCGAAGTGCACGTCGTCCCAGTTGATGCGCGGGGTCTCACCGGCGCCGGAGGCGACGACGACGACTCGTGCGCCGCCGCCGGCGGTGAGTGCCGGCCAGAGCCGGTTGACCAGGGCGAAGTGCCCCAGGTGGTTGGTCGCGAACTGGGCCTCCCAGCCCTCACCCACCCGGGTCAGGGGGGTGGCCATGATGCCCGCGTTGTTGATCAGGATGTCGATGGGGTGACCTGCGGCGAGGACCCGGTCGGCGAAGTGCCGGACGCTGTCGAGGTCGGCGAGGTCGAGTTCGTCGACCTCCACTCCGGCGATCCCCGCGACCGCCTCCCGCGCGACGTCCGCACGTCGGGCTGGAACGAGAACCCGCGCGCCGGCGGCGGCGAGGGCACGGGTGGTCGCCAGGCCCAGGCCGGAGTATCCGCCGGTGACGATCGCGAATGTGCCGGAGAGGTCGATGCCGGAGAGCACCTCGGTCGCCGTGCTGTCGATCCCGAAACCCAGGTCGTCAGTTTGATCAGAAAGAGTCATCTTCAACTTCCGGTAGGGCACCGCTACTGCTGGCGCGGGGTCAGGCGGGGTTCTCGACGCGGTAGAGCCGCTGCGTCATTCGTGGGAACAGCAGTCCCTGCAGAATGCCGATGCTGGCAGCCACCGCCGAGGTGAGCGTCACCAATAGGTGAAGCACCGTGAATTGTAGTCCAAAAAGGATCCCGTGGTGGCGGTAGGCGTAGCCGTAGGTGCGCTTGTCGAGCCCGATGGCGATACCGGTCAGTACTATCGCGGCGAGCAGCGCCCAGGGTCCGACGAGCACCGAGGAGACGAGCGCGATCACCGCCGCGAGCAGGAAGGCACTGCCCAGTGCCCGATATCCGGTGCCGGCACCACCCGGAAGCTTGTTCAGCCGCAACCAGTTCGGCGCACCGAGCCGGGTACGGTTGAACACCTTGGTCAGCATCACCCGCAGCGTGCCGTCGTGGTCGTGCCGTCCCCGGATGGTGGGTACGGCCTTGACCTCGTACCGGGCGTTGAGCCGGAAGCCGTAGTCCTGCTCCTCGGTCCAGCGGAGCCGGTCGTTGAACTCGCCGATCTCAAGGAACGTAGCCTTCTTTATCGCGAAGAGAGCCGAGTGCAGACCCGGGATGGCGCCTTCGACCTCGCAGAACCAGACGTACTGTTGGATGGCGCGGTAACGCTTCACCAGGCTGTCGGGAAACATCGGTTCGGCCCGGTACATGCCGCAGATCGCGCCGAGTCGCGGCTCATCCCGCAGATGTTCGACGGCCCGCTCGACCGCGTCGGGATCGAGCGCGACATCGGAGTCCACAAAGAACAACACTTCACCCCTGGCGTGTCGGGCGCCCAGGTTCCGCGCTGTGGAGACACCGCTGTTCACCGGCACCTGCAGCACCGTGACGTCGAGTGCCTCGGCGATCGCCACCGAGTCGTCCGTGCTCGCGTCGTCGGCCACTATCACCTCGACGGCCGGGTACGTCTGGTTCTTCGCGGCTCTGATGCACTCGCCGATGGTGCTGGCGTAGTTGTAGTTCGGGATGATCACGGAGACGAGTGGCTGATCATTCATCGGGCTCCAACCCTTCTTTGTCCCATCGGTGTTGCCGTGCCGCCGCGCGTCCGCGGAGGGTGGTGAAGAGAACCTCGTACGCGTCCAGCGACGCCGCCATGGAGAAACGCGCCCGGGCTGCCCGGGCCTTCTCCTCCTTCCACTGCCGTGGCTCCGCCGCCAGTTCCGAGATGGCCCGCTCAAGCGCGTGTGGATCCCGAGGCGGAACCACTCGGCCGAACCCGGTCGCGGCGACCGGATACCGGTTGCCGGGAAGATCAGTCGTCACCGACGGGATGCCGCTCATCATCGCCTCGGCCAGTACGGTGCCGAACGAACTGGTGACCGCCGGCAACGCGAACACGTCGACCGAGGCGTAGAAGTCGTTCACCTCCCGGCCGCGCAGTTCACCGAGGATCCGTACCCGACAGTCCCGGTCGATCTCGGACTGCACCGCCGTGAGAACGCCACCGTCGACCTCGTGGTATTTGCCCGCGATCAGCAGTCGGGCGTCGGGATCGACGATCCGCTGGAACGCCCGGACCAGGTAGCCGATGCCCTTGTCCGCCACGATCCGGCCCAGGAAACCGACGTGCAGGCCGCCGGTCTCCCGGTATCGGGGCTCACCGCCCCGCCGGTCCAGGCACGGCGGGGCGATGGGGGTGAAGTTCCGATTACGGATGATCGGCCAGAACCGCGATGCGTACGCCTGGTCGTGGCTGCCCGCCACCACGGCGGCGGAGCGGCGGATGGCCGCTCGGGAGGCGATGTCCGAGGCGCGGGTGAAAGCCCGGCCCGACCAGCCTGCCGGCAGGTCCGGGTCGCTGTGCAGCATGCTCACCACCGGTACGCGCCGGGCTAGCGGTATCAGCAGGGCCGCCTCCGGCATCGGCAGGTTGAGGTGCAGCAGGGACGAGCTACGCGCCAGCTGACCGGCCAGGATCGGGTAGTGGGGGGCGACGAATGCCCGGTTTGCCAGCATCAGCATCGGGGACCGGTAGATGTCCACGCCACCGGCGGTGTCCCGCAGCGGCAGCTCAGGATCGTGCTGGGCGGTGACGACAGCGACCCGCCAACCCCGATTGGCCATTCCCTCGGCGATGCTGCGTGCGGTCTGCGTGAAGCCACTGATGTGCGGCTCGTAGCAGGTGGCCGCTAACGTCAGATCGTATTTCCTGTCCGGCATGGCTACCGCATTCTCTGAGGTATCACTATGGCCGATCAACTAGCCCTGAGCACACGCTAGTGGCTCGTCTGTGACCACATTCTTGGCGGTTTCTTGGGGGCCGGTGAAACCGCATTCGTGTGCTCCGGACCGGTCGCCCCCTGTGGCACGGCAGAGACTGCCGCGGGTGGGCGTCGCCGGATGATCGCCGCCGTCACCAGGAGGCCGACCCCCGCCGTGGCGAGTTCGCTGAGCGTCACCACGACCCGGCTGGCCAGCGCCACCACCCCGGCTACCGGAACCGGCAGGATGACGCTGAGCGCGACCGTCACCACCACCTCGCGGACGCCGATGCCGTCCGGGGCGAACACGGCGACGACCCCGGCGACCGCGCCGAGACCGAAGGCGCCGAGGCAGAGCGGCAGCGCCCGTAACGGCGGTGCCCCCATCGCCACGGCGAGAATCCACAGGTGGGCGCCCCCGATCACCCACGCCAGCAGTTGGGCGACGACCGCCTGCCGGATGCCGGTGCCACAGATCGCCGTCGACGGCTCCGGGCGGCGGCGCAGCCGGCCGATCAGGGTCGCCGCCCAGCCGATCAGACTGGGGCGGACCAGCACCGCCGCCACCGGCAGGACGGCCAGCAGGAGCCAGGCGGTCGACGCGCCGAAGACCTCCGGACCGGCGGCCAGTCCCACGGTGGCGCCGGTCAGCAGGCTCACCACCAGGGCCAGCAGCCAGGCCGCGCTCATCCGGCCCGCCGGTACGCCGATGGCCCTGCCCATCTCGACGCTGACCAGGAAACCCATCACCTTGCCGGGCACGTACTTGACCAGTTGTCCGAAGTAGAAGATCCGGGCCGCGTCCACGGCGGGGATCCGCTGGCCGACACCGGCGAGCATGGCCCGCCAGGAAACCATGGTGGCGACCAGACCTGCGGCGTTGGCCAGGACTGCCAGGGCCGTCATCGTCGCGACGAAGCCGGGCCGTTGTCCGCGCAGCATGACGGCCACCGTGGACCAGTCCTGACCGCGTAGCGCGAGCACGATGAAGACCACGGTCACCGCCAGCAACAGGCCGATGAGTACCCGGCGGGCCACCGGGCGCCACCGCCTCTTCGGCTCCGGGGATGCGGCTACGGCGATTCCCGGGAAGGTCTGCGGTGCGTCCAGTTCCTGTGTTGACACGCGGCACCTTCTCCGATCGTGGAAAAGAGTCGAGCTGGTGGCTCACGCTAACCGCGAACCGCTTGCTTGTTCCTTGTTCGACGGCTCGCCGGTCATTTCTCCATCGGGGCCGGTGAAGCGTTCCCGGGCGTACAGTCGCAGCAGTTCACCCATTCGGTAACTGCCCGGCGTCGATGTCTCCAGCAGCTGCGCGTCGACCAGACGCTCCAGGATGCGTTCGGTGTGTGCCTCCGAACGGGCGAGCACCTGAGCGGCGGTCGACCGGCTGAGTTCCGTCATCGACGACGTGCCCAGCAACTTGAACGCCTCGGCGATGACACGCTCGGAGTGGTCCGCGCTGCCGGAGAGACGGTCGTAGGAGCCGGCCATGCTGGCCCGTAGACCGACTCCGTCGAACTCGAGATTGTCCAGCCGGCGACGCTCGTCGGCGAGCCGGTCGCGTAGCTCGGCGAGTGGCCATCTGGGGCGGGCCACGAGGCGGGCACCGACGATGCGCAGCGCCAGCGGAAGGCACTCGCACCACTCGGCGATCGCGGTGGCGGCCGCTGGCTCCGCCGCTACCCGTTCCGCGCCGACCCAGTGGCTGAGTAACGCGACGGCGTCCGGGACGGTGAGCGGGCCGACGCGCAACTGGTGCACGTCGCTGAGCCCCGCCAGCGGCTGACGGCTGGTCACCAAGGTGCCGCAGCCTGCGCCGCTGGGCAGCAGCGGGCGTACCTGGTCGGCGTCGACGGCGTTGTCGAGGACCAGTAGCAGTCGACGCCCGGCGACGACCGAGCGGAACAGGGCCGCCGCCTCGTCGACCTGCTCCTGGTCGTAGCTCATGCTGACCCCGAGGGTGCGCAGCAGTCGGGCGAGGGCGTCGACCGGCGTCAGCGGTTCGGCGTTCACACTGGTGCCGCGCAGGGCGATGTACAACTGGCCGTCCGGGTACTGGCTGGTGAGCTTGTGGGCAGCGTGGATGGCCAGGGTTGATTTTCCCACCCCGGCGGTTCCGTAGATCGACACGACCGGGGCCGGGTCCCCGGTACCAGGGTTGAGCCAGTTCAGGATCGGCGTGAGGTCGTCGTGCCGGCCGGAGAAACGGACGATGTCGGCGGGTAGCTGCCGCGGCACGTGCCGGATCGGAGTGGTGACGGGACGGAGGTTGCCCGGGTACGGCTCGTCGAGTTCGCCGCGAAGGATGGCGACGTGCAGGTTGCGCAGTTCAGCCCCGGGCTCGGCGCCGAACTGCTCGACGACGAGCGCTCGGGTGTCGACGTAGTACTGCAACGCCTCCGGGGTACGTCCCATCGCGCAGAGCGCCCGCATCTGCAGCGAGACGAGCGGTTCGGCGAGCGGGTACGAGCCGAGGATCCGGGCCAGCCGTTCGGCGACCGCCTCCGGGTTACCGAGCCGTAGCTCCTCGGCTCCCCAGGCGCCGGCCAGGCTGATCAACTGGGATGCCACGCTGCGCCTGACCCGGTTGGCCCAGTCACTGGAAAGGGTGGCGAGTGGATCCCCCCGCCACAGGTCCATCGCCTCACGCAGTGCCGTGATCGGCCCGTCGTCGCCGGTCTGCCTCGTCGTGCGACCGACGTCGATGAGACGGTTCAATCGGTGCAGGTCCACCTGCTGACGCTCGACGTCCAGTACGTAACCGTCCCCGTGCCGACTCAGACCTATGGTCCTGCCGGAGTCGTCGTCGGCCTGTGCCAGGGCGCGACGCAGCCGGGCGACGTGGGCGTACAGGGCGCTGCGGGGTGCTTCCGGGGCGGCCGGTCCCCACACCCGTTCGGTCAGGGTGTCGATCGACACCGGCGTGCCGGCGTCCACGGCCAGGGCCGCCAGGACCGCGCGACGCTGACGTGGCCCCACATCCAGCGGACCCTCCGTCGACTCCACCTCGACAGGTCCCAGTAGTCGAATCCTCACATGCTCTCCCCGTCATCACGGCTGACGCTGGCCGGTGTACCTAGTGCACGCCGACCGGCGTTCGATACCTCTGTCGGAAGCGCGCGTCGAGCACGTAGCGCAGGCCACCACTCAACGCGCCGGCGGAAATCGCGAGACTGTACAGAAAGCTGAGTAGCGCGCTCGGCAGGACCATCCGCCAGCCTGCGGTGCGTCGGACGTAGTTCAACAGGGGGAGGTCGACGCCGATGAACCACGTCAGGAAGGCGATCGGGAGGGCCGCCAGGTAGGGGGAGAACAGCACCAGGGGGAGGCTGGTGGTGGTCAGAAGGGCGGCCGCGACCTCGGCGGGCCGGTGGGTGGCCTCCCGCTCGGGTTTCAGCTCGCGCTGCTTGAGGACGAGGGGAACCAGTGAACAGGCCCGGCGGTAGAGCTTCCGCAGGATCGAGGACAACTGGTCGTCGTCATCGTGGTAGCCGACCACGGACAGGGTGCGGGTGACCGGGTAGTTCTCCGCTATCCGGAGGCTGAACTCGTGGTCCTCGTTGGCGTACTGGCCGCGCAGCCGCTCGTCGAACGCCCCGATGTGGTCGATGACCCGGCGAGGTACGGCGCCGCTGGCGAAGTGGCCGGTCCGTGCCGGCCCGAGTTTACGGGTGGCGCGGTAGTGGCCGTAGAGCACCTGCACCCACTCCACCACACCGTCGTCGACCAGTGGGCGGTCGCCGTAGACGCCCCAGACCGCGCCGTAGGACGGGTTCTCCTCGAAGATCCGGACGGCGTTGGCGACCGCGTCGGAGGCGAGGGCGACATCGGAGTCGAGGAAGAAGAGGATGTCGCCGCGGCTCGCGGCTATGCCGCGGTTGCGGGCGGGGCCGGCTCCGACGTTGTCGGTGAGTTCGATGAGAGTGCAATCGAGCTTTCTGACGATTTCCGGCGTTTCGTCGGTGCTCGCGTCGTCGACGACGATGACCTCGACCGACGAGTGGGTCTGGTGCAATGCCGAGAGGACGCTCAGGGCGATGGTCTTCCGGCTGTTGTGGCAGGGGATCACCACTGACACCAGTGGCGTCTCGGTAGGCTTCATTGATGCTCCTCGGGCAGGAAATCGGCTGCGCTGGGAGGTGGACGACGTACCTACTCGTCGGTTTCTCGTCGTCGAGAAGACCCGTCGACCACCCTAGTGCCTGATCGACATCGGTAGAAAGATCTCGATCGGTTCGATGTTCGGCAGAACGTCGAGACGGCCCGTCGCCGCGTGTTCCGGGCCAATGTGATGCTCACCTCGTCAGGGTGCCGAGATGACGAACTGCTGGGCCTTGTGGTCGGACAGGCCCTTGGGGAGGGTTAAATCGTAACTGTGCACCTTGATGTCCGGACTGGTGAAGAGCCAATCGATACGCCACATTCGTGGCTTGTCGCCCACGGGCCAGGTGACCGGATAAAGCGAGGAGAGCACTTTGCTCT
Source organism: Micromonospora sp. HNM0581 (assembly GCF_012726175.1). Lineage (GTDB taxonomy): Bacteria > Actinomycetota > Actinomycetes > Mycobacteriales > Micromonosporaceae > Micromonospora. The sequence continues at coordinate 122,251 of NZ_JAASAD010000014.1, forward strand.
GGTCGACCAGCCGGTCGGAGACCATGTCGAGGAGATTCATCGACGGTGACGTGTTCAGGTCGCCGGCCATCACCGCCCGGTTCGGATTCTTCTCCAGGTCGGCGGCGATGGCCTGGTAGCTGGCCTGCCGGATTTCGAAGTTGAACCGGTCGATCTCGAACATGTTCCGGTCGTCGTCGCTGCGCAGCAGCAGGATCCGGACCGGCGGTTGGAAGATGTGCGTGTTGTAGAACGACACGACGTGGCCGTTGACCCGGATGTCGGTGCGCAGCGCCTGCGACGTGTAGAAGAGAGGCCGGTCGACGAGGGCCGGCGGCACCGGCTTCAAGTCGTCCGGCAGGTACGGCTGGGAGTCGAGCCACGCGTGCCCGACCACCGGCAGCCGGGTGAGCGTGACGTTGCGTCCCTCGCGGACGATCGTGTAGCCGGGGAACGCCGCCTCCAGCTGCGCAGTCTGGTCGATCTCGTACGCCTGCGCGAAGATGTCGACGAGCGAGTCGTCGACGTTCGCGTACTCGTGCAGCATGTAGACGTCGGCGTCCATCTCCCGCAGGAATTCGTAGAACTGCCCCGTGGTGGTGCGTTGCTCCCCGCCGTTGCGTCGGTCCTGGTCCCAGTACTCGGTGTTCCAGGTCACCACCTTCACGGCGTCGGCGGGCGCCGGTGCTGGGGTGTGGAACACCGTCGCGAAGTTGATCCCGCTGTAGCCGACGCCCAGTGCGAGGGCGAGCAGCGCCGCCCCGATCAGCCGCCCGCGAATCGGCCGCGCCAGCCAGGCAACGGGCAGCAGTATCACCGGGACCGCCGCCCAGACGATCGGCGGAAGCAGGTCCACCGGCCCCCATACGTACGTCCGGGCGCTGAGCAGGTGGTGCAGGACGACGACGGCCAGCCAACCAACGCAGGCCACGGCCGTGAGGCGTACCCCCCACCGGGCCCGGCGGGACCGGGCAGCAGGGTCCGGAGACGACTCGGGATCCTTTTCGTCCATTATTGAGGTCGTTCTTGCCGCCGCTTCCGCCATGGCAACTCCTTTACGGGGCGTCGGTTCCGGCCGAGGTCGGCGCCGGCCGGGAAAAAGGTAGCTATCGGTACCTTGCTCGAAGCTTGGTCTGGACACCAAGGAGGGGGCAAACGTCACTCACTAGCGTCGCGAGTGCTGATACCAGATTCGCAGCAGTGGACGGAGCTGCCGGATGGCTCTCGCGCAGATTAACGACTCTCAGTCGGAGCTGGCCCTGTCGGTAGGGGCTCGTCGGTCCGATATGCGAATTGCCTGGCATTTGGCGGGCCGGCCCGATTGGTCGGTACCGGTGGCTGACGGCTGGTCTGTCGGTGAATATCCGTTGATGGTGAATGTCGGGAAAGTTTCCGACGGGAGTCGGGACGCTTCCGTCGGAAGCGAGGAATCCCCTCGAAACGGGAGGTGACAGTGCACGTCGTGGTGACCGGAGCCGCAGGCATGCTGGGTACCGCGCTGTTGGCGCACCCCTGGCCGGGAGCGACATGGACCGGAGTGGACATCCGTCCACTCGCACCGAGGGTGCGGGAGCGGGCGGCCTTCGTCCGGGCCGACGTCCGCGACGTCGAGGCGATGGCCCGCGCCTTCCGCCACGCCGACGTGGTCATCCACTGCGCCGCCGCGTTGCCCAGCCACCCGGCGGCGGAGATCCGATCGGTGGACGTGGAGGGAACCGAAACGGCGTTGGCCGCAGCCCGGCGAGTTGGTGTGGACCGGTTCGTACACATCTCCTCCACCGCCGTGTACGGCCTGCCCCGGGACTGCCCCACGCCGGAGGACTACCCGTGCGAACCGGTGGACCCCTACTCGGCGGCGAAGCTCGGCGCGGAGACCGCCGTGCTCCGGTACCGCGAACAGGGCCGCTGCGCCCCGATCGTACGGCCCAAGACCTTCCTCGGTGAGGAGCGCCTCGGGCTCTTCGCCATGCTCTTCGAGTGGGCCGACGAGGGCCGGCACTTCCCGCTCATCGGTGGCGGTGACGTCGCCACCCAGATGCTCGACGTCGAAGACCTCTGCGTGGCGATCCGGCTGATCTGCGAGGCGCCCGACGACAAGGCCAACGACACGTTCAACATCGGCGCACGCGAGTTCCGCACCCTACGGGAGGACTTCCAGGCCGTCCTCGACGCCGCCGGCCACGGCAGGCGGGTCCTGGCCATGCCGGTGGGGCCCGCCGTCACCGTACTGCGCGTACTCGCCGCGACACGTCTCTCCCCGGTCTACAAGCGACTCGTGCACAAGCTCACCCGAGACTCGTACGTCTCGATCGACCGGGCGGCACAGCAGCTCGGGTTCGACCCGCGGTTCAGCAACGAACAGGCGTTGCTGAAGACGTACGAGTGGTGGCGGGCGAACGCCGCCGGGGCGCGGCGCAGCGCCGGACGTACGCACCGCGACCCCTGGAAGCAGGGCGCCCTGAGCCTGGCGAAGGCGTTGTTCTGACACTCCACGGAGCGCAAGGAGAGGTCCGCCATGAATCACGCCCTGGAAGTCCCGACCCCCGCCTCGTCGGACCTGCCCGGGGTCTCCGTCGACTCGACCGTCGCCGTGAAGGCGCTGAAACCGTTGGCCCGCGTCACCGGGCTGTTCGTTCTGCTGCGTCCCCGTCAGTGGGTCAAGGGTGCTCTGGTGCTGGCGGCGCCGCTCGTGGCGGCCCCCGCCGCCACGGTCACCCATGTCGTGCCGCTGCTCGGCACGCTGCTGGCCTTCCTCGCCGCCTCCTCGGCCGTGTACGTCTTCAACGACCTGCGGGACCGGGAGCGTGACCGGCTACATCCGGTGAAGCGGAACCGTCCGCTGGCGAGCGGGCGGGTGGGTACGACCGCCGCGGTCGTACTCCTCGTCGTCCTGCTCGCCGGCACCGCCGCCCTGCTCACGCGGCTACCCGCCCTGACCGGCGTCGTCGTCGCCGGCTATCTCGCCCTCAACCTCTGGTACTGCCTGGCGCTGAAGCATCAGCCCCTGGTCGACGTGTCGGTCGTCTCCACCGGTTTCGTCCTGCGGGTGCTGGCCGGCACCACCGCCGTCGGTGCGCCAGTGCATCCGGCGTTGCTGATCGGGGTCTACTGCGCGTGCCTCGCGCTCTCGCTCGGCAAGCGACGCCACGAACTCGCCGCCCTGTCGGCTGCCGGCGGTGAGGCCGGCGAGCACCGACCGGCGCTACGGGCCTACTCGGTGCACTTTCTAGACCAGGTCGTGGTGGTGAACCTGGTGGTGGCGTTGATCGGCTACGTGGCCTTCGTATGGACCCAGTCGCCGCCGTACGGGCCGGTCACGGCCGCGCTGACCTTTCCGTTCGCCGCGTTCGCGGTGCACCGCTACCTACAGATGATCGCCCTCGGCGGTTCCGGTGGTGATCCGGTCGAGGATCTCGTGCGGGACCGCGCGCTGCTCGTCAACTTCGGCCTCTGGGCCGCAGTGCTGGCGCAGGCCATGCTGACCAGCGTCTGGCACGTCTGGTAACCCGGATCGACACCCTTTGGAGAAGAGTGTGAGCGGCAACGATCTCCACGAGTACGACCTCTGTGTCGCGGTGAACTACTACTCGCCCTACGTCAGCGGGCTGACCGAGGTGGCCCGGGTGCTCGCCGAGGGCCTCGCCGGGCGGGGTTGGCGGGTGGCGGTGGTCGCCGTCCGGCACGACCCGACGCTCCCGCTGCGGGAGAGCCGCAACGGTGTCGACGTCTACCGCAGTCCGGTGGTCGCATCGGTCGGCCGTGGCCCGGTCAGTCCTGGTTTTCCCGCACTCGTACGCCGGGTCGCCCGGCGTGCGCGGGTGGTCAACCTGCACCTGCCGATGTTGGAGGGAGCGCTGATCACCGCCCTGCCGCTGCGGGTGCCGGTGGTCACCACGTACCACATCGACCTCTGGTTGCCCCCCACCCTGGTGACCCGGGCCGCGATGGCCGCGGTACGGGTGTCGTCCCGGGTGACGCTGCGCCGTTCGGCTGCCGTCGTCGTCAACAGTGACGACCAGGCGCGGCACTCCGAACTCTGGCCGATCCTGCGGTCCAGTCAGCGGACCGCGATTCCGGCGCCCTGCCTCGACCGGCGTGGCGGGGAAGCGGCCTACCGTGAGACCGGCGGTCCGCACATCGGCTTCCTCGGCCGGATCGTGCCGGACAAGGGCCTGGACTACCTGGTCGCCGCGTTCGCCGAGATCGCGGATCCGGAGGCGCGGCTGCTGGTCGGCGGCGACTATCTGACCGTCGCGGGCGGTAGCGTGATCGACCGGATCCGGGCGGCAGCCGAACGTGATCCCCGGATCCGGATTCTCGGTCTGCTCCGCGGCCGGCAGATCAACGACTTCTACGCGTCCATCGACGCGTTCGCCCTACCTTCCGTCGCCGAGTCGTTCGGCATCGCGCAGGCCGAGGCGATGATGTGCGGGATCCCGTCGGTCACCACCGACCTGCCCGGCGGTCGGTATCCCGTCCTGGCGACCGGGCTGGGCCGGGTCGTCCAGCCGCGGGACCCGGCCGGACTGCGGGTCGCGCTGCTGGACGTGCTCGGTTGGGACGCCGACACCCGACGCGAAGGCGCCAAGCGGGCCCTGGAGGAGTTCGGTGTGGAGGGATGTCTGGATCGGTACGCGACGCTGTTCCGGAATCACGGGGCGCGGTCCGGCGTATCGATGTGAGCGGTGTTCCGGTCAGTAGAATGGCGGCCACGTTCCGTCACGGAGGTGCAGATGCGCAGCAGGAGTTTCGGTCGTCTCGGCACGGTCAGCGCCCTCACCCTGGGAGGTGGCGGGATCGGTGGGGTCTGGGGGGCGACCGACCACGCCGAGGCGGTGGCGACCGTACGGGCGGCCGTCGACGGGGGCGTCACGATGCTCGACCTGGCCCCGACCTACGGTGACGGCTACGCGGCCGAGAACGTGGCCGGTGCCGCGCTGCGTGGCATTCCGGTCGAGGATGTCCTCGTCACCAGCAAGATCGAACTGCCCGAGCAGGATGGTGGTGATCTCCCAGAGAAGATGATCCGCAGCCTGCACGCCACCCTGAAGCGTCTCGGCCGCGAGCAACTCGACCTTTTCCTGCTCCACTCCCAACTGCACCCGTCGGGCTGGACCGGTCCCACCCCGCGGACCCTCGGCTGGGAGCTGTACCGCGACCAGGTGGTGCCCACCTTCGAACGGCTGCGGGCCGAGGGCAAGATCAGGGCCTGGGGGTTGACCGGTGTCGGCCACCCACAGGCCGTCATCGACGCCATGCACCAGCATCCGCGCCCGGACGCGGTCCAGGCGGTGGTGAACGCCCTCGACCTCAGCGGCGACATGTGGCTGCTCGGCGCGTCGGCCGAGCCTCGGAACGACGAGATCCGCCGGGCCGCGGTCGACGACGGCGTCTCCGTGATCGCTATCCGGGCTGTGGCGGCGGGAGCGCTCACCGGGGAGATCGACCGATCCGTGGAGGACGACGCCCCGGTCGCGGTCGACTTCGCCCGGGCGGAGGGGTTCCGCGCACTCGCCGCCGAGTTCGGCGAGTCACCCGCCTCGTTGGCCCACCGCTACGCCCTCGGTGTCCCCGGAGTGGCGACCGTGGTGCTCGGCGTGAAGAACCGCACCGAGTTGGCCGAGTGCCTCGCCGCCGAGGCTCGTGGTCCGCTGACTGAGGTCGAACGGAAGGCCCTGCTCGACCTGCGGAGCTGAGGGAACGGCGGGCCGGGCGTCGAGTCGACGGCCGCTGCCCACCGACGGTGCCGCGCGTCCACGACCACCGGTGACCCGCGCCCTCGACGGAGACGCCCGCCAGAGTCCGGAACGCACCGCTGTTCGCCTTTCGTCATCGACAGACAACAATCGCGGTGATCGCGGGTGGATACCCTGCCACCATGCGCGTGAGTGGCGAACCGGGCCTGTCGGGGGCACCACTGGCGATCTCGGCGCCGGGGTTCGTGGGCCGTACCCGTGAGGTGGCTGCGTTGACCGCCTCGTTGGCCGACTCTCCGGCGGTGGTGCTGCTCGAAGGCGAAGCCGGCATCGGCAAGAGCCGGTTGGTCCGTGAGGCGCTCGCGGCGATGCCGGGTCCCCGTCCTGACGCGCTGGTGGCGGTCTGCCCGCCGTTGCGGGAGTCGTTGACCCTGGCTCCGGTCGTCGACGCGTTGCGTGCCAGCCGGATCCGCCCGGTCGACCCGGGGCCGAGCGCCCTGACCGGGGCGCTGCGGCCGTTGTTCCCGGAGTGGTCTGCCTGGCTGCCGCCGCCACCCGAGCCGCTTGAGGACGCCACAGCTGCCCGACACCGGCTGTTCCGGGCGCTCGACGAGGTGATCCGGTCGCTGGGTGCGGGTCTGCTCGTCGTGGAGGACGCACACTGGGCCGACGACGTGACGCTCGAGTTTCTGCTGTTTCTCGCCACGCGCCGGGCGGCGGACCGGCCGGGCCTGGTGGTGACGTACCGCCCGGAGGAGGTGGGTGACCGGTCGCTGCTGCTGCGGCTGTCGGCGCGGCGTCCGGTCGACGGCACCCAGGTTCGGATCACGCTGTCACCGTTGGACGTCGCCGGTACCGGGGCACTGGTGTCGTCGATGCTGGACGGTAACCCGGTGTCCACCGAGTTCGCCGCTTTCCTGCACGAACGCACCAGCGGTGTGCCTCTGGTGGTGGAGGAGTCGGTGCGGCTGCTGTGCGACCGGGCGGACATGGTGTTCCGGGACGGTCAGTGGGTGCGGCTGAGCCTCAGTGAACTCCAGGTGCCGGCCACGGTGCGCGACTCGACCCGGGAACGGGTGGGACGGCTCACCCAGGCCGCCCAGCGGGTGCTGCGCGCCGCCGCGGTGTTCGCCGAACCGGCCACCGAAACTGATCTGGCGGCCACCGCCGGACTGCTGATCCGGGCCTGCCGGACCGGTCTGACCGAGGCGGTCACGGCGGGTCTGCTCGACGGGGACGATCGCGGCCGGTGGCGGTTCCGTCACGTGCTGGCCGCCGCTGCCGTGTACGAGTCGATTCCGCTCACCGAGCGGAAGGTGCTGCATCTGCGCGCCGGCCTGGCGTTGCAGCGCCACGACCCGTCACCGGTGGCGCACCTCGCCCGGCACTTCCGCCTCGCCGGTGAGTCCACCCAGTGGGCCCGGTACGCCGAGGAGGCCGCCGCGCGGGCGCTGGCTTCCGGCGATCACACCTCGGCTGCGGTGCTGCTCGAAGAGGTGCTGTCGACAGTGGATCTGCCGGCTGCCGAACTCGCCCGGATCGCCGGTTCGGCCGCGGTCGCGGCGCTCGGCCGGCGGGAGCCCGTCGATGAGATCTACCACCGGGTCGTCGCGACTGTCCGGGCGGTGCTGGAATCTGGTGGCCTCTCCGCGCGGCAGCAGGCAGACGTGCGTAACCCGTTGGGACGGTTGCTGATCATCGGTGGTGAGGCGGAGGCCGCGCTCACCGAACTCGGCCGAGCCGTCGACCACCTGTCCGATCCGCTGGAGGCGGCCCGGGCGATGACCTACCTGGGCTGGGCTTACGCGGGGCCATGGCCCGCCGCCACCCACCTGCGGTGGTTGGCGCGCGCCGCGGAGCTGACCCCCGCGATCCGGTCGGCTTCTGATCGTCTGTCGTTGGCCGGGAACCGGGCTGCCGCGTTGCTGATGCTGGGCGAGCCGGAGGCCTGGGAGGTGGTGGCCGGGCTGCCGACCGACGGCGCGTCCACGGCTGAACGTCAGGACGTGGCCCGTATCCACGCCAACGTGGCCACCGGAGCGCTGATCTGGGGCCGCTACGCCGAGGCGGAGCGGCACCTGGCCGTCGCGTTGGAGTTGGCCGACGCCGAGCAACTGGCTCGGCTGCGCTACAACATCCTCATCGAGCAGGCGAACCTCGACTGGTACGCCGGGCGTTGGCACGGCCTCGCCCAACGCGCGGCCGGGCTGGCCGAGGCCGATCGGGACCGGCCCGGTGTCTACCTCGCCTGCGTCCGGTTGCGTGGGCGGCTCGCCGCCGTCGCCGGTCAGATCCGGGTTGCCGAGCACCAGTTCGAGCTGGCGTTGGCGGAGGCGGTGCGGCGTGGGGCGGTCGACGACACCGTCGAGCCGGCGGCGATGCTCGCCCGGATGTGGCTGGCTGAGGGGCAGCCGGAGCGGGCACTGCTGGTCACCGAGGAACCGATGACGGTGGTGGCGGCCAAGCCGGTCTGGGTGTGGGCGACCGATCTGGCGCCGGCCCGGGTCGAGGCGCAGCTCGTCGCCGGGCAGCACGGCCCCGCTGCCGAACTGGTCGCGAACCTCGCCGACGGGCTGGTCGGCCGTGACGCACCCGGGCCGTGGGCTGCTCTGGCGACATGCCGGGCGCTGCTGGCTGCCGCTGCTGGTGATCAGCTCGACGCGGCGGCGGCGTTCGACCGGGCGGCGCGGGCCTGGGACTCGCTGCCCCGCCCGTACGATGCGCTGTTGGCGCGGGAGCGGCAGGCCCGGGCGTTGCTGGCTGCCGGAGACACCGAGCCGGGTCGGGTTCTGCTGGCCGAGGTCTACGACCGGCTGTACGAGCTGGGCGCACGCGGGGACGCGGAGCGGGTGGCGGGGAGTCTGCGTGCCTGCGGTGCGGAGGTGCCGCGGCTGTGGCGTGGCGGCCGGAAGGGCTACGGCGACCAGCTCTCACCCCGCGAGTTGGATGTGGTCCGGCTGGTGGTGGCCGGTAAGACCAATCGCGAGATCGGACGGGCGCTCGCCAAGTCGTCGGCCACGGTGGACCAGCAGGTGCGTTCGGCGATGCGCAAGCTCGGGGTGTCGACCCGGACCGCTCTCGCGGTGGCGGCTGTCGCGGCCGGGGTGTCGGCCGGCGGCTGACCGGACGACGGCAAGGTCACCGCGTTCCCCTTTCCGGCGAAGGTCGGCTGCAACACGACCGAAACCCTCCTGAGACGACGGTTGCGATTTGCGACGGCGCCTCGATTCTTTGACGAACTTGCTGGATAGCTAGGGACCCAGCAGCTCCAGAACATAGGCGTATGTCACATCCGACCGGGCAGCTCCATGAGTGATCCGACGAGCGTGCCGACCGACGACATGGCGCGGCCACCAGCCGGGTCGGACAACCGGCCGAACCGTGACGGCGAGCCCGGTGGCCCGGCGGTCGGAGTGGGCGACGAAGCCGCACCGGCCACCGAGGCGGGGCCCGACCACGGCCACCGCGATCCGTACCAGCCCCTATGAGGGGCGCCGTGCAGTTCCTGCTCGGACGATCCCGCGGAAGGAAACCCATGAGACACCTTGCCCGAGCGATGTCGGCGGTGCTGCTCGCCGGACTGACGCTGGTGGCACCAGCGACACCGGTGGCCGCCGCGTCACCGCAGTCCACACCCGAACGCACCCCGGCCGACAAGATCCAGGCACAGCTGGAGAGGTCCTTCCAAGTTGACGGGAGCGCCGACCTGTGGGTCCGGTTCGCCGAGCAGGCCGACCTGACGCAGGCGCGGCAGATCGACGACTGGACGGCCCGTGGTGAGGCCGTGGCCACCGCTCTACGCGAGGCGGCGGTCGACAGCCAGGCAAGTGTCCGGCAGATGCTGGACGCCGAGGGGGTCACGTACGAGGCGTTCTGGGCCAGCAACGCCATCTACGTGCACGGCGGTACGTCGCTACTGGCGGACCAGCTTGCCGCCCGCCCTGACGTCGAGGGCCTGTACGAGCCGGTGGAGTACCAGCTGATCGAGCCGGATCCGACCGCGGCGGCGCAGGCGGTGGCAGAGCGCCGGGCGGCAGCCGTCGAGTGGGGCATCGCGAACATCAACGCCGACGACGTGTGGGACGAGTTCGGTACTCGGGGTGCCGGCATCACCATCGCCAACATCGACACCGGCGTCCAGTTCGACCACCCCGCCCTGGTCGACCAGTACCGGGGCAACCTCGGCGACGGTACTTTCGACCACAACTACAACTGGTTCGACGCCCGGGGGGTTTGCTCCGACGAACCCTGCGACAGCGGGTCACACGGCACCCACACGATGGGCACGATGATCGGCGACGACGGGGCCGACAACCGGATCGGCGTCGCGCCGGAGGCGAACTGGATCGCGGCGAACGGCTGCTGCCCGAGCGACGCGGCGTTGGTCGCCTCCGGTCAGTGGCTGTTGCAGCCGACCGACCTCGACGGCCAGAACCCGGACGCCAGCAAACGTCCGCACATCATCAACAACTCCTGGGGCAGCACCCTGCCGTCGACGGACCCGTTCATGGAGGACGTGATGGTGGCCTGGGACGCCGCCGGCATCCTCGGCATCTGGTCCAACGGCAACAGTGGTGAGGCGGGTTGCCAGTCCAGCGGGAGCCCGGGCAGCCGGACCATCAACTACTCGGTCGGCGCCTACGACGTCAACAACAAGATCGCCGCGTTCTCGGGTCGCGGACCTGGTCAGGACGGTGAGTTCAAGCCGAACATCTCCGCACCGGGGGTCCTGGTCCGCTCGTCGGTGCCGGACGACGGCTACCACGCGACGAACGGTACGTCGATGGCGGCTCCCCATGTCGCCGGCACGGTAGCCCTGATGTGGTCGGCCGCGCCCGCGATGATCGGTGACACCGACGCCACCCGGCAGCTACTGGACCGTACCGCGATCGACACGCCAGACCCGCAGTGCGGCGGCACCGGCGCGGACAACAACGTCTACGGCGAGGGGCGGCTCGACGCCCTTGCCCTGCTGCGGGCGGCGCCGGTCGGCGACACCGGCACCCTCACCGGAACCGTCACCGATGCCGCGACCGGAAAGCCGGTCGAGGCAGCCACGGTCACCATCGCCAGTGATCCGGTACGCGACCAGCTGACCGGGGCCGACGGCAGCTACGCCGCCCGACTGAAGACCGGCACCTACGAGATGACGGTGTCCGCCTTCGGGTACGCGGAGAAGACCATCGAGGTGACGGTCGAGCTCGACGTCAGCACCACCGTGGACGTCGCACTCGCGACCCTGCCGACGGCAGCGGTCAGCGGCCTGGTCCGGGACGGCTCCGGCCACGGCTGGCCGCTGTATGCCAAGGTGAGCGTGGCGGGCACCAACGTCAGTGACTACACCAACCCGTTCACCGGGCGGTACCGCCTGCGGCTGCCGAAGCATGCGTCGTACACCCTGGTCATCGAGTCGCAGTACGCCGGCTACAGCACCACCGAGCAGGTGGTGCAGGTGGCCGGTGGCGGCCAGACCGTCGACCTGGCCGTGCCGGTGGAACACTGCCAGGCGGCTCCCGGTTACACCTTCGCCGCGCAGATCGGCGTACTTGGCGACGACGGTCAGAAACTGCACGACTTCCTGGCGGAACGTGGCATCCCCAGCAGTGAGTACACCTGGGGTGCCGAGGTCGACGACTACGACACGATCATCGTCAATCGCCCCGACAATCCCGGCGCGGCGGTGTTCGAGCGGTTCCTCGCCGACACGGACGCGGCAGGTGTCGGTGTCATGTTCCTCGACACCTGGTCGAATCTGGGCGGCAACGGCATCTACATGCTGAACCGGTTCACCCAGAACCCGGGCACCCGCAGCAGCGGCATCTCGTACGGCACCGAGAACCACCTGTCCTACCAGGTGGTCCAGGACCATCCCATCGTCGCGGGGCTCTCGCCGGGCGACATGATCGCCTTCAACGAGACCGACGCCTACTCGAAGCACTACGCGTTCTTCGACAGCTTCGGCGGCGACGGTCGGATGGTCGTGGCGAACGCGATCCGCTCCGACACCGGCGTGATCAGCGCCGGCATCGGGGTGCAGCAACGCGACACCAACCGGCATGTGCTGATGTCGATGCACGGCGCCAGCTACGCGACCGGCCCGCAGGTGTGGCACAGCGACAGCGCGCAGGTGTTCCTCAACGCGCTGGACTGGCTCACCGACGCCGAGTTCACCTGCGTCAAGCTCGACGGTGGCCTGGCGGCTGGCTTCGTGCGGGACGCCAACACCAAGGCTGGGCTGGTCGGCGCCAGGCTGACGGCGCTCGACAGCCCGGACAGCGACACCCGGACCACCGCCACTCCCGGTGACCCGGGTCTGGACGACGGCTTCTACGCGTTGTTCTCGCCGGCCGGCCGGCAGCAGGTCACCGCAGCGGCGTCGGGGGCGTACACCGAACTGACCCGGTGGGTGGACGTCGCCGAGGACTGGACCACCCGGCGCGACTACCAGCTGGCCGCCGGTCAACTGGTGGTCACCGGAGGACCTGCCGAGGCGACACTGCCGGTCGGCGGTTCCACCGAGGCCACCGTCACCATCACCAACAGCGGCGGCGCTCCGACGCGGGTCGACCTGAGCGAACGTGGCTCCGAGTTCGAGATCCTGCGCGCCGACGGTGACCGGGTCGACGCGCGGGACGTGCTGTCGGCCGAGGGCGCCCCGGTACGCCAGGTGAAGGTGGACGCGCCGATCGAGGAGCTGGCCGGCAGTAGTCCACCCGCCTTGTTCGGGCCGGCGCAGGCCCCTTCGGCACCGAGCCCGGCGGCGGAACCCTGGGTCAGCCTGCCTGGCCTGCCCCGCGCGCTCATGGACAACAGCGCGGTGACGGTGAACGGCAAGGTGTACTCGTTCGGCGGCCAGGCCGGGTCGACAGTGGCTGACGTCCACGTCTACGACCCGGTCGCCCAGACCTGGACCAAGACCGCCGACATGCCGCACGGCCCGCGCAGCCAGGCCGCCGAAGGAGTGATCGACGGCAAGGTCTACCTGGTCAGCGGCTGGACCGCGTTGAACACCGACACGCTGATCTACGATCCGGCCAGCGGTGCGTGGAGCAAGGGCGCCGACGTGCCAGCCGCCTCCGCGGCAGCCGGGTCGGCGGTACTCGACGGCCAGCTGTACGTGGTGGGTGGCTGCACGAGCCTGGGCTGCTCGCCGTACTCGACCGGCGTCTTCCGGTACGACCCGGGGGCCGACTCGTGGCAGCGGCTGGCCGACTACCCGAAGCCGATCGCCTGGCAGTCGTGTGGCGCGGTCGGCGGCAGGGTGTACTGCGCCGGGGGACTGTCCAACAACCAGCCGGTCACCGGGACGTACGCCTACGACCCGGCTGCCGACAAGTGGACCCAGGTGGCGGAGATGCCGGCCAACATGTGGGCCTCCGCTTACCACACCGCCGACGACAAGTTGCTCGTCTCCGGCGGAGGGACCGGTCTGTCGACGGTCACCAACCAGGGGTACGCCTACGACCCGGAGACCGACACGTGGGCGACGTTGCCGGCAGCCAACAGCATCGGGTTCCGGCCGGGTAGTGCCTGTGGCTTCTACCGGGTCGGTGGGTCCTCGGTCGCGGGATTCCAGCCGACCACCACCACGGAGGTGCTGCCCGGGCTCGACCAGTGCGAACCGGTGTGGGACACCGAGTGGCTGAAGGTGACCCCGGGCACCGCCACGCTGGCGCCGGGCGAGAGCGTGACGGTGACCCTGTCGTTCTCCGCCGACGTGGCCCAGCCCGGCAGTTACGCCACGAGCGTGACGATCCGGGAGGACACGCCGTACGCGGTGGAGCCGGTGCCGGTGACGATGACCGTCACGCCGCCGGGCAGCTGGGGAAAGATCACCGGTACGGTGACTGCGGTCGCCTGTGACGGGAGCCGGACCTCGATCACCGGCGCGACGGTGCAGTTGAGCACGTGGACCATGGAGATGGCGTTGTCGACCGGGACGAACGGCAGGTACGCCCACTGGCTCGACTGGCGGCACAATCCGATCACGATGATCGTGGCGAAGGACGGATACATGCCGCAGACCCGTCAGGTCGAGGTCACCGCGGGTCAGGTGGTGGTCAGCGACTGGGCGCTGCGGCAGGTGTGCGGCCGGTCGACGGGCGTACTCGAAACAAGCTGACCAGGTGCTCCGGCGGCAACTGTCGCCCGGCGGACGCCCCGGGGATCCACAGGTGATCCCCGGGGCGTTTCCCGACCGGTGGTGCGACAGGTCCGGTCGTCGAACATCGTGACCCGGCGGACCCACTAGGTCCGGGCGAGTTCGTCCGCAGGGCTCGTCACCTCTTCGATCCGGCTGTTGCTCAGGTGCTGCACGTACTCGGCGAGCCGCAGCGCATCCGCGGGGCTGGTCCTCGGTGGCACCCCCAGGAAACGGTCGCGGAAGTCGCCCACCAGTTGGTAGTGCCGCTGCGCCAGTTCCCACCAGATTCGCCCGGCCTCGTTCCAGGCGTCGACGAGCGCTGGCAGATCTGCCTCACCCACCGCGCGGGTATCGTCCCCAGCTGCCGCGTGACTGTCGTAACGGGCCTGGTCGAGCCGGTCGGCAGCGGCAACGAACGCGTCCGCCGCCTTGGACAGCGCCGCCTCCTGCTCGATGACCGTGGCGAAGGCGGTGGCCCGCTCGAAGTCAGCCGAACGCGTACCGTCCGCCGGAACGTCGATGGCGAGGCGGGCATCGTGCAGCCCCATCCGCAGCGACACGATGACCGGTTCGTTTGCAGGATCCACCTCGGTGACGGTGCGCGACGGGAACAATGAGTAGGACAGCTTCACCTCGACCTCGATCCGGCAGAAATAGTCGATCAAGGCCGACCTGCTCTCCGGTTTGATGTTGCTGAAACCACCGGTGGTGCTGCTGCCGCTCTCGGTCGCGGCGTGCGAGTCACCCGCGATCGCTCCCATGCCACCGTTCTCCAGGGGCTGGTAGGGGTCGTCGACGTTGCCGCGGCCCAGCAGCGGAACGCGGGGGCCCCGCAGATTCTGCGTCAAGGCGGCCGTACCGCTGCTGTACTCGCCACCCTCCTGCACCACGTGTTCGCGGTAGACCTTGGAGCTGATCCCCTGCAACGACGCTGCCTCCGGCAGCAGCCTGATGACGATCTCCGCTCGTTGGCCGAGGATCTGGGCGCTGGTCGCCGATGGTAGGTGCAGGCCTTCCGAGGTCAGCATCGCCGACACGGCGGGCAGCAACAGTTCCGGAGTGAGACTCTGGTGCACCTGGTGGGATCCGGCGTAGCCGGGCAGCCGGAGGCGCCGTGCCGTGTCCGACAGCAGCCGCTCCACCGCATCCTGCAACCGGGCGGCCCGGCTGAGATCTTCGGCGCTGAATCGTGGCGGTAGCGGCAGCCCGTTGAGTGTCCGCCAACCCGGGGGAAGAGTGTCGGGTGTCCGGATCCCGTAAGTGGTGGGTCGTGGTACCGGGGACGCCCGGGGGAGGCGTACGTCGTTGGCCCATCGGTCCTGGATCACCGTGTCCTCGACGGCCAGCAGGTCACTGTCAATTCGTTTGCCCCGGTCGTACACCACCAAGGCGAACCTGACCGGCAGCGCCAACCGCACCTTCACTCCACGCGCCGAACTCAGGTCCGACTCGACCCTGCTGGAGCTGGTGCTCTGCGAGTTCCGTTCCTGGAAGGCCCGGCCTACGGTGTCACCGGCCCCCGCCGCGAAGTTCTCGCCGTGGTGGTTGGAGACCCCGGTACCGGCGGCACCGGCGGTGAACAGGTGACCATGCAGACGATGGCGTGTGCCGGAGGCGCTGGTGGTACGGGTCGTCTTGATGTCGAGGTCGTTGTGGTCGGCAACGAAGCCCATGAACACCGGCGTCCCGATGGTCTCGGCGACCAGGCGGACGTCGCGCAGGTGCTGAGTTGTGCGGGCCGGCTTGACGTGCAGGACGGAAAGTCCGCCATCCACAAGGGATGGCCAGTGCTGTCGTACCCCGTCCCGACTGAACAGGTGGAGTAGGCGTTGGCGGTTCAGCATGACATCGTCGAGGCCCGGATCCGAGAGTGCGCTGAAGATCTTCCCTGCCGCCAGCTCGCTACCCTCGCTGCGGATCACGTCGTACAGCCGGCGGAGCATGCTCCGCTCGTCCGTGGCCCTGGCTGCTTCGGTGGCCAGGGCTGCGGTCATCGGCCGGGTCAGGTTCGGTGCCTGGTGGATGATGTGCAGACCGAGGCCAGAACCGTGACCGGCAGGCAGTTCCAACGTCGGCGCCACCGGCGGTACCCATGGTGCGCCCATCGCGCCTGGATCACCGCTCAGCGGCGCCAGCAGTCCGAGCTTGACCACTGCGGGAGCGGGCAGCCGCAGAACGACCGCGTTGCTGATGGTGCCGTGCCGTTGGATCGACTTGTAGTGATGCAGCCAGCTGCCGCTCCGCAGCGCCTGCGGGATGATCCGGTATCGCGCGGGATTCGTCGTGACCTCCACCGATACCGAAGCCCGCAGATCGAAGGCGACCACGAAGGAACGGTTCTTCCCGGCCCGGTTGTTCAAGTTTCGTTCGATCGCCCCGCTGACGCTTTCGCTTTCCTGCCGTCCACCGGCATACAGCAGCTTCTCGTGGCCGGCGCTGGCGAGTGCGCCGCCACTGTTGGTGCCGTCGGTGTTGATGCCGAGCCGGCGCATGGTCGCCGAGAAAATGCTACGGAAGCCGAACTGGTCCTCTACTCGTCTGTCCGCGCTGACTTCGACCGAACCTGTCGAGGCGGTTTCGGTGAAGACGGGAACGTGTGCGGTCGGCACCAGTTTCGCGTTGGTGAGCGTACCGGTGAAGGCCACGTCAGTGGCTGCACCATCAACCGTATTGGTGAGCCGCGCCATCAGCCACACGCCGTTGAGCATGGCGGCCAGACCGTTGCGCTGCCGGAACTGGCTGCTCCGTTGCAGCAGCGTCGCCCACAGCGGCATACCCTCGACCATCCCATCGTTGCCCCGTAGACCCCGAAGCCTCGTACGTGACGAATAGTGGGCGTTACTCTGGACCGCACCGATCGCGACGGTCGCCAACTCTGCGATCGACGCACTGCCGGGCAGCGCCTCGATGGCCAACCAGTCGTGGACGTCCACTCCATCGTTGCTGTCGACCCACCCGCGCAGGTCGGGCTGCCGCAGCTGAGTCCGCCGGGCGACGCCGAGAGGGTCCGGGTGCGGTGTGAGGACCACCGGCAGGCTGACCGGCTTCCGCGCCACCGAGGCGGCGTCGAACTGCACGGTCACCGGACGTGCCTGCGTCATACGGAAGCGAGTGAACTGTCCACCGGCCGCAGCCGGCACTCTCTCCTGGGCTGATCGCACCACCGTCGTGTCGTCCTGGTCTGTCGTTGCGGGGCGTGGCAGCCGCTGACGCAGTACGCGGGCGACCCCCAAGCGTGAGTTGGAGTCGAAACCCAGCCGACTGGTGTACGCGTACACGGTGACTGCGATCTCCAGTTTGGTGTCGAACGCCTCCGAATCAGGGGTGCCTCCGACGAGGCGGCTCTCGTTACCAGCGAGCTTGGTGTAGCTTTGCCGACTGATCCGACGCCGATACTCGAATGCCCCGGCGGGGACGAGTGCCGCGCTTCGTCCGTTGCTGCCGGTGAACCGGAGAACTTTCCCGCTCTCCCCGGCGACGGCGGCGCGCCACTGGCCACCGGCACCGATTTTGTGTTCCGAGGTGCTGACATCCACGGTCCGTACCGCATCCTGCCTGCTGGTGCCCAGGTGGGAAAGCGGGCTGAGATAGCGGCCGGTTACGTGTACCACGAGGTGCTGGGTGCCGAACGGCTTGGTCCGGCTCAACTCGGCTACCAGCCCCCTGCCCAGCAGGCTTCGCATGCCCTGGCGGAGGGCTGACACCGTCAGCACACCATCCAACTCGTCCTGGTTGCTCTGCCGCTCGATGGCCGCCCGGCTCGACCCCATCGAGGAAACCTTGCCGGCTTCGCCGAAGCGCGGCAGGAAACCTGCCCGAAAGCGGCGGACCAGCCCGGTCACGTCGAAGTAGAGCTGATGGAAATCACTGAGGCCGTAGGTGACCGCACGGCCCCCGGTCTGTGCGTACGACGGCACATGCCACTGCGTCGGCGACGGGTGGAATGGGTTTGCATCGTTCTGCATCTGTGCGAAGCGGCTGGCCGGCAGGCGACCGAGCACCACCATGTCGATGGTGATCGGCCCGACGGCTCCATCATCGCCGAACGGCATCCGGCTCAGCGGGACCTCACGCAACCCGGCGTCGATGGTCACGCGTACCTGAGCCTCCACCAGAACGTTCGGGACGTCCTTGGCCTCGGTGCCGAGACGGGACGTACCTCCATGGGAAACGGAGGTTTCAGTCGAACGCAGATGACTGGCGGAGAAACGTGCCTGGAAGTATGCCGGGCCGAACCCCCAGCGGGCTGGGATCAGCGAGAACCCTGCACCGACCCGGCTCAACTGGGACAGACTCGCCGCCCCCACCAGACCGGGCTGCCAGCGGAACGAGGACTTGGCGATGTCTGCGATCGCCGACAGTTTGATCACGCTTGCTTTCAGGTTGACCGATAGTGCATGGCTGCCGTGTTCGCTGAGGATGGTCGACGGATGGCCAGCCGATTCCATCGCAGGGATCAGGTTGCCCACCATCGACGAGTCCTCGAACATGCGGCGAGCCTGCTCCATGCCCACGCTGCCCGGCGACACCGTTTTGGTCGGTTGTAGACGCAGCAGAATGTCCTCGGTCACGTCGTTCCACGGATCAGTCCGTCGGTCTCCCTGCTGCGCATCGATTGCCGCACCAAGAATCAGCACCGGAGTGAAGTGTTCGGTCAGCATCGATGTGTGTTTGGCCGGGTCGACGTGCACCGCGTCCCGGCGGCGGCTCGCATTCGCGATGTCGTCCACACCCCGCAGCGTCAACCCGGCTCTCACCGACTCACCCCGGACGGCGGAGGCCGCCTCTGGTCCGGTGAGCCGGGCGTTCGGATCGGTGACGAGGACCTCGAAGTCGACCGGCACGAACACCAGGTGAGAACCCGAACCACTCCGTACGTTGTGCGAGTCGGTCACCTTGACGCTGTCCTGGTACGTCTCGCTCGGCCGCGAAAGAGAAACATCGATCGACCCGCCTGCCCCGTACCCCAACCGCTGCGGAAACATGACGCCGATGCTCACCGCCCCGGAGCTACCGACGGCGGACCCCTGCTTCGACCCTTCGGACCAGTCGCTACGGGTGTCGAACTTGGCCTTGTCCTCGGCCTGGTCGATCACCTCGGCTTCCATCGGATCCCAAACCGGCCGGATGGTGACCCGGTGCCACCGGTGCAGGCCGTCGCGGACGAAGAAACTCCGGCCACCGGAGGTGAAGAACGTACGGAGTTCGTCGCGTAGCGCCCGCTCTACTCCACTGGTGTCGATCGAAAGCTTGGGCACTGTAGCGGCGATCCACGAACTTTGTGCGGCGCGGCTACCCACCGCCGCACGAACGCTCCGCGTCACCTCGCTGACCAGCACGTCCAAGTTGTTCACAGCGTCGAGCTCGGTGAGCAGATCGGGCCGGTCCCGGTACAAGCCGCGTAGCTGGCTGACCTCCGCATCGTCGGCAGGGCCTGCGGTGAGAGCGGCTTTCTCTTCGTCGGTAGGGGCTGGGGTGAGAGTGGCTTTCTCTTCGTCGGTAGGGGCTGGGGTGAGAGTGGCTTTCTCTTCGTCGGTAGGGGCTGGGGTGAGAGTGGCTTTCTCTTCGTCGTCGGCGCCCTCAGCGGATGTGTCGAGGAGTTCTCTGGCGTTCTCCCTTCCTCCTGGATCCTCGTCGAGGGCTATCTCGTCGATTTCGTCGATGGTCGGCAGCGTGGGTTTTCGTGAGGCGCGTCTAGGCGTCGCCAGGTCATCGTCAAAGACGCGGTAGGGCCCATCGCCGGCGGTTGATTCGAACTCGACGTGGCGGGTGCTGTCGGCGGTCGATGCGACCTCAGCAGCACCCTCAGCCGGAGTCTCGTCGGCGGCCACCGGGTCGGTCGAGGTGAGGAAGCGGGTCAGTTCGGTGGCGATGTCATCCTGAGACACCGCACGGTTCATGCCGTACTTCGGT
Organism: Micromonospora sp. HNM0581; assembly: GCF_012726175.1. Classification (GTDB taxonomy): domain Bacteria; phylum Actinomycetota; class Actinomycetes; order Mycobacteriales; family Micromonosporaceae; genus Micromonospora. The sequence goes on from NZ_JAASAD010000014.1 coordinate 141,982, forward strand.
CCAGCCGGTGGAGCCGGCGCGTCCAGACGTGCTCGTCCAGCCTGCATCTGCACTGCAGAGCCGTCCGCCCGAAGTGCGATCACCAACGCGTCAAGCGGCAACGGCTCGCTCTCGGCGAAAGGCCGAAGAGCGCCGTCGACCGCAGACTGTGTCTCCACCCAACGCAGTGATCCGTCAGCGAAGTGCCGCACCATCGCGCCGTGTCGGACCAGCTGACGCGATCCAGACAGCCCGCCTGCATGCGCGAACAACACGAAGGCCGTACTGCCCGGCCCGCCCCCCCTCAGGGCGTTGGCCAGCGGGACGCCGTCTGCGACCGCGGACCAGACGCCACCGAGTTCCTCGGCGAGCCGTAGGTGCTCCGGCCCGGTCAGGTCATCGACCGACCGGGCCGGCGGACCGAACAGCCCGCGACGCATTTCCCGCAACCGGGTGACACAGTCGTCGCTACCGTCCTGGTACGGCGGAAGACTTCGGAGGAGTTCCACGACCCGACCATCATCCGATGTGCCGGTGGGTTGCGCCCCGGGGTGCGCCGATGCGTCCGTGCGGGCGGCAGTGTCGGTGAGCTGCTGATCACCAGGCTCCCCGGCCTGGTTCAGATACTCGGCAAGCCCGTTCTCGACGGTGAGGCTGTCCCGTGCCGCAGGTGTGGTGACGGTGGTATCGGAACCGGACCGTGCGAAGCCTTCGACGTCAGGCAACGTCCCTGTATCCGTACGGGCGCCGGATGGCCCTTCCGAGACGATGGAGGGTCGCGCATCGATCCTACCGGAGACACTTTCGACCGCCAGGCCGTCACCAACGGTGGATTCGCCGCCATGGTGCCTGACCTGCACCTCTGCCGGACCCGCCGAACTGTTCTCGACAGCGCCGTTGACACGACCAACGCCGTCACCTCCGGCCGGGTTGGTGGTCGGTCTGCCGGTGGTGGGTGTTGCGTTCTGGTTTGCTGTGGTGCTCGTGTGGTTTGCGGAGGCGGTTGGGTGGTTTTCTGCTGTGGTGTGGTGGGGGGCGGTGGG
>NZ_JAASAD010000015.1 GCF_012726175.1 Micromonospora sp. HNM0581
ATGGACCATGCGCTGGAAGGCACCCCTGAACGCCTTCCAGGTCGCCTTCGAGGGCCGACTCACCCCGGCCAACGACTGACCACCTCAACAACCAAGATCAGCCGTTAACTTGACAGACCCGCAGCAATCAGCAGATAACCGGCGATCGTGGCGGTGTGGTTCGCATGGCGGTACCTCCGGCCCACGTTGATCTTTCATGCGAACCGTCGACCCGGATGACGGGCCGACGGTTCGCTGTGGCCATGGACGCTGGAGCACTGGCGAGCGACCGTCCGCGGTCGTCCGGGTTCGGGGGCGGTGTATTGATGTTGGCGGCGAAAGCCGATGTTCACCGACGTCCAGGAATCTCGGCCGGGGCGGTGGCGATGAGGGCGCGTCCCTTCGAGGTGCCCCGGTCCGGAGAGTGACGCGGGGGTGCACGGAGCGGAGTTTCCGGGGTGCCGGCCGGTTCACTCGTAGTGGCCGTAGCCGAGCAGCCGCTGGGCCCGAGGTCCGGCCTGCGGCCCGTATCGGTCGCGGGCCGCAAGCCCGTCAGTGCTTGCCGGTGGTCGTGCTCGCCCGGGCGAGATTGTCGGCTGCCTCGCCGAGCATTCGCCCATTCATTCGGACCGTGGTGCCGGTCGGTACGAGTCGCATGATGGCGCGCATCCGGCGGTCCGGCACGATCGTCGGGCGGCCCGCTAGCAGTGCCTGCACGGTCTGGTCGACCGCTCTGGCGGCTGGGAACGGTCCGAACGGCAGGCGGGCCCGGTCGATGCCGAACCGATCGATGATCGGGGTGTTCACATTGCCAGGCAGCATCACGGTGACCTTCACGCCGGCCGTCGCGAGTTCCCGGTTGAGCGCCGCGCCGAGACTGTGCACGTAGGCCTTGGACGCGCTTTCGTGCGCCATGTTGGGCAGTCCGTTCACCGCGCCGAGGGCCGAGACCAACACCATGCCGCCACCACCGCGCTCCACCATTCGGCGACCGAGGGAGTGTGTCAGGTCGAGGTGGCTGATCGTGTTGAGGACGAGCCGTCTGTGAAGTTTCTCCGGTTCCTGGTCCAGGAACTTCCCGGGCCTGCCGTCGCCAGCATTGGAGACGAACAGGCCGACGTCGAGGTCAGCGACGGCGGCGGCCAGCTCGATCGCTCCGGTGGGCTGACTGAGATCGACGGTTACGACCCGATGCCGTACGCGGTGGAGTTCCCGGCCGAGCGCCTCCATCCGCTCGGTGGAACGGGCGGCGAGCACGACGTTCACGCCGTCAGCGGCACAGCGGCGGGCGAAGGCCTCGCCGATCCCGGAGGAGGCGCCGGTGATGAGGGCCCAGGGCCCGAACTCGGACAGGTTTCGCATGAGCATCTCCTCGATCAGCCTTTAGTTAGTTGAACAACTAACAAGGACGCTAGCAGGACGCATCGCCCGGCGGTAGAGTGTTGGTGAGATGACTAACTCAAACTTTCGCCGTGAGCCGCACAACGGGCGGTCCTCCTCGAATGCCCGGCCTTCGTCGGGCGCCAAAGCCGGCAAAAGGGAGCGTCTGGTGGCGAGTGCTGCTGAGCTGTTCCACCACAAGGGATTCGGGGCAACCGCGCTCGCCGACATCGCCGAGCACTCCAAGGTGCCGCTGGGGAACATCTACTACTACTACCGGACGAAGGACGACCTGGTGCGCGCCGTTGTCGACGCACAGGCCAGCCAGGTGGCCGTCATGCTCGCCGGCCTCGACGAGATGTCCCGACCCGCCGAGCGGCTCGCCGCGCTCGCCGCGCGCTGGGATCTGATGCGCGACGTGGTGGCTCGGCATGGCTGCCCGTTCGGAAGCCTCGTCAGCGAGCTCGACCGTCGCGCTGACGGGCTTGACAGGGAAGCGGCCGTGCCGCTGACCCTGATCCTGCGATGGGCGACCGGCCAGTTCCGCGAACTCGGTCACGCCGATCCGGAGCAGGCCGCAGCCACCCTGCTCGCCGGTATTCAGGGTTCCTCGCTGTTGGCGAATGCGTTACGGGATCCGGATCTGCTCACGGACCAGATCCGTCACTTGCAGGCGTGGATCGGCAGCATGGCCTGACCGATTCACTGCCGGGCTGTCCGCTGGCCGGATCCGACGCCGCACCTTCTGGTCGAGGTCATGTCCGTGATCAGAGGCAAAGTCCTCGGCGGGAAGCTCGGCCTTGCTCGGGCTCAGGAGGCGATAGACACCCTGCCCTCGTTGGTCATCGATGACGTCGGCGTCGCCATGCTGCTTGACCGGATGTGGCAGTTGCGGGGCAATGTCGCGGCGTACGACTCGGCTTACGCCGCGGCAGTGGAGTTGTTGGCCTGCCCACTCGTGACCGGTGATGGTCGGCTCGCCAAGGTCAGCGGCGTCCGCTGCGAGTTCCGACTGCTCGCGGTGTCCTGACGGTGGCCGCCCGAGGACCATCGGCCTGACGCCCTCGGGCCGGCCGACAGGTACGACAGCGCGACGGTGGGTGGGCGGCTGGACGCCGCGCTGTGCCCACCGAGGTCGCTTGAAAAGCGGTGGACCGGGTAGGGACCGGGCATGCGGATCGTGGTCGTGGGGGCTAGTGGGAACGTCGGTTCGGCGGTGCTGCGCCGGTTGCGGCGCGAGTGCGACGTGGAGATCGTCGGGGTGGCTCGGCGGTTACCGCCGCCGGGTGCGGGTGAACCGTACGACGGGGTGCGGTGGCACTCCTGCGACATCGGCCTGACCGGCGCGGCGGATGAACTGGCAGGTGTATTTGCCGGCGCCGATGTGGTGGTGCACCTGGCCTGGCAGATCCAGCCCAGCCACGACCAGCACGTGCTGCACCGGACCAATGTCGGTGGCAGCCGGGCGGTGGTCGACGCGGTGCTGCGGGCCCGGGTTCCAGCCCTGGTGTTCGCCTCGTCGGTAGGCGCCTACGCGCCCGGTCCGAAGAACGCGCCGATCAGCGAGCGTTGGCCGACCACCGGGGTGGCCGGGTCGTCGTACAGCCGGGACAAGGCGACGGTGGAGGAGATGCTCGACGGGATCGAGCGGAGCCATCCGGAGCTGCGACTGGTGCGGATACGCCCGGGGCTGATCTTCCAGCGGGACGCCGGCACCGAAATCAGCCGGTACTTTCTCGGGCCGCTGGTGCCGGTGCGGCTGCTGAGGTTCGGTCGGCTGCCCCTGGTGCCGACCAACCGGCGGCTACGGATGCAGGTGGTGCACGCCGACGACGTGGCTGACGCGTACGCCCGAGCGGCCATGGGCGATGCCCGCGGCGCGTTCAACATCGCCGCTGACCCGGTGCTGACCCCGGAGCTGGTGGCCCGGCACTTCCATGGCTGGACGGTGCCGGTGGCCGCCCCGGTGCTGCGTGCCGCCGCGACACTCACCTGGTGGGCCCGGTTGCAACCGGTCGACGCCGGCTGGATCGACCTGGCCCTCAACGCGCCGTTGATGTCGAGTGAACGGGCCGAGACCGAGCTCGGCTGGCGCCCGACCGTCGATTCCGTCACCGCGCTGCGGGAACTCTTCGACGGCATGGCGGCGCGGGCCCGAACGGGCAGCCCGCCCCTCGCCATCCCGCCTGGGTTCCCCGCCGGCCAGGGAAACCCGTACTGACCGACTTCTTAGCCCGTGACGACGTCGGAGATCACCACGGTGACGTTGTCCGGCGCGCCGGCCTGGTGGGCCAGCTTCACCAACTGCTCGCCGCACTGCTGGCGGTCGGCGTGCAGACCCAACGTGGTGGCGATCGCCTCATCGGCCACGTAGTCGGAGAGCCCGTCGCTGCACAGCAGCAGCCGGTCACCGGCGGCGAGGGTCACCGTGCCCATCGTCGGCGGCGCATCGGCACCCTGGACCGCCCGGGTCACCAGGGAACGCTGCGGATGGTGGCGGGCCTGGTCGGGGGAGAGCGCACCCTGGTCGACAAGTGCCTGTACGAAGGTGTCGTCCCGGGTCAGCTGGCGCAGTTCGCCGTCGCGGAGCAGATAGCAGCGGGAGTCACCGACCTGGGCCAGTACCAGCGTCTCCCCGGCGAGCAGGGCCGCGGTGAGTGTGGTACCCATGCCGTCGCGGGCGGGGTCGGCGGCGATCGCGGCGTGGATGCGCTGGTTGGCGGTGCTCACCACGGCGCGCAGCGCCTCAGTGGCGGCGTCCGGCGCGGTCGGCGGGACCATCTCGTCGAGGATCCGAATGACTATCTCACTGGCCACCTCGCCGGCGGGCAGTCCACCCATGCCGTCAGCCACCGCGATGAGGCGCTCGCCGGCGAGGGCGGAGTCCTCGTTGTTGGTCCGCACCAGACCGATGTCGTTGAGGATGGCCGAGCGGAGGATCAGCGTCATGGGGACAAGCTTGCCAAGAACACCCTCCCCGCGTCTCTACGCACTGCTGCGTAGGTCGAGGAATGTTGCCGGTCTGCATGGTCGGGCGTTCCGGTGGGTGGGGTCACTCCTCTGGGGGGAGGGTGGTGGCGGGGGCGTTGAGGGTTACCTCGGTGGGGGTGACTGTGGAGATCTGGTCGGCGAGGACATAGACGGCTCCGGTGGGCACCAGGTCGGTGGAGACCTTCAGGTAGCCGGTCCGCAGCAGTCGGGCGGCGAGGTCCGCTGGTACGTCCGGTTCCTCGGCGGCCGCGGATTCGATCAGTTCGTCGAGGCTGCTGCCGGGGTCCGTGGTGGGTGCCTGCACGGTCACCGCGTTCGGGTCGCCGCGTTGGACGAGGTCCACGGTGCCCACGTCGACGCCGGCCGAGTCGACCACCCGCATGCCGGTGGTGACCCGCGAGAGGGTGGTCCGTTGATCGATGCCCTGCTGCTCCATCACCGCGCGGTTCCCACCCTTAAGGCTTGCTAAACCCGGCTGCCGTCCGCTGGTCCCGTCGATCAGTGGATCTGGTGGATCCGGCGAACCGACAGAGAGTTTCCTGATCGACGGGACCCGGTGCGGGCGGGTGTCAGGGTGTCGGGGGGCGGGGGGTGAGTTCACGCCAGGTGTCGGTGCCGTGGAGCAGCGCGCGGATGGTGTCCTCGGCTTCGTCGACGGTGTCGTACTCGTAGAACCGGGAGACACCCTCGGCGCCACCGGCACGCTGCTCGACGAACCACCGGTCGGCATCCGACCGGAGGAAGACATCCCGCCGGGCCAGTCGCCCCCACTTCCCGTTCCACAGGTGTTTTCGCTGCTCCATGGCGGGACTCTATCGAACATCTGTTCGACATGATCTGGCCCCTGCGGGATTCCCGCAGGGGCCAGATGTACAGCTGCCGGTTTCAGCGGGCGGTGGGCGGTTCGTCCCGGTGGCCGAGTACGTCGTCCAGGGCGCCGCGCTGCTGGGCCGGGGTGCTGCGGCCGGAGGCGACGAGCGCGTCCCGGATCTCGGTGAGGAGCTTGATTTCCTCGCTCGGCGCGGCCGGCGGCGGCTCCTCACCGCGTTGGCGCCGCTCGGCGAGCCGGTTCATCGGGAACACCACGAGGAAGTACAACGCGGCGGCGGTGAGCAGGAACGTGATCACCGCGTTGACGAAGCTGATCCAGTCGAACTCGACGTTGTTGATCGTCCATGGCGTCCCCTCCAGGCCGTCTTTGCTGCCCGTGATGGTGACGGTGAACAGGGCGATCAGGGGCTTGAGGAAGGAGGTGGTGAGCTGTGTGACCACGGCCGTGAACGCGGCGCCGATCACGATGCCGACCGCGAGGTCGACGACGTTGCCGCGCAGGATGAAGTCTTTGAATCCCTTGATCATTCGTACTCCCGAGGTGTCCCGTGATCGTCGGGGACAACCTATGCCCCGTTCGGGAGCTCCAGAAAAGCGCCGGCCTCCCGGGCTGCCGATTCGGCGTCTCCGGCCCGGATCGCAGCCACCAACCTGGCGTGGTCGACATGCTGTTCCGGGGTCAGTGCCTCGCCCATCGCCTGGGTGAGCGTGCTGCGCATCGCGGTGCCGACGGAGGCGTACAACTCGGCGAGCATGGCGTTGTGTGCCGCCGCGACCACCGCGGTGTGCAGCGCGGCGTCAGCCGCCACGAACTCGGCCACCTGGCCCCGGTGCCAGGCTGCCTCACGGGTGGCGAGCGCGTCGTCGAGGGCGGCCAGATCCTCAGGGGTACGCCGCCGCGCGGCGAGGCGCGCGGCCTCCACCTCGAAGGCGCGGCGCACCTCGATCACCTCGGCCGTCCTGTCGTCGGCGAGTCGGCGGGCCACCACCGGGGCGATCTCGTCGGTGGAGAGCACGTAGGTGCCGGAGCCTTGGCGGCACTCGAGGACCCCGGCGTGCGCAAGGGCCCGTACCGCCTCGCGTACCGTGTTGCGTCCCACGCCGAGCGCCTCGACCAGTTGCGGTTCGGTGGGGATCCGGGTACCCACCGGCCACTCGCCGTCCATGATCCGTTGCCGGAGCTGGGTGATCGTTTCCCGGACCCGCCGGCCGCGCGGCGGTATCGGGGCGGCATCGACTGGAGGTGGCACCGGTTACACCCTCTCGCCGAAATTCATCCCATGATTGTAGTGTCCACATCATGCCCCCGTCACCCGCCGGTACCCCCGCCATTCCGGTCGACCCGCAGGGCGCCCCGGCTGCCGTGACGGTGACCGAGCAGCAGCCACCCGGCGTGACCGGCGCCGCCCCCACCTCCGGATGGCTGGTGCTGGCCGGGATGCTGCTGGTGGCGCTCAACCTACGGGCCGCCGTCACCAGCCTCGGCCCCCTGCTCGACGAGGTACGCGTCGGCCTGGCGCTCTCCGGCACCATGGCCGGCTTCGTCACCACCCTGCCCACCATCGCGTTCGCCGGCCTCGGCGCGGCCACCCCGTGGCTGGTCCGCCGGATCTCCCCGGCCAGGCTGCTGGCGCTGGCGATGCTGGCCCTCACCGTCGGGCAGGTGCTGCGGGCGGCGACCGGTTCCGCCGTGGTGTTCCTGTTCACCAGCGCGCTCGCGCTGGCCGGGATCGCGGTGGCGAACATTCTGCTGCCGATGCTCGTCAAACAGCACTTCCCACATCGCACCGGCCTGGTCACCGGGGCGTACACGATGGCACTGACCGTGGGCACGACGGTGGCCGCCGCCTCCGCCGTGCCGGTGGCGCACGCCTTCGGCAGCTGGCGGGCCGGGCTGGGTGTCTGGGCCGGCATGGCGGCGGTGGCCGTGTTGCCGTGGCTGCCGGCGGCGCTACGCAATCGCACCGTCGCGCGACGGATCGGCGGCGTCCCGCGCTCGGTGGTTCGGCCCGGACGTACCCGACTCGGCTGGGCGATGGCTGTCTATTTCGGGGCGCAGTCGCTGAGCGGGTATGCGATCATGGGCTGGTTGGCCCAGCTGTTCCGGGACGCGGGTTTCCGCCCGCAGGACGCCGGGCTGCTACTCGCCGGAGTGACCGCGCTCGGGGTGCCGATCGCACTGCTGATGCCGACTCTTGCCGGCCGGTTGGGAAACCTGCGGCCGTTGATCTTCGCGCTGGCCGCCGCCTCCAGCCTGGCCTACCTGGGTCTGGCGTTCGCGCCGCGCGGTGGGGCGGTGCTGTGGGTGGTACTGCTGGCCTTCGGGCAGGGCGCGTTTCCGCTCATCCTGGCCACCATCGGGCTGCGGGCCCGCACCGCCGACGGGACGGTGGCGCTCTCGGCCTTCGCGCAGAGCACGGGTTACCTGATCGCGGCGCTCGGCCCGCTGCTGGTGGGCATCCTCCACGACGCGACCGGGGCATGGCTGGCGCCGATCGGCTTCCTACTCGTGGCTCTCACCGTGCAGACCTGCGCAGGTGTGCTGATCGCCCGCCCCCGCTACATCGAGGACGAGCGCTGAGCCGTCGCGCTCAGGACGAGGCCGGCGTCGGATCGCCGGCGACCGCCTGCTCGACCGTGGGATAGGTGTGCAGCACCTCGACCAGGCCACTCACCTCCAAGATCCGCAGCACCCCGCGCTGTGGCGCGGCGAGTCGGACCACACCGCCGGCCTCGTCGCAGCTGTTCTTCGCGCGGACGAAGACCGACAGGCCGGTGGAGTCGCAGAACGAGACGTCCGACAGGTCGAACACGAGGCGACTGCGCCCCTTGTCGAGCAGATCGGTGATCTGGTCCTGCAACTGCGGTGCGGTGGCCATGTCCAGCTCGCCTGCGACCGACACGACGACCACGTCACCGCGTTGTTCCGTGTGTACCGTCAAGGACATTCGCCAGACCTCCTGTTTATCGGAGGAACGGTATCCCACTCAGGCCGTGGTACGCAGAACGGGAGCAGGATCAGGTGTCGACCATCATTCCGTTGCTCTGCGTCAAGTAGTTCGACGGGCCCCGGTGATAGAGTCCGGCCGGTCCAGGTCTAGGGGGTATTGCCATGGCGCTCAGCGCTGACGAAAGTGGCCGGCTGGGTGAGCTGCTGACCAGCCGGGCCGAACAGGTCACCCAGCGGTGGACCGAGATCATGGTCGGGCAGTTGCGGGGCCGGCTCAGCCAGGCCGAGCTGGTCCGGCAGGTGCAGGAGCTGCATCGCGCCCTGCTCGACGCGCTCGGCAAGGGCACCGTCGACCTGCAGGCCGAGGAATCCACCGAGTTGCGGGCCGTGCTCGCGGAGTTCTCCCGTGGGCAGGCACGGCAGGGTCTCTCCGCCACCGAGACCGCCACCGGGGTGTTCGCCCTCAAGGAGGCGTTGCTCGCCGCACTGGAGGCCGACCAGAGTGTCGAGACGCTGCGTGACTACGTCGCCTTCTCCGCACTTGTCGACCAGATGGGCCTGTTCACCTTCGAGACCTTCGTCCGGGCCCGCGAGAGCCTGATCGCCGACCAGGCGGAGCAGCTGCTGGAGCTTTCGACGCCGGTGGTCAAGCTCTGGGAGGGCGTGGTGGCGGTGCCCCTGGTCGGCACCCTCGACTCGGCCCGCGCCCAGGTGGTGATGGAACGGCTGCTGCAGACCCTGGTCGACACCGGCTCGCCGTACGCGATCATCGACATCACCGGCGTACCGGCGGTCGACACGCAGGTGGCCCAGCACATCCTGAAGACCGTGGTGGCCGCCCGGCTGATGGGTGCCGACTGCATCATCTCCGGCATCCGACCGCAGATCGCGCAGACCATCGTCGCGCTCGGCATCGAGTTCGGCGATATCGCCACCAAGGCGAGCCTGGCCGACGCGCTGCGGCACGTACTGCGGCTCACCGGGGTCGAGACCTCCCGTCGCCAGCCACGCCGGGAGGCATGATGGAGCGGGTGCCGATTCTCAAGATCGGCGAAATCCTGCTGGTCTCCATCCAGGTCGACATGTCCGATCAGACGGCCGTCGCACTCCAGGAGGACCTGGCCGAGCGGATCGTCGCCACCGGCTGCCATGGCGTGATCATCGACATCACCGCGTTGGACATCGTCGACTCCTTCGTCGGGCGGATGCTCTCCACCATCGCCTCGATCTCCCGGGTACTCGACGCGGAGACGGTGGTCGTGGGAATGCGCCCGGCCGTCGCCATCACCCTGGTCGAGCTGGGGTTGTCGCTCAACGGCATCCGTACCGCGCTCAACGTCGAGCGGGGCATGGAGCTCATCGCGATCGACCGGGCCGACTACGACCACGACGAAACGGGCGACGATCCGATCCCAGAGCCGACGGCCTCACCGTGACGAGCGGGGCCGACCTGGGCCGCCCCCAGGCGCAGACAGTCGGCAGCGACGAGGATGTCGTACGCGTCCGGCAGCTCGTGCGTACGGTGGCCGTGGCGGTCCGGCTCTCCCTGGTCGACCAGACCAAGGTGGTCACCGCGGCCAGCGAACTCGCTCGTAACACGCTCGTCTACGGCGGCGGCGGCACGGTCGAGGTGATCGCGGTCGACAACGGCCGCCGGGCCGGTATCCAGATCGTCTTCGCCGACTCCGGTCCCGGCATCGCCGATCTGGACCTGGCGTTGACCGACGGTTACACCACAGGTGGCGGCCTCGGCCTCGGACTCAGCGGTGCCCGCCGGCTCGTCGACGAGTTCGACATACAGACCGCACCCGGTCAGGGCACCCGGATCACGATCACCAAGTGGTCCCGGTGACAGCCGAGCCCGTCGCCGACCGAGGCAGCTGGTTCCGGGTGGAGAACGGCAGCGCAGGCAGCGCCGTACGACGGGCCGCAGAGCGGCTGGGCGACCAGTTGGGACTAGCCGAGGGGCGGGTCGCCGACCTGGCCATCGTCGCCGCCGAACTGACAAGCAACCTCATCAAGCATGCCGACGACGGGTTGCTGCTGCTCCGGCCGGTACGCCGTGAAATGGACGCCGGTGTGGAGATGATCGCGGTCGACAGCGGCCCCGGCATGGTCGACCTCGCCGACTCCGCCCGCGACGGGCACTCGACCGTCGGTACCCTCGGCATCGGTCTGGGTGCCATCGTCCGACAGGCCAGCTGGTTCGACGCGTACTCGCGGCCGGGCCGGGGGACGGTCATCGCGGTGCGGATCTTCGCGGAGCCGGACACCGAAATGTCCTGGGCTGATGGTCTGACCCGGCCGTTGAGTGGTGAGACGGTCAGCGGGGATGGTTACGCTGCCCGGGTCGTGGGTGACCGCCGGCAGGTGATGGTCACCGACGGGCTCGGGCACGGGCCGTTGGCCGCTGCGGCGACCGAGGCGGCACTCGCCGCCTTCCGGAGCGCTCCGGCCGCACCGCCGGCAGAGGTGGTCGGCCATCTCCACCGGTCGATGTCGCACACCCGTGGTGCGGCGGTCGCGGTGGCCGAACCGGACCCGGCCACCGGAGTGCTGCGCTACGCGGGGTTGGGCAACATCGCCGGCGCTGTCGTCGCCGACGACGGCCGGCGCCGAGGGCTGGTCTCCCTGCCCGGCATCGCCGGGCACCAGCGCCCGGTGATCCGGCAGTACGACTACCCCTTCGAGGCCGACAACCTGCTGGTCATGCACACCGACGGTGTGGTCGATCGGTGGCAGCTCGTCGACTATCCAGGGCTGGCCGTGCGGTCGCCTCTGGTGGTGGCCACGACTCTGCTGCGTGACGCCGGTATCCGACGCGACGACGCCGGAGTATTGGTGGCGAGGGGCTGGTCGTGACCACGACGCTGCTGCTCCAGATGACCCTGCGGGTCGAGCAGGACATCTTCGTGGTCCGCCAGCGAGGCCGCGAAGTTGCCGTCGCGGTCGGACTCGAACGGCAGGACCAGGTCCGCATCGCCACCGCGCTCAGTGAGGTCGCCCGGGACCTGCTGCGGGCGGTCGGCGGCGCCGATGTCGCGTTCGCCATCGTCGAGTCAGCGGACGGCCGTCGCCACCTGCGCGTCGATCTCACCCCGGTGACTCCTCTGCCGGGCGGGCGATACGAACCGGAGTCCGGTGCGGTGGCACGCCTGGTGGACACATTGAGCGTGTTGACGGTCCAGCGGGATACCGTCGTCAGGATGTCACGACGAGTCCCGGCCACCGCGCGGGCGCTCACCGCCGAGCGCCTGGCCGAGCTGCGTGCCCAGCTCGTCGAGAGCGCACCGAGCACCGTCGAGGACGAACTCGCCACCCAGAACCTGCAACTCGTCAGCGCGCTCGACGAGGTGCGCAGTCAGCGCGACGAACTGGCCCGGCTCAACGAGGAACTGGAACAGACCAACCGGGGCGTGATGGCGCTCTACCAGCAGCTCACCGACGAGCTGGAGGCGACCAACCGGGGTGTCGTCGCCCTCTACGCGGAGCTTGACGAGAAGTCGGCGCAGCTGCGGACGGCGAGCGAGTCCAAGAGCCGGTTCCTGGCCAACGTCAGCCACGAACTGCGGGCACCGGTGACCGCGATCATCGGGCTGGCCCGTCTGCTCGCCGACTCCGCTTCCGACCCACTCACCACCGAACAGGAACAACAGGTGGGGCTCATTCGCTCCTCCGCCTCGGATCTGCTTACCCTGGTGAACGAGCTGCTCGACCTGGCGAAGGCGGAGTCGGGCCGGATCGAGCCGGAGTGGGCCGAGGTGGACCTGCGGGCCCTGTTCGGTCAACTGCGGGGCACGCTCAGGGCGTTGCCCGCCGCGGAGGAGGTCGACCTGGTGGTGGAGGAGCCGGCAGCGCCCGCCACGGTGCGTACCGACGAGGTGTTGCTCGCCCAGGTGCTGCGTAACCTGCTGCACAACGGCATGAAGTTCACCACCCGGGGTGAGGTCCGGTTGCGGGCCGAACAACGTCCCGACGGATGGCGGTTGACCGTCTCCGACACCGGCCCGGGCATCCCACCGCAGCTGCACGATCGGGTGTTCGAAGAGTTCTACCAGGTGCCGGGCTCGTCGCGGGTCGGTGGCACCGGTCTCGGTCTGCCGTACGCCCGGCGGCTGGTGAACCTGCTCGGCGGCACTCTCGAACTGGCCAGCGAGCCGGGGCTCGGCAGTACCTTCACAGTCTGGCTCCCCTCGGACGGAACGTGACGTGGACGGCGCGGCGACAGTGCTGGTGGTCGACGACAGTCGGACCAAGCGCTACCTCCTGGTGAACTGGCTCTCCCGTGCGGGCTTCACCGTGCTGGAGGCGGAGACCGGCGGCGAGGCACTCGATCGGGTCGGTGTCGACCCGATCGATCTCGTGGTGCTCGACGTCCGGTTGCCGGATCTGAGTGGCTTCGAGGTGTGCGAGCGGATCAAGTCCGCGCAACCGGCGATGCCGGTGATCCACGTGTCCGCGCACGCTATCGACACCGCCGACCGCACCCAGGGGCTGAACCGAGGAGCCGACGCGTACCTGGCGGAGCCGATCGAGCCGGACGAACTGGTCGCCACAGCCCAGTCGGTGCTGCGGTACTACCAGGCCCGACGTCGCGCCGAACTGCTCGCCGAGCGGCTCACCGGGCTGGCGGACACCACCGTGGCGGTGCATGCCGCACCGAGCTTCACCAGGTTGCTTCAGGTGGCGGCGGCCGGCGCGGCAGAGATCTTCAAAAGTCCCGCCGCGGTGGTCGCCGAGACCTTCGACGGTGACTGCCTGGCTGGTGTCTGCGCCGGTCCGGGCGGCGAGCCGCGGGTCGTCCCGTGGATCGTCGACGACACCGGGGTGCCGACCGGAGGAACGGTCCGGGTGGAGGAGCCGGCCGCTTGGGCGCTCGTCGACTGGCCGGCCGGCGACACCGTCACCGTCGCGGCGGCCCGGCTACGCGAGGACCGCGCGCCGCTCTACGTGGTGGTACCGACCTCGACCCAGACTGCCCGAACCCCTGTGCTGGTGCAGTTGGCGCAGGCGGTGGCCTCCGCCGTGGAGGCGCAACGTTCCTTCGACGAGGAGCACCGGATCGCGGTGACGCTGCAACGCAGCCTGCTGCCGCGTCAGATCCCGCAGATCACCGGTCTCGACCTGGCCGTACGCTACGAGCCGGCTAGCGCTCAGACCGAGGTCGGCGGTGACTTCTACGAACTGGTGATGCTCGACGGTCACCTGCTGGTGGCTATCGGGGACGTGGCCGGTCACTCCCTGCACGCCGCCACCATCATGGCTGAGCTGCGGCACGCCCTGCGGGCGTACGCGGTCGAGGGGCATCAGCCGGGTGAGATTCTGCACCGGGTCAACGAGCTGATGCGTACGCTGCTGCCCAGCGAGCTGGCGACGATCTGCGTGCTGCTGCTGGAGCCGACCACCGGTCGTATCCGTATGGCCAGCGCCGGTCACCTGCCTCCGTTGCTGGTCCAGGATGGTAAGGCCGAGTACGTGCAGCACGCCGCCCCGCTGCTCGGGGTACGCGCGCCCCGCCCCGCCGATTTGGAGTTTGTGCTGCCGGCCGGGGCGACGATGGTCTTCTACACCGACGGGCTGATCGAACGGCGGGACGTCACCATCGACGACGGGCTGGCCGCGCTCGCGACGTGTGCCGCCGAGGTAGACGACGACCTCGACCGCTTCTGTGAGCGGCTGCTCGTCGAGCTGGCCCCGGAGGAGATTCAGGACGACGTGGCCGTCCTCGTCCTCCGTCGCCACTGAGGGGCACCTGACCGGCCGGTGGCGCTCGCGGAGTGCGGCATGTCGGGCCTTCCCGAGTCTGGGAGACCGCGAGATGCCGCACTCCGCGAGCACGGCTGCCGGTCAGGCGAGTCCGAGCCGGTCCAGCGTCCACGCGTTGATGAAGGCCTCCTCCCGCCAGGCGTCGTAGCGCCCGCTGGGGCCGCCGTGACCCGCCTCCATCTCAATCTTCAGCAGGTAGTCACCCTGCGGTGCGACCGCCCGCAACCGCGCGATCCACTTCGCCGGCTCGTGGTAGAGCACCCGCGTGTCGTTGAGGCTGGTCATCGCCAGGATCGCGGGATAGTCCAGGGCAGTGACGTTCTCGTACGGCGTGTACGACTTCATGTACGTGTACACCTCCGGGTCGGCCAGCGGGTTGCCCCACTCCTCCCACTCGGTGACGGTCAGCGGCAACGACGGGTCCAGGATCGTGTTGAGCGCGTCCACGAACGGCACCTGCGCGACGATGCCGGCGAAGGCGTCCGGCGCCACGTTGGCCACCGCTCCCATCAGCAACCCGCCGGCTGAACCACCCCGGGCGACCAGCCGGTCCGATGCCGTCCAGCCCGCCTTGGCCAGGTGTCGGGCGCAGGCCACGAAATCGGTGAAGGTGTTCTTCTTGGCCAGCATCTTGCCGTCGTCGTACCACCGGCGGCCCAGTTCACCGCCGCCCCGGATGTGCGCCACCGCGAAGATCACCCCACGGTCCAGCAGGGACAGACGGCCGAGCGAGAACCACGGGTCCATGCTCATCTCGTACGAGCCGTAGCCGTAGATGACACAGGGCGCCGAACCGTCCCGGGGAGTGCCGCGCCGGTAGACCAGGGAGATCGGCACCCTGGTGCCGTCGTCGGCGAGTGCCCAGTCGCGCTGCTGTTCGTAGTCCTCCGGCCGGTACGGCTGACCGTCCGGCCCGGGCAGCACCGGCCGCTGCCGCAGCAGCGTCAACTCGCGGGTGGTCAGGTCGTAGTCGTACACCGAGTCCGGGGTGACGAGAGAGGTGTAGCGCAGCCGTAGCCGTGCGGCGTGGTATTCCGGGTTGGCGTCGAGGCCGACGGCGTGCAACGGCTCGGGGAACTCGACGTCGTGGGCGTCACCGCCCCCGACGGGCAGTATCCGCAGCCCGGTCAGGCCGTTGCTGCGTAACGAGACGACCAGGTGGTCGGCGAAGGCGTCGACCGACTCCAGTCGGGTGCCCGGACAGTGCTCGATCAGCGGCACCCAGTCACCAGGAATGTCGGCCGAGGTGTACGCGAGGGCGAAGTCCTCGGCACCGTCGTTGTGCAGGATCAGGAACCGGTGACCGTGGTGCTCCACCGAGTATTCGACGCCCTGCCGGCGAGGCGCGATCAGCGCCGGCTCGCTGGTCGGATCACCGGCCGGGATCACCCGCACCTCGCTGGTGAGCTTGCTGGCGATCTCGATGAGGATGAACCGCTCCGAGCGGGTCAGCTCGACACCGACCCAGAACCGCTCGTCGTCCTCGGCGTGCACCACCACGTCTTCGGCGGCGGCGGTGCCGATGACGTGTCGCCAGACGCGGTTGGGCCGCCACGCGTCGTCCACGGTGACGTAGAACAGCACCGAGGCGTCGGCGGACCACGCGGTGCCGTAGAACGTGCCGGGGATCTCGTCGGGCAACAGTTCGCCGGTACGCAGATCCTTCACCCGCAGGGTGAACCGTTCGTCGCCGGAGAAGTCGGTGGAGTAGGCCAGGTAGCGCCCGTCCGGGCTGACGTCGAAGGCGCCGATGGAGAAGAAGTCGTGCCCTTCGGCCAGCTGGTTGCCGTCGAGCAGCACCTGCTCGCCGTCCAGCGGTGCGCCGTCGGTGCTGACCGGTGGGGTGGTCTCGGTGGGGCGGACCGGCCGGCGGCAGTGCACGCCGTACTGCTGGCCCTCGACGGTGCGGGTGTAGTACCAGTGCCCACCCTTGCGGGTCGGCACCGACAGGTCGGTCTCCTGGGTGCGTCGCCGGATCTCCTCGAACAACTCCGTCCGCAACCCGGACAGATGCGCTGTGCGGGCCTCCGTCCAGGCGTTCTCGGCGTTCAGGTAGTCGATCGTCTCCGGGTCGTCCTTGGTGGCCAGCCAGGCGTACTCGTCGACGACGGTGTCGCCGTGGTGGACGCGTTCGGTCGGTATCCGCCTGGCCGCGGGAACGGGGGTCTCGGTGGTCACGGCGCCACGTTACCGGCCAAGGCGGGGGAGGGTGTGGCGCACTTCCCACCCGATCCTTCGAACACATGTACGATCACGGGTATGGTGGCACCCCCTTCCGCCGGCACGTCCGGTGCCCGCGACATCACCCGTCGGCTGACCGAGATCTGCGGGCCGCGCTTCGCCCGCCTCGCCGGCCCCGCCGACGAGGTGGCCGGAAGCACGGCCCGTTGGGTGGCGGTGCCCGGTGGTCCGCACGCCGCCGCACAGATCCTCCGGCTGGCCGCCCGGCACGACCTGAGCGTGGTGCCCCGAGGAGCGGGCACGAAGATCGACTGGGGTGCGCCGCCCGAACGGGTCGACATCATGCTCGACACCGGGAGACTGGCCGGCATCGGTCACCAGCCGCCAGACTGGGGCACGGCCGAGATCGGTTCCGGTACCCCGCTGCGTGCGGTGCAGGCCACTCTGGAGCGCACCGGTCGGCGGCTCGCGGTGGACGCACCCTCACCGGGCGCGACCCTCGGTGGGGTGCTCGCGGCGGACGAGGCCGGCCCGCTGCGTCACCGGCACGGAAGCGCCTGCGACCAGCTTGTCGGCCTGCGCTACCTGACGGCTGACGGTGAGCTAGCCGAGGCGGGCGGCGGGGCGGCCGGGCTGGCCGAGGCGCGGCTGTTGTGCGGCTCGGAGGGAGCACTCGCCGTACTGGTGAGCGCGACGCTGCGGGTACAGGCGGTGCCGGCGGTCCGGGTCTGGGTGACCCGACCGGTGTGGACCCCGCTGGAGGTGCACGATCTGATCCGGACGGTGCTCGCCGCCCGGCTCGACCCGGCCGCGATCGAGTTGGATCTGCCGGCCAGCACCGGCAGCCGCCCCCGGGACCGTCGCGCCGAGTCGATGACGTCGCACCCGTCCATGGTCGGGCGTACACCTCCCGGGTCGAGCACCGGCTCACTTTCGGTGCTGCTGGAGGGTGGTCCGGTAGAGGTTGCGGAGCGTACCGACCGGTCGGTCGCCCTGCTCGGTCCCCGGTCGACGGTCGCCAGGACGGCGCCCTCGTGGTGGCGCAGCTACCCCTTTGCCCCCGGCGACACGGCACTGCGGTTGGAGGTGCCGGCCACCGACCTGCACGCGGCCGTCTACGCCCTACGCGACGCAGCCGGCGGGCCGGTGCCGGTACGCGGCTCGGCCGGGCTCGGCGTGGTGCACGCCGCCCTGCCCGGGGCGACGGCACCGAGCCGGGTCGCCTCGATCCTGGCCGCAGTGCGTGGTGTGCTGCTCGCCCGACAGGGCCGGTGTGTGGTGCTGGCCGCCCCGCCGGCCGTCCGCCGCACCGTCGACCTGTGGGGCGAGCGAGCCGACCTTGCCCAGCTACGCGCCGTCAAACAACACCTCGACCCGACCCACCGTCTCGCCCCGGGCCGCCTCCCCGGCGGCCTGTAGCCACCGCTTCAGTCCGGCATCGCGTCGTTGCGGAGGACGAGAATGGCGATGTCGTCTCGGGGCGCCTCGACCGAGAAGTTGATCGCGGTCGATCGCAGCCGGGCCGCCACCACATCCGCCGAATAGCCGGCCAGCGGCGCGGCGGCGTCACGCAGGCGTCCGGTGCCGAACAGCTCCCGCCCCCGGCGTCGCTCGGTCACCCCGTCCGTGTAGAAAACCAGGCAGTCGCCCGGGTCGAGGACGAGTTGCGCGGTAGGCGAGGCGATCGCGTCGAGCAGCCCGAGGGCGGTGCCACCGGTGCCGACGAAGGCCGCCGGGCTGCCGCTGGAGCGCAGCAGCACCGGCCGGTCGTGCCCGGCCAGGTGCAGCCCGACGTCGAGTTGGTCACCGTCGCCCGGCCCGACCGCCGCCAACGCCAACGTGCAGTAGCGGCCCGCACCCCGCTCGACAAGCGTCTGGTTGAGCCGGGCCAGCACCTCGGGCAGTGGTTTGCCGTCGCCGGCCAGCACCCGGATCACGTCCCGCACCAGCCCGGTGACCGCAGCCGCCTGCACCCCCTTGCCGGAGACGTCGCCGATCACCACCAGCCAGCGCCCGTCCGGCAGCGGCACCACATCGTAGAAGTCGCCACCGACGTCGACGTCCCCGCCGGTCGGCACGTACTCGGCGGCGAAGCCGATGCCCTCCACCACCGGCAGGACCGGGGGCAGCAACGACTGTTGCAGGGTGTGGGCGACCCGGCGACGCTCGGCGTGGATGCGGGCGTTCTCGATGGCGAGGGCGGCCCGCCGGGCCACGTCCTCCAGTACCGCGATCTCGTCCGGATCCTGCCGGTGCCGCTGGTGCCGGCCGACTGCCAGCGTGCCGAGACGCTGCCCACGGGCGATCAACGGCACGGCGAAGCCTTCCATCGGTGCACCGAGCGGGGTCCGGGTGCCGTTGCGGCTCGCCTCGCGTAGCCGGGCCTGGATGGAGTCGGGCCCGGCCTCGCGGAGCGTGGCGTGCAGCTGCGGAAGAGTCGACTCGTCGGCGTGACTGGCCGCTGCGAGCCGGAGCCGCCCCCACTCGTCGGTGGTGTGCACCGCGCACCACTGGCCGAGCCGGGGCACCACCAACTGCGGGACGAGCGCCATGGTCAGTTCCACGTCCAGCGACTGGGCGAGCAGTTCGCTGGCCTCGGCGAGGAACGTCAGCCACGCCTGCCGGCGCACGTCGGCGCGGCGCAGCCGGTCGTTCTCCAGATGCAGCGAGAGCCTTTCGGCGGTAAGCACCGCGAGTGGCTGCGCGTACGCGGTGGGCGCGGCGTCCAACTCCAGCTCACCGGAGTACGGGCGGTGCACCGCGAGCGGCACCCGAAGCAGATCGTTGCCGGCCCGGGGTTTGCGGCCGTACCGGGCGAGGATCTGGGCACCCTGACCGTCACCGCGATCCAGGCGCACCACCCCACCGGCAGCACCGATCATTTCCGCCACCCGGGTCAGCAGGCCGGCCGCGAAATCCGGCAGCGGATCCTCGGCGTACGGGTCGGGGGTGGTCTGCATCAGGGCGCTCATCGCACCGGCGCTGGGTACGGCGGTCTGCCCGGTGTTGCCCGTAGGGACCATGCTCGGCGGCGGCGCGGACGTCGCCGGTCCGGTCGTCTCGGGCTTCGTGCGGTCCAGCCGGAACCACACGCCCTTGCCGGTGCGCAGGTAGGTGGTGCCCCAGCGATTGGCGAAGTGGTCGACGAGCAGCAGTCCGCGCCCTCGTTCGGCGACCTCGGCGATGTCGGTGGCCTGGTTGCGTACACCGACGGTCAGCTCGTCGACCGGGCCGGCGGCGAAGTCGGAGACCGTCACGGTCAGGCCGGTCTCGTCCGCGGTGACCTCGATGTCCAGTTCGGTGCGGGCGTGTTCTACCGCGTTCGTGGACAGCTCGGTGGTCAACAGAAGTGCCTCGTTGAGCAGTTCGTCGAGGTCTGCCTCCGCGAGCACCGACCGGACGACCGCACGCGCGGCAGCCGGCGTACGGCGGTCGGCGGGAAGCCGGACGCGCCGAACGTGCTCGTCTGGGCCCGTCTTCGCCGCGGGCCCTACCTCCGCTGACACCCTCGTATCCTCCACCGACACGCCGCCGGTGCCAAGCTGATCACCACCGGATGTTTGCCGTCGGGCGGCGCCGTGCCGTGGCGTTTTCGAGGTCACGGGGACAATGATGGAGTGGCCGGTGGGAGCCGGTGGACCCCGAGGTGAGCGAGGAATGATGACCACGGCGAAACAGTCGGTGACCGCGGAGACTTCCGCCGCCGACCACGAGGCGGTCCTCACCGAGCTGGCGGAGGCGCTACGGCGGGTCCGTGTCGGTGACCTCAAGGTGCGGTTGCCCCGGCGCTCGGGCGCGGCCGGTGAGGTGGCGGACGCCTTCAACGACGTGGTGTCGCTCCAGGAGCGGCAGCACCTGGACCTGCGCCGGATCAGTCGGGTCGTGGGACGCGACGGTCGACTCACCGAGCGCCTGGACGAGGAGGGGCTGGACGGTTCCTGGGCGGAGGGTCAACGGGCGGTCAACTCGCTCATCGACGACCTGGGCCGGCCCACCACCGAGATCGCCCGGGTCATCGTGGCCGTCGCCGACGGCGACCTGAGCCAGCACATGGCGTTGGAGATCGACGGTCGTCCGCTGCGCGGTGAGTACCTGCGTATCGGCCGCACGGTGAACACGATGGTCGACCAGCTTTCGTCGTTCTCCAACGAGGTGACCCGGGTGGCCCGCGAGGTGGGCACCGAGGGCAAGCTGGGCGGCCAGGCCGACGTCCGCGGGGTCGCCGGCACCTGGAAGGACCTCACCGACTCGGTGAACACCATGGCGTCGAACCTGACCGGCCAGGTCCGGTCGATCTCGCAGGTGGCGACCGCGGTGGCCAAGGGTGACCTCTCACAGAAGATCACTGTCAGTGCTCGCGGCGAGGTCGCCGAGCTGGCCGACACGATGAACTCGCTCACCGACACGCTGCGCCTCTTCGCCGAACAGGTGACGCGGGTGGCGCGTGAGGTGGGTACCGAGGGCAAGTTGGGCGGTCAGGCGGAGGTGCCGGGTGTCGCGGGCACCTGGAAGGACCTGACCGACAGCGTCAACTCGATGGCGTCGAACCTGACCGCCCAGGTGCGCAACATCGCTCAGGTCTCCACGGCGGTCGCCCGGGGTGACCTGAGCCAGAAGATCACCGTGGCCGCGCAGGGCGAGATCCTCGAACTCAAGGACACCGTCAACACGATGGTGGATCAGTTGTCGTCGTTCGCCGACGAGGTGACGCGGGTGGCGCGTGAGGTCGGCACCGAGGGCAAGCTCGGCGGTCAGGCCCAGGTACGCGGCGTCTCCGGCACCTGGCGTGACCTGACCGAGAACGTCAACCAGCTCGCCGGCAACCTGACCAGCCAGGTCCGCAACATCTCCCAGGTCTCCACCGCGGTGGCTCGGGGTGACCTTTCGCAGAAGATCACGGTGGATGCTCGGGGTGAGATCCTGGAGTTGAAGTCGACGGTGAACACGATGGTGGATCAGTTGTCGTCGTTTGCCGACGAGGTGACGCGGGTGGCGCGTGAGGTCGGCACCGAGGGGAACCTCGGTGGTCAGGCGCAGGTCAAGGGCGTCAGTGGTACGTGGCGGGATCTGACCGACAATGTGAACTCGATGGCGTCGAACCTGACCGCCCAGGTGCGCAACATCGCTCCGGTCACCACGGCGGTGGCCCGGGGTGACCTTTCGCAGAAGATCACGGTGGATGCTCGGGGTGAGATCCTGGAGTTGAAGTCGACGGTGAACACGATGGTGGATCAGTTGTCGTCGTTCGCCGACGAGGTGACCCGGGTGGCCCGCGAGGTGGGCACCGAGGGCAAGTTGGGTGGTCAGGCTCAGGTGCGCGGCGTCGCCGGTACCTGGCGGGATCTGACCGACAATGTGAACTCGATGGCGTCGAACCTGACCAGCCAGGTGCGCAACATCGCCTCAGTCACCACGGCGGTGGCCAACGGCGACCTGTCCCAGAAGATCACGGTCGATGCGCAGGGCGAGATCCTGGAGCTGAAGAACACCGTCAACACGATGGTGGACCAGTTGTCGTCGTTCGCCGACGAGGTGACCCGGGTCGCCCGTGAAGTGGGTACCGAGGGCAAGCTCGGTGGTCAGGCGCAGGTCAAGGGGGTCTCCGGGA
The DNA here is from genome assembly GCF_012726175.1 of Micromonospora sp. HNM0581. GTDB lineage: Bacteria > Actinomycetota > Actinomycetes > Mycobacteriales > Micromonosporaceae > Micromonospora. The sequence goes on from NZ_JAASAD010000015.1 coordinate 21,687, forward strand.
CCTGGCGGGACCTCACCGAGAACGTCAACCAGCTCGCCTCGACGCTCACCACCCAGCTGCGGGCGATCGCCCGGGTGTCGACCTCGGTGACCCGGGGTGATCTCACCCAGCGGATCGCGGTGAAGGCGCAGGGTGAGGTCGCCGAGCTGAAGGACAACATCAACCAGATGATCGTCACCCTGCGGGAGACGACCCACAAGAACGCCGAGCAGGGGTGGCTCGACTCCAACCTTGCCCGCATCGGCGGTCTGTTGCAGGGTCAGCGGGACCTCGGCGAGGTCTGTCGGATGATCATGCAGGAGGTCACTCCACTCGTCGACGCGCAGCTTGGCGCCTTCTTCCTCGTGGACAACTCCGAGGGAGTGATGCGGCTGCGGTTGACCGCCTCGTACGGCTACGTGTCCCGGGGGCATGACGTGACCTTCGGGCCGGGTGAGGGGCTGGTCGGTCAGGCCGCGCTGTCCCGGCGCACCATCCGGGTCGGGGCCGTACCGGACGGCCGGATCACGCTGCGCTCCGGGCTGGCCGACATGCCCCCGGCGGATCTGGTGATCCTCCCGGTCCTCTTCGAGGGCGAACTACTCGGCGTGATCGAGTTCGCCACTGTCACGCCCTTCTCCGAACTGCACCTGTCGTTCCTCGAACGGCTGGTCTCCACCATCGGGGTCGCGGTCAACACCATCCAGGCCAATCGGCGTACGGAGGAACTGCTCGCCCAGTCGCAGCGGCTGGCGCACGAGTTGCAGGAGCAGTCTGCGGAGCTGCAACGGACGAATGCCGAGTTGGAGGACAAGGCCAAGCTGCTGTCGGAGCAGAAGGCGAACATCGAGACTCAGAACCGGGAGATCGAACTGGCCCGGCTGGGTTTGGAGGACAAGGCGCAGCAGCTCACGCGCGCCTCGGCGTACAAGTCGGAGTTCCTGGCGAATATGAGCCACGAACTGCGTACGCCGTTGAACTCGTTGCTGCTGCTGGCCCGGCTGCTGATGGAGAATTCCGAGCAGAACCTCACGCCGAAGCAGATCGAGTTCGCCCGTACTATCCATGGCTCCGGCTCGGACCTGTTGCGCCTGATCGACGACATTCTGGACCTGTCCAAGATCGAGGCTGGGCGGATGGACGTCGAACCGACCGAGGTCCGGTTCACCGAGATCTGCAACTACGTGGAGCAGGCGTTCGCCCCGCAGGCGGAGGAGAAGGGCCTCGACTTCCAGGTGCGCACTGGTAGGGATCTGCCGGCGGCCGTGGTCACCGACGCGCAGCGGCTGCAGCAGGTCCTGCGTAACCTGCTGTCGAACGCGGTCAAGTTCACCGACAACGGTGCGGTGACCCTGCGCATCTCCCGGGCGCCGGAGCACGCGGTGTTCGACGTGCCGGCGTTGACGAACGCCCGGCAGGTCATCGCCTTCACGGTGATCGACACCGGTATCGGCATCTCCGACGACAAGCTTTCGCTGATCTTCGAGGCCTTCCAGCAGGCGGACGGGACGACCAGCCGCCGCTACGGCGGTACCGGGCTCGGCCTGTCGATCAGCCGTGACCTGGCCCGGCTGATCGGAGGTACGATCACGGTCACCTCGGCGCCCGGTCAGGGCTCGACGTTCACGCTCTACCTGCCCGACGTGTTGGCGCCGGACGCGGTGGTGGCACCGGCCCCACCGTCACCGCAGCGGGCGGGGCTTCCGTCGTCGCTGCTGATGCCGCCGATGGAGTTGCTGCCTGAGGTGCGTGAGGCGCCGAGGACCCGCCAACTCGACGGGGCGACCGTGCTGATCGTCGACGACGACGTGCGTAACGTCTTCGCGTTGACCAGCGCACTCGAACTGCACGGGATGACCGTGCTGTACGCCGACAACGGCGCCGACGGGGTCCGCCTGTTGGCCGAACACCCAGAAGTCGATATCGTCCTGATGGATGCAATGATGCCCGATCAGGACGGGTATGAGACGACGAAGCAGATCAGGCGCAACCACCGGTTCGCGGATCTGCCGATCGTGTTCCTGACCGCGAAGGCGATGCCGGGGGACCGGGAGTCCGCGATCACTGCCGGGGCCAGCGACTACATCACCAAACCGGTCGACCTGGACCAGCTGATCGAGCTGATGGGTACCTGGATCAGTGGCAGCCGCACCGAGGAGGGCTCGTGACGCAGATGGCGAAGGCGCTGCTGGTCGATGACCGCCGGGAGAACCTGATGGCCCTGGAGGCGATCCTCCAGGGACTGCCGGTGCAGTCGGTTGCCGTGGAGAGCGGTGAGGCGGCACTGAAGCAGTTGCTCGTGGACGACTTCGCGGTGATCCTGCTGGACGCCCAGATGCCGGACATGGACGGTTTCGAGACGGCCAGCCACATCAAGCGGCGCGAGCGTACCCGGCACGTTCCGATCATCTTCCTGACCGCGGCCGACCGGGACGCCCAACTGGCCCTGCGGGGCTATGCGGCAGGCGCGGTGGACTACCTCACCAAGCCGTTCGACCCGTGGGTGCTGCGGGCCAAGGTTTCCGTCTTCGTGGAGTTGTGGACCAAGACCCGCCAACTGGCGGCGCAGTCCGCGATGGTGCGTGAGCGGGACGCCCAGTGGCGGGTGCTCACCGATGCGGTCGACGAGGCCACCACTTTGCTGCGCGGTGTCGACGACCCGGATTCCCGCATCCGTGCTGTGGCTCTCCTGGAACAGGCCCGCTGGGGCACCACCCCCGAATGACCCCACACCTCCCGTTGATCATGGACTTGGCGGCTGTAGACGATCTTCGCGAGGCCGCCAAACTCATGATCGACGGGCGTCGACGGGGTGGGACGGGTCAGGTGGTGGGGGTGTCGTTGCGGATCATCAGGGCGCTGCGAAGGCCGGTGATGTCCAGGACACGGAGCAGGAAGTCGCCCACGTTCGTCAGGAGGAGCAGGCTCTGGGCGTGACTGGCCTTGCGGCTGAGGACGACCAGGGTGCCCAGCCCCTGCGAGTCGCAGAACGTCACACCGCCGAGATCGAGGACGATCCTGGGCGGGGGCTCGGTCAGGACCTCGTTGACGACCGTCGACAGTTGGGCGGCCGTCTGCATGTCGATCTCACCGGCCAGACGGAGCACTGCTTCGTCGCCTGTTCGGTGTACGGTGATCGACAGTTCGGCACGATCCACCGGGCCAGCCTATCGCGATCTCGGTCGCCCGGCCTGTCGAGGCGTGCCGGTCCCCGCGCAGCGTGCCGGGGGTGAGCCTGGTAACCCTGGTCCGGGGTCGCTGCCGATCCGCCGTCGGGCGCTGACACAATGGCGACATCGTGACTGAGGTGTTCCCCGCCGGATCCGACCGATACCCGGTCGGAGCACCGGCCTCAGCGGCCCTGTTCGACCGCGCCTGCGCCATCGTGCCGGGCGGGGTGAACTCCCCTGTGCGTGCCTTCCGGGCGGTCGGCGGCACACCACGCTTCATGGTCAGAGGTGAGGGTCCGTGGCTCCACGACGCGGACGGTCGCCGCTACGTCGACCTGGTCTGCTCCTGGGGGCCGCTGATCCTGGGGCACGCCCACCCCGAGGTGGTCGCCGCCGTGCAGGCCGCCGCCGCACACGGCACCAGTTTCGGTACGCCCACCCCTGGTGAGGTGGAGCTGGCCGGCGAGATAGTCGCGCGTACCCCGGTCGAGCAGGTCCGGCTGGTCAACTCGGGTACCGAGGCGACCATGTCGGCGATTCGCCTGGCCCGCGGCTACACCGGCCGCTCGAAGATCATCAAGTTCGCCGGCTGCTATCACGGGCACGTCGACGCGCTGCTCGCCGCCGCCGGCTCCGGCGTGGCCACTCTCGGCCTGCCCGATTCGCCGGGGGTCACCGGCGCGGCGGCCAGCGAGACGATCGTGCTGCCCTACAACGACGTGACCGCGGTCGAGGCCGCCTTCGCTGCCGAGGGCCAGCACATCGCCGCCGTCGTAACCGAGGCCGCGCCGGGCAACATGGGTGTGGTCGCCCCCCGTGACGGGTTCAACGCCCAGCTGGCCCGGATCGCGCACGCACACGGAGCGCTGCTGATCATCGACGAGGTGATGACCGGGTTCCGGGTGTCCCGCACTGGCTGGCACGGCCTCGACCCGGTCGAGGCGGACCTGTGGACGTACGGCAAGGTCATGGGTGGTGGCCTGCCTGCGGCGGCCTTCGGCGGGCGTGCGGAGATCATGTCCCGGTTGGCTCCCGCCGGCCCCGTCTACCAGGCCGGCACCCTCTCCGGAAATCCGCTCGCCTGCGCGGCGGGGCTGACCACACTGAGGCTCGCCGACGACGCGCTCTACCGGAGGTTGGACGACACCGCCGTCCTGGTGGGCAGGCTCGCCAGCGACGCATTGGCCGCCGCCGGAGTCGCACACCGCCTGTCGTACGCCGGCAACATGTTTTCGATCTTCTTTACCGATGCTGACGTGGTCGACTACGACAGTGCCCGCACTCAGCAGGTGCCGGCGTTCAAGGCGTTCTTCCACGCGATGCTCGCCGCCGGGGTCTACCTGCCGCCGAGCGCGTTCGAGTCCTGGTTCGTCTCGGCGGCGATCGACGACGCCGCACTGGAGCAGATCACCCGCGCGCTGCCGGCAGCGGCCAACGCGGCGGCAGCAGCAGGTCACGGGGGGTAGCGTGAGCGCGAGGAGTGAGCCGGTTCTGCGAGCCCCGCAGTCGCGGACACAGGGAGCGCAGCGGTGAGCAGGACTGTGGTTCATGTGCTGCGGCATGGTGAGGTGTACAACCCGGGCGGTATCCTCTACGGCCGTCTGCCCGGTTTCCGCCTCAGCGAACTCGGTGTCCAGATGGCCAAGGCCGCTGCACAGGGGCTCGCTGAACGTGAGGTCGTGCATGTTGCTGCCAGCCCGTTGGAACGCGCCCAGCAGACCGCCGAGCCGATCGCTGCCCAGTTCCGGCTGCCTGTCGGCGTGGACGAGCGTCTGATTGAGAGCGCCAACTGGTTCGAGGGCAAGAAGGTGTCACCGGGCGACGGGTCCTTCCGGGATCCGCGCAACTGGTGGGTGCTGCGTGACCCGGTCACCCCCTCGTGGGGCGAGGCGTACCGGGTGATCGCCGAGCGGATGTTCGCCGCGCTGCACGCAGCCCGGGTCGCTGCGGAGGGCCGCGAGGCTGTCCTGGTCTCGCACCAGTTGCCGATCTGGACGCTGCGTCGCCATGTGGAGCGCAAGCGGCTGTGGCACGATCCACGTCGTCGTCAGTGTTCGCTGGCCTCGCTCACCACCTTCCACTTCGACGGCGCCAAGATCGTCGGTATCGGCTACTCCGAACCGGCCGCACATCTGGTGGCGATGTCGCCGACGGCGCGGACAGCCAAGGGAGCCTGAGATGGGCCTCCGGAGGCTCGCTGCCGGCCTGCTCGCCACCGTGTTGCTCTTGACCGGCTGCACTGGCGTACGAGCGGCCGACTGTGACAGCGTCGGCGGCATCGTCGAGTGCGCCCCGGGGCAGCGGTCCGCCGCTCCGACGATCGCCGGTGAGCTGTTGGGGGGCGGCGCCTACGACGTGGCTGAGCAGCGGGGCAACGTGGTGGTTGTCAACTTCTGGGGCTCCTGGTGCGCGCCGTGCCGCGCCGAGGCGGACGACCTGGAGAACACCTACCAGGCGACGAGGGACTCCGGGGTGACCTTCCTCGGCATCAATGTGCAGGACAGCCGGGACAAGGCCATCGCCTTCGAGGAGGGCCGGGTCAGTTACCCGAGCATCTTCGACCCGGGTAGCCGGCTCGCCCTCGACATGGACATTCCGCCGAACACCATCCCGGCCACGGTCGTGCTGGACCGGCAGGGCCGAATCGCCACTGTGATCCGGGCGGCCGTCCGGCAGGAGGGGCTGCAACCCATCGTCGAGCGGATCGCCGCCGAGGCGTCCGCGTCAGCCGGCCAGCGCTGATGGGCGGGACATTCGGTCAACTCGCCGAGTCCGGCCCGTTGCTGCTGGCGTTGGGTGCGGCGGCGCTGGCCGGCCTGGTCAGTTTCCTGTCGCCGTGCGTGCTGCCGTTGATGCCCGGTTACCTGTCGTACGTCACCGGCCTGGCCGGCGCCGACCTCGAAGGCGGAAATGCCGGGAAGGGCACCCGGTCGACGTCTGCGGTGGAGGTGGGGCACCTTCCTGACGCCTCGGGTGCGGGGGGTGGCGGAACCGGCACCGCCGTACGGGGCCGCGCCGGGGTTGCTCCGGCGGTGCAGGGCCGGGTGCTGGCGGGGACGTTGTTGTTCATCGCCGGCTTCACCGTCGTGTTCACGGCCACCGCGGTCCTGTTCAGCGGGGTCGGCCGGGTCTTCTTCGACCACGAGCGGACACTGGAGATCATTGTCGGTGGGTTCATCGTCGTTCTCGGGCTGGGCTACGTCGGGGTGCTGCCCGGGTTCCAGCGGGAGTTCCGGATCAACCGGCTGCCCGCAGCCGGTCTGCTCGGTGCGCCGGTTCTCGGTGCCGTGTTCGCGTTGAGTTGGGTGCCGTGCACCGGACCGACCCTGGCCGCGGTACTCGGCATGGCCACCACCAGCGGGCAGACCGACCGGGCGGTGGTGCTTGCCGTGGCGTACTGCCTCGGGTTGGGGTTGCCGTTCGTCGTCTTCGGGCTGGGGTTCAACCGGCTGCTCGGGGTTTTCCGCACGGTGCGCCGGCACAGCCGCTGGGTGACCCGGGTCGGCGGGGCGCTGTTGATCCTGATCGGGTTGGCGCTGGTCACCGGCGGCTGGACCAATGTGGTGATCTGGTTGCAGACCACTGTCGGCGTGGGCAACTTCGAGGTGGGCATCTGATGACCGCCGTCGACGACCGGCCCGCTACTCCGGCCGGGTTGCCCCGGCGTCGGGGCAACCCGCTGCTCGCCCTGCTGCGCAACTCGTGGCGGCAGCTGACCAGCATGCGTACGGCGCTGGTGCTGCTTTTCCTGCTCGCGGTCGCCGCGATCCCTGGGTCGGTGCTGCCGCAGCGTGGGGTCAACCCGGAGGACGTACGCGACTTCTACACCGCCAACCCTGATCTGGCTCCGCTGCTCGACCGGGTGGGCGCGTTCGAGGCGTTCAGTTCGGTCTGGTTCTCCGCGATCTACCTGCTGCTGTTCACCTCGTTGATCGGGTGCATCACGCCGCGGTTGCGTGATCACGTGCGGGCGCTGCGGGCCCGCCCGCCGGCCGTGCCGAAGCGACTGGAGCGGCTGCCTCAGCATGTGGTGCTGCCCGCGTCCGAGGGCGGGACAGCGGCGGTGGCCGAGATGCTGCGGCGTCGGCGGTGGCGGGTGGCGGTACGCGGTGACGAGGTGTCCGCCGAGAAGGGCTATCTGAAGGAGACCGGCAACCTGATCTTCCACACGTCGATGGTGTTGGTGCTGATCGGTGTGGCGCTCGGCTCCTGGTACGGCTGGCACGGTAACCGACTGCTGGTGGCCGGGGCGGATCAGGTCTTCTGCAACACCCGCCAGCAGTACGCCGAGTTCCGGCTCGGCCCGCGCGTCGGTGACGACCTGCCCCGGTTTTGCCTGCAGCTGGACGAGTTCGACGCGCGGTTCCTACCGAACGGGCAGGCGTCGTCGTTCAACGCGAAGGTGACCGTGGACGAGAACGGCGGCGCCGCCCGCCAGGAGGAGTTTTCGGTCAACTCGCCGCTGCGTCTCGATGGTGCGAACGTCTACCTGCTCGGGCACGGCTACGTTCCGCTGATCAGGTACACCGACCGTTTCGGTGGCATTCAGACCAGCACCGTGCCGTTCCTCACCACCGGTGACATCGGGCTGACCAGTGAGGGCTTGGCGGCGTTCCCGGACGCCAACGTCGATCCGGAGACGGGCGTGCGCAACCCGGACCTTCAGGTCGCCTTTTCCGGGCTCTACCTGCCGACCGCGCCGCAGGAGCCGCCGTTTGTCCGTTCCGAGCATCCGACCGAGCAGAATCCCCTGCTCGATCTGGTCGCGTACCGGGGGAATCTGGGCCTCGACGCCGGTATCCCCGGTTCGGTCTACCAGCTCGACGAGCGTCAGGTACGAAACGGCCGGCTCGCCGAGGTCGGTGCGAAGCAGCTGCGGATCGGCGAGAGCTGGACACTCGACGACGGGAGCATCGTCGAGTTCGTGGGTACGGAGCGGTACATCGTGTTGTCGGTCCGTCACGACCCGGGCATGATGCTGCTGCTGGTCAGCTCCATCGGGTTGGTGCTGGGGCTGATGGGTTCGCTGTTCGTCAGGCGTCGGCGGGTGTTCGTCCGGCTGCTGCCTGTCGGCCCAGCTGACCCCGACAGAGGATCTCCGACGGACGGTAGTAGCTTGGTCGAGGTGGCTGGTCTGCCGCGTACCGAGCATCCCGGATTCGCGGCCGAGTTCGCCCAGCTGGTCGCCGCGATCGGTGGACGATCCGGTGATGCCGGCACCGACCCGGACGCGCCGGTCCGGGCGCGGGAAGGAGCCGAGTGATGTCCGCACTCTCCGATCAGCTGGTGTCGATCGCCACTCTGGTGTATCTGCTGGCGATGATCAGTCACGCCGTCGAGTACGCCCTCGGCAGTTCGCGGGCCGGGGCGGTCGCGGCACCGGCCCGCGAACTGGTCGGCGCGGCGGTGGCCGGCGACACTCCGGTGGCTGGTCGCACGGGCGGTGGTGCGGTGGTGAGCACGGTGGCGGCGGGCCGGGCCGGGCGTACCGCGCGGCGTGCGAGTCTGGGCGGCCGGATCGCCGTCGGGTTGACCGCCGTGGCCGCTGTGCTGCACCTGGTGGCGTTGGTGGCCCGTGGCGTCGCCGCGGAGCGGATGCCGTGGGGCAACATGTACGAGTTCGTGCTCACGGTGTCGTTCATCGGGGTCGCGGCCTGGCTTGTCGTACTCGTGAAGTGGCCTTTCCTGCGTCGTCTCGGGCTGTTCCTGACGCTGGTGATGGTGCTGTTGGTGGCCACCGCCGAGCTGGTGCTCTACACGCCGATCGTGCCGCTCGTGCCGGCGCTCAACTCGTACTGGTTCGTCGTGCACGTGTCGACGATCGTTTTCGCCTCGGGGCTGTTCCTGCTGGGGGTGGTGCCGGCGGTGGCGTACCTGATGCGGGCCGGTTACGAGAACGGCAAACGCAGTTTCCCGTACACCCTGGCGAGGCGGCTGCCGGCGGCGGCCGGGCTGGAACGGCTGACCTTCGTGCTGCACGCTTTCTCGTTCCCGATCTTCACCTTCGCGGTGATCGCCGGGGCGATCTGGGCGGAGGCGGCCTGGGGTCGCCCGTGGGGCTGGGACCCGAAGGAGACCTGGGCGTTCATCTCCTGGGTGGTGTACGCGGGCTACCTGCACGCCCGCGCCACGCCGAGCGTGCGCCGGAACGTGGTGACCTGGCTGGCCATCCTCGGTTTCCTGACCGTGCTGATGAACCTCTTCGGCGTGAACATCTTCTTCGAGGGCCTGCACTCCTACGGCGGCCTCTGACCCGCAAGATGTATAACTGCACTTATAATAACTGTGGTTATACATCTTGCGGGATGGTGGTCGTGAACCTCATCAAGCCTCCGGAGATCTTCGATCGAGACGTCGAGTGGGCCGAGTTGGCCCGGTTCGCCACCGACGAACGGCCCGGCGCCACGTTGGGCGTGGTCAGCGGACGCCGCCGGCAAGGGAAGACCCTCCTGCTGTACGAGTTGGCTCGCGCCACGGGCGGCTTCTACTTCGGGGCTACCGAGGCGACTTCGACGGAATCGCTTCGGCGGTTCGGGGGGGCCGTAGCCGCTACCGCATCAACGAGCCCTTGATCACCTTTTATCAGGCGGTCATGCGGCCGGCCTGGACGGCCTTGGAGCAGCGGCGGGGCCCGGAGGTCTGGCGACGTTCCCAGCGGCGGTACGCCAGCGCGGTGCTCGGTCCGTCGTTCGAAGAGGTCGTCCGGCAGTGGGCAGTACGTTTCGCCGCTCCCGAGACGCTCGGCGGCATCGCCGCCGAGGCGAGTCCCGCCGTTCTCGTCGATCCGGTCAGCCGGACCAGTCTGGAACTGGACCTCGTCGCGCTCGGCGAGCCGCCATTCGGCGACGGGCCACGCCCGCTGCTCGCCGTCGGCGAAGTCAAGTGGGGGCGGACGTTGGGCCTGGCTGACCTGGACCGGCTCGCCCGGGCGCGAGACCTGCTCGTCGCTCGTCCCGGTCTGGACGCCCGGGACACCCGGTTGCTGCTGGCCAGTGGCGCGGGGTTCACCGATGACCTGTGGGCGGCCAGCCGCTACCGGTCCGACGTGCTCCTCGTCGACCCCACGCGTCTCTACACCGCCGACTGACCCGTCACCCGGATCTGTCGATGTTCCGCCCGATGCTGCGGTGAGGCCCGCACCCGTGGGCACCATGCTGCCGTCTCAGCTTGGCGGTCGGCGCAGGGCTTGGCGGGAGAGGAAATCGGCTCGGCGGATCGCCTCGGGAAGGCGGTAGTGGCGGCTCAGGCCGAGCGTGATCGTGGTCGCCAGGTCGAGGCTGGTGCGGTGGCCGACCGAGACGAACACCGGCTTGACGTCGGTCTGTGCACGCAGCACCCGACCCAGCACCTCGTCGCCCTGGCGCAGCGGCGACCAGTCGCCCCGCCGGGTGCCCGGCAGGTCGCCGCCGACCGCCCGACGGCCCGGTGGCCGAGCGGACCGGGTGGCCGGGCGGTCAGTCGGTGGGCTGTGGGCGGGGTGCGCGGGGTGCGGCCCAGCCGAGGAAGCGGTCGTGCAGCGCGGCCGGCTTCGGTGCGTCGTGCGGGTTGAGGCGGTACAGGTCGTCGACGGCGTCGTACAGCATCCCGGCCAGGTAGATCGACAGGGCCACGTGGCTGTCCCGGTACTCGGCGAGCAGAGCGAGCCGGGCGGTGGCGCAGGGCCACGGCGCGGCGCAGGCTCGACACAGCCAGAGCGGCCGGAGCGGTACGTGGAACCGCGCGGTCATCTGCCCACCCTCTCCTGGAGGCGAGGCCGTCCGTCGCCGACGTGCCGGACGGCCCCGCTTCGGTTGCGCCCGTTCTTTTCGGGTCGGATCCGGGCGGTTCCGATGGGGACAGTTTGACCACCACGCGACTACTGTCGGAAGGTGATCGATCGCCCTGTGTGTTTGACGTTTCGGTCGGTGAGGGCGGTGAGGACTCAGGACGTGCTGGTGAGGAGTGGTGCGGGGTGGATGAGCGGTCGCGGGTGCTGATCGAGGAGCTGCGGCACATGCGGACGGCGCGCAGGGTGACGCAGGAGGAGCTGGCTCGGGCGATCAACTATTCGCCGTCCACGGTGGCCATGGTGGAGACCGAGGCGCGCAAGCCGCCGCCCAACTTCTGGGAGCTGGTGGACGGTGCGCTCGACACCGGTGGCGCGTTCGTCCGGATGCTGGCCCGGCTCGGTGCGCCGCAGTGGATGCGGGAGTGGGAGGCCAACGAGCGGCAGGCCACCGTGCTGCGCTCGTTCGAGAACACGGTGGTGCCGGGGTTGTTGCAAACCTCGGCGTACGCCCGTGCGCTGTTCCGCAGCGTCGGCCTCTACGACGACGCGGAGGTGGAGCGGCGGGTGGAGGCGCGGCTGGCCCGGCAAGCGGTGCTCACCGGCGAGCGACCGCCGCAGCTCGTGACGGTGTTGGACGAGCACGTGCTGCGCCGGCCGGTCGGTGGGCCGGTGGTGATGCGTGAGCAACTGTGGCGGCTGGTCAAGCTGGCCACCGAGCATGCCCGGGTGCGGCTGCACGTGGTGCCCGCCTCGGTGGGTGCGTATCCGGGTGTCGCCGGGGCGTTCGTGCTGGCTACCCTTCCCGGTGGGGAGGATGTGGCCTATCTGGACGATCAGCTCAAGGGTCAGGTGATCGACCACACCGAGGACGTGCTGGCGATCCGGGCCTCCTGGGAGGCGATCCAGGGTGAGGCGTTGCCGCCCCGGCAGTCGATCGAATTGTTGACGGAGGTGGCGGAGTCATGGCGGAGCTGACCGACGCCCGGTGGCGCACCAGCACCCGGAGCAGCACCAACGGCGGCAACTGCGTCGAGGTGGCCGACAATTTGCCCGGCCTGGTCGCGGTCCGGGACAGCAAGGAACGCGGCGGCGCGGTGCTGACCTTCGGCCCGGCGGCCTGGCAGATGTTCGTGGCTTGCATCGCTGGCCAGGCCGTTGCCGGCCACCCCAACGGGCAGTGATCAGGACTGGGCGTACACGACGACCGGGACCTCGTCGTTGTCGGTGTCGTCTTCCCACCAGGATGGGTGCGGCCCGGGGGCGTTCGAACTCACCGCGCGACAAGGTCGAGGCTGTTGGGCACGCCGGCCTGGAATGATGAGCTTAGATGCGGAGGGTGACATCGGAGGCCCCCGTGAGAGGTGATCCCCGCCAGAAAGCCCGCCCGGCTTCGTCGGCCCGCCGGGCGGTGCGGGAGACTTGCTGGCATGGCGGCTCGTGGCTTCCCGTACACCGATCTGAAGGACTTCCTCGCGGCGCTGGAACGCGCGGGTGAACTGCGGCGCGTCAGCGTCCCGGTCGACCCGACGCTGGAGATCAGCGAGATCGTCACCCGGACGGTCCGGGCCGACGGGCCGGCGCTGCTGTTCGAGCAGCCCACCCGGGGTGAGATGCCGCTCGCGATCAACCTGTTCGGCACCGAGAAGCGCACCGCGATGGCGCTCGGCGTCGAGTCGCTGGACGAGATCGGCAACCGGATCGGCGAGATGCTCAAGCCGGAGCTGCCGGTGGGCTTCTCCGGCATGATGGGCGGCCTGGGCAAGGTCATGCAGCTCACGTCGATGCCGCCGAAGAAGGTCAGGACCGCCCCCTGTCAGCAGGTGGTCTACCGGGGTGACGACGTCGACCTGAACCGGCTGCCCGGGCTCCAGGTATGGCCCGGCGACGGCGGGATCTTCCACAACTTCGGGCTGACCCACACCAAACATCCCGAGACCGGCAAGCGGAACCTGGGCCTCTACCGACTCCAGCAGCACAGCCACAACACCCTCGGCATGCACTGGCAGATCCACAAGAACTCCACCGCACACCACGCCGTCGCCGAGCGACTCGGCCAACGGCTGCCGGTCGCCGTCGCCATCGGGTGCGACCCGGTGGTCACCTACGCGTCGAGCGCCCCGCTCCCCGCCGACATCGACGAGTACCTCTTCGCTGGCTTCCTGCGCGGCGAACGGGTGGAGATGGTCGACTGCCTGACCGTGCCGTTGCAGGTGCCGGCGCACGCCCAGATGGTGCTGGAGGGCTACCTGGAGCCCGGCGAGCGGCTGCCGGAGGGCCCCTTCGGCGACCACACCGGCTTCTACACCCCGGTCGAACCGTTCCCGGTGCTGCACATCGAGACGATGACCATGCAACGCGACCCGGTCTACCACTCGATCGTCACCTCGAAGCCACCGCAGGAGGACCACGGTCTCGGCAAGGCCACCGAGCGGATCTTCGCGCCGCTGCTGCGGTTCCTGATCCCGGACATCGTCGACTACGACCTGCCGGCCGCCGGTGTCTTCCACAACTGCGCGATCGTGTCGATCCGCAAGCGCTACCCGAAGCACGCCCAGAAGGTGATGAACGCGATCTGGGGCGCGCACATGATGTCGCTGACCAAGCTGATCGTGGTCGTCGACGAGGACTGCGACGTGCACGACTACCGCGAGGTCGCCTTCCGCGCGTTCGGCAACGTCGACTACGCCCGGGACCTGCTGCTCACCGAAGGCCCCGTCGATCATCTGGACCACTCGTCTTACCAGCAGTTCTGGGGCGGTAAGGCCGGAATCGACGCCACCCGCAAGCTGCCCGAGGAGGGCTACCACCGGGGCTGGCCCGAGGAGATGACCATGGCTCCCGAGGTGGTTTCCCTCGTCGAGAAGCGTTGGAAGGAGTACGGCATCTGATGGCGAACACCGCCGCCGTGCAGCCCGCCGAGCGTCCCGGGCGCGTGAAGTCCTTCCTCAGACTCGTGGCGATCGAGCACTCGGTGTTCGCGCTGCCGTTCGCGTACCTGTCGGCGTTGACCGCGATGCAGGTCAACGGGGGGCGGGTCCGCTGGCTGGATCTGCTGCTGATCACGGTGGCGATGGTGGGGGCACGTACCTTCGCCATGGCGGCCAACCGGATCCTGGACCGGCGGATCGATGCGCGGAACCCGCGAACCGCCAATCGGGAGCTGGTGACCGGGGCGGTGAGCCTGCGGACGGCCTGGACCGGCGCGGGCGTCGCCCTGGTGGTGTTCCTCGCCGCCGCCGCCCTGCTCAACCCGCTCTGCCTGGCGCTCGCACCGCTGGCAGTGGTCCCCCTGGTGGTCTACCCGTACGGCAAACGGTTCACCAACTGGCCGCACGCCATCCTGGCCGCCGCCCAGATGGTCGGCCCGGTCGGCGCCTGGCTGGCAGTGACCGGCACCTTCGCGGGCTCCGGACCGGCCTGGTTGCTGGGTGCGGCCGTCGGGCTGTGGATCGGCGGATTCGACCTGATCTACGCCTGCCAGGACGCCGAAGTCGATCGGAAGATCGGCGTGCACAGCGTGCCGGCCCGCTACGGGCTGCGTTTCGCCCTGCACGCCTCCACCGTCGCGCACGTGATCACCTTCGTGCTGTTCGGCTGGTTCGGGATGCTCGTCGGCTTCGGTTCGCTCTGGTGGATCGGGTTGGCTCTCACCGCCGCCGCCTTCGGCTACCAGCACCTGGTGGTGACACCCACTGACCTGAGCCGGGTCAACCGGGCGTTCTTCACCGCCAACGGCTTCGTCGGCATCGCGCTGTTCGCTTTCGCCCTGCTCGACCTGATTGTCCGGCTCGGCCTACGGGCCTGACCAACCGTCAGCCCATCACCTGCCCGGCACGGCGTAGCGGGCGCTCTCCATGGTCCAGTCGATGGTGCCGCGAACAGCTCGGGCCACCCCGTCGAGGTGGGCGGCGACAGCCGGGTCCAGTGCCGGACCGAACGAGGGCATCGCGGCGCGCAGGACGACGAAGCGGTGCATCGAGGCGTACCAGCGTTGCGCCGCCAACTCCACGGCGGCGGACACCGGCACGCGGTGCGCCGCAGCCAACGCCAGCACCAGGTTGTGCCCGCCGGAGGTGGCCGCGTCCCGGTCCAGCGAGGCGATGTCGTTGTACCAGGACAGTAGATCGTTACCGATGTCGCGGAGCTGGCCCAGCCGTGGATGATGGTAGACCGGGTCCGGCAGCGGTCGGCCGTCGACGAACTCCACCAGCGGATACGACACGTACGCGGCCGAGGTGGCCCGCCGCAGCTCGACGTACTCCTCGGCGTCGGGTAGGTGCCCGGTCGCCTTGTTGACCGCCTCCCGCCAGGTGCCGTCGAGGTGGTGGGCGACCGCGTCGGCGAAACGCCGCCGCCAGCGGGCCGGCATCCGGCGGCGCGGCTCCCGCCAGGCACCGACCAGCAGCCGGCGGAGCGGACCGAACTGCCCCGGAAGCCGCAGCCCGACACCGCCGCCCAACAGGGTGGCGACACTGTCTCGCAGGGCGCGAATATCGTGCAGGCTGGCCCGGTCGGGCCCGTCGCACGCGTCGTCGACCAGGAAGAACCAGGTGAACAGTGCGGTCAGGACGCGCAGGTCGGCTTCGGTGGCGTCGGGGTACAACCGCCCCGCGTAACGGGCGAAACCGGCACGCCCCAGCCGTTCCCGCGTCGACGGTTCCAACGGCAACTCGGACACCAGCCAAGCCTGGACGTCGTCAGCGTACGGAGACAGCTGCGGCGCGAACGGGCAGGCGGCACGCAGGGACGACAGAAGGTCGTACACGGAATTGGCCGACGACGAGATGGTCCCACATCCTTCCGGTCGGCCCCACGATGCTCTAGTCCCGCGCAGCATGCCAGCTGCCGGTGCGCTCCGCAGACCCGTCGGGCATCGGCGGCGTATCGGTTCAGGCTGCGGCGATCATGGGCACCTCGGACACGCCTGCAGGGGGTACCCGATCGCCGGCGGCGGTGACCAGGCAGGCTGAAGGCATGCGCGAACCATGGGTGGTCGGGGTGTCCGGGGCATCCGGCACGCCGTACGCGGCGGCAGTCGTACGCGGGTTGCTCGACGCCGGGGAGTCAGTGGATCTGATCGTCTCCCGGGCCGCCCGGCTGACCGTCCTCGACGAGACCGGACGGCCCTTCCGGGACGCGCACTGGGCCGAGGACCTGGCCGCCTGGCTGGGGCACGACGTCGCCGGAGCGGACCTGCGCCACTGGCCCGCCGGTGACCTCGCCGCCGGACCGAGCAGCGGTTCCTACCCGGTACGAGGAATGGTCGTGGTGCCGGCCAGCACGGCCGCCTGCGCCGGCATCGCCATCGGCCTGTCCAAGGACCTGTTGCAGCGGGCCGCCGAAGTGAACCTCAAGGAACGCCGCCGAGTCGTCATGGTGCCCCGGGAGACGCCGGTGACCCGTAGCCACCTGGAACACCTGATCGCGTTGCACGACGCCGGTGCGGTCGTACTGCCGGCCAGCCCCGGCTTCTACGGTGCGGGTGCCGCCGCCTCCGCCGCACAGTTGGTGGACTTCGTGGCGGGAAAGGTGCTCGACGCCCTCGACGTGCCGCACACCCTGTTCAGGCGGTGGTCCGGCAAGTTGAACGCGGACCGGACCTGACGGCCGGCCCGCGTCCCGACCCGCAATCTCAGTACATGCCGGCGTTTGCCGGGCCGGCAGTGCCGGTGGAAGCGGTCGGGCCCGCATTACGCGGTCTACCCATCTCGTCCGCCTCGTCCAGCATGCCTTCCCCTTCAAGCAGGGCCCGCACCTCGGATTCCCGAAACCGGCGATGCCCTCCTGGAGTCCGGATGCTCCCGATCCGACCCGCCGCCGCCCATCGCGTCACGGTTTTCGGGTCCACCCGAAACAACGCGGCGACTTCACCCGGTGTCAGCAGGCGATCTCCAGTGTCCACAGCCCCCTCCTCGCGTCGACGAAGCCCCCGGCTGAACACACTGCCCCCGGCCGGTGCGAGCCCAGAGCCGTCATGAGGGACGTATGGCAATTACAGCACCAGCGACCAGGCGTGTCCGCCAAACGCGAAAAACGCACGGAGTGGGAAGTTAGTAAATGGTACCGGCGTCGCGCCCCCCGAACCCTTGGTATGCGAACTGTCACTTGCTGCCGAAACAATCGGATACCGAAGTCCGGGTGTCGCGCCGCGCCGACTAGGGTCACAGTCCGTGGACGCCATCGACCTCAACCTCGTGGATCTGCTCCGCGGCAACGCCCGCCTGTCGTACGCCGAGCTGGCCCGCCAGGTCGGCCTCTCCGCTCCGGCGGTGCACGAGAGGGTCGGGAAGTTGGAGTCCGGCGGCGTGATCCGGGCATACCGGGCGGAGGTCGAGCCGGAAACCATCGGTTTGGGCGTGACCGCCCTGATCGGCATCGTGGAGGACTCCGAGGCGGACACCGACGACGTGCTGGAAGCATTCCGGGCCATGCCCGAGATCGAATCCTGCTACTTCATGGCCGGCGTCGAGTCCTTCCTACTCAAGGCCCGGGTGGGCACCATCGCCGAACTGGAACAGCTGATCGTACGGCTGAACCGGACACCCGGGGTCGCCTCCACCCGCACCGGCATCGCGCTGTCGACCAAGTGGGAGAACCGCCCACAACCGGTCGCCCCGTCGACGGGCTGAACCCCGACGCCGCAGGTCGGCTTGCTAGGTTTCCCGGCGTGACTCATCTCGACCGGTGCGACGAAACCAGCCGACGGTGGGTGACCGAGGCGATCGCGGCAGTGGAGGCGGACGCGAACCGGTCCGCCGACACCCACCTGCTGCCGTTCCCGCTGCCCCGGCACTGGGGGATCGACCTCTATCTCAAGGACGAGTCGGTGCATCCGACCGGCTCGCTGAAGCACCGGTTGGCCCGTTCGCTGTTCCTGTACGGACTCTGCAACGGCTGGATCGGGCCGGACACCACGATCGTCGAGGCGTCGTCCGGTTCCACGGCGGTTTCCGAGGCGTACTTCGCCCGGATGCTCGGGTTGCCCTTCATCGCGGTGATGCCGGCCAGCACCTCGCCGGAGAAGATCACCCAGATCGAGTTCCAGGGCGGACGCTGCCATCTGGTCCAGGACCCGTCGAAGGTGGTCATCGAGGCGCGTTGGCTCGCCGAGGACTCCGGCGGGCACTACATGGACCAGTTCACCTACGCCGAACGGGCCACGGACTGGCGGGGAAACAACAACATCGCCGAGTCGATCTACGCGCAGCTCGCCCTGGAACGGCATCCGACACCGACCTGGATCGTGGTCGGTGCCGGAACCGGCGGCACCAGCGCCACCATCGGCCGGTACGTCCGCTACCGGCGGCTGCCCACCAAGCTCTGCGTGGTCGATCCGGAGAACTCCGCGTTCTACCCCGCGTGGCAGGCAGCCGACTGGTCGGTGCGCACCGGTCGGGGTTCCCGGATCGAGGGCATCGGCCGCCCGACCGTCGAAGCGTCGTTCCTGCCCTCGGTGGTGGACCGCATGGTGCAGGTACCCGACGCGGCCTCCCTGGCCGCGATGCGGTCCGCCTCGGCGGTACTGGGTCGGCGGGTGGGCGGCTCCACCGGTACCAACCTGTGGGGTGCCTTCGGCCTGATCGCCGGACTCCTCGCCGCCGGTCGGGCCGGCTCGGTGGTCACCCTCATCTGCGATGCGGGTGACCGGTACGCCGACACCTACTACGCCGACGACTGGGTGACCGCCCAGGGTCTCGACCTGGCGCCGTACCTGGCCACCATCGACCGGTTCCTCACCGACGGTTCCTGGCCGGCCTGACCGTCAGCGGGAGGTGGCGCGTTCGGCCAACCCCGGGTATCGCAACACGTAGCCCCCCGGGTCGACCTCGACCTCGGCGCCGAAACCGCCGCTGGCGTACCGGAAGCGGCTCGGGCCCAGCCCGGTGTACACCTGCTCGGTGGCAAGCACGACCAGGCTGGGCACAAGCACCCAGGCCACGCTTATCGTGTACGCGGTGTCGGGCGGCGCAGTGTTCAGACCGAGCCGCCGCAGCGGCAGCGTGTTGAACAACGGTGAGCCGCCCAGGTCCACGTCGAGCGCGTCGGCCAGCCGATCCGGGTCCTCCACGCCGGGCAGCCCGGCCGGGGTGTGCCCGGCAGCGGCCAACACCGCGTCGAGGTCACCCTGCTCGGCGGCGGTCACCCGCCACCGCTGAGTGGCCCGTTCGAGCCGTACACTGCGCCGCCACCCGGCCCCCTCGACCTCGACCTCAAGGCGGACACTCGCCCAGTCGGCGTCGGTGGTCACCTGGTAGCGGCACGTGTAGGGCACCGGATCGACAGCCAGCTGGGTGCCCTGCGCCGCCAGACCGTGACCGTCGTCGACCAGGGCGTGCTCGGCACCGTCGGTGTCCGTGCGGGTCCACAGCAGCGACTTCGACGTGGTGGGCATGATCCGGACGTTACGCCACCCGGCGGAGCCGGGCAGCGTATGCGCCGAGGATCAGCACCGCGAGCGTCAGTAGCTGCGAGCCCGCGGACGGCCACCCGTACCGCGTCGGTCCTCTCGTGGCCTGTCGTGCGTGCCCCAGCCTTCCGACCGACCGCCCCGGTCACCGCCGAAGCGGCGCTCACCGCCCGGCCGGTCGCCGAAGCGACGGGGAGCGCCGGGCCGGCTGCCACGCCGGGGCGGCTGCTCCGGCTCATCACGTACCGGCACGCCGCTCGGCTCCCGCGCCCCGGTCAGCTCAGCCAGCACAGGGTCACCGAGGCGCACCCGGGACTGGGCCGGCTCCACACCGGCCTTCTCCAGCATCGCCAGCGTGGTGCGGCGCTGCTTCGGCAGCACCAGGGTGGCCACCGCGCCGGCCTCACCGGCCCGTGCGGTGCGGCCCGCGCGGTGCAGGTAGTCCTTCGGATCCTTCGGCGGGTCGACGTGCAGCACCAGCGACACCCCGTCGACGTGGATGCCCCGGGCAGCGACGTCCGTGGCGACCAGGACGTTCGTCCGCCCCTCACGGAACTCCGCGAGCGTGCGGGTACGCATCCGTTGGGTCTTGCCGCCGTGCAGTCCGCCGGCACGTACGCCCACGGCTGCGAGCTGCGTCACCAGCCGATCCACCCCCAACTGGGTACGGGCGAACACGATGGTCCGGCCCGCACGCGCGGCGATCGACGCGGTGACCGGGAACTTCTCCTGCGGCGGAATGAGCAGCAGGTGATGGTCCATCGTGGAGACGGCCGCGGTCGGCGGTGCGGTCGAGTGGGTGACCGGGTCGGTCATGAACCGTCGCACCAGCGCGTCGACGTCGCCGTCCAGAGTGGCCGAGAAGAGCAGTCGCTGTGTGTCCGACGGGGTCTTCGCCAACAGGTCGGTGACCTCGGGCAGGAAGCCCATGTCGGCCATCTGGTCGGCCTCGTCGAGCACGGTGATCTCGACGTCGTCGAGCTGGCAGACGCCCCGGTCGATCAGGTCGGCGAGCCGCCCCGGGGTGGCCACCACCACCTCGACGCCGCGCCGCAGGGCGTCGATCTGCCGGTCGTACGGCACACCACCGACGGCGGTCCTGAGGAACACGCCGACGGCCTTACCCAGCGGCAGCAGTGCGTCGTTGACCTGCATGGCCAGTTCCCTGGTGGGCACCAGGACGAGTGCCCTGGGATGCCAGGGCCGGGCCCGCTCACCGGCGGCCATCCGGGCCAGCAGCGGCAGTCCGAACGCGAGGGTCTTGCCGGAGCCGGTCTGTCCGCGGCCCAGCACATCGCGCCCGGCGAGCGCGTCCGGCACGGTGGCCTGTTGGATCTCGAACGGAGTGGTGATGCCCTGCCGGTCCAGCGCCCGGACCAGTTGCCGAGGAAGGCCGAGTGAGTCGAAGGTGACCGGAGTGGTCGTCCCGGCCGGTTGCGCTTCGGCGGGGAGGTCGGGGGAGAACGGGGGTACGCCGAGTTCAGCGGAGGTGGTCAAGAAATGCCTTTCGAGCGGGGCGCATCTTCGCGATGTCCCGCTGCGACCGTGGTCGCCGGATCTTCCGCAAGATCGCCCATGGGCGCGTGTCACGCGCCGGGTCAGTGATCGCCGTCAAGTGTACGGCGGATGGCGCCCGCCCACCCGCACCGTGACCGGGTAGTGGGCGGACTCACCAATGATCGGCGAGCCGCGGGCCGTCGGCCGGGCCACCGCTCGTGCCCGCCAACGCGTCGTTCGCGAACAGCACCACGAGGACGCTGACCGCCACCAGCAGCCCCAGCGCGACAGCCATCAGGACCACGACCCGCATTGTGCCGCGTGACCTCTCGGCCGCCGTGTCCGCCCAGCCCTGCGCCAGGATGTGTCCGGTCAGCGAGCCGGAGGTCTCCTGGTCTCCGGCGGGAAAGGCCACGGTCGCCGCACTGTCCGACCCGGCGTAGTACGCACTCAGTCCGGAGCCGCCGGGCCGTTGCGCCGGCGCCGGCCCGGTCGGGCGGTGCGTCTGTTCCGGTCCGGCCGGCCGGTGCGTACGCTCCGTAGCCGTGTGGGGCTGGACGCGTGGCGTCGAACCGGCGGTGGCCGACCCGCCCGACGCTCCGGGTGCGGGGTCGTTCCGGCGTCCGCCGGGGTTCGTCGGCGGCGGCCAGACGGGCAGGGACGGTGCCGGCACGACGGGAGCCGTGTCGGCACCGGCAGGGCCGGCGGGCGAGATGGGCGGGGACGCGGCGGCGGCAGGCGTGCGCTGTGTGACGTCGACGGCTGGCGACGCGGCCCGGGCGACGCCGGCTGTCGCCGGTGCGACCCTGGCGGCGCCGACGACGGCCGGTGGGGGTGGGAACGGCGGCGCTGGCATCGGGCCCGGTGGCGGCGGCGGTGCCGGTACGGGTGGACCGGCAGGCGGCGTGGGTGGGTCCGGGGGTGCGGGACGCGGGTCGGACGGCGGGACGGGGGCCGGTCCCGGCGGGTACGGGCCGGGTGGCGGCGGTGCCGGGGCCGGTGGGACCGGCGCGGGGGCCGGGGGCCGAGGTATAGGTTCCGGCGCGGGCGGCGTTGGTGGTGCGGCCGGCTCGGGTGGCTCGACCGGCTCCGGCTCGACGGGCTTGTTCGGCTCCGGTTGGGCGGGCTTGTTCGGCTCCGGTTGGGCGGGCGCGGAGCGGTAGACACCCGAGGTCGTGCCGCCACCTCCGGCGGAGTGCGCCTCGTCCACGCTCACGGGGCTGAGGTTGGGTACCCGCACACTTGCCCGCGCTGGTCCGGCTTCGGCCGGAGCAGGGGCCGGACCCACCGCCGGAACGTCTTGCTGCGTCATCGTCGCCTCCGCGCCAGGCCCGCACCCGGACCCGTGATGTCGGGCCGGGAGTGCCTGATTGACACCGTGCCACATCTCACCCGTGCGGCACACCCGGAGAGCCTGCCGCCTCGTGGGTGTCGTCGCCGTCCTGGTAGTTCATACATCGGCCTGCCCCGGTCAGGGGCGAGGTCGTGGTGTTCTCAGCCTCTGGGCGCGTCTCCTGCGAACGTCAGACGGAGGTGACGCCGCAGGTCAGCGTCCGCCGACCGGGGACGGGCTGGCAGCGGCGCCTGTCTGTGGTGCCGTGCTGCTCGCTGCCGCCGTCGTCGGGCCGGCCGTGGACGGCGCGACGCTGCTGGCCCCGACGGTCGGCGAGGTCGTCCTGGCCGCCGAGGTGGTGGCCGACGGGGAGGTGGTCGCTGACGGGGAGGTGGTCGCTGACGGGGAGGTGGTCGCTGACGGGGAGGTGGTCCGCGATGGACTCGCCGACGGTGTGGTGGAGCCCGACGGGGCTACCGACGCCGTCGGTGTGCCCGTCGGGCTCGGTGACGGCGACGTGCTGCCAGACGGAGTGGTCGAGGGATTCGGCGTCCTCGACGGCGTCGGTGTCGGCGTCGGCTTGGGGGTCGCTGGCTGCGACGGGGTGGGGGCGGACGTCGGTGCCGGCACAGCGCCCACCACCCGAGTCGCGGCGTAGAGCCGGGACCAGCGCACCGTGGAGATCTTCACCACATCACCTGTGGTCGGCGCGTGGATCATCTTGCCGCCGCCGACGTACATGCCGACGTGGTGAATGCTCTGCCAGTTACTTCCGGAAGCGAAGAAGAGCAGATCGCCGGGGAGAAGAGCGGTGCGGGGAACCGTCCGTGAACTGGTTGCCGCGTACTGGTCGCGGGAGACCCGTGGCAGTTGCCGGTAACCCGCCGACCGGTACGCCGCCCACATCAGGCCCGAGCAGTCGAACGAATGCGGCCCCTCGGCCGCCCAGACGTACGGGTCGCCGAGTTGCTTGCGGGCGTACTCGACAGCGGCCTTCGCCGTGGCGTGGGCGACCAGCCCGTCTGCGGACTGGTCGACATAGTCGGCACCGAGCTGCTGCTCGGCGGCCTCCTGCTGGCGGACCAGGGCGACCAGCTGCGCCGAGTTCTCGTCGCGCAGCCTGACCAGTTCCGCCTCGGCGTCACGCAGCGCCTGCCGGGTCGCGGTGTACTGCTGCTGGATGCCCTGGAAGCGGGACTGTGCCGCGGTGTACGCCTGCGTCGCCACCTGCTCGACGAGCCGGGTGCGGGCCAGCTCCCCGTTGGCCGGTCCGGTGTCGTGATCGGCCTTCTCACCACGGTTGACCCGACTGAGCAGATCCAGGTCGCGCAGGTCGGTGGCGAAGCCGCCCGGTGGCAGGGCCGCCGCGGCTTTGATCGCCTCGGCGGCGGCCTGGTCGGCACGCTGCTGCGCCTGCTGAACCGCGCCCCGGGCGAACTCCACGTCCCGTTCGGCGGTGAGGAACTGGGCCTGCACCTCGTTGCGCTGCTGCTCCAGCTCCAGTAGTCGGGTGCCCAACTCGGCGACCCGGGCTTCGGCGGCGTTGATCCGGGTTTCCAGGTCGCTGGCGCCCGGGGTGCCGAACGCCGGGAGCGTCAGCCCCGAGGTGTCGTTGGCGGGCATGCCGGGTAGTTGGAGAGGGGCACTGGTCGTGGGGCGGGAGCCGGTGTCGGGGACGGTGACCGGGATGCCGGGCTCGGCATAGGCCGGAGCCGCGAGGACCGCGCTGGCGACCGCGGTGAGCAGGGCGGACCAGAGCGTCGGGCGTAGCACCGGTGAGACCACCGGAGCCGGTCGCCGCTGCCGTCCGCCCACACTGTCGATCATTGCGCTCCCCGTCCGGCGTTGCTCGGCCGCGCTCGGTCGGCGCGGCGTTTCGGGACGCTACCAGTGTGTGTGTCGTGTCCCATTCCGTCTTACCCCACCTGGTGCACCGGTGTCGATGTCCGGCCGGGTAACGGGAGGCTGAGAGTCTGTTGCCGACGACCACGGTGTGGGTTGCCGCAACGACCGACGTAGGCTCGGGTGGCGACCGCGCTCCGGTCGCGACCGCAGGTGGAAGGGGACGGGCTTTCGATGGACGCCGGACTCAAGCGCGAGCTCGAAGCGAAGGTGTACGCGGGGGAGCGGTTGACCCGTGAGGACGGGGTGGCCCTCTACGCCAGCGACGACCTGACCTGGTTGGGGCGGCTCGCCCACCACAGGCGCACCGAGATGAACGGCGACCGGGTGATGTTCAACGTCAACCGGCACCTGAACCTGACGAACGTGTGCAGTGCGAGCTGCGCGTACTGCTCTTTCCAACGCAAGCCGGGCGAGAAGGATGCGTACACCATGCGCATCGACGAGGCGGTGCGCAAGGCCAAGGAGATGGAGGACGAGCAGCTCACCGAGTTGCACATCGTCAACGGCCTGCACCCGACACTGCCCTGGCGCTACTACCCCAAGGTGCTGCGGGAGCTGAAAGCCGCACTGCCGAACGTCAAGCTGAAGGCGTTCACCGCCACCGAGGTGCAGTGGTTCGAAAAGATCAGCGGGCTCGGTGCCAGCGAGATCCTCGACGAGTTGATGGACGCCGGTCTGGAGTCGCTCACCGGTGGCGGTGCGGAGATCTTCGACTGGGAGGTCCGTCAGCACATCGTCGACCACGCCTGCCACTGGGAGGACTGGTCGCGGATTCACCGGCTGGCGCACAGCAAGGGCATGAAGACGCCGTCGACGATGCTCTACGGCCACATCGAGCAGCCCCGGCACCGGGTCGACCACGTCCTACGGCTCCGCGAGTTGCAGGACGAGACCGGCGGCTTCCTCGTCTTCATCCCGCTGCGGTACCAGCACGACTTCGTCGACTCTGCGGACGGCAAGATCCGTAACCGGATCCAGGCCCGCACGACGATGGCCTCGCCGGCCGAGTCGCTGAAGACGTTCGCCGTGTCCCGCCTCCTGCTGGACAATGTGCCGCACGTCAAGTGCTTCTGGGTGATGCACGGCCTGTCGGTGGCCCAGCTCTCGCTGAACTTCGGTGTGGACGACCTGGACGGCTCGGTCGTGGAATACAAGATCACCCACGACGCCGACTCGTACGGCACACCCAACACCATGCACCGCGACGACCTGCTGCACCTCATCTGGGACGCCGGGTTCCGCCCGGTCGAGCGCAACACCCGCTACGAGATGGTCCGCGAGTACGATGCCCCTCTGGCACTGGCCGAGCGCCGGGCCGAGCCGCAACAGGTCTGGGCCTGACCCGACGCGTACCCTGGCACGACGATGACCGAGCAGCAGAGTGCGTTCCCCCGTCGCGATGCCGAGGGGCGGATCCGGACCTTGAGCGACCTGCTGGGGGTCGGCCTGGCCGGGGTGGTCATCGGGCTGCTGGTGCTGGTGCTCTTCGACGTGGCCTTCGCGTGGCTCGGAGTCGGGGAGTTCGGTCAGGCCAACGGTTGGCTCGCCGTGATCCTGCCGGCCTGGCTGTTCTGGGAGGACTTCCGGGCCTGGGAGTTCGGTGCCCCCCGGGTGGTGGCCGCCCTGGTGGCGGTCGCGACGGCGGTGGTCTCCGGGCTACTGGTGGCCGGTGTGGCGACGGTGCTGCCGCCGCTGCTCTCCGGCGTGCTCGCCGCGACCACCTTCACCGTGGTGTACGCGATGATCTGGTTCCCCGGTGTGCGCTGGCTGGACAACCGGACCAGCTGAACAGGGTGACGACATGAGCGAGTGGAGCGAACGAACGTGAGTGCGGCGGTCAAGTACACGCTCGGCCGGATCGGTCTGTTCGTGGTCGTGGTGGCGGCCCTCTGGCCGGTCGACATGGACATCTTCCTCAAACTGATCCTGGCGCTGTTGTTCTCCGCTGCTGTTTCCTTCTTCCTGCTCAAAGGCTGGCGTGACGAGATGGCCGAGGAGATGGCCGCCGCCGCCGAGCGTCGCCGGGTGGAGAAGGAGCGCCTGCGGTCCGCGCTGGCCGGTGACGATCAGTCCGACAGCGCGCCGGACGACCGTCCCGCCGACGAGAAGAGCTGAGCGGGCGGCGTCCACGCCGGACCGGTCGCGCGACCATGTCGCCGACAGGAGGATCCGGCTGGGATGGACCAAACAACAATCAATGTTGATATGACCATGTGACCGGTGGTGGGCTGTCCGCTACCGAGCGGGTGAAACCCGCACCTCCAGGAGGTTGTCCATGGACTTCCGTTCCATCCCCGTCCGCCGGGCACTGGCGCTCATCATCGCCGCCGGGCTGGGTCTGCTCACCATCGCCGCGCCACCGGTGTCCGCCGAGCCGGCACCCGACCGGGAAACCCAACCGGCTGCCGTGCCCTACCGGGTGCTCGGCCCGAAAACCCTCGCCGATCGCGACGCGGTCGCCCGCACGGGCGCCGCCATCGACTACTCCGAGCACGGTGTGCTGCACGTATCGGCCACCCGGGCCGAGGCTGCCGCCATCACCAAGCTCGGCTTCGGACTCGAGGCGATCGCCGCGCTACCCACCGACCGGGGGCAGGCCACCAGCGACGTCGGCCTCCTCGGCTTCCCGGCGGCGGACGCCAACTACCACGACTACCCGGAGATGATCGCGGCGGTCAACAAGGTGGTCGCCGACCACCCGACGATCGCCCGGAAGGTCAGCATCGGCACCTCGTACGAGGGACGCGACCTGGTCGCGGTGAAGATCTCCGACAACGTCGCTACCGACGAGAACGAGCCGGAGATCCTGTTCAACTCCCAGCAGCACGCCCGCGAGCACCTGACCGTCGAGATGGCGATCTACCTACTCAACCTTTTCACCGACAACTACGGCTCCGACTCCCGCGTCACCAGTCTGGTCAACGGCCGGGAGATCTGGGTGGTGCCCTCGGTCAACCCGGACGGCAGCGAGTACGACATCGCCACCGGCTCCTACCGGTCGTGGCGCAAGAACCGCCAACCCAACAGCGGCTCGTCCTACGTCGGCACCGACCTGAACCGGAACTGGAGCTACAACTGGGGTTGCTGCGGCGGCTCGTCCGGCTCCACCTCCTCGGACACCTACCGGGGTCCGTCGGCGTTCTCCGCTCCCGAGACGCAGGCGCTGCGGAACTTCGTCAACAGCCGTGTCGTCGGCGGGGTGCAGCAGATCAAGGCGAACATCGACTTCCATACCTACTCCGAGCTGGTGCTCTGGCCGTTCGGCTACACGTACAACAACACCGCCCCGGGGATGACCAGCGACCAGTACAACACCTTCGCCACCATCGGTCAGCAGATGGCGGCGACCAACGGCTACACCCCCCAGCAGTCAAGCGACCTGTACGTCACCGACGGCAGCAGCATCGACTGGATGTGGGCGGAGCACGGCATCTGGGCGTACACCTTCGAGCTGTATCCGGGCTCGGCCTCCGGCGGTGGGTTCTACCCGCCCGACGAGGTGATCCCCGCACAGACCTCGCGCAACCGGGAGGCGGTGCTGCTGCTGTCCGAGTACGCCGACTGCCCGTACCGGGCGATCGGTAAGCAGGCGCAGTACTGCGGCAGCGGTGGCGGGGGGACCACGGTCTGGTCGGACACGTTCGAGACCGCGACCGGCTGGACGACGAACCCCAACGGCACCGACACCGCGACCACCGGCCAGTGGGAGCGGGGTGCCGCGCAGGCCACCAGCTTCAGCGGAGACAAGCAACTCACCCCGTACGCGGGCAGCAACGACCTGGTGACCGGCCGGCTCGCCGGCAGCGGCGCGGGTGACCACGACATCGACGGTGGTGTCACCAGCGCCCGCTCGCCGGCGGTCACCCTGCCCTCGACCGGCACGTTGACCCTGTCGCTGGCGTGGTATCTGGCACACGCCTCGAACTCGTCGTCGGCGGACTACTTCCGGGTCAGCGTGGTACACAACGGCGGTACCACTGCACTGCTCACCCAGACCGGCGCGGCCAGCAACCGCAACGGTGCCTGGACGGTGTCGAACCTCAACCTCACCCCGTACGCCGGACAGTCGGTCCGGATCCTGGTGGAGGCGGCGGACGCCTCGACCGCCAGCCTCGTCGAGGCGGCTGTGGACAACGTCACCATCACCTCCTCCTGAATCGGAGGGGGCCCCGCAACCCCTCGCGCGGGGCCCCCTCCCAGGGACCAAAACGGCCAAAAGGGTTGTTGTCCCGCAGCGCGCAGGCCGGCTTCCACCAGCCAGGCCGCCTGCGCAGCGGACCCGGGACGGTGGTGCGCTACGGTCGTACCGACCCGTTCCCAGCGAAGCCGGTGAGACACCGGCGCTGTCCCGCAACTGAGATGCCCCGAAACGGGGACGAGCCAGGTCGCCTGGGGCGCGGTCGCGAACCGCGCTCTCGAGGAAGGGCGCCTCGCGGACGGGTGCCCCAGGTCCCCTGTCGGCGAAGCACCGCACTCCTCGACCGACAGGAGGACCGATGTTCAGACACACCCCCCGGGTCTTTGCCGCCAGCCTCGCGGTGGCCGCCCTGACGCTCGGCGCCTGCGCCGAGACGACCACCGAGACACCCGCCGGTGGCGGTAGCCCGAGCGCCGCCACCTTCCCCGTGACCGTCGGCGAGCTCACCCTTGAGCAGCGCCCCGAGAAGATCGTCTCGCTGTCGCCGACCGGCACCGAGATGCTCTTCGCGATCGGTGCCGGATCGCAGGTCACCGCAGTCGACGACCAGTCCAACCATCCGGTCGACGCGCCGAAGACCGACCTTTCCGGCTACCAGCCGAACGCGGAGGCGGTCGCCGCGAAGAACCCCGACCTGGTGGTGCTCGCCAACGACACCAACAAGATCGTCGAGCAGCTCACCGCGCTCAAGATCCCGGTTTACCAGGCTCCCGCCGCGCAAACCCTCGACGACTCGTACCGGCAGCTCACCGAGCTGGGCACGCTCACCGGCAACACCGACGCGGCGGCCGACGTGGTGCAGCGGATGAAGGACGACATCACGAAAATCGCGGCCGAGGTGCCGCAGCGGGCCGAGGCACCGACCTACTTCCATGAGCTGGGCCCGGAGCTGTACACCGCCACCAGCAAGACCTTCATCGGTTCGATCTACAGCCTGGCCGGGCTGGAGAACATCGCCGACGCGGCGGACGCCGACGGCAAGAACGGCGGCTACCCGCAGCTGTCCCAGGAAGTGATCATCGACGCCGACCCGGACTTCATCTTCCTCGGCGACGTGCGGCAGGCCGGTCAGACCGCCGACAAGGTCAAGGCCCGGAGCGGCTGGGCGTCGCTCAGCGCGGTGCAGAACGACCAGGTCGTGGAACTCGACGACGACATCGCCTCCCGGTGGGGACCGCGGGTGGTGGACCTGCTGCGGGCCATCGTGGACGCCACCGCCAAGGCCTCCGAGTGACGCTGACCGTCGAGCGCTGAACGGATCGTGCACGACGTGCTGAAGCGTGCCCGATTCGGCACGCCGGTCGGGGCGGTCACCCCACCCCGGCCGGCGGGCCTGCGGAAACGCTGGCTCGCCGCCGGGGCGCTCGCGGTGCTCGTCGCGCTGGTGGCCGGGGTCTCGCTCGGCCCGGTCAGCCTGCCGCCCGGCAGCGTCGCGATCGAACTGCTCAACCTGCTGCCCGGGGTACGCCTGGACAGCGGGCTGACCGAGCGGGAGATCGCCATCGTCACCGAGCTGCGGCTGCCGCGGACGGTGCTGGGTCTGCTGGTCGGCGGGTTGCTCGCCCTGGCCGGCGGCGCCTACCAAGGGGTGTTCCGTAACCCGCTGGCCGACCCGTACCTGCTCGGCGTCGCGGCCGGGGCCGGGCTGGCGGTCACCGTGATGCTGACCCTGGGGGTCGGAGCGGGCGGAACGTTGAGCGGCCTGCCGGCCACCATCCCGCTGGCCGCCTTCGTCGGCTCCCTCGGTGCGGTGGCGATGACCTACCTGCTCGGCTCCGCCGGTGGCCGCAGCCGCTCCCCAGCGACCCTGATCCTGGCCGGGGTGGCCGTCTCCGCGTTCCTCAGCGCCGGTCAGACGTACCTGCTGCAACGACACGCGGAGAGCATCCAGCAGGTGTACTCCTGGCTGCTCGGGCGGCTGGCCACCGCCGGCTGGCAGGACGTCCGGCTGGTGCTGCCGTACTTCCTGCTGACCAGTGTGGTCATCCTGCTGCACCGGCGGGAGCTGGACGTGCTGTCGGTGGGCGACGACGAGGCGACCAGCCTCGGCCTGCACCCGCAGCGGTCCCGCTACCTGCTGATCGCCGCCGCCTCGCTGGGCACCGCCGCCGCCGTCTCCGCCTCCGGCCTGATCGGCTTCGTCGGCATCATCGTGCCGCACACCATCCGCATGCTGGCCGGCGCGAGCTACCGGGTGATCCTGCCGCTGTCGCTGCTGTTCGGTGGGGCCTTCCTGGCACTGACCGACGTGGTGGCACGGACCGCCGCCGCGCCGCAGGAGATCCCGATCGGGGTGGTCACCGCGCTGCTGGGTGGCCCGTTCTTCGTGGTGGTGCTGCGCTCGGCCAGGCGGGTGCTGACATGACCGGCTCGCCGGCCGCGCCCGCCGTCGAACTGCGGGACCTGCGGATAAGTCTGGACGGTACGTCGATCCTCGCGGGCGTCGACCTGACCGTCGCCGCCGGCGAGTGGGTCACGGTGATCGGTCCCAACGGCGCGGGCAAGTCGACACTGCTGCGCGCCGTCGGCGGCCTGCTCCCCGCGCCGGACGCCGTCCGGCTCTTCGGTACGCCGATAGGTGGACTGCCTCGCCGGGAACGGGCCCGGGTGGTGGCGACGGTCGCGCAGTCGCCGGTCGTACCGCCCGGCATGGCGGTGCTGGACTACGTGCTGCTCGGCCGTACCCCGTACATCCCGCCGCTGGGTCGGGAGTCCGCCGCCGACCTGGCCGTGGTGCACGCGGTGCTCGACCGGCTCGACCTCGCCGGCTTCCGAGCACGGGAGTTGGCCACCCTCTCCGGCGGCGAGCGTCAGCGGGTCTTCCTGGCTCGGGCGCTGGCCCAGGGCGCCACCCTGCTGCTGCTCGACGAGCCCACCAGCGCTCTCGACATCGGCCACCAGCAGGAGGTGCTCGAACTCGTCGACCAGCTCCGTCGGACGCACGGGCTGACGGTGCTGGCCACCATGCACGACCTGTCCATCGCCGGCGAGTACGCCGACCGCATGGTGCTCCTCGCCGCCGGTCGGGTGGTCGCGGTCGGCAGCCCCCGGGAGGTGCTCACCGACCGGCTGCTCGCCGAGCACTACCGGGCCAGCGTCCGCGTCGTCGACGGTGAGCACGGCCCGCTCGTGGTGCCGGTACGCCCCAGGCGACAGTAGTCCGCCCGCCGGGCAGGTCAGGCGGGGGCGGAAACCGGGCCGAGGATGGAGAAGAACGCTGACGGTTCAGCCGGTCCCGGCGAGAGCGATGACGTGGAACAGGGCACCGTGGGGGTCGCGGAGCGCGGCGAAGCGCCCGGCCGGGATGTCGCGGGGCGGTACCAGGATCGTGCCGCCCAGCTCGGCGGCGCGCGTCGCGCAGGCGTCCGCGTCGGCCACCGCGAAGTACACCGACCAGTACGCCGGCCCGTCCGCGGTGAACCCGTTGCCCAGCGGCGGCATCATCCCCGCCACCAACCGGTCGCCGAGCCGCCAACCGGTGTAGGCGACCTGACCCATCGGCTCCTCCTCCGGCTGCCAGCCGAAGACCAGCTCGTAGAAGGTCCGGGCCCCGTCCGGATCGGGGGTCACCAGTTCGGTCCAGCTCATCGCACCGGGCACGTCGAACACCTCGGCCCCGGCGAAGACCATCGGCTGCCAGACACTGAACGCGGCCCCGGCGGGATCGGTGAAGACCGCCATCCGACCCCGGTCGAAGACCTCGAACGGCGGTACCACCACCTGTCCACCGGCCCGCTCCACCCGGCCCGCGACCAGATCGGCGTCGTCGGTGGCCACGTACGTCGACCAGATCGGCACCTGATCCGGCACGGCCGGTGGGCCGGCCCCGGCCACCGCCCGGCCGTCCAGCAGGAAGACCGTGTACCCGCCGGCCTCCGGCTCGGGGTCGACCCGGCCGGTCCAGCCGAACAGTTCCGGATAGAACCGTCGGGCCGCGTCGAGCCCCGGGGTCGCCAGGTCGGCCCAACAGGGCGTACCCGGTGCGACGCTGACCACGGCCACCCCTCTACGACCTGCGGCGACCACCGGTCGGTCGCCCTTCTCGGCATGGTGGCACCGGCCCGTCGCTGTTCGGGGTGGAAACCGGGGAACGTCAACTGAACCGGCGACTCCCCGATCTGGCCGGTCGAGGTCAGCCGAGCGGTGCGGGCAGCGGCGCGACGTGCAGCACGGACAGCCGGGACACCGCCCGGGTGAGCACCACGTACAGCCGGTTCAGGCCGCGTGGCTCGGCGGTCGCGATGGCTGCCGGTTCGACCGCGATGACGTGGTCGTACTCCAGACCCTTGACCAGGGTCGCGGGTATCACCGTGACGCGCGCTCCGGCTGCCGGCCCGTCGGCGGTGGCGATTCCCACCCCCGCCTCGGCCAGCGCTGCCCGCAACCCATCGACGGCGTCGTCGGCGGCGATCACGGCGGTCGACCCTTCGTGCGTAAGCGCCGTCCGCACCTCGGCCACGGTCGCGGCCGTGAGATCGCTGACGGTACGCACCACGAGCACACCGTCGCTGCGCAGCGACTCGGCTGGCGGCACGTCGACAGCCAGCGCCGGTAGCAGCCGGTTGGCGAAGGCAAGTACGGCGGCGGGCACCCGGAACCCGATGGTCAACGGCACCACCGTCGCGTCCGGCTTGCCCAGGTGGCGCAGGCTGTCCCGCCAGTCGCTCGCCGCCCACGGTGCGGTGGCCTGAGCCAGGTCGCCGAGGAGCGTGAGTGAGCCGTGCTCGCTGCGTCGGGCGATGACCCGGCACTGCATCGGGGAGAGGTCCTGGGCCTCGTCCACCACGACATGTCCGTAGCCGGCCGGTCGTTGGAGCAGGCCGGCCGCCTCGTCGATCAGCACGGCGTCGGCGGCCGTCCATCGGGTCGCCTTCGCCGTCCGCCCCAACCCGGTCCCGGTGGTGGGACGGCTGGACCCGGCGCTGGTCAGCAGGCGCTGCTCGCCGGCACTGAGCAGGCCGTCAGCGGCCAGTGCGAGCCGGTCCGGTTCGGTGTACAGCGCGTGCAGCACGCCGTCCGGGGTGAGTGCGGGCCACACGGTGTCCAGGAACCCGGCGACCGGTTTCGACCGGCTCATCCGGCGCAGCCACGCGTCGCCCGGTGACTCCGCCCGCCGCGCCTCGGCCTGCCGTTGCAGCAGGCCGACCGCCCGGGCCCGGACCCGGTCCCGGCCGACGGCGTACGGCAGACGCTCCGCGCGGGTGTCCTGGACCAGCTGGTGCAGCGGCTCCAGCCCGATCCGCCAGCGGAACGAACCGTCGGAGACGAGCACCGGCTCCGCCGGTTCACCGACGTACCCGTCGACCGCCCGCCGCAGTACCTCGGCCATCCGCGCGTCGTGTTTGAGCGTGGCCACTGCTGGCGGGTCCGCAGCGCGGACCGGCACCTGGTCGAGCAGGTCCTCCACGGTGGCCTGCTCCACCTCGACCTCACCGAGTGCGGGCAGCACCGCCGCGATGTAGCCGAGGAAGGCCCGGTTCGGGCCCACGACCAGCACCTTCGACCGCCGAAGTCGCTCCCGGTGCAGGTAGAGCAGGTACGCCGCCCGGTGCAAGCCGACGGCGGTCTTGCCGGTACCGGGGGCGCCCTGCACACAGATCGAGTCGGCCAGGTCGGCCCGGACGAGTTCGTCCTGCTCGGGTTGGATGGTGGCGACGATGTCCCGCATCGGCCCGACCCGGGGACGTTCGATCTCGGCGGTGAGGATCCGGCTGGCCGTGCCGAGTTCCTCACCCCGGTCGAGGTGCTCGTCCTCGAAGCTGGTCAGCTTCCCGTCGCCGAACCCGAACCGGCGGCGTACCGACAGGCCCTGCGGATCGCGGGCACTGGCCCGGTAGAACGTGCGGGAGATCGGTGCCCGCCAGTCCAGCACCAATGGTTCGCCCTGCTCGTCGGTGACGTGCCGGCGGCCGACGTGGTAGCGGTGGCCAGCGTGTTCGGCATCCGTGTTGCCGAAGTCGAGCCGGCCGAAGAAGAGCGGGGTACGCGGGTCGTCGGCCAGTTCGGCGACCCGCCGGGCAAGATGCCGGCCGAGCTGCTCGGCGGTGTACGCGTCCCCGGCCACCTTGTCGCCGGTGGCGAAGAGTGCTTCGGCGCGTTCCCGCATCCGGTGCAGCGCCGCCCGTGAGCGGGTCAGGTGTGCCCGCTCGGCGGCCAGTTCGTCGTCCAGCGCGGTTCGCTGGGAGAATTTCTTGGCGTGCAGGCTCATCCACGGACTCCTCGACACGGGAAGAAGGCTGCCGCTCGCGTTTCCGACTCGTGGGTCGGCGCGGGGACGTCCGCTGCGGTGCTACTCACCGCGGCCGTCGGGCGGAACGATGAGCCTACTGGAGGGCGTGCCGTGGACAACCGGTTTCGCCGCCTGGCCGGGGACCCGCGGTGCGACGGTTCTGCGGTGCAAGGTTCACCACTTCCGGGTCGTCCGCCCGAGCAGGTCACCGGCGGCGGAGATACGGTCGGCACATGGTCGAGCGCCTCGCCCGCCCCCGCGTCGGGCACATTCAGTTCCTCAACTGTCTGCCGATCTACTGGGGGCTGATGCGCTCCGGTGCCCTGCTCGACGTCGACCTGCGCAAGGACTCGCCGGACCGGCTCAGCGCCCAGCTCATTGCCGGTGACCTGGACATCGGGCCGATCACGTTCGTCGAGTACCTGAAGCACGCCGACGAGTTGCTGCTCCTGCCCGACCTGGCGGTGGGCAGCGACGGGCCGGTGCTGTCGGTGAACGTGGTGAGCACCAGGCCACTGGCGGACCTCGACGGTGCCCGGGTGGCGTTGGGTTCCACCTCGCGGACCGGGGTTCTTCTCGCCCGGCTGTTGCTACGTGAGCGGTACGGCGTCGACCCGGAGTACTTCAGGTGTCCGCCGGACCTGACCCAGATGCTGCTGGAGGCCGACGCTGCGGTGCTGATCGGCGACGTGGCGCTGCGGGCGATGTACGAGGCACCACGTCAAGGGCTGACCGTGACGGACCTGGGCCAGGCGTGGCGGGAGTGGACCGGGCTGCCGATGGTCTTCGCCGTCTGGGCGGTTCGTCGTGACTTCGCCGCCAGCCACCCCGGCCTGGTCAAGGAGGTGCACGAGGCGTTCCTACGCTCACGTGACCTGTGTCTGGCCGAGCTGGACCAGGTCGCCGAGTCGGCGGCCCGGTGGGAGCCGTTCGACGCCGGCACCCTCGCGGAGTACTTCCGCGCCCTGGATTTTTCGCTCGGTGAGCGTCAGGTCACCGGCATCCGCGAGTTCGCCCGCCGCGCCGCCGCCCTGGGTGAAACCCCGCCTCTGCCTTCCACCGGCCCCGTCTTCTTCGTCCGCTGACCGGTCGGCGACTCACGGTGCGGTGGTGAGCAGAGCCTCGGTGATCTTCTCGCAGTTGTTCATGCCGTACTCGTAGCCCTTGTTGATCGGGTACTGGAGCATCACGCCCATCGTCCAGGTGTCTCCGATGGCCAGGCAGTTGACGTGCATTTCCTGCTCTTTGGTGCGATCGACCCAGCCGTTCTTGATGGCGATCTGCTTCGCCTCGGCGGCCGGGAACGCCTTACGGATGCCGAAGTCGCCGGCCCCGCGTACCTGACGCATCTCGGCGAGCAGCCATGTGGTCCACTCCGGCCCGGCGGCGGTACCGTCGGCGATGCAGTTGCCGAGGCGGGCGGTGTCCCGAGCGGAGAGTTCGGTGCGGCTCCAGCCGAGGTCGCTCGACACCTTGCTGTCGGTCAGCTCGCAGGTGGACAACAGCCGTTTGATGGAGGCTGACCGGCCGATCTGGGTGTAGAGCTGCTCGGTGCGGGTGTTGTCGCTGTCCCGGATGATGCGGGTCAGGTCGTCCAGCTTCGCGTCACTCGGGGTCTGCCCGGCATCGGCGGTGCGGCGCAGGTAGTCGGCGACGATCCACGCTTTGATCAGGGAGGCGGTGGTGCTGGTCTCGGCCATCGTGTCCGAGCCGACGATCTCGCCGGACCGTCGGTCCAGCACGCTCCACGAGTACCAGCCGTCGAAGTCCAGGTCGATTTCCTTGGCCTCGAACGGCAGCGGCTCGGGCTCCGGCGAGGGGCTGGGCGACGGCCGTACGCTGCGGTCGGCGCGGGAGCCGTCCCGGGCCGCCGGTGTCTCACCCTGGCCCCACTGGGCAGCGGCGGTGGACTCGAACGGCGAACCGGGCAGCAGACGCAGCGAGACCAGGACCAGCCCGATGAGCACTGCCGCGATCGCGATCAGCCGGAGCGGCGATGTCCCGCCGTTGCGGCTGCGGCGGCCGGCCATCAGAGCTTCCCGATGGGCTGCTGTGGCACCTTGAGGGCACCACCGGGCTGGGGCGTCACCAACTGACTCGCGACGCTGGCGCAGACATCCGCTCCGTAGTCGAGCCCGTTCTCGATGGGGTATCGCAGCATCACCGCGAGGCTCCACTTCTCGGTCACTGCCAGGCAGTTGACGTGCCAGTTTCCGTCGTAGTAGAGGGGGGTCCAGCCGTTCTTGATGCTGACCGGGCCCTGACTGGTGATCGACTCCGGTAGCCCGTCGACGATGCCCCACCGGCCGCCGCCGGAGCGTTCCTGCTGTTCCTCCTTGGCGGCGCTGCCGCGAACCTTGCTCATCTCGGTGAGCAGCCATTCGGTCCACTTCGGCCCGGCGGCGGTGCCGTCGGCGATGCAGTCGCCGAGCCGTACGGCGTCGCGGGGCGACATCCGGGTGAAGCTCCACCATCCTTCGTAGCCCTTGACGTTGCCGCGCTTGGTGTCGGTCAGGCCGCACAGCTCGATCGCCCGTGCGATCACCGGGTCCGGTGAGCCGTCGGCCTGCGCGGAGTACGATCCGCCGGCCAGTCTGTACACCAGGTTGGCGCCGTCGTCATCGCTGTCCCGGATCGCCGCGCTGGCCGCCGCCAGGACCTCGTCCTGCGGCTCCTGGTCCGGCGACTCCTCGTGGTGTTGCCGGAGGTAGTCGGCGACGATCCAGGCCTTCAGCATCGATTCGGTCGAGCTGGTCGCGGCCATGTTCTTTGAGCCGGAGAGTTCGTCGGTTTCCCGGTCGAGTAGCGCCCAGGAGAAGAACTCGCCTTCGAAGTTCACCGAGACCGTGCCGGCTGCCAGGGTTGGCGGCGCCGGCGGGGACGGTGTGGGCGCGGCGACGCTCTCCGAGACGGACTCCGTCTCACCTGCGGAGAGCCGGGCGTATGCGGCCGGCACAAGCATGATGCCGCCGAGCAGTACCGCCGTCGCGGCGAACACCATGGTCACGCGAGATCGCATGAGCGGTGTACTCCAGATGTCGGGGCCGGGGGGCCGGCTGGTTGCCAGGACTGACCGGTGTCGGATGGCCCGGGCCGGGGGAGGTGGCCCTGAGTAGGCGATCGTCTTCAGCCGATCGGTGTGACGGGGGAAGTCTACGTGCGGATCGGCGTTATGCCAGGACTCGGCACCTGGCGACTCGCCGTGAAGGCGGGATAACGAACGGCTTCGCGGTTGTTGCGAGGATTTGTCACTGATTTGTGGTCCAACTCATAGTTACCGGACCTACTCGTGGCGACCGAGGGGTAACGGTGGGCGGTCCTGATTTGGTGTGACAGCCCCCTGGTGTCCTTGGTCATCAGCTGTAACACTAAGGGCATGTATGGCAATGACTTCCCGGGCGAGGACCCGCCCGGCGGCCTGCTCGGTGAGGTCGAGGCAGCCGAAGCGGCGTTGCGCGCGGCAGCGGAACGGGGCCGAGGCGACGCGCAGCCCGGTGACGACCTGGCCGCCTACTTCACCGAGGTCGTCGACGCCGACCAGAAGATCGAACCTCGCGACTGGATGCCCGAGGCGTACCGTCGCACGTTGATCCGGCAGATCGCCCAGCACGCCCACTCCGAGATCATCGGCATGCAGCCGGAGGGGAACTGGATAAGCCGCGCCCCCTCGCTCAAGCGCAAGGCCATCCTGCTCGCCAAGGTGCAGGACGAAGCCGGACACGGCCTCTACCTGTATGCCGCCGCCGAGACCCTCGGCATCAGCCGGGACGAACTGGTGGACCTGCTGCTCGACGGTCGGCAGAAGTACAGTTCGATCTTCAACTACCCCACCCTGACCTGGGCCGACGTCGGGACGATCGGCTGGCTGGTGGACGGCGCGGCGATCGTCAACCAGGTGCCGCTGTGCCGCTGCTCCTACGGCCCCTACGCCCGCGCCATGATCCGGGTGTGCAAGGAGGAGTCCTTCCACCAGCGGCAGGGCTACGAGATCCTGTACACCCTGGCGCACGGCACCGCCGCCCAGAAGGCGATGGCCCAGGACTCCGTGAACCGCTGGTGGTACCCGTCCCTGGCCATGTTCGGCCCACCCGACGGCGATTCCACCCACTCCGCCCAGTCGATGGCATGGAAGATCAAGCGCTTCTCCAACGACGAACTGCGTCAGCGCTTCGTGGACATGTGCGTGGGTCAGGCCGAGGCTCTCGGGCTTCGCATCCCCGACCCGGAGCTGCGCTGGAACGACGAACGGCAGGCACACGACTTCACCCAGCCCGACTACGACGAGCTGACGCAGGTGATCAAGGGCAACGGGCCGTGCAACCGGCAGCGGATGGAACACCGGCGCCGGGCGCACAACGAGGGCGCCTGGGTGCGTGAGGCGGCCACCGCGTACGCCGCCAAACGCGCGGAGAAGGAGATGGTGACAGCGTGAACCAGCAGCACACCCCGCTCTGGGAGGTCTTCGTCCGGGCCCGGCGGGGGCTGGCGCACACCCACGTCGGCAGCCTGCACGCGCCCGATGCGGAGCTGGCCCTGCGCAACGCCCGTGACCTGTACACCCGACGTCAGGAGGGGGTGTCGATCTGGGTGGTGCCGGCGAGCGCCATCACCGCCTCCAGCCCCGACGAGAAAGACGCCTTCTTCGACCCGGCCGCGGACAAGGTCTACCGTCATCCCACCTTCTACGAGGTGCCGGACGGGGTGGCGCACCTGTGAACGGCCCGTTCACCTTCGCCCTCGCACTCGGCGACGACTCGCTGATCGCGGCGCAGCGGCTGGCCGAGTGGACCACCCGGGCACCGGAGATGGAGGAGGACGTCGCGCTCGCCAACATCGCCCTGGACCAGCTCGGTGCCGCCCGGCTCCTGCTGACGTACGCGGGTGAGCTGGAAGGCGCCGGCCGGGACGAGGACGCGTTGGCGTACCTGCGCGACGACCGGGAGTTCCGAAACTGCCTGCTGGTCGAGCTGCCGAACGGTGACTTCGCGGTGACCATGGCGAAGCTGCTCGTCCTGGCGGCTTACCAGGTGCCGCTCTACACCGCCCTGGCCGTTTGCCCGGACGAGCGACTGGCCGCCATCGGCGCCAAGGCCCGCAAGGAGTCCGCGTACCACCTGGACCACGCCATGCTGTGGGTGAAGCGGCTGGGTGACGGGACCGAGGAGTCGCACCGGCGGATGCAGGCCGGCGTCGACCAGATCTGGCCGTACGTCGACGAGTTGTTCACGACGTGGCCGGACGCACCTGTCGACCCGGCGGTCCTGCGGCCCGGGTTCGACGACACGGTGACCGAGGTGCTCACCACGGCGACTCTCACCGTTCCGCAGGTCAGCTGGACG
The DNA here is from genome assembly GCF_012726175.1 of Micromonospora sp. HNM0581. Lineage (GTDB taxonomy): Bacteria > Actinomycetota > Actinomycetes > Mycobacteriales > Micromonosporaceae > Micromonospora. The sequence goes on from NZ_JAASAD010000015.1 coordinate 61,512, forward strand.
CCGGCCGGCGGGCGCGACGGCGTGCACACCGAACACCTGTCGTACCTGCTCGCGGAGATGCAGGTGCTGCACCGCGCCCACCCCGGGGCCCGTTGGTGATCCGGTGAGCAGAGCGCGGGAGGCCGTGGCGGCGGTGGTGGATCCGGAGATCCGGGTGGTCACCATCGACGATCTCGGCATCCTGCGGTCGGTGCAGGAGGACCCGGCCACCGGTCGGGTGGTGGTGACGATCACCCCCACCTATACCGGCTGCCCCGCGATGGACGTCATCCGCGCCGACATCCGGCGTGCGCTGGTCGCCACCGGTCACCCGGACGCTGAGGTGCGAACGGTGCACAAACCGGCCTGGAGCACCGACTGGATCAGCGACGCCGGGCGAGCCAAGCTGGCCGCCGCCGGCATCGCCCCACCCGCGCCGGCCCGGCGTGACGGCGTCGTCCCGCTCACCCTGGCGGTGCGCTGCCCACGCTGCGGGTCGCCGGAGACCGAGCAGATCAGCCGCTTCGGCTCCACCGCCTGCAAGGCGCTGTGGCGTTGCCGCTCCTGTGCCGAACCCTTCGACCATGTGAAGGCCCTGTGACTGTCACCATCACCCGCCCCGTCCGGCGCCGCCCGCTCTTCCATCCGCTACCCGTCGTCGCCGTGGACCGGCTCACCGCCGATGCCGTCGCGATCACCTTCGCCGTGCCGGAGGAACTGCGCGAGACGTTCGCTTTCCGCGCCGGCCAGCACCTGACCGTACGCCTGCCGTCCGCGGCCGTCGTCGCGGACGGTGCCGGCGGTGCGGTGCCCGACGTGCGCCGTTCGTACTCGATCTGCTCCACCCCGGCGGAGCTGGCGCGGCACGGTCGGTTGCGGATCGGTGTGCGGGAGATTCCGGGCGGATCCTTCTCCGGCTACGCCTGCGGGGTGCTGCGCCACGGCGACACCATCGAGGTGCTGCCGCCGCTCGGGCACTTCACCACCGACTTCGCGCCGAACCGGGCCCGTCGCTACGGCGCGGTGGTGGCCGGTTCGGGCATCACCGCGGTGCTGTCGCTGGTCGCCACCGCGCTCGCCGTCGAACCGGCCAGCACCTTCACACTCGTGTACGGCAACCGCACCGCCGGCAGCGTGATGTTCGCCGAGGAACTGGCCGACCTGAAGGACCGCCATCCGACCCGGATGCACCTGGTGCACGTGCTCTCCCGCGAGCAGGGCGATTCGCCACTGCTGTCCGGCCGGATCGACGCCGAGCGGCTGGGTCGACTCCTCGACACCATCGTGCTCGGCGATGCTGTCGAGGAGTGGTTCCTCTGCGGCCCGTACCCGATGGTGGTGGATGCCCGTACGGTGCTCACCGGGCGAGGTGTCGCGGAGTCGGCGCTGCACACCGAGCTGTTCCACGTCGACGCGCCGCCCCCACCGGTGCGCCGCGACGATGACGTGTCCGGTGGCACGGACGTGACGATCATGCTCGACGGACGCTCGTCGAGTTTCACCATGCGCCGCGACGAGCGGGTGCTCGACGCGGCGCTCAAGGTCCGCGGTGAGCTGCCGTACGCCTGCAAGGGCGGGGTCTGCTCGACGTGCCGGGCGAAGGTCGTCGCGGGCGAGGTCGAGATGGCCCGCAACTACGCCCTGGAGCCCGACGAGGTGGACGCCGGTTACGTGCTGACCTGCCAGTCCAGTCCGCTCACCGACACTGTCTCCATCGACTACGACGCGTGAGACGCGGCTCGACAAGGTCCAGTCTCGCGGGTTCGTGTCGCCGGTCCTGGCAACCTTCCGTCCGGAACTGCCCAGGATTCGGGTGCGCGGACCTCGCCCGGCTCACGGGGGTGCGGGGTGCGTCACGGCGCGGAACGGTCGTGGGAGCCGGGCGGCCGGCCGGCGTACGCTCAGGTTGTGACGGTGAACCGGGAGATCGACGACATCCTGCAGCGCGGTGCCGACGGCGGGCGAATCACGCCCGAGGAGGCACTGCTGCTGTACACCGACGCCCCCTTCCACGCCCTCGGCGAGGCCGCGGACGCGGTCCGCCGACGGCGGTATCCGGACAACGTCGTCACATACCTGATCGATCGCAACATCAACTACACGAACGTCTGCGTGACGGCGTGCAAGTTCTGTGCCTTCTACCGGGCACCGAAGCACACGCAGGGGTGGACCCACCCGACCGAGGAGATCCTGCGTCGCTGCGGCGAGGCGGTCGAGCTGGGCGCCACCCAGGTGATGCTCCAGGGCGGTCACCACCCGGACTACGGCGTGGAGTACTACGAGGAACTCTTCTCCTCGGTGAAGAAGGCGTACCCGCAGCTCGCGATCCACTCGATCGGGCCGAGCGAGATCCTGCACATGGCGAAGGTCTCCGGGGTGAGCCTCGACGAGGCGATCGCCCGGATCAAGGCCGCCGGGCTCGACTCGATCGCCGGTGCGGGCGCCGAGATGCTGCCGCAGCGACCCCGTAGGGCGATCGCGCCGCTCAAGGAGTCGGGCGAGCGCTGGCTGGAGGTCATGGAGCTGGCGCACCGGCAGGGTGTCGAGTCGACCGCGACGATGATGATGGGGACCGGCGAGACGGCTGCCGAGCGGATCGAGCACCTGCGGATGATCCGCGACGTGCAGGATCGCACGGGGGGCTTCCGAGCCTTCATCCCGTGGACGTACCAGCCGGAGAACAACCACCTCAAGGGCCGTACGCAGGCGACGACCCTGGAGTACCTGCGGCTGGTGGCGGTGTCCCGGCTGTTCTTCGAGACCGTGCCGCACCTCCAGGCGTCCTGGCTGACCACCGGCAAGGACGTCGGCCAGTTGGCGCTGCACATGGGCGTCGACGACCTCGGGTCGATCATGCTTGAGGAGAACGTGATCTCCTCGGCGGGTGCCCGACACCGGTCCAATCTGCACGAGCTGATCGGGATGATCCGCTCGGCCGACCGGATCCCCGCGCAGCGCGACACGCTCTACAACAGGCTGGCCGTGCACCACACGCCCGACGACGATCCGAGCGACGACCGGGTGGTCTCGCACTTCTCGTCGATCGCCCTGCCCGGCGGTGGAGCCGGCCGGTCGTTGCCCCTCGTCGAAGCCCGCTGACCGACCCTCGTCGGCCACCGCGACCGCCACATCCGCCGCCACGAACCCGAGTTGCGGCCTTTCTGGGGGGCGGCCGCCATTGGTGAGCCGGCCGTCGAGGGAGATGTCACTGCTGGTAAGTGGGCTATGGGCGCTGTGTGACGGCGATGGCTCGACCGGTTCTCAGCCGAACGGGCGGGGTGAGCCATCCATCCGGTTCGAAGCGTCCGGCCGCCTTGGTGCGATGTCGGCGCGTGGCCAGGTAGCAAGACCCATCAATCCGGACAATCTTTAAGTTGCCATTAGCTGAGCAGCTCGTGACGGGTGCGATCCGGGGTGGCGCGGGTGATCGTCGAACGCTAACGTCCCCGCCCGTATGTCATCTGATTGCACGGGGAGACCAGCTTCATGATTTTCCGTAACCGGGCTGCCGCATACCTCGGGGCCGGCACCGTCGGCGTACTCGCTACCGGTGCCTTCGCCGCCCCGGCACTGGCGGACGACAGCGCGGACCTCGCCATCAAGGCCAGCGGCACCACGATCGCCGTCGGTGCGCCGGGCAAGGACGCGAGTGTCTCGTTGCTCAACAAGAGTGACGTCGACGCCCGCGACGTGCTCGTCGCGCTCGACGTGAGCAAGCTGAAGACGTCTCTCGTCGACATCGACGAGACCGGCTGCAACCCGCGTGAGGACGGTTGGATCCTCTGCGGCATCGAGGGTGACACCATCCGTGCCGGTGAGGATGTCGACTGGTTCTTCCCGCTGATCCGCAAGGGCACGGGGGTCGGTCCGGCCGGTTCCATCACCGCGGTCATCGTGCACGGTGGCCCGGACCCGGACGAGTCCGACAACGAGGTGACCGTCGATGTCAAGGTCGAGGGTACCGGCCCGGACCTGACCGTCGTCGCCGACGACGTCCGTAGGGCCGTCAAGGTCGACGGCGGGACGATCACCGAGGTCGGCGACCTGTACCCGGGCAACACCGGCCAGCTCGTCTACGGCGCCTTCAACCAGGGCGACCAGGCCGCCAGGGGGCTGCGGATCGAGGTGCAGCTGCCCACGGGCGCGACCTTCGCGGAGAAGGAGCCGGACTGCACCTACAACGCCGCGATGACCTCGTTGACCTGCGAGTACGACAAGGCCGTCCTCATCCCGGCCGCGCAGGACGACCAGGGTGACGACCTCTACTCCGGTGCTCGCTTCTACAACCTCGTCACGGTCGCCGACGGTGTGCAGCCGAGCAGCCTGACCGGTGGCACGGTCACCGTCCACTCGCTGTCGGTGCAGGAGGCCGTCGGTACCGCCCGGGTCGCCGCCACGTCGGCACTACCGCAGAACGTCACGGGGGTCTCTGCCGTCGACGTCGACCCGAGTGACAACACCGACGACTTCGCGGTGGTCGTGGCCGCCAAGGGAGGCTCCGGCGGTGGCGACGACGGCGCCGGCCCTGGCCTGCCGGTCACCGGTGTGCAGGTCGGTCTGATCGGTGCCGTTGGCGCGGGTGTGCTGGCCACTGGTGTGGCCATGTTCCTGGTGGCCCGCCGTCGCCGTGTGGTCCTGGTGTCGCCGGGCGACGAGAAGTCGGACGCCTGAGGTTCGTCCTCTATCGGCCCGCGCGGGCCGTTCACATAACGCACGGCAGTGAGGGCGGGATGGGTGACCATCCCGCCCTCACTGTGTCCGTCGCCCCTGTCGGGGCCGTCGCCCGTCGGGCTGGCAGAGTGGAGGGGTGAGCCGTACCCCGCAGGGCCAGCGCGCCAGTCTGGACAAGCAGCCGCATGAGGTCGCCGCGATGTTCGACGGTGTCGCGGCCCGTTACGACCTGACCAACACCGTCCTGTCGTTCGGACGGGATCGGTTCTGGCGGCGGGCCACCCGGGCGGCGCTCGACCTGCGACCGGGCGACCGGGTGTTGGACGTGGGCGCGGGTACCGGTGTCTCCACCGAGGAACTCGCCCACTCCGGGGCGTACGCGGTCGGGGCGGACCTGTCCCTCGGCATGCTGCACGCCGGTAAGCACACCCGGCCGCATGTGCCGCTACTGGCCGGTGATGCCCTCCGGTTACCCTTCGCCGATGCCAGCTTCGACGCGGTGACCATCTCGTTCGCGTTGCGCAACGTCAACGACACCGACGCCGCGCTCGTTGAACTGGCCCGGGTGACCCGTCCCGGCGGCCGATTGGTGGTCTGCGAGTTCAGCACCCCGGTCAACTCCGCTTTCCGTACCGTGTACCTGTCGTACCTGATGCGTTCCTTGCCCTCGGTCGCCCGGGCCGTCTCCAGCAACCCCGACGCGTACGCCTATCTTGCCGAGTCGATTCGGGCCTGGCCGGACCAGCCGGCGCTGGCGGCGCGGGTGGCGGCGTCGGGTTGGGGGCGGGTGGCGTGGCGCAACCTCACCGGTGGGGTGGTGGCCCTGCATCGTGCGGTGCGGACGTGATCGGCCGGACCTGCACACCCCTTCTGGCGTGAAACGGTCATTTGGGGGAATAAGGCGATTTAGCTCTCATTGCCGGTTTAAGCTGTGCAACATGACGGATCCGAAGAACGTGGCCGTGGGAGATGCCGCCGAGCTGGTCGAACAGCTCCGGGGTCTGGCCGGAGCGGATCCCGCAGACGTTCGTCAGGTGGTGACCGAGGTGATCGCGGCCCTGGATCGGGCTGCCGGTGGCGCCCTACGTGAGCAACTTCCGGACACCATCCGGGCTGGCCTGGACAACGCCGCGCCGTCACGTCACTGAGCGCCCGCGGCGAGCGCTCGATCGGTAGGTGTCGGTGAGGGGCCCCTGCGCCACCTGAGGCGTCGACGGGGTGCCCACTCTTGTGCTGCGTAGGTAAGGGAGCCCTAACAAAGCGAGCTTATGGCGCCGGTCATAGACTCGACCCCGCTGGCTTGTGAAGCATTTCACGAGCAGGCGGGGAGGGGAGGCGCTAATGACCGCGGTGGAGAACGACGCCGACGTGATCGTCGTGGGCGCCGGTCCCGGAGGGTCGGCGACCGCATACCACCTGGCTCGGCATGGCGTACGCGTGCTGCTGCTGGAGAAGACCGAGTTCCCTCGGGAGAAGGTCTGCGGCGACGGGCTGACCCCCCGCGCGGTACGGCAGCTGATCCGGATGGGGGTGGACACCTCACCGGAGGCCGGCTGGCTGCACAACCGTGGCCTGCGGGTGATCGGTGGTGGTGTCCGGCTGGAGCTGGACTGGCCGCAACTCGCCAGCTTCCCCAACTACGGACTCGTGCGCACCCGACTCGACTTCGACGACCTGCTCGCCCAACGCGCGGTGGCGGCCGGAGCGAAGCTGCGTACCAGCGTGAACGTCACCGGCCCGGTGCTCGACGGTGACGGCCGGGTGATCGGGGTGCAGGGCGAGGACGGGCCGGAGAGGGCGCCCGTCACCTTCCACGCGCCGCTGGTGGTGGCCGCGGACGGCGTCTCAGGCCGGTTCCCGCTGGCCCTCGGCCTGGCCAAACGGGAGGACCGTCCGATCGGTGTCGCCGTGCGACGCTACTACCGCTCCGAGGCCCGCCACGACGACGACTACCTGGAATCCTGGCTGGAGTTACGGGCCAAGGGCAGCAACGAACTCCTGCCCGGGTACGGCTGGATCTTCGGTCTCGGTGACGGTCGGGTCAACGCCGGGCTCGGCATCCTCAACTCATCGTCGGCGTTCGGCAAGACGAACTACCGCAGGCTGCTGACCGACTGGCTGGCCAACACGCCGCCCGAGTGGGGAATGACCGACGAGGCCAACGCCGAGGGGCCGATCCTCGGCGCCGCCCTGCCGATGGGGTTCAACCGGGTGCCGCACTACACCCGGGGGGTCATGCTCGTCGGTGACTCCGGCGGCATGGTCAACCCGTTCAACGGCGAGGGCATCGCCTACGCGATGGAGTCCGGCGAACTGGCCGCCGAGGTGGCGGTCCAGGCGCTCGCCCGACCGGTCGGGGCCGAGCGGGAACGGGCACTGCTGGCGTACCCGCAGGAGTTGAAGACCCGATTCGGTGGCTACTACCGACTCGGCGGCATCTTCGTGAAGCTGATCGGCCGCCCGGAGATCATGCGGGTGGCGACCAAGCACGGCATGCCCCATCCCACGCTCATGCGCTTCGTGCTCAAGCTGCTCGCCAACCTCACCGATCCGCGTGGCGGTGACGCGATGGACCGGGTGATCAATGCGATGACCCGGGCCGCGCCCGCGGCGTAGGGGCGCGGAGCAGGTAAGGTCCACCCCCACCGCGCGGCGCGGGGTGGGATGTGAATAGTGTGAAATTCGCCAACCAACCGAGGGCAGGGAAGGACGAGCAGGAGAAGACATGTCGCTCTCGCCTTACGTACCCATCATCGGGCTGTTCGCCCTCGCCGCGGGTTTCGCGCTGTTCTCGATAGCCGCCGCCCGGTTCGCCGGCCCCCACCGCTACAACAAGGCCAAGCTCGAAGCCTACGAATGTGGGATCGAGCCTAGCCCGCAGCCGATCGGCGGCAGCCGGTTTCCGGTCAAGTTCTACCTGACGGCGATGCTCTTCATCGTCTTCGACGTGGAGATGATCTTCCTTTACCCGTGGGCGGTCTCCTTCGACATCCTGCCGGTCTTCGGGTTCGTCGCCATGTTGTTGTTCATCGGTGCCGTCTTCGTCGCGTACGCCTACGAGTGGCGGCGCGGCGGCCTGGACTGGGACTGAGGAAGGAACAGCTATGGGTATCGAGGAGAAACTTCCCGCCGGTGTCCTGCTCACCTCGGTGGAGAAGCTGGTCAACTGGTCGCGCAAGTCGTCGGTCTGGGGTGCCACGTTCGGCCTGGCCTGCTGCGCGATCGAAATGATGGCCGCAGGGGGTCCGCACTACGACATGGGCCGGTGGGGCATGGAGGTCTTCCGGGCCTCGCCCCGGCAGGCCGACCTGATGATCGTCGCCGGCCGGGTGAGTCAGAAGATGGCCCCGGTACTGCGCCAGATCTACGACCAGATGGCCGAGCCCCGCTGGGTGCTGTCGATGGGTGTCTGTGCCAGCAGCGGCGGCATGTTCAACAACTACGCCATCGTGCAGGGCGTCGACCATGTCGTACCGGTCGACATGTACCTCCCGGGCTGCCCGCCCCGGCCGGAGATGCTCATCGACGCCATCCTCAAGCTGCGCGAGAAGATCGGCCACGAGCCGCTCGGCCCGAACGGCCGCAAGATGCTCGCCGCCCGCGAGGCGCGCGGTGACGTGCCGGTGGTGCCGTACGGCTCGATGCCGTCGTCGTACCGCAGCGACAAGGCCCGCCGGGCCGAGTGGACGCAGGCCGTCCGCGAGGGCCGCGAGGAGCAGCTGCGGATCGAGAACTGGATGAAGGCCCAGAACCACCTCCACCCGTACGGGGGGATCAAGTGACTGACGACAAACCGACCACCGGTGGCGTACCGGTCCCGGTGCCGCCCGCCGGTGCGACGAGCGGCGCACCCGCCGAGTTCCCGCCGGCCGCACCGGCGGGCCGGGGCATGTTCGGTAACCAGGGCAGTGGTGACGTCTCCGGGTTCGGTGGACTGGTCCGGCAGCACCACGCGGTCGAGGACTCCCCCCGACCGTACGGTGGCTACTTCGACGAGGTCCGGGACGCTCTGGAGGAGGCGTACCCGGCCTTCGGCGAGGCGATCGAAAAGGTCGTGGTCGACCGGGGTGAGCTGACCCTGCACGTCCGGCCGGAGCGGATCGCCGAGGTCTGCCAGGTGATGCGGGACGACTCGGCGCTTCGGTTCGAGCTGTGCTCGTCGGTGTCCGGTGTCGACTACCTCGGTGCCGACGCCCGCCGACTGCACGTCGTCTACCACCTCACCTCGATGACGTACCGGCGGCAGGTCCGGCTGGAGGCCGCCGTCAGCGCCGAGGAACCGCACCTGCCCAGCGTCACGAGCGTCTACCCGACCGCCGACTGGCAGGAGCGGGAGGCGTACGACATGTTCGGGATCGTCTTCGACGGTCACCCGGCGCTGACCCGCATTCTCATGCCGGACGACTGGGAGGGTCACCCGCAGCGCAAGGACTACCCCCTCGGCGGCGTGCCCGTGGAGTACAAGGGCGCCGAGATTCCGCCGCCCGACAAGCGGAGGTCTTACCAATGACCGCGTCGAACTACGCCACCGAACGCGAAACGACCGAGGGTCGGGTCTTCACCGTCACCGGCGGGGACTGGGACGACGTTGTATCCGGCGTCGACCCGATCAACGAGGGCCGGATCGTCGTCAACATGGGTCCGCAGCACCCGTCCACGCACGGCGTGCTCCGGCTGATCCTGGAGCTGGAGGGCGAGACGGTCCGGGAGGCCCGCTCGGTCGTCGGCTACCTGCACACCGGTATCGAGAAGAACCTGGAGTACCGCAACTGGGTGCAGGGTTCGACGTTCGTGACCCGAATGGACTACCTCTCGCCGATCTTCAACGAGACGGCGTACTCGCTGGCCGTGGAGAAGCTGCTCGGCATCACCGACGACGTCACCGAGCGGGCCAACACCATCCGCGTGTTGATGATGGAGCTGAACCGGATCTCCTCGCACCTGGTGTGGCTGGCCACCACGGGCATGGAGCTGGGCGCGATCTCGATCATGCTCTACGGCTTCCGGGAGCGCGAGTACATCCTGGAGATCTTCGAACTGATCACCGGCCTGCGGATGAACCACGCGTACGTCCGGCCGGGCGGCGTCGCCCAGGACGTACCGGACGAGGCGATCGTCAAGATCCGCGAGTTCCTCAAGGTCATGCCGAAGCGCCTCAAGGAGTACGAGGACCTGCTCTCCGGCCAGCCGATCTGGTTGGAGCGGACGCAGAACGTGGCCGTGCTCGACGTGACCGGCTGCCTGGCGCTCGGTGTCACCGGCCCGGTGCTGCGCTCAGCCGGCCTGGCCTGGGATCTGCGCAAGACCATGCCGTACTGCGGCTACGAGACGTACGAGTTCGACGTGCCGACTCACCCCGACGGCGACGTCTGGGGCCGCTACCTGGTCCGACTGGCCGAGATCCGCGAGTCGATGAAGCTCGTCGAGCAGGCGCTCGACCGGCTCCGGCCCGGCCCGGTGATGGTGGCCGACAAGAAGATCGCGTGGCCGGCGCAGTTGGCCATCGGCGTCGACGGCATGGGTAACTCGCTGGAGCACGTCGCGAAGATCATGGGCCAGTCGATGGAGTCCCTGATCCACCACTTCAAGCTGGTGACGGAGGGCTTCCGGGTGCCACCGGGTCAGGTGTACGTCGCGGTCGAGTCGCCACGCGGCGAGTTGGGTGTACACGCGGTCTCCGACGGCGGGACGCGGCCGTACCGGGTGCACTACCGGGAGCCGAGTTTCGTCAACCTCCAGGCCCTGCCGGCGATGGCCGAGGGTGGCCTGATCGCCGACGTCATCGCCGGCGGCGCCTCGCTGGACCCCGTCATGGGAGGTTGTGACCGGTGAGCGCGAGGAGTGAGCTTGCGAGCCCCGCAGTCGGGAACGGAAGGCGACGCTGATGACTGTCTTCACCGAACAGACGCGGACCCGGGCCCGGGAGATCATCGCCCGTTACCCGGTGGACCGCTCCCGCTCGGCTCTGCTGCCGCTGCTGCATCTCGTACAGGCCGAGGAAGGTTACGTCTCCCCGGCCGGTGTGGCGTTCTGCGCCGAAGTGCTCGGTCTGAACAAGGCCCAGGTCGGTGCGGTGGCCAGCTTCTACACCATGTACAAGCGGCGGCCCACCGGTGACTGGCTGGTAAGCGTCTGCACCAACACGATGTGCAACGTGCTCGGTGGCCAGGAGGTCTACGACACCCTCGCCGAGCACCTGGGGGTCGGACACGACGAGACCACCGCCGACGGCACCATCACCCTTGAGCACGCCGAGTGCCTGGCCGCCTGCGACTACGGCCCGGTGATGACCGTCAACTACGACTTCTTCGACGGCGTCGACCCGCAGGCCGCGGTCGGGGTGGTCGACGAACTGCGCGCCGGTGGTCGGCCCACGCCGAGCCGTGGTGCCCGGCTCTGCACCCTAAAGGAGATGGCCGTGCAGCTCGCCGGCTTCGCCGACGAGCGGGACGGCGCCGTCGCCGACGGTGTGCCGGGCGAGCCGACCCTGCGTGGCCTGCGACTGGCCCAGCAGCACGGCATCTCGGCACCGGGCTTCGACCCGAACACCCCCATCCGCGGTGGCAAGCCGGAGGACAAGCCCGCCCCCGCCACCCCGGCGAAGGCCGCCCCGAGCGGCAGCACCGCGCCCGACGTGCCCGCCCCGGACCGCAAGTCACCGCAGTTGCGTACGGCCGAGACCCGGCAGCCGGACGCCGGGACGCCGGCCCCGGACGCACCCGGCACCAAGGTTCCCGTGGACGGGCAGCCGCCCGCCCCAGACGACGCCCGGGCCGCCGAGGCCGCCGGTGCGGCAGCCAACAAACCGGCCAGCGACGCCAAGCCGGCGGGCGACGACACGGGGGCACAGGAGCGCAACCTCAGGGAAGCGGAGTCGGCCAACGGCGGTCAGGACTCCGCACACGACAAGGGGGCTCAGCAGTGACCACGCCCGCGCCGCAGACCCTGGCCAAGCTGACGCCCGTGCTCACCAAGCGTTGGCTGTCCCCGGATGCCTGGCAGATCGGCACCTACGAGAAGCTCGACGGTTACGCGGCGCTGCGCAAAGCGGTCAAGGCGCACCCGGACGACCTCATCCAGCTGATCAAGGATTCCGGGCTGCGGGGTCGTGGCGGGGCCGGCTTCCCCACCGGCCTGAAGTGGGGCTTCATCCCGCAGGGCGACGGTAAGCCGCACTACCTCGTGGTCAACGCCGACGAGGGCGAGCCCGGCACCTGCAAGGACCTGCCGTTGATGACCCACGACCCGCACTCGCTGGTCGAGGGGGTCATCATCGCCTCGTACGCGATCCGGGCCAGTCGCGCCTACATCTACATCCGCGGTGAGGCGGTGCACGCCGCCCGGCGGCTACGCAACGCCGTCAACGAGGCGTACGCCAAGGGCTACCTCGGACGAGACATCCTCGGCTCGGGTTTCGACCTGGACCTGGTGGTGCACTCGGGAGCCGGCGCGTACATCTGCGGCGAGGAGACGGCCCTGCTCGACTCCCTGGAGGGCTTCCGGGGCCAGCCTCGGCTACGTCCGCCGTTCCCGGCCACCCACGGCCTGTACGCCAGCCCCACCGTGGTCAACAACGTCGGCACCATCGCCAGCGTGCCGTACATCGTGCTGGCCGGTGCCGACTGGTGGAAGTCGATGGGTACCGAGAAGTCCGCCGGACCGATGATCTACTCCCTCTCCGGGCGGATCACCAATCCCGGCCAGTACGAGTGCGGCCTCGGCATCACGCTGCGCGAGCTGATCGAGTTGGCCGGCGGGATGCTGCCGGGGCACAACCTGAAGTTCTGGACGCCGGGCGGATCGTCGACGCCGCTGCTCACCGCCGAGCACCTCGACGTGCCACTGGACTTCGAGGGGGTGGCTGCCGCCGGCTCGATCCTCGGCACCACCGCCACGCAGATCTTTTCCGACCAGGACTGCCCGGTCTACGCGACCTACCGGTGGCTGGAGTTCTACCACCACGAGTCGTGCGGCAAGTGCACGCCGTGCCGGGAAGGCAACTACTGGATGGTCCGGGTCTACCGGCGCATCCTCGCCGGCCAGGGCACCCGGGACGACCTGGACACGCTGCTCGACACCTGCGACAACATCCTCGGCCGCTCCTTCTGCGGCCTGGGTGACGGTGCCACCAGCTCGGTGACCTCGTCGCTGAAGTACTTCAAGCAGGACTACCTCGACTACATCGAGGGACGGACCGCGCCGAAGTTGTCCGACAAGCAGTTGGTGGGAGCCCACTAATGACGGACGTTGCCAAGCCGACCGAGACGGTCACCCTCACCATCGACGGCGTCGAGGTCACCGCCCCGAAGGGGGCGCTGCTGATCCGGGTCGCCGAGCAGATGGGCACCGAGATCCCCCGGTTCTGCGACCATCCGCTGCTGGCTCCGGCCGGCGCCTGCCGGCAGTGCCTGGTGGAGGTGGAGGGGCAGCGCAAGCCCGTCGCCTCCTGCACCCAGACGGTCGCCGACGGGATGGTGGTCCGTACCCAGCTCACCTCTCCGGTCGCCAAGAAGGCGCAGGAGGGGATCATGGAGCTGCTCCTGGTGAACCACCCCCTCGACTGCCCGATGTGTGACAAGGGCGGTGAGTGCCCGCTACAGAACCAGGCCATGTCGACCGGTCGCAGCGACTCCCGCTTCCACGAGCACAAGCGGGAGTATCCGAAACCGCTGCCGATCAGTACCCAGGTGCTGCTCGACCGGGAACGCTGCGTGCTCTGCCAGCGCTGCACCCGATTTTCCGAGGAGATCGCGGGCGACAAGTTCATCGACCTGATGAACCGCTCCTCCGCCGAGGAGATCAACATCTACCGGGACGAGGAGTACGGCGTCGAGGGTGACGAGGGCGACGTCCCTTTCAACTCGTACTTCTCCGGAAACACCGTGCAGATCTGTCCGGTGGGCGCGTTGACCGGCAGCCAGTACCGCTTCCGTGCCCGCCCGTTCGACCTGGTCTCCAGCCCGAGCGTGTGTGAGCACTGCTCGGCTGGCTGCGCCCAGCGCACCGACTGGCGGCGGGGCAAGGTGCTACGCCGGCTGGCCGGCGACGATCCCCAGGTCAACGAGGAGTGGAACTGCGACAAGGGGCGGTGGGGCTTCCAGTACGCCCGCGCCGCTGACCGGCTCACCACTCCGTTGGTACGCGACGAGCACACCGGCGAACTGCGCGAAGCGTCCTGGAGCGAGGCGCTCAGCGTCGCTGCCGAAGGGCTGCGGTCGGCCCGGGACACCGGCCAGGGTGCCGCGGTGCTCACCGGCGGTCGACTGACGATCGAGGACGCGTACGCGTACGCCAAGTTCGCCCGGGTCGCCCTGCACACCAACGACATCGACTTCCGGGCCCGCCCGGTCTCCCGCGAGGAGGCCGACTTCCTGGCCAGCACGGTCGCCGGCAGCACCGACGTCACCTACACCGACGTCGAGAGGGCACCGGCGGTGGTGCTTGTCGGCCTGGAGCCGGAGGAGGAGTGCCCGATCCTCTTCCTGCGGCTGCGCAAGGCGTACCTGAAGAACAAGCTCAAGGTGTACGCGATCGCCCCGTTCGCCACCCGTGGCCTGGAGAAGCTCGGTGCCAAGCTGGCCCGGGTGGTGCCGGGCGAGGAGGCCGGGGTGCTCGCCGAGCACGCCACGGTCGCCGAGGCGCTCAGCGCCGAAGGGGCGATCCTGTTCGTCGGTGAGCGGCTGGCCACTGTGCCAGGGGGCCTCTCCGCCGCTGCTGAGGTGGCCGCGCGTACCGGGGCGAAACTGGCCTGGGTGCCGCGACGTGCCGGTGACCGTGGGGCGGTCGACACCGGCTGCCTGCCGAACCTGCTGCCCGGTGGTCGGCTGGTCACCGAGCCGGGTGCGCGTGCCGAGTTGGGCGAGGCGTGGGACATCCCGGCCGGGATCATCCCGAGTCAGGCGGGCCGGGACACCGAAGGGATCCTCGGCGCCGCCGCCGCAGGGCAGCTGGGCGCGCTGGTGGTGGCCGGGGTGGACCCGGCCGACCTGGCCGATCCGCGTCTGGCCGAGCAGGCCCTGGACGCGGTGCCCTTCCTGGTCAGCCTGGAGTTGCGGGCCACTGCGGTGACCCGCCGGGCGAACGTGGTCCTGCCGGTTGCGCCGGCGGTGGAGAAGGCCGGCAGCTTCCTGGACTGGGAGGGTCGGCTGCGTCCCTTCGAGGCGGTGCTGGACACCGCCGCGATGACCGACGGTCGGGTGCTCGACGCGCTCGCCGCCCAGTTGGATGTGCGGCTGGGCACCGGGGACGTGCCGTCCGTACGCCGTGAGCTGGGTAGCCTGCCGGCGACCCGGGCGAGCCGGCCGGCCGCTCCGACCGTGACGCCCGGCACGGTGCCGCAGCCGGGTGCCGGTGAGGCGGTGCTGGCGACCTGGCACCAGCTGGTCGACCTGGGCAGTCTCACCGACGGTGACGAGCACCTGGGGGGCACTGCCCGCCCGCCGGTGATCCGGCTGGGCAAGGCCAGCGCGGAAGCGCTCGGCATCGCCGACGGCGAACCGGTCACGGTGGGCACCGATCGGGGTGCGTTGACCCTGCCGGTGGCGATCACCGAGATGCCGGACGGGGTGGTCTGGCTACCCACGAACTCGCCCGGTTCGACCGTGCGGCGCAGTTTGGGTGCCACCTC
The DNA here is from genome assembly GCF_012726175.1 of Micromonospora sp. HNM0581. Classification (GTDB taxonomy): domain Bacteria; phylum Actinomycetota; class Actinomycetes; order Mycobacteriales; family Micromonosporaceae; genus Micromonospora. Next base: position 76,789 of record NZ_JAASAD010000015.1, read on the forward strand.
CGGCGCGGTGGTCCGGATCTCCGCACCCGGCACCACCGAGCCGGTCGCCGCCGACGCGGCGGACCGGCCGGGTCCGATCCTCAACTCCTCCGGGGGTGTCGCATGATTTCGCTGGCGCAGCCGCCGTCGCTCAGCGACTTCGGCCACGACCCGTGGTGGCTGATCCTCGGCAAAATCGTCTTCGCGTTCGTGGTCGCGCTGCTCGGTACGCTGCTCGGCGTCTGGTTCGAGCGGCGGGTCGTCGGCTTCATGCAGGTACGGCCGGGGCCGAACCAGCTCGGCCCGTTCGGCCTGCTACAGACGCTTGCCGACGGTTTGAAGATGGCCTTCAAGGAGGACATCCTCCCGCGTTCGGCGGACAAGGTCGTCTACTTCTTCGCTCCGGCCATCTCCGTGATCTGTGCGGTCACCGCGCTGTCGGTGATCCCGTTCGGCCCGATGGTGAGCGTCTTCGGTCACCAGACGCCGTTGCAGGTCACCGACGTGCCGGTGGCGGTGCTCGTGGTGCTGGCCTGCTCGTCGATGGCGGTCTACGGCATCGTGCTCGCCGGTTGGGCGTCCGGCTCGACCTATCCGCTGCTCGGTGGGCTGCGTTCCGCCGCCCAGCTGATCTCCTACGAGGTGGCGCTGGGGCTGTCGATCGTGGCGGTGTTCATGCTCGCCGGCACGATGTCCACGAGTGAGATCGTGGCCGCCCAGGGCGACGGGACCCAGCTCAGCCTGTTCGGGTTCGACATACCGGCACCGGGCTGGTACGCGCTGCTGCTCTTCCCGAGCTTCATCGTGTTCTTCATCTCCATCGTCGGCGAGACCAACCGGCCGCCGTTCGACCTGCCGGAGGCGGAGTCGGAGCTGGTCGCCGGCTTCATGACCGAGTACAGCTCGCTCAAGTTCGCGCTGATCATGCTCAGTGAGTACGTCGCGATGGTGACCATGTCGGCCTTCACCGTGACGCTCTTCCTGGGTGGTTGGCACGCGCCGTGGCCGATCACCGTGTGGTCGGGCGCCAACTCCGGCTGGTGGCCGCTGCTCTGGTTCTTCGGCAAGGTCATCCTGCTGGTGTTCGTCTTCGTCTGGTTGCGCGGCACCCTGCCCCGGCTGCGGTACGACCAGTTCATGCGTCTCGGTTGGAAGGTGCTCATCCCGATCAGCCTGGTCTGGATCGTGATCCTCGCCGGGCTGCGCACCATCGACGACTGGGACACCCAGAGCCGGCTGTACGCCATCGGCGTTCCGGCTGGCCTGGTGCTGCTCGCTGCGCTGTTCTGGCCGAGTCGCAAGTCGGCACCGAAGCCGAGCCTCGCCGAGCAGGTCGACAACCGGCCGCAGGGTAGCTTCCCGCTGCCCCCGCTGGATCTGCAGGTACCACCGAGCCCGCGCACCCGGCGCATGGTCGCCGAGCGGGAGCCGGCCAACGCTCCCGCCGGCCAGGACTCTGAGGAGGTGTGACGTGGGCGCGATCACCGGAACGTTCAAGGGCTTCGGGGTCACCTTTTCGCACATGTTCAGGAAGGTCGTCACCACCGACTACCCGTTCACCCCGCCGAAGCCGGCACCGCGTTACCACGGGCGGCACATCCTCAACCGGCACCCGGACGGGCTGGAGAAGTGCATCGGCTGTGAGCTGTGCGCCTGGGCCTGCCCGGCGGATGCGATCTACGTGGAGGGTGGCGACAACACCGACGAGCAGCGCTTCTCGCCGGGCGAGCGGTACGCCAGCGTCTACCAGATCAACTACGCCCGCTGTATTTTTTGCGGGCTGTGTATCGAGGCTTGCCCGACCCGCTCGTTGACCATGAGCAACGAGTACGAGCTGGCCCGCGACAACCGCAAGGATCTGATCTTCACCAAGGAGCAGCTGTTGGCGCCGCTGCTGTCCGGGATGGAGCAGCCGCCGCACCCGATGCGGCTTGGTGACAGCGAGAAGGACTACTACGTCGGCAGCCTCACCAACCCGGGCACCTCCGCCGGGGCGGAGCGTTCCCCGATGGGGCCGGGCAGTTACCGGGTCGACGAGCATCCGGGTGTCACCTTCCCCGGTGCCGAGCAGGCCGCTCAACGCGCCGAGGCGGAGAAAGGGGAGTCGGCATGAACACCTCGACGCTGCTCGCCGCCTCCGGTGCGGTCTCCGGCGGAGAGGCGGTCACGTTCTGGATCCTCGCTCCGGTCGCGCTGGCCGGTGCGATCGGCATGGTGGCCGCCCGCAACGCGGTGCACTCGGCGCTGTGGCTGGTGCTGACCATGCTCAGCCTCGGGGTGTTCTACGTGCTCCAGGCCGGCCCGTTCATCGGCATGGTGCAGATCATCGTCTACACCGGTGCCATCATGATGCTCTTCCTGTTCGTGCTGATGCTCGTCGGTCGGGAGGCGTCCGACTCCCTCATCGAGGTGCTGCGTGGCCAGCGGATCGCGGCGATCGGGTTGGGTCTCGGCTTCGCCGGCCTGCTCGGTAGCGGGGTATACCGGGCCACCCAGGGCAGCATCCCGGTCGGTCTGGAACAGGCCAACTCGGGCGGCAACGTGGAGGGCATCGCCCGCCTGCTCTTCACCGACTACGTCTTCGCTTTCGAACTCACCGCGGCACTGCTGATCACCGCCACTATCGGCGGCATGATCCTGGCGCACGTCGAACGGCGCAAGGAGGACAAGCGCGATCAGGTGGCCACCATGAAGGCCCGCTTCGCGCCCGGCAACTACCCCGGTCCGAAGCCCGGCCCGGGTGTCTTCGCCACCTCCTCGTCCGTCGCCACTCCGGCCCGTCTGCCGGACGGGCGACTGAGCGACCGCAGCACGCCGGACATCCTGCCCGTGCGGGAGCTGACCGCCGAGGAGACCACGCTGAAGGGCACTGAGAAATGAGTGACTTCTTCTCGGTCGAGCCGAACTACTACCTGGTCCTCGCCGCGGTGCTGTTCACCATCGGCGCCGCCGGGGTGCTGGTCCGGCGCAACGCGATCGTGCTGTTCATGTGCGTCGAACTGATGCTCAACGCGGCCAACCTGGCGCTCGTCACCTTCAGCCGGATGAACGGTGACCTCAACGGCCAGATCATGGCGTTCTTCGTGATGGTGGTGGCGGCGGCCGAGGTCGTGGTCGGGTTGGCCATCATCATGGCGATTTTCCGCACCCGACGTTCCGCCAGCGTCGACGACGCCAACCTGCTGAAGTACTAGAGGGGCCCACCGGTGGACGAAATCATGACGTACGCCCAGGCTGCTCCGGCCGAGACCGTCTCGTACGCGACGGCGGACGGGCTGCTGAGCAGCGTCTGGCTGCTGGTGGCGATTCCGCTGGTCAGCGCGGCGATCTTGTTGCTGCTCGGCCGGCGGGCCGACCGGTGGGGGCACTGGCTCGGAGTGGCCGCCGTCGGCGCGGCCTTCCTGCTCGGGTTGAGCTACTTCCTCGGGCTGCGCGGGCTGGAGAACCGGTCGGTCCAGCTCAGCCTCTGGGACTTCATCGCGGTCGGTGGTCTGTACGTGGACTTCGGGCTGCTGTTCGATCCGCTCGCGGGCGTGTTCGTCCTGCTGATCACCGGCGTGGGTTTCCTGATCCACCTGTACGCGGTCGAGTACATGGCGCACGATGCGGGACGGCGGCGCTTCTTCGCGTACTTCAACCTGTTCATCGCGGCGATGCTGCTGCTGGTGCTCGGCAACAACTACGTGATGCTGTACTTCGGTTGGGAGGGCGTCGGTCTGGCGTCGTACCTGCTGATCTCCTTCTGGTACACCAAGCCGGCCGCCGCGACCGCCGGGAAGAAGGCGTTCCTGATGAACCGGGTCGGCGACGCCGGCCTCGCCATCGCGATCTTCATCATGTTCGCCACCCTCGGCACCACCCAGTACGACGAGGTGTTCAACGGGGTCGGCGCGTTGGCCGGCGGCACCGTGCTGGTGCTCGGTCTGCTGCTGCTGCTCGGCGCGGCCGGCAAGTCCGGCCAGTTCCCACTCCAGGCATGGTTGCCGGACGCGATGGAGGGCCCGACCCCGGTGTCGGCGCTGATCCACGCGGCGACGATGGTCACCGCAGGTGTCTACCTGATCGCCCGCTCCAACATCATCTTCTCGGCCAATGCCACGTTGCAGCTGGTGGTGGTGAGCGTCGGTGCGTTGACCCTGCTCATCGGCGCGATCATCGGTTGCGCCAAGGACGACATCAAGCGGATCCTGGCCTGGTCCACGGTCAGCCAGATCGGCTACATGTTCCTCGGCGTCGGTCTGGGTGGCGCAGCGTACGCACTCGCCATCGTGCACCTGCTGGCGCACGGCTTCTTCAAGGCCAACATGTTCCTCGGTGCCGGTTCGGTCATGCACGGCATGAAGGATCAGGTCGACATCCGTCGTTTCGGCGGTATCGCGAAGCACATGAGGACCACCTGGTTGACCTTCGCGGCCGGCTGGGTGGCGATCATCGGCATCATCCCGTTCTCCGGCTACTTCTCGAAGGAGCCGATCGTGGAGGCGGCGTTCGCCCGCGAGGGCTGGACGGCGTGGCTCTTCGGTGGTGCCGCCCTGCTCGGCGCGGGGTTGACCGCCTTCTACATGACCCGGCTGTTCGTGCTCACCTTCCACGGGCCGAAGCGCTGGACCGAGGACATCGATCAGCCGCACGAGTCCCCGCTGCTGATGAGGATTCCGCTGATCCTGCTTGCCGTCGGCTCGCTCGGCGGCGGTGCGCTGCTGGCCACCTCCGTCCCGGACTGGCTGACCAGCACGGCCGGCCTCGCCGACACCGAGGAACACCACGGTGCCCTACCACACCTGGCGATCTTCTTCCTGGCGCAGGGAGTCACCGTACTCGGGGCCGTGCTGGGTTGGTTGCTGTTCCGCAACGGCACCGCTACCGTGCCGCAGCCGGCCGGCGTGGTGGTCACCGCTGCCCGTAAGAATCTCTACACCGACGCGGTCAACGAGGCGGTCTTCGAGAAGCCGGGCATCTTTCTCACCCGGGCGCTCGTCTATCTCGACAACCGAGGCATTGACGGGATCGTCAACGGTCTGGCCGCGGGGATCGGTGGCGGATCGGGCCGGCTCCGGCGGTTGCAGACCGGCTTCGTCCGGTCGTACGCCACCTCGATCCTGACCGGCGCGTTGCTGGTGGTGGCCGCCTTCCTGGCCGTACAGGCGGGGTGGTTCGCGTGATCGACCGCATCCGGGCGACAGCTTCTGAGGCGGCCGTCGCCGGCGGACCGCACAGTGACGACGGAGGTAAGGCCGCATAATGTCCGACTTCCCGTTCCTCTCGGTGCTCACCGTGGCGCCGCTTGTCGGCGCCGTGGTCGTCGCTTTCCTGCCACGCAGTCGGCCGACGCTTGCCAAGCAGGTGGCGTTCGGCTGGTCGCTGCTGGTGCTGGCGCTGTCGGTGGTCATGTGGGTGACCTTCCAGGTGGATGGCGACCGCTTCCAGTTCCGCGAGTCGTACCCGTGGATCCCCAACTGGGGTGTCAACTTCACCTTCGCCGCCGACGGCATCGCGTTGGTCATGCTGATGCTGATCGCGGTGTTGGTGCCGCTGGTGATCCTGGCTTCCTGGCACGACGCGGAGTCCTCGAAGCGCTCGGTGCCCGTCTACTTCGCACTGCTACTCGTCCTCGAATGCACGATGATCGGCGTTTTCGCCGCCGCCGACGTCTTCCTGTTCTACGTCTTCTTCGAGGTCATGCTGGTGCCGATGTACTTCCTCATCGGCAGCTACGGCGGCAACCAGCGGCAGTACGCGGCTGTGAAGTTCTTCCTCTACTCGCTTGTCGGTGGCCTGTTCATGCTGGCCGCCGTGATCGGTCTGTGGGTGGTCGGCGGTAAGAACTTCGACTGGGTGGCGCTGTCGGAGGTGGACATCTCCACCGGTGCCGAGCGTTGGCTCTTCCTCGGGTTCTTCGTCGCGTTTGCGATCAAGGCACCGTTCTTCCCGTTCCACACCTGGCTGCCGGACGCCGGTGGCGCGGCACCGGCCGGTGCCGCCGCGCTGCTTGTCGGTGTGCTGGACAAGGTCGGCACCTTCGGCATCCTGCGGTACTGTCTGCCGCTCTTCCCGGACGCCGCCAAGTGGTTCGCGCCGTGGGCGCTGGCTCTGGCGGTAATCGGGATCATCTACGCGGCACTGCTGGCTGTCGGGCAGAACGACCTCAAGCGACTCGTGTCGTACACGTCGATCGCCCACTTCGGCTTCATCGGCGTGGGCATCTTCGCCTTCACCACGCAGGCGGGCACCGGGGCCGTGCTCTACATGGTCAACCACGGCCTCGCCACCGGGCTGCTGTTCCTGGTGGTGGGCATGCTCATCGCGCGCCGGGGCTCGGCTCTGGTGAGTGACTTCGGTGGCGCTGGCAAGCTGGTACCGCTGCTCGCCGGGGTGCTCTTCTTCGCCGGTCTAGCCTCGTTGGCGCTGCCCGGCACGGCCCCGTTCGTCTCCGAGTTCCTGGTGCTGATCGGCACGTTCACGGTGAACAAGCCGGTTGCCGTGATCGCCACGTTGGGCATCGTCCTGGCGGCGGCGTACGTGCTGTGGATGGTGCAGCGCACCACGCAGGGCACCCTCAACCCGGCGTTGACCGAGATCGACGGGATGAAGCGTGACCTGACCCTGCGTGAGAAGGTCGTCGTAGCTCCCCTGATCGCGCTGATCGTGCTCCTCGGCTTCTATCCGAAGCCGGTGACCGACGTCATCAATCCTGCTATTCAGGCGACCATGCAGGACGTCGACCGGACCGACCCGGCCCCGTCGGTGGACACCGTCCAGGAGGCGAGCCGGTGAGCGCGAGGAGTGAGCTTGCGAGCCCCGCAGTCGCGAACGAAAGGCTGATGTGGTGAGCGCGAGGAGTGAGCTTGCGAGCCCCGCAGTCGCGAACGAAAGGCTGAGCCAGTGACCGAGCTTGAACTGCCGCCGATCGACTACGCGGCTATCGCGCCGATCCTGATCATGTTGGGCGCGGCGGTGCTCGGGGTGCTGGTCGAGGCGTTCGTGCCCCGGCGGCTACGGCATCCCGTGCAGTTGCCGCTGGCGCTGCTGGCGGTTCTCGCGGCGTTGACCATGGTGGTGGTCAACGCCGACAAGCGGGTGATCACTATCGGGGTGGTCGCCGTCGACGGGCCGACGTTGTTCCTCCAGGGCGCGATCCTCGCCCTGTCGGCGGTGGCGCTGTTGCTGCTCGGTGAGCGGGCGGTCGAGCGGGGCGGCGCGTTCGTCGCTCAGGCCGCGGTGACCGCCGACTCGCCGGAGGACCGCCGGCAGGCGGAGAACGCCGGTGGCGCGGGTGAGGTGTACCCGCTCAGCACCTTCGCGATCGGCGGGATGCTGATCTTCGTGTCGGCGAACGACCTGCTGACGATGTTCATCGCGCTCGAGGTGTTCTCGTTGCCGCTCTACCTGCTCTGCGCGCTGGCTCGTCGTCGGCGGCTGCTGAGCCAGGAGGCGGCGATGAAGTACTTCCTGCTCGGCGCGTACGCCTCGGCGTTCTTCCTGTTCGGGCTGGCGCTGATCTACGGCTTCACCGCCGGTCTGGGTGACCGGGCGGCCGGGGTGGACTTCGCCACCGTGAACGCGGCAGTGGCGAACTCGACGGCCAGCCCGGTGCTGCTCTTCGCCGGTGTGGCGCTCGTCGCCATCGGTCTGCTGTTCAAGGCCGCTGCCGCGCCGTTCCACGTCTGGACGCCGGACGTGTACCAGGGTGCCCCGACACCGTTGACCGGTTTCATGGCAGCCTGCACCAAGGTCGCCGCTTTCGGTGCGCTGCTGCGGGTGTTCCATGTGGCTTTCGAAGGCGCACGGTGGGACTTCACTCCGGTGCTGGGCGCTGTCGCGGTGCTCACCATGCTCGTCGGTGCGCTGTTCGCGGTGACCCAGACCGACATCAAGCGGCTGCTGGCGTACTCCTCCATCGCCAACGCCGGCTATCTGCTCGTCGGTGTGCTCTCGCCGGGGAGCGGTGGTCTTTCCGGCACGATGTTCTACCTGGTGGCGTACGGCTTCACGGTGCTGGCCGCGTTCGCGGTGGTGACGTTGGTACGCGATGCCGACGGGGAAGCGACGCACCTGTCCCGCTGGGCTGGGCTGGGTAGGCGGTCGCCGGTATACGCCGCCGTGTTCACCTTCGTCCTGTTGGCCTTCGCGGGTATCCCGATGACCAGCGGTTTCACCAGCAAGTTCGCGGTTTTCGGCCCGGCGCTGGAGGGTGGGCAGGTGTGGCTCGTCATCGCTGGCGTGCTGACCAGCATGGTGCTGGCCTTCCCGTATCTGCGGGTCGTGGTGCTGATGTGGCTCTCCGAACCGGGCGACAGCACGCCGACGGTGGCCGTTCCCGGCGGGCTCACCTCTGCCGCGCTGGTGATCGGGGTGCTCGCCACGCTCGTACTCGGCGTCGCGCCGGAACCACTGCTCTCGCTGGCGTCCTCAGCCGCCGATTTCGTCAGGTAGCGGCCGGACTGCCGACCGGGGGCCGATCCACGTGCTGTGGGCCGGCCCTCGCCGCGTATCCCCGGTCCGGTGCAGGTCGAACGTGTGTGGCATGGTTGGGGGCGTGGTGATTAGGGGTGGCGAGGGTTCAGGTGTCACCGGCTCCGGTGCCCGCCGGGGCCGCTTCGGCGCGGCTCATTTCGGCGCGCTCGGCCTCCACCTCGCCGACCCGCGCAGTGAGCAGTCCGTGCTCGACGTGCTGGCGGCGGTGGAGACGCAACTGCGGGCCAGTGTCGCCAGCGCAGACCCGTTCGTCACCGAGGCGGCCCGGCACCTGGTGGAGGCCGGTGGTAAGCGGTTCCGACCGCTGCTGGTGGCCCTGGGAGCCCAGTTCGGCGACCCGACCCGGGTCGAGGTGGTCTCGGCGGCCGTGGTGGTGGAGCTGACCCACCTGGCCACGCTCTACCACGACGACGTGATGGACGAGGCAGCGGTGCGCCGGGGTGCACCCAGTGCCAACTCCCGGTGGACCAACTCGGTCGCCATCCTGGTGGGCGACTACCTTTTCGCCCGGGCCGCGGACGTCGCGGCCGAGCTGGGCCCCGAGGCGGTACGTCTTCAGGCGCGTACGTTCGCCCGGCTGGTCCATGGCCAGATCGCCGAGACCGTCGGTCCCAGGGGCGGGGACGATCCGGTGGCGCACTACCTGCGGGTGATCGCCGAGAAGACCGGTTCACTGATCGCCACCAGCGCGCACTTCGGTGCCCAGTTCGGTGGGGCCGCACCGGAGCACGTGTCGGCGCTGGCCGGGTACGGCGAGACCATCGGGGTCGCCTTCCAGCTTTCCGACGACCTGCTCGACATCGCCAGCGAGTCGGCGGAGTCGGGCAAGACGCCCGGCACCGACCTACGCGAGGGAGTGCCCACCCTGCCGGTGCTCTACGCCTGCGCCTCGGACGACGCGGACGCCTCGTCCGTCCGGCTGCGGGAGATCCTTGCTGGGGGCCCGATCACCGACGACGCTCTGCACACCGAGGCGCTCGGCCTGCTCCGGGAGAGCCCGGCCCTCAAACGTGCCCGCGAAACCGTCCGCAGCTACGCCGAGGACGCCCGCGCCCGGCTGGCGCCCTTGCCGGCTGGTCCGGCCCGCCACGCGCTCGAGTCGCTCTGCGACCACATCGCCGACCGCTCCAGCTGACCACCCGGCACCGTCCGACAGGAGACAGCGCTCAACTGTCGGTCGGCATCCAGGTGGGCGGGTCAGCGGACGGTGGGGAGTAGGCGGGTGGCGGTGAGCATCAGCGCGGCGGCGACGAGCATGGCGGCGCTGGCGGCGAGCCACATCGCGGGATAGCCGGCCGCAGCGGCCAGGGGGCCCAGGGCGAGCGGTCCGACGCAGCCGCCGGCGTACACCCCGGTCTGGGTGATCGAGGTGGCTGCGGCCGGTGCCTGCGGATGCAGTTGGACCACCGCGAAGTTCATCAGCCCGGGCCACGACCAGCCGAGACCGAAGCCGAGCACCACGCCGATGATCAGCGGGCCGGGTCCGGCCGCTGCGAGCAGGCTCAGCCCCACCGCGCCGGTCACCAGCAGACCGGCGATCACCGTTACGTGTCCGCCGGTGCGGCGGTCGGCCAGCCAGCCGATCCCGATCCGGGCTGCGACACAGACCGCGCTGCCGAGAGTCAAGGTGAGCCCGGCGTTACCCGGATCGAGACCCCGGTCGACGGAGGCGTCGACTACGAAGGTGCCCAGTGCGTTCGCCGCCCCGGCGGCCAGCGTCGCTGCCACCCCGACCAGGACCAGTCCCGGGGTCGCGCCGCCGGTGCGTGCGGTGCGGCGGTGCGGGGGCCCGGCACCCTGGGCCGGTACGGCAGGTAGCGCGGCAACGGCGGCAACGGCTGCGGCCACGAAGGCCCACCGCCAACCGACGGTCAGCGCGAGGGTGGGCACCGCCACACCGGCGAGCAGGGTGGACACGGGGATGGCTGCCTGTTTGACGCCGAACGACAGGCCCTGCCGACGAGGCGGGACGTGCCGGGCGAGCAGGGTGTTGCTGGACAGTTGCCCGAGCGCGTTGGCGATGCCCGCGACGGCGAGCAGACCGACCAGGGTCGGATACGATCGGGCCGCCACCGCCACGGCCAGCAGGGCGACGGCGGAAACCGCGATGCCGGCCCGGGCGACCACGGTGGCACCCCACCGCTCGACGAGCGCACCGGAAGGCACCGAGGCGAGGGCACCCACACCGAAGTAGACCGCCACGACGAGCCCCAGTCCGGCGGGGGAGAATCCCAACTCCTCCCGCATCTGCACGGCCAGGCCGCCGACCAGGAAGACCGGCAGGACGCAGACGATCGTGACGACGACCGCGACCGCACTGGTCCGGACGGGACGTGCGACGTTGGTGGGGGTGCGGGGACGGGCGATGTTGCTCATGGTGCGGTCAACTTACGTCAGCCACATCTCGACGACAGAAAGTGAGGTGAACCTCACATCAGGTATTCGATTGCCTTGGATCATCCACCCGATCAGGCGTTTCGCGGCGGCCCGCCATTTCATATGGTGTAAGTCCCCGGTGGCGGAGGTGGTTGTGCGTGACCCCCTAGCGGAACCTTCGGACCTGATCCGAAGTGTCTCCCGCGCGCTTCGAGTTCTCGAGTCGGTCGGTCGTGCCCCGCGGGGCCTGACAGTCAAACAGATCGCCCGCCGCTGCGAGCTGACCGTTGCCACCACCTACCACCTGGTACGCACCCTCGCCTACGAGGGTTACGTGATCCGTCGGGAGGACGGCACGTACATCGTGGGTCTGGAGGTGGCCGACCGCTACCGCGAACTGGTCTCCGCGTTCCGCGGCTCGCCAGCCGTCGGGGAGAGCCTGCGCCGGGCGGCGCTGGAGACCGGCTGGAGTCACTTCCTCGGCCGCTTCGTCAATGGTCAGGTGGCGATCACCGCTGTGGCGGAGGGGAACCGTTCGCCGTACCTGGAGGATCTCGTCCCCGGGTTCGACGAGGGCGCCCACGCGACCGCACTCGGAAAGGCGCTCCTCGCCACGCTGACCGCCGAGCAGCGCCACCGTTACCTGCGCGAGTACGGCATGCGTCCGTTCACCAACGCCACCCTCACCACCCCTGAGACGTTCGAGGCCGACCTGACGGCCGGGGACCGCCGCGGGATGCAGCTGGAGTTGGGCCAGTTCAGACAGGGCGTCGCGTGCGCAGCCGTGCTCGTGAGCCCGGACAAGGACATGGAACGGCGCACGGTGCTGGCCTGCGCGCTACCGGCCAGCGAGATGATGACCACCGCCCGGGTGGTGCGGACGAAGCTGCTCACCGCCGCACGTGCCATCGCCGACGCCCTGGCCGCCGACAACTGACCTTCGGCGCCTGCCGAGACGGCCCTCTCCCTGGTGGGGAGAGGGCCGTCGGGTGGCGGCCGGCGCGAGGCCGGGGCGGGGTCAGCTACCGACCGGCCCGCCGTCCAGCCGCCAGGTCACGACCACGCCCGGCTTGGCGTAGTCGCCGTCCGGCCAGGTGGAGGCCGGGTTGTCGATCGTGGCACCGGAGATTTCACCCGGGTGCTGTACGGCCACGAAGATGGAACGGTTGTCCTCGGTCATGAACGGACCGCAGGTTTCCGCACCGATCGGTACGGTGAGGAACTGCTTCAGGTGGCCGCGCTCGGGACCTTCGGTCGCGGTGGCGAAGAGGCCGTCGTTGCTGCCAAGTGCGTTGCCGTCGGTGGAGATCCAGAGGTTGCCGGTGGCATCGAACGCCACATTGTCCGGGCAGGAGATCGGCGAGACCTTGGTCTTGTCGTACCCGGCGAAGTAGGTCGACGGATCAGCCGGGTCACCGCAGACGATCGGCAGCGACCACGTGAACGTGTCGGAGGTGTTGTCCCCCCGGTCCTCGACCAGTTCCAGGATCTGCCCGTGCCGGTTGGCGGTACGCGGGTTGGCCTCGTCCGGCGCCGGGTTGCTGCCCACCCCACGGTTCGAGTTGTTGGTGAGAGCGACGTACACCTTGCCGGTGAGCAGGCTCGGTTCGACGTCCTCTGGCCGGTCCATCTTGGTCGCACCGGCCTTGTCCCCGGCGAGCCGGGTGAAGGTCAGCACCTCGGCGGCAGTCATACCGTCCACGTAGGAACGGTTCCCACTGACCAGCTTGATCCAGCGTCCCTTGCCGTTGAAGGCACCGTCACTCGGCAGTTTGCCGGAGCCGTCGATCTCATCGGCGCTGCTCTGGTCGAGCTTGGCGACGTAGAGGGTGCCCGACTCCAGCAGCGTCAGGTTGTGCTTCCGGGCGACCCAGGAGTCACCCTTCATGAACTTTTTGTCCGAGACGAACTTGTACAGGTAGTCGAAGCGCTCGTCGTCGCCCATGTACGCGACCACGTGCCCGCTGCGGGCGACGATGACGTTCGCGCCCTCGTGCTTGAACCGACCCATCGCCGTGTGCTTACGCGGGCGGCTGTCCGGGTCAAAGGGGTCGATCTCCACGATCCAGCCGTGCCGGTTGGCCTCGTTGGGGTGCTTGGCGAGGTCGAACCGCTCGGCGGCCCGGTCCCACTTGCGGCTGCCGCTGGGGTAACGGGCGGTGGTGCTGATCCCGTAGCGCGCCAGCCGGGCCTTCTCCGACTCCGGTGCCGCGTCACCGCCGACGAAGTACTGGTTGAAGTTCTCCTCGCCGGAGAGCACCGTGCCCCACGGGGTGACGCCGCCGGCACAGTTGTTCAGCGTGCCGATGACCGTACGGCCCTTCGGGTCGGCGGCCGTCCGCACGAACGACGAGCCGGCGACCGGACCGGTCAGCTCGAACTTGCTGCTCAGCGCGTCCACCCGGCGGTTGTACGGCCGCCGGCCGGAGTCGACGACCTGCCACTGGCCGGTACCGTCGACCCGCTCGATCTCCACCACGGACATGCCGTGCGCGGCCATCGCCACCTTCACCTGCTCGACACTGAGCGCGTCCTGGCTGGTGAAGCCGGGGAACATCAGATCCTCGTTCGTGTACTCGTGGTTGACCACGAGCAGTGCCCGCTTACCCCGCTTGTCGAGCGGGAGCACACCGACGAAGTCGTTGTTGTAGCCGAACTGCTTGGCCTGCGCGGCGGCGGTCTGCCGGCGCAGGTTGAACTCCGGCGCACCGGGCACCACCGGGTCGCCCCAGCGGATGATCACTGCGTGGTCGTAGCCGTTCGGAACGACGAACGTGTCGAGAGTGTTCGGCGGAATCGGCTTGAAGGTCAGTGCACCGTTGCCCGGTCGGCGGCCAGCCACCGACGACTGACCTGCCGGGGGCGCCGGGACAGCTGGGGCAGCGGCGGCGGAAGCGGTGCCGGCGAGGGCGCCGGCCGCAGCGCCGCTGAAGCCCAGCACCAGGGCGCCGACCGCCCCGGCGCGGACCACGCCGCGGCGGCTGACCTCGGCGTCCACCACCTCACCGAAGTACGCGTTGTCGGAGGTGTTGGGTACCGGGTGGTCACAGGCGTTGCCGCAGCGGTAGAGGCAGGTCATGGCGTCGCGGCTGCCGTGGCGGGGGGTGCCCAGCAGCGGGAGCAGCCGGGGTCGGTCGCTCATGTGGAGGATCCTCCTGAGAGTCGGTGCGCGTCGGTGCAGGTCACCGACGTACCCGCCGGACGCTAGGGCGGTGTGGTGAGCACCGGCCAGCGTCGATGTGAACCAGCGATGAACTCCACCCCGGTTACACCAGGTTGAGCTGGCAATGAACCGATCGGCATGACAGCACGTATCTCCGGTCGTAACACCGCGCCCGCTCGCGCCGAGAGCGAGGAGAAGACCATCAGCGACCACGACGCCGACCTACTGCGCGCCCTGCACGACGAGCATGCCGAGGCGCTCTACGCGCACGCGCTGCGGCTGGTCAACGGGGACCGGCAGCGCGCGGAGGACCTGGTGCAGGAGACGCTGCTGCGGGCCTGGCGGCATCCGGAGTCGCTCGACCCGCGGCGCGGTTCGGTACGCGCCTGGCTCTTCACCACCGCGCGCAACCTCGCGATCGACGCCTGGCGGCGGCGGTCCGCCCGGGTGGGCGAGGTCTACACCGACGAACTTCCCGAGCCGCCGGAAGTCGTCGACGAAACCGAGCGAGCCGTCGAGGCGTGGACGGTCGCGGAGGCGCTCAACCGGCTCAGTCCCTCGCACCGCGATGTCCTGGTGGAGTGTTTCTACCAGGGGCGATCGGTCTCCGAGGCGGCGTCCCGGCTCGGGGTGCCGCCGGGCACCGTGAAGTCCCGCACCCACTACGCGCTGCGTTCCCTGCGGCTGGTCCTGGCCGAGATGGGGGTGACCGGATGAACCGGTGCGACTACGCGTACGACGACGGGGCCTACGTACTTGGTGCGCTTTCCCCGGCGGACCGGGCGACCTACGAGCGGCACCTCGTCGACTGCCCGGCGTGCCAGCAGTCGGTTTCCGAGATCGCCGTGCTGCCCGGACTGCTCGGCCGGCTGGACCCGGCGAGCCTGGAGCAGTTCCTGCCACCACCGGAGAACCCCCGGGTGCCCGAGCTGCTCGACGCGGCGCGGGAACGCCGACGCCGCGAGCGGCAGGCTGGCCGGCTGCGGTACGCGGTCATCGGACTGGCCGCCGCCGCACTTGCCCTGGTGGTCGGCCTCGGGGTGGCCACGATCCTGCCCGGGCAGGTGCCGAGTGGGCCGGGGGGCCCGGTGCGGATGGTGCAGATGCAGCCGGTCGCCGGAACGGTGCCGGTGCACGCCGAGATCGGTCTGACCGGCACCGACTGGGGCACCGAGGTGACGATGCACTGCGGCTACGACGAACGGGCAGGGTACGGCAAGGCGAACACCTTCCGGCTGGTGGCGCACGCCGGTGACGGTTCGCAGGAGCAGATCGGGTCCTGGTTGGCCGCCCCCGGCGACGACCTGCGTATCACGGGGGCGACCCGGTTCACCAACGCCGAACTGGTCCGGCTGGAACTGATTCGTGCCGACGGCACTGCGGTGCTCGCCTACGAGGTCCGCTGAGCCGTTCCCTCAGCTGGTGGCGACGGCCGCCGAGGGCGGCACCGCGGCGGCCAGGCGCAGCCGTCGGGTGCGCCTGGCCTGCCGTACGGCGTCGGCGGTGAAGATGATCAGGGCGAGCCAGACCAGGGCGAAGCCGGTCAGCCGGGCCGGTGGCATCGGCTCGTGGAAGACCAGTACGCCGCAGCAGAGCTGGAGGATCGGCGCGACGTACTGGAGAATGCCGAGGGCGGTGAGCGGCAGCCGGTTGGCGGCACCGGCGAAGAGCAGCAGCGGGATGGCGGTCAACGCCCCGGCCAGTACCAGCAGGGCTGTGTGTCCGGTGGACACGCGGCCGAACGCGGCGTCACCGGTGGCGGCGAGCCAGCCGAGGTAGCCGAGTGCGGGAAGCGACAGCACCGCCGACTCGACGAACAGTCCCTCGGCTGCGGGCAGGGCGAGGCGCTTCTTCACCAGGCTGTACGAACCGAACGTGAACGCCAGGATGAGCGCGAGGTACGGCAGGCGGCCGTAGTCGACGGTGAGTACGGCCACCGCCAGGGCGCCGACCCCGAGCGCCAGCCACTGCGCGGGGCGCAGCCGTTCACGAAGCACTAGCACCCCCAGCAGGACCACCACCAGCGGGTTGATGAAGTAGCCGAGGGCGGTCTCCACCACCCGGTCGGAGTTGACGCCGTAGATGTAGGTGAACCAGTTGACGGCGATCAGTGTGGCGGCGGCACCGATTCCCGCGAGGGTCCGTGGTCGGCGTGACAGGGACCGTAGGAAGCCGACGTTGCGCAGCGCGACGAGCAGTAGCGCGACGAAGGCGGCGGACCACACCACCCGGTGGGCGAGGATCTCCAGCGGGCCGACCGGACGCAGCAGCTTGAAGTAAAGCGGAAAGAACCCCCACAGCAGATAGGCACCAAGGCCGTGGAGGTAGCCGAAGCGGAGCGACGTCACAGCACCACCGTAAGGGGCGAGTGCGGCTGTCGATCCTTTCTGGTGAGCGGTTTCACGGACGTGTCACCCAGCCACCAGCCGGTCCGTACGGGGGCGGCCAGGTCACCCGATCATGCGGGCCCTGGCCCCCGGCCGGCGATCACCGTCGGTGGTGGTCGCCGGCCGGGCAGCAGCGTGCCGAAGGCCGGTCAGTCGCGGTCGAGGATGGCTCCGAGGATCCAGGTGACGATGCCGACGAAGAGCGCCCCCAGCACCGCGGCCGGCCAGAAGCCGTCGACGTCGAAGGGGAGGCCTGCCTGATCCGCGATCCAGCCGGTGAGCAGGAACAGCAGGCCGTTGACCACAAGTGCGATCAGGCCGAGAGTGAGCAGGTAGAAGCCACAGCCGACGGTCTTGATGATCGGCTGGAGTACCCCGTTGACGACCCCGAAGATGACCGCGACGAGGATCAGGGTCAGGATCGTCTCGGAGACGGAGTCAGTGTCGAGCGAGATTCCGGGAATGAGCAGTGTGGCCAGCCAGAAGGCCACCGCCGTGGCGCCGACCCGGATCAGTAGACCTTTCAGAAAACCCATGGCGGGCATGGTGTCACGGCTGGCGCGTGGACGGTACCCGTGAGATCATTCCGCCCCGACCAGAGCTGGGGAGCCGATCAGCCCCGCCTCGACGGGGGTGCAGGCGAGCAACGCCCAACGCAGGGCCCGCCGGTTGACCACGGCGACCATGTCCTGCCGGATCCGGGTAAGCGACTCCGCCGCATCGCCGAGCCCCAACGCGTGGCCCGCGACCATAGCTTCCGCCGGGCTCAGCGGCCGGAACACCGCCAGGTCGACCCGACCCAACGTGCCCGCGTCGGCCGGGGTCAGCACGTCGTGGACCAGCAGCGTGGTGTGCCAGGCGGTGCCCGGCCGTGGGCCGGCCGGCGCCGGTGCGTCCAGCACGACGAGCACCGGGACCAACGGTGTGCCGGGTTCCCCCGCCACCGGGCGGTCCGGTGATGCCAGCACAATGGGACCGCCGACCCCCCGGACGAACCGTACCCAGGCGTGTGGCCGGGCGGTCTGGACGATCACCCGGGCTCCGAGTGCCATCGCGCGTACGGCGACCAGCTGGGCGGCGGACACCCCACCGACGAGCATCAGCCGGGTGGTCTCCGGGCGGAACAGCCGGACGGTGACGGCGTCGCCGTGCCGGTTGACGCCGAGCACCAGCCCGGCGGCACCCAACGGCACCTCCCGCTCCGGCTCCCCGGCACCGAACCGCACCTTCCACCCCGGCTGCCGGGCCGCGGTCAACGACGGTGCGCCGGGCAGGGCCACCGGCAGCGTGGCGGCGAGCCCGTCCAACTGCCGTCCGTCGAGCCGCTGCACCGTTGAGCCGTTGGCGACCGCCGCCTGCCGCAACTGCCGGGCCGCGTACGACAGCTCGGCCGCCGTCGGCGCGGCCAGCCGTACGAGCAGCCAGGGGGCCCTCGGCTGCTCCGTCCCGGCGTGCAGCGCCACGGTGATCGCCGTCGCTGGAAGTCGCCAGAGGCGGTGCGCCAGCCAGGTGACATCCCCGCCGGGCCACCGGCTCAACCGGAAGGTGGTCTGGAGCAGACGGCCGCAGCGGACCGCCTGCCACGACTCGCGTACCGGCTGCCCGTCGTAGTGGGCGAACTCGGCGAGCACCCGCCGCATCGGCTGCGCGCCCACCGGCCGCACGGTCAGCGGTCGCAGTCGCCGGACGATCCGTCGTACCGTGCCCGCCAGGGCGTGCCGTAACGACTCCTCCGGCCAGCCTCGCGCCCGGGCCACGCGTACCGCCAGCACGGCTCGGTCCCGCCCGGCCGGCTGTCCGCCGGTGAGCTGACGGTAGGAGGTTGCCGCCGCTCCCTCGCCGGCAGCCAGCGCCGGTGCCGGCGTGCCGGTCAGGAGAAGCTGTACGTGTACGGGTGGCGACTGGCCGGTCTCGACCGGCAACAGCGACGCCGGTGCCGGAACGGACCGCCCGCCGTCACCGAGCAGGTCGGTCGGGTCGCCGATCTCCAGCAGGGCCACAAGTCCGCCCGGGTCGTCCAGCACCGGAACCGGACCATCGCCCAGCTCGACGCAACGGATCACGGCGTGCGGGTTCACCTGGCCGAGCAGCCCGGTCGGAGCGTCGTGGGGCCGGGTCGCCCGTCGTCGGGCCAGATAGCCGACGCCGATCACCAACCACTCGTGCAACCACCGTCCACGGACCCGAGCCCAGGTCGCGGTGAGCAGCACGACTGTCGCCAGCACGACGGTGACCGTCTCCAGGGGACTGCGGCCCGCAACCGCGAGGAGCGCCGCCGTCACCAGCTGGGTCGTGACGATCTGTCCGGGCCGGAGGTGGATCGAGCGCCACCGACGGTCGGTGCGTCCCCCTGTCTCGCTGCGGCGGATCAGGCGTCCCGAGTTGGGCGGCGGATCCCCGGAGCATGAGTGTTCGGCCGCTGCCGGGCGGACCGTGGTTAAGGTCGCCGCCACCGCACCCTCCCGTACCGCCATCGACATCGACGCGGCTCATCGTAGTTGCCGGCGATCGGGTGCATTGTCCACAGGGGAACGAGGCGGGGTAGCAGAACCGCGACCGTGTCGCTACTCTCAGCGACGAGTTCTCGTTGGCCCATCCCGCGTCGTGCTCGCCCTCCGGCGTCGTGGGTGGTGCGTTCCGCCGCAGGGCCAGCCACGATCGAGGAGACGAGGTGGCGTCCAAGATGTCCCAAACCCAGGCAGAGGCCGCGGTGATGCAGCAGACCGCGGCGAAGTTCGAGCAGACCGACCAGTCGTTGCAGTCGATGCTCAGCGGGCTGCTGGTCCAGCTGGAGGTCCTCCAGCAGGCCTGGCGCGGTGCTGGAGGCCGCTCGTTCGAGCAGGTCAAACGAAAGTGGGCAGAGGATCAGGCCGGGCTGCAGCGGGCGCTGCGGGAGACCGCAGGCGCGATCCGCACCGCCGGTTCGCGCTACGACGCGTCGGACGCCGAGGCAGCCGCCCGGGTGACGGCCACCAGCCGTGGTGGCATCCAACTGCCGTTGTAGCCCCAGACTCAGGAAGAAGAACCCAATGGAGCATGGTGTGCTGGTCGTCAACTTCGCCGCGCTGCAACAGGCCAGCGCGGACATCCAACGAGCACTCAACACGCTCGACGCGCAACTCGGCCAGCTGGAGCGCGACGCCGCGCCACTGGTGGCCAGCTGGTCCGGCACGGCCCAGCAGGCCTACGAGCAGCGGCAGGCACGGTGGCGTAACGCCTCGCAGGACCTCCAGGCGATGCTGCGGGACATCAAGCTCGCGGTGGACGAGTCCGCTGCCGACTATCTCGACACCGAGAAGCGGAACACCGGCCTCTTCCAGTGAGCCGCCTCGTACCGACGACGGGGTGACGCTGATCGGCGTCACCCCGCGTCGTGGTCGGCCGGATGCCAGCGTCGGCGTACCCCTCGGGGCACCATCACCGCGGCCAGCACGACGGCGGCCACCATCGGCACACCAACGCCGGTGACCAGCAGGGCACGGGCCCGCGCGTCGGCGCGACGGTCCTGCTGTGCCAGCAGCGCCGGATCTGGCCGGTCGTCAGCCAGCCCGGTCGTCGGCCGGGGGCGCTCCGACAGCGCTACGCTCTCGGTCACCGCCCGGTACGGATTGAGCACCCCCGCGCCGTACCCGACGCCGGTTGCCGGATCGGCAGTGGTCACTATGCGCCGAGCCACCTCGACCGCGTCGAGGTCGGGACGGTACTGCCGTATCAGGGCCGCAGTGGCGGCGACGAAGGGCGCCGCGTAGCTGGTGCCGTCGGCGCCGCGGTGACCGTGCCCGGGGGCAGCGATCAACACGTCGACACCGGGAGCGACGAGATCCACGTGGGCGCCGATCCGCGAGAAGTCGGCCCGTACCCCGTCCGGGCCCACCGCACCGACCCCGAGTACCCCGTCGTACGCGGCCGGATACGGGCGGCGCTCCTCGTTACCGGACATGTTGCCGGCGGCGGCCACCACGACCACGTCCCGGCGCAGCGCGTACGCGATCGCCGCGCGGACCGCATGATGGTCGGTGTAGAGCACCACGGAGAGGTTCAGCACGGTGGCCCCCTCGTCGACGGCCCAGCGGACCGCCCGGCCCAGCTCGTCGGGCGTAGCCGTGCGTCCCTGCCCGTGCCCGTCGACGACCTGCTGCTCGCTGACCCGGACCGGCAGGACGCGCGCCTGCGGTGCCAGCCCCTGCAGAGCCGTCCCGTCGCCCGGCGCGGCGGCGATGATGCTCGCCACGCCCGTTCCGTGACCGACACAGTCGAGGCCGCCGTCACCGCCGGCATCCAACAGGTCGGTGCCGGTCAGCACCCGCCCGGCCAGTTGGGGATGCCGTCGATCGACGCCCGAGTCGACAACCGCCACTGTCACGCCGGCCCCCGTGGCCAGCCGAGCAAGGCGCTCTGTCGCGTACCGCTGCTGTGCCCAGGGGGACGGTGCGGTCGGCTCGGCCGGAGCCGGCAGTGCGGCGCACCTCGGTGCGGCGTGGGCGGGCACCGCGACCGCCGGCACCGAACAAGCCAGCAAGACTACGCACAGACCTGCCCGGAGGGCGCCCGGACGGCGCCGACCCCCTCGCCGTTGTCGCCGCCCACCGGGTTCCCGGTACATCGATCGCCTCCGTATCGTGTCGGCGCCGAGACGGAATGCTAACGGTTCCTGGTGAAACGGGTGGACCGTCGACGGCCTGAGATTGTGATCTTGTGATCACCTTGTAGGTTGTATCCGATACCTATGGCCTGTGCCCGGGAGGAGGGGTGGCCGTGACCGAATGGGAGCCGGCCACCGGTGCCGAGGCAGCGTTGCGCGACGCGTTGCACGGCAACGACCAGCAGCTTTACTTCCGGATACTGTCCGGTGTCGAGCTGTTGCTGCCGGTCTCCGCGCAGGCAGCCGTAGGGCGGACACCGGTGGGCTGGGGCACGTGGACAACCGGCGGCCGGACGCACGTACTGGCCTTCACCTCAGCCGAGGCGATGCGGGCCTGCCTCGGCGAGCACGCTGGCCCCAGCCGTCGTACCGGCTACGCGGAACTCGCGGCCAGTTGGCCGAACCACGAGTGGTGGCTGGCGGTGAATCCGGGCCTACCCATCGAGGGTTACCTTCCGGCCTGGTACGTCTCCCAGCTGTCCCGAGGTGATGTTCGGTTGCCCGGCCGGACAGTGGGTGCCCGCGCCCGGCTCGAACGAGTGGAGGCGCTGAACCGGGCCCGCGACGCGGCCTCGGCGTCATCAGCCCCAGCCATGTCGAGCCCGCCGTCGCCACCGAGATCACCCCATCGGCCGGCACGGTCCTTCCCGGCACAACCGGTGGTGCCGGAGGGCTTCCGCCTACCCGAGGTGCCGACGTCGAGCACCGGCAACGCTCCGCGCCGGACGGAGCCCGCCGACCGGCCACCCGGTGGCGCTCCTCATCCGGCACAGCCTGGTGCCGGCGGGATGGCATCCGGCGACGCATCGCAACCGTTGTCACCTGGCCGGCCGGAGGAGCCGACGTCCGCCGGGTCGGGATGGCCCACAGCACCAAAACGGCCGGGAGCCGCCACCAACGGACGTCCCCCCGGCACCGAACCGGCAGCTCAGCGATCCTTCTTCGAACCTGCGAACGGTCGTGCGACGCATCGCGGCGAACGACTCGTCGATCGGGCCGCACCACCGTCCCGGTTCCGGGGCGGGCAGCCGTTCCCCCGCCGAGGGCCGGCCAATGAACCGCCGTCGGACGGTCCGACCCGCGCCTTCGTCTTCGACGAGAACGACCAGGCCGGCAACCGGACGATCCCCGCCCCAGGTGAGGAGGGGACCCAGCCGCTGCCGTCCGGCGACGGGCCGGTCCGGCCGCTGCGGGTGAGCACCCCCGCCGGCTGGTCGGCGCCGGGGGGCGGCGATCCGACCGCCGGTGGTGGTGAAACGACACAGGCGCTGCCCCGTCGTGAGCCGGCGGAAGAACAACCAGCTTCGTCGGCGGAGCCGATCTCCGGTCCGCCGGCACCACGCCGCGGCTTCACCCCGATCGTCATAGAGGGCACCATCATCGAGGCCCGGGACGTCACCTGCCCGGGTCAGCCCGGCGAGGCGTCGGACGACATCAGCCGACCCGTGACCGAGGGGGTTGCGGCGTCGACCGGCCCGGCAACGCAAGACGACAAGACCGCCCCGGCCGGGCCGGAGGATGCACCGGCGGCTGCCGATCCAGAGCCGGAGCCGGCCCTCGATTCCGAGCCAACGGCAAGCTTCCCGACTTCCCGGCCAGAGCCGACGGACTCAGGAACCGAGCCGACCGTGGCGGTGCCGACAGCGACCCCCGAGTCGACCGTTCCGGTGCGGACGGTGACGTCCGAGACGATGACCGCTGCTACGACAGCTGCCCCGGCGCCCTCCGGCCCGGACCGGGAAGAGTCCGCCGCGGCAGTTGCGTCGCCGGCCGGCGCACGCCCAGCGGCAGTTGCGGCCCCGGAGACACTGTCGCTGTTCACGCCGTCGTCTGCCAGGTCGTCGCCCTCCGCGCCGGCTGCTGAGGCGCCCGTGGCGTCCGGGGCACCGGTCCACGGTCCGCTGCCCGGTACGACCACCGCACCCGCCGGTCCACCCTTCGAACCCGCCAACGAGGTGGAGAACGACCTGCACGGTGCCGCCGAGGCCGGCAGTACCGACACGTTCCTGTCCACACTGTTGTTGGCCCGGGTCCTCCTGCCGATCGCGGCTGAATCCGCCACCGGCAGCCGCCCCGGAGACCCGGGATTCGTCTGGCCGTCCGTGCAGCTGGACGGACAGACCTTCGTGGTGGCCTACACCTCACCGCAGCGCCTCGCCGACCACACCGATGCGGTGACCGAGACGATCGAGGTTCGTTTCGTTCAGCTCATCCGCAGATGGCCAGACCTTTCCTGGTCGTTCGCCATCAATCCCGGCACCCCGGTAGGCGCGAAACTGCCAGGTGAGCAGATTGTCGGGCTCGCCAACTGGGCGGCCGAACTCGGCCTCGGCGACGACGCCGCGGGCGAGCCCGAGCCGCCCGTCGAGACCACCGTGCCGGCGAGCAGTCCCCGGCAGGTGGCGCCGGCAGGTGACCTGAACCGGCCCATCGTGATGCAGAAGGCGATCGCGTCGAGCCAACTCGGCTACTACCTGGAACGGGGCTACGACCGGGTGTCCGGATTCGTCCACCGGGCCAGCGAGCTGGCGCATCTCACCACCCCAGCCGCCCTCTACCAGGCACTCGGCCTCAACCATCCCGAGTCACCCTTCGCCCCGGACGCCGAACAGATCTACGTGCTCCGGTGGCCGGCGTACCGGCCGAGCCTCTATCGCATCCCGTACGGCGGGCAGACCGAGGCGGCCATGCGGGCGATGGAGGGATGGGTCATCGAACGACCCCCGTTCCGGGGCAACGGGTTCGCCCCCGGCGAGGGCAACGACGTACTGGCCGAGTTCAAGGTGGACAGCATCCGACTGCCGCACGGCGCCCGGCTGGTGTGCATCGAATCATCCGGCAACGAGCGGCTGATCGCCGTACTCGACGCCGACACGCTCTCCTGGCAGGAGGTCGGTGATCGGTGATGCGCGACGGCTACGTGGCGCGCTGGCGGGGGCAGGAGTTCCCGGCCAGCCCGGACGGCAACGAGGTCCGGCTGTACCAGCAGGAGGCGACCGAGGGTTTCACCGAGGTACGCCCCGGCCGGCACGTCCGGGTCGTCCCGGCCAACGAGATCGAGGAGCTGACGTACGTCCGAACGACCTGCACCTGGAAGGGGCAGCCGTTCATCGTGCTTGCCGAGCACGACGGATGGCTGCGGGTGGAGTACACCGGCGGACGCTGGCCGGTCGCGCAGGCCATGCGGCTGGAGGCGTTCGACTTCGGTGTCTACCAGGGGTGGGCGCCCGTCAACGAGGTCACCGATGTGCGCGAGCAGCGGGTCTGAGACGCCCCGGCCAGATCAGGACTTCGCCCACCGGAGGATCTCGCCGAGCACCAGTTCCGGTGTCTCCAGGTGAGGGAAGTGTCCGACCTCGTCGAGTAGCCGCCACTCGTACGGTGCGCTGACGTAACGCCCGGACCCCTGGGCGGTGCGCGGCAACGTCGCCACATCCCGCGCCCCGTGCAGCTGCAGGGTGGGTGTGCAGAGAGGTCGTTGCATCAGCTTCACGAACCGGTAGCCGTGCAGTCGCAGCACAGACCGGAACGCCCAGCGGTAACCCTCAAGTGCGCAGAAGGCGGCCTGCGGGATCCGGATGGCCTCCCGGCAATGCCGCGCGTAATCGGCGAACTCGGGGCCGGTGACCCAGCGGTCGCCGCCCCAGCGGCGCAGGATCTCCTCCACCGCCCGACCGTTGTCGCGGGTCAGGAGGTGTTCGTACCGGGGCAGCTGGAACCGCAGCGCGGGGGTCGACGCGGTGAACTGACCACGTGGGTCGGCGAAGATCGAGGCCCGCAGCCGCAGCGGATGCGGAGCGCCGAGCACCACCAGACGACGCACCAGGTTCGGATGGAACGACGCGGTGGTCCAGGCGATCATGCCGCCGGCGCCGGTGCCGACCAGGGTGGCTGAACGCTCGCCCAACGCCCGGATCAGCCCGGCGACGTCGGCTGCGAGGGTGTAGCCGTCGTATCCCCGGGGCGGTTTGTCGCTGGCGCCGTAGCCTCGCAGGTCCATCGCCACCGCCCGGAAACCGGCGTCGGCGACCGCCGGCAGCATCCGGTGCCAGGCCCACCAGTGCTCTGGGAAACCGTGCAGGAAGAGCATCATCGGCCCGGTTCCCGCCTCCACGACGTGGAAGCGGCTGCCGTTGGCACCCACGAACCGGTGCGTCCACGGCCCTTCGGTGAGTACGCAGGACTCGTCGACGGCATCGTCACGCTGCTCGGTCATGCCCCACAGCCTAGGGCCCCGATGCCGGTCGCCCGGTCGGCGTCGTTGGTCGGCAGCCGATTTGTTGTACCGGTCAAGGAAAGTTGTTTCGGACCTTGGTGGTGTCACGGGACGTGGCGAAGGGCGGCGGCTGCTGCCGGGCCGCCACCCTTCTGATCGAAGGTGTCAGTCCTCGTCGGACTTGCTTCCGCTGATGCCGGAGGCGATCAGCTCCATCACCGAGGAGTCCTGCAACGTGGTCACGTCGCCGAGAGAACGGTTCTCCGCCACATCCCGCAGCAACCGTCGCATGATCTTTCCGGAGCGGGTCTTGGGCAACTCCGGCACCAGCATGATCTGCCGGGGCTTGGCGATCGGGCCGAGCGTCTTCGCCACGTGGCTGCGCAACTCGGCGATGAGCTGCTCGCCGGCCTCGCCGGAGGTGTCGGTGCTGCCCCGGGGGATAGCGAACGCGACGATCGCCTGCCCGGTGGTCGGGTCGGTGGCTCCGACCACCGCCGCCTCCGCCACCGACGGGTGCGACACCAGCGCCGACTCCACCTCCGTGGTGGAGATGTTGTGCCCCGACACCAGCATCACGTCGTCGACCCGGCCGAGTAGCCAGATGTGCCCGTCGTCGTCCTTCTTCGCCCCGTCACCGGCGAAGTAGATCCACGGGGCTTCGGCGTCGCCACCGGCACCCGCGCCGAACCGCGACCAGTACGTCTCGATGAACCGGTTGTCGTCACCCCAGATGGTGCGCAGCATCGACGGCCACGGTTCGCGCAGCACGAGATAACCGCCACCTCCGTCGGGCACCGACCGGCCCTGGTCGTCCACGACGTCCGCGACGACGCCCGGTAGGGCGGTCATCGCCGAACCCGGCTTCGCGGCGGTCACCCCCGGTAGCGGCGAAATCATCATGCTGCCGGTCTCGGTCTGCCACCAGGTGTCCACGATGGGCAGTTCACCCCGGCCGACATGCTGCCTGTACCACATCCAGGCCTCGGGGTTGATCGGCTCGCCGACACTACCGAGCAGCCGCAGTGAGGAGAGGTCGTGGCCGGCCGGAATCTCCTCACCCCACTTCATCATGGTGCGGATCAGTGTCGGCGCGGTGTAGAGAATGGTCACCCGGTACCGGTCGACGATCTCCCAGAAGCGACCCTTGTGCGGGGTGTCGGGGGTCCCCTCGTACATCACCTGGGTCACACCGTTGGCAAGCGGGCCGTAGACGATGTAGGAGTGACCGGTCACCCAGCCGATGTCCGCCGTGCACCAGTAGACGTCAGACTCCGGTTTCAGGTCGAAGACCGCGTGGGAGGTGTACGCCACCTGGGTCAGGTACCCGCCGGAGGTGTGCAGGATGCCCTTCGGTCGGGCGGTGGTGCCGCTCGTGTAGAGGATGAACAGCGGGTGTTCGGCGTCGAACGGCTGCGCAGTGTGCTCGGCCGACGCCTGCTCCACCGCCTCGTGCCACCAGTGGTCCCGATCCGACCAGCTGACGTCCTCGCCGGTACGCCGGACCACAAGAACATGCTCGACGGACGGGCAGTTCGCTACCGCCTCGTCGACGGTCGGCTTCAGCGCGGAGGGCTTGCCGCGCCGGTATCCGCCGTCCGCCGTGATGACGACCTTCGCCGAAGCGTCCTGAATCCGGTTGGTGAGCGCGTCAGCGGAAAAGCCGCCGAAGACCACACTGTGCGTGGCGCCGATCCGGGCACAGGCCAGCATGGCGACCGCTGCCTCCGGGATCATCGGCAGGTAGACCGCCACCCGGTCACCGGCGGTCACCCCGAGGCCGGTGAGGGCGTTCGCCGCCCGGCAGGTCATTTGGTGCAGTTCGGCGTAGGTGATGGTGCGGCTGTCGCCGGGCTCGCCCTCCCAGTGAATTGCCACCTTGTCACCCCGGCCGGCCGCAACGTGCCGGTCGAGACAGTTGTAGGCCACGTTCAGCTGCCCGCCGACAAACCACTTCGCGAACGGTGGCCGAGACCAGTCCAGCACCTGGTCCCACGGCTTGCTCCAGGTCAGCTGGGCTGCCTGACGTGCCCAGAAGGCGAGCCGGTCGTCCGCAGCCTCCGCGTACGCGGACGAAGTGACGTTGGCGTCGGCGGCGAGTTCGGCCGGCGGCAGGAACTGGCGTTTCTCGTTCAGCAGATTGGCCAATGCCTCGCTCATGCCGGCACTCCGCTTCGCCTCGTGTCGGCATGAGGCACCAACGCGCTGCATCGATGATTCGCTCGCTGCCGCTCACTCATGCGTTGACTCCTCGTCGCTCGGGTGACCTGGGTCTCTTCCGGGCAGGTTAGTCGCGGCGGCCGAACGAGGCGACCGATCCGCGACGCGCCCGTCGCTCAACGGCCCCTCGCACGCGCCGAGGTGCAGGTCCGGTCCGTTCTCCCGCCGGCCCGGTGCGATTGCCCGATCGGCGACCGGCTTCGTGACGAGTCGCAGCATGTCGGAACCTTGCGCGGCGTGAAGCAGATCTTCGTCGTAGACCGTGATCGCAGCCCTGTCCGCGTCTCCCGACCGGCGGGCCGTGCGGGTGGCACGGATCGCGTTACCGGTGACCAACGTCCAGACTTACCGGCACCGTCGCTAACGTGTCGGTGTGACCGCCGATCCGCTCGCGCCGCTGCTCGACCTCGCCGACATCACCCCCGCCGTGGAGCGGGCCCGCGACAGGTTCGACCGGGCGTTGACCCACCGGGCGCTGCGACGCCACGGCGGTCAGGTTGCGGCCGAAGTGAGCCTGCGCTCCGCGGTGGCCAGCGCCGGGCTGGAGGGCCACCACCACGAGCGGGAGACCGTACGCGCCGGCACCGTCACCGAACCGGTGCTCCAGGGCGCGTTACGGGTGGCCGGAGCCCTACCCGGGCTCAGCGAACTCTGGCCGAAAGCCCCCCGGCAGGCACTGGCGAAACTGCATGTGCTCGCCGCTCGCGAGGTGGTCACCGAGACCGAGCTGGGCCGCCCGATCGACGACCCGGTGGTCGCTGCCCGACTCGACGCGCTGGCCACACTTGTGGCCGGCGGTACCCGGGTCACCCCGCTGGTGCTCGCCGCTGTCGTACACGGCGAACTGCTCAACCTGCGGCCGTTCGCCGGCCCGTCCGGGGTGGTGGCCCGGGCCGCTGCCCGTCTCGTGCTGCTCTCCACCGGATTCGACCCACGTGGCCTGCTCGCCGTCGACGTCGGGCACCGGGAACGTGAGCCGGAGTACGTCGGGGGTGCCGGTGCCTTCGCCACCGGCACCCCCGACGGGCTGCGATCCTGGCTCCGCCACTACATGTCCGCTGTCGAGGTGGGCGCCGCCCAGCTCACCGCGATCGGGGACGAGATCCTCGCCGCCTGAGCGGGCGCCGGTCTGTTCGTCCGGAGCGGCCCTGACCGCGGGGGCAGGTTCGGCTCCGGCTGTTGCGGCGACTTTCGTAACGGTGACCCTGGCGAGGTCAGGCCGGCGAGGTACTGGCGCGGGTGCGGCGGTGCCGGCCGTACCAGGCGATTCCGATCGCCACGCCGACTCCGACTCCGAGCGCCGCCGCGGCGACCGGAACCGCGGGCCGTTCACGTAGTCGCCGGCCCAGCGGCACCGGGTGCCGGAACTCAAGGACCGGCCAGGCGTTCTCGACCGCCAGCCGGCGTAGCTGCCGGTCCGGGTTGACCACCGAGGGATGTCCCACGCACTCCAGCAACGGCCGATCGCTGTACGAGTCGGAGTAGGCGTACGAGTCCGCCAGATCGTAGCCGCGGGCGGTAGCGAGCTCGCTCACCGCCTCGACCTTGCTCGGACCAGCGGCGTAGAACTCGACCTCGCCGCTGTACCGACCGTCGACCACACCCATCCGCGTCGCGATCACATCGCTCACCCCGAGCAACACGCCGATCGGACGCACCATCTCCTCACCCGAGGCGGACACCAGCACCACGTCCCGCCCCGCAGCCTGATGCTCCTCGATGAGCGCGGCGGCCTCCGCGTACACGTAAGGGTTGATCAGCTCGTGCAGTGTCTCCGCCACGATCTGGCGGACCTGTTCCACCGGCCACCCCTTGCAGAGTGTGGCGAGATAGTCACGGGTGCGCGCCATGGTCTGCTCGTCGGTGCCGCCCAGCCGGAACATCAGCTGTGCGTACGCCGACTTGACCACGTCACGCCGGGTTATCAGACCATCGCGGTAGAACGGCCTGCCGAACGCCAAGGCGCTCGACTTGGCGATCACGGTCTTGTCCAGATCGAAGAAAGCGGCACTTCGGCCCACGGCGCGAAAGTCTAGCCCGATGGTTTATCGTCGGCGGATGCCCGGGGGGCTGGGAAGCGGTCGGAGCTGCGAGCTGGCTCGCGCTCGCCTGCGGACAGTGACCGCGGTCACACCCTGTGGAAAGGATTTCGCAGGGAGTGGAGGCTACACCACTCGACGTACACAGGTCCGCTCAGGCAGACTTGGTTGCAGCACAGGCATTTATATCCCGTCCAACCGGCAGACTCTCGGCGGTTGCACCCCCCGTGACCGCTGAGCGGGTTCGGCTCGACCCCCCCGGAGCCGAACCTTAGACGACCCCCGTCTCCCCCCGACGGGGGTCGTCCCCATTGTGGGAGCGCTGCCACCACAGGTGGTGTCGCATTGTCAGTGCGGCTCGGGTGTCCGCTCGGCGGGGTCAGCTTCCAAGCGACCCCTCAACGCCATGTGGCTGCTACCGACGGTTGACGCCGGCGGGATTCTCGGTCGCCGCCCACGACCGTTCGCCGATCGGTAGGGTCCGCGGCCTGACAGCTCGCCCGGCCTCGGTGACGGCGCGGCGCGTGGCATCGAGTCCGGCCGGAGAACCCTTCGTCAGTCGATTACGGCGCGCGCGGGTGTGGGCTCTGGTTCGAAGCAGGCCAGGGCACGGCCCCGGCTGTTGGTCACCACCCAGGGATGCCCAACGTACGTGTGCTGCCGGTGTGACTCGTTCGGGTTCAGCACGGCGTACTGCCGCCGGTACCCGCGATGGTCCAACCAGTACACGATCACCGACCGCGACCGAAGGTTTACGAACTCGATGCTGGTTTCCCTGCCACCGCTGACCGAGCGCATATCGTGTTCCCGCCACCCAGGCTGAGGGGTCAGGCTCGCTGGCTGGGGTGGAGGGGTGGTCGCTGGCGGTCGCGTCGATCGGCTAGGCGAGGTGCTCGGGCGGGCACTCGGCGTGGCGGGAACGGTAGACGCGGCGGTGCGGGTGGGTGAGGGTGTCGGCGTCGCTCTGCGACTGAGTTGCGGTCGGGAGGACGAGATCCCGCCGACGGACGATACCGCTGACGGTGTGGACGTCGTGGTGGAAGTGATGCCGTCGAGACCGGACGCGGGATCCTCTGGTGCCGGAGGTGTCCAGTCCGACGGCACAATGGCGGCCGCGTCAGTGGGTGGCTCGGTTGTCGGCCACAGCACGGTGAGCATGAGTCCAAGGGCCGCGACGGCGAGGCCGGCGAGCACCAGCCGGTGCGATGTCCGGCCGGCGGCGCGACGGGTGTGTACGACCGGGACGGCGGCCTCGCGTAGAGCCAGGGGAGCCACGACCGGCTCGCCGAGGGGCGCCGGCGCTGGCGGGAGGGCCCGCGGAACCGGTCGCGAGGCTAGTTGCCGGGCACGGGAACGTGGGTCGAACAACCAGGGTCCGACACGTAGCCGCGTCTCGATACGGATGTGTTCGTGATCTGGCGACTGCTTCATGACCTCGATCCGGCGAGGAATGCCGTTCTGCCGACGGCACGGAACGTCGATTATGCGTGTTGCGCGTCACGGTCCGCCATGGTTGGGGAGGACTCATGCGAATGAGATGGGCCGCCCTTCCATAGCAGATCGATGACCGTGGTGGGCGTTTTCCACACAGCGGTCCGTTGTCCACAGGGCAGCCGGTCGGGGCAGCGTATGGGCCGGCAGCGGCGGCAGGGTTCGAGCAGGCAAGTGAACCCGCACCGATCGCTTGGAGGCCGCGATGCCATCCCGTACCTCCGCTCCGCCGGACCGGCGGCTGCCGCTGGTCGTCACGTCGGACGGTGAGCTGCTCGAGGACCTGCTCCGGCTCGCGGCCGCTGGCGGGATCGAGGTGGAGGTGGCAGCCGATCCGGCAGCCGCCCGCACCCGCTGGCGACCGTCACCGCTGGTCCTTGTCGGAAGCGACCAGGCTCAGCCCTGCCTTCGGGCGCGGCTACCCCGTCGAAGCCGACTGGTTCTGGTGGGACGATTCGGTGACGTCGAGTCCGGTTGGCAGGTGGCGGAGCTACTCGGCGCCGAACACGTCGCCGTGTTGCCGGCGGCCGAGCCGTGGCTTGTGGACCGGTTCGCCGACTGCGGCATCGAGGGTGGTGCGCCGGCCCGGATGGTCGCGCTTGTGGGCGGCAGGGGTGGAGCCGGCGCCAGTGTTCTCGCCGGAGGCCTCGCCGTCACTGCCGCCCGAGCCCGACTGCGTACTCTCCTGCTCGACGCCGATCCGCTCGGCGGCGGCCTGGACCTGGTGCTCGGCTGGGAGCAACTGGAGGGTCTGCGCTGGCCGGCGCTCACCGCAGCCGACGGTCGGGTAGACGCACCGGCCCTGGTACGCGCATTACCCAGCCGGGGCGATCTCGTGGTGCTTTCCTGGGACCGTGGCGACCTGATCGCCGTGCCGGCCGAAGCTGTCGCCGCCACCCTGGACGCCGCCCGGCGGAGCCGGGACTTCGTGGTGGTCGACCTGCCCCGTCAACTCGACGACGCTGCGGTGACCGCTGTACAGGCCGCTGACCGCACATTCGTGGTGGTGCCAGCCGAGTTGAGGGCGACCGCCGCAGCGGCCCGGGTGGTCGCGGCCGTCGCCCCCCACTGTTCTGATCTGTCCGTCATCGTCCGTGGCCCCGCCCCCGGTCGACTGCGTGCCACCGAGGTCGCCAAGGCACTCGGTCTGCCGTTGGCCGGTTCGCTGCGGCCCGAACCGGGGTTGTGCCGAGGGTTGGAGCGGGGTGAGGCCCCGGCGGCCGGTGGGCGAGGCCCGCTGGCCGAACTCTGCCAGCGGATCGTCACCGAACTCACCGGCCAGCCAGCGGCGGGTGCGGCGTGAGCGGGGAGAATCTCGCGGCCCGGGTACGGCAGCGGATCGCTGCGACCACCACGCCGGTCACCCCGGCCGCGATCGTCTCCGCGGTACGCGCCGAACCCGACGCCGCCGTACTTGGCGACAACGCTCTGCTGCGGATCGCCGACCGGGTACGCGACGACCTGGTGGGTGCGGGCCCACTCGCCGTGCTGTTGGCCGATCCCGAAGTGACGGACGTACTGGTCAACGGGGCACGGGTGTGGGTCGACCGGGGGCAGGGGCTGCACCAGGTGCCGGTGCCGGTCGGTACGCCCGACGACGTACGCCGACTGGCGCAGCGGCTGGCTGCCGGTGCCGGTCGCCGATTGGACGACGGGTCGCCGTGCGCCGACGCCCGGCTGGCCGACGGGACGCGTCTACACGCGGTGCTACCACCAGTGGCGACCGACGGGCCCTACCTGTCGCTGCGCACCTTCCGGCAGCGGCCGTTCACCCTTGACGAACTGGTGACTCAGGGTGCCGTGGCCCGCCCGGTTGCGCCGGTGCTCGCCGCCGTGGTGGCGGCCCGGCTCGCCTATCTGGTGATCGGTGGCACCGGTTCGGGCAAGACAACCGTGTTGAATACGTTGCTCGGTCTGGTGCCGAGCACCGAGCGGATCGTGCTGGTCGAGGACGCTGCGGAGTTGCGGCCGGTACATCCGCACGTGGTGGGTCTGCAGACGCGTACGGCCAACGTGGAGGGATTAGGAGCCGTCGGCCTCAGCGAGCTGGTCCGGCAGGCGCTGCGGATGCGACCGGACCGACTTGTGGTCGGCGAATGTCGGGGTGCGGAGGTAGTTGACCTGTTGGCCGCCCTCAACACCGGGCACGAGGGCGGGGCGGGGACGCTACACGCCAACACGCCCTCGGATGTGCCGGCCCGACTGGAGGCGCTCGGTTTGCTCGGGGGCCTGCCGCGCCCAGCGCTGCACGCTCAGGTGGCGGCGGCGCTGCAGGTGGTGTTCCAGATCCGCCGTACCCCGCACGGTCGCCTGCTGGAGTCCATCTGCCTGCTGCTGCCGGAGGGGCCCGACCGGCTGGTCACCGCTGTTCCCGCGTGGATTCGTGGCCGAGGGCTCGGGGTTGCGGCCCGGGCACTCGGCACACTGCTCCGTAACCGTGACGTGTCGGTGCCGCCGATCCTTTGTGAGCCTTGGCCCGCGTCGGCGGTGTCGTCGTGAGCGTCGCATGGTGGTGGGTGGCGTCGGTGCTACCGGTCCTGGCCGTACTGGCCCACCGGCTACGTCGGCGAGGTGTTTCGAGGTGTCCGGGGGACGGCAGGGAGACAACCGACGATCCGCTCGTCGCGTGGGTTGTGGCTCTCCGGCAGGTGGGCGGTCCGTGGTACGGAGCGGGACCGCAGCGCCAGCGTCCGAACTGTCCGGCACCGACGGGTGTCGGGTGGCCGGAGACGGCGGGGTCGTGCCCGGTGACGGTGCACGCTTTCAAGCCAGTGACTTCCCCGATCACGCGGACAGTCTCCGGGCCACCGCCCGCGCCGACCGTGTCACGCCCACCGGGGCCGCGTGGAAGCCGACGGCCGGAACGGCCCGGTGGCGTGCCAGGTCCGGTTCGACAGGGCACCGCATCCGCCGTCGTCCAGTTGACGTCGCAGGTGGATGACATGCCGGTTTCGGACGGGGATCAGGTCGCCGTAGACGGGACCGACCGTCGCGAGCCAACCGGCCAACGAGTGCCGGGCGACCGCGCGGTGCAGCTCGAACTTCGGTTGCCGGTCGACGATCGCGAGCAGTTCGGTTGCGGTGTTCCGAAGGCGGGTCGACCGGCAGCACGGACGGTGGCGCCCCGACTGCTCCTTGCGCTGACCTGCCTGGTCGGCGCTGGGGTCGGCGGGTTGCTCGCTGGTCCGGTCGCGGCAGTGGCCCTGACCGGTTACGGCGCACTGGGCGTGCGGGCGATGCGCCGTCGGGTGACCGTGGCCCGGGCCGGGCGGGACCGTCGGGAGCGGTTGGATCAGCTTTGCGCCCTGGCCGGGGACTTGCGGGTCGGTCTGCCGGTGCCGGTTGCTGCGCAGGTGCTGACGAACGCGTCGCCCGGCGGCACGTCGGCTGCGGCCACGCGGCGGCGGCCGGACGAGACCGTCACCGACGCCGGCCGGTCCGTCGGGTCCGAGCAGTCTCTGCCGGGCGGGGCGTCGTCCAGTGCCGTGGCGGACCGACTCGGGCGGCTGGCCGGAGCCGCGGTGCGGATGGCCGAGCATACGGGGGCGCCGCTGGCTGACCTGGTGGAGCGGATCGAGGCCGACGCCCGGTCGACGGATCGGGCATTGGCGACGGCTTCAGCCCAGGCGTCCGGTGCGCGGGCCACCGCGTGGCTGCTGGCCGCCTTGCCGCTGGGCGGGATCGGCCTCGGTTACGGGATCGGGGTGGACCCCCTCCAGGTGTTGTTGCATACCACGGTCGGCGGGGCCTGCGCGATCGCGGCAGTGGGTCTTCAGGTGATCGGCCTGCTCTGGGCGGAGCGTCTTTCGGTCACCCCGGTCGGGGACAGCTGATGTCCGGGACGTCCTCCGTAGTTCTGGGTCTGGTCGGCGTCGCCCTGGTCGCTGTGCTCGCGGTCGGCTGGTACCAGCCCCGACGCCGGTTGCGCCGTCTTGTCGGACATGTCGGTGCCAGTCGGGCCGCTCGGTGGCGCTGGCGTTCGATGCCCCGAGGGGCGCGACCACGTGAAGTGACACTGGCCGGCGTGCCTGGAGGGGGCCCGACGCAGGTTCCGCGCCGATGGGGGATCGACCTGGTCCGCGTGACCGCCGGGCTGTGCGGTGCGGCGGTGGCGGTGCTCCTGGAAGGCTGGGCCGGCCCGGCGGCGGCGTTGCCCACTGCGGTGCTGCTGGACCGGTTGCTGCGGCGGATCGAGCCGCCGGCCACCCGTCGTGATCGGCTGCGCGCAACCGCCGATCTGCCACTCGCCGCCGATCTGTTGGCGGCGGCGCTGCGGGCAGGGGCACCGGTGGAACGTTCGGTGCTCGCAGTGGCCGACGCGCTCGGCGGGCCGCTGGGGCGTCACCTTGCCCGGGTCGGTCGAACGCTGCAACTCGGTGGCGGGCCTCAGGAGGCGTGGGTACATCTCGCGGCGGTACCGGGAGCGGATCGTGTGGCCACCGTCGCGATCCGCTCGGCGAGCAGCGGCGCCGCCCTGGCCGGAGCGCTCATCCGGCTCGCCGACGACCTGAGAGCAGACCGCGCCGTCGTGCTTGAGGCGGCTGCTCGCCGCAGCGGTGTGCTGATCGTGCTGCCGCTTGGTCTGTGTTTCCTGCCTGCCTTCATTCTCGCCGGTCTGGTGCCGGTGATCGTCGCTGTCCTCGGCGACGTGTTGTGAAATCAACGAGAAAGGACGAACACGTGCACAGAATCCTCGCCCGCCTTCGCGGGGACGCCGGAATGAACACGGCGGAGTACGCGGTCGGAACGCTCGCCGCGGTGGCCTTCGGTGGTGTCCTGCTCAAGGTGCTGACCTCCGATGGTGTGCAGTCCGCGTTGACGGCCGTCATCGACCGGGCACTGAAGTGATCGGGCGCCGGCCGGCCGGCCGCGACCGGGGATCGTTCACGGCCGAGATGGCGGCCGGCCTGCCGGCGCTGGTGCTGCTTCTGCTCACCGGGCTGACCACGATCAACGCGGTGAGCACCAAGGCGGCGTGCCTGGACGCGGCCCGCGAGGCGGCGCTCGCCGCCTCGCGGGGCGCGCCGGGCACCGCCGCCGGTAGCCGGCATGCCCCGGCCGGTGCGCAGGTGGTCGTCATCTCCGACGGTGAGCATGTTCGGGCCACGGTCCGGGCCTCCGTCCGTGCCCTCGGTACCGAACTGCCCGCGATCGACGTAGCGGCGACAGCCGTCGCGGCGGTCGAACCCGGTGCACCGGAGCCGCAAACATGATCGTCGCCGGGGCGTGCGGATCTCGCGGATCGAGGCGGCGGCGTTCGGCGTGGGCGGTCAGCGCATCACCGGCGCCTCCACCGCGACCCGCTCGCCGACGAGCGGCTGCCCCGCCGCCTCACCAGCCGTCGCGTTCGCGGGTGAGTCGGCATACGACCGGTGGCGGTGAGCGGGGTGGGGCCACGATCTGCCTGCTCGGGGTGGGGTTGGTGTTCGTCGTCGCCGGTTTGATCGGCGCAGGCGTGGGAGCGGCCCGGGTGGCGCGACAGCAGGCCCTGGTCGCAGCCGACTTCGGGGCTCTCGCGGGCGCGGCTCGAGCACTTCAGGACGAACGCGTGGCATGCGCCAGAGCAGCGGAGCTGGTCACCGCGAACGCCGCCCGGCTGACGCGGTGCCGCCTCGAAGGGTTGGATGTGCTGGTCACCACGGAGGTCACGGTGAGCCCGTTGCCAGGAATGACCCGTACCGCCTACGCCACCAGCCGAGCAGGGCCGCTGCGCGGCTGACCGTCGCAGCCCCGAAAGTCGGCCCGCTCAGCGTGGTCGTCGAGCGGGCCGACCCGGGGCCAGGCGGCAGAGAGACGGTCGCGGCGTTCAGCGGCCCTGGAGAGCGTCGAGAGCGACAGCCACCGCGATCACCAGACGTCGGTCGACCTGCGGGTTCCGGATCTCCACGACGTACCGGTCGCGCAGACCCCACTTCTTGACCACGGAGAAGACGGGTGTGCCGTCCGCGACGAAATCGAAGTGGTACGGCACCCAGGACAGCGAGTCGACGAAACGGCGTATCAGCGCCACCGGCATGCTGCGTTCCTGGCCGGTGACAGGAGGCAGACCGGCCTGTTCGACGTG
Source organism: Micromonospora sp. HNM0581 (assembly GCF_012726175.1). Lineage (GTDB taxonomy): Bacteria > Actinomycetota > Actinomycetes > Mycobacteriales > Micromonosporaceae > Micromonospora. The sequence continues at coordinate 113,841 of NZ_JAASAD010000015.1, forward strand.
CCAGGTCGAGCGGAGCAGGGACTGCGCGAAGTCCTTCCGGAACAGTCCGATCGGGTTGCCGGCATGATCGGTGACGTCGTACGTTGCACCGAGGTCGAGGCGCTGGCGTGCCTTGAAACCGAGCAGTGGCTGCTGCTTGGAATCATCCGTGTAGATCGTCACCTGTTCTTTGAAAGCGAGCCGCTTCTGCTGGGCGAACGCCAACAACCCGCCCTCGGAGCCGTTCGGCGCGACACCGTGCACCTCGTACTGGTTGACCATGAACCGCAACCGCTGACGGATGTGGAACTGCTGCTGTGCCTGCAAGCCGTCAAGCCGCATGAGAACTCCTCAACTGTGGTGCGCCGGAGTGTCGCACAGCCGAACGACAGGTGCGCAGGTTCGAGCGGTCAGCGCACGCCGTCGACCACCGAGTTGCCCGCCCGCCCGGGTTTTCATACCCGGGCGGGTCACTTCGGCAGGTTGGTGAGCACCGCGTCGAGCACCCGGATCGCGTCCGGCTTGGACAGCGGACTGTTGCCGTTGCCGCATTTGGGTGACTGGACGCAGGACGGGCAGCCGGCCTCGCAACCGCACTCGGCGATCGCGTCGCGGGTGGCCCGCAGCCAGGACGCGGCCATGCCGTACGCCCGCTCCGCAAAGCCGGCACCCCCCGGGTGGCCGTCGTAGACGAAAACCGTCGGAGCCTCGGTGTCCGGGTGCACCGCTGTGGAGAGCCCGCCGATGTCCCACCGGTCGCAGGTGGCAACCAGCGGCAGAAGCCCGATCGCGGCATGTTCGGCCGCGTGCAGCGCCCCCGGCACGTCGGCCGGCTCCACCCCCGCACCGACGAGCGACTCGGGAGAAAGCGTGAACCAGACCGCGACGGTACGCAGCTCACGGGCCGGCAGGTCCAACGGACGGGTGTCGATCACCTCACCGGTGGCGATCCGTCGCCGCTGGTAGGAGACCACCTGGCTGGTGACGTCGACCTCACCGAGGAAAAGTCCTACCGGCCCGGCGTCCACGTAGGAACGGACCGAGACCACCGACAGCGACGTGACGTCGCGGGCGTGGGTGGACCAGTCCGGCTCCTCATGGTGCACCAGCGCACATCCGTCGTCGAGATCGAGCGCGTCGACCACGTACGACACGCCCTGATGCAGGTAGACCGCGCCGGGGTGCAGCAGGAAGTGTGCGGAGCCGCCGTCGACCGTGCCGAGTAGCCGGCCGGTCGCCGACTCCACCACGCACACCGGCGCGCCGCCTTCACCGCGCAGATCCACCTCGGGTCGCTCCCGGTGCCGCCAGTACCAGCCGGTCGGCCGCTGCCGCAGCGCGCCCACCTCGACCAGAGCCGCCACGGCCTCCTCGGCGCCGTCCCCGAAAAGCTTCAGGTCGGCTGCCGTCAACGGAGCCTCCGCAGCCGCGCAGGCCAGTTGGGGGCCGAGCACGTACGCGTTGGCCGGGTCGAGGACCGTCGCCTCCACCGGCGCACCGAAGACGGCCTCCGGATGGTGCACCAGGTAGGTGTCCAACGGGTCGTCCCGGGCCACCAACACCGCCAGGGCCTCCTGGCCGGAGCGCCCGGCCCGGCCCGCCTGCTGCCACAGCGACGCACGGGTGCCCGGGTACCCGCAGATGACGACGGCGTCCAGCCCGATCAGATCCACGCCCAGTTCCAGGGCGTTGGTCGAGGCCAGCCCCAGCAGGTCGCCGTGCAGCAGCGCCCGCTCCAACTCGCGGCGTTCCTCGCGTAGGTAGCCGGCGCGGTACGCGGCCACCCGGTCGCCGAGCCCCGGCACCGCCTCGTCGAGGCTGCGTCGGGCGCTGGCCGCCACCACCTCGGCACCCCGGCGGGAGCGGACGAAGGCGAGCGTACGGACCCCGGTGGCGACAGTGTCGGCGAGCAGATCGGCGGTCTCCCGCAGCGCCGAGCGGCGGACCTGATTCAGCTCAGGACCCGCACCGGGCTCGCCGGACCCGTCGGTGGACGGGTCCGGCGGCAGCAGTGGCGGTTCCCAGAGGGCGAAGGTGACCCCGGCCCGCGGTGAGGTGTCCTCGGTGACGGCTGACACCGGGAGGCCGGTCAGTCGGCCGGCCGCTGTGGCCGGATCACCCGAGGTCGCCGACGCCAGCACGAACGTCGGTCCGTTGTTCCGCCCGTACCGGGCGCACTGCCGCCGTAGCCGGCGCAGCACGTGGGCGACGTGTGAGCCGAACACGCCCCGGTAGACGTGGCACTCGTCGACGACCACGTACGCCAGTCGTCGCAGGAAACCGGACCACTGGGCGTGGCCGGGCAGGATGCCGTGGTGCAGCATGTCAGGGTTGGTCAGCACGAACCGGGAATGTCGTCGGATCCACTCCCGCTCGGCTCGTGAGGTGTCACCGTCGTAGCAGGCCGGGCGTACACCCTCGACCTCCAGCGCGGCGACGGCGCGTAACTGGTCGGCGGCGAGCGCCTTGGTCGGCGCCAGGTAGAGCACCGTGGCGCGCGGGTCGGCGAGCAGCGTGGCCAGCGCGGGCAACTGGTACGCCAGGGACTTGCCGGACGCGGTGCCGGTGGCCACCACGACGTGCCGACGATCGTACGCCAGGTCAGCCGCCTCGGCCTGGTGCCGCCATGGTGTGCTCACCCCGCGTCGGGCGTACGCCGCACGGAGTTCCGCCGGAGCCCACGACGGCCACGGTGCCGGCTCACCGACCCGGGGTGGCACCCGCTCGACGTGTGTGACCGGGTCGGCTGGTTGCCGCTGGCGCAGCCGGTGCAGCAGCTCTCCTGGCGTGACGCCCGGTGGGTCGGTGGGGTGGGCGTCCGGCGGGTCGGTCGCAGGGACGGTGTTCGGCTGGTCGGGCACCGGAGTCGGTCCCGGCGGGGCGGCGGGGACCGCACCCGGCGGTCGCTCGGGGCCGCTGCCGGCGGATACGGTGGCTGCCGAGGTCACGTCCTGCACTCTCGCACTGGTGTTCGGGTGAAGGGAAATCGACGGGCCGGTGCGGGTGGATCTGCCCCGGTGAGTCGTCAGCCCGACCCTGGGGTAGTGGTTAGATGCCAAGAGAGTTTACGGCTGGCTGAGGAGGACGGATGGAGCTGTCGCTGGCGACCCGCACCGTGGGTGAGCACACGGTGCTCGAGGTCGGCGGTGAGGTGGACGTCTACACCGCCCCCCGCCTGCGCGAACGGCTCCTGGAACTGATCGACGCCGGGGCCCGGCACGTGGTGGTCGACCTGGGCCGGGTGGACTTTCTCGACTCCACCGGGCTCGGTGTGCTTGTCGGCGCGCTCAAGCGGCTGCGCACCGCGGACGGCACCTTCGCCCTGGTCTGCGACAAGGAACCCCTGCTCAAGATCTTCCGGATCACCGCGTTGGATCAGGTGTTCCCGCTGTATCCGACGGTCGAAGCGGCGACCGGCGTCGGCAAGTGATGGCCACGGTCCGGCTCTCCTTCTCGCCCGCACCGGTGCACGTGCGTACCGCCCGTCTGGTCGGCGTCGCGGTGGCCCGGCGTGCGGGCGTTCGCGAGGATCTGCTCGACGAGGTTCGCCTGGCCATCGGTGAGGCGTGCACGAGGGCGGTTGCTCTGCACCGGCAGCACGGCCTCGCCGAGCCGGTGCTCGTGGAGATGTCCGATGCGGGGGCGTACTCGGTGCGGGTGGTGGACCGGGCGCCGATCGAGGCGAGCATCGGTCTCGCCGTACTCGACGCCGACCAGTTGGCGAACGAGTCACTCGACGAGGACGATCTGACCACTGGTGTCGGTTTTGCACTTCTCGCCGGATTTGTCGAAGACCTTCAGGTTCGCCCGGTCGACGAGGGTGTGGGGACCGAGGTACGGATGGTCTGGCCGGTGAGCCGCTGACGTTCTCGCGGAGCCGTCGACCGGCCGACAGCCGGATCCATGGATCGTCTCCTATATCAAATTTCGTCTCCTAGCACAGCGACGGAGATCATCCACAACCGCCGCCACCTCGGTGTGACCTCGAACACTGCGGGCGGCTAGAGTACGCGGGTTGTCAGCAAGTGATCCACCCGGTGGCCAGCGCAGATGGTCGTGGAGTCGCTGTTCGTCGGGTGGATCGGCGCGCTTGCGATTCGCATCCAGGCGCCGGACGGTGCGTCTCCACCGGCCGGCGCGTTGTTCGGCACAGGAGGACACAGATGTCCGACACCTTGGCCGCCGAGGGCGGCGGGATCTCCCTCACCGGAGCCAATGTCACGTACGTCGTCATCGCCGCGGTGATCGCGCTGGTCGCGCTCGCCTTCGCCGCCGCGCTGACGAAAACGGTGCTGGCCGCCGGCAAGGGCACCACAAACATGCAGGAGATCTCCGGGGCCGTGCAGGAGGGCGCCTCGGCCTACCTGCTCCGGCAGTTCCGGACCCTGGCGATCTTCGTGGTGATCGCCGTGGTTCTGCTGTTCCTGCTGCCGGTGCACGACACCGACGGCAGCGAAACCGCGGTGAAGATCGGTCGCTCGCTCTTCTTCGTGGTCGGCGCCCTGTTCAGCGCCTTCATCGGCGGCGCGGGCATGTGGTTGGCGACCCGAGCCAACCTGCGGGTGGCCGCCGCAGCCCGGGAGCGCCAAGGTGGCCGCGAGGCGGCCATGAAGATCGCATTTCGGACCGGTGGTGTGGTGGGCTTCCTCACCGTCGGTCTCGGCCTCTTCGGTGCCGCGCTCGTCGTTCTGATCTTCCGGGGTGACGCACCGACGGTGCTTGAGGGCTTCGGCTTCGGCGCCGCGCTGCTGGCCATGTTCATGCGGGTCGGTGGTGGCATCTTCACCAAGGCCGCCGACGTCGGTGCCGACCTGGTCGGCAAGGTCGAGCAGGGCATCCCCGAGGACGACCCCCGCAACGCCGCCACCATCGCCGACAACGTGGGCGACAACGTCGGCGACTGCGCCGGCATGGCCGCCGACCTCTTCGAGTCGTACGCGGTCACCCTGGTCGCCGCGCTGATCCTCGGCCGGGCCGCGTTCGGCACCGACGGTCTGGTCCTACCGCTGATCATCTCGACCATCGGAGTGCTGGTCGCCATCATCGGCGTCTTCATCACCCGGCTACGCGCCTCCGATCGCAACGGCCTGACCGCGATCAACCGAGCCTTCTACCTCTCCGCGGTGATCTCGGCGGTGCTGGTCGCGGTTGCCTCGTTCGCCTACCTCCAGCCGTCCTGGGCGGCGCAACTCGGTGACGACTGGCGGACCACCCTCGGTGTGAACGGTGGGGACCCGCTCTTCGGTCCCCGTGGTGTGGTCATCGGCGCCGTGATCATCGGTATCGTGCTGGCCGCCGCCATCCAGGCACTCACCGGCTACTTCACCGAGACCGACCGGCGCCCGGTGCAGGACATCGGCAAGAGTTCACAGACCGGCCCGGCCACCGTCATCCTCGCCGGCATCAGCGTCGGCCTGGAGTCGGCGGTCTACTCGGCGCTGCTCATCGGCGCCGGTGTCTTCGGTGCGTTCCTGCTGGGCGGCGGCTCGATCACCCTGTCGTTGTTCGCCGTGGCGCTGGCCGGTACCGGCCTGCTCACCACCGTCGGTGTGATCGTCGCGATGGACACCTTCGGCCCGATCTCCGACAACGCCCAGGGCGTGGCCGAGATGTCCGGCGACATCGACGAGCACGGTGCCCGTACCCTCACCGAGCTGGACGCTGTCGGCAACACCACCAAGGCGATCACCAAGGGCATCGCGATCGCCACCGCGGTGCTGGCCGCCACCGCACTGTTCGGCTCGTACACCGACACGCTGCGCCTGGCGTACGCCGACGCCGGGGTGACCGACGTCGGCGCCGAGATCCTCAACGCGCTGAACGTGGCGAACCCACAGAACCTGGTCGGTCTGATCATCGGTGCGGCGGTGGTGTTCCTCTTCTCCGGTCTGGCCATCAACGCGGTCTCCCGCTCTGCGGGTGCGGTGGTCATGGAGGTCCGTCGGCAGTTCCGTGAACTGCCCGGGATCATGGACCGTACGCAGCGGCCGGAGTACGGCAAGGTGGTCGACATCTGCACCCGGGACGCCCAGCGTGAACTGCTGACTCCCGGCCTGCTGGCCATCCTGGCGCCGATCGCGGTCGGCTTCGGACTCGGCCCCGGTGCGCTGGCCTCCTACCTGGCCGGTGCGATCGGTGCCGGCACGCTGATGGCGGTCTTCCTGGCCAACTCCGGCGGCGCGTGGGACAACAGCAAGAAGATGGTCGAGGACGGTGCGTACGGCGGTAAGGGCTCCGAGGCACACGCCGCGACCGTCATCGGTGACACCGTCGGTGACCCGTTCAAGGACACCGCCGGTCCTGCCATCAACCCGCTGCTGAAGGTGATGAACCTGGTCTCGTTGCTGATCGCGCCGGCCGTGGTGGCCTGGAGCGTGGGCGACGACCGCAACCCGGGCCTGCGGATCACCATCGCGGTGGTGGCGACGCTGATCGTCGTCGCGGCGGTGGTGTTCAGCAAGCGCAAGAGCGTGGTCATGGGCGACGACGCGGACAGCGGTTCCGGCAGCGCCGACCCACGTCCGGAGGCGATCAAGGCCTGACGCGAAGGACACACCGGTCCCCGGTCGGCAACCAACTGCCGGCCGGGGACCCGCCGCCTGTCCGGACCCGGTACCGATGACCGGTGCCGACCGGCAGGAGAAGCCGTACGCTGCAACGCATGCGTACGTGCCGGGCGGCAGCCGCCGGAAAGCTCACGGTGGTCCTGGCCACGCTGATGCTCGTGGCCGCCTGCGGCTCCAGCGGCCCCAGCCCGCGTGCCTGGGCTGCGTCGGTCTGCTCGGCGCTCACCCCCTGGCGGGCTGAGATCAGCAAGCTGACCAACAGCACCGATCAGCAGATGACCGCGCAGACCACCCCGGCGCAGGCCAAGGAGAACCTCGTCCGACTCTTCGGCGGCGCCGAGCAGGCAAGTGAGACGGCCCGGCGTAAGGTGGAGCAGGCCGGCGTGCCGGAGGTCGAGCACGGCGAGGAGGTCTCGGCCGGTTTCCGTGCCTCACTCGCGTCGATGCGGGATGCCTACGGCCGAGCCCGGAGCACGATCAACGGTCTGGGCACCGGTGAGGCCAGCAGCTTCTACGACGGTGTGCAGGCCGCGGTGGAGTCCCTTCAGCAGGACTACGACGCGAGCGCGCTGGACACCAGCCGACTCGACTCCGAGGAGTTGAAGCGCGCCTTCGACGAGGTACCGGAATGCCGTTGAGCGGTTCCGGCGAGACACCGGCGGCACAACCGCTGCCGGTGTCCTTCCCACCGCCTGTCGGAACACCACCGGTGCGCCACCGTCGGCCGACTGATCGTCGGCCCGGCCCGGCTGACCCGGCGACTGACGACGGGTCGGCGGCTCGGCCGGCGGCGGAACCGACCGACCTGACCGACCGGCAACTGGTCTTCTTCGGGGCGGAGACCGGTGAACCCGCGGTTGCTGATCTCGCCGGGCTGCTCGCCGGGCCGGGCGAGGTGCACCGGATGGGTGGCACCGCCCGCCTGTCGGTGGAGGTCACGGCAGCGTGGCGGGTGCACGTACTCGTCGCCGAGCTGGCCCGGCGGGGTGTCCGGAGCAGCTGGACACCCACCGATGACCAGCGGTACGCGGTGCGGACCGCGTACACCAGGGCGATCGTGCCCCTCGCGGCGGCCTGGTTGCGCGGATCGACGCAGCATCCGCCGCCCGGGTTCCAACTCGACGGTCGGCGGCTGCGGCTCTGGCTCGCCGCGGCCGGAGTCGCCGATCCGCCGGACTTTCTGCTCCACCTCGGCGGTAGCGAACCGGCGCGCTGGGCCGTGGTCGGCGCGGCCCTGGCCGCTGCCGGACTGACCGGTGACCTGGTCGCGACGGGACCCGGCGGCTGCGCATACCGGATCGCGGGTCGTCGTCGGACGCGTCGGCTGGCCGAGCTGGTCGGTGAACGTCCGTCCGCGAGCCCGCCCTCGGCCTGGCCGGCCCGGGTCTGACAGCCGGCGTGGCTGTCCGATCCGAGACAGTCGGGTGTCGGGGAACAAAGGGAGAATCAGTCGGGTTCGACCTCCACCAGGGCTGCCATGGTCACAGTGGCCCGCTCGTCACCCTACCCAGGGTGTACGGTGACGCCGTCCGGCGTGACCACAGATCGTCCGGGCGAATCCTCGCCCCCGAAACCCGAAACACGGACGGCGCGTTACGTTGGACATCCGGACCGCCGGGTGCCGGTGGGACGAGTGCGCCCCGAGCCGGGCAGGCGCGGCCATTGAGTGGGAATGAGGTCGAAACAGACGTGCCGAGCAACGCTGGAACCACCCGTCTGGTCATCGTCGAGTCTCCGGCGAAGGCCAAGACGATCTCGGGTTACCTGGGCCCGGGGTATGTCGTGGAGGCCAGCTTCGGGCACGTCCGTGACCTGCCGCGCAACGCCGCCGACGTGCCGGCCCGCTACAAGGGCGAGTCGTGGGCCCGGCTCGGCGTGGACGTCGACAACGGGTTCCACGCTCTCTACGTCGTCTCCGCCGACCGCAGGCAGCAGATCAGCAAGCTGACCAAACTGGCGAAGGAGGTCGACGAGATCTTCCTGGCCACGGACGAGGACCGCGAGGGCGAGGCGATCGCCTGGCACCTGGTGGAGACGCTCAAGCCCAAGGTGCCGGTCCGGCGGATGGTCTTCCACGAGATCACCAAACCGGCGATCCAGGCGGCGGTGGCCAACCCCCGGGAGATCGACCGGGATCTGGTCGACGCCCAGGAGGCCCGGCGCATCCTCGACCGGCTGTACGGCTACGAGGTTTCCCCGGTGCTGTGGAAGAAGGTCATGCCGAAGCTGTCGGCGGGCCGGGTGCAGTCCGTGGCGACCCGGATCGTGGTCGAGCGGGAGCGGCAGCGGATGGCCTTCCGCACCGCCGAGTACTGGGACATCCTGGCCACCCTCGCCGTGACCAATGCGGGCGAGGGTCCGCGGAGCTTCAACGCCACCCTGGTCGCGCTGAACGGCGATCGGATCGCCACCGGCAAGGACTTCGAGCCGACCACCGGCCGGGTCAGGCCCGGCGCCGGTGTGGTCCACCTCGACGAGGGCGGGGCCAGAGGGCTCGCCGCCCGCCTGGGGGGGCGGCCGTTCGCCGTCACCCGGGTCGAGGAGAAGCCCTACCGGCGTCGCCCGTACGCCCCGTTCATCACCTCCACGCTCCAGCAAGAGGCGGCGCGGAAGCTGCGGTTCTCTTCGCAGCAGACGATGCGCACCGCGCAGCGGCTCTACGAGAACGGCTACATCACCTACATGCGTACCGACTCGGTAAACCTGTCCGACACCGCCATCGCCGCGGCCCGTCGGCAGATCGTCGAGCTGTACGGCGAACGCAGCGTGCCGCCGGAGCCACGCCGTTACACCGGCAAGGTGAAGAACGCGCAGGAGGCACACGAGGCGATCCGGCCGGCGGGGGACAACTTCCGCACCCCGGGTGACGTGGCCAAGGAGTTGTCGGCCGAGGAGTTCAAGCTCTACGAGCTGATCTGGCGGCGCACCATCGCCTCACAGATGACCGACGCGGTGGGCTCCAGTGTCTCGGTGCGGATCCGGGCGACCACCTCCGGTGGCGAGGAGGCCGACTTCGGTGCCACAGGTAAGACCATTACCGACCCTGGTTTCCTGCGGGCGTACGTCGAGTCCAGCGACGACGAGAACGCCGAGGCAGAGGACGCCGAGCGTCGGCTGCCGAACCTGGTGAAGGACCAGCCGCTGACCGCTGACGCGTTGGCCGCCCAGGGTCACCACACCCAGCCGCCGGCCCGATACACGGAGGCGTCGCTGGTGAAGGCCCTGGAGGAGCTGGGCATCGGCCGTCCCTCGACGTACGCGTCGATCATGCAGACGATCCAGGACCGGGGGTACGTCTCCAAGCGGGGCCAGGCGATGATCCCGTCCTTCCTGGCGTTCGCGGTGATCGGGCTGATGGAGCGGCACTACCCGCGCCTGATCGACTACGACTTCACCGCCAGCATGGAGAACGAACTGGACGAGATCGCCGGTGGCGACCATGCGGCCGTCGACTTCCTCACCGCGTTCTACTTCGGCAGCAGCAATGGCACGGGCGACCAGGCCATCGCGCACGCGGGCGGGTTGAAGAAGCTGGTCACCGAGAACCTCAGCGACATCGACGCGCGGAGCGTCAACTCGATCCCGCTGTTCACCGACGACGAGGGGCGTGCGGTGGTGGTGCGGGTCGGCCGGTACGGGCCGTATCTGCAACGCTCGGTACCCGGCGAGGAGCAGGCCCCCGCCGTGGAGGGTGAGGAGGGCGCCGCTCCGGGCGACCGCGCGCCTGTCCCGGAAGGGCTGGCGCCGGACGAGCTCACCCCGGAGAAGGTGCACGAACTCTTCCTCGGTGGCGGGGGCGAACGAAAGCTGGGTGACGATCCGGCGACCGGGGAGCCGATCCTGCTCAAGTCGGGTCGGTTCGGCCCGTACGTGGCGAGCGGCGAACGCAAGTCGTCGCTGCTGCGTTCGCAGTCACCGGATTCGCTCACCTTCGATCAGGCGCTCAGGCTGCTCAGCCTGCCCCGGCTGGTCGGGGTCGGCCCGGACGGCGCGGAGGTCTTCGCGAACAACGGCCGCTACGGCCCGTACGTCAAGCGTGGTGACGAGTTCCGCTCGTTGGACTCGGAGGACAAGATGTTCACGGTCACCCTTGACGAGGCCCTGGCGTTGCTGGCCGCACCGAAGACGCGCCAGCGTCGGGCCGCCGCTGCGCCACTGCGGGAGATGGGCGTTGATCCGCTGACCGAGAATCCCCTGGTCATCAAGGACGGCCGGTTCGGTCCGTACGTCACCGACGGGGAGACCAACGCCTCGCTTCGACGCGGCCAGACCCCTGAGGCGTTGACCCTGGAGGAGGCCTCCGAGATGCTCGCCGAGAAGCGGGCCAAGGGTCCGGCCCCGAAGAAGAAGGCGGCGGCGAAGAAGGCCCCGGCGAAGAAGGCGGCGGCGAAGAAGGCGGCGGCCAAGTCCACCGCGACGAAGGCCGCCAAGTCGACCGTGGCGAAGACGACGGCGAAGAAGGCTCCCGCCGCGAAGTCCACTCCGGCGAAGAAGACCACCGCCCGTACCACCGACTGACGGATCGGCCCGACGCCACACCGGCGGCGGGTGTGCCAGCCGAGCAGGGTGTTCAGGTACGAGGTGACGGAGACGCGGCGAGTGAGCTGGCGTCGCGCCAGTGCAGCTTGCCCCAGTGCGGTCGGCCACCCAGACCGGTGGCGTGTGACAACCAGATCCTGTCACCGGCGGTGAACCGCACCTCGACCGGGAAGAGCACCTTGAAGGGCAGCCCGTCGGTGATGCGCCGCGCCGTGGCGGCGGCACGTCGGAGCTGTTCAGCCATCTCGTCGACCGAGGACGGCCGGAGTGCGGCGGTGGCCTGGTCGCGTTGGTTACCTGCCCAGTTCGACCAGGCGGTGGTCCGGGTGGCGTTGCGCTCGACCATGCGCGCTCCTCGAAGTGAATATGAACCGAATTCATACCAGGAACGTTGTTCCTGGTAAACACCGCAATCGAGGTCCGCTCGTTGTACCGGTAGTCACGAACTCGTGACGTGCAGATATGTTCATCCGTCGAGAGGGGGTGGCACGTGTCCACTTCAGCCGCCACGACCGGGCCACTGCGTCGAGTGCCAGTGCAGGGTCGTAGTGTCGCGCGGGTCCAGCGGATGCTGGACGCCTGCGCCGAACTCGTCGACGAGGTGGGGTACGAAGGGCTGACCACCACCCTGCTCGCCGAACGGGCCGAGGTGGCGATCGGGTCGGTCTACCAGTTCTTCCCGGACAAGCGGGCGATCGTGCAGGCACTGACGCTGCGCACGATGGAGTCCTACCTCCAGCGGCTCGATGAACGCTTCGCCTCGGACGACCTGACCTATTGGTGGGACGGGGTCGACGCGGGGATCGATGAATACATCACGATGCACCGCACCGTTCCCGGGTTCCGTACCCTGCACTTCGGCGACGTGGTCGACCTGCATCTGCTCGATGACCAGCGGGACAACAACGGGGTGATCGCCGACCAGCTCGCTCGGGTGCTCACCGAGCGGTTCGGGCTGGCCGACGTGCCGGAGTTGCGCTTCCACCTGGAAATCGCGGTGGAGACGGCCGACGCCCTGATCAAGTTGGCGTTCCGGCGGAGAACCGACGGCGACGACCGGGTGCTCGTCGAGGCAAAAGCGTTGATCCGGGAGTACCTGCACCGGCAGGTGAACGCTCGGGGTGACGCGGGCCGTCGGTCGGTGGTGCAGCCGGCGAAACCGGCCGACGACCAGATCGTCGCCGACGCCGAAGCGACCCAGCCGGCCTGACGCTGCCCGCCCTGTCGACCACCTGTCGGTCAGCGGAAGGCCCGCCCCTCACCCCGGTAGGTCGCCCACGGCGGCCACCACCTGGTCGCCGTCCACCAGGTGCAGCTCGTTGACCCGTTCACACAGCTCGCCCGACTTGGCGTGCCGGAACCAGACCCGGTCACCGATGCGCAGGTGGGCGGCGGGCGCACCGGTCAGCGGGTCTGCACCTCGCCGGCACCCTCGGCGCCGAGCAGGCCGAGCCCCTCGGACAACCACGGGCGGGGCAGCCGTCGAACAGCGTCGGCCCGTACAGACCCGATCCCGCGGTGACCTCGGCCACTGCGGGGTCGGAGCGGGTCGTGGCCACGCGGCCGGTGCCGCCGCCGTTGACGAACTCCAGGTCGGCGTGTTCGCGTACCGCAGCCACCGCCGCGCTCCGGCGGATCAGCAACTCGCAGTACGAGCCGCGTTGGGCCAGCCGGATCGCGGCACCGGTCGCCGCCCGCCCGGGCGGTGCGTCGCCCAGGCCGGCGATCTGCGCCTCGTACGACATCGGTCCGACCAGCCGGAAACCCGGCCGGCGGACGACGGTCCCGGCCAGTCGACCGGCCGCCATGGCGCTGTGCACGCCGTACGACGGGTCGAGGTGTGCGGTCGCCTGGTCCAGCCGGTGGCGCAGATTCTCGCTGTGGGTGGCCACGTGTGCACGCCAACTGTGAAACGGTTAATGCGAAGTACCCTCGCATCCGCGGTACCCGGGCCGTGCCGGCCAGGGCGGCCTAGGCTCGGCGAGCAGACGGTGCAGGGCCGGAGAACGTCCCCACCGGGTCTAGAGTGTTCCATCGGGGGTGCCCAGCGATGGGCCGGCACGTGGAGGTACGGCCATCGAAAGCGAGTTCAACGGCGAGTCGTCCGGCGTGTCGCCTTCCGCTGACCAGCCCGCCGGCCCAGCCGCGAAACCCGAAGGCAGCACCGGACACGAGGCGACCGACCGGTCCGACGGTGCCACGCACCAGCCCGGCAGGCCAGGAACGCAGACCCCAGCAGGCGGTACCGGCGGTCAACCCGACCTGACCGGGTACGGTGCGATCCGCTCCGTACTGCGTATCCGGCCGTTCCGCCGGCTCTGGATCGTGCTCGGCGCGGCCTCCTTCGGTGACTGGCTCGGCCTGCTCGCCACCAGCGTCTTCGCCGCCGCGCAGGTGGAGGGGAGCACCGCCAAGGGGGCGGCCTTCGGCGGCGTGATCGCCATTCGGCTGCTACCCGCCTTGCTACTCGGCCCGGTCGCCGGAGTGCTCGCCGACCGCTTCGACCGGCGCTGGACGATGGTCATCTGTGACCTGCTGCGATTCGTGCTCTTCGCCTCCATCCCGCTCTACGCGCTGACCGGCGCCAGCGGCGCACGGGTGGTCAGCTGGGCGGCGATCGCCACCTTCCTGATCGAGACGGTCACCCTGCTCTGGATCCCGGCCAAGGAAGCCGCGGTGCCGAACCTCATCCCGCGGGCCCGGCTGGAGTCGGCCAATCAACTCACCCTGATCACCACGTACGGACTGACCCCGGTCTTCGCCGCGATCGTCCTCTCCTCACTCGACGGCATCATCCGGGGCGCCACCGGTGGCGAGATGCCGGACTGGGCCCAACCGGCCCAACTCGCGCTCTGGTTCAACGCCTTCTCCCGGCTCGCCACCGCGGTTGTCGTGGCCTTCGGCATCAAGGAAATCAGTCAGGGGCAGACCGACGAACGGGAGCGCACCGAGCAGAGCATGCTGCGCCAGTTCACCGAGGGATGGCGATTCATCGGGCAGACCCCGCTGGTGCGCGGGCTGGTCCTCGGCATCCTCGGCGCCTTCGCGGGGGGCGGCATCGTCATTGGTACCGCCCGGTTCTTCGCCGATTCGCTCGGTGCCGGCGATGCCGCGTTCTACCTGCTCTTCGGCGCGATCTTCATCGGCCTGGCGATCGGCATCGGCCTCGGGCCGATGATCGTGCGGGAGATGTCCCGGCGTCGCTGGTTCGGCATGAGCATCGTGCTGGCCAGCGCCTCGGTGATGACGCTGGCCTTCGCCATCCACCTGTCCATGGCGCTTGTCGGCGCGGTTCTCGTCGGGGCCGGCGCCGGGATGGCCTTCCTCTCCGGCACCACCCTGCTCGGTGGCGAGGTCGCCGACGAGGTACGCGGCCGGGTCTTCGCCGTGGTGCAGATCGGCACCCGCCTCGTACTGATCCTGGCCATCGCGCTCGGAAGCCTGCTGGCCGGTGTCGGTGGTTCCCGCACGTTCACCATCGCCGACCTCGGCATCTCCGTCTCCTCCACCCGCCTGCTGCTGCTCGCCGCCGGTGCCGCCGGCATCTTCGCCGGGATCAGCGCCTTCGGACAGATGGACGACAAGAAGGGCGTACCGGTCCTGGCAGACCTGTGGGGGTCGATCCGGGGCCGTCCGCTGATGCCGGCGGAGCCGTTCGTCTCAGCCGGACTCTTCGTGGTCTTCGAGGGCGGCGAGGGTGCCGGCAAGTCGACCCAGCTAGGTGAACTGGCCGAGCTGCTTCGTCGCCAGGGACGGGACGTGGTGATCACCCGGGAGCCGGGCGCGACCGTCATCGGTGCCCGGATCAGGTCGCTGGTGCTGGACACCGCGACCGACGAGGCGCCATCCCCGCGCGCCGAGGCGCTGCTCTACGCCGCCGACCGGGCCCACCACGTGGCCACCGTGGTCCGGCCCGCCCTGACCCGGGGCGCCGTCGTGATCAGCGACCGGTACGTCGACTCGTCACTGGCCTACCAGGGTGCCGGCCGGACACTGCCGGTCGACGAAGTTTCCTGGCTCTCGTCCTGGGCCACCGGCGGGCTCAAGCCCGACCTGGTGGTGCTGCTCGACGTCGATCCGCATACCGGGTTGTCCCGGGTGGCTGCTCGCGCGGAGAGCGCCGACCGTCTGGAGTCGGAATCGGTCGCCTTCCACGAGCGGGTCCGTTACGCCTTCCTCGATCTCGCCGCCGCCGACCCGAAGCGTTACCTGGTGCTCGACGGCGCCCGCCCGGCCGAGGAGATCGCCGAGCGGGTCGCCCGCCGGGTGGAGGAACTTCTCGGCAGCCCCGACGGGGTCGAGCACCCGGGGCCGGCGCATGGCCCGGACACCTCGGTACAGCCCGAGTTATCCCCGTCTGAGCTGGTGACGACGGAGCGGAACTGATGTCGGGCGCCTTCGCCGACCTGGTCGGGCAGGACGAGGCGGTGCAGACGTTGCGCCGGGCCGCCGCAGCTGCCGCCGCCGTGCTGCGCGCCACCGGTGAGCTCGAGACAGCCGGCAGCGCCGACCCGGGCGGGGGGATGACCCACGCATGGATCTTCACCGGCCCGCCCGGCTCAGGCCGGTCGGTCGCGGCCCGGGCCTTCGCCGCCGCACTGCAGTGCCTTCAGGGCACCGGCTGCGGTGGGTGCCCCGGCTGCCACACCACCCTCGCCGGCACCCATGCCGACGTCCGGCTGGTGGTGCCCGAGGGGCTTTCCATCGGGGTGAACGAGATGCGGGCCCTGGTGCTCCGCGCAGCCAGTACGCCGTCTGCCGGTCGCTGGCAGGTCGTCATCATCGAGGACGCCGACCGGTTGACCGAGGCTGCCGGCAACGCACTGCTCAAGGCGGTGGAGGAACCGCCACCGCGTACGGTCTTCCTGCTCTGCGCGCCGTCCACCCACCCGGACGACATCTCGGTGACCATCCGGTCGCGGTGCCGGGTGGTGCCGCTACGCCAGCCGGCGGCCGAGGCGGTGGCCGAGGTGCTGGTCGGTCGGGACGGGATCGCTCCCGACGTGGCCCGCTGGACGGCCGCCGCCACGCAGGGCCACGTGGGGCGGGCCCGTCGGCTGGCGCGTGATCCGCAGGCCCGCGCAAGGCGGGCGGCGGTGCTCGCGGTGCCCCGTCGGCTGACCGGGGTGGGTGCCGCCTTCGACGCCGCGTCCGCGCTGATCGAGGCCGCCGAGGCTGAAGCCGAGGCGTCTGTCGCGGAGATCGACGCTGCGGAGCGCGCGGCGCTGGAGACGGCGCTCGGTGCCGGCGGCACCGGGCGGGGGGCGGCCGGCGCCGCCCGCGGCACGGCCGGGCAATTGAAGGAACTGGAACGACGGCAGAAGTCGCGGGCGACCCGGGCGCAGCGGGACGCGCTCGACCGGGCCCTGGTGGATCTCGCCGCCTTCTACCGGGACGCGTTGACCGTGGCGCTCGGTGCGCCGGTGACACCGGTGCACTCCGACACCGCCGACATGGCTGAGGCGGGTGCCCGTAGCTGGCAGGCGGAGGGGGCGTTGCGGCGCCTGGAGGCGGTGCTCACCTGTCGCAGTGCGATCGAGGCCAACGTCAAACCCCGAATCGCCGTCGAGGCGATGATGCTCGCCCTCTGGAAGGGTTGACCACCGCTCGGCGGACACCTCGGCGAATCGCCGGTGCCGGTCGGGTCGACGCGTCTGCGGCTGTCGTCCTGCTGCCGGGACCGTCGTCCGCCGCCATCGACAGGCGCGATTCACGTGCGGTACGGTCCGGTGTGCCGTGGTGACGGTGGCGGCACGCACGGTGATCAATTCGGGAGGAGTCCGGCGATGCCGCGGGGCGAGATCGACGAGGCATGGATCGAGGAGGCGGTTCGACGCTACCGCCGCATCGAATCTCTCCAGGCCGAGTTCGACCAGGCCGTGGCGACGGTCGAGGTCACTGTTCGCTCGCCGGACGGACTGGTCGAGGTGGTGGTCACCGCCAGCGGCCGGATCACCGACGTGCGGTTCCTCGGCCCGCTGCACGCTCGGGCACCGCGGGACGTCGCCGACTCGGTGCGAGCAGCGGTCACTGCCGCCGCCGACGCCGCGGAGTGGGCGAGGGAGAAGCTGCACAACGAAACCTTCACCGCGTACCGACCCTTGACGGGGGCCTGAGATGGACAGCCTTCGTACCCTGGCCAGCCGCCTCGACGAGGCGAGTGCCACGCTCACCGCTCTCTCCCGGTCGGTCACCGCCGGGGACCCGGCACAGGTGGCGTTCGGTGCCGACGCGCCCGGCCGACCGGGCGAGGTGGGGCGAGCGTTGCACCGTCAGTGGGTGACTGCCACCGGTGACCGGGCCCGGGAGGCGCACAACGCGTCCATCCAGGTGGCGTCCGTGGCCGCCGCGCTACGCGAGGCCGCCGACCGCTACTCCGACACTGACTCCGCGATCTCCCGCCGGCTCGCCGGTGAGGCGTGATGGATCTCCTCGACCGGCTCGCCGAGCCCGGCCTCGACCTGCTGGGCCGGGTCGACACGCTGCTCGCGGCCGGTGCTCCCGAGGGGCACCGGATCTGGCCGTTGCTACGCCGCATGCAGGTGTTGCCCGGCGACGGGCTGCGCGGCTTCCTCGACCTGCGACCAGCGCCGCTGGCCACCGCCGGGCACACCGTACGCCGGCACGTGCACGGCTACGACCACGCCTGCGCCGTGCTGACCGACCCGGTGCCCTGGTCCGGTACGGCCGCCTCGGCGTACGGTCACTCCCGGGCAACGCTGCTGCGGCATCTGGACGAGGGCCCCGACAGCCTGGTCGGGCGGCTGGAGGCAACCGCCGGCTACGCCGACGCACTCGCCGACTGGGCGGAAGGCAGTCGGCTCGCCGTCGCTCGGACGCTTGCCGAGGCGATCGGCTCGGCCGAGGCGGTAGCCGTCGTCGTCGCCACCTCGGCCAGCCGGCCGAGCGCGGATGTCGGGACGCCGGGGTCCGGTGGGCTCGCCGCCGCTGAGATAGGTGCCCGGGTGCTGGGGGTGCTCTGCGTGGCGTACGACGGCGTGGAAACCCTACTGCGGCAGTGGTCACCGAGCCTGGCGGAGTCTCCGTGGCGGCCGGGGCGGCTCCGACCGGACACGGGTGGTGAGCCGGCGGGTGGGCGGCCGACCCGCGTCGATTGGTGACGGCTCACCGCGCCTACCGGTCAGCTGTGCCGCAGGGCTGCACCTCGCGGAAGCGGGCCGCAGGAAACTCGGATTGGTCCGCCGTACGCCCGGTGCCGCTCGCGGACATCCTCGTGAGTGGAGCGTACGGTGGGCGAAGTCGCCCACCGATCGACCCGGCGCGTTCCCGCCCGCGCGACGTAGGGTGAACAGATGGGCATGCTCTGCGCGGTCAGCTTCCAGCGGTACGGGCGCCTCTACTACCTCGACCCCGGTGAGTTGCGGCCGCAGGTGGGCGACAAGGTGTTGGTGCCCACCGACGACGGCCCCGAGGTGGCGGAGTGCGTGTGGGCGGCGCAGTGGGTCACCGAGGAGACCGCAGGCTTTCCCCGGCTGGCCGGGTTGGCGCAGGAGGAGGATCTACGCCGCGACGAGGAACTACGGCGACGGAAAGCTGAGGCGAAGGTCGCGGCCAAGCGGCTGATCCGTGAGCACGGTCTGCCGATGAAAGTGGTGGCCATCGACCACGTGCTCGGTGACGGCCAGGGTGGTGGGGAGCGCAGCACCATCTACTTCACCGCCCCGCACCGGGTGGACTTCCGTTCCCTGGTCCGCGATCTCGGCGCGACTTTGCACTGCCGGGTGGAGTTGCGTCAGCTCTCGGCCCGCGACTCCGCTCGGGTGCAGGGTGGCATCGGCTCCTGCGGACGGGATCTGTGCTGCGCCACCTTCCTCAACGACTTCGAGCCGGTCACCATCCGGATGGCGAAGGATCAGGATCTCCCGCTCAATCCGCTGCGCATTTCCGGCGCGTGCGGCCGGCTGATGTGCTGCCTCAAGTACGAACATCCTCTGTACGCGAAGTTCGCCGAGTCCGCCCCGGCGATCGGTGCCCGGGTGACCACGCCGGACGGGGAGGGCCGCGTGGTCGGTCACAGTGTCCCGCGAGACGCCGTCACCGTCCGCCTGGACGCCGACGGCTCCCGCTCCAGCTGCTCCCGCGCCGACGTCTGCGGCCCCCGCCGAGCCCACGACCAGCACCCCACCCCCTAACCCCACCCGTCCCCGTCCCACCCATGTCCCACCCATGTCCGCGTTGATCATGAGGTTGGCGGCAATATCGATCTCTGAAACTGCCGCCAACCTCATGATCAACGCGGACGGGGTGGGGGTGGGGGTCAGGAGAGGGTGATGGGGGGTTCGGCGAGGCGGGGGGTCAGCGGGACGGTGGGGGTGAGCCAGGAGGATTCGGGGGACTGGTCGGGATTGACCTGCCAGGTGCGGGCCACCCGGTCGACGGCGATCGGGTAGAGGGTCAGTGTGCCGTCGACATCGATGCGCATCCTGACGAAGCCCTTGGCGTCCTCGATGCCCTGCCCGGCGAACAGCTCGTTGACGTTCACCCCGAACGCGCTCGCGAGCAACAGGTACCCGGCCACCAGCTGGCTGGCCACCAACCCGATCACCGGCAGGTAGACCACTGCCGCGGCCACCGCCGGCAGCGGCCAGGACCAGTCGTGGAACGGCAAGGCGAGCCAGGCCCACGTACCGGCGGCGGCCAGCCCGACATGTGCCAACCCGTGCCCGACGCCGAGGACCCAGTGCCGGGCGTGGCGTTTACCGCTGGAACTGGGCGGCTTCGCGAACATTGCCGCCGCGAGCACCGTCACCAACACCATCACCACCAGCGGCACGCTGAACAGCCGCTGTTCGGATGCCTCGGACCGGAAGTCGGCCACCCCGGCCATGGAGAGCATCAGCAGGGTCTGTAGCAAACCCAGCAACGTCGAGAAGCCCGGGTTGCGGCGCGGCAGCCGGGCGAAGATCCCCCAGCCGTACCGGCGGGAGCGGGCGGCGTCAGGGTAGCGACCCGCCAACTCGTACGCCTGGGACGGGCTGGACCGGCGGGCCAACGTGTCACGCGGCGGCACCTCGATGAGCTCGGGTAGCTTGTGCGTCGGGGAGAGGTAGGCCCCGCCGCTGCCGGAGGTGACCAGCTGCCGCCCGTCCGGCCCGGTGTACCGCGCGTAATGGTGCAGGTCACCCGAGATCAGCAGCCGGACCTGGGCGCCCGTCGGCGCGACGATGGTCCGAATGAAATAGTCGATCGAGTCGTACGCGGTGGGCTTGTCGACGGCCTTGACCCAGGACGGGGCCGGCACCGCCAGGATCACCCGGCTCTGCGGTCCGAGCCGCGTCGCCACCGCGTCGAAGTAGGTGAGCTGCGGGTCGTCGACGTACGAGCCGGACTGGTCGTCGAGACCGAGCAGCCACCAGTCGGCCGGCAGTTCGGCGGCGAAGTACGACCGGGACTGGCCGGTACGCCAGCCGCCGAAGTGCCGGTCCCGGGTCCGCACGAACAGTCGCAGGAACGCGGTGAGCCCGTCGTACCAGTCGTGGTTACCGGGGATCGCGAAGATCGTCGGCTGTTCCGGCGGGGTGGCCGGCAGTGCCGTCTGGTACGGCCCCTTGCACCGGTCCTCGTACGCCGCGTACTCGGCCGACGGATACACCTGGTCGCCACCCATCACCAGGGTCTGTGCCCGGGGCAGCCGATATCCGTCCACGATGAGCTCCCGCTGGGCGAGCAGGTACGCCACCGAATAGGTCGCGTCGAACCCGTCACCCAGATCGGCCACATAGTCCAGCCAGAGCCCCCCGTCCGGCCCCACCTGGCGGGAAATTTCCGCGTCCAGCGCCTTTTGCAGTTCCCGCTTGTCCAGGTAAGCCCCGAACAGCATCGCCAGCAGCGTACGCAGGCCGGTGCTGATCAGCAGGAACGGCGCGAGCCACGGCACCGGCTTACGGGGTGTGAAACCCAGTTCCAGCGGATCGGTGCTGCGGGGCCGCCTGGCCGCCCGACCTCCGGCGGCCTCCCCGGCGTACGGCCCCTGCTGCGGCGTCCCGTTGCGAGGCGAGGGCCCGACATTTTCCGGTTCGTCGCGAGAGGTGTGATCGTCGGTCATTCGCCGCAGCGTAGTGCCGCCCGGTTGACCCGACGACCCCGGAAACGCCCGGGTGCCCGGTTCACTCGATCCGGCGGCCAAGCCCGCTCGGCCGCGGAGCGGCGCGTACCGTACACTTGACCACCGTTGCCGCCTTAGCTCAGTCGGCAGAGCGACGCACTCGTAATGCGTAGGTCGACGGTTCGATTCCGTCAGGCGGCTCAAGGAGAGGCCCTGACCAGCGGGTTCGCTGGTCAGGGCCTCATTTTCATCGATGGGGTTTTGAATCGCCCCCCGAAAACCCCCCAATAACGCCTGCATGCGATCAGGTTCGACCGCCCGACGCGGCCCATGATCACGTCGGGCGGCTTGTCGCCCGACCAGCGACAAGCTTCAGGCGGGTCGATGCCTTCGCAGACACTGGGGCCAGGATGGCAAGAGAACCCCGCCGCCTTGGTGGACCATCGCGGGGGCCGGTGGTCGCCGAGCCGATGGCGCGGGATGCCTCCAGGGCGGACGCGTGCGACTGGCCCTGTCCCAAGCCCGTTGTCTATGGGGTCAGTTCGATGACCGAGCGGCGGGTTGCGTGATCACTACCGGAAGCAGCGCCAGCCGGACCAGGCGTTGTTGGTCGCCTACTGCGTGCATGGCGAAGTCCTGGCGCTGGAGTGGATCGCTGCTGCCATCCAGCGTCCTGATGAAACGAGGGTGCTCGGTGATGACCCTCGCCGCCTTCCTGATGATCGCGCTAGTATCGGCGATGTGTCGCAGGAATAGGATGACGGCGATGGTGGTGTCGCGCCAGACGGTGTAGCCGAGGAGTTGGTCGACCGCCTTTTTGAAGTCTGTCGGTCCCGGCCAGAACTTGCACTCGCCGATGAATGCGTCGCGGCCCTCCCACCTGAGCCTCGATCCACCGACGCGGTTCGTGATGGTCGTGGTCGAATAGTTTGATTTCGAGCGATTCTCGGGGTGTGGCGGAGTCGCCGATTACGTGATCGGCTTGCTCCGGGGTGGTCGTTCGAGGTGGCAGCGGGGTTCGTGGCCTGCGGTTGGGCCGCCTGGTTCTGGTGGGTATGGGTTGTTTAGCCGGGTGTGATGCGGGCGGCGGTGAACAGGTTGTCGAACGCGGCCTGCCAGGGCCAGTACTCGGGTAGGTGCAGGTAGACGGCTCGGGCCCGATGTGCGAGACGGGCAGCGACGTTGATGATCCGAGCCCGGATGGTGGCGGTCCGGGCCGCTGGCCAGGCTCCGGCGGCGAGGTGCCCGGCAGCGCGGGTCAGGTTGTGGGCGATGCTGGCGCAGGTCAGCCAGGCGGCGTTCGCGTTGAACCGGCCGGACGGCAGGTGCGCGAGCGGGCCGGCGATCAGGTCCGCGTTGATCTGCTCGATGACCGCGTGTTGGCGGTGCTGGGATTCGGCCTGCACGAGGGTGAACGGGCTGTCGGTGAGGACCGCGTGATACCGGTGGGCGGGCAGGAGTTCTTCCTGGCCCGGGGCCTGGTTGGGGTCGTTGCGGCGGATCCGGCGCACGATCAGCCGGGCGGTCACCTGGTGGCGGGTGCCGGCGAACGCGGTGTACTCGGTCTCGGCGATCTGCGCGTCGGAGATCCACCGCTGCTCTTCTTCGTCCCAGACCGCTTGTGGATATCGGATGTCGATCCACTGGTCTTCGGCGATGCTGTCGCACGCCGTGCGGATCTTGGTGTCGATGCGGGTGGTGACCGAGAACCGCACCCGGTGGCGGCGGCAGGTGCTGATGACCGCCTTGGCGTAGAACGCCGAGTCGGCCCGCACGACGATCTCACCGGTCGCGCCACACGTGCGGGCGGTGCCGATGGTCTCGGCGATCATACTGGCAGCGCCCTTGCTGGAGCCGGTGTTCCCCGAACGCAGCCTCGTGGCCGCGACGACCGGCGCCGACAACGGGGTGGACAACGTCGCCACGAGGGGGTTGTAGCCGCGCAGCCAGACGTTGTAGCCGCCGACCTTGGCGTGACCGAACCCGATGCCCTGCTTCTGTTTGCCGTAGACCCGGCGCAGCATCGAGTCGATGTCCACAAAGCACAGCGTGTCCGCGCCGGCCAGGAGCGGTGTCCGGGCGGCGAGGCCGACCAGAGTGTCGCGGGCGGCGGCCTGCAACTGCCGTACATGGCCGTGGGTGAAGGTGCGCAGGAACGAACCGAGCGTCGAGGGCGCGTACACGCCGGTGAACAGTGACCG
>NZ_JAASAD010000016.1 GCF_012726175.1 Micromonospora sp. HNM0581
GCGTCATCGCCGGCAACAACGCCGCGATCCGCGCGTACTCGACCTCGGTCAGCTCGAAGCGTCCACTCACGACAAACATGGATAGCCGAACCGCACCCCAAGATCCAGGAGACACGCCCTAGTGCTTCATCAGGTAGTCGATGAACGCGGCCCGTAACAGCGGTGCGGACTCCTCGTAGCCGTGCCCGGTCATCTCCCGCCAGAGGGCGACCGCCTCGTCGACCGTCGGCCCCACCGAATTCGGTGCGCCGTCAAGCGCGGCGGCCTCGTCCGCGTTCGGCAGGTGCCGCAGCACCGACCAGAAGAAGCGTACGTCGCGGCGCTCCCGAGCGACGGTGAACGCCCGTTCCCGCAGCTCCTCGGTGGAGAGGACGTCCAGCTCCTCGAACGACCGGCCGCCGGAGATCGATGATGTGTCGGACATGTGCCGAGCCTAACCGCCGAGATCACTCTCGGCGCGGCGACGAGACGCGGCGAGCCACCAACCCGTCACCGGTCGTCGGGCTCCCAGGCCCGTGAACCGGTCTCCCACCGTCGAGCTGCCCACGGGTCCGTACCGTCGACGGTGGGTCGAGTCGGCAGCACGGGCGGCCAGTCGGCGACCGGCTGCGGCTGCGTCACGCTCCATCCGCCCCCGGTGGCCGTCGTCTCGTCGGGTGGCGAGGGCAGCGCTCCGAGTACCGGCGTCGGCCGTCCGTACGCCTCCACCAGGCGGGTGACGATGAGTCCGCCGGCCAGCGCCGTACCGCCGACCGCCCAGTGACTGACCGTCCAACCACGGGCCGACGCGTACGCCAGGAACAGCCCGATCGCACCCGCTGTCAGCAGTGTGCCGAAGACACCACCCCGGAGCCCGAACGCGCTGGTGCCGGCGAGCAACGACGCCCCCACCGCGAGCACCGTCCAGTCCAACCCCGCCGCCGGTGTCACCGCACCGTCTGTCGAGGCGACGAGCACTCCGGCGAGGGTCGCGAACACGGTGGAGCAGACGTACCCGGTGGTCGCCATCGCGGCGGCCGCCGCACCTCGCCGGCGGGCCGGGTCGACGATCGGACGGAACCGACCGACCAGCCGACGGATCGGGCTGACCGCTCCGAACAGCCCACCGAACACCGCGACTGCGGCGAAGCCGACGAAGAGTTGTCCAGCGGTGCCCCGAGGGTCGTAGTCGCCCTGCACTAGCACAGGCGCGGAGCGCTGCTCGATGTAGACGACGACACCCGCCGCACCACCGAGGCTCGCCGCCCAACCCGGCACGTGCAGCAGCACGACCACCAACCCGAGCACCAGCCCACCGATCGCGGCCACCGCCGCGGCCGTGCCGACGGCGCCGAGCGCCCCGCGGTCACTCTGTTCGGCGAAGTGCAGCCCCGCCGCGACCGTCACCGGCCCGACAGCGAGGTTCACCGCACCGGTACGCAACGTCAACCCGACGGCCAGTGCCAGTAGACCCAGGGCGACAACGTCGACGATGACGTCCCGCAACCCGCTGCCGCGCAGCAGGGTCGGGTCCTCCCGCCACACCAGGTAGACAAGCGCGCCGAAGCCGAGCAGGAGAAGCGTCTCCCAGACGATGTAGATGCCGAAACGGTCCCGGCCCGGCTCGGCGTCGGATTCGTCGAGGACCTCCTCCACCCCGGTCGCGGGACCAGCCGGCTCCGGCGGTCCGTCGCGGTCCGGTTCGTCGTACCCCATGGTCCTGCCTCCCAGCGGCTGCCCGGACTCCACCGGCGTACGGGCGGACCGGCGGCGGGGCGTTGCCTTTCGGTCCGAGGCACCGTACCCGCGCACGCTGGCCGGGCGGAACCCCTCCGCCGGATCCCAACGGCGGGGCCGTGTCCGCCCGGGCCGTTCCGCGCCGCAGCACGCTCAGGGTGGGCGACGCTAGCGATGACCCGGGTGGCTCTCCCAGTCGTCCGGCTCATGTTCGTCGTCGGGCCGCTCCGGGACCCGACACGCCCGCTCCAGCCAGAGCGCGGCGGCCACCAGGGCAACCGAGGCCAGCAGGCCCGCGACAGCAGCCGGGCGATCATCGGCAGCCGCCCGCGTCGGCTGCACGAACAACCATCCCGTCAGCCCCGCATACCCACCGGCGAAGATGGCACCGACCAGCGAGGACGCCTTCGCCAGCACGACGAAGCGAGCCACCATCAACGGGTCGACCGGATCACGGCCGGGTCGGCGGTCGATCCGGCCCCGGGTGTTGACCGCTGCGTACGCCTGCAGCACAGCCAGCCCGGCAAGCGTCACCACCGGCAACCAGGGCAACGCCGGCAGCCGGTCGTAGTAGATACCGCTGATCAACAGCCACGCTGCCGCAGCGGCAGCGAGGGCGGTCACCACCAGGGTCGAGATGCGGGTGGGGCCCATCCTCGATCCGTCAGGCGGTTGGGGCCCGCTCATCGGTGCCCTCCGCTCACAGCCACACCGTCAGGGAAGCCCGTCGCGCTGAGCCTGACGGTCCGCTCGCTGCGCTCGCTCATGCCGTCGACTCTAACGTCAGATCGGGTCGGGGGTTCAGTTCCGGTACCTCCATCGCGACCGGGCCGGCGGTGAGCAGGTCGGTCAGCCAGCCGTGCCCGGGCAGCCGGCCGTAGGGCTCGATGTCGATCCACGGCCG
This sequence comes from Micromonospora sp. HNM0581, assembly GCF_012726175.1. Taxonomy (GTDB): domain Bacteria; phylum Actinomycetota; class Actinomycetes; order Mycobacteriales; family Micromonosporaceae; genus Micromonospora. The sequence continues at coordinate 2,621 of NZ_JAASAD010000016.1, forward strand.
CAGCACGAAGGCCCGCAGATGTGCCCGGGGATGCGGCAGGGTCAGCTCCGGGTCGTCACTCAACACCGGGCGGGCGTCGTCGGTCCACACCGCGACGACGTCGACGTCGAGCGTACGGGGACCGAAGCGCCGCTTCGGATCCCGGAGCCGACCGGCGGCGTCCTCCGCCGCCCGGGCCCGCGCCAACCAGTCGTAGGGACCGGCGCTCGGATCCGTGGCCAGCAGCACGGCGTTGAGGTACGTGGGCTGCTCGGTATCGCCCCACGGTGGGGTCTCGTATACCCCCGAGACGACCAGCACACTGTCACCGAGGACGGCGAGAGCGGTACGCAGGTGACAGAGCCGGTCACCGAGGTTGCTGCCGAGGGAGAGCACCGCGCGGGTCATCGGGTACGCGTCCGACGCATCGTCACGGCCACGTCGGTGAAGGCGTGCGGAACCGGAGCCTCGGGCTTGTGCACCGTGATCGACGCGCCACACACCCGCGGATCCGCCAGACACTCCTCGATCAGCCGGTCGGCCAGGGTCTCGATCAGACTGACCGGCTCGCCGGTGATCACCCCGATCAACCGCTCGGCCAGTTCGCCGTAGTGCACGGTGTCCCGTACGTCGTCCGACCGGGCTGCCGGGGACAGATCGAGTTCGAGCGTCGCGTCGACGACGAACTCCTGCCCGTTGGCGCGTTCGAAGTCGTATACGCCGTGCCGGCCGTGGGCCCGCAGTCCGGTCAGCTCGATCCGGCCGGTCGTGCCGTCGACCGCAGCTCCCTCGACGGCATCCGGCTGCCCGATCTGACCAACCGCCGACCCGGAGGAGGAGACACCCGCGGTCGACTCGGTGGTCGGTGGAGTGCCGGCGGCCGGCACCGCGGTGATCAGGCGGGGACGGCCGGTGGCCTGCCAGACGGCGAGTGCGTCGACGGTGGCGCGTACGTCGTGCACACGTACCCCCCAGGCGCCGGCGGCGACCGCGAGCAGGCTGGTGGCGACGGTAGCTGTCTCCCGCCCGTCCGTGGGACGGGGCGCACCGTCCGCACCGGCCAGCAGGTGACCCAGGTAGGACTTTCGACTCGCGCCGAACAGCAGGGGGAAGCCGAGTTCGAGCAGCTCCGACAACCGGGCGCTGAGCTGCCAGTTGTGCGAGGCGTGCTTGGCGAATCCGAGACCTGGATCGATGATGATTTGATCAGGACCCACCCCGGCGGCGAGCGCCGCGTCCGCCCGCCGACCGAGTTCGGCACGGACGTCGCCGACCACGTCGCCGTAGCTGGCCAGCTCACTCATCCGTCGGGAGTGGCCGCGCCAGTGCATGAGCACCCAGGGGCAGCCGGTGTCGCGTACCACCCGGGCCATGTCGGTGTCCGCGAGCCCGCCCGAGACGTCGTTGACCACGACTGCGCCGGCCTGCAGCGCCGCCAGGGCCACCTGGGCGCGGGTGGTGTCGATGCTGACCGGAACGCCGGCCGCGGCGAGTTCCCGGACGACTGGCAGTACGCGGGCGGCCTCGGTCTGCGCAGCCACCCGGTCGGCACCCGGCCTGGTCGACTCCCCGCCGACATCCACCAACGCCGCCCCTTCGTGTCGGAGCCGGACGCCGTGTGCGACGGCGGCGTCGATGTCGGCGTAGCGTCCGCCATCGGAGAACGAGTCGGGCGTGACGTTCAGGACGCCCATCACCACTGGGGCCGGGGCCCGCACCAGATCGGTCACGAGTAGGACCGTACCGGTCCCGTCGCTCGCCGCATTCCACCCGGTCGACAGCCCCTGACATGCGGATTCGAACGGGTGTGCGATCGGTCGTCCAGGTCGGTTCAGGCAGTATCTTCGCGGCTTGTCGCAAAGGGGGGCGGCCCGTACGCTGTGGAATTGCCCAGCATCGAGATGGCGACGGTTGGAGGGAGGGCCGAAGCGGGACAACCCGCCCAAAAATCGCCACCCTACGTGGTGGTTGTCGCACGCAGGGTCTCCGGCGCTGCGCACAGTGAGCACCGATCCCGCAAGGCTTGCCTACTGCACCACCGCGGCGCCGCCGGCCGCGATTTGGGGAGGTTTCAGTGATCGCCATCGAGCTGATGGAAACGGCGTCCGCAGGCGCCCTCCACCTGCTCTCCACCTTGGCATCGTCGATCCCGTTCGCCGCCGAGGAACCGAAGGGGATCGACACCGAAGGCGTCGTCACCTTCTTCGCCAGCAAGATCGCGCCGATCCTGCTCGCGGTGCTCGGCGTCATCTTCATCGGCCGTGCCAGCCGTGGTGAGATCTCGAAGGTGCTGACCAGCTCGGCCATCGCCATCGTCGGGTTGGCCTTCATAGCCGGAGCCGCCACCCTCTTCTTCATCGGCGACTTCCTGATCAACCTGATCTTCGAATAGGCGCGGGCACGAGATGCGGCTACGCACCGACGACGACATCTACCGGGCTCGCCTGGTCTATCTCGGCCCGCCCGGCTACACCCTTCCGGTACACCTGCCGTACGCCCAGTACGGGCTGTTCATGCTGCTCGTTCCCCTCTACATGTTCATCCACTGGCTGTTCACGTTGCAGGTCGAGCTCTTCCCCGCCTGGGAGATCGCGCTCGCCATCGTGAGCACCTCGTTCGTCTTCCGGTACGTCGACCCGGACCGTCCGGCGCGCATGGTCATCCGCACCGCGCTGACCGACTGGCGACGCACCCGGGAGCCGGCCGCCGAACAGCGCGATCCCCGCCTGGTCGGCAGCGGGATCAGGATCCGGGAGGAACTGGCATGACCGGCTACACGCCGTACGGGCCGAACGAGGACACGGGCAGGGCGATCGCATGAGCCGCTCCACCACGCCGGGATCCCCGGCGGGACGTCCGGCCGCAGCACACGGTAACCGTGCGCGTTCATTCGACTACCCGGAATCCGGCGAGGTGGACGAGTCCACGCTCGATCCGGCTCTCGCCACCACCCCCGGTCACGGCGGCGTCGGCGTGTTCCAGGCGCCCCGCCCGGCGCAACGTCGGCCGGCTCCGGCCGAACCGGCGCCGGCCAGCCGGGACGGCGCAGACATCGACTCTCCGTTCCTCGATCTGTTCGGAGGGACGTACCCCCGCCCCGGTTCCGCCCAGCGGGGCAACGGCCTTCCCACCCGCACCCTGCCCCAGCAGCCGCATCCCACATCCGCACCCGCCGCCGGCCCCACGCCGGCGAGCCGTCACACGGCCCAACCACCAACGCCCCCGCGACCACCCGAGCCCACCCCACCCGCTCCGGTGGTCGACGACGCGACGGCGGCCACCAGCGTGCCGCCGAACCAATCCCGGGCAACACCTGTCCCAGTAGACCGACTGCCGAGCGCCCGGTCACCAGCCGACGATCGTCCCGCCGAGCACGACCGCCCGCTCCGCGAAGACCGCCGTACCCGTGACAGTGCCCCGCCGGCCGTCGACACCGAGACAGGGCCGCCGCGTCAGGTAGCGGTGCCGACGAGCCGCCCGGCCCCCCGGCAACGGTCCGTCGACCACCGGGACCGGCCCGTGAAACCGGTCCGCGTCCGACCACCGAAGATCAAATTCGGTGACCGGGATCCGGCGGTCGAGCTTGCCATCACCGAGATCGCCGGCCACCTGACCTTCACTCCCAACACGGTCACCGCCTGGTACTGGCTGCCCGAGGTCCGCTGGGCCTTCCGCCCCGACGCGGAACGAGAGGCGTTGCTCTCGGCCATCTCCGAGCAGTACGCCGGCCTGGCCGGCTTCCGGCTGCACCTGCGTCGGACCACCCGGCCCTTCCCAGCCGACGAGTGGGCCCGCACCATCGACGCGAACACCGCCGCGCCGCTACCCGACGTCCCCGGCACCCCCGGCTGGGCAGAACACCTGGTCGCCGCGCAACGCCACCTACTCTCGGTCAACCACGCCGAGGGCCAGACCTACCTCGGCGTCACCTTCGCCCGCCGTTCCCTCGGCGACTCGCTGACCGAACGCCTGCTGCGCACCTTCGGCCGCGGCGTCGCCGAGGGCGAGCGACGCAAACTCGGCCGCACCGTCGAACAGTTCGACGAGGTGCTCGGCGCCTTCGGCATGCGCGGACGGCGGGTCACCGCGCACGAACTGGAATGGCTGCTCTACCGGTCGGTGGCACTCTGCATGGCACCCCCCGGCACCCTCTCGCCCATCACCGACGGCCGCTGGGAACGCGGCGACCTGCTCGCCCTCACCGAACAGGTCGAGCGCTACCGCACGCCGTACGGTTCCACCGTCAAGCTGGTCCACCGGATGACCGGCGAGGAACGACACGTGGCGGTGCTCGCCGTCGGACGGATGGAGCCGCTCGAGATTCCTGAGCGTCACGAACCCTGGCTGCACTTCCACGAGCGGTTGCCATGGCCGATGGAACTCTCCACCCGGGTCGACATCCTCGGATCGAGCGACTCCTTCCGCAACCTCGAACACCGGCTCCGGATGATCCGGTCACAGCAGCTGGACTACGCCGAGCACGGCATCGACGCCCCGCCCGAGCTGGAGCGACTCGCCAAACGAGCCCTGGTCATCGGCGACGAGATGACCACCGGCCTGCCGGTGGACTCCGCCCGAGCCCACGGCTGGCACCGGATCGCGGTCGGCGGCCGTACCCGCGAAGAGTGCCTGGAGAGGGCCCGCCGGCTCATCCAGCTCTACTCACGCGAGTTGCGCATCTCCCTGCAGCACCCGAAGAACCAGGACTGGCTGGCCCGTGAATTCATCCCCGGGGAGCCCATCGCCAACACCGGCTACGTACGCCGGATGCCCGTCAACTTGCTCGCCGCGGCGCTGCCGCAGGCGGCCTCCACGGTCGGTGACCGACGAGGCGACCTGGTCGGACGCACCGCCGGCACCTGCCGCCGTCCGGTTTTCCTGGACCTGCACTTCCCCATGGAGGTGCGGGAACGCTCCGGCCTGGCGGTCTTCGTGGCCGAGCCGGGCGGCGGCAAGTCCACGCTACTCGGCGCATTGGGCTACCTCGCCGCCCGCCGCGGCGTCCAGGTGACTCTGCTCGACCCGTCCGGCCCCCTGGCCCGACTCTGCGCGATGCCGGAACTCCGCCCATACTCGCGAGTGCTGAACCTGACCGGCTCCGAACACGGCACGCTGGCACCGTACTCGCTCATCCCGACACCGCTGCGCAGCGAATTCGCCTCCGGAACCGCCGGTGACCGAGAGTTCGAGATCGCGGTCTCCAACGCGCGGGCCGAACGCCGAATGCTGGTACAGGACATCTGCATGATGCTCGTGCCCCCGCAGGTGGCCCGGGAGGCCTCCACCGCCACCCTGTTCCGGCACGCCGTACGCCAGGTGCCCGCCGAGGAGACCTCCACCCTCGACGACGTCGTCACCTGTCTCGGGCAACTCGACGACCACGCCGGCCGGGAACTCGCCAACCTGCTGCTGGACACCGCCGAAATGCCGCTGGCGATGCTCTTCTTCGGTCGCCCACCGGAAGGCCTACTCGGTCCCGACGCCACACTCACCGTGATCACGATGGCCGGCCTGCGACTGCCCGACCTCAAAATCGAACGCGAGTACTGGTCGGCCGAGGAAGCGCTCGCCCTGCCGATGCTGCACACCGCGCACCGGCTGGCGGTCCGCCGCTGTTACGGCGGCTCGATGGGCTCGCGGAAGCTGGTCGGACTGGACGAGGCGCACTTCATGGAGGGGTGGCGCTCAGGCCGGTCCTTCCTTGTCAGACTCGCCCGCGACTCCCGAAAATGGAACCTCGCCGCCCTCGTCGCCTCGCAGAACCCACGCGACATCCTCGGTCTCGACGTACAGAACCTCGTCTCCACCGTGTTCGTCGGCCGGATCGCCGAGGATGCCGAGATCGCATCCGAAGCACTGCGGCTGCTGCGCGTACCGGTCGACGACGGCTACGAGGCCACCCTCGCCTCCCTCTCGACAGCCGACGCGACCTCCGCCAACCGGTTGGGTTTCCGTGAGTTCGTGATGCGTGACGTCGACGGCCGGGTGCAGAAAGTCCGGGTCGACGTGTCCTATGTAGAAGGATTGCTGGACCACCTCGACACCACCCCCGCCGCCATCGCCGCCGCCGCAGGGGTGCTGCCGACCGTGCTGCCTGACTTGGAGGCGTGACATGGCGAGGGCCCGGGCAAGGATCACGGCGCTCCTCCTGGTACTCGGCGTCCTAGCCGCAGCGACAATCAGCTGGCCCGGGCTCCCGGCCGCCCCGGCGTACGCGGCTTCGTCCGCGTACGCGGCGAAAGCCGCCGAGCTCTGCACAACCGAAGAGTGGCAGGTCGATTTCCGCGCCTGCGTAACCAAACTGCAGCAGGTCGCGGAGTCGGAGGTGACCTGCCGCAATCCCCCGACACCGACCGCGCCGGACTCCGGCATCGCCGGCTGGTTCGCCTCCCGCCCGGAGGCCTCAAAACTAAGAGGTCCGAAGGGCTACTACAGCGACTACGGCTATGCCGGCTACAGCTACAGTACCTATAAGATCGAATCTGGGTGTGCGACTACTTTGCTGCATCCGGATTACAAGTTCACGAACACCATCGCCAATGGCGAGTTCATGATTGCGACGGCGATCATCGGTGCCTCGAACGCACTGCGCGAACGCGCATGGGAGCCGGGCAACATGTGGGGCTGGGCGGATCCCCTCGTCGACCAGGCTACCAAGGCGATCTACCAGAAGGTGTTCAGCGTCTTCGGCATCGTCACCCTCTGCGTCGTCGGGCTCTACCTGCTCTGGCGCTCACGCCAGTCCGACATGAGCAGCGCGATGACGACTGCGGGGTGGGCGTTGGTGGTGATGGTGGCGGTGACGGCGCTGGCCGCCTGGCCGGTGAAATCGGCGAACCTCGCCGACGGTGCCCTCGTCTCCACACTCGGCGTCGTACACAACGCCGTGGGCCCCGCCGCCAAGGACGTGCCGCCGGACCGGTGTGCGATGCCCAACCCGGACGCCTGTATCGACAAGCGTCCCCCGGCGGTCCGTGCCAGTGACACCGCCACCGAGTCGATGCTCTATCGGAACTGGCTGCGCGGTGTGCTCGGCTCGGCCGACAGCGAGACTGCCAAGAAGTACGGCGCCGCACTCTACGACGCCAAGTCCCTGTCCTGGGGCGAGGCCGAGAAGATCCGGACCAGTCCTGAAACACGCGAAGCCACCATCAGCGCCAAGAAGCAACAGTGGATGACCGTCGCCGCGCAGATCGAGCGGGAGGACCCGGAGGCATACGAGTACCTGCAGGGCGTCCGGGACATGGACCGGGTGGGTGCCGGATTCATCGCGGTGCTCGCCGCGCTGCTCTTCGCGATGTTCGACCTGACCGCGTCACTGCTGGTACTGCTCGGCTTCCTGCTGTTCCGCTGGGCAGTGATCGCGGCACCGATTCTGGGCACCATCGGCCTGCTCCGACCTGCCAGCGCCGGTTTGCGCCGGCTGGGCAACGCGGTGGTGGCGGCGCTGTTCAACATCGCCATCTTCGGCACCGGTGCCGCCATCTACCTCTTCGCGGTAGACCTCATCATGAGCACGGCCACCCTCCCCGGGTGGCTTCAGGTGGTACTGGTGTGGCTCTGCGGGGTGGTCGGCTGGCTGCTGTTGCGCCCCTACCGCCGGATCACCCAGCTCGGCGGCAAGGACAACAGCGAGGCGGTGAGTACTGCGGGCTCCTGGCATCGCAGGTTCTTCCGAGACATGCGCACTGCCGCGCGGCTAGACGTCGCCGAGCCCGGCGGCACCACGGAGCCCAGCCTGGGTCGGCGTAGGGCGATCGCGGCGGAGCAACCGAAGGTGCGCCCGGAGGCCCGTCCGGATCCGACTCCGGCCGATGCACCGCCCACCGCGAAGCGGCCAGCGGATCGGAAGACGGACCGCGACGAAAGCTCCGCCCAAGAGCAAGGCACCAAGGCTGCCTCGGATGCCACCAAACCTCGGCGTCGGCAGCCGGCTTCGTGGACCGAGCCGGACGTGCCGGACGAGAACCCCTCCTACGTCATCTACCGTCCCGGTTCCAGCGACAAGGCCCGCGAGAAGCCGGCACCACGGGTCCGCACCGAGGCCAGGTGAGCACACGTGCGCCGGTTGATCGATTTTCTGCTGCTGCGGTTGCTGCGGTCCCGGATCGGTATCGCGCTCGGCATCGCCCTTCTGGTGCTCGGGGTGATCGGAGCCGCCAGGCTGGTGGCCGGCCCGACCGACCCGTCGGCAGGGTTGAGCAACCGCCCGCCAGACCCGATCACCACCGTGCACCCGACCACCGGGAACGACGGGGCGATCTCCACGACCACGACTCCCTCCCCGTCCACCCGATCCGGCCAGCCGGGCCCGGACGTGATCGCCGCGCGATTCGCCGCCGCCTGGCTCGGTCGACCAGGCCAAGCCACTACGGACTGGCACGACGCGCTGCGTCCGCTTTCGACATCCGGTCTCACCGAGAAGCTCGCCGGTGCCGACCCCATCAGTGTGCCTGCCGACGCAGTTGTCGGCGACGTCACACTGCGTCCACGAGGCGCGACGTTCGTGGAGGCGACGATTCCGCTCGACGACGGGCAACTCCGGCTGGAACTGTTGGCGCCCGACGGGCGATGGTTGGTGGATGCGGTGGACTGGAGCAGGTATGAGTGAGCAGCAGCGTCCCCGCCGGCCGGTCCGAATCGGTGCGCTGGCCGCCGCGCTTACCGCAACACTGGTGTTGCTCTGCTGCACCGGAGGCGCCGGGGCCTTCTTCCTCACCGAGTTGGGCGGCGACGCTGCCGAGCAGTTCACTCCGGCCAGTATGGATTGCACTGGCGACTTCGAGGTGGACGTCACAGGCACGATGCCCCGCTTTGCCGAGTACGGCGAGCGTCAGTTGCGGAACGCGGCTGTAATAATCAAGGTCGGCCAGGAGATGGCGGTGCCGCCGCGAGGTTGGGTGGTCGCAGTGGCGACCGCAATGCAGGAGTCGCGGTTACTCAACCTGGCCAACAGCACAGTCGCTGAGTCTCGGGACATCCCGAACGAGGGAGTCGGGGCCGATCACGACTCCGTCGGTCTGTTCCAGCAACGGCCCTCGTGGGGAACGATCGCCCAGCGGATGAATCCCGAATACGCGTCCCGCAGGTTCTACGAGAAGCTCGTCGACGTGGACGGCTGGGAACGACTGCCACTGACCGTGGCTGCTCAGCGGGTGCAGATCAGCGCTTTTCCGGACGCGTACGCCAAGCACGAAGAACTCGCCGCCCGCATCGTGGACGCCCTGGCGGGGGGTGCGGCGCGAAGTGCACTCATCGCGGGTAAGGAAGTTTGCGACGCCGCGGCGAGCGGTGAGGTCGCCGCCTCCGGTTGGACTGCGCCGATTCCGGGCGGAGTCGGCTCCGGCTTCCGCACCGCCAGCCGGCCCGGACACAACGGTGTGGACATCTCAGCGATAAAGGGCACGTCGATCAGGGTCGCGGCGACCGGCCGGGTGCTGGTTTCCCGCTGTGACCCTGACTGGAGTGGAAGGATCAGCTGCGACGAGGACGGCTGGCCGGGCAAGGGTGGCTGCGGGTGGTTCATCGACGTCCTGCACAGCCAGGGTGTCATCACCCGCTACTGTCACCTGAAGGATCGTCCCGATGCTGCCGTAGGCGATACGGTGCACGCTGGTGACGAAATCGGCAAGGTGGGTAGCAGCGGCAACTCGTCCGGGCCACACCTGCACTTCGAGGTGCATGTCGACGGCGACCGCAGTAGTCAGGGCGCCATCGACCCGGTGCCGTTCATGCGGTCGAAGGGCGCGCCGTTGAAGGGCGTCGGGTGAACCACGGACATCATGACCGAATCATTCCCAGACCCGTTCGCCGATCAGCCCGACTGGGCTCCTCGGCCGCCCGGCCCGATCGAGATCGTCACTGCCGCCGAGAGCACCGAGCTACGCGGTCGACGGGTGCTGGTCGGGTTGCCTGGTCTGGGATGGCGCGCAGACCTGCGTGCCGACGAACGGGTGGTGCAGAACAGCCGCACCTACGTTCCCGTCATTCCCGAGCATGAGTGGTACCGCGCGGAATCGGACCGGGTCGAGGTGTTCGCTCCGCTGGTGCCGCTCGAACGGGTCTGGGTCGAGACAGTTGGCCAGTCGACCCCTCCGGCGAGGGTTGACGGCTTACGTCTCGTCTCATTGGACGCACCGGCCGGCCGGGCGCCGACTCCGGCCTTCGAGGCGACTTCGATAACCGGGCGACGGGTCGTGCACATGGTCGGCACCGTCGAGCACCGTGATCTGCGCGCCGTGACCGAGACCTACTCGGGTGCAGAAGGCGACATCTGCGTGCGGGTGACGCCTGAACTGGAATGGTACCGGTGGGCCTGGCGCGGTCAGTCACCATCCACCTTGGAGGTACCAGTCCACGAGCTCTGGGTGGAGTAAGGCTAGCTAGACATCGTGGCAGAGCAGATTCGCCAATCGTCGTTTAGACGTGTGGCGAAGATCCACTCCTGCCGATCGCTCTGTCGTACACCCTCGATCTGTGCAGAGAAAGTTAGGTCGACGCGAACTTGGGCTTTATCGTCGATCCGATCTACTTCGAAACTTTCCCAACTCACATAAATAGACGTACCAAACCGCTCTTCGCGGGCAACGAGATCTTCTCGCAACCGTCGCAGCGCGTCGAAATCACTAACCCCTTCGCAGTTGAATAGGCTCGCGCGAGCGTCATTGCCATCGACCAGATAGGCACGCAGATGGCTATCAACCACTACTGCGGGGGTGCTGCGATCGGGGGTGGTGGCTCGGTCGTAGACGACGTAGGCCACCACCCCTCCAGTCAGGCAAAGCACCGCGACCACACCGGCGACCACAGTCAGGACCGTCCGTAGGCGCCGTCTGGGCCGGTTGGGCACCGGCACGGCTGCGGGCGGTGCCAGCTGCTCCTGCGGGGTCCTCTGCGTCGGTACCCGGGAAAGCTGGGAACCGGCGGGGGGCGGCACTGATTCCACCCCCTGAGGCTATCGGCTGTCGGCCCGCGACCCAATGCCCCAGTTTTCGCAGATCGTGACTGGGCGCTGCCGATGGGTCATTTCCGCCACGACACCAGTGCGGTAGCGCCGCGCGTCCCGGAGGTGAAGCACTTGCTGGGTTACCGTCGATTCTGCCCGGCGAGTGCGCGCCGACCGGGCAGAGGGGTGGACACGGTGGGCAGTCCGAAGGCACGGACGCTCCGCGCCGCCGCGCTGCACCGCCGGGCCGCGGCGACGGTGGTGGCGGCGACGTCGATCCTCGACGGAACCCGCCCTGTCCCAGCTGACCAGCGTCGCCAGTACGCGCTTGCCGAGAAGCTGCGTGACGCGGCCGCCATCCTCGCTCCTGGTTGGGCGGGCGCACCTTTGGACACCGTCGAACCGGAACAAGCTGCCGGCGAGGGGCCGCCTCCGTTCGTCCGGCTGGGCGTGGCTGCCCCATTGGACGACGCGCGTTACCCGGCCCTGGTGCCGCTGTTCGGCAGCGGCCACCTCGTGGTGGACGCCGACGCGCACGATCCGAGGGTCGCCGGCCTCCTGCGGGCCGTGCTGCTACGGGCGCTGGCGACGACGCCGGCGGGGGCGCTGCTGGTGCGGGCGGTGGACGGGACAGGTGCCGCGCTGGCTTCGTTCGCGGCGCTCGGCGACGCCGGGCTGCTGGCCCCACCGGCGACGGACGCCGAAGGTCTGCACGCCGTGCTGGCGGAGGCGGAGCGGTGGGTGACGCCGGACACCTCCGGTCGCCGCCGGCACGACCGTTCGCTGCTGCTGGTGCTGGCTGCACTACCCGAACCACACGGGCAGAGTGACCTGGCACGCATCGAGGCCCTCGCCGAGCAGGGGCCCACAGCCGGACTGCACCTGGTGGTGGCGGGTTGGCCACCGTCCCGGGCCGCCCTGCCCAGGGCTACGCCGTTGGCGATGCGGACGTCGTACGCTCTGCTCGGTGATCCGCCGAGCGCGCCGTTCGCCGCTGCTGGCACCGGTGGGGGTTTGAACTCACCGGTCTTCGTCGACTCGGATCCGCCGACCGAGCTGGTCGAGGGCGTGTGTCGTCGGATCGCCGCGCAGGTCGAGGCTGGCAGCCGACTGTCCCTGGCGCAGCTGTTGCCGTCGGTGGACGAGTTGTGGCAGGAGACCGGGACGGACGGGCTGAGCAGCGTCGTCGGCGATGCGGGCGGGCGAGCGGTGTCGCTCGGTTTCACCGAACTGACACCGCACTGGCTGGTGAGCGGCCGGTCGCGTAGCTGCCGGTCGGCTTTTCTGACTACAGCGTTGCTCGGACTCGTCGCCCGATATGGCCCGGAAGAGCTGACGCTGTACCTGGTGGACCTCGGTGAGGGCGAGTCCTTCGCGGAGTTTCTACAGACCGAGCGGGATCGGTCTTGGATTCCGCAGGTCCGGGCGGCCGCGATGGCAGCTGACCGGGAGTACGTTCTGGATCTGTTGGAGCAGTTGACGGTGGAGGTGAACCGCCGTACGGAGGCGTCCGCCCGCGCGGGTGGGCAACGCTTCGCCGAGTTGCGTGAGCACCGTCCGCTTCCCCGGGTGGTCTGTGTGATCGAGAACCTGCCGGTGCTCTTCACCGAACGGGACCGTCTCTCCGACGACGTAGCCGTCCGGTTGGGCGCTCTGGCCAGGACCGGCCGGGCGTACGGTGTCCATCTGGTGCTGGCCGGCGAGGGTGACCTGGGCTTGGGCGTCCGTTCCGACGGCGGGCAGCGGGACTCGTTGCCGGGCCAGTTTCCGGTGCGGGTGGCGTTGCCTGGCGGTGGGGCGGTGCTGGTATCGACGAACGATGCCGCGGCCGGTCTGCCGGTGGGCAGTGCGGTGGTCAACACAGCTGGCGGTCTGGGGGGCCCTCGGGGGGCGATCCGAGGCCACGAGCGGATGGTTCGGTTTCCCGATCCGGCAGCCGAACCGGAGGCTGTGACGGAGTTGCGCCACCGCGTCTGGGCGGCCCGCCCGTCGACGGCGGTGCCGCCGGTCGTTTTCGCCGGGTACGCCCGCCCGATGCTGAGCAACGATCCGCGCTATCGGGCGGCTGTCGCGGGGCGGTCGACGACCCCGGCCGCGTTGCTGGGCAGGGTGGTGGATGTCGCACGCACCACTGCGGCGGTGCCGTTCGGACCGGCAGCGGGACGCAACCTCGCGGTTCTTGGTCCACGGACCACCGCGTGTGGCCTGCTGGCGACGGCTGCCCGTAGCATCGCAGCCCATCATCCGGCGGGTTCGGTGCGGTTCGTGGTCGCCGTTTCGGATGTCGGGGTGGAGCATCTCGCCGACGATCTCGTCGCGGATCTGGGCGAGCGCCACCACGTCGACCGGGTGGACCTTGCCGGGCTGGTAGCTGTGGCGGATGCCGGCGAGCCGGCGTACCTGGTCGTCTTCGGTCTGGATGTGGCGCCGGTCGAGCAGCTGCCGCCAGCCCGACTGCGGGCTCTGCTGCGTGACGGGCCACCGGCCGGGCAGCATCTGCTCGGCTGGTGGCGTACGGTGCCGTCGTTCGCGACGCTCGTGGAGGCGGACGAGACGGTCGACAAGCTGACCGCCGTGGCGGTGGCGGGTGTGCCGGGGGCTCAGCTCACTCCGGTCTTCGGTCGTCCAGTGGAGTGGCGGCCCCGGCCTGACCGGGTGGTGCTCTGGGACGGGCCGGTGGAGCACGGCGTGGTGCTGGTTCCGTACGAGGTGCCCGGCAGCGTGAGTGGGGTTTCCGGATGACGATCGATCATTCGCTGGTCGCTGCCGCGGGGCCGGTTCCGCGGCGGGGAGTCGACGTCCCGGGTGATCCGGTGCGGGCTGCGTGGGCCGACTATCTGGCTGCGGCCCGCCAGCTTGACGGGGTTCGCCGGGACGCGGCGACCGCCGCGGGTGAGCAGGCCCGGGTGGTCCAGGCTGCCCGGGAGGAGCTGGCCGGGGTACGCGGCCGCCTGGTGTCGCAGGAGAGCCGGCTCCGCGAGTTGGGCGTGTCACCGATATCGCTGGCACCGACCCCTCCGGAGCTGGCCGAGGCAACCCGGTCGATGAGCGGCGGCCCGGCGGCCGTGTTGACGGCGCTGCGGGACGCTCGGCGGTGGGCTGTGGGCGCGGATGACACGCTCGCCGCCCGCGGCCTGTCCCGGGTCGCACATTGGCCGGCTCACGCTCGCAACCTGCTGGTGTATGGTCCGCTGGCGTTGGTCGGACCGGTGCTGCTGGTGGTGGTGTGGCTGCTGAGCGGCACCGGTGCGGTGACCATGCTGGCGGTGCTGGTGGGACTGCCGGCACCGGCGGTCGCGTTCGGTCTGGGCTGGCTTGCGGTGGGCCGCTGCTTCCCGCCCGGGCCGGGGGGCCGGATGGACCGTACGCCACGTTTCGGCGCGCTCACCTGCCTGGTCCCGGCCGTGGTGGTCAATGCGGGGATCGTGTTGGCGATGCTGTCTTCCTGACCGGATCGCGGTCAGCGGGGGATGATCAGCGCCATCGCCTCGGCCCGGGACTTGGCGTCGTGCTGCAGGGTGCCGCGTACCGCGGAGGTGATGGTCTTCGCACCGGACTTCTGGATGCCCCGCATCGCCATGCACATGTGTTCGCATTCGAGGACGACGACCACGCCGCGCGGCTCCAGTCGCCTCATCAGCAGGTCCGCGATCTGTGAGGTGAGTCGTTCCTGCACTTGGGGGCGCCGGGCGAAGACCTCGACCAGCCGGGCCAGTTTGGACAACCCGGTGATCCGCCCGTCGGGGCCGGGGATGTAGCCGATGTGGGCACTGCCCCGGAAGGGCAGCAGGTGGTGTTCGCAGAGGCTCATCACGTCGATGTCCCGGACCAGCACCAGTTCCTCGTGGTTGGCCTCGAAGGTGGTGGTGAGCACGGTTGCCGGGTCGACGCGCAGTCCGGCGAGGAGTTCCGCGTACGCCCGGGCGACCCGGGCCGGGGTCTGTTGGAGGCCGTCGCGGTCAGGGTCCTCCCCGACCGCGATGAGAATCTCGCGGACCGCCTTCTCGATCCGGCCGAGGTCCATGGTGTCCTCGACGGGACGGCCGGTGAGGCGGCCGTTGACGAGCCGGGCGGCGATGTAGTCGAGACGGTCGGTGTCGGATTTGGTCGCGGCCGGTTCCTGCTGGGAGGAACCGGCCGCCCGGTCGTCGGTGCTCAGTGCGAACCGTCCGATGAGTTGTTGGAGCTACCGCCACCCACGGTCGCCTCGGCACCGTCGGCTTCCGCCTGCACCTTCAGCGCGTCCTTCTCCGCCGGGGTGAGCACGGGCGGTTCGGTGGAGGGCTGTCGCTTTCCGAAGCCGTTGTACGGGGCCATCGGGGGACGCTTGACCACCCGCGCGCAGATCCTGGACATGTCGGCGGTGGAGAGGGTTTCCTTCTCCATCAGTTCGAGCACGATGTTGTCCAGGACGTCCCGGTACTCGACCAGGATTTCCCAGGCCTCGTCGTGGGCCAGTTCGATGAGTGCCCGCATCTCGCCGTCGATCTCGGCGGCGACCGCGTCGGAGTAGTCCCGCTCGTGGCCCATGTTACGACCGAGGAACGGCTCGTCCCCGCTCGTGCCGTACTTGATCGCACCGAGCTTCGAACTCATTCCGTACTGAGTGATCATCGCACGGGCGAGTTGGGTGGCCTTCTCGATGTCGTTGCCGGCACCTGTGGTGGGCTCGTGGAAGACGAGTTCCTCGGCGGCCCGCCCGCCCAGCGCGTAGGCGAGGGTGTCGACCATCTCGGCACGGGTCTGGGTGTACTTGTCCTCCGTGGGCAGCACCAGGGTGTGGCCCAGGGAGCGGCCCCGGGACAGGATCGTCACCTTGTGCACCGGCGCGGCGTGCGGCAACGCCCAGGCGACGAGTGCGTGCCCACCCTCGTGGTACGCGGTGATCTTCTTCTCCTGGTCGCTCATCACCCGGGTACGCCGCTGCGGGCCGGCGATCACCCGGTCGATCGATTCTTCGAGCGAGTCGTTGGAGATGGCCCGCTGGTCCTTGCGCGCGGTCAGCAGGGCCGCCTCGTTGATCACGTTGGCGAGGTCGGCGCCGCTGAAGCCCGGCGTCCGCTTGGCCACCGAGTCGAGGTCGACATCGGGCGTGAACGGCTTGCCCTTGGCGTGTACCCGCAGGATGGCCTTGCGGCCTTCCATGTCGGGGGCGTCCACCGGGATCTGCCTGTCGAACCGGCCCGGGCGCAGCAGCGCCGGGTCGAGGATGTCGGGTCGGTTGGTGGCGGCGATCAGGATGACGCCGCCCTTGACATCGAAGCCGTCCATCTCGACGAGGAGCTGATTGAGCGTTTGTTCCCGCTCGTCGTGGCCACCGCCCATGCCGGCACCACGGTGCCGTCCGACGGCGTCGATCTCGTCGACGAAGACGATCGCCGGAGCGTTCGCCTTGGCCTGCTCGAACAGGTCACGGACCCGGCTGGCACCGACACCGACGAACATTTCCACGAAGTCGGAACCGGAGATCGAGTAGAACGGCACCCCCGCCTCGCCGGCCACTGCCCGGGCGAGCAGGGTCTTACCGGTCCCGGGCGGCCCGAAGAGGAGAACACCCTTGGGGATCTTCGCGCCGAGCGCCTGGTATTTCGCCGGGTTCTGGAGGAAGTCCTTGATTTCGTGGAGTTCCTCGACGGCCTCCTCGGAGCCCGCCACGTCGGCGAACGTCGTCTTCGGAGTGTCCTTGGTGATCATCTTCGCCTTGGACTTGCCGAAGTTGAGCACCCGGGAGCCGCCGCCCTGCATCTGCGACATGAAGAACAGCAGCAGCAGCACGAGCAGCACGATGGGGAGCAGATTGACCAGCAGGCTGACCCAGATGCTGTCGGATGACACCTCGGTGTCGGCCGGCCCGGTGACCCTGTTGTTGGCCTTGGCGTCGAGGACCTCGTTCCAGACCTCGTTGCCGACCTCGTACGGGAACTGGGCTTCGATAAGCTTCGTGGTGGTATCGCCGAACTCGGTCTCCTCGGCCAGCTCGAGTTGGATCGTCTGTTCCTTGTCCTGGAAGACGACCTTCTCGATGCCACCCTTGTTGAGCTGGTCGAGCGCGACGGACGTGTCCACCCGGTGGTAACTGGGTCCACCGGTGAACAGCTGACTGAGCACGACGGCGCCGAGGATGACCAGGATGACCCAGAACACCGGTCGGCGGAAGAAACGCGTACGTTCCATGCTGTTGTCGAGCGCCGAGACGCCCGCATCCTCCTGATCGACGTCCTGACCGACTGTGGGTGTCGCCGCCTTGGCGGCTGCCGGAGCCGCCGTGCGGGCCGGCCTCGACCCCGGGGCGCGCTTGCCGCGCCACGGTCATTCGACGGTACACCGTGCGAGACCGCTATGAGCTGGCGAGCCCAGCACTTACGCGCACGGCGAACCGGATGTCAGCCGGCGTGGCTCGGAGTCGGATCTCCCGGCCACCGTGGTCAACGGTAGTCCGATCAGCTGAAAGTCGCCTGAACGTCGGGCGGGTGCGCCCGCGACGCCGACATGTCGACGGCGTCGCACCGGGACCTGGGCGATCAGGAGCGGGCGTAGACCTCCGGCTTGAGAACCCCCACGTACGGCAGTTCCCGGTAGCGCTCACCGAAGTCGAGGCCGTACCCGACGACGAACTCGGTCGGGATGTCGAAGCCGACGTACCTGACCGGCACCGGCACCTTCACCGCATCCGGCTTGCGGAACAGCGCCACGACCTCGACGCTCGCGGCCGACCGGGACTCGAGGTAGCGCAGCAGCCAGGACAGGGTCAGCCCGGAGTCGACGATGTCCTCCACCACGACGACGTGACGACCGGCG
Organism: Micromonospora sp. HNM0581; assembly: GCF_012726175.1. GTDB lineage: Bacteria > Actinomycetota > Actinomycetes > Mycobacteriales > Micromonosporaceae > Micromonospora. The sequence goes on from NZ_JAASAD010000016.1 coordinate 20,343, forward strand.
ATGTCCCGGTCGAGGTCTTTGAGGATCCGGACCACGCCGGAGGAGGTGGTGCCCTGCCCGTACGAGGAGATGGCCATGAAATCCAGCTCGGCCGGGGGACCGTGCCGGCCCAGCGCCCGGGCGAAGTCGGCCATGAACATGACCGCTCCCTTGAGTACGCAGACCAGCAGCAGCCCATCGGAGACGTGGGCATAGTCCGCGGAGACCTGCTTGGCCAGCTCTGCGGTCTTCTCGCGGATCTGCGCCTCGGAGATGATCACGTGGTCGATGTCGGCGTCGTACCAGGAGCCGTCAGCCATGACCATAGCCTGCCGTACGCCCCGGGTTCGCTGTCGGCGGGGCCGCCCGTTTCCACGCGACCCCGCCAGGGATTTTTCAGGATCAAGGGGACATTCGCCTCAGCGGTGTCACGACTGCCACCTGTGTCCGGCATCGGAGGGCTTCCAGTCCGCGGAGTCGCGGCTGTCGGCGGCAAGCCCAAGAGCGGACAGCACGGCGAGGGAGAGGAAGAACAGCAGGAAGAACAGGAAACCCATGGCGGCGCTCACTTTCTGGCATCTGCGGTTGTCGGATCGCCGCCGGTGCGCACCGGACACCTGCCAGTGTGCGTACCTCACCAGCCCTCGCACAGTGGCAGTGATGCCATCCCTACTCGATTTCCTGCCATCGATAGGGTTACCCTTGTCACATGCTTCGTTCAGTGGCCGTACTCGTCCTGGACGGCGTAGCCCCCTTCGAGCTCGGTGTGCTCGCTGAGGTGTTCGGCACCGACCGCACCGCCGACGGGCTGCCCAGTTACCGCTTCGACGTGTGTGGAACTCGGCAGGCCCCGGTACGCACCTCCGCCGGCTTCCACCTGATACCGAACGCCGATCTGGCGCCGTTGGACCGGGCGGACCTGGTGGCCGTCCCCGCACACGACCCAACCACCACCGCGCCCGCGGAGGTCCACGAGGCGCTGCGTCGGGCTGCCGATCGCGGTGCGTACCTGTTCAGTGTGTGTGCCGGCGCGTACCTGCTGGGTGAGGCAGGACTGCTCGACGGTCGGGATTGCACCACCCACTGGCGCCACGTCGACGAGTTGCAGCGACGCCACCCGACTGCCCAGGTCCGCAGCAACTCGCTCTACGTGCAGGACGGTCGCCTGCTCACCAGCGCCGGCACCGCCGCCGGCATCGACGCCTGCCTGCACCTGGTACGCCAGGCGCACGGCTCGGCCACCGCCACCCGGCTCGCCCGACGGATGGTGGTGCCCCCGCACCGCGACGGCGGCCAGGCTCAGTACATCGAGGCGCCGATCCCGAAGGCACCGCAGGCACCCACGCTGGAACCGGTGCTGGAATGGCTGATGGGCCATCTGGACCGACAGACCACAGTCGACGAGCTGGCCGCGCGGGCCGGGATGGCCCCGCGCACGTTCGCCCGCCGCTTCCGCGCCGAGACCGGCACCACCCCGCACGACTGGCTGACCAACCAACGGGTCCTGCTGGCCCGTCGCCTGTTGGAGGACACCACGCTCACGGTGCAGGGAGTGGCCGAACGAGCCGGCTTCGGCGACGCCGCCGTCCTGCGGCACCACTTCACCCGCCGGGTCGGCGCCACGCCACAGGCGTACCGCGGCACGTTCCGCGACCGCACCCCAACTGGTTGACCGGCCGGCAGACACGTCCGGCAACGCGCAGGCGTACCCGGACGACACCACACCACCGTGCCACCCGACGCATCGGCGGGCTCGGCGTACAGCGGGTGCCGTGCACGGATCATCCCGCGGCCGTCGCCTCCTCGGACGCTGCCCCCGTCACCTGCGGCACCGGAACCCGGCCGGCCGGCGAGACCGGGGGCGGCTCCGACACCAGACGGCCGTCGCGGCGGAGCACCCGCAACCCGCCCGGCAGGTAGCTGGCTCGCTGGCCGCGCCACGCCGTGACCAGCCCATCGAGCGCGGCAACGTGGCGATGCGACAGCGCGGCCGGCGGTACACCCGACTCGTGGGCCCAGGCGCGCAGCACCCGGCCCCGTACTGCGGGCGCCAGATCCGCCAAGGTCCCGGTGGCCAGGCCGCCGTCGGGATGCCGGGCCCGGCTCAACGCCTCGACGGCCAGTTCGTCGAGGACCGCGTTGTCCGCTGCCACCAGCGCGGCGGTACGGGCGAGATTGTCCAGCACTCCCGGTCCGAGCGCCCGGATCAGCACGGGCAGCACGTCGGCCCGGACCCGGGAGCGGGCGTACGACGGGTCGCTGTTGTGCGGGTCGTCCCAGGGCACCAGTCCGAGGGCGGTGCAGGCAGCGCGGGTCTCCGTCCGCCCGATCTCCAACAAGGGCCGTACGAGTGGTGTCCCGGCGAGATCCCGGCGGGCCGGCATCCCGGCGATTCCGCGCGGGCCGGCGCCCCGGGACAACGCGAGCAGTACCGTCTCCGCCTGGTCGTCGCGGGTGTGCCCGGTCAGCAGTGCCGCAGCCCCGTGCCTCTCGGCGATTTCGACCAGCGCCTGGTAGCGGGCTTCGCGGGCCGCCGCCTCGGGGCCACCCGGCCGACCGGCGACCTGCACACCGACCACTTCCACCGGCGCCAGACCGGTGTCCTCCGCCCAGCGGGCCACCGCCTCGGCACGGCCCCGTGACCCGGCCTGCAACCCGTGGTCGACGGTGACCAGCCCGGCGGTGCGGCCTGCCCGGGGTGCCACGAACGCGGTGACCGCAGCCAGGGCCAAGGAGTCAGCTCCACCCGAGCAGGCGACCAGAACCGGACCACCGGCAGGCAGATCGACCAACGCACGACGGACCGCGAGCCGGATCGCGGCAACCGACGGGGAGAGCGCGGCCATCGGCTCGGCGACGCGCTCAGCCGGCCGTCGGCACCGGGCCGACGGCCCCGTGCACCCGCGCCACCCAGGCGTCCGGTTCGCTCAGTTCGGACAGCCGGGGCAGGGTGAGCGGCGACTCGAATACCCGGTTGAAGCCGGCCATGCCGACCCGGTCCACCACTGCGTGCACGAACCTGCGGCCCTCGGCGTACTGCCGCATCTTGACGTCGATGCCGATCAGCCGCCGGATCGTCTTCTCCACCGGGTTGCCGGCCTCACGTCGCCGGTTGAAGCCGGCGCGGATCCGCTCGACACTCGGGATCACCTGCGGACCGACGCCATCCATCACGAACTCGGCATGCCCCTCGAGCAGGGTCATCAGGGCGGTCAGCCGGTCCAACACGGCCCGCTGGCCGGGCGTCTGCACGATGTCCAGAACGCTGGACCTGCTCTGCGGGTCGCGGACCGTGTCAGCCAGGGTGCTCACCCCCCGGCGCAGCCGTTCCAACAGGTGCTCGCCCCCCTGGGCGGCGTCGACGAACGCCTGCACCTCGCCGAGGAAGTAGGCCCGCATCCAGGGTACGGCGGTGAACTGCGTCCGGTGGGTCACCTCGTGCAGGCAGACCCAGAGCCGGAAATCGCGCGGGTCCGCGCCCAGCTTGCGCTCGACGTCGACGATGTTCGGCGCGACGAGCAGCAGTTGCCCCGGGTCGGCGGAGAAGACCTCGTACTGCCCGAGGACCCGACCGGAGAGATAGGCCAGTACGGTGCCTGCCTGCACTCCGGTCACCCGGGAACCCACGGCCTCGGTGAGCACGCCCGGCTGTTTGTCCTGAGCGAACCGACCGACCAGCGGGGTGATCACCTCGCGGAGGCCGGCGACGTTCGTGGCCGCCCAGTCACGCCGATCGACCACGCGCACCGGCGGGTGACTCACCTGCGAGGTCAGCCCGGTGAAGGCGGCGACGTGACCGGCCGCTTCATCGGTCAACCGACGCAGCTCGGAAACCACCTCGGTGGCCTCGTCGTAGGTCACCCGAGGGCCCGATTTACCCAGAGCCCCCGCTGTCGCGGTGGCCAGATCCCAGTCCACGAACTGCGCCATGCAACCCACCGTACCCGCGCCGCGACACACACCGGTGTGCCGAAGCAGTGCCGACCCGACGGCAGGGCTGCGCAGCCCCTGTCGGGGGAGAATTCGCCATCCGCGCCGACGGAAGTGGCACCGGCGGGAGTCGGTCGATCTGCTCAGCGACAGCCGCAGCCGGCCAGAGCGGTGGCGATCCTGTCCAACGCAGCCCGGGCTGGCTCCATGCCGTCCGGCGGCACGTCGTCGGTGAGCACCGCGAAGGTGAGCAGTCGACCTTCGGCGGTGGTCACCACCCCGGCGATGGCATGTACCCGGGTCAACGTGCCGGTCTTGGCGCGGACCACTCCGGCACCGGCGGCTGTGCCCGGTGTCGCACCGTATCGGTCGCGAAGGGTGCCGGACCAGCCCGCGACCGGCAGCCCGCCGAAGATGCCGCCGAGTTCAGGTCGGTTCGGGCTCGCCGCGAGCACCAACAGCTCGGTCAGCAGGATCGGGCTGATCAGGTTGCTCCGGGACAGGCCACTACCGTCCGCCAGATCGAGTCCTGCCTCCGGCAGGCCCAGCTCGGACACCACCTCAGCCATCGCCGCAGCAGCACCGGTAAAGGAGGCCGGCCGGTCACGGGCCAGGGCGACCTGTCGAGCCAGCGCCTCGGCGACGATGTTGTCACTTTCACTAATCATGATGTCGACCAGCCGGATCAGCGGCGGCGAGTACACGATACCGAGCTCGGTGCCGGGTCGGTCTCCGGAGACTGTCGCGGTAGCTGCGGTGGCTGCGGTGGACGCTGGTGGGGCGGTGCCCTTGCGTACGGCGCCGACCGGCACACCGAGCAGTTTGGCGAAAGCGCGACCGGCGACCAGGTCCGGTTCGGTAACGCGTTCGGCCCAGCCCTGCCCGGCCTTCGGACTCTTGCGAGCTCCGTCGAGCATCAGCGCGGTGATCGCCCCGCCGTAACCGCCGGAGGGAATGTCGTCGTCCCAGCCGGGCTCGTACACCGGACCGGAGTAGCTCGAGGAATCGACGACGACTTCCGTGGGTGCGACTCCACCCAGCGCCGAGCGGACCTGTTCGGCGAGATCTGCGAGGCTGGCCGCCCCCGAGTAGAAGCCCTTCGCCTCGGCTGCCAGCGTCGGATCCCCCCCACCGACCAGAACCACCTCGCCGGGCTGTGCGCCGGACACCGCCCGGGTCGGTATCCGGTGGCCAGGACTGCGGGCCGTGAGCACCGTCACGGCGGTCACCAGCTTGGTCACCGAGGCCGGCACGGTCAACTCCCCGCCGCCGCGCTCGAAGAGCAACTCCCCGGTGAGAGCATCGGCCACCGCCACATTGACCCGGCCGCCGAGTGTGGTGTCGTCGACCAGCGGTTCGAGCACGGATCGGAGCCCGTCGGTGCCGGGCGCCGACGCGGCGACGTCGACGGCAGCCAGCACCGGGAGCGGCACGGACTCCACCGTCCCGCTGGCCGCCGGTGTCACTGGTTCGTCGCCCAGCCAGCGCCCCACCGGCCCGGGGCGGACCGCGACCAGGCCCGCAACCACCAGCACGAGCACCAGCACGGCGGCAAGCAGCAGCGGCAACCGTCGGCGCGGTGCCGACCCGACCGGCGGCGAGGCGGCGCCGGCCGGCAGGTGATCCCGCATGCCGTCCACCGGCGAGTCGTCCGGCGCCGGGCTTACCGGTGCTGCCGCCGCTTCGGCGGGGCTCGTCGGGACGGCGTCCGATCCGGTCGACGACGCGGCGGGGCTCGTCGGAGTGGCAGCACCGGGCGTGGCGGCCCGTACCGAGGCTGTGCCTCGATGTGGTGTCGTCGGCGGCGTGCCCTGAGGCGGGTTCTCCCCGGACCGGTTCACGGGTGTCGGTGTGACGGGCGGCGTCGGAGGTTGTGGCCGGAGGATCTGCGCATCCGGCACCGGTACCCGGCCGGTGACCTGCCCGGCCTGCGGTCGATTCTCGCCGCCCTCAGCGGCACCGCCTGGACGGTAGTGTGAATCTTCCCTCCCCACGACCCCCTCCTCCCCCACCGGGAACCGGCCTGGGTGACACTACTTCGGTCCGAAGACTATGCGGCGGTCGGAGTCGGCGGGTTGGCAAATCGCCACCTCGGCTCCCCCGCCGGTTCCGTCAAGCCAGCGTGGGCCAACGAGGGAGCGTGCAGATGGATTTCGACGTGACGGTTGAGATCCCCAAGGGTCACCGCAACAAGTACGAGGTGGACCACGTGACCGGGCGGATCCGGTTGGATCGCACCCTCTTCACCTCCACGCAGTACCCGGCCGACTACGGCTTCATCGAAGGCACCCTGGGCGAGGACGGCGACCCCTTGGACGCCTTGGTACTGGTGCCGGAGCCGACCTTCCCAGGCTGCCTCATCCGGTGCCGCACTATCGGCATGTTCCGGATGACGGACGAGAAGGGTGGCGACGACAAGGTTCTCTGCGTTCCCTACGAGGACCCACGGCAGGAACACCTACGCGACATCCACCACCTCGGCGAGTTCGACCGGCTGGAGATCCAGCACTTCTTCGAGGTGTACAAGGATCTTGAGCCGGGCAAGTCCGTCGAGGGTGCGACCTGGGTCGGGCGGACCGAGGCCGAGGCCGAGATCCAGGCTTCGTACCGGCGCGCCCGCGAGGCCGAGGAACGCGGCGAGTCCACCCACTGAGGTGTCGGACGGGCAGGGGGAAGCTCAGCCGAGCAGCCCCCGCGCCCGCTCGTAGAGGCCCAGCACCGCACAGGCGACCGGCACCACCGAAACCACCAGCAGGGTGTCGGACAGGTCGGCGAGCCGCCCGACGTACGGGGAGACCGGTCGGCGGGCGTACGTCGCGCCTCCCGCCACCACCAGCAACGCGACCAGCAACCCGCCGGCGACCAGGACCAGCCGGATCGTCGCGTCGACGGCCCCGGCCAGCGCCCCGCCGAGGACCGCGTACCCGGCCAGGCCGGCGAGCACCGGCGCGACCCGATGCTGGACCGTCTTGAAGAGCCGGGCCCGCAGCAGCAGTACCGACGACGTCACCCCGACCAGTAGCCGGCCAGCGACGCCACCGGCGCTGACGAGGAGCACGGCCGCGCCGACGGTCAGCACCGCCTGCCCGATGAGCATGCCCGTGAGCATCTCCTCGGTACGGGCCACCGCCGCGTGGACCCGACTGCGGTCCGGCAGCTCACGAGCCCGGTCCGAGTCGTCCGACAGGTCGGTGGGCAGGGCCGTCGGCGGCAGCGGCACCTTGCCCAGGCGGATGGCCAGCAACGGGACGACCCCGATGGCGAAAGTCATCGAGCAGAGCAGCACGGCAGCCGCGCCGGCCGGTTCGAGCAACAGACCACCGAGGGCGGCTGATCCGGCCCCCACGCCGACCACCGCGCCCGCCACGAAGATCCTCAGGCGGGTGGCCACCCCGAACAGCCCCAGCACCGAGACCAGCAGCAGCCCGACCGACCCGGCGAGCAGCTCAGGTGCACCCACCCAACGCAGAACGCCGATCGGCCCCACCGGATCGCCGGAGCCGACAGCGAGAGCACCGGCGAGCGCCGCGTAGGGCAACGCGTAACCACCGAGAGCGGCACCGGACGGCCCGTCGCCCTGCGCCCGGGACAGCACGGTGCCGGCCAGCACCAACAGACCCGCCACCGCCGTCGCGGCCGTCCAGCCGGCGGGATCGCCGGGCCCGCCAGCGGTCAGGGCGAGCAGGCCGACGGTGACGGGTACGCCGGCGCCGGCCAGTGCAGTGGTCCGGGAGGCACCGGACGACCAGCCACCGCCCCGCCGGCGGGCGGCATCGGCGATGGCCTCCACCACGTCGTCGTACTCGAACTCCGGCCACTCGGTGCGAGCCGGCACCAGGTGCAGCACCTCACCGTCGTTCACGCCCTGGGCGGACAGCGCCTGCCCACCGGTCAGCACGGTGCCGTCGGCTCGCCGCAACAACCAGCCACCGTGCTGCTCCCCGTCGTCGGCGAGCCCGTCACCGGCGTGCCGCAACACGTCGGGCAGCAGCTCGGCGAGGGGCACCTGCTCCGGTAACGCCACGTCGACCCGACGGCGGGGCGTACTGATGGTGACCCGGGCGAGCCCGACCGTCATCGACTCATCTCCATCCCGAGCGGTTCTCCTGCTGCGCGGACGACAGGACTTTACCTACCATGAGCCAAGCTCGGGTCACCGTACGAAGTCGGGAGGGCCGTGTGTCCACTGTCGTCATCCGGCGGCCGGCGCGACGGCCGGCGCCGGAGATCCCCGTGGGTGACCTGCCGGTGCAGGCGCCCCCGGAGCTCCCGGCCGGCACCGGCGCCCGCTGGCAACAGCTACTGATGGTGCTACCGATGCTCGGCGGCACGGTCGCGATGGCGATGATGTTCGGGCGGGGCGGCGGGGCGTACGCGTACGTGGTCGGTGGGATGTTCGGTCTCTCCTCCCTGGCGATGCTCGCGACCTCCTGGGGTAGCGCCTCCGGCAGTCCGAAGAAGTCCGAGATGATGGCCGCCCGCCGGGAGTACCTGCGGCATCTGGCGACCCTGCGCCGGCAGGTTCGGCAGACCGCGGAGCGGCAACGCGACGGCCTCTGCTACCGGCATCCCGGTCCGTCGCTGCTCTGGTCGACGGTGCACAGCCAGCGGGTGTGGGAGCGGCGTCCCACGGACCCGGACTTCGCGGTCGTGCGGGTAGCCGTCGGACCGCAGACCCTGGCCACGCCTTTGGTACCGCCGGTCACCCGCCCGCTCGATGAACTGGAGCCGATGACAGCGGGCGCGTTGCGCCGCTTCCTGGACGCGTACTCGGTGGTGCCCGACCTACCGGTTGCCCTCTCGCTGCGCAGCTTCGCCCGGGTCTTCGTCCGCGCGACTCCGGTCGGCGCCACCGGATCGCCGGCCGCGCAGGCACTGGCCCGAGCCATGCTCACCCAGCTCGGGGTGTTCCACGCTCCGGACGAGCTGCTGGTGGCCGTCTGCGCCGGACCGGAACGGCGCGACTGCTGGGAGTGGGTCAAGTGGCTGCCGCACCTCCAGCACCCCACCCGTACCGATGCCCTCGGTCCGGTGCGGCTGGTGGCGAGTTCCGCGGTGGAGCTGGAACAGCTGCTCGACCAGGTGTTGGCCGGCCGGTCGAGGTTCAGCCCGACCGGCCCGGCCACGAACCTGCCGCACCTGGTGGTCGTCCTCGACGGCGGCGACCTCACCGGTGCCACCGAACTGGTCGGGGACGGCGGTATAGCCGCGGTGACCCTGATCGACCTGGACACACCGCCGCCGCGTCTGCTCGACCGGTTCTCGCTGCTGCTGGAGTTGCGGAACGGCCGCCTGGTCTCGATCACCTCGGACGGGCCAGCCGAGGTCGGTACGGCGGACGCGCTCGGGGTCGCCGAGGCTGAGGCGGTGGCCCGTCGGCTGGCCCCACTGCGGCTGGCCTCCCCCCGGGGCGCCGACGCCGCACCCGGTGCCGAGGCGGGTCTGCCGGAGCTGCTCGGCATCGGCGAGCCGGCGGCCTTCACCGCGGAGCAGGGATGGGTCCCACGGTCACCACGAGACCGGCTGCGGGTGCCGATCGGCGTCGGTGTCGACGGCGGGGCGGTCGAGTTGGACCTGAAGGAGTCGGCGCAGGGCGGCATGGGCCCGCACGGGCTGCTCATCGGCGCCACCGGGTCCGGAAAATCGGAGCTCCTTCGTACGCTGGTGCTCGGTCTGGCCGCGACCCACCCCGCCGAGCAGCTCAACTTCGTGCTCGTGGACTTCAAGGGTGGGGCCACTTTCGCGCCCTTCGACCTGCTGCCGCACACCGCCGCTGTGATCACCAATCTGGCCGACGCGTTACCGCTTGTCGATCGGATGGTCGACGCCATCAACGGGGAGTTGGTCCGCCGGCAGGAGTTGCTGCGCCGGGCCGGCAACTTCGCCAGTCTGCGTGACTACGAGCGGGCGCGGTCGGCCGGCAACCCACTACCCCCGCTGCCGTCACTGCTGCTGGTCTGCGACGAGTTCTCCGAACTGCTGTCGGCCAAGCCCGACTTCATCGACCTGTTCGTGCAGATCGGCAGGCTGGGCCGGTCCCTCGGCGTGCACCTGCTGCTGGCGAGTCAGCGGCTGGAGGAGGGACGACTACGCGGGTTGGACACCCATCTGTCGTACCGGATCGGTCTGCGTACCTTCTCCTCGCTGGAGTCCCGTACGGTGCTCGGGGTGCCCGACGCGCACGAACTGCCCCCGTCACCGGGGCACGGTTTCCTGCGCTTCGGCACTGAGCCGCTGCAGCGTTTCAAGACCGCGTACGTCTCCGGCCCGGTACGTCGACGCGCCCTGGCCACCGACGCGGCCGCGCCCGAACGCCCCCGCCTGATCGCCTTCTCCACCTACGTCACACCGGTGGCGCAACCGCCCACCCCACCGGTCGGCGACGAGCCTGCGGAGGCCACGGAAACCCTGCTGCGTCTGCTTGTCGACCGGCTCGCCGGTCAGGGCACACCGGCGCACCAGGTGTGGCTGCCGCCGCTGGACGCCGCCCCGACCCTGGACGAGTTGGTCGGCCCGCTCACGGTCGACCCGCGCCGCGGGCTCACCGTCGGCAGTCCCGAGCTGCACGGTTCCCTCCAGGTGCCGGTGGCCGTCGTCGACCGACCCTTCGAGCAGCGCCGTGACCTGCTGTGGTTGACGTTGGACGGCGCCGCCGGCCACATCGCGTTGGTCGGTGGCACGCAGAGCGGCAAATCCACCGCGCTGCGTACGCTGATCTGCGCTCTGGCCCTCACCCACACGCCGGCCGAGGCCCAGGTCTACTGCCTCGATTTCGGTGGTGGCGGGCTCGCCGCCGTGCGTGATCTCCCGCACGTCGGCGGGGTCACCGGACGGGCCGACCCCACCGGCGTACGACGCACCGTCGGCGAGATGTCGACCCTGCTCGGCGATCGGGAACGCCGCTTCGCCGAACAGGGCGTGGAGTCGGTGGCCACCTGGCGACACCGCCGCGACAGCGATGGTGCCGCAGCTGGCGCCGACCTGCGCGGCGACGTGTTCCTCGTCGTCGACGGTTGGACGACCCTGCGATCCGAGTACGAGGATCTGGAGCCGCTGATCACGGACCTGGCCACCCGGGGGCTCTCCTACGGGGTGCACGTGGTGGCGACCGCGGTCCGTTGGCTGGACTTCCGACCGGCCATCCGGGATCTCTTCGGCTCCCGCCTGGAGCTACGCCTCGGCGATCCGTCCGACTCGCTCGTCGCCCGACGGTCGGCGGCGCAGGTGCCTGAGCAGACCCCGGGGCGCGGCATCACCTCGGAGAGCCTGCACTTCCTCACCGCGCTGCCCCAGCTGACCGATACGGACACCGCCGGGCTGGTGAAGCAGGTAGGTCGCGCGTGGCCCGGTCCGGTCGCGCCCCCGGTACGCCTGCTCCCAGCCGTGCTGCCCTACACCGACCTCGATCTCGGTGCGACGACGGGTGTGCGCATTCCGGTCGGTGTCGCCGAGGCGGACCTCCGTCCGGTGGTCCTCGACTTCGCCACCGAGCCGCATCTCGTGGTCTACGGCGACGCCGAGAGCGGCAAGTCGTCGTTCCTTCGCGCCCTGGCCACCTCGATCGTCGCCCGGTTCACGCCGGAACAGGCCCGGGTGATCGTGGTGGACTACCGACGCAGTCTGCTCGGCGCCATCTCCACCGAACATCTGATCGGCTACGGCACCGCCGCGGCGCACACCGCCGACCTGGTCGAATCGGCTGCTGGCTATCTGGCGGACCGCGCGCCGGGCCCAGAGGTCAGCCCGACGCAGTTGCGGGAACGGTCGTGGTGGTCCGGACCGGAACTGTTCGTACTCGTTGACGACTACGACCTGGTGGCGAGCGGGCCGGCGAACCCGCTACAGGCTCTGGAGGAGCATCTGCCGCACGCTCGCGACGTCGGGCTGCACCTGGTGCTGGCGCGCCGTTCCGGCGGTGCCGCCCGCGCCCAGTACGAGCCCTTGATACAGCGGTTACGGGAACTGTCCACCTCGGGTCTGGTGCTGTCGGGCAGCCCGGAGGAGGGGGCGCTCGTCGGTCCGGTCCGTCCGGGTCCGCTACCGCCCGGACGCGGTCGGCTGTTCACCCGACGCGAGGGCGTACGCCTGGTCCAGCTGGCTCACCTTCCGCCGCAGTGACGTGGACTCCACGGAACGTCCCTGTCGGCGGCTCAGAACCGGTAATCTCCGTTCGTCATGTGTACTGCGACGAATGGCTGAGATGTGACCAGGCTGCGGCACGGTGTCCCGGCGAGGGCCGGCCGGTTCGCCGACCGCGCGCTGCTCACGGTGGTTGCCACCGCGCTGTCGGCCGCCGTCGCGGTGGTGCCCGCCACCGCCGAGCCGGTTCGCGCTTCCGCGCTCGGGATGCCGGTGGCTCACAGTCCCGACTCGGCGGGGCGCGCCGACCAGGTCCGTGACGAGCAGTGGCAGCTCGACAGGTTGGGGGCGCGGACGGCGTGGCGCACCTCGACCGGGCGCGGTGTGATCGTGGCCGTGATCGACTCCGGGGTGGACGGATCCCACCCCGACCTGACCGGTCAGGTGTTGCCCGGGCTCGACCTGGTCGCGCCGATCGGTTCGGCCGAGCCGGATCCGGTCGGGCACGGCACCACGGTCGCCGGCCTGATCGCCGGGCGTAACGACGACCACCGCGGTGTGGTGGGTCTCGCGCCGGACGCGCGGATCCTGCCCGTTCGGGTGTTGGACGCGGAGAACCGTTACGACGACGCGCTGATCGTGGCCAAGGGCGTGCGATGGGCGGTCGACAACGGCGCGGAAGTGATCAACCTTTCGCTCGGCGGGAACGGCGACAGCGCGGCGCTGGCCGCTGCGATCGACTATGCGTTCGCCCGGGACGTCGTGGTGGTCGCCTGCACTGGCAACCTCGCCACCTCACCTGAGGCGAAGGTGTGGTATCCGGCCCGCGAGCCCGGCGTCATCGCGGTCTCCGGTTTGGAGCGCAACAGCGACAACCTGTGGAGCGGTGCTATCACCGGGCGGACCACGGTCCTGACCGCGCCCGCCAGTGGGCTGGTGGGTGCCCGTCCCCCCGGCGGCTACTGGCGGGTGCAGGGGACCAGCTTCGCGGCACCGCTGGTCGCCGCCACCGCTGCCCTGGTGCGGTCACGCTACCCACAGATGTCGGCCGGGGACGTGGTCAACCGGCTGCTGGTCACCGCCAGGGACATCGGGCCCACCGGTCGGGACGAACGGTTCGGGTACGGCCTGGTCGATCCGGTCGCGGCGCTGACCACCGAGGTGCCGCCGAGTCACGGGAACCCACTGGACGACAACGATCCACCCGGGGTTGCCGGATTCGGTCCGGCGCCCGGCTCCGCGACGAGCGGCGATCCCGACGATGAACAACTCGGGCTGACCGGTCCCCCGGCGGAGACCCGGTGGCGGGCCCGGGCCGCCGGTTCGCAGGACGACACCGGCCCGGAGCGGCTCTGGATCGGCTCGGCCATCCTCGTCGCGCTGCTCACCGGTGCGGTGCTGATGGTGCGTCGGCTGCGGCAGTCGTACCGCTGACCGACCACCGCCGTCGGCCGGCCGACGAATTGTCCCGTTTGCGCGGGACAGCTCCGGGCGGCGGGGTACAACCATCGTCGTGGACGCCTCAGAACGGGCCGGCACGGCACGGCACACCGGTCCGCGGCGACGAGAGCCGCGGGGCCGACGGCCAGGTGCGCGACCGGTCCACACCGTCTACGGTGTGCTGCTGGTCGCACCGTTCGCGCTGCTCGCCACGCTGGTGCTGGGTGGCTGGCCGCCGCTGCGCCGACTCGACCTGGCGATCACCACCCACCTGCACGGGTACGCCCTGGATCATCCGGTCTGGGTCCGGGTGATGAGCCTGTGGACCGACGCCTTCGCACCGATGCCCCTGCGGGCCGCAGCGCTGGTGCTGGTGGTCTGGCTGGCACACGACGGTGCGCGGCGACTCGCGGTATGGGCCGCGTCCACGATGCTGCTCGGTGGTCTGCTCGGGCCGCTACTGAAACTGCTCGTCGGCCGGCACCGACCCGATCTGTCCGATCCGGTGGCGCAGGCACCCGGTCTGGCCTTCCCGTCGGGCCACGCGTTGAACGCGGTGCTCGCCGCCGGGGTCCTGCTGGTGGTGTTCCTGCCCCGGACCAGGCCCCGGTCTGCCGCCCGGACGGCGATCTGGGCCGGGGCGCTGACGATCGCTCTGGTGACCGGGTTCAGTAGGGTCGCGCTCGGTGTCCACTGGAGCAGCGACGTGCTGGCCGGTTGGCTGCTCGGGGTGGCGGTGCTCGTCGCCACCGCCACCGCGCTCACGGTCCGGTCAGCTCCGGGTCAGGTTGACCCGGCAGCATCCGTCAGGTGCAGTCACCGGTGTCGGTGCCCCGGGTGCGTGCGGCGCCGGCCAGCGCCACCGGTCGGGCCTCGGCGGCGGTGACCGCGAAGCCGGTGTTCGGGTCGTCGGCCGCCGCCGCGAAGATCACCCCGAGTACCAGGCCGTTCGAGGAGAGCAGCGGCCCACCCGAGTTGCCGCTGCGGACCAGGGCCCGGATGGTGTAGATCTCCCGATTCACGTTGCCGGACGAGTAGATGTCCGGGCCGGTGATCCGGTCGACGTCGCGGATCCGCGCCGACTGGGCGTTGTACGGCCCGTCGAGCGGAAACCCGAGCACGATCGCGTCCGCGCCGGTGGAGGCGTTGCCGGCGGCGAATCGCATCGACGGGCCGGGCAGCCCTGGCACGTAGAGCACGGCGAGGTCCCGGTCGGGGTCGTAGACGACCACCTCACCGTCGTACCGGTCCCCTTGTAGTTCCACCGCGACCGTGCGGGTGCCGGCGACCACGTGCGCGTTGGTCATCACCCGGTCGTCGGCGTACACGAAACCGGACCCTTCGATCCGACGCGAGCAGCTCGGTGCCGACCCGAGCACCTTCACCACCGAACTTCGACCGTTGTCGACGACCTCGGAACCGGCGAGCGCCGGGTCGGGCGGCTCGACCTGCCGGGCCTGGGTACGCCGCAGACCGTCGAAGACGTCCGGGAAGCCGTTGGTGTCGACGGTGTCGCGCAGCGCGGTGGAGAGCTGTTGCGCCTGGTCGGGCAGCACCCGATCGACCACGTTGAGCAGTGCGCTGCTCTTCACCGAGGCGGCGAGCCAGGGCACCGAGGAGGACGCGAGCGGAACGGCGACCAGCCAGGCGACCAGCAGCACCGCGAAGAGCGAGACGAACGCGCCCCCGACGTCGTCGGCCCGCCGCCCCACGTCACTCGCGATGGTGCGACGCAGGTGCGATCCGAGCAGGCCGGCCAGAGCCTGGCCCACCACGGCCAGGCCGAAGATGGCGACGAGTGAGATGAGCACCCGGGTGCCGCTGTCCACGAACTGCTGGGCGACCAGCGGGCCCACCTGCAGACCGATCAGGGCGCCCAGGAAGAACCCGGAGAAGGAGAGCACCCCGATGACGAACCCTTGTCGGTATCCGCTGATCGCGAACACGAGCATGAGCAACAGCAGGACGAGATCCACGGCCGACACGGCTCAAGCGTACGGGGCGGGGGATCCAGGCGAAGTCGCGCGTATGCGGATGGTGACGGTCAGGTCAGCGCAGGGCGCTCT
The DNA here is from genome assembly GCF_012726175.1 of Micromonospora sp. HNM0581. GTDB lineage: Bacteria > Actinomycetota > Actinomycetes > Mycobacteriales > Micromonosporaceae > Micromonospora. The sequence continues at coordinate 35,837 of NZ_JAASAD010000016.1, forward strand.
CGTCGACCTCGTCGGTGCCGGCCGACGGGGCGGGTAAGGCGCCGACCGGCGGCAGGTCGATGACCCGGGCGCGCGACCACGGGCCACTCCAACCTCCCATCTCCAACAACGCGGCAAGTACCCCGGCCGTGAATCCCCAGACCAGCATCCCGCGTACGGAGAAAGCCGGACCTGTCCAGCCGCTGGGGTGTCGTACCTGGAGCCGGTTGTCCGGGTCGACGAGCTCAGCGATCGGCAGCCGGGCGACATGCGCCACTTCGGCAGGTTCCCGGGAGTCCACCGGGTGCGGTGCGTGCCACCAGGCGAGCACCGGAGTCACCACGAATTCGCTCACCGGTATCCACAGCCTCGGCAGTTGGGCCAGCACCGTGACGCTTGTCGGGTCGAGCCCGACTTCCTCATTGGCCTCACGCAGCGCGGTGGCGGCGGCGTCGTGGTCCTCCGGGTCGGCCACGCCGCCGGGGAACGCGGGTTGGCCGGCGTGGTTGCGCAGGGTCGCGGCCCGTTGGAGGACCAGCACATCCGGGCCCGAGGAGGCGTCCTCGCCGAGCAGTACCAGTACGGCGCTCTCCCGGCCACCGCGGTCGGGCGTACGCAGCTGGGTGAAATCCTCGGTGCGCGCGGTGCCGAGCCGACCGAGCAGCGGCCCCAGCCAGCCCGGTGCCTGGCGTCCCGCCGGTTCGTGCCCGCTCACGCCGGCACCGTGAGGCCGAGGTGCCGGCGGACGAGTTCGGCCAGGCGGGCGTCATCGAGGGCACCGGAGCTGTCGATGTGCCGGATGCGGCCCTCGACGTCCACGAGGACGGTCAGCGGGACGGCGTTGCGCCGCAGTGCCCGCTGCACCGCCTCGCCCTGGTCGACGAGCATCGGGAACCGTACGCCGAAGTCCTCTCCGATGGCCTGGGCGCCTTCGCGGCTGTCCCGGCTGTTCACTCCGATGACGCGCAGCTGCCCGTCGGCGCGTTCGTGTAGCCGCTGGAAGGCGGGGAGTTCCTTACGGCAGGGTGGGCACCAGGAGGCCCAGATGTTCACGACGGCCGGTCCGCGGATGTCCCGTAGGGCGACCGGTGTCCCGCCGGTGAAGCAGGTGAGGGTCAACTCGGGCAGCGGGTCACCGGTCACCTCGCTGACGCTGGGTTCGGCCGGTCCGTCGGTGAGGCCGGCGCAGCCCTCGAAGGGGGACGGGCGTGCGGCGGCTGTGCCTCGTCCGGCTGGTGCGGGGTTCTCGGGGTCGGCTGTGCAGGCGGTCGCGAGTGACAGCAGCAGCGGCAGGGCCAGCAGCGTGAGCCGGCGGTTCATGGTGCCTCCGCCCGCACCGCCTGCACCGGCACCAGCTCGGGATCGACACCTGCGGCGACGGCGAGGTCCCGGGCGCGCGGGCCCTTCAGCAGCTTCGCGGCGGCGGCTGGCTCGATCGGCCCGGTTCCGTACGAGGGGCAGAGTTTCACCAGGGTGCAGGCCCCGCAGGCCGGCTTGCGGGCGTGGCAGACCCGGCGGCCGTGGAAGATGATCCGGTGCGACAGCATGGTCCAGTCGCGTTTCGGGAACATCGCCCCGATTGCGTGCTCGATCCTGACCGGGTCGGTTTCGGTGGTCAGCGCCCAGCGGTGTACCAGCCGCTGGAAGTGGGTGTCGACGGTGATGCCGGGCACGTCGAAGGCATTGCCGAGGATGACGTTCGCGGTCTTGCGTCCGATCCCGGGCAGGGTGACCAGGTCGTCGAGGCGGCCGGGGACCTGTCCGTCGTGGCGTTCGACGAGGGCCTGACCCAGCTGGATCAACGAGTTGGTCTTGTTGCGGTAGAAGCCCGTCGGACGGATCATCTCCTCCATTTCGCCGCGCTCGGCCCCGGCGTAGTCGGCGGCGCTCGGGTAGCGGGCGAAGAGTTTCGGGGTGACCTCGTTGACCTTCCTGTCGGTGCACTGGGCCGACAGGATCGTGGCGACGGCCAGCTCGAGCGGGTTGCGGTGGTCGAGTTCGCAGTGCGCGTCAGGGTGGGTCTCGGTGAGCACGCGGCCGATCCGGCGCGCCCGACGGGTGCGACCCAACTCGGTCTCGGTGGCGCTTCTGGTCACGACGGCCAGCCTACGTCGCCGGTTCGGGCGTCTGGGCCGCCGGGATCAGTCCGCGTCGGGTGGGCTGATCTCCCCGGCGTCGGTGAACCGGGCACCGGTCTCCGCGAAGTCCAGCTCGGTGAGGTCGCGGAGCAGCCCGAGGCCACGGGCGTCGGGGTCGATCGTCGGCTTGCGGACCCCGTCCATGTAGGTGGAGGTGAAGGAGCCACCTGCCCAGGTACCGTCTGCTTCGAGTGACACCTTGAGCACCCCGCCCCAGCCGAGACGGCCGTTGTTGCTCAGTGAGTTGCCGCCGCCGGAGAAGTTGCCCAGGCTGTAGGCGATCAGCCGGCCCTGGTAGAACTCCATGCCGCGCAGCACGTGCGGGCCGTGCCCGACGATCAGGTCGGCACCAGCGTCGATCATGGCGCGGGAGAACTTGATCGGATCGCCGCGGTTCTCGCCGAGGAACGTCTCCGTGCCGGGCCGCACCCGGGTCATCTCTGACCCTTCAGCCCCCATGTGCACCTGCACCACGACGATGTCGGCCAGGTTGGTCGCCTTTTCGATCACCTTCTGGGCGGCCGGGATGTCGGTGAGGCTGTTCGACCAGCGGTACGACGAAAAACCGGCGACGGCGACCTTGACGCCCTTCACCTCGACGACCGTGATCTGGTCGGGTGCCCCGGTGTGTTCCAGCCCGTGCTCCTCCAGTGCCTTCTGGGTGTTCTCGTAGCCCTGCGGCCCGAAGTCGTACCCGTGGTTGTTGGCCTGGTTGAGCAGGTCGAAACCGGCGTCGGCGAGGTGTCCGGCGTACTCCGGCGGTGCCCGGAACTGGAAGCAGCGGGTGGAGTCGGCACCGCACTTGCCGGTCCCGGTGTCCACCGTCAACGGCTCTTCCAGGTTGCCCATCACCAGGTCGGCGGCGAGTGCGTTCCGCACCGAGTCGAAGAATCCTTCGCCGTTGTCGGGGGGCAGCCGGTCGGGCGCCATGGCCATGACGATGTCACCGGTGGCGGACAGTGAGATCTTTTGGACCTTTGGGGTGGCCGATCCGACAGGTGTGCCCTCTCCGCCGCCGGGCTGCCAGAGCGGCCCCCCGTCGCTGCTCGCGCAGCCGGCGAGGAGCAGGGCGGCGAGGAGTGTCCCCAGAACGGCCAGGGTGTGGCGACGGGATCGGGGCGCGGAAGGGGCGGCAGCATACATCGTGCGCGACCCTACCGGCCGAACATCACCGGAACGACCGCCGATCGGGTGAGAGAAGGCAACCTCGGAGACGATCCGACCATGGGACGACAGTGTCGCCGCCCACGGTCCGCACGGCGGCGTGTACCGCTCGGGCCAGCGGTGCCCCCCAGGTGGAGCGGGGTCCGCCGTAGGCGTCGGCCGGACCGTCCGGTGGGCAGAGCACCGTGACAGTGTCCGTCGGCGTACCGGTGCCGGGCAGCCCGAGCTCCCCGATCGCCTGCGCTTTCGCCTCGGTGGCCGTGGCGACGGCGTTGACGAGCGCCGCGTCGCCGAGCCGCGCCGGAACGTAGGCCACGATGTTCACCGTGCCGACCCGTTGCGCCGGAGCTGCGACCGCGGGTGCTGCCGCCGGCACCGGTGTGCCCAGGCCGACGGTGGCCCAGACCTGCACCCCGGCGTCGGTCCGTCGCGCCACCTCGGCCACGTCGACCCCGGTCATCAGGCCCACGCCGGGCCCGTCGAGGCCCAACTGCCGGGCCATTTCGGTCAGGTGGTCGGCGGGGTCGTTCCGGTCGTACGACATGGGCACCGTCGCGTTCAGCACCCACTGACGAACGCCGATCCCGCCGCCCAGCGGGGCGGAGCTGACCGCCTGGACCGGCCGCCCGGTGCGCCAGATGAGCACTGGGATGTCGCATTCGTCTTCGCGGCGGGTGGTCAGCAGTGGCTCGGGCAGCACGGGGTGACCCTACGTCCGGGTCGTCACCCCGCCGGTCCCGGCCTGACCAGCTGCGGGATACCCAGGGTGATCACGACGGGCAGGTTACGCCGAACGATCAAGATTCCAGGGGTGCACCTCTGATTCCTGCTCACGTGCGCCTAGACTGGTCGGCGCGCGAGGGATCAGCGGACGGCGGACCCAGGCCGAGCAGACGGCACGCGCAACCGGAGGTGCGCGATGGACGAGGTACTGGCCCGCAGCGGGATCTTCCAGGGTGTCGACCCGGAGGCGGCCGAGGCGCTCGCCAAGGAGATGGAGACGATCGAGGTCCGCAAGGGCGAGGTGGTCTTCAACGAGGGCGAGCCCGGCGACAGTCTCTACATCCTGCTGTCCGGCAAGATCAAGGTCGGTCGGCGGGCTGCGGACGGGCGGCAGAACCTGATCGCCGTGATGGGCCCGTCGGACATGGTCGGCGAGCTGTCGCTGTTCGACCCTGGTCCGCGTACGGCGACTGCGACCGCGGTCACCGACAGCCGGCTGGCCCGGCTGCGCAAGCAGGCGCTGCGGCCGTGGCTCAACAACCGGCCGGAGATCGCCGAGCAGCTGCTGCGGGTGCTGGCCCGCCGGCTGCGCCGGACCAACGACGCACTGGCGGATTTGATCTTCACGGACGTGCCCGGCCGGGTGGCCAAGAACCTGCTCCAGATGGCGGGGCGCTTCGGCACCCGCGACGGTGGCGTGCTGAGGGTGACGCACGACCTGACCCAGGAGGAGATCGCCCAGCTTGTCGGCGCCTCTCGGGAGACGGTGAACAAGGCCCTCGCGGATTTCGCCTCGCGCGGCTGGCTCCGACTGGACGGCAAGAGCATCATCATCCTCGACCCGGAGCGCCTGGCCCGCCGCGCCCGCGTCTGACCGGTGCCAACCACCCGCGCGGTGTTCAACTTCGCCACCCACGGCCGGGCGGTGCCCACGGCACCGGTCCAGGTGGACTGACCGCACCCGGCGGCTCGACCTGGGCGTTCGGCCAGTACGCCTCCGGCGAGGCGGCGGCCCTGGCGGTGGACACGGCCGTCCAGGTGCTCGGCGGCGCCGGCATGACCACCGAGTACGGGGTGGCGACACTGCTCGGTGCGGTCCGGGCCGGTCGGATCGCCCCGGTGAGCCGGGAGATGATTCTCAACTTCGTCGCCCAGCACCTCCTTGGCCAGGTCAAGTCGTCCTGAGTCGCCGTCCGCAGAAGCGCATTTCCGACTCTCCAGCCTCTGCCAATGCAGGACCTTCCTCCGGCAAGCTGTTGTTCGTCAGCTGTTCCGCATGATGAAGCTGTCCGCTGTTGACAGGTCGGCAATCTCCGACATTCTGGACCTGTGAAACGGTTCCCAGGATCCGACGCACGGACCGTGGCGGTGGTCGCGGCCCTGGCGGCGTTCTGGCTGCTCGCGGCGTTGCTGGTCGGCCGCCGGCAGGATCTGCTCGGCGTGGCCGGGGCGCTGCTCTTCGTTCTGCTCGCCACCGTCGCAGGAGTCGCCGTCACCGCCGCCCGGCAGCGTGATCCGGTTGCTCGACCGGAGCGTGGGAAGCCGTACGTGAGGCCCGGGATCGAGCGGTCCAGTATCGATGCCGACACGCTCGAAATCCTCGGCGATCGGGAGGCCGTCCGCGCGATGCGGGAGAGGCGTCGACACGATCGGCGTGAACCCTGACCGGGACGTGTCAGCCGCCGGTGAGCGTGGGTGAAGCCAACCCGTTCAAGCCCCGCCCGGCCAGACAACGGTAGGTGGGGTCGATCTGCGCGTCAGCCGGCGGCAACACCTCAAGATTCCATCCAGCGACCTGGCGTAGGCCGCTGACCAGCCGGAACGTCTTCTCGTTGCAGACCTGGCGCACTTGGTGATCCGCGACGATCTCGTCGTGGCCGGCCCCGACCAACGCGACCGGCAGCTGCCCCTGGGCGTAGCTTTCCCAGGTGTGCCGGGCATCGCAGGGCATGCGGGTGGCCTCGGCCCGCTGGCCACGTACCTGCACCGGCCCGAAGCACTCCAGCTCCGGCGCGCACTGCGTCCCGGCGGGAAGCACCTCCTGATGAGTGGCGCAGCCCGGGCGAAGCATCCCGGTTGCCGCCGGACGGGCCGGCATGCTGGGCTGCGGTGACGGTCCGCCACCGGCCGCCCAGGCGCCCACCCCCGCCGAGGCGGCGAGAGCGACCGCCCCCGCAGCCCCGAGGAACCAACGACGGCGACGACGCCGCTCCGTGGAGCCGCTCTCCACCGGCGGGGCCGCGCGGCCGGCATCGTGGCTGCCGGTGGCGGCACCGCCGACAGGTGACACCCGGGGGCTCGCCCCGCCGCCGGAGCCGTCGAGCGTGAGATTGGTGAGCAGATCGCGCAGTTCCGCGGCGGACGGGCGGGCCCCAGGGTCGTTCGCCATGCCGGTACGCAGCACGTCGATCAGGTCCTCGGGGACGCCGGGCAGGCCAGGGATCGGCTGGTTGAACATCTCCAGCACGGTGACCAGGCTCGGGTTCCGCTCGCTCTGCCAGCGCGGTGGCCGGCCGTGCATCACCGCGTACAGCGTGGCGCAGAGCGCGTACACGTCGACGGCCGGCGAGGGCGGGCTGTGACTGAACATCTCTGGCGGCGCGTACGCCGGCGTGAGCACCTCCAGCGCGACGGAGGCGTCCCGCATCTCGGCGACCACGGCCAGCCCGAAGTCGGCAAGCACGGCCGGGTTGAAGTGCGAGTGGAGGATGTTCGCCGGCTTGACGTCGCGGTGCAGCACTCCGGCGGCGTGCGAGTGGGCGACCGCATCCGCGATCTTGATACCGAGATCGCGGGCCTCGACGGCGCCGAGCGGTGAGTTACGCATCCGTTCGGCGTACGAACCGTCGCAGAGTTCCATGATGAGGTACGGGTGCTGGTCGATGGTGACGCCGACGTCGAAGAGGTCGACCACGTGCGGGTGCGACGACATCCGGCCGGCCGCACGCGCCTCGCGCAGGAAACGGGCCTGGTCCCGGTCGCTGGCCAGAGTCCGGTTCTCCACTTTGACGGCGACCTCGCGACCCACCGAGATCTGCGTCGCCCGGTACACAGTGGCGTAACCACCCCGGGCAAACACCTGCAAACCAGTCAGACCAGGCACGATGGGCGTCGGCAGGGCGCCGGGCGGGGTGTCGGTCACAATCTCGAAAATACCGAACTCTGCCGGCCGCTCACCGAACCGCATCGGTGGCCGGTCCCACAACCGGTGTCCCGGCACCGCTGGGGCCGTCCGACGCCGGCTCGTCGTGGGTCGATCCGATCCCGCCCGCCGCTGCGGTGGCCCCAGGGACGCCGGCCGCACCTGCGCCCGCAGACCGACGCGCATCCCACCAGAGACCGCCGGCCGTCGCCACCGCACCCACACCCTCCCAGAGCGCCACCCCGAAGAACCGCCCCGGTGCGACGTCGGCCAGCACCGCGAGGGTGAAGACCGTGAACGTGACAAGCCGGAACACCACTGTGAAGCGGTAGAAGACACGCCACTCGGTGGCCGTGGCGAGCAGGTAGTAGACCCCCATGTTGAACGACGCCATCGAAGAGGCCGTCACGAAGACACCCGTGTAGTCACCCGGTGCACGGCTGGGCGGAATCTCGAAGCCGAGCATCCGCAGCAGCGCCTCCGGCCAGAGCAGACCGACCGCCCCCATCGCCAGCGCCAGCACACCGAACACCGCGATCGTCCAACCCGCAACCGAACGCGGCAGCCTCATCTTCGCCCCCCTCGACGGCACGACCGACGACAGCGACGGCCGCGTGCACCAGACACGCTAGCGGTCAGCCCCTGTCGGCCACATCCCCGGAACCGTCAATTCCGCACCGGGCACCGACCGACCGGACGGCCGGTGGGCCCCACCCGTCCGGGTCAGATGACGCTGCCGGACCTCGCGTTCGGAACGCAGGCACTCCGACGACACCGCCGCAGCTACGTCGGATGCGGTCAGCCGGGGGTACGCAGCCGGTTCAGCAGCGCCTCCGCGGCAACCCGTTCGCTGCGCTGCTCGGTGGCGTACGCCAACCGGACCACATCCTCGGCACCAGCCTTCGCCTCCGCCGGCCGTCCGCAGGCGGCCAATGCCTCAGCCAGCACACTGGCCGCGATCACCTGGCTACGGACGTCCTCGGCCGGTGCCCGCACCGCCCGACGGGCCCAGTCCAACGCCTGTTCGCGCTGGCCCTGAGCGAGCAGGGCCGAGGAGTAACGCGCCATCGACTGCCGCCGCGAGAAAAGCAGTGCCGGGGTGGTGGCCGCCATCGTGGCGACCGGGGCGAGCAGGCCGACGGCGGTACCGGAGTCGCCCGCCGCCAACCGGGCGGTGGCCAGCAGCACCCGGGGAGCCACCTGTGCCGGTGCCTGCGGATTGTGCGGGTCCACTGTGGTGAGCACCGCCCGCGCGTCCCGCTCGGCGGCGGCCACGTCACCCATCTCCAACGCGACGAAACCGCGTAGGGTGCCGGCCATCCCGGTGAGCAGTGGGTGAGCGGTCCGGTTAGCGTAGGCGAGCGCATCGGTGAGCAGGTCCGCAGCGTGCTCCGGCTCACCCAGTCCACGGGCGACCACGCCCCGGACGACGAGCGCGAAGCCCTGCCCCCAGTCGTCCGACGCGGCAGCGAAGTCCCGGTACGCCCGCCTGGCCTCCCGGTCGGCGTCGACCAGCTCACCCAGCTCGGCGTTGGCGTACGCGTCGACCGCCCGCAAGGTGCCCACCGCCCACGCCTCGCCGACCCGTTCACCGAACGGTAGGAAGATCCTGGCCAGCCGGCGCGCCTCCCGCAGCCGACCGGCGAGCAGCCGGGCGAAGGCGGTGGTACCGCGCAGCCACGCCCGCCCGTACGGATCCTTCAGCTCGGCGAAGAGCCGGGCAGCCCGGCCGAGCACCGCGTCCGTACCGGCGAAGTCGCCCCGGGTGGTGGTCACCCAGGCCAGGTTCTGCAACGACCACGCCTGGCCCCGGCGGTCCTGCACGGCGAGGCTCACCTGGTACGCGGCCGCGAGCCGGCTACTGGCCTGGCTGAGCCGGCCGACCAGAAAGTCGGCCATACCCAGCCGACGCATCGCCGAGGCACGCAGGGTGGGCAGCTCGGCGTCGTCGGCCACCTGAAGCGCCTCCCGCCAGTAGGACTCGGCCCGTCGTAGGTCACCCATCACCTGCTGGGCCTGCCCGGCGAGCAGCAGGGCGCTGGCCCGCGTCGCCGGATCTCCCGCATTCGCGGCGATCTTCTCGGCCGACGCGAGCGCATCAGCGGCCCGCCCGACCTGAAGCAGTGCCCGGGCGTGCGCCACCCGGTCGATCGCGGGGATCCCGTCACGTGCCAGCTCGGTGGCGCGTTCGGCGTACTCGACGGCGAGCGCGGGTTCCCCCGCGTGCAGCGCCCGGCGGGTGGCCCGGCCGAGCGCCGCCACACCCAGTGGGACGACCGCACGCGCTGACGCGTCCGGTCGTAGCGTGACCGCGTCAGCCAACGTGGTGGCCCGCTCGACGTGCTCGGCCACGAAGTCGTCCCGGGCCGCCTCCGGGAAACCACCCGGACCGCTCGGGCCGGCGACCTCGGTCTCCGGAGCCGCCCAGCGCGCGAGCGCGGCATGCCGTTCCGCCAGCTCCGCCTTGCTGATGCCGGAGTAGGAGGCCTCCCGCATCAACGGGGTGGCGAAGGCGTAGCCGCTGCGGGTGCGGTGCAGCATCCTGCGCTGCAGTAGTTCCTCCACGGCCCGTTCCAGCTCGACGGCGGCGACGGCGGCCGGTCGACCGTCCCGACCGGTGCGCTGCTCCCGCAGCGCCTGAAGCGCACCGTCCGGCACGGTGTCGCCGACCACCGCGGCGTCCCGCAGTACCGAACGGGCCTCGGCGGGCAGGGCATCGATCCGGGCGGCGAGCACCGCCGCGAGGTCCCGGGAGAGCAGTCGGCTGCCGAGCGAGCCGGGCGCCAGCCGCCAGCTGTTGCGTGGCCCCACGGTGAGCGCGCCACGCTCCATCAGCAGGGTGACCAGTTCCGCCAGGTAGAAGGGGTTGCCCTGGGCGGTGGCGAGCAGCCGGTCGGCGTCGGGCTGGGGAAGCCGTCCCCCGCCGAGATAGCTGGTCAGTAGCCGGGCCGCGTCGGCACCTCGCAGCGGTGGCAGGGGCTGCACCTCGGCGTCGGAGACCCGGGCCAGTGTGCCGGCGGTACGGACCAGCTCGGGCCGTCCGAGCAGCAGCACCAGCACCGGCCCGGTGAGCCGGGACAGGGTGACCTCCAGCGCGCCCATGGTCTCTGCGGTGGCGTCGTGCAGATCGTCGACGAGCACCACCAGCGGTGCTTCGTCGGCGAGTGCGCTGAGCAGGTCGGCCACCGCGTTGGGCACCGCATCGGCGTCGGCCGGCGGCTGGGTGCTGCTCCACTCGCCCTGGTCCGTCGGGCCGCCACTGGGCAGCTCCGCGTACCCGAGCAGAGCGAGCAGTTGATCTGTGGCGACCGGAGCCGGATCCGTGCGGGTACGACTGAGTCGTTGCCCGAGCCGGCGCAGCCGCTCCTCCACGGCCGCCCGGGTCACCGCGGTCGCGGTGTCGTTGGGTAACCCCGTCGCGGCACGTACCAGATCGGCGAGGGGAGCCAACCGGCGACGCTCACCGAACGCCGCGCAGCGCACCGACAGGACCCGGGCGCCGGTGTGCGCTGCGTACCGACCGGCGCCGACGTCGTAGCCGGCGGCGAGCCGTTCCACCTCGGCGGCGAAACGGGACTTGCCGATGCCCGCCTCGGCGGTCATCAGCAGCACCCGTGGCTCGGTACGGTCGATCACCTCGGCGAGTCGGCCGGCGACCCGACCGATCTCGGTCTCCCGGCCCACGAACGGTGCCTCGTCGCCCAGCCCTGAGCGGGTGCCGGGGGCATCCAACAGGCCGAGCAGCTCGTACGCCTCGACCGGTTCGCGCTTGCCCTTGAGCCGCAACGGGCGCAACGCCCGCCAGCTCGCCACGTGCCGGGTCGCCGCGGCGGTACGCCCACCCGCGTAGACCGCGCCGACGGCGGCGGCGTCGGCCAGCCGGGCGGCGGTGTTCACCGTGTCGCCGATGACGGTGTACTCGATGGCGGCCTGGATGCCGGCGATCACGTCGCCGGTGTTCAGCCCGACCCGCAGTCCCAGTGGCGCACCGCCGCCCCGCTCGTCGTCGAGCACCCGACGGACCGCCCGTTGCATGGACAACGCGGCGCGTACCGCCCGCTCGGCGTCGTCCTCGTGAGCCACCGGGGCACCGAAGACCGCCATGATGCCGTCACCGGTCAGCTTGTCCACGTGCCCGCCGAAGGTCTTGACCGCCCCCGCCAGCGCGGCCAGCACCCGGTCGGTGACCGCACCGACCCGTTCCGGGTCGAGATCCTCCGACCACGAGGTGAAATCGGACAGGTCACCGAAGAGCACGGTCACCACTCGGCGCTCGGCGGCGGGCAGGGTCGCGGCGGCCGGCAGCGCGGCTCCGCAGCTGTGGCAGAACCGGGCGCCGGGCACGGCGACGGTTCCGCACACCGGGCAGGTCACGCTGGACCCAACCTCGCGTCGCCGCCGTCGGATTCCCGGCCCAGGTATTCGAGCTGGGCACGTACCGACCATTCCGCCGCCCACCACAGCGACCGGTCCACGTCGGCGTAGACGATGGCGACGACCTCGGCCGCGGTCCGCGCGCCAGTGGCCAGTGCCGTCCGGACCTGCTCCAGGCGGGCACGGCGGTGGGCGAGGTAGGAGTCGGCGGCGGCCCCGCAGTCGGCCAGCGCCGGGCCGTGCCCCGGCAACACCGGCACGCCCCGGTACGCCGAGAGCAACTCCAGACTGTTCAGGTAGTCGCCGAGGTGACCATCCGGATGTGCCACGACTGTGGTCCCCCGGCCGAGGATCGTGTCACCGGTGAGGACCACCCGCTGACCGTCCCGCTCGACGAGGAAGCAGAGCGAGTCGGCGGTGTGCCCGGGGGTGGCGAGCAGATCGATGCTGAGGCCGGGAACGCCCAGGTCACGCCCTGAACCGGCAGGTGGCGTACCGCCGATGGTGTGTGCCGGGTCGGCGGCCACGACGTCCACCCCGCCGAGCAGTTCGTGCAGGCGCGCCGAGCCTTCGGTGTGGTCCGGGTGGCCATGGGTGATCAGCACCGACCCGATCGGCCCCTGCGCGACGATCGCCGCGAGGTGTGCCTCGTCAGCCGGCCCCGGGTCGACCACCACGGCCGGCTCGCCGGGCCGCGCCCGCAGCAGCCAGGTGTTGGTGCCGTCCAGCGTCATCGGCCCCGGGTTCGGTGCCCGCAGCAGGGTGACCCAGTCCGGCAGTTCGCTGGCGAGGGCGGTCACCGCCCCCGTCACATGCCCTCCCATGGCTGCGATCGTACGACTCCGCGGACGCACCCCCGCGATCTTGCAGTCCCGGTCCCCGATTCGTCCTCGTCAGGGGCCTTCGTCCGGCCGGAAACTGCAAGATCGCAGCGGTCAGGAGACCTCGACGATCACCTCGACCTCGACCGGCGCGTCCAACGGGAGTTCCGCGACGCCGACAGCGGACCGGGCATGCCGTCCCGCCTCGCCGAAGACGGTGCCGAGCAGGTCCGAGGCACCGTTGATGACCCCGGGTTGCCCGGTGAAGCCGGTCGCGCTGGCGACGAAGCCGGTCAGCTTCACGACCTTGACGACGTTCTCCAGGCCGACAAGCGAGTCGATCGCGGCGAGGGCGTTGAGTGCGCAGCGCTGGGCCAACTGCTTGGCCTGCTCGGCGGAGACGCCAGCGCCGACCTTACCGGTGGCCAGGAGCTTGCCCTCGGCCGTCGGCAGTTGCCCGGAGACGTACACGTGCTGCCCGGACTGCACCGCCGGCAGGTAGCTCGCTACCGGGGGCACCACCTCCGGCAACTCCAGACCGAGTTCCGCGAGCCTGGCGTGGGGTCCGTTGTTCACGACGTCACGCCTTCGGGCGCTTCAGGTAGGCGACCAGTTGCTCCGGGTTCGGCCCCGGAACGACGGAGACCAGTTCCCAGCCGTCCTCACCCCAGTTGTCGAGGATCTGCTTGGTCGCGTGGACCAGCAACGGAACGGTGGCGTATTCCCATTTCTGCATCGGTGGAGGGCTCCCTCGGTGGCGTGAACACTTCGGGACACAGCCTACGGTCCACCGGCCGGTCGAGGCGCGGGACGCTGCTCAACCTCGGGCCGGTGTTCGGGTGCGGCCCGCTGCTCGGGCGCTGTCGGCAGTTCACCACAGGGACCGGCGTGCTCGTAGGGCTGGGGGCAGCGCGTGCGGTCCGGCAGCAGCAGGTCGCAGAAGACCCGGTGCCGGTTGTTCTGGTCGTCGGCGGTCGACACCTCCGTCTCGCCGGCGTCGAGTTCGAGCAGGAAGTTCAGCGAGGTGGCCAGCCGACCGGCCAACGCCGTGGCGGCAGCCAGATCGGTCACCCGGATGGGTAGGTGGATGACGTACCCGGGGCCGTCCTCCTCCCGCCCACCAGCCGGCTCGGCACTCGTGACCGGCTCGACGTAACGCCGGTACGGCCGTTCGTTGATCGGCCGCCCGCCGGGGGAGTCTCCGCCCGCCGTCCGGCTGCCCCGCCGCGGCCCGACGGGGAACTGTGCTCGGGGGGTGTTGTCCGTGTCACGCATGCACTGCCTCCGGGCGTCGTACCTGGTCACGGCGCCGCTCACCGGTCCGGTCCCATCCGCCCGGCCCGGACCGGGGCGTGCCGGAGCGACCGTAGGACCGGTGCACCGATCGCATCAACAGGACGCGCACGCCTGATCGCCTTCGGTCACATTTGCGACACCAGAACAGCCGAAAGCTGATGGTCATCGCAGGATCAGACACACCGGGCTGTCCGCGGCGGTACCGCGGACCGCTACCCTTCCCGTCTGGACGGGCGCCCGGCCCGGCCACCCGATCCCGCGCACACCGCCGGTACGTGGTGCTGCGCCGCACCCGGGGGGACCATGACCCAGCCACCCGCAGGCGACCCGACCGGCCCCACCGACCTCCCGCCGACTAGGTCCTCGCCATCGGCCTCCGGCGGCACGCCGCCGGAGGAGGCCGGGTACCGGCCGCAGCACTCACCGGCCCAGTCGCCGCGTCGGCGTGGACCGCTGTTGGCCTCGCTCACGCTGGTCGTGGTGCTGCTGCTCTGCGCCGGAGGCGGAGTGGCCGCTTTCCTCACCCTGCGCGACACCGAATCAGGTGAGGGCGCACCGGATCCGTCGGTGGCGGTCGACGACTTCCTGACCGCGATCTACCAGGAGCGGGATGCTGTCAGGGCGTCGGGGCTGGTCTGCACCGCCGCACGCGACCCGGAAAAGATCCGGGCCAAGGTGGCCGAGGTGGAAGAGTACGTCTCGACATACCGGAGCCCCCGGTTCCGCTGGGACACCCCGACGGTGGACAACGAGACCGGCGACCGGGCGACAGTCACCACCACCGTGACCGTGACCACCGCTGACGAGAAGATCGCCGACCAGGACCTGCGCTTCACGGTGATCCGCAAGACCGGCTGGTGGGTCTGCGACGTCGCCTGAGCACTCCGGATGGATAGGCTCGACGGGTGGGAGCAGCGCAGCGACCGACTGACCGGACCGGCATCGACTGGTCTGCCCGACTGCACGTGGTGACCGGCAAGGGCGGCACGGGCAAGACCAGCGTTGCCGCCGCATTGGCCCTGGGGCTGGCCGGCGGTGGGCGACGCACCCTGCTGGTGGAGGTGGAGGGGCGGCAGGGCATCTCGCAGCTCTTCGGCACCGACCCGCTGCCGTACGCCGAACGACCTCTGGCCGACGCGCCCGGCGGCGGGCGGGTGTCCGCGCTGGCGGTCGACGCCGAGGAGGCGCTGCTCGAATACCTCGACATGTTCTACAAACTTGGCGCCGCAGGCCGGGCACTACGCAAGTTCGGGGCGATCGACTTCGCCACCACGATCGCTCCGGGTCTGCGTGACGTACTGCTCACCGGCAAGGTCAAGGAGGCCACCACCCGCACGGTCGACAAGCGGCGAGTGTACGACGCGGTGGTGCTCGACGCACCGCCCACCGGCCGGATCGGGCGGTTTCTGAACGTCACCGCCGAAACCGCCCGGCTGGCCAAGATCGGGCCGATCAAGACGCAGAGCGAGGGGGTGTCCGCGCTGCTGCGCTCACCGATGACGGCGGTGCACGTGGTGACCCTGTTGGAGGAGATGCCGGTCCAGGAGACCGTCGACGCGATCGCCGAACTGACCTCGCTGGGTTTCGGGGTGGGCCGGGTCATCGTCAACGGGACCCGGGCACCGCTGCCTGCCGGCGGCTTGGTCACCGAGGCGGCGTTGGCGCGGGGCCTGCGTGCGGCGGGGCTACCGGCCGGCGAGGAAGTCGTCACCGGCCTGCGCGACGAGGCGCGGGATCTGATCATCCGCCGGGATCTCGAGGATTCGCTCCGCACGGATCTCGCGGAGTTGGGTGTGCCCCTCGTCGAGTTGCCCCTGCTGCCCGACGGGGTGGACCGGGCCGGTTTGGAGACGCTCTCCGCCGCGCTGGTCCACGGCGCCTGACCCACACCTCGCCTCGGCCCGGCGCGGAGCCGGTCGGCCCGATACGCTCGATTGGTGCCTTCCGACAACGCCGCGCCGCCGCTGGACGTCGACCGGATCCTGGCTGACCCGGGTGTCCGGATCGTGGTCTGCTGCGGTGCTGGCGGAGTCGGCAAGACGACCACTGCTGCCGCGCTCGCACTGCGCGCCGCCGAACAGCACGGCCGCCGCACGGTGGTGCTCACCATCGACCCGGCGCGGCGGCTGGCTCAGTCCCTCGGCCTGACCGAGCTGGACAATACGCCACGACAGGTCAAGGGAATCGACGTCGAGGGGAGCGGCGGCGAACTGCACGCCATGATGCTCGACATGAAGCGCACCTTCGACGACGTGGTGTTGACGCACACCGATCCGGCGAAGGCGGCAGAGATTTTCGCCAACCCGTTCTACCAGGCTATGAGCTCCACGTTCGCCGGCACGCAGGAGTACATGGCGATGGAGAAGCTCGGCCAGTTGCACGCGCGTGGCGAGTGGGACCTGATCGTGGTGGACACCCCTCCGTCCCGCTCGGCCCTCGACTTCCTCGACGCGCCAGCCCGGTTGTCGCGGTTTCTCGACGGGCGGATGCTGCGGCTGCTGCTGGCTCCGGCGCGTACCGGCGGTCGCAGCATGTTCAGCTTGGTCACGGCGTCCTTCGGGATGTTCTCCCGGGTGGTGCAGAAGGTGATCGGCACGCAGCTGCTGACTGACCTGTCGGGTTTCGTCGCCGCACTCGACTCGATGTTCGGCGGGTTCCGGCAGCGCGCCGAACAGACGTACCGCATCCTGCAGGCGCGCGAAACGGCCTTCCTGCTGGTCGCGGCCCCGGAGCCGGACGCGGTCCGGGAGGCCGCCTATTTCGCCGGTCGGCTGCGGGCGGAGAAGATGCCGCTCGCCGGGCTGGTGCTCAACCGGGTGCACCAGCCGACGGTGGTGGGGCTGGGCGCGCCCGAGAGCCGCGCCGCCGCTGACCGGTTGGCCGCAGCCGGTGGCCACGAGGGCACCGTCGAGGTGTTGCGCGCACACGCCGCCCTGGCCGAGCAGGCGGTCCGCGAGCAGCGGGTGGCGGCACGGTTCGTCGAGGCGTTTCCGCAGGTGCCGTCGGTGTCGGTGACAGCGCAGCCCGCCGACGTGCACGACGTCGACGGGCTGCGGACGATCGCGGCGGCGGTCAGCCGGCGCTGACCGACGGTCGTCCGGCGTGAGCCGCGGCCGACCGTGCCGGTTGCTCAGTTGCCGGCCACGGCCAGGATCTTGTCCTTGCCGGCCTTGTCCTTGGCGTTCTTCTTCATCGCCGCCTCGAACATTTTGCGCCAGCTGGTGACCTGGGGGTGGCGACGCAGCAGCGCGCGACGTTCCCGTTCGGTCATGCCGCCCCACACACCGAACTCGATCCGGTTGTCCAGCGCGTCGGCCAGGCATTCGTACCGAACTGGGCAGCTCCGGCAGATCCGCTTGGCCACGTTCTGTTCGGCGCCCTGTACGAACAACGCGTCCGGGTCCCCGTTCTGACACGCCGCCAACGACGGCCAGTCAGTGATCATGCCCATCTGTACACGTCCCCCCTTGCTGTACTACCGACGCCGTCGCGGGCCAGCCGGCAATCCCCCCGATTCGTCCGGCACGCCCTACCCCTGGGGCGGCCCAGACAACATGTGGCACTGTCGCCGCCTACATCATGCTCTGTAGTCGCACGATTACGCAACGTTGTCGGCAAAATCCATCATTTCGGACACTCCAGGCTTCTAGGACCTGGGATCGCCGCTTACCCCACCGCAGTCGGCGAAAACACCACGAGCCGCCGCCGCAAGGAGGAGGCTCAGCTCGAATCCACGCAACCGGACACCCGGTGCCACGCGTCTAGCACAACGAGGACGACGCGCGCAGGAAATGGGGAAAAGACGCCCCAGCGCCCCTCGCTACCTGTTCGCGTACCCTGTCGAGGTGACCTGGATGCGGAAACGTGACCATAACGTCCTGACCAACGCCGCATCGCTGCTCATCTGTGGGCTGTTGGCCGGTGTGGTGGTTGCTGCGGCAGCCTTCCCCGCGGTGGCGATGTCGGGTCTGGCCGCCAAGGCCGGGGCGGAGACCTTCGGCGCGCTCCCGAAGGAACTCACCGTGGCCCGCGCACCCCAGATCAGCTATCTGCTCGCCTCCGACGGCAAGACACCACTGGCCACCATGTACGACGAGAACCGGCGGGACGTGGAGTTCGACGACATCTCGGAGAACATGCGCAACGCCATCATCGCCGCCGAGGACCACGACTTCTACAACCACAACGGGGTCGACCTCAACGGCGTGGCCCGGGCCTTCGTGAACAACAGCCAGGACGGCGCCGACCGGCAGGGCGCATCGACCCTGACCATGCAGTACGTCCGGTTGGGCATCGCCTACTCGGCCACCCACCCGGCCGACGTGATCGCCGCGACCGAGGACACAAGCGCCCGCAAGCTGCGCGAGATGCGGTACGCACTCCAGCTCGACAAGGAGATGTCGAAGGACGAAATCCTGGTGCGCTACCTGAATCTTGCCGCCTTCGGCAACGGCGCGTACGGCATCTACGCCGCCAGCCAGGTCTACTTCGACAAGACGCCGAAGGAGCTCACGATCGACGAGGCCGCCATGCTCGCCGGCCTGGTGAAGGCGCCCACCTCGTTCGACCCGACGACCAAGAGCGGCTACCCGCAGGCCGTCGACCGACGCGACTACGTCATCGACAACATGGTGAAGACCGGGGCGATCACCCAGCAGCAGGCCGACGAGGCCAAGGCCGTCAAGCTGGTCGTCAAGGGCAAGCGGGCACCGAACGGCTGCGTCGCCACCAACAAGAACGCCTGGGGCTTCTTCTGCGACTACTTCTACCGCTGGTGGATGTCGCAGGAAACGTTCGGCTCGACCTCGTACGACCGGGAGCGGCGGCTCAAGAGCGGCGGCTACACCATCATCACGACCCTCGACAAGCAGGCCCAGAACGGCGCCGACAAGGCGGTCCGTAAGGCCAAGTCGGTGAACGCCAAGGAAGCCGCCATGGTTGCGGTGGTCGAGCCCGGCACCGGCCGGGTCCGGGCACTGTCGGTCAACCGGAACTTCAAGCTCGACAACCCCGACAAGCCCAAGAACAAGCCGCACAGTGACCCGGTGCAGCGCGCGAAGGGCAAACTCGGCAACTACCCGAACACGGTGAACCCCCTCCTGACCGGCGGCGACGGCATCACCGGCTACCAGGCCGGCTCGACCTTCAAGATCTTCACCATCGTGGCCGCGTTGGAGAAGGGCATCCCGCTCAGCTACACCTTCAACGCGCCGCAGCAGTTCAAGTCGGAATACATCATCGACAGCAGCAGTCCCGCCGCATGCCCAGGCACCAACCTCTACTGCCCGACGAACTCCGGCCTGAAGGCCGGCGGCGTACAGAACATGTGGAGCGCCTTCTCCTCCTCGATCAACACGTACTTCGTTCCGTTGCAGCAGCAGGTCGGCGCAGAGAACGTGGTGGACGTGGCCAAGCGCCTCGGCATCCAGTTCCGGCAGAGCAAGGACGCGGAATTCGCCAACTCCAAGGAGGCCGCACACCAGTGGGGCGCGTTCACCCTGGGCGTCTCGCAGGCCACCCCGCTGGATCTGGCCAACGCCTACGCCACCCTCGCCGCCGACGGCAAGTACTGCGAGCCGATTCCGGTGCAGGAGATCCGGGACCTGGACGGCAACAAGCTGGACGTGGCCAACCCGCGCTGCGAGAAGCGGATCAGCACCGAGGTGGCCCGTGCCGCCGTGGACGCGGCCCGCTGCCCCGTCGGCGACAACTCCTCCACCAGCAAGTGCGGCGGTAGCCGGACGGCCGCACAGACCAAGGGCATCGTCGACGCCCCGGTGGCCGGCAAGTCCGGCACCACCGACTCCGAGAAGACCGCCGCCCTGGTCGCGATGACCAAGCAGTACGCGGTCGCCGGCATCATGGCCGACCCGGACTGGCCGCAGACCAACGTCAAGATGAAGCACAACCAGTCGGACGGCATCAACCCGCCGGTCTGGGAGACGCTGCGCGACGCGATGAAGGGTAAGGAGCGCATCGATTTCGACCCGCCCGGCAAGAAGATCTCCCAGGGCGATCAGCGCACCATCCCGGGAGTCGGCTGCGTGGACATCGAGCGGGCGAAGTCCCGCATCTCCGGTGCCGGATTCGAACCGATCGTCTCCAACAGCCGGATCACCTCCGACTGCCCCGCCGGCACCGCAGCCGGCACCAGCCCCAGTGGCCGCACCATCAAGGGCGGCATCGTGACGATCCTGGTCAGCGCCGGTAAGGGCAGCAACAACGACGGCGGTGACGACCGTCCCTCGTCGGGTCCGCCCAACAACCCCGGCCGTCCCCCGGACGACCGGTCCGGCGACTGACCGCCTCACAACGCCGCGACGGGCGGACACCCTTGTCAGGGTGTCCGCCCGTCGGCGTATCAACAGCAGACCCGGGAACCTGTTTCACAGGCCCAGTTGACGGCGTACCTCGGCGGCCACCCGGCCACCCTCGGCCTGGCCGGCCACCGCGGCCTGAGCCGCCTTCATCGCCGGGCCCATCTGAGCCTTACCGGTGAAGCCACCCGCGGCGAGCGCCCGGGTGACCAGCTCGGTCAGCTCGGCGTCGGAGAGCTGCCTCGGCAGGTAGCGGTCGAGAACCTCACCCTCGGCGCTCTCCCTCGCGGCCTGCTCGGTGCGGCCCGCGTCGGCGAAGGCGGTGGCGGCCTCGCGACGCTTCTTGGCCTCCCGGGTCAGCACGGCCACCACCTCGTCGTCGCTGAGCTCCCGCTTGGCCTTGCCGGACACCTCGGCGGTGCCCACTGCGGCCAGGGCCATCCGCAGGGTGGAGGTGGTCAGCTCGTCGCGGGCCTTGAGGGCGGCGCGCATGTCGGCGGTGAGACGGTCCTTCAGCGTGCTCATGGACGGTCAAACTACCCTGATCGGCATGCGAAAGCGCACACTATTCCGGCTCGCGACCGCGACCGTCGCGACGGGGGCCGCCGCCCTGGCGTACGCCTCCCTTGTCGAGCGCAACTTGTTCACCCTCCGCCGCTTCGACGTACCGGTGCTACCGACCGGCACCGAGCCACTGCGGGTGCTGCACCTGTCGGACCTGCACATGACCCCCAACCAGGTACGCAAGCAGCAGTGGGTCGCCTCCCTGGCCGCTGTGGACCCCGACCTGGTGGTGGTGACCGGCGACAACATGGCACACCCGGGCGCGGTGCCGGGCGTGTTGCGGGCACTGCAACCTCTACTCGACTACCCGGGTGCGTTCGTGTTCGGCTCGAACGACTACACCGGGCCGGTCTGGAAGAACCCGTTCACCTACTTCCTAGCCGACCGGGAGTACTCCGAGGGCGTCGAGCTGCCCGTCGAAGATCTTCGTGACGTACTCACCGGGGCCGGTTGGGTCGACCTGAACAACCGGCGGACCACGGTCAAGGCCGGCGGCCGGACGATCGACCTTGCCGGAGTGGACGACCCCCACATCGCGCGGGACGACTACCCCTCGGTCGCCGGCCCGGTCCCCCCCGACGTCGACCTTTCCGTCGCACTCACCCACTCCCCCGAACCGGCGCTGCTCGACGAGATGGCCGCCGACGGCTTCGGGCTGCTGCTCGCCGGGCACACCCATGGTGGCCAGGTGTGCGTACCGGGGTTCGGGGCCCTGGTGACCAATTGCGGGCTGCCCCGGTCGATGGCGAAGGGCCTGCACCGCTGGCCCGGGTCAGAATCATGGCTGCACGTCTCCGCCGGGCTCGGCACCCATCCGACCGCCCCGGTACGGTTCGCCTGCCCCCCGGAGGCCAGCCTGCTCACGCTGATCCCGCGCTGACCGCCCGTACCCTGGGTACCGAGTTTGAGCCCCGGGACCGGTGGGCTACTATTTGTCGGCACGCCTCGGGGTGTGGCGCAGCTTGGTAGCGCGCTTCGTTCGGGACGAAGAGGTCGTCGGTTCGAATCCGGCCACCCCGACCAGGTAAGAGGGCACATCCGATCGATGGATGTGCCCTCTGGTGCTTCTGTACAGCAGTGGAGTACAGCAACAGCGGTCAACGCAGACTCTCGCCCAGGCGCTTGAGGGCTTCACGGGTGGCGTCCGAGGACGCCTGCGAGTAGATCTCCATCGTCACCGACACCTCGGCGTGCCGGAGCACCTGCATGATGACGCGCGGGTGCACGTCCAGGTCGACGAGCAGGGTCGCGCAGGTACGCCGGGCGTCGTGCACGGTGATCTTCCGAACCCCGGCACGGGCGCAGCGGGCGTCCCAGGAACGGTTGAAGTTGCGCGGCTCGATGGGGGTCCCGTAGCGGGTGGTGAACAGCAGTGGCGAGCCCTGCCAGGCGATCCCCGCCTCGTCGCGGTCGGCCTTCCTCGCCTGCTGGCGGAGGTCGAGTGCCGCCGCGCAGATGTCCGGCAGCGGAAGGGTGGCGTCCGAGGTCTGCGTCTTGGTCTCCCGGTGCAGCAGTTGGCCGCCGACCCGCTGCAACTGCCAGCCGATCGACAGCTCGCCCGCCGCCAGGTCCACGGCGTCCCCGGTGAGGCCGAGCACCTCACCCTTGCGCAGGCCGAGCACCAGGATCAGCACGTACGCGGCGTACAGCGGATCGCGGTCGGCCCGCGCGGACTCCAGGAAGCGACGCGCCTCGTCGCTGGTCCAGGCCCGGCCCTTGCGGCGGCGGACCGGTGGGAGCTTGACCAGGGCGGCGGCGTTACGGGTGACCAACTCCTCAGTGGCGGCGTGGTTGAGCGCCGAGCGCAGCACACCCCGGACGTCCTTGACCGTGCGGGCGGACGGCACGTCACCGCAGCACCGGCCGAGCGCACAGCAGCGCCGCCTGAGTTCCGGGCGGCGGGCGTCCTTGCCCTGGGCACAGCACTGGCAGGCGCGGGCCACCTCGTTGATCCAGGTCTGCACGTCGCGCACCTGGAGCCGGTCGAGCCGCTTCCCACCGAGGCCGGGGATCACGTACAGCCGGAGGATCGTCTCGTAGGTGGCGCAGGTCAGCGGCGCGAGGTTGGGGCGCACGACCTCCCGGTGCCAGTAGGTCAGGTAGTCGCCGAGGGTCGGCACCCGGGTGGCGACCGGGCCGGCCTTGGCCTGCTGGTGCAGCTTGATCCACTTGTCGTGGACGACCTCCCGGGTCTGGCCGTAGACGTACTTGCGGGTGCGCTTGCCGTCGGGCTTGATGATCCAGACATACGCGGCGAAGCCGTTGCGGTACGGGAAGATCGAGCCTTCGCCGTTGGCGCGGGTACGGGCGGGCATCAGGCGGCCTCCTGCCGCTGGACCTGCTCGCGGACGTACTCGTCGACCCACTCGGGCAGGACGCGACGGTACTTGCCGTCCTTGATGGAACGCAGCTCCCCGGTGGCGATCTTCATCTTGACCTTGGACAGGCCGAAGCCGAGCAGGACGGCGACCTCGGCCGGGGAGTACCAGCGCGGGGTGAGGTGCCGGGTCACGCCGCCACCCCCGACCACGCCTCGTGGGCGAGTTCTTCCCGGCCGACGCGTTGGCGTTCCCGGCGTTGGGCGGCGGCGGTGTTGGCGAGCAGGGCGTCGCCGTCGGTCAACCAGCCGGAGCCGACGAAGGCCAGCGTGCCCACGGTGACCATGCCGGCGGTGTCGTCGCTGCCGGCGGTGTCGGTGTGCTCGGTGCGGCGGTAGGCGGCGCGGGTGTCGCGGAGCAGGCCGAAGGTGACCGAGTAGCGACGGGCCTTGGTGAGGAAGTGGCCGCCGTAGCCGAGCATGTGCGCCCAGCGGCGCAGCCCGGCGTACTCGTTCGGTGTGGTGTCAAGGTCACCTTGACGGTCTTCTGTCTTTCCGGCCGTCCGGGTGACGTGGTGCCGGGTGGGGCGGCCGAGTCGCCAGCAGGCGTCGATGAGGCGGGCTAGGTGGTCGCCTTCCGGGTCGGCGTAGGCGTCGACGGTGTCCGGGGTGAGTCGGGTGGAGCAGTGGCCGGTGACCTCGGTGGACTTGGTGGCGTACTTGGCGAGGTAGGCGGCCACCTTGGCGTCGGTCACGTCGCCGTCGCTGGTGCCGATGCGGCGTACGTCGACCTGCTCGCCCCAGGCGATCGGCCAGCCCTGCGGGCGGTCGGGGTGCGGCGGGGTGGTGACGGCGATCTGTCGGGTGGCGGCGTGGACGGCGGCGTCGAGATCATCGACGGTGATGCCGGCGGGCGGCGGCACCAGGGCGTGCCGGTCGTGCGGGTCGACGCCGTCGAGGCGCAGCAGAACGTGGAAGTGCACCGCCCCCCGGCGCTGCATCTCGGCGACTTTGCCGTGTGACACCCGCACCGGAGGCACCCGCCGGATTCGGCCGGACTCGGTGACGACCTCGACGTGGGGGATGCCGCGTCGGCGGCACACGGCGGAGAGGTGGCGTTCGATGGCCTGTTTCGTGCGTCGCCACAGCTCCCCGGAGAAGTGGTTCCAGACGACCTGGTGGTCGTGGTCGTAGCAGTCCAGGCAGAGCGGCCGACCGAGCTGCGAATCGTCGGCGTCGTGGCGGGCGAAGCAGGCTGCGGGCCGCCCGTGCGGGCAGGTGCCGGCGGTGCTCCGGGCGCGGCAGGGAGCCGGACGGCAGTCGCAGCGCCGCCGGGCGGCGCAGGTGTGCCGGGGGATGTGCCGGTGGTGCACCGGGCCGAACGACGGCGCGGTGAAGGTGGCGAAGACGACCGGATGCCGGGCGACGGTGGTGGGGATGGTCTTACCGCCGGTCAGGCCGCAGCGGACGACCTGGAAGGCGTCACCGGCGTAGACCCAGGCGCAGTCGGGGCACTGGGCGGCACGGCGGTTGCCGCACGCCTTGTGCAACGTCCGGTCGGGCAGCTCGTCGGTGTGCTGCTCGGCCAGGACCGGCCGGTGCCGGATTCGACGGCGGTGAGGGTGCCGGTCAGCCGGATCGGGCGGGTGCAGCCTCCGGCGGCACGGGTGTGCTCCAGCCAGCCGAAGAAATCCGGGGTGGCGGCGCGGTGCAGGGCCTGGGCGTCACGGCCGGCGGTGAGGGTGGACGGGGTGGACACGGGTTCTCCTCAAGGGGTGGCAGGGGACGGGCGACGAACTGCCACCGGACGCCGGAGCGGTGTCCGTCGGTGGTGTTCGTGGTGTCTCCTGGCACCGCCGGGGAGGGCGGCTCACGCCGGAGGGCGGGGTTGGCCATCGGCCTTGGACCGCCGTAGAGCTGGGTTCCTGGATCTTGAATGACGCCGGGACGGGTGGGGTGCCTGGTCGTCGGCTACCGGCGGGTTGCCGCAGGCGATCCCCACCCGTCAAAGTGCGCGAATCCGAGGGCCATCGTGGACGGCAGGAAAGGCCGCGCTGGGCCGCTCAGCGGATTCCGGGTCGGCGCAGTGGCCGGTGCGATCGAGAGCCGGCGGGACGTGACCCGCATCAGCGGCAGGAAGGCCGCTCGGCAGCTCCGAAGTCGAGTTCAGCGATCCGGCGGGAAGGCGGCGCTGACGTGCTCGACGAGGGCCAGAGTAGCACCAGGTACCGACACGTCAACCCGCCGTGAACCCGCTGGGTGGCCGGCTGCCGGCCGGTGTGGGAGGACTTTCTGTACGTCTATCAAGGCGGCCCTGAACGGGCCGCACGCGCCGCCGCCAGGGCGCGCGCCCGGCGGCTGGCGCGGACAGCGGGAAGCCCGGAGGGCCGCCGCATGACGACAGGCCGTTTCCCGGTGGGGTGGAGGGGTCGGCAGCCGGCCGGGCCGCGCGGCGAGCACCGCGCGGCGTGGGGGAGCGGACGCCGGGTCCGTCGGCGGCTGCCGGGTGGTGGTGGGGTTGCGGTTACTGCGCCTCCGGCGGGGGCGCTCGGGCTCCGAGATGGCCGGGGCTCCGTCGGCGCGTCGCGGCCCGTGGGTGGTTGCGGTGGGAACCATCCCGCCCACCGTCGACCCGGGCGAGCCGAGCAGACCACCGTCCGGCCCGCCAGCGTCCGTCCGGGCGTCAAGGCCGTCTTGACGTGGCGGGCCGGGCGGCGGCCCGCTCCACAGGAGTGCGGGTCGACGGCAGACGGGATGGCGAAACTGAAGTGATCTCAACGACTTTCTGGTAGGTATTTGTACTCGAAGTGGGTCAGGTGTAATGCGGCGGCGACGATGTCGCCGATTCGGCGTGGGCTGATGTTTGTATGGCGTAGCGTTTTCCAGCGTCCGATCAGGATGGCGAAGCCGCGTTCGCCTTGCCATCGCAGGCCGCGGAGCAGTCGGTTGTAGACGCGGTTGTCGGGTGCGAGGCGGCTGCCGTCGGTAGGCTGCTTGATCGGGGTCTTGATGCCGTGGCCTGTGCTTTCGTAGCCGGAGTCGGCCAGGGCGGGTAGGTCGAGTTCGGCGGCGGACCAGTTCAGGGCGGCGGTGATCCCGAGGTCGCGGGCGCAGCTGGTGTCGTGTAGATGTCCGGGCATCGCTTCCGAGGTCCAGATCGGCAGCCCGTCTGGACGCATGATCGCTTGAATGTTCGCGCCGACGTCGCGGTGTTTTCCGGAGTACCAGGCGTCGATGACCTCGCCCTTGACGCTCGTGGTGGTTTCGGTGAACCGGTCGCAGTCGAACAGTTTGCCGTCGAGGATCACGTGGGACCAGCCGTCGGCGGCGGCCCGACGCAGAGCGGTGTGCAGGTCGGCCGCCTGGGCGGCGAGCACCGTGATGCCCTCGTCGCGGTAGCGGTACGCCGTCGCCCGGGAGATACCGAAGCCGGCTGCCAGCAAGGTCATGTCCTCACCCTTGCGGAACCACACGAGCACCATCAGGGCCTGGTAGAAGCAGGTCAACGCCCGAGTGCCACGGCGAGTCCCGCAAGCCCGGCGCTGTACGTACAGCAGCCGCGCGAGATGCTGCACGAGTTCCCTCGGGACGTCGACCATGGCACGATAGGCAATCACGTGGAGCCCTCTCGAAGACGTGGATCTGTCGCAAGGACATGTCTATCGATGGCTCCACGCCTGTCTCCACCACCGCCCGACTCGCCGCCTTCACCCGTGTCGCGCCAATCAACCCATATGCGTTACTGAGATCACCTCACTGGGTGGCTGGAATCGTTAGGTAACAGCCTGCAGTTGTGGCAGCGCGCGCCCATCAAAACGAACAATGGGTGCGCGCCGGCTTAGCTGGAGGGACTTACCGCCTTCTTGCGCGTCGCCGAAGCCGGAAGCTTTGAACCAGCAAATTGATGAAAAGAATCGTCGCAAGCAGAGGTGTCAAGTCAATAAGCCAGTCCCACCGCTTCCACTCGCCCGGCTCGAACAGGAGCGTCATGAGGAAGGCGAAGGCAATGACCACCGCAGCAACTTGTAAACTGGTGATCAGGAGGAAGCGGAAAGCTGATTGCATCTTGACTCCTTCAGGCTGCGCGCCCGATTCTAGTATCTCACCCTGCAGAGCTGCTAGCGACCTTCCAGCTCCATGGGTACGAGCCAGCGGTCGTGCCTAGCTCAATGTAGATGTAGGGGTAGGTGGTCGTGTAGCAACCGACGTTCCCCCCAACGCAGTATTCAATGTTTGCCCTTTTGTCGTGCCAGCCGCTGTACTTGGTGCTCCGTACGCCATAGCTGTCAACCTGCCAGCCGCGGAAGTAGATTCCCCACGTTTCGTTGTTGATATATCCGACCGCTCGGTCGATATTGACCAGCTTGTTGGTCGTAACGTCATAGCACCATTCGGTTTCTACATTGAAGCGATAGATGCGGCTTCCGAAGACGTCCTTTTTTTCGACGTAGCTCCACTGATTCCAGCAACTAATCGCCAGCGTCCCGATCCCCGACTTGCTTGCCTTTTCTATTGCCTTTACGGAGGGCTCGATTGGCCGCGCTGGCATCGTCGTTAGGGTGCCGGGATCCCGGGGATCCGGAACGGCGTGGCCAACCTCGGGAATCTGCTTGAGCAGATCAATGTCACTTTCGGTCCAAGTGCCATTCGAAATCCGGTCCAGGGCGCTCCGAATCTCCACAACGCTTGGCTTGTTTCCCGTCTGGTCTGCGGCTGAGGCTGAGGTGCCTACTCCCGCGACGACGGCACCAACCATGAGCGTGGCTACCGTGACTTGACTGAGCTTTCGGAGTATAGTAGGTCCAGTTCTCATGTTGCCTCCACGGCGATTGAGGATCCGACGGCCCACGGGCCCAATCCCGTGGGCCGTCTTCGTGCGTTGAGAAATGTATCAAGGCAGATGCCTCAAAGGTGGCCGCACGTGCGCTGCGTAGCCGACCTGGCTACGCAGCGTTGTTGTGATACTCAAACCATCGTCCCATTTCGGTGGCTAAGTGGGGTTACCCAGCTACTGAGGGTTAGGGTAACGAAAAGGTAACAGAAGATCACTTGCTGTTTGGTGCGATGCCAGCCGCCTTGCCCGCCCTTCTTGAGTAGCGGAGCGCACAGAGGGTCGACGGATGCAGGTCGGACAGACCCTCGAAGGGGCAGGCTTACGAGTGGGCGTCAGGCAGCGAGGCAGCAAGAAGGCAGCGCGAGCGTCAACGCGGGTCGGCTCCGGACGTGAATCAACGACGCCCGGCACCTGCTCACCGACGCAGGCCGCCACCAGCTGACAGCCGCCGACAGGTTCAGACCGCATCCCCCCGACGGGGGTCGGTGTTGGGGTTCGTCTGGGCGTCACACCGGGCTGTGCCCCCGGTAGACGCCGCCTACTACGCGAGCGAGGGTTCGGTGCGGATACTGGCGGGGTGGTGGAGGAGCAGGCGACGGAGTTGACCCGGTGGACGATCCACGGCGAGCGGGTGGTGGACGACTCCCGTCGAGCGCGGTTGAGCATCGCCGAGGTGGAGTTGCCCGACGGGGTGCGCTTCGAGCAGTACGTCATCCGGGCTCCCCGGTCGGCCATGGTCGCCGTACTCGACGACCAGGAGCATCTGTTGTTGATGCGGCGGCATCGGTTCGTGTTCGACCGGTGGGTGTGGGAGCTGCCCGGTGGCTACGTCGACGACGACGAGCAACCGACGCAGTGCGCTGTGCGTGAGGTCGAGGAGGAGACCGGCTGGCGCCCTCAGTGGATGGAGCCCTTGCTGTCCTTTCAACCGTGGGTCGGGACTGCGGACGCCGAGAACCTGCTCTTCCTGGCCCGGCAAGCCGAGCACATTGGCGCACCCGTGGACGTGAACGAGGCTGAGCAGGTCGCGTGGATCCCGCTCGACGAGGCGTACGGGCTGGTGTCGCGGGGTGAGATCGTCGGTGCCGGCACGGTTATCGCGGTGCTGGAGCTGGTGGCGCGCAAGGCCCGGGGAGAGCTGTGACGGTCAGCGTCGAGGGCCGAGGGTGGCGTCAACGCGGCCGGTGAAGTGCCGGACGGCCGGTAGCCGCCGGTGTGGGGCGAGCTGCGCTTGCAGGTCGCGGACATAGCGAACGGCCCTGGCCGAACGGAGCTGGTTAGTCAGAGTGAGGGCTTCCGCGCCGATGACACAGGCCCGGTCGGGTTCGCCCTGCTGGGCGTGGACGCTGGCGAGCAAGGCGAGGTTGAACGCTCTGCCGCGAACGTACCGGTTGTCCATCCGTAGGGATCGGGCGGCGAAGCGTTCGGCGTGGGTGTTGCGGCCGAGGGCGTGGAAGCAGTGGCCGAACTTGGCCGATAGGTACGCCTCGTCGAAGTAGCTGAGCCACTGCGGGTCACTGCTGCGGTCGGCCCGGTCGAGGGCCTGTTCCGCCTGGTGCAGGGCGGCAGCGCAGGCCCGTTCGTCGTGGGCCTTGGCCAGGGCGTGGGCTTCCATGACGTGGGCTTCGGCGGTCAGCACGGGAACCCCGGCGCGGCGGGCGGTCCGGCCGGCAGCGCGGGCCAGGTCGAGGCCGGTGGCGGTGTGGCCGAGGTAGGTGGCCTGGTGGCTCATCGCCGCCAGGATCTCCGCGCCGAGTCCGTCGTCTCCGGCGGCGTGGGCGAAGTCCAGGGCAAGGGTCAAGTACCGCTGGGCGATGCCGTGCTCGGCCGTGTCGTACGCCTGCCATCCGGCGAGTTGGGCCAGTTCGGCGGCGGCGCTGAGCAGCCGTTGCCCGGTGGCGTGGTCGTACCGGCCGTCGGTGAGTAGCGGGGTCACCTCCTGGTGGAGGTAGCGGGCCACAGTGTCGCGGGCGTGCCCACCGCCGTACTGGTTGTCCAACTGGCGGTAGGTCGCCGTCATCGCGCGGATGGTGTCAATGTCGGCTTGACCGATGGTGTTGCGGCCGGGTTGAGTGACCGGGGCCGGGTCGGGGGCGGTGAACCAGCGCAGCGCCGGCAGGGTGTAGCCGGCGGAACTGAAAGCAACCTGCCGCAGGATGTCTCGACGGTTCACGTCACCTCGCCAAAGCTCTGCGGCACTGCGTACGTCCTCCTGCCAGGTCCGGATGGCCGGCGGCTCGCTGGGGGCGCGCCGGCCGGTGCCGGTGGGTGGTGCGGCCTGGCGGGGTGCCAGGCCCATAGTGGTACGTGCCTGGTCGGGCATCCGGCATCCGTCGGCGATCCGCTCCAGGACGTCGATCGAGGTGACCTTGCGTCCGGCCATGATCCGGCTGACGTACCCCTGTTCCAGCCCGACGGCAGCCCCGATCCTGCTCTGACTCGCCCCGGTGAGACTCGTGATCCAGCGGAACAGGCCGCCGATGTCGCGGGCGGCCAGGGCGGCCAGCACCTCGCCGTGCGACCACGCATCCTCCGGTATTCGCAGCGGATCGAGCAGCACGGCGGCTCCCAGCGTCGCGTTCCGACTACTCAAGGTGTTCAGATCGACAGCCTAGGGCGACCCTTCGTACTGGTCGAGCCGTCCCATGTCACCGTGACATGACCGCTGGTCATGGAGCGGTCCGCCGTCGGGCGGGATGGTCGGCGCATGTCCTTCGATGTCGAGAACCCGCCCCTGGAACCGCCCGCCGACTGCCAGCACCGCCTACTGTGGCGACTGGCCCGCGCCCTCTGGGAGGCCCACCGACCCGACAGCTTCGGCTTCTGCGTGATCGCCGGCTGCTGGCACACGAACCAACGCGACCCCTGCCGGCTCGCACAGCTCGCCCAGGAGGGGATGCGAACCGCCTGCGGCGAAGTCACTCCCGCCTCACCGCCCTGGATCGCCGTCACCCGCGAGCGCCTGGCGTCCGGAGACATCGACCCCAGAGACGCCGTCGCCGAAGCCCTCTGGCTCCACCGCCACACCCCCGGGTCGGGGCGGTGACCGATGGGAGCCATCTACACCTCGGCAGCCTTCCGCGAGTACGCCCAAGCCCAGGTCGACCACGCCGACATCCTGCTGACCAAGCACGCCGAGGCGGCCCTGAACCTGTGCCGGTGCGGCCGACTCCACCCCTGCGACGAACACCGTCACTGGCTGGAGATGCGCACCCACTTCCGGCAGTTCCTCGTCGACGAGCAGTACAGCAGCGAAGTACAGCAACCCAGCCCTCCGAACCCGACCCAGCGCGACCCCAGCAGGCCGGACGGCCTCGGATGACACCCGATCCGACCGGCGTGCCGCCAGTTCGGGACGAAGAGGCCGTCGGTTCGAATCCGGCCACCCCGACCGAGGTCAGAGGGCACATCCGATCGATGGATGTGCCCTCTGACGCTTTCGTGCACAGATCAAGTACAGTAGTGGGTAAGCGCAGGCTCTCGCCCACTGTGGCAGGCGTACGCAGTCGACCCCGGAGACGATCCGCGACAACGGGTACGCCCGACAGATCACCTTGAACCTGCTCGATGGACTGCGCGCCGTCCGAAACGGCGCCTGCGACCTCGCGGTCCGGGTTGGACTCTCCTCGTGATCCACGGGGCAGGAGCCTTACCCACTTGCCGCGCAACCGACCACAGCTTTTCGCTGGCGAGATGCGGCGGGCTTCGGGGAGCGGGCGACGGGTCGGTCGGGTTCAGCGCAGTTCGGCGATGGTCGTCCGCAGCTCGCGGAGTGCCTGCCGGGCGAGTTCGTCGAATCCCTGGTGGTTGGCGGGGTCGGCCCAGCGCGAGTATGCCTCGCCGAACGCGAGTACGCCGAGCCAGGCGGCGACGCTTGCGGGCCGGTCAGGGATGCCTCTGCGGCGCAGCGCCTCGGTCATGGTGTCGGCGAAGCCTCTGCGCTTGAGCGCGTCGCGCTCGCGTAGTTCGCTGTTGTCGGCGAGGGCGGCGAGGAGAGCCGGCGCGTACTCGCGCCTTGCGGGGGTGAAGATTGTGGCGACGGTGTCGAGGGCGGCCTCGACGGCGTCGAGTGGCGTCGCGGCGCTGGGGGCGTTCGTGATGCCTTCGGCGAGGAGGCCGTTGAGGAGGTCCTGGCCACTGAAGAGCACTTCCCGCTTGTCGTGGAAGTGCCTGAAGAAGGTGCTCTTGGCCAGTCCTGCTCGTTGGGCGATCTCGATGACGGTGGTGCGGTCGTAGCCCTGTTCGGCGAACAGGTCGAGCGCGGCGCGTAACAGCCGGTCCTGGGCGTCGGGTTCCCATCGGGCCATGCCCACAGGATAGTTGATAGGACTTGGTCTCATCACTCTGCTACGGTGATGGGACCAAGTCCTATCACTCGTCCGGCACTGGGCGGACGAGCTGTTCCCAGGAGGCTTCTCATGCGTGTTCTCGTCACCGGCGCAGCGGGCTGGATCGGCTCGGCTCTCGTACCCGAGCTGATCAGTGCGGGGCACCACGTCGTCGGGTTGGCCAGGTCGGACCGCTCGGCGGCGGTCGCCGCCGAGCTGGGCGCCGAGGTGCTGCGCGGCGATCTGGCGGACCTCGACCTGCTGCGCGACACGGCGGCGGGCGTCGACGGGGCGGTACACCTCGCCTTCGGCCACGATTTCAGCCGATTCGAGGAGTCGGCGCGGGAAGAGGGACGGGTCGTCGAGGCGTTCGGCACGGCCCTGCGAGGCTCCGGCAAGCCGCTGGTCGTCGCATCCGGGACGCCGGTCGTGCCCGGCGGGGTGGCGACCGAGCGCGACCGGGCCGAGGGCGAGGGATTCGCGGTGCTGCGTGACGCGAATGCGCAGGCGGCGGTCGGACTGGCCACGCTCGGTGTCCGCTCCTCGGTGGTGCGCCTACCCCGGTCCGTACACGGCACCGGCGACCGGGGGTTCATCAGGATGCTGGTCGACACGGCCCTCGACCGAGGCGTCTCCGGTCACGTCGGCGACGGCTCCCAGCGCTGGCCCGCCGTGCACGTGCGGGACGCGGCGAGCCTGCTCCGCTTGGCGCTGGAGCAGGCTCCGGCCGGGTCGGTCCTTCATGCCGTGGGCGACGAAGGCGTACCGATCCGGGAGATCGCCGGGACGATCGGCCGTCACCTGGACGTGCCCGTGACCGCCGTCCCGGCCGACCAGTTCGGCTTCCTCGGCGGGCTCCTCGGAATCGACCAGCCCGCCTCCAGCGCACTGACCCGCGACCTGCTCGGCTGGCAGCCCGTCGGGCCAGGGCTGATCGAGGACCTGGACACGGGTCACTACTTCCCGTGACGCACGAAACCTTCCGCAACTCGGTGAGGGGTCTCCGGCCGGTCGGCCGGAGACCCCTCACGTTCGTCCTACCTCAGAACGGGCACGCCGCGCCTCACTCGGTGCTACGCCTGCGCAGGATCAGCGTTGCGGCACCCCCGATGGTCACCATGGCGGCGCCGACGCCGAACAGCCACCACAGCTGCGTCGGCTCGCTACCGGTGACCGGGAGGGTGGGGACGGGGCTGACCGTCGGTGGTTGGGTCGGTGCGACCGTGGGTGACGTGGTCGGGGTCACCGTTGGCGTCGGCGTCGGTGTCACCGTCGGCGTCGGCGTCGGCGACGGGCCGAGCGGACGCTCACAGGTGGCTTCGGCGAGGATGACGGTGCCGACCGGGATGTCGAGCAGCGGCCCACCGATGATGGTGCCGGTCAGCCGGAGGGTCGCCTGCACGGCGATGGCCACGGCACCGGCATCGGTGACGGATTCGACCCTGGTCAGGGTAGCGCTGAGGGAAGCGTCGAGTAGACCGGGAACGGCGACTGCGGCACTCGCGGTGATGCCGGGGGTGTTCGGCAGCAGATCGATCGGTGTGCTGAACAGTTCCAGCCCCACGAGGGTGGTGTCGGCTGTCTGTGCTCCGACCTGCGGGCAGGTGACCGCCGCGGTGATCACGTCGGCGTCGATGACGGGGGTGTCGAGGACAGTCAGGGCCAGGTTGGCGATGTCGGCGTTGGCCGATGATGCGGTCTCGCCTCGTGTGGCACTCACCTCGACGACCGTGCCCGAGGCTGTCACCCCCAGAGCGCCGGGGAGGGTGATCGCCAGAGCGGTGTCGGTGTCGGTACCACCGCCGGGCGGTGCGGTGACGCTACCGATGACCGCGTCGGCGGTGATAACCGGCACGCCGGCCACGGTTGCGGACAGGTCGACCACGACACCACGAGCGCTGGCATCCCCGGGCGCGGCAAGCACCGGGGTCGCGCTCGACAACGCGACGGCACCCACGGCGATCGCTATCGCTCCGGTGGCGGAAATTCGCCGGATTACACTCACGTTTTCGCCTCTACTCGATCAGACCTTCCCGACCGTCGGGAAGGCAGACCGACTTTAACCACGAAGACCCCTATATTAGTCCAAAACGGACAATATGCATTCCTTTCATTAACATGGTGCCGTCCCTCGACCGGAAGCACCCACCCTCGCCACCACGGCACGACCGCCACCCACAGGCCACGTCCGCACCCCGCGGATAGCACATGCGTACGATCTCAGCTTCCTCCCAGGCCCGCGTGAGTACGCTTGATCCGCGACCCGGCGCCACCGGGGAACGGCTCCCACCTGGAACGACGTGCGAGTGGATCATCAGAGTGTCATCCGTGACGTCACGGTCCGCCTGCCCATGGCGTCGACCGTCGCCGAGGTCTGCGAAACGGCCGTCGACGCCCTCGCCCGGTACACCCCTGCCACCATCGCCGTCCTGCTGCACCTGCACGGTCGGCTCCGCTGCGTCGCCGCCACCGGGGCCTGGCAGGTATTCGCCACCGTCGCGCCCGACGCCGGGGTCGTCGGGCGGGTCTACACCAATGGGCGTTGCGCCGTCGTCCCTGATGTCGACGCCGACGCCGCACACATCCCGGTACGCCCCGACGTGACCGCGGAGGTGTGCGTACCGGTCGTTAGTCCGGCGGGCCGGACCATCGGCGTACTCGACCTGCAATGGACCGAAACAGCCGACCTCGCCACCTGGCGGCTGGTCGCCGAGCGGATCGCCGCCCGCCTCGGCGCCCGGATCTCGGCACTCGGCGGGCCGACGGAGAGCCGCAGCGAAAAACTACTACGACACGTCTCGGCAATGACCGTCGCCAGCACCGCGTGGGAACTCATGACGGCCGCGATCGCTGCGGCCCGGGACGTGTCGACCCTCGCCGCCGCCGTCCTGCTCCTCGGTGGCCGGGGCGGCCCACGACTCGGTGCACCGACGGCCACCCCCGGTGAACTGGAGACCCGGATGCGCGCCGAGCTGGACGAGTTGGCCGCCCCGGCGATCGGGCGGATCATAGAGCGGGCCCACCGCTACGGCGCCGGCTACACCCTCGGCGAATCCGGTCATCCACCGACCGACGAGCATCAACCGCTGGTCCGGATCGGCGTCGGCACGTTGGTGGCGGTGCCCTTCGGCCCGCCGGAACGAGGTGGGGTGCTGCTGGTAGCCGACGGGCGACTGCTGCGGCCGGACCCGACCACCGTCAACCTGCTGGAACTGCTGGCCGGGCAGGCATGGAGCTGCCTGGAGCGGCTACGCGCCCTGGAACGACTGCGTGAGCAGGCCAGCTCCGACCCGCTCACCGGACTGCGGCACACCGGCCCGTTCGGGCAGCGGATCGCCACCGTGACGCCGGGCCGCACCGCCCTGCTGGCGATCGACGTGGACGACTTCAAGACCGTCAACGACACGTACGGCCATCAGGCGGGCGACCGGGTACTGATCGGCCTCGCCCGGGCCCTGGAGGGCGAACTGCGCCAGGGCGACGAGTTGTACCGGACCGGCGGAGACGAGTTCGTCGCGGTGATCGAGGTGAGTCGCCCCGACGAGGCGGTACGCGTCGCCGAGCGGCTCACCGAGGCGGCTCGCCGGGTAGGTCGTACGATCAGCGTCGGCGTGGCACTTCCTCGCCCCGGCGAGTCGCCCGAGCTCGCCCTGCGCCGCGCCGACCAGGCCCTCTACGCCGTGAAACGACAGGGCCGCGACGGCGTCCATCTCTCCGCCGCCTGACCCCACCCGCAGCGGCCAGCGGCTAGAGGTCCTGGGCGAGGTGTTCGGCGATCTGGGCGATGTTGAGGGCAGCGCCCTTGCGGAGGTTGTCGCCGGTGACGAAGAAGTCGAGGGCCCGAGGGTCGTCCACGGCACGGCGGATCCGACCGACCCAGGACGGGTCGGTGCCGACCGCGTCGATCGGCATCGGGAACTCACCGGCCGCCGGATCGTCGACGACTATCACTCCGGGCGCGTTGCGTAGCACGCTACGGGCCCCCTCGGCGTCGATCTCGGTGGCGAAGACGGCGTGCACCGCGACCGAGTGGCCGGTGACCACTGGTACCCGCACACAGGTGGCGGAGACCTTCAGGTCGCGCAACCCGAGGATCTTACGCGACTCGTTGCGCATCGTCATTTCCTCGGACGACCAGCCACCGTCGGCAAGTGCACCCGCCCAGGGGACCACGTTGAGCGCCAGGGGCGCGGGGAACGGGCCGAGATCGTCGCCGACCGCCTGCCGCACGTCGCCGGTACGCGAGCCGAGCAGCCGGTCACCGGCCACTTTGGCCAACTGGTCGTGTAGTGCGTCGACACCGATTCGACCGGTCCCTGAAACCGCCTGGTACGACGCGAGTACCAGTTCTCGCAGGCCGTATTCACGGTGCAGCGGAGCGACCGCGACGATCATCGCGAGAGTGGTGCAGTTGGCGTTGGCGACGATGCCCCGGGGCCGGTTGCGCAACTGCTCCGGATTGATCTCGGGCACCACCAGCGGTACCTCGGGATCCATCCGGAAGGCTCCCGAGTTGTCCACCACGACGGCACCACGGCCCACGGCGATGGGTGCCCAGTGCGTGGCGACCTCGTCCGGCACGTCGAACATCGCCACGTCGACGCCGTCGAGCGTTTCCTCGGTGAGGAGCCGGACGGTCACTTCCTCGCCCCGGCAGCGGACCTTGCGCCCGGCGGAGCGTTCGGAGGCGAGGAGCCGGATTTCGCCCCAGACGTTGCGTCGCCCGGTGAGCAGCTCACACATCACGGTGCCGACCGCCCCCGTGGCCCCGACCACGGCCAGGGTGGGCAGCCCAGCCACCCGGGCTACCGCCCCGTCCCCGCGTACACCACGGCTTCGGTGTCGCCGCCGAGGTCGAAAGCCTCGTGGATGGCTCGGACCGCCGCGTCGAGGTCGGTGTCCCGGCAGACAACCGAGACACGGATCTCCGAGGTGGAGATCATCTCGATGTTCACTCCGGCTTGACCGAGCGCGGCGAAGAAGCCGGCGGCCACGCCGGGGTGCGAGCGCATCCCGGCGCCGATCAGGGAGACCTTGCCGACGTGGTCGTCGTAGAGCAGGCCCTTGAAGTTGAGGGTTTCCTGAATCTTGCTCAGGGCAGCCATCGCGGTGGGGCCGTCGGCCTTGGGCAGGGTGAAGGAGATGTCCGTACGACCGGTGCCCTCGGTGGAGACGTTCTGCACGATCATGTCGATGTTGATTTCGGCGCCCGCGACGGTGTCGAAGATGCTCGCGGCGGCACCGGGCTCGTCGGGCACCCCGACAATCGTGATCTTTGCCTCGCTGCGGTCGTGAGCGACCCCGGTGATCAGTGCCTGCTCCACAGGGAGTTCCTCCATCGATCCGGTGACCATCGTGCCGGTGTTTGTCGAGTATGACGAGCGGACATGGATCGGCAGCCCGGCCCGCCGGGCGTATTCCACGCTACGTAGGTGCAGCACCTTGGCGCCGCAGGCGGCCAGTTCCAGCATCTCCTCGTAGGTGATCTGCCGGATGTGCCGGGCGTTGGGCACGATCCGTGGATCCGCGGTGAACACCCCGTCGACGTCGGTGTAGATCTCGCAGACGTCCGCGCGCAGCGCTGCCGCCAGCGCCACGGCGGTGGTGTCGGAGCCGCCCCGCCCGAGGGTGGTGACGTCCTTGGTGTCCTGTGAGACGCCCTGGAAACCGGCGACGATGACGACCGATCCCTCGTCGAGTGCACCCTTGAGCCGGCCCGGGGTGACGTCGATGATCCGGGCCCGGCCGTGCACCGACGTGGTAATCACGCCGGCCTGGGAGCCGGTGAACGAGCGGGCTTCGTACCCCAGGTTGTGAATCGCCATGGCGAGCAGTGCCATGGAGATCCGTTCACCGGCGGTGAGGAGCATGTCCAGCTCCCGACCGGGCGGCAACGGGCTCACCTGGTTGGCCAGGTCGAGCAGCTCGTCGGTGGTGTCACCCATCGCGGAGACCACCACGACCACGTCGTCACCGCCCTTGCGGGCCGCGACGATGCGCTCGGCCACCCGCTTGATCCGCTCGGCGTTGGCGACGGAGGACCCGCCGTACTTCTGCACCACGAGTGCCACGACGGTGCACTCCCTCCCGGTTGCCCTGAGCGTGCCGACGCCGCCGGCACCGGGGCCGGCGGCGCGGGTCGGACGACATCAGGGTATCGGGCCGCTCTGACCGCCGGGTCAGGTGATCCCACGATCCGGCCTCCGGACACGACACGGGTCGCCTGCGACACGCCGAAGAAGCCGGCCGGTGCGGGGCTGTCCCGGACACCTGTCGAACGCCCAGAATGATCGGGTGCCCGCCGCCCACCATCCGAACCGTCACCTGACCGTCGCGCTGGCGCTCGTCGTGCCCGCCTCCCTTGCCGCCTGCTCGCCCGACCCGCCCACCGAACCCGCGCCGACGCCGACCGCCGTGCCTCGTCCAGCTGGTCCGGGTGCGGCCCGCGACGAACTGGCCGCCCTCGCGGCTGCTGCCCAGGACCGGCACCTGATCGCCCGTTATCGGCTGCGGGCGGACGGTGCCACCGACCGTCTGATCGTGTTCACCAGCGCAAACGACGGCAGTTGGCGGGTGGACGTGCCGGGCGGCGCCCTCGGCGGCACCGTCGACATCACCCTGGTCGCCGTCGCGGCCGGGCTGTACCAGTGCGCGTTACCTTCGGCTGTCCGGCCGGAGCCGGCAGTCTGCGTACGCCTCGGTGAGCCTGACGACACGCTGCCGCGCCGCCTTGATCCCCGGGTGCAACACCCGTTCACCGACTGGCTCGATGTGCTCACCGACCGGCGCGCCCCGTTGTCTGTGTCGCCGGCCATGGCACCTCCCGAGGCGACCGGCACCTGCTACTCGGTGGAGACGACGGCGGCGTCGATCAATCCGCCGTTGGACGTCGGCATCTACTGTTTCGACGCCGACGGCACGCCGACCGGGGTACGGGTGGCCTTCGGCACGCTGACTCTGGCCGCCCCACCCGAGCCGGCCCCCGGCACGGTGCAGCTTCCCGGTCCCGTGGTGGAGGGTGAGCCGCTGGGTTTGGCGGCGCCGGCCGTGGACCCGACGGCACTCGCTGACCTGGAGTCGACCGGTTCGGACGTGTCCGCAGGAACGCCATGACGTTTCGTCCGTTACGGGTGTCTTTTCCCACATTCAGGCATCCCCCACGCTAGCTCGAAACGCCCATACGGGACGCTTCGTGTCATGGCCGACCTCACTCCGCTGCTCGCCTTCCGCTGGAGCCCCCACTCGTTCGACCCGATCGCGGAAGTGACCTCGGCCGAGGTGACGACCCTGCTGGAGGCGGCACGATGGGCACCGTCGGTCGACAACCGGCAACCCTGGCGATTCGCCGTCGGGCACCGTGAGGAGGAGACCTTCAAGCACATCCTGGTCAACCTGCCGGCGAGCGAACAGCGGTGGGCCGGGCGAGCCAGCGTTCTGCTGCTCGCCGCTGAACACACCACCGACAACCCGTTCGCTACGTACGACCTGGGTCAGGCGGTGGCTCACCTGACTGTGCAGGCCACCGCACTGGGTCTGCACGTACGCCAGGTGACGGAGTTCGACCGCCGCGGCCTGATCACCGACCTCGATCTGCCCAGCGACGTCCGACCATACGTGGTCACGGCGATCGGGCAGCTCGGCGATCCGTTCAGCCTCCCGGCCGACCTGTTGCGCCATGAGACTTCGCTGCGGCATCGCCAGCCCTTGGGCGAACTGGTCATGAGCTGTGCAAACAGTCCATCGTAAAGCTGGCGACACAGACGCTGTCCCAAATCCCGGACGAGCCTTCCCAGACCTGACACCCACCACGTAGGGTCGGTTCGTCATGTGGCGGGCGCACCTTCTCCTTGGTCGCCGCGACGAGGCCTGACGGCCGGCACCTCGTCGCGGAGTCGAACCGCGCCGCCAGCAGTTCCGGACACTTCCTCGGCCTCACCGCCGACCTCCACAGCTGACGTCACATGACCACGGGAGAAGTTCGCCATGGCTCACTCAGCCGGCACCACCGACATCGACTCCGATCCGATCGCCAGGCAGCGTCCCAGCCGGATGCCTTACACCAGATACCAGCCGTACCGACAGCAGTTCCGCATCGACCTGCCGGACCGGGCCTGGCCCACCCGGCACGTCGAGGTCGCACCACGCTGGTGCGCGGTCGACCTGCGCGACGGCAACCAGGCACTGATCGACCCGATGTCACCCGAGCGCAAACGCCGGATGTTCCAGCTCCTGGTGCAGATGGGCTACAAGGAGATCGAGGTCGGTTTCCCGTCGGCCAGTCAGACCGACTTCGACTTCGTCCGGCAGCTGATCGAGCAGGATCTGATCCCCGAGGACGTCACCATCCAGGTGCTGACCCAGTGCCGGGAACATCTGATCGACCGCACCTTCGAGTCGCTGCGCGGTGCCCGCCGGGCGATCGTGCACTTCTACAACTCGACCTCGACGTTGCAGCGACGGGTGGTCTTCGGGCTGGACCGGGACGGCATCACCGACATCGCCACCAGCGGCGCCCGGCTCTGCCAGAAGTACGCCGAGATCCACACCCCGGACACCGAGATCTTCTACGAGTACTCCCCCGAGTCCTACACCGGCACCGAGCTGGAGTACGCGCTGGAGGTGTGCACGAAGGTCATCGAGGTGGTCGACCCCACCCCGGACCGCAAGCTCATCATCAACCTGCCGGCCACGGTGGAGATGGCCACGCCGAACGTGTACGCCGACTCGATCGAGTGGATGCACCGGAACCTGCCCCGGCGCGACAGCCTGGTCCTGAGCCTGCACCCGCACAACGACCGGGGTACCGGGGTGGCCGCCGCCGAGCTGGGTCTACTGGCCGGCGCCGACCGGATCGAGGGCTGCCTGTTCGGCAACGGTGAACGCACCGGCAACGTCGACCTGGTGACGCTGGGGCTGAACCTCTTCTCCCAGGGCATCGACCCGAT
The DNA here is from genome assembly GCF_012726175.1 of Micromonospora sp. HNM0581. GTDB lineage: Bacteria > Actinomycetota > Actinomycetes > Mycobacteriales > Micromonosporaceae > Micromonospora. Next base: position 76,779 of record NZ_JAASAD010000016.1, read on the forward strand.
GATCGACTTCTCGGACATCGACGAGATCAAACGGGCCGTCGAGTACTGCAACCAGCTACCCGTACACGAGCGCCACCCGTACGCCGGTGACCTGGTCTACACCGCTTTCTCCGGCTCCCACCAGGACGCCATCAATAAGGGGTTCACCGCGCTGGAAGCCGACGCGGCAGGGGCCGGACTGCCGGTCGACGAGTTCACCTGGGCGGTGCCGTACCTGCCGATCGACCCGAAGGACCTCGGTCGCAGCTACGAGGCGGTGATCCGGGTCAACTCGCAGTCCGGCAAGGGCGGCGTGGCGTACATCATGAAGACCGAACATCAGCTCGACCTGCCCCGTCGGCTCCAGATCGAGTTCTCCGGCGTGGTGCAGCAGGTGACCGACCACGACGGCGGCGAGGTCGCCCCGGCCACCATGTGGCAGATCTTCGCCGGGCAGTACCTGCTCGACCACCAGCGCGACCCGGCGGTGGCACTGTCGGACTACGTGATCGGCACCGCCGACGGCAAGGTCGAGATCACCGCACGGATCCGCACCGGAGGGAAGTCCCGCTCGATCACCGCCATCGGCAACGGCCCGATCGACGCGTACGTCAACGCGCTGGGCACGACCGGGGTGCGCGTACGCGTGCTCGACTACCACGAGCACGCCCTCTCCTCCGGTGGGGACGCGCAGGCTGCCGCGTACGTCGAATGCGAAGTGCACGGGCACACGGTGTGGGGCGTCGGCATGGACGCCAACATCGTCACCGCCTCCATCAAGGCGGTCACCAGCGCCGTCAACCGCGCCACCCCCTGAGGCGGGAGGAAGGGCACCTTGCTGGTAGGTGCCCTTCCTCACACAGCTACTTCGGTGTGGAGACCGGCATCGAGTGGCAGGGCTGAGCCGGCGGGGGACGGCGGGCCGGTCGGTGGACCAGCAGGGCGGCGATGAGTGCTCCGGCCAGCAGCAGACCCGCGCACCAGAGCAGCGCGCCACGGTAGGCAGCGGTGAGTTCGTCGGGTTGTTCGTACCCGGCGCCGGTCAGCCCGACCAGCAACGGTAGGGCGGCCACCGCCAGCAGCCCGCCGACCCGCGAGGCCGCATTGTTGAATCCGCTGGCCACTCCCGCGAAACGGTCGTCGACGGCGGCCAGCACCGAGGCGGTCAACGGTGCCACGACCAGGGTCAGCCCGGCTCCGAAGATCGCCACCCCGGGCAGCACCTGCTGCCAGTACGACGCCCCGGGTGCGATCTCGCGCAGCATCAGCAGCCCGACGGCGGCCAGCACCGGCCCGACGGTGAGCGGCAACCGGGGACCGATCCTCGTCGACAGTGCACCGGTCAGCGGTGAGCCGACCAGCAGCAGCAGGGTCATCGGCAGCAAGGCGAGGCCGGTGAGCAGGGCCGACCAGCCGATCACGTTCTGCAGGTACACGGCGACGAAGAAGGTGAACCCGCCGAGGGCGGCGTAGACCAGCACGGTGAAGAAGTTCAGCACCGAGAACAACCGGCTGCGGAACAGGCCGGTGGGTAGCATCGCGGTCTCCCCACGGCGCCGCTCCAGGACCACGAACGCCACCGCGGCGACGACCCCGGTCAGGACCGCCGTCACCACCGCCGGCGAGTTCAGACCTCGACCCGGCGCGTCGACCAGGGCGTACGTGACACCGGCCAGGGCTGTGGCTCCGAGCAGGGAACCGGCGATGTCGAACTGGCGGGTGGCCCGCTGCCGGACCACGTTCTCGTCCCGGCTCTCGGGAACCCAGCGCAGCGTCGCCGCCACGACGAGCACCGCCAGCGGCACGTTCAGAAAGAAGATCCACCGCCAGGAGAGAGCGTCGATCAGCCAACCGCCGACGAACGGTCCGAGGGCGGTGGAGACACCGGAGAGCCCCGACCACGCGCCGATCGTCTTCGCCCGGTCGTCGGGATGGAAGCTGGCCTGGAGCAACGCCAACGAGCCCGGGGTGAGCAGGGCACCCCCGGCCCCCTGAAGGAAGCGCGCAGCCACCAGCCAGTCGGTACGCAGCGCGAGCCCGCACAGCACGGAAGCGGCGGTGAACCACACCACGCCGAGCAGGAACACCCGCCGACGTCCGAAGCGGTCGCCGAGCGCCCCACCGAGCAGGACGAACGCGGCGAGGGTCAACAGGTAGCCGTTGATGGTCCACTGGAGACCGGCCACCGACGCGCCGAGGTCGGCACCGAGGCGGGGCAGTGCCACGTTGACCACGGTGCTGTCCAGGAAGACCATGCCGGAGGCCAGCACGGCGGCGGCCAGGGTTCCCCGGCCGGCGCCGCTGCGCAGGCGGAGGAAGGCAGTGGATTCAGGCATGGGTACCAATCTGCCGTGCACCATCTGTCAGACACCACGAAACGCCGAAACCCTGGCCGGGTACTGTGCGGGATCGCCGGAAGCCCGCAAGCTGGAGAGGTGTCGTCTGTGCGTACCAGATCAGGATGGCGTGCCCTGGGGGCGCTCGCGCTCGCCACGGTGCTGACCACCGGCGCGGCGGGTTGTGTTCCGCTGGAGGAGGAGCCGGTCACGCCGCCGAGCGGCGGCGGCAACATCATCCAGATGCTCTCCGAGCTGACCGTCGCCGAGGCGGGGTCGATGCGCGGCTACAGCCGCGACCGCTTCTCGCACTGGCGCAAGACCGGCCAGAACTGCGACGTCCGCGACACCGTGCTGGAGCGTGACGGGAAGGACATCGAGCACTCCGGCTGCAACGTGGTCGGCGGGCGGTGGGACAGCGTGTACGACGGCCGCACCTTCACCGATCCGTCCGACGTGGACATCGACCACATGGTGCCTCTCGCCAACGCCTGGCGCTCCGGTGCCGACGACTGGGACGACTCCAAGCGGAGCGATTTCGCCAACGACCTCGACCGGCCGCAGCTCTTCGCGGTTTCCGCGTCGTCGAATCGGGCAAAGGGTGACCAGGACCCGTCGCAGTGGAAACCGCCGAACCGGTCGTACTGGTGCCAGTACGCCGGGGATTGGGTGGCGGTGAAGCACCACTGGCAGCTGACGGTGACAAGTGCCGAGCAGGCCGAGCTGACCGACATGTTGGAGGGCTGCACATGGGAGAGCAAGCCATGACCGGCGCCGACGGTGCACCGCCGCTCGAACACTCGTCGGAATCCGACAGTGGGGACGCCACGGCGCCCACCAGCGGCCAACCGCCCGGCCCGGCCACGGCCGGCATGACTGCTGACGGCGCCTCGGCAGACGCGGTGGAGGTGCCGGGCGCCGGGATGACCGCCGACGCGGGCGGTGCCGCTGGCCGGCAGAGTCGCACCTCCGACATCGTGCCGGGACCGGGCGGGGTGATGACCGACGAGGTGGGCGTGGTGACCGGCGAGTTGACCCTGCGTACCGACTTCGCCGACGGGCGGGTCAGCCTGCACGTGCAGTACAAGGACGCCGACGAGTGGTATGCGGTGACCGGCGGGGATGCGCCGCTGACCGACCCTGCCGGCCTGGACGCGGTGCACGACATCGCCGCCGGCCTGCTGAACCGTCCCGAAGGCTGATCGCGGTACCGGCAGCGGCGCCGCGATTCGACGGTGTGTGGTGTTGGGAAGGGCCCCTTCCTGTTCCGCAGACAGCGCTGGAAAGAGGCCCTTCCTTCGCTGGGCGCACCGATCAGACGAAGGAGCCGGGCTCGGTGGGGGCGGAGACGATCGAGGGTTCCTCACCCTCGCCCGCCGGTTGGGTGATCTTCACATCCACCTTGTGCGCACGTAGTTCACCGTTGGCGATCTGCTCGGCCCAGTGGCAGGCGACCCGGCTACCGCCGATCTCGCGTAGTTGCGGTCGCTCGTCGGCGCAGCGGGTCGGCTGTGCCCACGGGCACCGGGTGTGGAAGCGGCAACCTGACGGCGGGTCAGCTGGGGACGGCAGGTCACCGGCGATGAGGATTCTTTCCCGGCGGTCCTCCACGTCCGGGTCGGGCACCGGCACCGCCGACATCAGCGCCCGGGTGTACGGGTGCAGCGGTTCGGTGTAGAGGCGGTCACTCGGCGCTTCCTCGACCAGTGCACCCAGATACATGACGCCGACGGTGTCGGAGATGTGTCGGACCACCGCCAGGTCGTGTGCGATCACCAGGTAGGTCAGACCGAGGTTGTCCTGCAGTTCGTCGAGCAGGTTGACCACCTGGGCCTGGATCGACACGTCGAGCGCGGAGACCGGCTCGTCGGCGACGATGAGTTCCGGCCCCAGCACCAGCGCCCGGGCGATGCCGATGCGTTGCCGTTGGCCGCCGGAGAACTCGTGCGGATAGCGGGACAGCGCCCAACGCGGTAGTCCGACCTGGTCCAACGTCTCAGCGATGATCTTGCGTCGGCCGTCGCGGTCACCGCCGATACCGTGCGCCTGCAGACCCTCGGTGAGGATGGACTCGACGTTCTGTCGAGGATCGAGGCTGGACATCGGATCTTGGAAGATCATCTGCATCCGGCGGCGCATCGCCCGCAGCTTGCTCGGTGCCAGCGTGGTCAGCTCGACTCCGTCGAAGCTGACCGCACCGGCAGTGGGTGGGGTCAGCTGGAGCAGCGCCCTCCCGAGCGTCGATTTTCCACAACCAGACTCGCCCACCAGGCCGTACGTCCGGCCCCGCGCGATGCTCAGGTCGACGCCGTCGACCGCCTTCACGTGACCGACCGTGCGGTCGAACAGCACCCCCCGTTTGATCGGGAAGTGCACCTTCAGGTCCCGTACCTCGACGAGCACGTCCTCCCCGGTCACGGCGTCTCCTCCTCGCTCGGTGCGGCGGCCAGGCCCGGCACGGCCGGCGGATCGCCCGGCACCGCCTGCGCGGGCGCCGAACCCGGCACTGCCTGTCCCGGTGCCGCCGCCCGAACCTCCTCGCCGGGTGTCAGGCCCGCTACGGGAGCCGGGTCGACACACCGGTAGCTGCGACCGTCGTGGGTCAGCACCAGCTCCGGTGGCTCGCCGACGCAGGCGTCCACCCGGCGGTCGCAACGCGGGGCGAAGGCGCAGCCGTCCGGCCAGGGCAGCAGGTCACGGACCGAGCCCGGGATCGGGTTCAGCCGTTCGCCGCGCCCCGCGTCCAGGCGCGGCACCGAGCCGAGCAACCCCACGGTGTACGGGTGCCGGGGCTGGCGGAACAGCGGACGCCGCCGCGCGGTCTCCACCACCCGACCGCCGTAGAGCACGTTGATGGTGTCGCACATGCCGGCCACCACACCAAGGTCGTGCGTGATCATCACCAGCGCGGTGCCGGAGTCCCGGACCAGATCCTTCAGCAGTTCCAGGATCTGCGCCTGGATGGTGACGTCCAGGGCGGTGGTCGGCTCGTCGGCGATGAGCAGCCGGGGCTGGCAGGCCACCGCCATGGCGATCAGAGCACGCTGGCGCATCCCGCCAGAGAGCTGGTGGGGGTACTCCTTCAGCCGCCGCTTCGGGTCGGGGATGCCGACCCGGTCCAGCAGTTGCGCCGCCTCCCTCGCCGCCTTTTCGCCCCGCATCCCGCGGTGCCGGGTCAGCACCTCGGTCACCTGGAGACCGATCGGCACGACCGGATTCAGCGACGACAGCGGATCCTGAAAGATCATTGCCACGTCCCGACCCCGGATGTCCCGCCGCGACCGGTCGTCCAGTTGGAGCAGGTCGGTGCCGTCGAAGACGGCCCTGCCGCCCACCTGAAGGCCGGGCTGTCTGGGCAGCAGACCCATGATCGCCAGTGAGGTCACCGACTTGCCGCAGCCGGACTCACCGACCAGACCGACCACCTCGCCCGCGTCGACGGAGAAGGAGACCCCGTCAACGGCCCGTACCGCCCGCTGACCACGCCGGGCGAAGGTGACTGACAACTCTTCGACATCAAGCAGTGCCATGCCGCACCGCCCTTTCGTTCACGGCCACGGAAGTCGCGTACACACGTCTCATGCCCGGCGCACCTACTTCCGCAGCTTCGGGTCGAGTGCCTCACGCATCGCCTCACCGAGCAGGGTGAACCCCAGCGCGGTGATGATGATGGCGACCGCCGGATAGATGGCCAGCGCGGGCCGGATGCCCAGCCACTGCTGCGCGTCGGCGAGCATCACCCCCCACTCGGGGATGGCCGAGTCCGGATTGCCGAGCCCGAGGAAGGACAGCGCCGCCGCCTCGATGATCGCGGTGGCCAGGGTCAGCGTCGCCTGGACGATGACCGGAGCGAGCGAGTTGGGCAGCACGTGGGTCAGGGCGATCTTCGACTTGCGTACGCCCAGCGAGGTGGCGGCCAACACGTAGTCGCTGTTGGACTGGGCGATCATCGAGCCGCGCAGGAGCCGGGCGAAGACCGGCACCGACACCATCCCGACCGCGATCATCACCGTGGTGAGGCTCGGTCCGAGCAGCGCGGCGATACTCACCGCCAGCAGCAGACTCGGCAACGCCAGCAGCATGTCGATGAAACGCATCAGGGCGCCGTCCACCCAACGACCCCAACGCCCGCCGAGACCCGCGGCGGCACCGGCGACACCACCGATCAGCGCGCCCACAGCAAGACCGATCATGGTGGCGACCACGCCGACCAGCAGGGTCTGTCGCGCCCCGACGATCATCCGGCTGAAGACGTCCCGGCCCTGGTGGTCGTAGCCGAGCCAGTGCTCGGCCGAGTGGCCCGGGATCAGGCCCTGCCCCACCCGGACCACGCCCTCACGGATACCCATGGTGTCCGTCGGCGAGTACGGCACGAGGAACGGGCCGACGATCGCGACCAGGACGAAGACTGCCAGGATCACCGCCCCGACGACGGCGGCCGGGTTGCGCCGCAGCCGTCGGAAGGCGTCCTGCCAGAGGCTCACCCCGCGCTCGTCCTCGCGGGCGGACAGTTCGGCGAGCCGGTCGATCTTCTCGCGCTTCTTTCCGCCGACGGTCGTCATCGGACCCTCACCCTCGGGTCGATCAGGCTGTAGGAGAGGTCCACGATCAGGTTCACCAACACGTAGACCACGGCGATGATCATGATGAAGCCCATCAGCACCGGATAGTCGCGCTGGTTGATCGCGTCGGCGAGGAAGGCACCGATCCCGCTGAAGGCGAATACCGTCTCGGTGAGCACCGCCCCCGAGAGCAGGCCACCGGTGAGCAGACCGATCGAGGTGGCAACCGGAAGCATCGCGTTGCGCAGCACGTGCCGGCGGCGGACCACGTTCTCGGTCAGCCCCTTGGCCTCGGCGGTACGCACGAAGTCCTCGTTCAGCACTTCGAGCACACTGGCGCGGGTGATCCGCACGATGATTGCCAGCGGGATGCTCGCCAGGGCCATTCCCGGCAGCACGAGATGCATGAGCGCGTCGGCGGCGGCGTCCCACTCCCGGGTCATCAGCCCGTCGAGGACGAAGAAGTTGGTGATTCGGGTCGCGCCGATCGTCGGATCCTGCCGGCCACTCGAAGGGAACCAGCCGAGGTTTTCCGAGAAGACCGCCTTGAGGATGTACGCCAGGAAGAAGACCGGGATGCAGATGCCGATCAGCGACCCGCCGACGGAGGCGTGGTCGAGGAACCTGCCGCGTCGGCGGGCGGCCAGGTAGCCCAGTGGAATACCGATGCCGATGGCGATCACCATCGCGGTGACGGTCAGCTCGACGGTGCCGGGAAAGCGCTGCAGGAACTCCGTCGTCACCTCGCGCTTCGTCGAGATGGACGTGCCAAGGTCGAGGCGGACCATCCGCCGGACGAATCGGCCGTACTGGATCAGGATCGGCTCGTCGAGCCCAAGATTGCGGCGGATCGCGGCGCGCATCTCGGGCGTTCCCCGCTCGCCGAGAATGGCGGTCTCGGGGCCTCCGGGCAGTCGCCGGAGCCAGATGAACAACAGGATGGAGAGCCCGAACAGCGTGGGTATCAACTGAAGCAGGCGTCTGACGATGAACCGGAACACGGCGGCCTCGGAAGGGGGCAGGGATCACGGGCGGGCGCTGTGGGTCACAGCGCCCGCCCGTGGTCGGTGCGTCAGGTCAGGACTTGAACTCCGCGGCGGCGAACCGCTCGTCGGTGAGCGGGCTCGCCTTGACCCCGGTCACGTCCTTGCCGAACACGATGGCCGGCGGCGAGTGCGAGATCGGCACACCGGGCAGGAGGTTCATGATGTCGGCGTTCAGCTCCTTGTAGAGCGCCATCCGGGCCGCCTGGTCCGGAGTGGAGTCCGCCTGCTTGAACTTCTCGAACAGGGCGGGGTCGTTGAAGCCCCACTCGTCCTTCTGCCGGTCGAAGAACGTACCGATGAAGTTGTAGCCGTCGCCGTAGTCGCCGGTCCACCCGAGGAAGTGCAGGTCGTGTGCGTTACCCGAGGTGGTGGCGTTCAGGTAGTCCGGGCTCCACTTCAGCGGGATCGGCTCGACCTTGATGCCGGCCGCCTGGAGGTCCGCCGAGACCAGCTCGAACAGGTCCTTCGGGTTCGGCATGTACGGCCGGGTGACCTCGGTCGGGTAGTGGAACCGCAGGGTCAGGTCCGAGGCGCCGGCCTCGGCCAGCAGCGACTTGGCCTTCTCGACGTCGTACTCGTACTTGGTGACGTCGCCGTTCCAGCCCTCGACGGTGTCGGGGAAGAAGTTCACCGCGACCTGGGCGCCCGGGGGCAGCTTCGAGTCGACCAGTGCCTGCCGGTTCACGGCGTGGGCGAGCGCCTGCCGGACCTTCAGGTCCGCCAGCTTCGGGTTCCCCTTCTGGTTGATGGCCAGGTAGAGGATGTTGAAGGCGGGCCGGGTCAGGACGTTGAAGCCCTCGTCCTTGAGCGGCTCGACGTCGGCCGGGCCGACCAGGTCGTAGCCCTGGATGCCGCCGGAGCGCAGCTCCTGCTTACGGGCGTTCTCGTCCGAAATGGTCTTGAAAATGAGGCTCTTCAGCTTGGCCTTGTCGCCCCAGTAGTCCTCGTTGCGCTCCAGGGTCAGCGTCTTGTTCGCGATGTCCCAGGTCTTGAACTTGAACGGGCCGGTACCGGTCGGGTGCTCGGTGGCGTAGGCCGGATACGTGATGTCGTCAGCGCTGCCCGAGACGTTGCTGGCGTCGTACTCCTGGAGCGCCTTCGGGCTGTGCATGGCGAAGGACGGCAGCATCAGGGCGGCCGGGATCTTGCTGGAGACCCGGCTGAAGGTCAGTGCGACCGTCGACGGGTCGGTGGCGGAGCAGGACTTGAACAGGCTCTCACCGAGGGTGTCGTCCTCGTTGGCGGCGAAGCCGCCCATGACGTCCTGCCAGTACGCGGTCACGTCCGGGCTCTGCATCAGGCCCTTGGCGTTGTACCAGCGGTCAAAGTTGACGCAGACGGCCTCGGCGTTGAAGTCGGTGCCGTCGTGGAACTTCACACCGGAACGCAGCTTGAACGTCCACGTGGTGCCTGCCGCGTCCGGCTCCCAGGACTCGGCGAGGCCCGGGCTGACCTTGGTGCCGCCCTCTTCCGGCCGGACCAGCGTCTCGAACACCTGGCGGGCCACACGCAGCGACTCGCCGTCGCTGGCGAAGCTCGGATCGAGCACCTTCGGGTCTCCGGCGACGCCGAAGACCAGGGTGTCGTTGCTACTACCGCCGGAATCCTCGCGGTCGCTCTCGGCACAGCCTGCTACCGCGAGGGCCGCGGCCGCCACGGCCGCGATAGCGACCTTCGGCCTGGATGCACGCATGGTGCTTCACCTCGTCCTTGGGGGTACGGACAACGTGGTGACAGGGTCACCGATGGCCGGAACACTAGCTCCCGTTCGGACCGGCGGGAAACGGCGCGGGAAGCTCTTGGTACCGGATCGTGTCCTTAGCGCCTGGCCCCGGTGACGTGGACCAGCGGGCTCGCGGACAAAACCCCCAATAACCCCAAACAATCGATACCATTCTGTTACATCGATTGAGCGGATCACCAGCAGTGTGTCATACCGTCGTCCGAAACCGGTCATGGTGGCGGCGGGGTTGGGCACGAGGGCAGACGTGCCAGATCGAAGTCGGCATCCGGGGTGCCCAGTGCCCGGAAATCAAGCCGATGGCAAAGTTGCAACAGTCCGACCGGCCATGGGCCGTAGGGCTCGGTCGACTCGACGACAAGCGACAGTTCCGGCTCCCGATGGATCTGCCAGACCTCCACCCCCTGCTCGTCGGCCAGGGTGCGCAACCGGTCGTCGGACCCCCTGGCCCCGGCGGCGACCACCGCCTCGGCGTAGCTGCCGGCCCGTCGGTCGAGTTCCGCCGCAGCCGCCGTCTCGCCGCGGTCGTTCGCCTCGCGGTGCTGGCGCATCTTTCCCGCGACACACCACCAGCCGGCCAGCACGGCAAGCACCAGCAGGGCGGCCAGCACCGACGGCGCCCAGGGCCGGTCGTCCCGTTGCTGCCGCACCTCGACCTCCCTCATGCCGCAGGAAACCGGTGGGGCCGGCCGCTGACGACCGACCCCACCCGACCCGTGTCAGTTGTAGCCGACGGCGGGCAGTCGAGCGGTCACCGCATTGGCGTACGTCACGTTGCCGGTGTCCTTCGGGTGGAACGAGGCGCGGCTGATGCAGGTGTTCAGCCCGCCCGTGATCCGATCCGGTGCGAGCGGTGCCGCCTGCGGCGGACGGGGCGGCCCGGGATCAGGATCTGGAGTGGACGGCGCGGCTGACGCCGCGGTGCCGGACGGCACCAGCGGAACAAGGACCACCAATGCCAGCAACGAGACAAGGGCACGACGCACAACGACCTCCGTGAATCCGCACGCGGAGGCCCAGATTCACAGAGGTCACCATCAGCGGATCATCGCCGCGCCACCGGCACGCCACGCCGACCCGCGCCACCCCACGACCCGCCGCTCGGCGGATCCGTCACACGGCGCGGCGGCCCTCGAAGGCCCGGCCCAGGGTGATCTCGTCGGCGTACTCCAGGTCGCCGCCCACCGGCAACCCGCTGGCCAGCCGGGTCACCGCGATCCCCATCGGCTTCACCATCAACGCCAGATAGGTGGCGGTCGCCTCGCCCTCGGTATTGGGGTCGGTGGCCAGGATCAGCTCCCGCACAGCGCCGCCGCCGAGACGGGTCATCAGCTCGCGGATGCGCAGATTGTCCGGCCCGATGCCCTCCAGCGGATTGATCGCCCCGCCGAGCACGTGGTACCGGCCGCGGAACTCACCGGTCCGCTCGATCGCCACCACGTCCTTCGGTTCCTCGACCACGCAGATCACCTCGTCGGTGCGGCGCGGGTCGCGGCAGATCCGGCACGTGTCGGACTCGGCCACGTTGTAGCAACTGGTGCAGAACCGCACCAGCTCCTTGACCTTGCGCAGCGCGCCGGCCAGCCGGTTGACGTCGGCCGGGTCGGCGGACAGCACGTGGAAGGCGATCCGCTGGGCACTCTTGGGCCCCACGCCGGGCAGCCGGCCCAGCTCGTCGATCAGATCCTGGATGGCGCCCTCGTACATCTGCGGGCTCAGAACCCGGGCAGGCCGAAGCCGCCCATCCCACCCGCGACCGGGCCCATCTTCTGCTCGGTCAGCGCACGGGCCGCCTCGCTGGCGTTGTGCAGCGCGGCGACGACCAGATCCTCGAGCGTCTCCACGTCGTCCGGGTCGACAGCCTTAGGGTCGATCTTGATGGTCTTGACCTCGCCGGAACCGGCGACGACAGCGGTCACCAACCCGCCGCCGGCCGTGCCGGTCACCTCGGCCTCGGCCAGCTCCGCCTGCGCCTTGGCGATCTGCTGCTGCATCTTCTGCGCCTGCTTCAGCATCTGCTGCATGTTCGGCTGTCCACCAGGCCGCACGATGACTCCCTCAACTCGCCCGTTCTGCCGCGCCCACCCTAGCGCCCCACACCGACCCGCACCGCGCGCCGCACCCTGCCCCTTCCCCGGCCTGCCGCTGCCGCACTTCGGTCGTCCCGACGGCACGTCCGACGGCGTCCGATAGGGCACGAAGGGGGTCAGTCGCCGATCTTCTCGACGTTACCGAAGGCCTCACGAAGCAGGCGAACGGCCTGCTGCTCACTTGACTCACGGGCGGTCTTCTCGTCGATGATCTCGTCGAGTGGCTCGTCGCCGGGATCAAAACCCTCGTAGGCGGGAACAGCCGCCGGTCGGGCGCCGCCGGAACGTCCCACACCGCCACGCACCGGGCCGTCGAAATCCGGGTCGTACGGCGGCTCGCCGGCAAACTCCGCATCCGCGGTCGGCCGCGACGCGTTGGCGGTTCGGACACCTCGCCCGGCGGCTGCCGCCCGGGCCGCCGCGATCGCGCTGCTCACCGGAGCACCACCACCATTGGGCGCGGCCCGGCGCGGTGCGGGAGCCGCTCCAGAGCCACCCGGGCCGCCGGGCGCATGGAACTCCGCCACAGCCGTATCCGGTTTGCCACGCGAACCGGTTCCGCCCGGCGCGAATGATGGTGCGCCGCTACCCGTGATCGCACCACGGTCCGCCTCGGGACCTGCCGTACCGGACCCGTTCGTGGACGTACCGGACCCGTTCGTGGTTGCCGGGCCGGTCGTAGCTGCCCGGGAGATGTCCGCGGTGCCCGCCCTGGCTCCGGCGGACGAAAGTGACCCCGGGCCGACATGATCGACGACACCGCCGCCCGGGCGGGCCGCCTCGGGCCAGTCGTCGTCGGACGGGTCGCCGGAGACGGACGGGATCGGGGCGGCCCGCCCGGGGCGGGCAGGCTCCGGCCAGTCGTCACCCTCCTCGGCCGAGCCATCCGACCGAGACGCGGAAGATTCAGCGGAGCGAGCCTGGGCGGCTCTTGTTACCGGCGGCCCGGCGGCGACCGCCGCCGGAGCGGAAGCCAGGCCGGAAGCGGCCGTGCTGCGGGATGGCGGGGGCCCAGCCGCACCACGTTCACCCGCCACCTCGCAGCGGATCTGCCAACGACCGTCCAACTCCTCGTAGAGCGCGTCGGTGAGCACCTGCGCGTGATCGGACATCATTCGTGCCAGCACCGCCGACTTCACGGTCAGCACGAGAGTGTCCCCGTCGAGGTCTCGGACGACCGCGTCCCGCATCAGCGCGGCGATCCGCTTGTTGCTCCGGTTCACCTTGCCGACCACCTCCGGCCAGACACGACGCACCGCGACCGCGTCAAGCGTGCCGGGGCTCACCGCACCGGGGCGGGGTGGCTCCGGTGTCGCCGAATCGGGCATGACCGCCGACGCCGGCACCGGCCGCCCACCACCTGCCATCGCACCGTCCGGCCCCGGACCGGCGGTCGAGGTCGCTTCGGCACGGTCGGCGTTTCGGGTACTGCCGTCGTCGGTGGACACGGTGCCGTCGGTGGACACGGTGCCGTCGGTGGACACGGTGCCGTCGGTGGACACGGTGCCGTCGGTGGACACGGTGCCGTCGGCTGGAGCCGTGGCGGCAGCCGGCGCGGCAGCGCCGGTCCCGGCCCGATTCATGGCGGCAGCCGGCGCGGCAGCGCCGGTCCCGGCCCGATTCATGGCGGCAGCCGGCGCGGCAGCGCCGGTCCCGGCCCGATTCGCGGCGGCAGCCGCGGGCGCGGCGGGCGGCTGGGTGCGTACCGCCGGGGGTGTGGTGGCGGGCGCGGAGCCGGCAGCGGGCGACGGCGCGTCGGTGCTGGCGAGGGTGAGCCGGCGCTCCATCCGTTCGAGGCGTTGGAGCAGGCCGCCTGTGCCGTCGTCGACGCCGGGCAGCAGCATCCGGGCGCAGATCAGTTCGAGCAGCAGCCGGGGTGCGGTGGTGCCGCGCATCTCCACCAGGCCGTCGTGCACGATGTCGGCGCACCGGGACAGGGTGCCCGGCCCGAGCTGCTGCGCCTGGGCAGCCATCCGCTCTATCTGGTCGTCCGGTCCGTCGATGAGACCCTTGGCCACCGCGTCGGGCACCTGCTGGAGCACGATCAGGTCGCGGAGCCGTTCCAGCAGGTCGGAAGCGAACCGGCGGGGGTCGTGCCCGGCCTCGGCGACCCGGTCGACGGTGGCGTACGCGGCGGCGCCGTCACCGGCGGCGAGGGCGTCGCACATCTCGTCGATCAGTGCCGCGTCGGTCACCCCGAGCAGCGCGGCGGCCCGGGCGTAGGTCACCCCGTCGGGGCCGGCACCGGCGATGAGCTGGTCGAGTACGGAGAGGCTGTCCCGGGCGCTGCCGCCACCGGCCCGCACCACGAGCGGGAACACCGCCGGCTCGACCTGCACCCCCTCGACTTCGGTCAGCTGCTCAAGGTACGGCCGGAGCACCTTCGGCGGGATCAGTCGGAACGGGTAGTGGTGGGTCCGCGACTTGATGGTGCCGAGGACCTTCTCCGGCTCGGTGGTGGCGAAGATGAACTTGACGTACTCCGGCGGCTCCTCGACCAGCTTGAGCAGGGCGTTGAAGCCGGCCGACGAGACCATGTGCGCCTCGTCGATGACATAGATCTTGAAGCGGCTGTTGGCCGGTGCGAAGAACGCCTTCTCCCGCAGCTCACGGGCGTCGTCCACACCACCGTGGCTGGCCGCGTCGATCTCGATGACGTCAATCGAGCCGGCCCCGTCGCCGGCCAGCGAACGGCAGGAGTCGCAGGTGCCGCAGGGCTCCGGGGTGGGCCCGTGCTCGCAGTTGAGCGAGCGGGCCAGGATGCGGGCGCTGGAGGTCTTGCCGCAGCCGCGCGGGCCGGAGAAGAGGTAGGCGTGGTTGAGCCGCCCGCTGCGCAGCGCCTGCGACAGCGGCTCGGTGACGTGCTCCTGCCCGATGACCTCGGCGAAGGTACGCGGCCGGTACTTGCGGTAGAGCGCCAGTGCCACGGCGTCCCGCCTCCTCTCGACCGAGCCATTCTGCGCCGACCTCACCCGCCTGACCACCCACCCCGCCGGGTCGCCCCGGCCGGTCCGCCCGGCTTGCGGCATGTCGCGCCGCGGCAGGTCGTGGTGCCGGGATGATCCACTCCGGTTGCGGCATCTTGCGGCCTCCACCGGCCGGGAAACCCCCAGATGCCGCAACCGGGGCGCGCCGGAGGGCGCCGGAGACAGAAAGGCCCCCCGTGCACCCGGCAGAGCTCGCTTATCCTTGCTGCCTTCCGGCCCTGGGGAGGTTCACGAGATACCGCCGCACGGGAGGTACGCCCAGCCTACCCGACCGACCGTGGATCCTCAGGGGGTGGTGGGGTGGGAAGCTCGGCGCGGACCTGTATCCTGGCTCGCGGAGGATTCGCCTAGAGGCCTAGGGCGCACGCTTGGAAAGCGTGTTGGGTTCACACCCTCACGAGTTCGAATCTCGTATCCTCCGCTCTCCTGAGCAGCGTAAACGAACAGGGCCGGCCCCCACGGGACCGGCCCTGAGTCGTCTTCGACGTCGCTCCCGTCTCAGTTGACCGCCCGTAAGCCACAGGCGGACCAGGACGTGCCCGGCCACACCCTCCTCACCAACTGGAACGGTCCATGACGCCAAGGGCCGAGCCACACCAGCAACTCAGGTAGACGAGATATAACGTCAGACGTACTATACGTTCATGCGGGAACCCACATTTCTGATCCTCACCGCGTTGGCCGCGCAGCCGTTGCACGGCTATGGCGTCATCCGGTCGGTCGACGAGTTGTCGGCGGGCGAGGTCAAGCTGCGGCCGGGCACCCTTTACGGCGCCCTGGACCGGCTGGCCGAGCAGGGCCTGGTCACCGTCGACCGGGAGGAGGCCGTCGAGGGTCGGCTGCGCCGCTACTACCGGCTCAGCGACACCGGTGCCGCCGCGTTGCAGGCACAGGTCGAGCGACTTCGCCGGCACGCCGCCGCCGCAGAGGTCCAGTTGGGCAAGCGCCTGGGCGGTGCGCTGAGCTTCGGCCTGGTGATCGCCCCGACCGCAGGCGAGGTGACCGGATGACCGCAGCCTGGTCGGCCCCCGACCCCAGCGCCGCCGCTGCCAAGCCGGCCGAGCCCGACAACGCCAACCCGAGCACGCCCAGCACCTCTGCCTGGCCGAACGCCGATGACCGGCTGGAGCGTGGCTACCGCAGGCTGATGCTCGCCTACCCGCGTCGGCACCGGCGGCGGCACGGTACCGAGGTGGTGACCACGCTGCTGGAGATGGCGGAACCGGGCCAGCGCCGCCCCCGGGCCAGTGAGGCTCTCCACCTGATCGGCAGCGGCCTGCGGCTGCGGTTCCGGCTGCCCGCCGGCCGGCCGTTCATGGCGATCGCGGCGCTGCTCGCCGCACTGGTCATGGGCGGTTTCGGTGCCGCCGCCGGCTCCTGGCTCGGTGCCCAAACATTCGCGGACCTGCCCGACGCCGACAGCTCGACGCGCCTGATGCAGTTGGCCGGCGGGCTCGGCGAGTCGAGCCAGTACCGCGTGAAGACGAACTGGCACGCCCACCGAAGCAACGTGACCGACGCCGTCGCGGCCGGTTGGAACGGCGAGCAGGTCCGGCAGCGGTTCGCCGATGCGGGTTGGTCCGTCTCCGAGTCCACTCCGCTCTCCGGGCGCCGCGTCACGGTCAACCCGGACGGCACCACCACCGAGACCACATTGCGTGGCACGCGGTTCAACGCCGAGTCCGGCGGCCTGCTCATCCAGGTACGCGCGTACATCGCCGAAGACGGCGGCAGCGTATCGATCGACGCCACGCCAACCCGTACCACCGCCTTCCTGCCCTTGGTCGCTATCGGCGTGGCCGTCGGGCTGGTCGTCGGCTGGCTCGTCGCGGCGGCCGTCGCGTACCAGATGACGGCAGCACCGCCTGGACGCCGGATGACCGCCGGTGCGCTCTGGGGGACCTCTCTGCTGGCGCTGGCGCTACCGACGTTCGCGCTGTACGGCAACGCCGTGCGGATCGTTCGCGCTGACGGCGGCGTTGATGACGGCGGCCTGCTCACCGTGCACAGCGCCTTCACCCCAGGCGAGTACTACTACCCCTTCGGACCGTCCTGGCTGATCCTCGGGCTGACCATCGCCGGTCTCGCGGTCGCCGTCGCGACGCTGCTCGTCGCCCGGCCCGGCAGGCAACCACCGCAGCAGGTCGCCGTGGCGAACTGAACACGGTGACCTGACCGACACGGAGACGGGGGCCGTGCTGGACGAGGCGGTGCTGCGCCGGCCGGTCGGCGGCCCGGTCGTGATGCGCGAGCAACTGCTGGCGCTCGCCGAAGCGTCGACCCGGCCGCACATCCGGATTCATGTGGTGCCGTCCACAGTGGGCGAATACGCTGGGCTGAACGGCCCGTTCATCATCGCCACCGCGTCGGATCACCGTCTTGCCGGCTACCTGGACAACCAGTTGCAGGGGCAGGTGGTCAGCGAGCAGGCCGAGATCGCGGCGATACTTGCCGCGTGGGAGAACGTGCGCGGCGAGACGCTTTCGCACTGGCAGTCGGTCGACCTGATCAGGGAGGTGGCGCAGTCATGGCAGTGAACGACACCCCGGCGCTGTCCGGCGCCCGGTGGCACAAGAGCAGCCGCAGCAGCGGTAACGGCGGCGCCTGCGTCGAGGTCGCCCGGAACCTGCCCGACGTGGTGGGCGTACGCGACTCGAAGGACCCGGCAGGTCCAGCGCTGGTGTTCAGCCCGGCCGCCTGGCGCGCCTTCGTCGCCACCGTCGACAAGACCTGACCACCGTCGTACACATGTTCTATCCACAGGTTGTGGAAGCCGGGTGAGTTACCAGCTCAGCGCGGTCGTCGCGGACGCCGAGCTGCTGCGCGAGGAGACCCGCGAGCTGGATCATGCCGTGCTCGGCGAGCTGCGGCAGGACTTCGCGCTGCTGCCGGTCACGCCGCAGCTCGTGCTGGAGCTGACCGGGACCCCGCCGGACTACCGCACCGACGAGCCCGGCCCGGAGCAACCGTTCGAGCTGGTCTTCTCCCCCGCGCTGACCGAGGTGCTGGCCCGCTGGTCGGTGCGCGGCCCGCTGGCGTACGTCGAGGCGGAGTTCGCCGGTGGGGCCGGTCACCAGGCCGCGGCGGTCTGGCTGGGCGGCAGCCTCGCCTGGGGGCCGCGCTTCGACGCGGCGCTCGACGGGCCACGCCCGGAGTGGCCGATCAACGCGGCGCTCGTCGAGCTGGGCGTGGAGCCGGGCCGGTGGATCGACCCCTTCGCTGAGCTGGGTCTACATGTCGAGCGGAGCACCGAGGGATGGCTCATGCACGGGCGGCGAGGGCTCAGCGCCGACTACTGGGACGAACTGGCAGACGAATGGGAGGCTCGGCAATAACCTCAGCACCCCCGTCACGTTGGGGACTGGGGGATTCTGATGAAATTGCGACAATTCGGCTTCATCGCCGCTCTACTTCTGGCTGCCTCGACATCGGGCAGCGGAGTCATGCCACCGGACACCCTCGCCGTCCGCGAGCCAGTCGCGTCGGTCAGCGTCGTCGATCTCGACGGAGTGGCCGATGTGGACTTCGGTGATTCGGAAAGCGAGCTGACCCGGCGCGGCATCCTGCGCACCGACGTCGACGCCTGCGGCCCGACGCTGGCCGGGCACGACGAGATCAGCCCGATCTTCATCGATGATCGGCTGGTGCTGCTCTGGGCCGGCGACCCGGTCCGCACCCCGGAAGGCATCGCGGCCGGCTCACCCGTCGCCGAAGTCCAGGCGAGCTACCCGACCGTACGGGAGCTGCACGCTCCGCAGGGGACATACCGCTTCGACGGCCTGCTCGCCCGCGACGGCGACCGCGCCTACCTCTTCCTGCACGACGGCCATACGGTGCGGAAAGTCATCGCCGGGTACGCCGACTGGGCGCACCGTCTCTTCGTCGAGGGCCACGCCCCCTGCTGACGCCGTCCTGACACGAATCGGCGTCCCGGGTGACGCATTCACACCAACGTTCCTGTCGTTCCGGGGACCTGTTGCCAGGAGATCGATTGAGATGAAATCATCCGGCCACACGCGCCCGACGGGCGCATCACCACGGGGAGTGTGGCGTGAGAGGCATCCTGCCTGCCCATCGTCCAGATCAAACGAGAAGACCCGTCCTCATCCGCAGCGCGTTGGTGACTCTGACCGTCGCCGCGACCGTCGGCGTCGGAGCGCCCGCAGTCGCGGATCCCACGGCCGCCACCAGTGTGTCCAATCCGGCCGGCGCCGTCCACCCAGCCGCAACCGCCGCACCGGCCATCCCGGTAGCGCCGGACACACCCGCAGCACCCGAAGTCGAGGCACGCCCCGTCAAGCTGACGGAGGCTGCCGCCGACCAGTGCGGTGGCAGGCTCGCACTCGGGCGGGTCGCTTCCTGTTCCACCATCGTCGACCAACAACAGCATCAGTTCACGGTGACCACAACCGTCGACTCCGACGTGCTCATCGGCCGGCTGACCCAGTTGTCGGGAGAAATTGTCCAGGCGCAGGTCACCGATCCGGGCGGCAGCCAGGTCTGCTTCCTGAGCAGCTACTCGACGGAGTGTCAACTCGGCCCGGCCGGGCGTTACACGGCGACCGTGTACATCTATTACGGCACGGGCACCAGCAGCTACCTGCTGTCGTTCGAGTCGACGAAGGCCCCGTCCGCCTGCAAGACGCTGCCGGAGAGGTTCTTCTCCTTCGCCTCGCCGGGCGTCAGCGGCACCCTCCGGGCCGGGTTGGCGGCCCGGTGCTTCACCTTCGACCAGCCGACCGGCACCGTCCTGCACCTAGCCGACCCGAGCGGCACCGACGACGTGCAGGGCAGCGTCCGTGACGCGGAAAATCAGCCGGCGGGATGCAACGTCCGCTACGCCCAGAATTGCACGCTCACTGGCCCCGGCCCGTATCGACTGTTCCTTGAGGAGACGTACGGCAACGAAGCGCCCTACAACCTCAGGATGCCGCGCATATCACACGCGTTCGGCTGCCCCACCCTGCCGCTGACTGGCTTCGGTGACCCCGGTCCGTCTGGCGGCAGCGGAACCATACCGGCCTCCGAGATCGGCTGCCAGGCGCTGACCGCCGCCGCACCTGGCACCGTCGCCATCCGCTTCGACGGTTTCGCGGCCCAACGATTTTACTGGTATCTGTACGACGTCGACGGGCAACAGGTTTGTAGCCAGTACGAAAACGCCCGCTCCTGCGCCCTACCGCAGGCTGGCTCGTACACACTGATCGCCCGCAACAATAACTGGGATCCGGTCGTCTACCAGGCGGCGGTGACTAGCCTGAACGGCAGCGACGGTTGCGCCCCGCTCACCGGCACCGCCTGGGACCCACCGGCCGTGGTGGTGAGCCAGACGTCACCGGTGCAGACCAACTGCCAGCCGTTCACGGCGGAGGCCGGTGACCGGATCATCGTGTACGGCGCACCGGATCGCTGGAACCAGCTCTCCACGTGGCTGGTCGATGAGCAGGGCACTGTCCTGTGCACCGAGTGGTCAGAGGAGGACGGGTGCGTGCTGCCCAACGACGGCACGTACCGCGTGATCTCCTACCTGTCGGGCTGGGATTCAGGCACCACCGAGTTGACGTACCGGTTGCAGATCCGAGCGTTGGACGACCCAAGTGGTTGCCCCACGGTCACGCCCGGCAGTTACGGCACCGCCCCGGAGGCCGGGCTCGCCGGCATCCGCTGCCGGGTTCTCGATATTCCGGCGGCCGGCACCTACCAAGTCCGGGCGGTGAACGCCAACAACTACCGGCAGTACCCCACCATCTACGACGCCTCCGGTCTCCGGGTCTGCTCCTGGCAGCATTGCCAGTTCCCTGCCGCAGGCCGGTACACCCTGGTCCTGAACGGTCCGGAGGTAAACAAGGTGATCGACAATGATCACCTGTACACCGTCAGCGTGTTGCCTGTCGCGCCGTCGAACTGTGCGACGGCAGCCGACGACGGCCCCTCCATCGAACCGTTCCGGGACAGCTTCACCGCGCCGGGCGAGGTCGACTGCGTCGAACTGCCCAGCCCGGCCGGGGCGCGGATCGTTCGGTGGGCACCGGGCGACGCGACCGGTGCGGCCCGACCCGAGATCACCATCGTCGACGCTACCGGGGCGTATCTCTGCGACTACAACTCGCTGTACCAGTACAGCTGCGAACTCACCGGCACCGCACCCTTCTACGCCGTCCTGGTCAGCCCGGAGAACACAGCCGGCGGAGCGTACTCAGTGGCGTTCAGCCGGGTCGACGGATCGTCTTCCTGCCCGGAGTTGCCCCGCGGAGACGTCGGTGCCACCTTCGACGCCGGCCCGGATGACTTCGTAGCCTGCTTCACCGTCCCCGCGGACCAGCATGGAGCCCGGGAGAGTTTCACCTGGCAGCGCACCGCCGGCAGCGGTGACGCCAGTCTGTCGGTCTTCACCGAGGCCGGGGTCCGATACTGCGGTCCGACGTCGCAGTCGGTGAACCGAACAGTCACCTGCCACCTGCCGGATGGTCCGCTGACGGTGTTCCTCGAGGCCGACGGTGTCGATGCCTCCTACCGGCTCACCCACCGCGAGCCGAGCGCCTGACGTAGGCCGAACGCCCGGCGGGTCCTCGCAGACCTGCCGGGCGTTCTCGCTGTTCACGAGCGGTGGCGGAGGGATTTGAACCCTCGGAGGGCGTAAACCCTCACACGCTTTCGAGGCGTGCTCCTTAGGCCGCTCGGACACGCCACCGCCGACGAGGGTACAGGACGGCAGGCTAGGACACCGAACCGGTCCCTGCCAGGCCGGCCTGGCAGGATCAACGCCATGAGTACGCACATCGGCGCGAAGCCGGGCGAGATCGCCGAGCGGGTCCTGATGCCGGGCGACCCGCTACGGGCCAAGTGGATCGCGGAGACCTACCTTGAGGGCGCGAGCTGCTACTCGACGGTGCGGGGCATGCTGGGCTTCACCGGCCGTTGGAGCGGCGTCGAGGTTTCCGTGCAGGGTTCCGGCATGGGCATGCCGTCGGCGTCGATCTACGCTCACGAGTTGGTCAACGAGTACGGTGTTAAGTCACTGATCCGGGTCGGCTCGTGCGGCGCGCTCACCGAGGAACTCCAGTTGCGCGACGTGGTTGCGGCGATCGGGTCGTCGACCGACTCGAACATGAACCGGATGCGTTTCGACGGGCTGATCGACTACGCCCCGGTCGCCGATTTCGGGCTGCTGCGTACCTCGGTGGAGGTGGCCGAGCGACGCGGCATCGCGATGCGGGTCGGGCCCATCCTGGCCGCCGACGCCTTCTACACCGACCGGCCGGACCTTTACGACAGCCTCGCGGAGTACGGCGTGCTGGCGGTGGAGATGGAGTCGGCGGCGCTGTACACAATCGCGGCCCGGTTCAGGGTTCGCGCTCTGACCCTGTTGACGGTGAGCGACCACATCAAGACCGGTGAGAAGACCACCTCCCAGGAGCGGGAGCAGACCTTCAGCCAGATGGTCGAGATCGCCCTGGAAACGATCACCGCCTGACCCCTCGGGCCTCGGGCGGGGCCGCGGGCCGGGAGCGGACGCCGTCAGCGGAAGAAGGCGCGCAGGACGGCGGCGTTTTCGGTTTCGAGGACGCCGCCGTACACCTCGGGCCGGTGGTTGAGCCGGCGGTCGCGCAGCACGTCCCAAAGCGAGCCGGCGGCACCGGTCTTGGGTTCCCAGGCGCCGAAGACCACCGTCGTGACCCGGGCCAGCACCAGCGCTCCGGCACACATCGTGCAGGGTTCGAGGGTCACCACCAGGGTGCAGCCGTCCAGCCGCCACCGGCCCAGCCGCTGGGCGGCTCGGCGTAGCGCGAGCACCTCGGCGTGCGCGGTCGGGTCGCCGGTCAGCTCGCGTTCGTTTCGGCCGACCGCCAGCTCACGGCCGTCCGGCCCGTAGAGCACCGCGCCTACCGGCACGTCGCCGGATTGGCCGGGCTCGGCCTCGACGGCATCGCCAGCCGCCGCCGGGCCGGCCGCTACACCGCCCGAAGGCGCGACGTCCCCGGTCACCGCGACTTCGAGGGCACGGCGCATCCAGAGCTCGTGCCGCTGCCGCCGGCCCGTACCGGCCGGGTCGTTCACGTCGGCGGGCTCATGCCTCGCGCAGCTCCTCGACGTCGTCGACGCAGCCGAGCACCTGGCAGATCTCGACGGTGACATCGGCCGGCATCATGCCTCCGTGGGCGCAGAGGGCGAGTAGCCGCTGTGCGGGTATGCCCAGGTCGGTAAGGAGGTCCGCCTCGCCCACCGGGTCCGCCTCCGGGTCGACGGCGGGTTGCTCGTTGTCGTCGTCGCCGGTCGTGACAGTCGGACGCGCCTCCTCGGTGTCGTCGAGCCCGGTCACCGACGTTTTCAGGTCACCGACCAGCAGTGCGCCCAGCCGGGACTCCTCCGCGTACGCCGAGTCGGAGCCGAAGACCCGCAGGTTTTCGCCCTCGTCAAGACGCAGGATGACCAGGTAGGTGTCGTCCGCCTCCACGAAGAGCAGTGACAGGTCCGCGTCCGGGGCGATATCGCGGAGCCGCTCGGCGACCTCGTCGACGTCGGCGGTACCCCGCAGACTCAGTTCCGCGGCTGTCCAGCCGCCCTTCTCGCGCACGACGGCCGCAGCGAAGTACGACACGTTCTCCCCCAAGTTGCCTCGGCACAGCATTCGCCGATCCGTTACGCGTGCACGTTAGCCGGTCGTGTCGGCAGGCGACCGGTCAACGCCCCGAAGGGCCGGTCATTCCTGGGGAAGGATCTTCCGAACCGCTCAGCCGGCGGGGCG
This sequence comes from Micromonospora sp. HNM0581, assembly GCF_012726175.1. Taxonomy (GTDB): domain Bacteria; phylum Actinomycetota; class Actinomycetes; order Mycobacteriales; family Micromonosporaceae; genus Micromonospora. The sequence continues at coordinate 100,266 of NZ_JAASAD010000016.1, forward strand.
TCGGCGAATGGCGATCAGTTGGCGGAGTTGTGCGGTACGGGCCCGCTGTGGCCGTTCCCGTTCGCGTACCGCGCGCGCGTCCGCCAACTGTGCCAGAAGCTGGAGGCGGCGGCGGCTGCGATCGGGATCCAGCCGCGGAGTGGTCCAGGCCATACCGGGAGCGTGCCGAGTCGCGGCGACCTAGTCAAGATGGGTTTCAGTGTCGGCGCGACGACGCACCGCAGTCGCTGTCGACAGGGTTCACCACAACGGCCAGTCGCCACTGCTCAACCAGCGGGTGGCGACCGCGGCGGCGGCGATGCTCCACCCTCCGGCAGTGACGATCGCGATACCGGCCGCCACTCCCCGATCGCCGTGTCTGACCAGACCCACGGCCACGAGCCAGGCGAGGGCGCCGGCAAACAGAGTCCACCAGACGTACCCGACGAGACTGCCGCCGAGCAGGCCGAAGAGGACGAGCCAGGCGAGGGTGCAGACCGCCCCAACGGTGACTCCGACACCACCGACCGGGTTCGGCTCGCGGTAGCTGGGGCGTGGCGGTCGCCCGGTGGGGAAGAGACCCGACGGGTTGTACGGCAACACCGGCACCCACTCCTCCACTCGCGCGGACGCTGCGACTGTCACCGTACCGAGTCTGTCGGGGTGACCGGATGGTTCCGCTGACGATCGGCCCTCGGCCGGCGTACGCCGTGTTGCTGCTCGTGCCGGTGCTCGCTTTCTCACCTTTCTCGAACTCTCGCCATCGACGAAGCGTGCGCCGATCGGCGCGGCCGAACCGGCACGCGTTGGAAAAAGATGCGACCTCCCGTCCCACGCCGCCCCCACCACCGGGTCCTGGCCGCCACCGCCGCTGCGACCCTGGTCCTCGGTGGGCTGGCTGTCATCGCCAGCTTCGCCGCGCAGGCCGCGCCGGTCGGCGCCGGGACCTGCTCATCCCGGACGCGAACAACTACGACCGCTCCGGACACCCGCTTGCCGTACCTGCGCGACTTCGACATCTACGCGGGGCACGACTGGGCCTCCGCTCACGGCGCATTCGCCAGTGGTGACGGCGGCGCGTACGGGCGCACACCACACCATGATCCACCTCGCGCCGCCGGTCGCACCGCGACCGGCAGCGCGGACGCGTAGGTTGCACATCATGAGCGAGCGCCAGCGAGCGAACCATCAGCGCAGCGCGCCGGTGCCTCGGGTCGGCACGCAGCGCTGCGGAGTGGCGACATGAGCGTCCGGGATCCCATCGCCGACCTGCGGCGGATCGCCTTCCTGCTGGAGCGGGCGAACGAGGCCACCTACCGGGTACGCGCCTTCCGCTCGGCGGCCAGGACGCTGGCCGAGCTTCCGGCTGAGGAGGTGGGCGAGCGGGTCCGGGCCGGCAGGCTCACCGAGCTGGCCGGGGTCGGCGACGTCACCGCCCGTTGCGTGGCCGAGTCGCTGGCCGGGGAGGAGCCGGTCTACCTGCGCCGGCTGGTGGCCACCGAGGGCAGCGACCTGGATGCCGAGGCCACCGCCCTGCGTACCGCCCTGCGCGGCGACTGCCACACCCACTCGGACTGGTCCGACGGTGGGTCCCCGATCGAGGAGATGGCGCTGGCCGCCGTCGAGTTGGGCCACGAGTATCTGGTGCTGACCGATCACTCGCCCCGGCTGAAGGTGGCCCGGGGGCTGACCGCCGACCGGCTCCGCCGCCAGCTCGACCATGTGGCGCGGCTCAACGAGGCGCTGCCGGAGGGGTTCCGTGTCCTCACCGGCATCGAGGTCGACATCCTCGCCGACGGTTCGCTGGACCAGGACGAGGACCTGCTGGCCCGACTGGACGTGGTGGTCGGTTCGGTACACAGCGGCCTCAACGACGACCGGGCGAAGATGACCCGCCGGATGCTGGCCGCCGTCGCCAATCCGCACCTGGACATCCTCGGCCACTGCACGGGCCGGATGGTCTCCTCCCGGCCGGTCGGGGTGACCGGGCCGGGCGACCGGGGGCACCGCGCCCGGACCCGGGCCGAAAGTGACTTCGACGCCGACGCGGTCTTCGCCGCCTGCGTGGCGAACGACACCGCCGTGGAGATCAACTCACGTCCGGAGCGGCAGGATCCACCGAAACGGCTGATCCGGCGGGCGTTGGAGGCCGGTTGCCGGTTCGCCATCAACACCGACGCGCACGCTCCAGGTCAGTTGGACTGGCAGCGCTTCGGCTGTGAGCGCGCCGCCCGGTGCGGCGTCCCCGCTGATCGGGTGGTCAACACGTGGAGAGCCGAGGAACTGGTCGCCTGGACCCGCGCCTGAGGACACCCGGCGGGGTTCAGGCCCGCCCGCGACCGGTCAACGGGTGACGGGTTCGACGACGGGTGCCGTCGGGGTGCCCGCACCCTGCGCCACCCGGCGACGCCGCCGGCCGACCAGGCCCTGTGAGACGGCGACGCCGAGCAGCACGATGAGCGCGCCGGCCGGCTGATGCCAGGTCAGTCGCTCGTCGAGCACGACCGCGCCGATCAGCACCGCGAACACCGGAACCAGGTACGTCACGGTGGAGGCGGTGCTCGCGCCCACGATCCGGATGTTCCGCAGGTGGATCACGAAGGCGAGCCCGGTGCCGAGCGCGCCCAGCACCAGCACCGCCGCGAGTACCCGCGGGGACAGCGCGGTCGGCAGCGGCGGCGCACCGGCCACCATCGGCGACACGATCGCGAGCTGCCCTACCGCGACGACCAGCTGAGCCGCCGACAGGGACAACCCGGACAGGGTGCTGCCGGCGACGAACTTCTTCTGGTACGGGATGGCCAGGCCGTAGCAGGCGGCGGCACCGAAGCACATCAGCTGACCGACGAAATGCGCACCGCCGACGCCCTGCCACACACCGAGCACCACCAGGACCCCGGTGAAGCCGAGCGCGAGCCCGAGGGCGCCGCGTGCGGTCAGCCGCTCGGTGCGGAACACCAGCACGGCCAGCGGCAGCACGACAAGTGGCGTGGTCGCGTTCCAGATGCCGGCGAGCATCGACTCGACCCGCTGCTCGCCGTAGCCGAACAGGGTGAACGGCAGCGCCACCCCGAAGGCGGCGATCACCGTCAGGTGCCCCCAGACCCGCGGGTCACGGGGCAGCCGGTCACGCAGCACGGCCAGCACCCCTAGCAGGGTCAACGCGCCGAAGCCGACCCGGTAGAGGGTGAGGTGCAGCGGGTGCAGCTCGGTCACCCCCACCTTGATGAAGAGGAAGCTGGAACCCCAGATCGCGGCCAGCGCGACGAAGCCGGGCAGCCAGCTCCGCAGCGCCGGAAGGTCAGGGGCGATCTCGCGTGTCACCCCTGACACTCTGCTCCCGGGGTACGACTTTGTCCTGCGGTTTTCGGTCGTCGTGTCACGCGCCACAGAACCACCGACAGTGGTGCAGCGTCGGCCGGCAGATCCGGCCGACCTGCTGCCCTGACCGCTCGGCGGCACCACCTCCACGCCCGCCTCGCGTAGGGTGCGCAGCGTGGGAAGAATCGACGAACTGGCCGACCGCTACGTCGCCGAGTGGGCCGCACTGAGCCCCACCGGCGCCACCGCCGTCGGCATCGCCGGCCATGACGACACGTTCGACGACCTGTCTCCGGACGGGTACGCCGCCCGCGCCGAGCTTGCCCGACGGACTCTGGCCGCGCTCGACACGATCGAACCGGAGACGGAAGCCGAGCGGACCGCGCGGGAGGCGATGCAGGAACGCCTCGGGCTGGAGCTGGACCTGTACGTCGCCGGCGAGACCACCAGCGAGGTGAGCGTCATCACCAGCGGGCTGCACGAGATCCGGATGGTCCTCGATCTGATGCCCACCGACGGGGAGCAGGCGCGGGCCAACCTGGCCGCCCGCCTGAACCTCTTCCCGCACGCGTTGGAGCAGTACAAGACCACGTTGCGCGAGGCCGCGGCCGCCGGTCGGGTCAGCGCGCGTGCCCAGCTGATCGAGGTGGCCAAGCAGTGTGACGTCTGGGTCGATCCCGACGGCGACAACGTCTTCCACGGGCTGGTAGAGCGGCTGGGCGAGGAGAGCACCCTCGGTGCCGGGCTGCGTCGCGGTGCGGCGGCGGCCACCGCAGCGACCGCCGAGTTCGGCCAGTTCCTGCGTACCGAGTTGGCCCCGCGCGGGCGGGAGAAGCAGGCCGCCGGTCGTGAGCGCTACGAGCTGGCCTCCCAGTACTTCCTCGGTGCCCGGATCGACCTCGACGAGACGTACGCCTGGGGGTTCGCAGAGCTGGCCCGGCTGGAGGCCGACATGCGGACGGTGGCCGCGCAGATCGTCGGTCCGGGCGCGACCGTCGACGAGGCAGTGGCAGCCCTGGACGCCGACCCAGCACGCACGGTCCGGGGCCGTGACGCGTTCCGCGACTGGATGCAGCAGCTGGCTGACCAGGCGATCACCGACCTCAACGGCACTCACTTCGACATCCCCGAGCAGGTCCGGCGGATCGAGTGCATGATCGCGCCGACCAGTGACGGCTCCATCTACTACACCGGCCCGAGTGAGGACTTCGCCCGCCCGGGTCGAATGTGGTGGGCGGTGCCACAGGGGCTCACGGACTTCTCCACCTGGCGGGAGGTGACCACCGTCTACCACGAGGGGGTCCCCGGGCATCACCTTCAGATCGGCCAGACCGCCGTCCGGGCCGAGTTGCTCAACCGCTGGCAGCGGCTGCTCTGTTGGGTCTCCGGGCACGGCGAGGGCTGGGCGTTGTACGCGGAGCGGCTGATGGAGGAACTCGGCTACCTGGACGACCCCGGCAACCGACTCGGCATGCTCGACGGTCAGGCGCTACGGGCGGCTCGCGTGATCGTCGACATCGGCATGCACCTGGAGCTGGAAATTCCGAAGGACAACCCGTTCGACTTCCATCCGGGTGCGCGCTGGACACCGGAGCTGGGTTGGGAGTTCCTGCGGGCGCACTGTCGGGTGCCGGACGAGATGCTGCGCTTCGAACTCAACCGCTACCTGGGCTGGCCGGGGCAGGCCCCGTCGTACAAGGTGGGCGAGCGAATCTGGCTTCAGGCGCGGGAGGACGCGAAGGCCCGCAAGGGCGCGGACTTCGACCTGCGGGAGTTCCACCGCCAGGCGCTCGACCTCGGTGCGCTCGGTCTCGATCCACTCCGCCGGGCCCTGGCCCGACTCTGACGTCCGCCACAACTTCGCGGGAGTCTGCCCGTGGCGGGCCGGCGGGAACGCCACGATTCGGATGATTCGCGTTCTTCCGGGAGCAGTGGAATGCAGACTCCCGGTCGGTCAGCGCGTTGGCTACCGTAGTTCTCTTCCGGAGTAGGATCCCCTCGCTCCGCATACGGTATGTCGCGAAGAGGTAGTTGTGACGCTGTACGGCGAAGAACATCCACCGCCGGCCGACGACCGGCCCACGGTTCAGGTGGCTGCGGTCACCTGGCCCATCGAGGAGCCGGTGCGTCCGGCGCCTGTCCCGCCGGATGGAGACCGGCCCCGGTCCCGCCGGTTCCGGCTCCTGCTCGCGGCCGGCGTGGCCACTGCGGTGCTCGGCTCGGTAGGTGGGGTGGCCGTCTGGGCGTACGCCGGTGACGTGCCGCGCGGCACCAGCGTGCTCGGCACCGAGCTCGGTGGGCGCAGCCGGACGGACGCGGCCCGGGAGTTGCGGGCACAGCTCGACCGCCGGGCGGCCGAGCTTCAGGCACCTGTCGAGGTACGGGTGGGCGAGCGGACCGCGGAGATCATCCCGGCGGAGGTGGGGTTGACCGTCGACGTGGACGCCACCGTGGCCGCCGCCGCAGCCACCGACGCCCACGCCGTGGACCGTCTGGTCGGATCGCGGGAGGTTGAGCCGGTCGTGTCGGTGGACGTGCCGAAGCTTGAGGCGGCGTTGAAGGAACTCATGGGCGACCAGGGCCGGAAGATGACCATGCCGGCGATCACCTTCTCCGGCACCGAACCGAAGGTGCGGTACCCGAAGCCCAGCCTCACCATCGATTCGGAGCATTCCGCCGAGGCCGTCAAGCAGGGCTGGTTGAGCGGGCAGGCGGTGACCGTTCCGCTTGTGGAGAACCATCCGGTCACCACCTCCGAGGAAGTCGACCGGCTCGTCGCCGAGTTGGCCGAGCCGGCCGTGGCGGCTCCGGTCGAGCTCACCACCGACGGTGGTTCGGTCACCATCCCGCCGCAGGCCATCGCCAAAGGTCTCGTTTTCAACGCTGACGAGGCCGGCAGGCTCACACCCACCGTGGACGTCAAGAAGCTGAAGGCTGCGCTCGGTAGCAAGCTCGACGCCGTCGAGGTGGCCCCGAAGGACGCCACGATGACAGTTTCCGGCGGTAAGCCGAAGGTGGTCGCCGGCCGGACCGGCAAGCAGGTCGACAGCAGCAGCCTCGGCGCCGATCTGCTCACCGTCTTGCCTCTCGGCGAGGGCCGTACGGTCTCCGCCGGCCTGAAGCTGGTGCAGCCCGAAATCACCGCGGAGAAGCTCAGCGGTCTCGGCATCAAGGAGAAGGTTTCGTCCTTCACCACCAACTTCACCGGTGGGCTTTCCTCGCCACGCAGCCAGAACATCGTGACTATCGCCAACGACGTGAAGGGCACGGTGCTGCTGCCCGGGGAGACGTTCTCACTGAACGGTCACACCGGTGAACGTGGCTACGCGCAGGGGTACCGTGACGCGCCGGTGATTCTCGACGGCAAACTGGTACCGGGCGTGGGCGGCGGTACGTCGCAGTTCACGACGACCCTTTTCAACGCTTCCTACTACGCCGGCTTGGAAGACGTCGAACACAAGCCGCACTCGTACTATTTCAGCCGTTATCCGGCGGTCATCGAGTCGACCATCTTCTGGCCCGACCTCGACTTCAAGTTCCGCAACAACACCGAGTACGGCGTCCTGATCGACACGTCGTACACCGGCAGCTCGGTGACCGTGTCGATGTGGAGCACGAAGATCTGGGACAGCGTAAAGACCGAGTACGGTCCCAGGCGGAACTTCACCTCGCCGGAGACCGTCTACCTCGAACCGGGACCGACCTGTATCGCCGCCAACGGCAGCCAGGGCTTCACCCAGGATGCGTTCCGGGTCATCAAGAAGGACGGCAAGGTCGTCAAGCGGGAGAAGTTCAGTTGGACCTACAGTGCGGAACCACGCTTCATCTGCGCCGAGGAACCCGCCTGACGCCCGTCGGCCGACAGCTTGACCACGGCCCCGCCAGCTTCGCGCCGGTGGGGCCGTTCCGTGTGGTACGCCTCGAAGCCGGGTTCCCTTCGCCGGCGCGTTGTCCGGTGTCCGCGGGCCCTCGGCCTCTTCATCACCATGTCGCGGGTGGCACGCCGGTAGCCGAGCAGGTATCGCTGGGTGGTTGGGGGACTGTTCGGGAACGCGTTCAGGGCCACCCATGCGGGTGGCCCTGAACGGAAAGAATGTCCGGCGGTGTCCTACTCTCCCACACCCTCCCGGGTGCAGTACCATCGGCGCTGGAGGGCTTAGCTTCCGGGTTCGGAATGAGACCGGGCGTTTCCCCTCCGCCATGACCGCCG
>NZ_JAASAD010000017.1 GCF_012726175.1 Micromonospora sp. HNM0581
GTCCGGCCGCACCACCGCATCCACCGACATGACCCGGAATCAGAACAGCCAACCCCGTCGGCCCGCAGCCCGCCACGCCGCACCACCCGACAGCATCCACACAACCGCAGACCACACCCCAAGATCAACTTAAGCTACGCAGCATTGGACTATGCCCCAGCGGCGTTCGAGTTCGAAGTCGAGCCAGGGTGACAGTTCGTCGGCCAGGAGCGTGCGGCGAGGACTCGGCGGCGAGCGCGGCGACCTCGCGTTCCAGGACCTGGCTGCCGGGATCGGCGTCGTGATGCAGGAGCAGGTGTCCGAGTTCGTGTGCGGCCCCCATTCACGAGCAGGCCTTGTCGGTCTTGGCGGGGTTGCGGAAGACGAAGGGCCGTTGGCCGTACCAGCGCGAGAAGTCGTCGACCCGTTCGAAGACCTCGGGTGGTTGCCGGCATTGCCATCGCGTGGCAGGCGCTGCGAGCACTCAGCGGTGGCGCCCCGACCTCCAATGTGGGACAAGGTCGCCAGTGCCAGCAGGTCAATGGCCGGCAGAAGAATCTCCGCGACACCCACCGGCCCAAGAACCGACCCGACCGGGCTTCGAGATTCCCGATCCTGCTCTGACGATCTCGACAGCGACCACGCGGTCGTCGGCCGCCGGAATGGCGGGCGGGGAGGCCCGGCCCGCGTCATCGCCAGCCTGCTCCCAAACTGCTCCCAATTTGAGGGGTGACAGGGAAGAAGCTCGTTACCGACCGTTCCGGCAACGAGCTTCTGACCTGCACATATCGATGGTGAGCGATACTGGGATCGAACCAGTGACCTCTTCGGTGTGAACTCTCGGCAGACCGGCCGGATCGGGCTCGATCCGAGGTCATCCGGCCTGGTGACGCCCGTACCGGTCGGGTCCGGTCGGCACGGTTGCTGTACTTCGCTGCTGTACTTCCGACGGCTGCCTGGTCCAGCCGATGAAGCGACGGTGCAGTGCGCCGGCCGGTGCCCATGGCATGTCCTCGACGGCCTGGACGAGGTAGGCACCGAGGTAGAGGGCCAGTGACACCGGCGCGTCAGCGTACTCCGCCCGCAGCTCCCGCCGTCGGGTCGGGCACGGCCACGGCAGGTCGCAGCCCCCGCAGCTCCAGATCGGCATGACCGGGCCGTGGCTGGTCACCGCACACCGCCCAGGAACCGAGCGACGCTCGCGCGGGCCTGCCGGCTGGTCGCCCATTCCACCTGCCAGCACGGGTACGGCGACAGCCGCGACCACCACGCCCGGCAGCCGACGCACATGCCGTCGAGCCCTCGAAGATGGACCGCGAGGATGGCTTGCTCCGCGCCGTTGGTCATTGCTCCTCCTCGGTCGGCCAGTGCCCGCGGTTGATCGGGATGCGGTGTCGGTTCCGGCAGGGCAGGTCGGCCCCGCACCGGCACAGCCACCTCCACTTGCGCCACGACCATGCCGGTCGGTGTCGCCGCGCCAAGGTCATCGCTACGGCGATCAGGTACTGGTCGTAGGACACTCGTCGCCCCGGTGGCGTCCTGTCCCGCATTACTGGCCCCCTCCGCCGGGCAGCGCCCCATGGCCGACCCCCAAGCCACGGGACCGGATCTAGAACGTTCGGTAACTGCGACGCTACGATCACCACGACGACGGTGGGACTCACCCGCAGTACGAGTGAGCAGCCCACATGTCAGCCGCAGCAGTTGAGTAAAGGCGGAAACGTCGACCACCGGTCAACGTAGGGATGACGCATGGCAGGTCGCGGACGATCAGCACCGCAGCGGGGCGAGGTGACCGGCTACCTGCTCAAGTTGATCCGGGAGTCCGTTCCGCTGACGCAGGAGCAACTTGCCGCCGACCTGGGCGTCGACCGTGTGACCGTGCAGAGCTGGGAGTCCGGGCGCCGGCCATTCACGGCGGTGCCGCTCGGGCAGGCGTTCGCCGTCCGGCGCAGGCTGGGCCGGCTCGGAGCGAACGTGACCCTGCTCGCCGCACTCGACGACGCCGCCGAGGCAGACGTCATCCTCGCCGCAGTCCTGGACGGCCAGGTGGATCGGTGCTACATCGCCGAACAGCCGCTCGGCTGGTGCGTACTCACCCACCGCCTGACCGATCTGATCCTCTGGGCTGTTCTCGGGCAGACACCAACCTTCGCCAGAGGCATACCCGTCGCCAACGCTCGGCGAGGTCCGGTGGCGTCGGGGCCGGCCCTGCCCGCCGACGAGCAACGGGCGTTCTTCACCCGGCTTCACGTACTCGCCGAACGGGCAGCCGCCGGACGTGACCCGAGCGTTCTGCTGCATCGCCAAGCCTGCTTCCTCGCGGGCATGGACCCCACCAGGACAGCCGCAGGATGGCTCTCCCAGACCACCACCCGCACCCGCAGAGCGATCACGTTACGAACCTGGTCGCCGCTGTGGCCTGACGCCCGGTCCGTAGTCACATCCCTTGCGAACCAGGGCGACCCGGAACCCTTACGAGACTTCCTCGCCCGCGCCCATCCGGACGACACCTGCCAGCGAGCAGCCCTCAACTACTCGGCCTACTGGGTCGGCGAGATCCCGTACCGCCAACACGACGACTCATTCATGCCGGCACCGCTCGCGGACTGGCACGGCTCGGTTCTCTTCCGGCACCTGGTCCAGCGCCTCGACCCCACGCACCCCTTCGTCGACCTCAACGTCCACAACATCTGGGCTCTGCTCGCCGTACGCCGCAGACTCACCCTCGACAACCCCGCCGAGAGCCGCGCGCTCCTCAAACGCAGCACCCGGATCCTGGACAGCGACCACATCTCTCCACAATCCCGGCAAGAACTAACCTCTATCGTCTACAGCCTGCGAGCAGACGGAGTCACCGGCACAGGGACGGGCAGATGAACGACGACCACGACGCCGCCGGAGCCATGCGCTTCATCTTCGAGGCCGGCGTACTCAAACGCGCCGCCCGCACCGGCTGGTGGTTCGCCGGCATCAAGCACCCCGAATCCATCGCCGAACACTCGTTCCGGACCGCGCTCATCGGGATGATGCTCGCCGCCATGGAAGGTGCCGACCCAGCCCGCGTATCGATGCTATGCGTCCTGCACGACACTCAGGAAACCCGCATCACCGACATCCCCCACATCGCCAAGCGCTACCTCACCGCCGCACCCAACACCACCGTCACCGCCGACCAGGTCGCCGCCTGCCCGCCCGAGGTCGCTGACCTCATCAACACCGCCGTCGCAGAGTACGAAGCGGGTGAGACACCAGAGGCCATCGTCGCCCACGACGCTGACAAACTGGAATGCCTCGTCCAAGCAGTCGAGTACCGCCACCAGGGCATAGACAACGTACAACGTTGGATCGACAGCTCACGCGCGGCACTCAAAACCACCAGCGCCCACCGCCTCGCCAACGCCGCCCTCACTGGACAACCCCTCGCCTGGCTCACCCCTCCCCCACCGGCGTAACCACCAGGCACAGACCTACTACCGGAGCCGATCACTCCAAGCAAATGACCCCTCGCTTGTAAGTTCTAGGCGCTTCGTCCGGCGGGGTCCATCCGCGTTCGCGACCTCGGACGACTGTCCGCGCACGGCGGCCGGCGGCTGTCCGTGTCGCGGCTCGTTGCTGTCGACAGCCAGCCCGGGTGGGAGAGTGAGCGCGTGGGGCTGAACAAGTGGACCGCAGCGCAGCTCGCCGAGGCACGCCTGGCGGAATGGCGACGCAACGGCTATAACGAGTGGCGCGCAATGCTCGACGACAAGGACATGCGCCTGGTCGTGGGCGAGGACGGCAAGCGGTACACCGTGGTCAGCTACGCCATTGACGACGGCGACGGTCGGGTCCGCATGTCAGTCACCGTGGACGATGGCAGCTCGTCGGCGTTGGTGCCGCTGCTGAGAGACGAGATCATGAGCCCGGACGGCACCTTCATCACGTGACCTCTTCGGTGTGAACTCTCGGCAGACCGGCCGGATCGGGCTCGATCCGAGGTCATCCGGCCTGGTGACGCCCGTACCGGTCGGGTCCGGTCGGCACGGTTGCTGTACTTCGCTGCTGTACTTCCGACGGCTGCCTGGTCCAGCCGATGAAGCGACGGTGCAGTGCGCCGGCCGGTGCCCATGGCATGTCCTCGACGGCCTGGACGAGGTAGGCACCGAGGTAGAGGGCCAGTGACACCGGCGCGTCAGCGTACTCCGCCCGCAGCTCCCGCCGTCGGGTCGGGCACGGCCACGGCAGGTCGCAGCCCCCGCAGCTCCAGATCGGCATGACCGGGCCGTGGCTGGTCACCGCGCACCGCCCAGTAGTCGGACGACGCTCGCGTGAGCCACCCGGCAATCGACACACAAGCCGGCACGGGCGGTGAACGCGACCAGGGTGGCGAGGATGTAGAGCCCTTGAACACGCGCCGCGAGGATCACCCACTCCGATCCGCCGCTCATTGCTCACCCGCCTGCGGCCAGTGCCCACGATTGATCGGTATTCGGTGCCGGGCACGGCACGGCAGGTCGGCTCCGCACTGACAGATGCGCCGCCAGTGCTGCCAGGACCACACTGGCCGATGTCGGCGGGCCAGGGTCAGCGCGACGGCTAGGACGTACTCGTCGTAGGAGACCCGATTGACCGGCTCGTTACGCGCCCGGTCCAAGCGCGTTCCTCTCGGCCATCTCGAAGGGAGCACCGCCACCTCCTTGTGCCGCAGCTACTTGAAGACGTGGATGCCCGAACGCGGGGGAATGCGCCGGACATCCACGTCGGCGAGGACGGCCCAACAGCGCCAACCGAGGGAATCGACCTCCCCGCCAACCTCCCATGGGTAGCGTTGGGTAGTCAAGGGCTGACGTAGGTGGTCTACTCGTGTTGCCAACCGAGGAGAACCACGTGCCACCGCGTTACCGCTACGAGCAGATAGCCGACGACCTCGCCGAACGCATCGCATCCGGCGAGTTCCCACCGGGCTCCAAGCTGCCCAGCCGACGAGAGCTGATCGAGCACTACGAGGTCACCGAGCCGGTGATCGACCGCGCCATGCAGGTACTACGGATCAAGGGAATGACCGAGACACTGCCAGGCGTGGGCGTCTTCGTCGCCGAGTAGGCACTTTCACAGCCGCCGACTCGACTCGGACCCATCGCTTGTAAGTTCTGGGCGCTCTGTCTGGCGGAGTCCGTCGGCATCTGCGACCTCGGGCAACCGTCCTTGTCCGGCGGCCGATGGCTGTCCTCGTTCCGGCCCGTTGCTGTCACCGTGGCTGTCGACGGTCATTCGCGCGTCACCCCGAGCAGCGGAAGGCCAGATAACGACTGTAGCGGTGGGCGGCGCTAGATGGCCCTAGATGCCGCCAAATCGGCGGCAACTCGGTCGACGTGACCGTGCGAGTGAAGAGGCTCGACAACCGGGTCCTAATCCTGCCCCGACGTCCGAGGACGTTCTACTCGCGGCGCACCTCAGCGACCGTGGCCCACTTACGGCCACCCCACTGATCCGCAAGTGGCATCCACGCTGGCGGCGCCACGTTCGCGTCGAGCTCAGCCAAGCGTAGCGAGACAGCGACAACGAACTGCAGCACGACCGTCGTCCAGCCGATCGAGACGGGTTATCGGTCTTAGCCATCTCGATCCTTGCGCTTGACCACCTTCTTCAGGAAGCGAAGGACTCGTGCCAGTAGTGGCGCTTCCCACGGCGGCAGTAGCTCAACAAGCCCTTCACCCATGCTCCTTTTCCATCTGCGTCCCTTTGAATCGCGGAATTGCACCCCGCTCAGGGACCATTGCAATGGTTCTTCCCAAGGAAGTTCGATCTCCCGGGTGGTCATTGGCGGAACGGCTATGATGGGCAACTCAGCCCTAGTGACTTCGTTGGACCCGGGCGGAAGTCCCGAGCGCTTGAACCAGACGAACACGAAGCACTCGTCGACAACTGCTTCCGAGCCGTTCCGAACTCGGATCGACCGAGATTCTCCATCCATCCATGCGGAAACCTTGCTAGCTTGATCCCGTTTTTTCTCGTCAAGCGCTTCCGTCCGCTCCTTAAGGGCCTTCCTCAAAAGAACGGTACTGATCAGGAGGGCTCCGGTAGTGCCGATCGCGGAGATCCACGTCGGCATATTGCCATAATCGATGTTGGCCACGGCTGACCAAGCTATCAAGCCTCATCCATAAGCGGCGCGTGGAAGCCATCCCGTCTGCCGTCGACCCGCCCTCCTGGGGAGCGGGCCGCCGCCCGGCCCGCCACGTCAAGACGGCCTTGACGCCCGTACGGACGCTGGCGGGTCGGGCGGTGGTCTGCTCGGCTTGCCCGGGTCGATGGCGGGGCGGGATGGCCTACCGCAACCACCCACGGACCGCGACCCGCCGACGCAGCCCCGGCCATCCTGGAGCCGGAGCGCCCCCGCCGGAGGCGCAGTAGCCGCAACCTCTCGACCACCACCAGCTCGCCGACGCGGCCGGCGTGCGCTTTCCTACGCCGCGCGGGCTCGTGGCCGCGCGGCCCGGCCGGCTGCCGGCCCGCCACAACCCGATCAACGCTGCTGTCGTCATGCGGCGGCCCACCGAGCTACCCGCCCTTCGCGCCAGCCGCCGGGCGTGTTGCGTGGCCGGAGTCGGAGCGCCAGCGGAGTGCAGGCCACGCGCCCAGGCGGCGGCGCGTGCGGCCCGTCAAGGGCCGCCTTGATAGACGTACAGAAAGTTCTCCCACACCGGCCGGCCCAGCCGGCCCAGCCCGGCCGGAGGGATCACGGCGGGTTGACGTGTCGGTACCCGGTGCTACTCTGGCGGTCGTTGAGCACGCCAGCGCGGCCTTCCCGCCGGATCGCTGGACTCGACTCCTGAGAGGCCGAGCGGCCTTCCTGTCGCTGATGCGAGACACGTCCCGCCGCCTCTCCATCGCCCGGCCACAGTGCCGGCACTCTGAATCCGCCGAGCGGCCCAGCACGGCCTTTCGCCGTCCACGATGGCCCGGATTCACACACCTTCCACGGGTGGGGCAGCCTGCGGCGATCCCGCCGGATGCCGATATCCCAGGCTCCCCACCCGTGCCGGCCCCATGACCTCCACGAGCGCGAGAGGACATCACCCATCGGCGGAGTGTGGCACCACCACGATTCCGCCCTCCGGCGTCGGCCGCCCTTCCGGCGGTGCCAGGAGACACGACGAACACCACCAGCGGACCAGGGTCCACGGCTGGTGGTGCTTCGTCTTCCGTCCCTGCCACCTCGTGAGGAGAAACCGATGTCCGCCCCACTCGCCCTGTCCCGGCCCGGCCTCGCTGCCGGCCGGTTCGCCCAGGCCCTGCACCGGGCCGCCACGCCGGACTACCTCGGCTGGCTCGAACACACCGCCGCCGCTGGCGGCTGCACCCGCCCGATCCGCCTCACCGGCACCCTCGCCAGCGTGGAAGCCGACACCGGCCGAGTCATCCGAGGGCTGCACACCGACGAGCTGCCCGACCGCGCGATCTACAAGGCGTGCGGCAACCGCCGGGCGTCGCAGTGCCCGGACTGCGCCTGGGTCTACGCGGGCGACGCCTTCCAGGTCGTCCGCACCGGCCTGACCGGCGGCAAGACCGTCCCCGCCACCGTCGCACGGCATCCGGTCGTGTTCGCCACCTTCACCGCACCCTCCTTCGGTGCGGTCCACCACCGGCACGTACCCCGCCACACCTGCGCCACCCGCCAGCGGTGCGACTGCCGACCTGCCCCCTGCCACGCCCGCCGCGACGCTCGCACCTGCGAGCACGGGCAGCCCGCGGCCTGCTTTACCCGCCACGACACCGACGATCCGCAGCTCGGACGACCGTTGTGTCTGGACTGCTACGACCACGACCACCAGGCCGTGTGGAACTTCGCCTCCGGCGAGTTGTGGCGACGCACCAAGCAGGCCATCGAACGCCAGCTTGCCGCCCGCTGCCGCCAACGTGGCATCAGCCACGCCAGGTCGTCACCGACTCCGGCCGGGTGCGTCGGGTGCCGCCGGTGCGAGTGTCCCACGGCAAGGTCGCCGAGATGCAGCGCCGGGGAGCCGTGCACTTCCACGTCCTGCTTCGCCTCGACGGCGCCGACCCCGGCGACAAGGACGCTCTGGTGCCGCCGCCGGCCGGCATCACCGCCGATGACCTGGACGACGCCGTGCACGTCGCCGCCCGGCAGATCACCGTCAGCACCCCACCACACCCCGACCGCCCGGACGGCTGGCCGGTGGCCTGGGGCGAGCAGGTCGACGTGCGCCGCGTCGGTAGCGGCGACGGTGACGTGACCGACGCCAAGGTGGCCGCCTACCTCGCCAAGTACGCCACCAAAGCCACCGAGGTCACCGGCCACGCCTCGACCCGGCTCACCTCCGACACCATCGACGCCTACGCCGACCCCGACGGCGACCACCTCGCCCGCCTCATCGACGCCTGCTGGCGACTCGGACGACCGACGGCTACCCGCACCATCGGCAGCACGGCACGGGACGGCGACCGTCAAGGCTGCCTTGACACCACAGCGAACCCCTACGCGGGACTACGCCGATGGGCGCACATGCTCGGCTTCGGCGGCCACTTCCTCACCAAGGCCCGCCGCTACTCCGTCACCTTTGCCCTGCTCCGCGACACCCGCGCCACCTACCGCCGCGCCGAAGACAACGAACCCGCCGACACCCTCACCACCGGCACGCTTACCTACCTCGGGGCCGGCTGGCGCACCGACGGAGACGCCCTGCTCGCCAACACCGCCGCCCGGCAGCGACGGGAGAGCAGACGCGTCGGCCGGGAAGAACTCGCCCACGCAGCCTGGCTCACCGGGGCCGCCGCATGAACCACGACCTGCGCCCGCGTTGGTACTCCCCCGCCGAGGTCGCCGTGCTGCTCGGCTTTGGCATCTCCAAGGTCAAGATGAAGATCGCCACCGGTGAACTGCGCTCCATCAAGGACGGCAAGTACCGCCGCATCCTCCCCGAATGGGTCGACGACTACATCCGCGACCAGATCGACCGGCAGGAGGCCGCCTGATGCCCGCCCGTGCCCGCGCCAACGGCGAAGGCTCCATCTTCCCCCTACCGCAACGGCTTCGCCGCGTACGTCTGGGTCACCAAACCGGACGGGAAACGCACCCGCAAGTACGTCTACGGCAAGACCCGCAACGCTGTCCACGACAAGTGGATCAAACTGCACCAGCAGGCCAAGGCCGGACCGGTGGCGACAAGCGTCCCGACTGTCGGCAGCTTCCTCGCCTACTGGCTGACCGAGATCATCGAGCCGAACCGGGCGCCGCTCACCTACGCCACCTACGAGACGTTCGTCCGCCGCTACCTCTCCCCCGGTCTCGGAGCCAAGCGACTCGACCGGCTCCAGTCCCGCGACGTGCAGACCTGGCTGAACCAGGTGGCCCGCACCTGCCAGTGCTGCGCCCAGGGCAAGGACGCCGCAAGGCCGAAGCACAAGCGGCGCTGCTGCTCGGTCGGCCGGTGCTGCCAGGCGGTCCCGTCGACGCGCACGGTCAGCGACATCCGGGCCGCGCTGCGGGCCGCCCTCACCCACGCCCAGGCCGAAGACCTCATCACCCGCAACCCGGCCGTGCCGGTCACCCTGGCCACCGTCCGCCGTCGACGCGGCAAGTCCTGGTCCAGCGACGAGGCACGCCGGTTCCTCGAATCCGCCCGCGCCGACAGCGACCCGCTCTACGCCGCGTACGCCCTGGTCCTCGTCACCGGCCTGCGCAAGGGCGAGGCCCTCGGACTGACGTGGGAGGACGTCGGCCTCGACGCCGGAGAGCTGACCA
Organism: Micromonospora sp. HNM0581; assembly: GCF_012726175.1. Taxonomy (GTDB): domain Bacteria; phylum Actinomycetota; class Actinomycetes; order Mycobacteriales; family Micromonosporaceae; genus Micromonospora. The sequence goes on from NZ_JAASAD010000017.1 coordinate 9,728, forward strand.
TCGGCCGTCAGCTCCAACGCGTGCGCGGGCAGCTCCTGCACCGCGACACCAAGACCCAGGCGTCCGACGCCACCCTCCCGCTGCCCGATATCTGCCTGACCGCTCTCAAGCTCAGACAACAACAACGCGACGAGGCACGAGCAGCCGCCGGCAAGGCGTGGCACGAGACCGGACTCGTCTTCACAACCCGCTACGGCACGCCCATCGAGCCGCGCAACTTCCAACGCTCCTGGCAGGCCCGCTGCGACAAGGCGGGTGTCACGCCGATCACCGTCCACGACGCGCGACGGACCTGCGCCACCCTCCTGGCCGACCTCGACGTCCACCCGCGAGTCGCCATGCAGATCCTCCGGCACGCCCGCTTCTCCGTAACGATGGAGATCTACACGCAGGTGTCCTCGCAGGCGACGAGAGATGCGCTCAAGCGCCTCGGCGAATCCCTATAGCGATGACGAACTGCTGTACTTCGCTGCTGTACGGGCAGCAGAAAGGCCACCTCCCGGAGCTGGGAAGTGGCCTTTGACCTGCGTGGGCGATACTGGGATCGAACCAGTGACCTCTTCGGTGTGAACGAAGCGCTCTCCCGCTGAGCTAATCGCCCTCGGCGCGCATGACTCTACCCGATCCGACGCGCAGGTCGCGAACCCGGGGTCAGTGGGTCGCGAGGTAGCGCAGCACCTGGGCGATCACGTCGATGCCGAGGCTGTACTTGATCGACAGGAGCGCGACGGTACCGACGAAGACGAGGCCGACCGAGCCGATCACCAGGCGTACGGGCAGTGATTGTCGTTTCACCCAGGCGGTCCAGCCGTGAACGTGACGGCGGGTGAAATCGAGCAGGCGCTTGGCCCAGTGGAATTCGACGGCCCAGATACCGAGGCCGGCGATCACCAGCAGCCAGCCCGGCCCGGGTAGCGGGATCAGCGCGATGCCGACGGTGACGACGAGGGCGCCGAGGAAACCGAAGATGACTTTGAGTGCTATCCGGCCGGTGGGGTTGGCACGGACCAGGGCGAGAGTGGTGGATATTCGTTGTCGCCATGACGGCGATTCGCGCCGCTCGGCCATGGCGACACCACCCCCGTCATGCTGCGTACCACCGCTCATCTGCTCACGATGCCCTTTCCCGGTCGATCTATCCCGGCATCCTCCGGGTCAGCCACGAATGTCACGCACCTGGACGGTTGCGGCGCCGCGTCCCCTTGCCCTTCCGTGATCGATCACTGACCGACCGCGTCGGCTCCTCTGCCTCTTCGGCACCCGCACCCCCGCTGTTCGGCTGTCCGGACCGTGACGTTCGATGGGCCCAGCGGGTCGCCACTTCCACTGAGGATGGCGTCCGCAACCATTTCCCGCCAGTGTGGCGCGGGCCCGTCACTGCAACCGCCAACTGGACGTTACCGGAGTAAGTCGACGACTCAACAAACCCGATGCCGGGCAGGATGAACCCACTGGGCAGAATCGGAAATCCTACGCGAATTTTCACATTCACGTGGCTCCTCCGACCCCCTTCCCACCACTGGGTGAAGTCAGCGCATGGCGGAGCGTAGCCGGGAGTGGCGGCTGAGTATGAGGAAAGCGGGACACGCGCGTTCCGCAGCGGTGCCGGGGGGAGAACGTTCATGAGTGTCATCCGACCGACGACCGTAGAGGTCGAGACGTCGCTAAGGCTCGTCGCACCTGACGCCACCGCTTTGCCGGTGCGCGCCAGTTTGCGCTACGACCCTGCTGACCCGTATGCGGTCCATGTCCTGTTCCACGCGGAGTCGGCTGGCGGCGAGGCAGTCAGCTGGTCCTTCGCCCGCGAACTGCTCGTCACCGGGTTGGACGAGCCGGCAGGCATCGGGGACGTCAGGGTTTGGCCGTGGGCCACCCCACGCGGCGACTTCGTCGCGTTGGCGCTGTCGTCGCCGGACGGCAACGCCCTGTTCGAGGTACCGCGCAGCGTGCTCGTGCGTTTCCTGCGGCGGACCTACGTGGTCGTGCCTCGTGGCCGGGAGGCCGAGCACCTGGACGTCGACACCGCGGTGAACCGGCTGCTCGCCGGTCGCTGACGAGTCGAAACAGAGGCCGCGCGGATCTGCCGGATCTGCGCGGCCTCCTCCTGCCCCGACGACCGTGACCGCCCGCACCATCACCGTCGCCTTTGCTCGTCATGGCAGGTGCCACAACTGCATGATCGCGACCGAGGGCAGGGGGCGTGATGGGGTGGGGCATGGGGGGTCAACCGTGGGTGGTGAGGCCGCCGTCCACGGGGATGACCGCGCCGGTCAGGTAGGCGCCGGCTCGGGAGGCTAGGTAGATCGCGGTGCCGGCCATGTCCTCGGGTCGACCGATGCGGCCGAGCGGGACCTGAGCCTCGATCGCCGAGCGGGAGCCGGGGTCGTCGAGCGCGAACGCCATCATCTTGCTCTCGAACGGGCCAGGGGCGATCGCGTTCACGGTGATTTGTTCGTTGGCCAGCTGGTGGGCCAGGCTGCGGGTCAGCATGTGCACTGCCGCCTTGGTGGCCGAGTACGCGTACACCTCCATGGAGGGCACCCGGATGCCGTCGACCGAGCCGATGTTGATCACACGTGCGGGGTCGTCGGGGCCCGCCGCCGCGCGCAGCGCCGGCAACAGCGCGGTGGTCAGCCGGAACACGGACTTGACGTTCACCGCCCACAGCTTGTCGAACGCGTTCTCTGGGTAGCTCTCCAGCGGCGCACCCCAGGTGGCGCCGGCGTTGTTGACGAGTACGTCGAGTTTGCCGGCCCGGTCCTGGACGGCCGCGGCCAACTGCTGCGCTCCCCCGTCGTGGCCCAGGTCGGCGGGGATCGCCGCACAGCGGCCGTGCGCGGCCAACTCCATGGCCACCGCCTCGCACACGTCGGCCTTGCGGGAGGAGATGATGACGTGCGCCCCGGCTGCGACGAAACCGCGGGCGATCATCAGGCCGATGCCCCGTGAGCCGCCGGTGACCAGGACGGTCTTGCCGTCGACGGAGAACAGGTCCTGCACGTCAGCCCCCTCGCGCCTCCCGGCCACGGGAAGCCGGTGTCGGTGCCGCCGCCACGACGACAAGCCACTACCGTCCAGTAACCTAACCGTCCCGTCGCTTCGGAAACAACCCCGGCCGCGCGCCGGAGCCGGGACGATGACACCGCGCGGCGAGGGATGCGTGCGGGCCGGCCTCGGGCTAACGTCGCAGGTGATGGTCCCTTCCGGTCACCTCGCCACGACACCGCCCACCGCTGCCGCCAGCCCGGCCGAGATCGACACGGTCACCCTCGGTGACCTTTCGTCCGACTCAGGGTGGCGGCGGCCGGTGCTGCTCGACCGCGAGTTGATCGTGCTGACCACGGGTGGTCACGGGCTCGCCGAGGTGGACTTCCGGTCCCTGCCCTGCCGGCCCGGTACGCTGCTGCGGCTCCGTACCGGCCAGGTCCTGCGCTGTGCCCTGCCGCAACTTGACGCCACAGTCGTCCGCTGGCAACCGGAGGCTCTGTACGGGCTCGACGTCGTCGACGACGACGTGCCCACCTGGGTTCAGCTCGCCGGCGAGGACGAAGACGCGATCATCAACGAGGTCAGCCAGCTGACTGTCGACGCCAGCCGCCACCGGGACACGCGAGCCGCCCGCAGTCTGCTGCGCCACCAGCTGGGCGTGCTGCTGCTGCGGTTGAGCATGCTGCCGACCCGCACCGGACCGCCGTCTCGGCCGGAGGACGAAACCTTCCGGCGGCTGTTCCGCGAGGTGGAACGGGGATACCAGGCCACCCGCCGCGTCGAGGACTACGCCGACCGGCTGGGCTGCTCGGTGCGTACCCTCACCCGGGCCTGTCTCGCGATCACCGGCCGCAGCGCCAAGCAGGTGGTGGACGAGCGGGTCGCGCTCCAGGCCAGCCGGCTGCTGGCGGCCACCGACGAGCCGGTCGCCCGGATCGGCCGGCACCTCGGTTTCACCGAGGCGACGAACTTCGGACGCTTCTTCGCCCGCGAGGTCGGTATGAGTCCGGGGGCGTTCCGGGCTGCCTGCGAACGGCCCGCACCGCCACCGGTGGTGCGCCCCCGGCCACCACTCGACATCGGGGTCGACATCCGTCGGACGTGACGCGCGGCCGGAAGATCCGGGTAGGCACGGTGCAGCACCGGCTACCGCTCATTGGGCATGATGACGGGGTGCAGATCTCCGCGCGCGGCGACTATGCGGTACGGGCGACGCTGAGCCTCGCGGCCACGTACCCGTCGCTGCTGTCCGCCCAAACCATCGCCGCGGAGCAGGACATGCCCCGGAAGTTCCTGGAGGCGGTCCTCGCCGACCTGCGTCGAGCCGGCATCGTCCGCGCCCAGCGCGGCGCCGAGGGTGGCTACGCTCTCGCCCGCCCACCCGACGAGGTGACCGTCGGCGCGGTGCTACGGGCGGCGGAGGGCCCGCTGGCAGGCGTGCGTGGACTGCGTCCGGAGGAGACACGGTACGAAGGCGTGGCAGTCCATCTGCCACAGTTCTGGGTCGCGGTCCGCGCCGCGCTGCGCCGGGTGGTCGACGAGGTGAGCCTCGCCGAACTGGTCGACGGCCGGCTACCGCCACACATCCGCCGACTGACCACGTTGCCCGACGCCTGGGAACCACGCTGACCCTGCTGGTTTCTCGCCCGCTGATCCGCCGTCGGGTCAGTCAAGGCGGCCGATCAGCGCGACACCGCCCATCGGGTTTCACGAATCGGGGTTCCGGGCATGTTCCTGCCCGAACGGGAAGTCTCGAAGGGAGACCCACAATGGGTGTGATGTTGCGTAAGCGCAAGAAGTTCGGGCCGTTGACCCTGCACTTCACGCAGAACGGCTTCTCGTCCTGGAGCATCAAGCTCGGCCGGTGGTCCTGGAATTCCCGGGCCAAGGCACACCGCGTCGACCTGCCGGGGCCGATGCATTGGAAGCAGGACAAGTCCTGAGGCACCGTCGACAGGTGGGGGTGAGACAGAAACGGGACCTCCGGTTGACGCGGCGGCGTACCACGCTGACCGGCGGGCTGCTTCTCGTGACCTACTTCGTCGTGCCGGTCTGATCGGGGTGATCGCCGCCGGCTTCTCCGTTGTGGTCGGACGCCTCACCGCACGGGTGTGACGAGTACGTCGCCGCCGAGCCGACCCTGCTCCGGCATCCGGGTCACCTGGCCGGAGTCGAGCAACGCGGTGATCGCCCGGACCGCGTCCACCGCCCGGTACGCGGTGGCAGTGACGGCGAACCGGCGCAGCTCGGTGACCGTGCGGGGGCTGTGCCGGGTCAGCTCGTCGAGCAGGGCACGACACAGCGGTGCCGGATCCACCCGGGGGGCCGGCGACAGTGGCTCGCCGTACGGGTCACGCAACCGTGACCCGTACGTCCACAGGGCTTCCTTCAGCTCCTCCAGGCTGCGGTCGGATGCGGTGCCGAAACCGAGCCGCCCGTCGACGTCGACCAGCTCGACCTCGGTGGCGAGCGCGAACCCGGCGTCGATGAGCGCCGCCCGCAGGGCGGTCACCGCCCCGGCCACCACCAGCGCCTCGGCGGCCCGGCCGGCTGCGGCGGCGGTCAGCGCCACCGGGTCGTCCGTCTCCAGGTAGGACAGCACCGGCGCTCCTGCGGCACCCGCCGCTCGTAGGGCCACGGGCAGCAGGCTGGGTGGGCCGGGCATCAGGTGTACGGCGACCTCGGCCGGCAGTGCCGCCTCAGCGGCACCGAGGCGGGCCGGCAGTTTCTCGGTCCCCTCGGCGAGCACGAGGACGGTGATACGGCTGCCGCGCAGCCGCGCGGCGTGCTCGCCGGCCAGGCGTACGGTCTGCTCGGCCAGGTCCGGGGCGCTGCCGTCGTACCCGAGGGCGACGGTAGCCCGACGGGCGCGTCGCAGGGCGGTGGGCAGCCACTGGTCCAGGTGTCGGAGGAACGGCGCGTGCCCTACGGTTTCGATCGGCATGGTGTCGTTCTACCGCAACCGCCACGTTGACCGGATACTGACCGAACCACTCCGGCGCGGGTCTTGTACTAATCGTCGCTGAATGAGCACGATGGGGCGTGCCCTCCGGCTTCGGTGAACTGACTGATCAGGCGCACGACCTGGTCTCCGCCGGCGATCTCGCCGGCGCTCAACGGCTGCTCGCCGACGCGCTGACCGGCGCCGACCCGCGACCGGCCAACGCCACGTCCGAGTTGGCCGAGGCGGCCAGCCTGCACGCGCGGGTGCTCGTCGCGCTCGGTGAGCCGCATTCCGCGCGCGGCTGGGCGGCGTACGCGTACGCCGCCGGCAACCGCCTGTACGGCCGCTCCGATCCCCGTACGGTGGCCGCCGCAGCCACCCTGGCGGCGGTGCTGCACCGGGTGGGCAGTTGGTCGCGGGCGGCCCGGCTGTACCAGGAAGTGATCATCGAGTTGACCGCGTCGGACGGGCCGGAGTCGCTGCGGGTACTTGCCGCCCACGCCGATCTGGCCACCGTGGAGTATGCCCGGGGTCAGTGCCAGGTCGCCCGCGACCGGCTCCAGGACGCCTGGGAGTTGCACCGCGAGGTCTACGGCGACGGTCACCCGAGCGGGATCAAGATGTTGGCCCGGCTCGGCTCGATGCAGCGTGACTGCGGCCAGTTCGCCGAGGCACAGGACAACCTGGCCCTGGCCCGCGAGTTGGCCCGCGAGCACCTCCCAGCGGACGACCCGCTGGCCGCCCAGGTGGCGACGCTGGCCCGGGCGGCAGCCAACCCGGATCACGTGTGCGCCGACAACCCACCGGTGAGCGTCGAGGAACCGGTGGTGCCGTCCGCTCGTATCCCGACGGCCGACGACACCCCGGCCCCGCCGTCCGACACCTGGCCTCCCACCTGGGCGGTGACCGCAGCGGACCCGTCACCGGACGACGACGGTCAACCATGGCGGTCGGCACACGACACCGGCCGGGAACAGCATCCGGCGGAGGGCTACCACCCGAGCCACGGGTACCCGCCGGCTGATCACGCGACGACCGGTGCCGCCTCGGCGGTACCCACGCCACGGCAGCCCGTCGACGGTCCGGCCGGGCCGCCCGAGGACTGGTGGGCTGGCCCGGCGGTGGAGCATCCCGCTCCGGACCCCCATCCGGAGGTGCCGTCGCCGCCCGGTGGCGCCGTGCCACCGAACGTGGTCGGGCTGACCGGCACACCGCAGGGTCCCGGGGTGTACCGGCTGCGCCGGGTCGAGCCGGAGCACCCCGGTCCGCCGTCGCGGCTGCTGCCGGTGCCGGTGCCGCGCACCGCCGTACCGGCTTCGACTGGCGGGCAGAACCGCATGGTGCTGATCGTCGTGGCCGGAGTGGTCGTGGTGCTGCTCGGTGCCGCGGCGGTCGTCGCCGGGGTGTCCCGGGTCGGCGGCGGTGATCCGGCTCCACCGGCGGCCAGCGGCGCGGCACCCCCGGCGGCCACGGCGACGGCCGGTGGCGCTGCTCCCGGTGCCCCACCGAGCGGGGTGTCGCTGCGCGACAACCGGGACAATGTGACGTTGCGGTGGACGTACCCGGTCGGGGCGGAAGGGCCGGTGATCGTCTCGGGCGGCCGGGACGGCCAGCCGCAGAGCCCGTTCGCGGATCTGCCCGCCGGCAGCGACAGTTTCGTCGTCTACGGCCTCAACCGCAGTCTCGACTACTGCTTCACGGTGGCCGTCGCCTGGTCCACCGACACCGTCGCCCGTTCCGACGAGGTCTGCACAGAGCGCGGCTGACCGTCGGAGCACGCTATCTTTGGCAGTTCAGGCACAAAAAAGAACGGCCCTCAGAGCCGTTCTGAGCAGGAATTCTAGCCAATTGGGAGACGTATTGTCAACGCACTCCGGCGGTTCGCCGTCCGACGACGAGATCGGCCGCGAGCAGGAGTACGTCTCGATGCTCTATCAGCGCCTCGACGACCTGCGGGATCAGGCGGCAGCACGGTTGACCGAGCAACTGCGGTCCACCGGTGGCACGTTGCAGGACCGCTCGCAGCGGGACAGTTCGGTAGGCATGTACGCCGACCAGGTCGAGCAGTTCTCGACGGTGGAGACCGGCCTCTGCTTCGGCCGGTTGGACACCGACGACGACAACCGGCACTACATCGGTCGTATCGGCATCTTCGACACCGAGGGTGACTACCAGCCGCTGCTGATGGACTGGCGTGCTCCGGCCGCCCGCGCCTTCTACCTCGCCACCGCCGCCAACCCACAAGGCGTCCGGCGACGTCGGCACCTGCGTACCCGGCAACGCAAGGTGGTCGGCCTCAACGACGAGGTGCTCGACCTGGCCACCGCCTCCCCCACCGCCCACGAGGAGCTGACCGGTGAGGCGTCGCTGCTCGCCGCGCTGAACGCCGGCCGGACCGGGCGGATGCGCGACATCGTGGAGACCATCCAGGCCGAGCAGGACCGGATCATCCGGGCCGACCTGCCGGGGGTGCTCGTCGTGCAGGGCGGGCCGGGCACCGGCAAGACGGCGGTGGCACTGCACCGGGCCGCGTACCTGCTCTACACCCACCGGCGGGAGCTGTCGACGCGTGGTGTGCTGCTCGTCGGCCCGAACGTGACGTTCCTGCGCTACATCTCGCAGGTGCTGCCGGCGCTCGCCGAAACCGGCGTGCTGCTACGCACCCAGGGCGACCTCTTCCCCGGCGTCAGTGCCCACCGGGCCGAGCCCGCCACCACCGCCGCCCTGAAGGGACGACTGACGATGGTGGAGGTGCTGGTCAACGCCGTGCGTGACCGGCAACGGGTGCCCGACGAGCCGGTGGAGATCGAGCTGCCGCAGCGGGAGGTCCTCGTCCTCGACCCGGCCACCGTGCGCGCGGCCCGGGAACGGGCCCGGCACAGCGGTCGACCGCACAATCTGGCCCGGTCGGTCTTCGACATCGAGGTCGTCCACGCTCTCGCCGACCAGGTCGCCGAACGCATAGGTGCCGACCCGCTCGGCGGCGAGAACCTGCTCGAAGAAGCCGACCGCGCCGAGATTCGCCGCGAGTTGCGCGAGGAGCCGGAGGTGCGGGCGGCCCTGGACGAGTTGTGGCCGGTACTCACACCACAACGCCTGCTCGCCGACCTGTACGCCGCACCCGAGCGCATCAACGCTGCCGCGCCCATGCTCGGTGCCGCGGAGCGGGCCGCGCTGCACCGAGAGCCGGGCGGTTGGACGCCCGCGGACGTGCCGCTGCTCGACGAGGCGGCGGAGTTGCTGGGTGAGGACGAGCGGGCCGCCGCCGCCCGGCGGAACCGGCTGCGGGCCCTGGAACGCGAGTACGCCGAGGGTGTGCTGGAGATCGCCAGAGGTTCGCGCTCGATCGACGTGGAGGACGAAGCCGAGGGCGGTGAAATCCTCGGCGTGACCGACCTGCTCGACGCCGACCGGTTGCTGGAACGGCAGGAGGAGGCCGATCGGCTCACCACCGCACAGCGCGCGGCAGCCGACCGCAACTGGGCGTTCGGCCACGTGATCGTCGATGAGGCGCAGGAGCTGACACCACTTGCCTGGCGACTGCTGATGCGCCGCTGCCCCAGCCGGTCGATGACGATCGTGGGTGACGTGGCGCAGACCGGTGCGCTGGCCGGCACACCGTCGTGGGCGGAGGCGCTGGCGCCGTACGTGGCGGACCGGTGGCGGCTGACCGAGCTGACCGTCAGCTACCGCACCCCCGCGGAGATCATGGAGGTCGCTGCGCGGGTACTGGCTGAGATCGACCCGACGCTACGCCCGCCCCGCGCCGTACGTTCGAGTGGTGTCGCGCCGCAGCAGTACGCGGTGCCGGCGGATTCGCTCGCGGTCGAGCTGGTTGCCCTCGTCACCGCCGAAACAACCGGGCTGGCCGACGGGCGGCTCGGCGTGATCGTCCCGGCCGGCCGGCTCGACGACCTCGGTGCCGCCGTGACGGTCGCGTTGCCCGAGGCGGCCGTCGGTGAGCAACCGGAGTTGGGCAGCCGGGTGGTGGTGTTGACCGTCGCCGAGGCCAAGGGACTCGAATTCGACTCGGTCGTCGTGGTCGACCCCGACCGCATCATCGCCGAGTCCCCCCGGGGCCGCAGCGACCTCTACGTGGCGCTCACCCGCGCGACCCAACGCCTGACCACCCTCACCCCCACCCATCCCTGATCGCGTCGAGCATGGGGTTGGCGGCAGCCACGCAGCTCAGTGCGCGGCCAACCCCATGATCAACCTACGTCGGGACGGTGTGCGGCCGGGCCACCGGTCGTGGTGACGGCACCCTGACCACGCGTCGGTCCGCCGTCGCGCAGCACGGTCGGGTCGATCGGTACGTCAGCCGGGTCGTCCGGGTCGTCGCGCTGCAACTGGCTCTCCACGTCGGTGGGGGGCACGGTCACCTCGTCGAGGGCGCCCTCGCCGTACCGGCCGCCGGCCATCCGCTCCTCGGCTCGGCGGGCGGCCTCCTGCCGCATCTCGTCCTCACGCACGATCCATCACCTCGCAGAAAGTCGGTGTCGGTGCGTGCCCGGTGACCGGCACGGCAAACCCGCACCGCCGGTTCACCCGATGCCGGCCTGTCGCCGGTACCGGCTGCCGGCAGCGAGCGCCCGCAGGTCCGTCGACGACACCCTCCGTCCCGCGACAGGTGGATGGATCCGGCCGGGCGGACGTTACTGACCCCGGCGTACGGGGTAGACGCGGGGTGCCCCCGCCAAGTGCGCGAACCGTGCCGTGGCCGACACGCGGTAGCGGGGCGAGGGTCGCAGGTTACGACTCATCAATCCTGAGGAGGACAGATGAGCACGCAGGCTGCATCTACCAGGCCGATGAACCGTCCGGCGCAGGACGTGCAGAACCGGGCGGCCATGCAGGAGGCACCCACCCGTCAGATGCCGATGATGCACAACGGGCACCGGGAACCGATGCCGGCACCGGGTACGGAGACCAAGCAGGCGTTCCTGACCACCGAGTTCTGGATCTACGCCGCTGCCGTCACCACAGTGGTCATCGCCGCCTTCTGGCGTGGCACCAGCGCATACGGGCTGAACCTGAACAACCCCGGCCAGGCGTGGTTCTTCATCACGCTGCTGACCCTCGGTTACCTGGGTAGCCGCGGTCTGGCCAAGGCCGGCAGCGCGAAACGTTCCGGTGAGGAACGTAAGCGGGGCCGGTGACCCCACCCGCGCGCGGTCGTGACCGGCCCGCGTACACCCGGTGGCCCTTCGGGAGTTCCCGAAGGGCCACCGTCCCGTTGTGCCGCCGGCGCACCAGAACCCGGTCGACGTCCGGCGGAGCCGGCTCAGAACTCCTCGAAGCCACCGAAGTCACCGCCGAAGTCACCGGCGACGTCGGCCACCTCCTCCTCGGCACCGTCGAAGGCGTTGCCGAGCATGTGGCCGGCGAGCATGCCACCGGCGGCACCCAGCGCCGCGCCAGCCACCACCCGACCCATGCCGACACCGCCACGCTGGTGCGGATGGCCGAACTTCTGCCCGCCGCCGTAGCCGTGCGGGCCGTAGCCGTGCGGGCCGAACCCCTGAGCGCGCAGCGCACCGAAGCGACCGATCGTCTCCTGCAACCAGCCGTCGACCACCTGCACCCAGTCGGAGCGTTCCGCGTCGGTGTGTGCGACCCGGTAGCGGCCGAAGACGTCGTGGCCGGGAGTCAGGAAGCCGCCGCGTTTGTCGCACTCCAACACCACGTCGACGCCGTGCGGGTTGGCGACGAAGGTCAGTTCGAGTTCGTTGATGGTCTGCGCGTACTGCGGCGCGGCGAAAAACTCGATCTCCTGGTAGAACGGCAGGGTCTGCTGCACACCATGGATCAGACCACGCTCCAGGTCGGCCTTCTTGAACCGGAAACCGAGCTGCAGGAACGCCTCGAGGATGCGTTCCTGCACCGGTAGGGGGTGCACGTTGATCTCGTCGAGGTCGCCCTTGTCGACCGCGCGGGCGATCGCCAACTCGGTACGCAACCCGAGCGCCATGCCGTGCAGGCGCTGACCGTACACGGCGGTGATCGGCGTCTCCCAGGGCAGCGGAAGTTGGAACGGGATGGACAGCGCCTGCTTCGCCGCCAGTTGGAACGGCCCGCTCACCACCTGACGGTGGAACTCCATCACACCGGCGGCCTCACCGACCTCGACGCGACTGACCAGACCGATGGCGATCTGTTCGATGTCCGCCGAGGCGTCCCCGCCCAGGAGGTTGACCTGACCGTCGAGGGCCAGTCCGGGCCGGGTGTTCGGATTGGACAGGACGGTGTCCACACTGGGACCGCCCACGCCCAACGCGCTCAACATCTTCTTGAAGACCATTGGTACTCCTGCGGAGTCTGGTGCCCGTACTCCGGCGAGGGAGCGGACGCTGACCAGCGCACCCTACCGACCGGGTCTGAGAGGTCGCTGAAAACTGGCCGGTCAGAGTGTCACGTGTCGCATCCGGTGGCCGGGCCCGCACGAGGACCCGGCCACCTGCGTGGCGTGACGGTCAGCCTCGACGCCGCCGCTGTTGCCGCTCCACGACCAGCCCAGCCAGCCCATGCCGTTGGCCTGCGCGTCCTGGCGCGTCGTCAAGCGACCCCGCAGGGTTGACCGGTCCCGCGCGGGGTACCCGGAATCGATCCACCCGGGCGGGAAGGAGACGTCAATGGTCAGCATCGGCTACACCCTGCTCTGCGAACAGGCAGGTCCGAAGGATCTCGTCGACCATGCCGTACGTGCCGAGGCAGCCGGCTTCGACCACCTCGTCATGTCCGACCACTACTACCCCTGGCTGAAGTCGCAGGGCCACTCACCGTACGCCTGGTCGGTGCTGGGCGCGGTCGCGCACGCCACCTCCCGGACGGCGCTCATGTCGTTCGTGACCTGCCCGATCCGCCGTTACCATCCGGCCGTGGTGGCACAGAAGGCGTCGACGCTCGGGGTGCTCTCCGACGGCCGGTTCACCCTCGGCCTCGGCGCCGGAGAGAACCTCAACGAACACGTCGTGGGCGGCTGGCCACACGTCCAGCAGCGGCACGAGATGTTCGAAGAGGCACTGCAGATCATCCGCCCCCTGCTCAACGGCGAGACGTTGACGTTCTCCGGAAATCACTTCGACGTGCCCGACGCCTACGTCTGGGACCGGCCCGACGTGCCGGTGCCGATGGCGGTGGCCGCCTCCGGCCGGCAGTCGACCGCCCTCGCCGCCGAGTACGCCGACGGCATTATCGCCACCGAGCCGGAGGCACACCTGATCGAGATGTACGAACAGGCCGGCGGCTCCGCACGCCCACGGTACGGGCAGGTGGCGGTCTGCTACGGGCCGGACGAGGCCGAATGCCGCAAGATCGCCCACGACCAGTTCCGCTGGTTCGGTATGGGCTGGAAGGTGAACACCGACCTACCCGACCCCGACTCCTTCGAGGCGGCCACCCGCAACGTACGGGAGGAGGACGTGGCAGCCGGACTCTCCTGCGGCCCCGACGTGGACCAGCACGTGGCGGCGGTCAAGGAGTTCACCGACGCCGGCTTCACCCACGTGGCCCTGGTCCAGATCGGCGGCGACAGCCAACCGATGTTTCTGGACTGGGCGCAGGAACAGCTGCTGCCCCGGCTGCGCGAACTCTGAACAGTCAGGAGTCGACGATGCGCATCGGCAACACCGAGATCCGACCGGCGGGCGGCGGCATCGGCTGCCTCCTGATGATCCTCTTCTCCGTCGTCGCCTCGATCGTCCTGACCATCCTGCTCAACCTGCTGATCTGACCCTCGGCGTGAGGGCGAACTCCGCGAGCAGGGGATAGTGGTCGGAGGCGTGCGCGGTGTCCGGGTCGCGTACCACACGTATGCCGACGAGGTGAGCGGCCAGCTCTGCCGTACCGAGTAGATAATCCAGGCGCATGTCGACGAACTCCGCCCCCCCGACTGCGGTCGGGACGGTGGGACCGGCGCTCGCTCCGAGATCCACAAGCCCGGTGGCGAGCAGCCGGGCCACCGCCCGGGTCTCCACCGTCCGCCCGTCGAAGCGCAGGTGCCGACGACGGTACGCGGACGGAAGCCGGCCGACCCGGCCCACGTGCCCCGAGTACGGGTCGAGCGTGTTCAGGTCACCGGCGAGCAGCGACAAGCCGTGGTGGCTGCGGCGCAGGGCCGCGGCGACCCACCCCGCCTCGACCAGCCGCCGGGTACCCGAATACGGGTCGAAGTGGGTGCCGAGCACCGTCAACGGACCGGCGTCGGTACCCACCACCACGCGTTGCGCCGCATGGTGGAACGGCCGGCGTACCGCTGCGGCGGCCAGCACCGGCCAGCGCGGCTCCACCAGCAGCGCCACCGGCTGCCCCAGCCAGGACCGGGCCAGATGCGGCCGGAGCCCGATACCGCTGGCGAAGCCCGCCACGTCGAGATCACCCAACTCCTGCAACGCGAGCACGTCCGGCCGCTGACGTGCGATGACCCTGGCCACCAGCCCACGCCGGTCCGAGCCGCGACGGTCCCGACCACCGGTGCGGATGTTCCAGGTCATCACTCGCAGCACGGCCGGCTCAACCCGGCTGGCCCGCCCGAGCCAACTCGTCGTCGAGGGTGCCCACATCCTCCGACTCGATCGCCGGCCGGTTGCCCTGCCGGACGTCCTCGTTGGGGCGGATCACCCAGTACAACAGGCCGACCCAGAGGGTGGTGAGCAGGATCGCCCCCATGAAGTCCGTCGGGTGGTGCATGCCCCGGTACATCCGGGAGACCGCCACCCCGACCGGCATCACCACGGCGAGCGCCACGAACAGCCAACGCCACCACCGGTCGGTCCGGGCGAAGACGATGACAGCGATCGCCACCCACACACACAGGGTCGCCGCGATGTGCCCGGACGGGAACGACGAGGTCGGCATCGGACCGTCCAGGTTCTCCACCGGCGGGCGCGGCCGGTCCACCGCCGCCGCGCTGGCCAGGAAGAGCGACAGCTCACCGAACATGGTCAACGCCACGAACAGCACCGGCCGCCACCGCCGCCAGATCGCCAGCACCAGCGGGCAGAAGACGAGCGAGATCGCCATGATGGCGTGGGTGTCGCCCACCTTGCTCCACCACCAGCTGAACTCGTCAAGCGACCCGGTACGGCGCTCGGCGAACCAGATGGGCACCGACTCGTCGAGATCGGCCAGGAAGGTGCCGTCAGCGTGGTAGCTGACGAACATGCCGAACCCGTAGAGGGCACCGAACACCAGCACCCAGCCGACGATTAACTCGGCGACACCGGCCCGGGCATGCGGCAGCAGCTTCTCCTCGTCCGGCGCGGGCGCCACCTCGTGCCCCGCCTCCGGCTCCAAACCCTCGATCAGTGGCGCCGCCGGCCGACCCCGCTCCAACCGCCACAACCGGAACGCGTACGCGGTGACGCCCAACCAGGCCGCGCCGAGCAGCCAGGCACCGAGCACATCGGAGAGGAAATGCACCCCGAGCGCGACCCGGGTGAAGCCGATCAGGAAGACGACCGTGGCGACCAAGGCCATCGCCGGCCGACGCCAGTGGGAAGCCATCGCCGGCAGAAACACGAGCAGCAGCGCGCCGTAGGCCACCATCGACCCGAGGGCATGGCCGCTGGGAAAACTCTGCCCGGCGTACGCCCCGATGGGCACGTCCACCTCGGGACGCAACCGGTCGACGAGCGCCTTCAGCGACGGGTCGAGGATCAACGCTCCTGCCCCGGTGACAATCAGGAACACCGCCAGCCGGCCCTGCCGGCGGATCAGCAGCCCCACCACAGCGACGGTCACCAGCCAGATGATGACCGCCCGCCCACCGAGATCGGTGAAGGCATTGAGCACCGTCACCAGCGGCCCGATCGGCGCGACCCGGTCGTTGAGCCACTGGGCGACACCGTGGTCCACGTCGTACAGCGGTGACCAGCGCACCCGGACCAGCACCAGCAGCAACCCGAAGCCGACCCCGGCACCGAGTACGAGCGCCAGACCGGCGAGCGTACGTTCGGTGAAGTGTCCCAGGGGTCGTCGCAGTACGTCCCTGACCGCGCCCACGGCAGCCTCCTTCGCCTCTGGCGTGCCGCAGTACCCGGTCCTCCGCCGCGGTACACCCGGCGGCCAGACGTGTCAGAGCGCAGTCATCTCGCCGGTGTCGTGCACCGCGACACGCTGCGCGTCCGGCTCCCACAGATCCGGCTTCGCCGGCTCCTGCACACCGATGCGCACCGCCTCCAGCTGTGCCGCGAAGGACAGCCCCCCGAACAGCGCCATGCCGGTGAGGTTCGCCCAGAGCAACAGCGCCACGATCCCGGCCAACGCACCATAGGTCTGTCCGAAGTCGTCACTGAACCGCACGTACCCGGCGAGCAGGAGACTCGCCAGCCACCACATCGTGGTGGCGATGCCGGCACCGAACAACAGCCAGGACAGGCCGGGCTGACGGCGCCGGGGCGCCTGGCGGAACAGCACCGCGACGGCCAGCACCGTCAGACCGAGGCTGAGTGGCCAACGCACCACATCCCACACCACGCTGGCGACGTCGCCCCAGGCGTAGTGACGCTCCACCGAGTCACCCATCGGTCCACCACCGACCAGGATGAGGAAACCGGCGAGGGCCGGGAGGCCGGCGCTCACGGCGAGCACGGCCGCCCGCAGATACTTCCACAAGGCCGGGCGGTCACGTTCGACACCGTAGATGCGGTTCGCTCCCCGCTCGATCTGGGCCATCGTGCTGGTCAGCGCGACCAGCCCGGTGACCAGACCGAGGGCCAGGGCCACCTCGCCGACCTCCTCGGCCTGCTCGGCACCCACGTCGTCACCCTCACCGAGCAGGTCGGCCACCACCTGCTCACTCGATCCGGGAGTCAACGCCAGCACCGTGTCGGCGACCACCTCGCCCCCCTCGGCGACGCCAAGTTCGGCGACCAGCCCGGTGAGGGCGATCAGGAACGGCACCACGGCCAGGCAGAGCTGGAACGCGAAAGCGCGGGAGTGACTGAACCCGTCGCCGTAACGGAACCGGGTGAACGCGTCGCGCAGAAGGTGCCAACCGCCCTCCCGGCGCAACGTCTGCCAGGCGTGGTCGGCGCAGAGCTGCTCGTCGGACATCAACCGGGTCTCCGGCACCATCCGGGTGCTGCTCACCGTTCACCCCTCCCCGCTCGCGACCGCGGGGCTCGCAAGCTCACTCCTCGCGCTCACCCCACCAACCCCGCTCGCGACTGCAGGGCTCGCAAGCTCACTCCTCGCGCTCACCCCACCAACCCCGCTCGCGACTGCGGGGCTCGCAAGCTCACTCCTCGCGCTCACCTCGGCCCTCCTCGACGAGGCGTTCGCCGCGCTCAGCGGCGGCCGACACGTCCTCGGCCAGGTCGGACGCCTGCTCCGGCAGCGGTACACACAGCCACAACGCCCGCCGACGGATCTGCACCCGCAGCTCACGGCCCGGCTCGACCAGGTCACCATCCAACTCCCGAGGCTGATTCCGGTTGCTGGTTATCTCCACCCGACGGGCGCGGTACACCTCCATCCGGGGCACCCGGTCGCGGCCACGCAGCACCGCCCAGCCGAGCGAGGCCCAGTGCCGCAGCCTGCGCGGCGTGAGCACCGCGACGTCGAGATACCCGTCGTCGGGTTCCGCGTCGGTGAGCAGAGTTACTCCGCCCTGCAGCCGACCGACGTTGGCGACCAGCACCGAACGGGCGCGGCGGCGTAGCGGCGGCTGATCGTCGAGCCGGATCGACACCCGCATCGGCCGGTCCCGCAGATGCCGCGCGGCCCCCACCACGTACGCCGGCCAGCCGATCCGCCGCTTGGTCGTCTCACTCGTGGCGTCGAGCATCTGGGCGTCGAAACCCATGCCGGCCATCACCGCGAAGTGCTGCCCGTCCACCGCACCGACGTCGAGCAGGCGCCGGCCACGCTCGACGGCCACCGCAAGCCCGGCGGCCAGGTCGACGGAGAGGCCCAGGTTGGCCGCGAGCAGATTGCCGGTGCCCTGAGGTAGCACGGCGAGCGCCACCTCCGTACCGACCAGAGCGTCGACGCAGGCCATCACCGTACCGTCGCCGCCGCAGGCGAAGACCACGTCGACCCCGGCAGCGAGCGCTTGCCCGGTCTGACCGCGACCAGGATCCTCGGGGGTGGTTTCGAACCACAGCGGTTCCGGCCAGCCGGCTGCGGCGAGCGTGTCACCGACGGTCCGGCGCAGCGCGTCGAGATCGGTCACCTTGACCGGGTTGACCACCACCGCGCTGCGCAGCGGCCCTTCGTCCCGTCCACCATCCACGGCGCCAGTGTGCAGCACCGCGCCGGGTTGGGCGACCCGACAGCGGTGTGCCTCGATTCACCGACCCGGCTCCGGTCGCGGACGTTTCATCCGCCACCCCAAAGGGAACACCGACCACTCCCGTCATGGGCCGGCGCACGTACGCGCTGCCGGCGAATGCCAGCACAGACGGGTCAGCTCGACAGCGTCTGCGCGGTCACAGCCCGGCGGGCGTACGACGGATCCGGCCCCCCAGGTGCACCACCGGGACTAGCCTCAGACACAGGCCGGGTGCCACAGCTGCGGGGGTGATGCGGATGGCCGCCACCAGTGACGCGCCGGTGCTCGTCGGCGTCGGTCCCGAGGACGTCCTGCCGGTGGCCCGCCTCGCCGCCCGGGTCGCCGCCGCCCACGGACGCGGGCTGCACCTGCTGCACGCCTTCAACTGGGCCGCCTTCGACGCACCGGCGGTCTCCAGTTCCCGGGCCGACGCGCAACGGTTGATCACCGAGGCGACCGCGGCAGCCAACGAGAGCGGGCCGGGTGTAACGGTCAACGCAGAGATCGCCGAAGGGTCGGCGGTGGCGAACCTCGTCCGTAGGTCGGAGAACGCCTTCCTGACGGTGGTCGGCGACGGGGGCATGGCCCACTGTGACCGCTGCATCCCGGCGGACAGGCCCGCCGTGCAGGTGGCCGCCCGCGCCGAGTGCCCGGTGCTGGTCGCCCGGCGGGAGCCGCCCCCCTCCGGCCCGGTCCTGGTCGGGGTCGACGGCTCGGCCTCCGGCGAAATCGCCCTGAACTGGGCGCTGAACTGCGCCACCCGTCAGCAGGCAGGGCTGCTGGCGGTCTGGGTCGTCGACTCCGACGGCAGCGTCGAGGAGGCCACCGAACGGTTCGACGAGATGATGTCCCGGCAACGGGTCAGCCACCCCCACGCCACCGTCGAATGCCACGTCATCCGGGGTGAGCCCGGTGACGTGCTTGTCGACGAGTCCCGCTCGGCACAACTGGTGGTGGTCGCCGCCCGGGGTGAGGAACCGATGCGCGGAATGCTCGGCCCGGTCAGTCAATCGCTGCTCTACCACGCCCCCTCCCCGGTGCTCGTGATCCGGGGCGTCACCGACACACCTGAACCAGACGGGTCGTCGTACCGGGCCCGGCGGGACCAACGGCCCTGATCGAGGATCGTCACCGCGGCAATGCTGACAGAGGAACCGCGTCGTGGATGCCGGAGAACAATGACTGCGAGAGGCTCGACCAGTATGGACATCGCCGTGGACCTGCGAAGCCCCCTGACCGATGACGAGCTGCGCCGGCTGGACGCCTACTGGCGAGCGGCGAACTATCTCACCGTCGGGCAGATCTACCTGCTGGACAACCCACTGTTACGCGAACCACTCGCCCCCGAACACGTCAAACCCCGCCTGCTCGGGCACTGGGGCACCTCCCCCGGGCTGAACCTGATCTACGCCCACCTGAACCGGGCCATCGTCGCGCGGGACCTCAGCGCCATCTACATCACCGGGCCCGGGCACGGCGGACCGGCACTCGTCGCGAACACCTGGCTCGAAGGCACCTACAGCGAGCTCCACCACGACATCGGGCGCGACGAGGCCGGCATGGCGAGGCTGTTCCGACAGTTCTCCTTCCCCGGTGGCATCCCGAGCCACGTCGCGGCGGAGGTGCCGGGATCGATCCACGAGGGCGGCGAGCTGGGGTACGCCCTCAGTCACGCCTACGGTGCCGCGTTCGACAACCCTGACCTGCTGGTCGCCTGCGTGATCGGAGACGGCGAAGCGGAAACTGGTCCGTTGGCCGGCAGCTGGCTGTCCAACGTTTTCCTCAACCCCGCCCGCGACGGCGCGGTGCTGCCCATCCTGCACCTCAACGGCTACAAGATCGCCAACCCGACGGTGCTCGACCGCATCCCCGAGTCCGATCTGCTCGACCTCATGCGGGGTCAGGGCTACCAACCGTACGTGGTGGCGGGTGACGATCCGTCCCTGGTCCACCAGAGCCTGGCGGCCACCCTGGACCGGGCGCTCGACGAGATCGCCGAGATCCAGCGCCACGCCCGTTCCGGCGCCACCGTCACACGCCCCCGCTGGCCGATGATCGTGCTGCGTACCCCCAAGGGCTGGACCGGACCCCACGACGTCGACGGCAAACAGGTGGAGGGCACCTACCGCGCGCACCAGGTGCCGATCTCGGCGGTCCGCAGCAACCCGGAACACCTGGCCGAACTGGAGCGGTGGCTACGCAGCTACCGACCGGAGGAGCTGTTCGACGCCACCGGCGCACCCGTCGCCGAGCTGGCCGAGCTACCTCCCAGAGGACCACGGCGGATGAGCGCCAACCCGGTCGCCAACGGCGGTTCCCTGCTGCGCGATCTGGCCCTCCCCGACTTCCGGGACTACGCCGTCGAGGTACCCCGGCCCGGTGCGACGGTCACCAGCGCCACCGGCGAACTCGGCACCTGGGTCCGGGATGTGATCAGCGCCAACCCGCAGACGTTCCGCCTGTTCGGGCCGGACGAGGTCGCCTCCAACCGGCTCCAGGCCGCCTTCGAGGTCACCGATCGGGCCTGGGTCGCCGGCATGGTCGACGGGGACGAGCACCTCTCCCCCGACGGTCGGGTGATGGAGGTTCTCTCCGAACACCTGTGCCAGGGCTGGTTGGAGGGCTACCTGCTGACCGGACGGCACGGCATCTTCACCAGCTACGAGGCTTTCATCCACATCGTCGACTCGATGGTCAACCAGCACGCCAAGTGGCTGAAGGTCACCCGTGGCATACCGTGGCGGCAGCCGGTCGCCTCGCTGAACTACCTGCTCTCCAGCCATGTCTGGCGGCAGGACCACAACGGCTTCTCGCACCAGGATCCAGGCTTCATCGACCACGTGATGAACAAGAAGGCCGAGGTGGTTCGGGTCTACCTGCCACCGGATGCCAACACGCTGCTCTCCACCATGGACCACTGCCTGCGCAGCCGCCACTACATCAACGTGGTGGTGGCCGGTAAGCAGCCCGCACCCAACTGGCTCACGATGGACGAGGCGGTCGCCCACTGTCGCCGTGGCGTGGGTATCTGGGACTGGGCCAGCACCGACGACGGCAGCGAACCGGACGTCGTACTCGCCTGCGCCGGTGACGTGCCGACGCTGGAGACCCTCGCCGCGGCGGACCTACTGCACCAGCACCTACCCGGACTCAAGGTCCGGGTGATCAACGTCGTCGACCTGATGCGGCTCCAACCGGACTCCGAGCACCCGCACGGACTACCGGACTCCGAGTTCGACACACTGTTCACCCGCGACAAGCCGATCATCTTCGCGTACCACGGCTATCCGTGGCTCATCCACCGGCTGACCTACCGACGCACCAACCACCACAACCTGCACGTGCGCGGGTACAAGGAGGAGGGCACCACCACCACTGCCTTCGACATGGTGATGCTCAACGACCTGGACCGCTTCCACCTGGTGATCGACGTGATCGACCGGGTGCCTGGGCTGGCCGCCCGCGCCGCGCACCTGCGGCAGGAGATGACCGACGCGCGCCAGTCGGCCCGTGACCACACCCGCCGCTTCGGCGAGGACGACCCGAAGGTGGCCGAGTGGCGTTGGGTCCGCGGGAGCGACCCGACCAGCAGGTGAGCAGGGATCCGTCCTGAGCGCGCACAGCACCGGGCCCGGTCACGGTGATCCGGAACGCTGAGGTACACCGTGGGCCGGCCCCCGTCACGCCGGCCCACGGCGCCCACCCCGAAGCGCACGCAACGCGTTGAGGATCACCAGCACGTCGATGCCCTCCTGAAGGAACGCGCCCGCCACGGGCGGTAGCCGACCGGCCGCCGCCGCTCCCATCGCGAGCAACGCCAACCCCATCCCCACCGTGGCACTCTGCACGGCGATCCGGCGGGCGTACCGGGCCACCTCCACCGCGTCGGCCAGCGGATCGAGACGGTCGACGCTCAGCACGGCGTCGGCGACGTCAGCCGAGGCGGTCGCCCCGGTGGCCCCCATCGCCACGCCGACGTCAGCCTCCGCAAGCGCCGGAGCGTCGTTCACCCCGTCACCCACCATCACGGTCACCGCCCGACCCGCCTCGGCACGGACCTGGTTCACCTTCTCCTGCGGGGTGCACCGGGCCACCACGTCGTCGACACCCACCGCGTCGGCGACCCGGCGGGCATTCTCCGGCCGGTCCCCGGTCACCATCACGATCCGGGTCAGCCCTGCGGCCCGCAGCCGCGCCACGGTCCGCTGGGCGTCGGGGCGTACCGGATCCTCCAACAGGACGACACCGAGTGGCCCGGCCTGCTCGTCGACCACCCAGACCAGCGAGTGTCCCGCCGCACCGGCCCGCTCACCCCACTCCGGCAGCTCCACCGGGACCTGGCCGACCCGGATCCGCCGCCCGTCCACCCGCCCACTCACCCCCCGGCCGGGATCCTCGGTCACCTCGGCCGGTGCGATCAGTCGCAGGCCGCGCTCAGCTGCGGCACGCACCAGCGCCAACGCCAACACATGGGAGGACAACTGCTCAACCGAGGCGGCCAACCGCAACACCTCGTCGGGATCACCGCCGGGAGCCACGACGGTGTCGGCGACCCGGGGACGACCGGCGGTGAGCGTCCCGGTCTTGTCGACGAGCAGAGTGCGCGCCCGGCCCAGGACCTCCAGCGAACCGCCGTCACGAACCAGTACCCCACGCCGAGCCACCCGGGACAGTCCGGAGACGATGGCGATGGGTGTGGCCAGCAGCAAGGGGCACGGTGTCGCCACCACCAGTACCGCCACCGCGCGAAGGAACTCACCGGAGAGCATCCAGCCCAGCCCGGCCAGCACGAGCGTGAACGGCACGAAGGCTGCGGCGTACCGGTCGGCGAGCCGGACCGTCGGTGCCTTACGGGCGGTCGCCTCCTCGGCCAACCGTACGATCCCGGCGTACGTGCTGCGCTCGGCGTTCTCCACGGCCCGCAGCCCCACGGCCGCTCCGGCGTTGACCACACCGCTGGCCACCCGGGCCCCGGCCCTCCGCTCGACCAGCCGTGACTCCCCGGTGACCACCGACTCGTCGAACGTCGCGTCGGTCTCTACTGCACCGTCGACAGCGACCACATCACCTGGGCCGACAAGCAACCGGTCACCTACCGCCACCCGGTCCACCGGCACCACCTCGACGCCACCTTCGGCGGTACGCCGCCGCGCGGTGCGGGGGGCCCGCTCCAGCAGTGCCCGCAGATCACGGGTCGCCCGACGCTGCGCGTACGCCTCCAGGGTCCGCCCGGTAGCCAGCATCACCGCGACCACCGCGCCGGCCAGGTACTCGCCGACGACAAGGGCGCCGCCAAGCGCCAGTACGGCGATCACATCCACGCCGAACCGCCGCCGAAACAGTTCCCGCAGCACCGACACGGCGGCCGGCAGCAACGCGGCCAGGGTGGCGAAGGCCCACCACCGGTCGGCGACGCCGGGATGCCCGACCGATCGCGCCACCGCACCGGCCGACACCAGCAGCACGAGCCCGCCCAGCGGGGTCCACAGCCACCAGCTCCGGCGCCACCTTCCGGGCCTCTCGGGTGTAGATCGCGCCGGCTGGTCCGGCAGGCACTCGCCTGCGACCCCGTCACGCGCTGTCTGTTCCTGCCCCACCTGCGGATCGTGTCAGCCGCCGCGCGGCGTGGGGACGGAACACGGGTCACAGGTCCCGAGCGGTCGGGACGTACGGATCGTGCCGGACCACCGACCGGTGGCACACGATGGGCCGGACCGCCCCCACGGTCCCACCGAGGTGCGGCACGATGAGCAGAGACGGAAAGGTCGTGAGGATGAGCCACCAGACGCCGGTCACCCACCGCCCGCTGACCACCGCTCTTGCGGATGCTGCCGCGATGGCTGGTCACGCGCCATCGGTGCACAACAGCCAGCCGTGGCGCTGGCGGGTGCTGCCCGACGCGTTGGAGCTGAGGATGCTCCGCGACACCAGGTTGGCTGCCACCGACCCGCAGGGTGAGCTGGTTGTGCTCAGCTGCGGTGCGGCGCTGCACCACGCCCGGTTGGCGTTGGCAGCCGAGGGCTGGGAGACGAGCGTGCAGCGGATTCCCGACGCGGGTGACCCTGATCTGCTCGCCCGGCTCACCGCGCCACGGGCCACCGGCGCCGACCCGGACGCGATGCGGTCGGTGCAGTGCATGCAGACGAGGCACACCGACCGGCGGCCGGTCAGCGACGAGCCGGTCACCGACGACTCGTTGACTGCCATCGCGACGGCCGCCAGGCAGCAGGGCGCCCAGTGGGAGTTCCTCGACCGCGATCAGGTGCTACAGCTTGCCGCTTCCGCCTCGCACGCGGCCACAGTCGAAGCGGAGGACTCCCGGCTACGGGACGAACTGGAGTACTGGACCAGCCGCGCCGGCGGCACCGGGCTCACACCGGAGGTGCTGCCGGAGCAGCCCGCGCAGACCACCGTGCCGGGCCGGGACTTCGGTCGCCCCGGCAGCCTGCCGATCGGGCCAGGGCACGACCGGGCGGCGTCCTACGCGGTGCTCTACGGCGACCGGGACGAGCCCGTCGACTGGCTCCGGGCCGGCGAGGCACTGTCGGCCGCCTGGCTCGCCGCCACCCGGCTGGGTGTGTCGATGGTGCCGCTCAGTGGCGTGGTCGAGGTGCCGGCCACCCGGCAGACCCTGCGCCAGGTGCTCGCCGGGCTCGGCCACCCGTACCTCGGCCTGCGACTGGGGGTCGCCGACCCGGTCCACGCCGGCCCACCGCACACCCCGCGACTGCCCCGCGAGCAGGTGGTGGACACCTCGGCGGTGTCCGACGACGCCGCCTGAGCGGCACCCCGGCGTCGCGTCGAAGCGGCGGTGGGCGTTCCCGCGCGTCCATCAGCCGGCTAGCATCGCCCGGTGACCGTCGGTGTACCCGAACCCCGGCACGAGCCACCGTCGCTCGGCCTGAGCCCGCTGTCCCGAGTCCACCTGGACGAACTGCTCCAGGAGATGCTGGATCGCGTCGGCGAGGTGGTGACCAGCCGGGAACGGCTACGGGCGCTGCTCGACGCGGTCGTCGGCATCGGTACCGACCTGGATCTACGCAGCACCCTGCGACGTATCGTGCAGGCCGCATGCGACCTGGCCGGGGCCCGCTACGGCGCGCTCGGGGTGATCGGGCCCGACCGGATGCTGCACGACTTCATCACCCACGGCATCGCCGCGGAACTACACGCGGAGATCGGTGACCTGCCGCACGGCCGAGGGGTGCTCGGCCTGCTCATCGACGATCCGCAACCGGTACGGATGCCCGACATCACGAGGCATCCGAACTCCTACGGCTTCCCGCCGAACCATCCGCCGATGCACACCTTCCTCGGCGTGCCGGTCCGCATCCGCGACCAGGTCTTCGGCAACCTCTACCTGGCCGAGAAGCAGGGCGGCGCCGAATTCACCGAGGACGACGAGGAGATCGTCGTCGCGCTCGCGGGCGCGGCCGGTGTGGCGATCGAGAACGCCCGACTGTATGCGCTGGCCCACCGGCGGGAACGCTGGCTCGCCGCTACCGCCGAGATCACCTCACTGCTGCTCGGTGAGGTGCGTCGCACCGACGCGCTGACCCTCGTCGCCAGGCGAGCCCGTGAAGTGGCTGAGGCCGAGCTGGCTCTGGTGCTGCTCTACGACGACGAGGCTGAGCACTTCACCGTCGAGGTCGTCGACGGTGTCGGCACCCAGGCCCGCGCGCTCGTCGGTACGGTGCTGCCGGCCGGGGACACCAGCTTCGCCGGGTCCATCGTGGCGGGCCGGCACGATTCGGTGGAGGATCTGGCCCACGCCGCACCGTGGCCGGCGGTGCTGCACACCGGGCCGGCGGTGATCTCTCCACTGGCCACCGCCGACACCCTGCACGGGGTACTGGTGATCGCGCACAGCGTCGACCACGGCGGCGCCACCGACGACGATACGACCCTGCTGGGCAGCTTCGCAGGTCAGGCGGCGCTCGCCATGGAGCGCGCCCGGGGCCAGGAGGAACGCGAGCAGCTCGTGGTGTTGGAGGACCGCGAGCGGATCGCCCGGGACCTGCACGACGTGGTGATCCAGCGGTTGTTCGCCACCGGCCTGCAACTGCAGAGCGCGGTGCCGCTGATATCGCGGCCGGAGATCGTCGCCCGGATCAACACCGCGGTCGACGAACTCGACACCACGATCAAGGACATCCGCCGCACCATCTTCGAACTACGTACCCCGATGAGTGCGGTGCTGCGCACCGAGATCCGCGAGGCGGTGGAGGC
Organism: Micromonospora sp. HNM0581; assembly: GCF_012726175.1. GTDB lineage: Bacteria > Actinomycetota > Actinomycetes > Mycobacteriales > Micromonosporaceae > Micromonospora. The sequence continues at coordinate 36,163 of NZ_JAASAD010000017.1, forward strand.
CGCCGCCGAGTCGTTGGGTTTCCGACCGAGACTGGAGCTGACCGGGCCGGTCGACAGCGCCGTGCCGGACGAGGTCCGCCCCGAACTCACCGCCGTGCTCCGCGAGGCGCTGTCCAATGCGGTACGCCACGCCACGGCAACAACGGTGTCGGTGGAGGTACGTGTACACGCCGCCCGGGTCACCGTCACCGTCACCGACAACGGGGTGGGCTGTGACCCGGCCGCCGCCCGGGGTGGGCTGCTGAACCTACGTGAACGCGCCGAACGGCACGGCGGCACCTTCGAGGTACGCGGCGCGGAACCCCACGGCACTGAGCTGCACTGGTCGGTCCCGATCCGGGACTGAGCCGCACTGGTCAGTTGGTCTTGCCGAGCAGGCGGGTGGCCAGCACCGCGGCCTGGGTTCGTCGCTCCAGACCGAGTTTGGCCAGCACGCTGGAAACGTAGTTCTTCACCGTCTTCTCGGCCAGGAACATCTTGCTGGCGATCTCCCGGTTGGTCAGCCCCTCGGCGACGTACTCCAGGATGCGCCGCTCCTGCTCGGTGAGGGACCGCAACTCGCGGGGCTGCTCCACGCCACTGCGGATGCGGTCCAGCACCCGGGTGGTGATCGCCGGGTCGAGCAACGACTGACCGGCCGCCACCCGGCGTACCGCGTCGACGAGGTCGGTGCCCCTGATCTGCTTGAGCACGTACCCGGAGGCACCAGCCATGATCGCCGCGAACAGCGCCTCGTCGTCCTCGTACGACGTGAGGATCAGCCCTCTTATCGAGGAGTCCACGGCCCGTACGTCCCGGCACACGTCGATGCCGTTGCCGTCGGGCAGTCGGGCGTCGAGGATCGCCACGTCGGGCCGCAGCGCCGGAATCCGGCGGGCCGCCTCCGGTGCGGAACCGGACTCACCGACCACCTCGATGTCCCCACTGGCGTGCAGCAGGTCGGCCAGACCACGACGGACGACCTCATGGTCGTCAAGCAGGAACACCCGGATCATTTCCCCTTTCTACCCCCTCCCGCTCACCCCCACCCGGGTCGAAAGTCCCGACCTTCCGTCCGCCTTCGCCCCGTCAGTCATGACGTTGTCGCAGCTGACCTCCGGCGTGGCCCGGCGTGGCCCGGCAACTTGCGGTAGCCGGGCGGCGGCCGGGGGCCCGAGGGTTCGGGACGTGTGGCCCTGCCGGGTGGGGTGTGCGGGGCGCACCGTGAGGAGTACCAGGCGGAAGCGAGGGGGCACGACCATGGAGACCGGCTACACCGTCGAACAACTGCGGGCCGTCGCGACCGACGCGGTCCGCGCGCCGTCCCTGCACAACGTCCAGCCGTGGCGATTCCGGCTACGCGACGGCGGGATCGAGGTGCTTCTCGACCCGACCCGGCGGCTACCCGCCACCGACCCGAGCGGTTGGGGTGCCCGCGTCGCCGGTGGCGCGGCGCTGTTCAACCTGCGCCTGGCCCTGGCGGTGGCCGGCACACCGGCGACGGTACGACTGCGCCCGTACCCGTCGGAGCCGGACGTGCTGGCCCGGCTGGTGCCGGATCTGCCACGTCGACCCAGCCCCGGCGAGCAGAGCCTCCACCTGGCCATTCCACGCCGGTTCAGCAACCGTGCCCCGTTCTGGCCCGACCCCGTTCCGGCTGACTCCCGCTGGCAGCTGGGTGAGGCGGCCCGGGCCGAGCACTGCTGGCTGGAACTGCTGATCGGGGTGAGTGCCGTCAACGCCTTCGCCGAGATCGCCCGCGGCGCACACCGGGTACTCGAACGTAACCCCACCTACCGGGCGGAACGCGAGGCATGGGTACGCGCCGGCACCGAGCCGGACGGCGTCCCGATGGCCGCCAGCGGCCCGCGGGCCGAGCCGCAGGACCTGCTGCCGACGCGTGGCTTCGGTGGCACCCGGCGGGCACCCGGGCGGGACTTCGAGCCGGAGCCGCTGGTGGCGGTGCTCGGTTCCGCCGGTAACACCGCCGTCGACCAGGTGGTCGCGGGTCAGGCGTTGCAGCGGGTGCTACTGACCGCCACCAGCGCCGGGCTGTCGGTGTCGATGCTGTCGCAGCCGATCGAGGTGCCGTCGGCCCGGGAGCAGCTGCGGTTGTCGCTGGGACGGTTCGGTACGCCGCAGATGGTGATGCGGGTCGGGTACGGCCAGCCGGGCTGGCCCACCCCTCGCCGCCCGGTGGACGAGGTGCTGGACCTGCCGATGCAGCTCGCCTGACTGTCACTTCGGGACGGTGCCGCAAGCTCCACCAGTCACACCGGAGGTCGTGGTGGGCGATACTGGGTTTGAACCAGTGACCTCTTCCGTGTCAAGGAAGCGCGCTCCCACTGCGCCAATCGCCCGCGGCGACCGGCGGCACCCGCAGGTGCGGCCGGGTCACGAGCGGACGACGGGACTCGAACCCGCGACCCTCACCTTGGCAAGGTGATGCGCTACCAACTGCGCTACGTCCGCATTGCCTCCGACTGTGCCGGGGACGGGGCAACTCTACCCGATGACAAGATCGCTTGGAGCGGCGGGCCGGGACAACAGTGATTGCGCCGCTCACCCCCCGGGTACAGACCTCTCCCGACAGCACACCGCACCCCCCGGACAAAGGAGGCTGTCATGGGTATCGGCACCAGCATCTTTCTGTTGGCGCTCGGCGCCATCCTCACCTTCGCGGTCAACGCCAGCGTCGGCGGACTCGATCTGGACGTGGTCGGCTGGATCCTGATGGCCGCCGGCGCGCTCGGCCTGATCCTGACCACGCTCGTCTGGGGTCGCCGTCGCCAGACGGTCGCCACCACCACCGAGGAGCCGGTGGAGTACCGCCGGGTCGAGGAGCGTCGGGACGTCGCACCGCCCAGGTGACCGACCGGTGGTGGCGGTCACCGTAGCGGGTGCCCGCCACCGCCGCAGGTCGGCCACGACGAGCCGACGGCCCGCTCCGTGGCACCGAGCGCCGGGAGCGGACAGAGCACGTCAGCGGATACGCGAGAAGCCCGTTACCGGATCACCGGTAACGGGCTTCTATCTACTGGTGGGCGATACTGGGTTTGAACCAGTGACCTCTTCCGTGTCAAGGAAGCGCGCTCCCACTGCGCCAATCGCCCTTGCTGTTCCTACCGAGGTGGGGACGGGATTTGAACCCGCGTACACGGCTTTGCAGGCCGTTGCCTCGCCTCTCGGCCACCCCACCGAGGTTGCCCCCGTCACGCGTGGCGGCAGCTCCGAGCGGACGACGGGACTCGAACCCGCGACCCTCACCTTGGCAAGGTGATGCGCTACCAACTGCGCTACGTCCGCATGCCCCGGATGTTCCCGGTGACGGATGAGAACTTTAGCCGAGCGGCGGAACGGATGCCAAATCGGGGTCCAATGCCGGCGAGTCCGAAACTGTCCGGCTTCCGACTGCCGCAAGCCGGATCAACAGGGGTTTGGTGACCGGCCGTATCCATCTCGATCGGATACGGTGACGGGCGTGACGAGACGTGCGGCGGAAATCCGCCTGGATGCCCTGCTGCGCACCGCATGTGACGTGATCGGGCAGCGCGGGTTGGCGAACACCCGCACCGCGGATGTGGCGCAGGCCGCCGGGGTGAGCCAGGCGCTCGTCTTCTACCACTTTGCCACGAAGGAACGCCTGCTCGCCCAAGCCTTCGCGTACGCGGTCGAACAGGATCTGGCCCGGCTCGACGCGGTCACCCGATCCGGCGCCCCGCCACTGACCAAACTCCGCCGCATCCTGCGCCTCTACACACCCGCGGGACGCGCCATCTCCTGGTCCATGTGGATCGACGGCTGGGCGGAGTCGCTGCGTACCCCCGAGTTGGAGAAGGTCTCCCGCAAGCTGGACCTGCGGTGGCGGCAGGACCTGGCGACGGTGATCTCCGACGGGGTCGGGGAGGGAAGTTTCGTCTGCACCGACCCGGCCGGTGCCGCCTGGCGGATCAGCGCCGTGATGGACGGCCTGGCGGTGCAGCTCGCGGTACACGACCGGGTGATCTCCCGCCGGCAGTTCGCCGAATGGGTGCGCCTCGTGGCCGCCCGCGAGCTGGGACTGGCTGCCGAGCAGCTGGAGTAGGGCGCTACCGCCACGATCGACGCCACGGATCCGAGGGTTACCCGCACCACCCGATCCAGCGGGTTACCCGCGCCAACGACGGGAACAGAGGCGACATGGAGCTGCTGAAGACATACCGGCGCAGCCTGGCCGAGTTCACCGACCGGGTGGAACAGGTACACCCCGGACAATGGTCGGCCGCCACCCCCTGCCCCGGCTGGGACGTGCGCGCACTCGTCAACCACGTGGTCAGCGAAGAACGGTGGAGCGTGCCGCTACTCGCCGGGCGGACCATCGACGAGGTGGGTGACCGCTACGACGGCGACCAACTCGGCGCCGACCCGATCGCGGTCGCCCGACAAGCCGCGGCACAGGCCGAGGTCGCCGCCACCAGCCCGGGGGCCCTGGAACAGGCCGTGCACCTGTCGGCCGGCGCCACCCCCGCCGAGGAGTACCTGCACCAGTTGCTCGCCGAACATCTCGTGCACGGCTGGGACCTGGCAGTGGCGATCGGCGCTGACCCGACGATGGACGCCGACGCGGTCGCCGAGGCGGCCCGCTGGTACTCCCGCCACGTGCAGGACTACCGGAGCAACAACCTCGTCGAACCGGAGGTCGAGCTGCCCGACGGAGCCGACGAACAGGACCGGCTCCTCGCTGCCTTCGGCCGCGACCCGAACTGGGCCCCGTGACGTGACCTGAAGCCACGGTGGGCCGGACGAAACGCCGCCCACCGTGTTCCAGTGTCAACTCAGGTAACCGTCGTCGCGGGGTACCGTCCGCCACCCGCCCTGCGGATCCGAGCGCCGTTCGACCCAACGTCTGGGCGCCCGGCTGACTGCCCCGACCGCCGGCTCGGGCTCCCGGGTCAACTGCCGCAGCCGCAGCAACAGCCCCACTCCGAGGAACAGCAGCAGACCCCCGAGAAGGAAGGCCGCCTCGGTCAGGCCGAGCCCACTGCCGGTCTGGTTGCCGGCCGCGTCGGCGTCCGGCGGATCGACCGCCCCACCCGCGTCCCCCGCGTCGTCGGCAGGTTCGGTCTCCTCCTCGGTCGGGTCCACGGTCGGCACGTCGACCGGCTCCTCCGTCGGGGTGGGGGGCTCGGTCGGTTGGTCGACCTCCACGCCCTGACCCACCACCTCACGGGTGGCGGTCTGTCGGGACAGCAGCCGCAGGTCCCGGTCGTACGCCTCAGCTGCCAGGCTCACCCGTCCCCGGTCGACGTCCCCGTCGAACGCGATCCGGTACTGGGCGGTGACCGTGCGCCCCAGGCAGAGGGTGCCCGGGTCGAGCTGACGGTCGGTCAGCCGCGCCGCGTCCCCCTCGGCCTGCACCTCCACCGGGAACGAACCTGTCTCCTCGATCCGTTCCACCCGCACCTGATCCAGCCGCAGCCCCTGCACACCCAGCACCAACGACCAGCGCACCTTTATGCAGTCGCCCTCATCGTCGCGGGACACCACGGCGGAGACCGTCTCCACCTGCCCGCCGGCGGTGAACTGGTCCGGCAGGCCGCCGAGTTCGGTGGCGAACGCCGCCTGTGCCGGCACAGCCATGGCAACGTCCACTCCGGTGAGACATGCCAACGCCACCCCGATCCTTAGCGTGTAACGCCACAGCCTCTTCACGATCCGTCCTCCCGTTGGTCGCCTCCATTGGCAACGCTAGGAGCGCAGGAGGCCACCCGGTAGACGGGGGTGTTTGCACGTACTGTGAAGCGAGATGCCCGTTTTCACGCAAAGTATTGAACCGGACACGAATCAGCGCGACACGCCGTGAAACAGGTGCCGGTGGACAATCGTCTGATGTCCGCGCTCTCCACCGCCTTCGTTCAGTTGCACGCCCGGCTCGCGCCCGTCGCCTTCGTACCGGAGGTGCGGCTGCACCAAGCGGACGAGCCGATCGGACTGTGGGAGCTGACCGAAGGCGAGTTCCGCAGCGACCGGCCGCCACCGTTCTGGGCCTTCGCCTGGGCCGGCGGACAGGGCCTGGCCCGCTACGTCACCGACCACCCGGAAACCGTCGCCGGACACCGGGTTCTCGACCTGGCCACCGGCTCCGGCCTGGTGGCCATCGCCGCCGCCCGGGCCGGCGCGGCCACCGTCCGGGCCGTGGAAATCGACGAACTGGCCGTCGCGGCCGTCGCACTCAACGCCGAAGCCAACGGAGTACACGTCGACGCCGAACACGGCGACATCCTCGACGGCGACGCGCGCGACGCCGAAGTGATCCTGGCCGGTGACGTGTTCTACAGCGAGGCGATGGCCAACCGGGTGCTGCGATTCCTGCTCCGCGCCGCCCGTGGCGGGGCCACGGTGCTGGTCGGCGACCCGGGCCGGGCCTTCCTGCCCCGGGAACGCTTCACCGAACTCGCCGCCTACCAGGTGCCGGTGAGTGCGGCGTTGGAGAGCGTACGGGTGAAGCACACCACGGTGTGGCGGCTGCGTACCAGCCGACCGGGAACCGCCGACTAGCGTGACGCCGTGCTGTTCCGCGGCTGGGAGCAGGCCCCCACGGCGAGCGCCGGCACCGGGGCCGGGGTCACCCCGTGGCCCGACGTGGCCCGGGTCGCCGACCAGGTAGGCGTCGAGCACCTGCTGGTGACCCGGCACACCCTGGTCCGGCAGGTGCTCAACGACCCGACGACGTTCCGACCCGACAACGCGCTCGACGCGATCACCCCGATACCGGTGGCCGCGTTACGGACGCTCGCCGCCCACCGGTTCCGGCTACCGCCGACGCTGGCCAACAACGGCGGCGCCGGTCACCCGGCGATCCGCGCCCTGGTCGCCGAGGCGCTGCACCCCACCCGGGTGGCCGCCCAACGGGACTGGCTGACCGCGCTGATCCGCCAGCGGGTAGCCGAGCTGACCGCCACCCTGGCCACCGGCGCCCCGGTCGACCTGCACGCCGGCCTCGCCGCCGACCTGCCGCTGCTGGTCCTGGCCCGGCTGATCGACCTGCCCGACGCCCCCGTAGCGGCAGTGAAGGACTTCGCCCGCGCGGCGCTGGAACTTTTCTGGGCACCGCTGGACACCAGCCGACAGCAGATGCTCGCCGCCGAGGTCGGCCGGTTCCACCTGCTGCTGCGGGAGTTCGCGGCCACCGGCGACGGTCTGGTCGCGTCCCTGCGCGCCGCCGGCCACCCACCCGACGTGGTCGTCGGCGCCCTGTTCTTCCTGCTCGTCGCCGGGCAGGAGACCACCTCCCAGTTCCTCACCCTGCTGATGCACCGGCTCGTCGGTGAGCCGGCGGTCCTCACCGGGCTGCGGGACGGACGCGTGAACGTCGCCGACGTGGTCGAGGAAGGGCTGCGACTGGAACCGCCGATCGTCACCTGGCGACGGATCGCCGCCGTGGACACCACGCTGGGCGGAACCTCGGTGACGACGGGCAGCAGTGTCGTGTTGTGGCTGGCCCGAGCCGGACGTGACCCTCAGGTCGTGCAGTCGCCGGACGAGTTCCGGCCGGGTCAACCCGGGTCACGACGGCATCTGGCCTTCGGCGCGGGCGTCCACCGCTGCGTCGGCGACCAGCTCGCCCGGATGGAGGCCGCCACACTTGTCGCAGAGGCCACAACCCTGCTGACAGGGGTGCGTGTGGTGCGTCCACCCCACTATCCCGACAATTTCACCTTTCGGATGCCCGACACCTTCGTCGTCCGCCGCTGACATCCCCTCCGGCGACCACGATCGGGGTGACTCAGCTGGTCCCGTCGGCCCAGGTTCGCCAGTCGTCGAGCACTCCGTACAGCGCGGGAGTGAGCCATCCGGGCGCGGATCGCCGGAACACCCCCGGGTCCATCGCGCCGGCCCCGGCCGGCAACGCGCCGAGCAGGGTCGGCAACAGATCGCCCAGGTTCGCCCAGTGCACCAGGGCAGGCTTGGCTGGCCAGGCACCGATCACCACCCCGGCCGGCACGGCCCGCCGTTGCAGCGCTTCGAGGGTCAGCGCGGTGTGATTGAGGGTACCGAGCCCGGCGCGAGCCACCACCACCGCAGGAGCGCCGAGCGACACGGCCAGATCAGCGACCGTCCATGGCTCCCCGGAGGGCCGCAGTCCCATCGGTACGAGCAGTCCACCGGCCCCCTCGACAAGCACCAGGTCGTGTTTCTCGGCTTCCTCCCGTACCGCGTCGACCGCGCTGTACAACTCCAGCGGCGGCAACTCGGCGACCCGGGCGGCGGCCAGCGGCGCGAGGGGGTCGGGGAAGCTGGCGAGCGTGCGCCCGGTCATCGGGGCGGCCAGCCGGGTGATCGCCTCGACATCGCCGTGCTCACCGGCGGCTGTGCCGGTCTGGCCCGGTTTGACCACCGCGACCCGCAGCCCGGCCGCCTGCGCCGCCGCCGCGATCGACGCGGTCACCACCGTCTTACCGACCTCGGTGTCGGTGCCGGTGACCAGCACCGGCCCGCGCCACTGATCCGTCATGGCGCACATTCCACGATGACCTCCAGGGCGTGTTCGAAGTCCCGCCGAGAGACCCCGGCGTTGATGGTCAGACGCAGCCTCGACCGGTTGTCAGGAGTGGAGGGTGGGCGGAAACAGCCGACCGCCACACCCCGGTCCCGGCAGGCGGTGGCCCACGCGGTGGCCGCGTCCGGGCCCGGCGCGGTGACCGAGACGACGGCGGCGTCGGCAGCTGACACCTCCAGACCGGCGGCGCGCAGCCGGTCCATCACCCGGGCCGCCCGGTCGGCCAACTCGGCGCGCAGCCCGTCACCGGCACACGTCAACTCGACGGCAGCCTGCACCCCAGCCACCACCGCCGGCGGTAGAGCGGTGTCGTAGATGAAGGTCCGGGCGGTCTCCACCAGGTGTCGGATGAACTCGGTGGGGCCGGCCACCACACCACCGGCCCCGCCGAGCGCCTTGGACAGGGTCGCGGTGACCACCACGTCGGGTTCGCCGGTCAGGCGGGCCCCGGCCACCGCACCGGCACCGTCCGGTCCGACCACACCCAGCGCGTGCGCGTCGTCGACAAGTAGCAGGGCGCCGTGTTCACGGACGGTGGCGTGCAGCCGCGCCAGCGGAGCGAGGTCACCGTCGACGGAGAACACCGACTCGGTGACCACCACGGCCGGTCGCCCGAGGGCTGCCGTGAGGGCTGCGGCGACCGCCGCCACGTCGGCGTGCGGGGTCACCACCGTCTCGGCACCGGAGATACGACAGCCGTCGATGAGTGACGCATGGTTGTGCGCGTCGGAGATCAATAGCGTTCGGGGTCGCACCAGCGCGCGTACCGCACCGAGGTTGGCCAGGTATCCGGAGGAGAAGACCAGCGACCGTTCGGTGCCGAGCCAGCCCGCGAGGGTCTCCTCCAGGGTGTGGTGGGCATCGGTGGAACCGCGGATCAGCCGAGAACCGGTGGCCCCCAACCCGTACCCGGCCAAGGCCCGGGCCGCCGCGGCGATCACGTCGGGATGGGTGGCCAGCCCTAGATAGTCGTTGCCGGCCAGGTCGATCACGCCGTCGCCGGCGGTACGCGGATGCAGCCGGCGGGTCAGCCCCGCTTTCGCCCGCAGCTCGGCGCGACGGTCCAGGGCCGCCAGCCAGTCCGCCACCGCCATGTCCCTTCCCTGCCGGCTCCCGCCTGTCAGGCGCTTCCGCCGGGCGAAGTTACCATCCGGCATGCCCGTACCGGCGTGGCGGCGTACGGCTCGCCGCGCTCTGCCACCGGCCGGCCGGGTCGGGCAGGACGGCGCGGCGGCCTTGTAGGGTACGTGGCATGCCAGAGATCCTCGACCAGGCCCGGGACCAGGTGCTGCACGACGGCGTCGGTCTCGACGAGACCGGTGTCCTCGCCGTGCTGAACCTGCCCGACGAGCACCTGTCCGCCACCCTCCAACTCGCCCATGACGTGCGGATGCGTTGGTGCGGTCCGGAGGTCGAGGTCGAGGGCATCGTGTCACTGAAGACTGGCGGTTGCCCGGAGGACTGCCACTTCTGCTCGCAGTCGGGTCTGTTCACCTCGCCGGTGCGATCGGTGTGGCTCGATATTCCCTCGCTGGTGCAGGCGGCGAAGCAGACGGCTGCGACGGGGGCGACGGAGTTCTGCATCGTGGCCGCCGTACGCGGCCCGGACGCCCGGTTGATGAGGCAGATGCGGGAGGGCGTCGCCGCGATCAGGGCCGAGGTCGACATCCAGGTCGCCGCCTCGCTCGGCATGCTCACCCAGGAGCAGGTCGACGAGCTGGTCGAGATGGGTGTGCACCGCTACAACCACAACCTGGAAACCTGCCGGTCGTACTTCCCGAACGTGGTCACCACGCATTCCTGGGAGGAGCGGTGGGAGACCCTACGCATGGTCCGCGAGTCCGGCATGGAGGTCTGCTGCGGCGGCATCCTCGGCCTCGGCGAGACCGTCGAGCAGCGGGCGGAGTTCGCCGCACAGCTCGCCGAACTGGATCCGCACGAGGTGCCTCTGAACTTCCTCAACCCTCGGCCCGGCACCCCGCTCGGCGACCGCCCGGTGGTGGAGGGCAGGGACGCGCTGCGGGCCATCGCCGCGTTTCGACTGGCCATGCCGCGGACCATCCTGCGGTACGCAGGCGGCCGGGAAATAACTCTGGGTGATCTCGGTACCCGCGACGGGCTACTCGGCGGCATCAATGCCGTGATCGTCGGTAACTATCTGACCACCCTGGGCAGGCCGGCCACCGACGACCTAGCGCTGCTCGATGAGCTGAAGATGCCGGTCAAGGCGCTGTCGGCGACCCTGTGACAGCGCCGGCGGCAGGCCACATCTGGTGCGACAGGTGCGGTGAGGCAACGGCGTCCGGCGCACACGAGCGGTGTGCGACGGCCCGCGCCCTGGAGCCGCCCCGGTACTGCGCCCGGTGCCGGCGCCGCATGAAGGTGCAGGTACTGCCGGTGGGCTGGTCGGCGGTCTGCGTCGAGCACGGCGAGATCCTGAGCTGATCGGATGCTGCGTGGCGAGGCGGTGACGGTCGGGGACTCCGGGGAGCGTGCGGCCGACGATGGAGAACGCTCGCGGGGAACTCGACAGTGTGCGGGGAGGAAGACCGACAGCCGCACGGGCAGCGACGGGCAGGTGTGCACGGCCGGGTGAATGGCCCAGCCGGGTCGGTTGGTGCATGGCCGGCAGTGCCTACGGAGGCGGAGCCAGGTCAGGCGGAACGGTCTGCCGGCGGTGGCGGTGCTCTGGTCATCGCTTCGTGAAGACCGGTCGAGGCACAGCCGCCGGAGAAAACGATGGGCAGGACTCCCGCACCGGGAATCCTGCCCACCTCACCGATCGCCGCACCGGAGATCGGTCGCCTGAACCGTCAGCCGGCGTTCTCCGCCACCGCCGCAGCCCCGACCGCCAACGGCACAGTCATGGTCAGCAGGGTGCCGTCCCGCTGGACGGTGGTCGGCCGGGACAACCGGCTCAGCGTACGCAGCATCGGCGCGTTGTCCGCCTGGACGTGCAGCACCATCGCCGCGTACCCGGCAGCTTCCGCCTGCCGACTCAGCCGACGCAGCAGCGTCGAGCCCAGCCCGCGACGCTGCCAGTCGTCCCGCACCAGCAACGCCAACTCGGCCTCGTCGCCCTCAGCGAGCAGGTTCCCCATGGCGACAACCGACTCCACCGCCCCGCCGGAGCCGGTCGTCGTGGCGACCAGAGTCAGCCCGCGTGCCGGCTCCAGAAGCCGACGCAGCCGGGTCGGCGAGGGGGCACCCGCACCGCCCAGGTAGCGACGCTGCCGGCTCTTCACCGAGCAGGCCTGGTGCAGTTCGATCACCGCCGTCAGGTCGTCCGCGACGGCAGGGCGTACGGTCAACTCGGCACCATCGGGCAGGACCACGGTGACCTGTTCGGTGCTGCGTCGCACCGCGGTGGCCCCCAGTTCGAGCAACGCCTGCGCCCGTGCGTACTCCGCCGGGGTGAAGATCGGCTCGGCTCGGCGCAGAGTGTACGAGCCGCCGTTCGGGTCGACCAGCAGCATCGTCACGTCGTCAATCCCGGGGCGGGCCGCCGGAACCGGCGTCGCCCGCCAGGTCACCTCGTCGGCACCGAGGAGCGCCCGGAGCACCTCGCCGGTCGCGTCCGGGTCGTGTACCAGCCTGGTCGCCAGCCCGAGCACCCGTGTCGGCTGATCGGCCAGGCCCTGCGCCTCGCTACGCGAGACCCAGCAGTTCCGCCCTCGGCCACGTTCGACGGCGGCGAGCAGGCCCGCCTCGTCGAGGGTGTCCGGCGCGTCGACGAGGAAGTCATCGACAGCGCCATGCTCGGTGGTGTGCACCTGCACGGTGAGGATGTTGACTCCACGCAACGCGAGGCTCGCCGTGAGCACCGACAGGTAGCCCGGCCGGTCGTTCACGGTGGCTCGGATCCGCCACAGCGTCATCGTTGCCTCCTTTCCGGTCCCACCCTCGTCCACGGCTGTTGCCGGTCGGTTGCCTCACCATGTCCAGCCACGTCGGGCCCTGCGGTGTGCGTCACAGCCGCCTGGTCAGGGGTTGTTGCTCACCGACGTGGTGCCGACCAGATCGAGCCGGTCGCCGAGGATCACCGCGCAGGCGCGGACGAGTTGCGCGAGCCGGTCCACCTCCGTGGAGTGGAACGCGGCCGGCGTGAGGGTCTCGCTGTGCTCGCGGGACACCACCAGGACCAGCCCGGCCCGGCCGAACGGCGCGACCGCGAAGTGACTGCCGTCGGGTGCGGTCATCGCCCGGGCGCGCAGCGGCGTCACCTCCGGCAGCCTCGGCGGTACCGGGGTACGCCAGCTGGCGTGCCCGACCGTCGCACCACCGCCATCGGTACGCGACGCCCAGTCGGCCGGCACCACTGCGGCGACCGCCCAGTCGGCGGCGAGCAGCCCCGGTACGGCGTCGACCAGGGTGGCCATCCCGTCGGTCGGGTTGGCCGCGACCTGGGCCAGCAGTTCGGCGTCCTGGCCGGTGGTGGTGGGCGCGCCGATCGCCCGCCAGACACCGTCGACCCGTACGCCGGGGATCGCCGCCAAGCCGGCGAGTAGCCGCTCCACCCGCGCAGCACCCGGCCACACCACCGTGAAGTCGTCGACCGCCCGCCCGCCGAGCCGTTCCAGCACGACCACCTGAACGATGTCGGCCCCGGAGACGCCGAGGGTTCGCGCCACCTGACCGAGCGTGCCCGGCCGGTCCGGCAGGGTGACCCGAACGCGCAGCAACATCTCAAACCCCTCCGCTCGGCGGGCCGACGCACTGGTCGGCAAGCTGATACCAGCGTGACACTTGACCATTTCGCCCCTGTTGCGGCGGCATGTCCCGAGGGTCAATGCCGACCTTGACAAGCCGCCGGAGCTGCCATGAACTGCCTGGATGACCGAACCGACCGCCGGCTCGCCCGCCGGTGGGATCTGGAACGGCTCGGCGGCTACCTGACGGCGCACCACCCCGATCTGGCCGCCGGTCCCTACGGGCCGAGCTGATCGCCGGTGGCCGGTCGAACCTGACGTACCTCGTTCACACCGGCGCTCGGCACGTGGTGCTGCGCCGCCCGCCGCTCGGGCACCTGCTGGCCACCGCGCACGACATGGCCCGGGAGTTCCGCGGCGGTACGCGGTTCAGGTGGACGCCCGTTCGACGAACTGGGTGTCCAGGACGACGTGCGGCGTGCGGATCTCGTCGCCCCGGATGCGGTCGACCAGCAGCCGCGCCATCTGCCGGCCCATCTCCTCCACGGGTTGGTACACCGACGTGAGCGGCGGGTTGGCCTGCCGGGCGATCGGCTCGTCGCCGAAACCGACCACGGCCACGTCCTGCGGCACCCGGCGGCCGGCCTCACGCAGCGTCCGGATGGCGCCGAAGGCCATCAGATCGGCGGCTACGAAGACGGCGTCAAGGTCAGGGCAGCGCTCCAGCAGCCCCCGCATGGCCGTCGCGCCGCTCTCCTCGCTGAAGTCGCCGTACGCGATCAGGTCGGGATTGACGCCGAACCCGGCGGTGCGTACCGCTTCCCGATAGCCGGCCAGGCGGGCCAGGCCTGCGCCCATGTCCTGCGGGCCGGCGATGGTGGCGATCCGCCGCCGGCCCCGGCCGGCGAGATACTCGACGGCCTGCCGGGCCCCACCGGCGTTGTTGACGTCCACGAAAGAGGCGGGCTGGGCTTCCGGATGCAACATCCGCGCGGGCCGCCCGCCGAGGACGGTGGGCAGGCCACGTTCCTCAAGCAGGGTCGGCAGCGGATCGTCGTCGTGCAGCGACAGCAGCAGCACACCGTCGATGTGCTGGTTGGTCAGGTGGTGTTCGACCCGCTCCCGCTCCAGCGGTGACTGGGCCATGGCCAGCCAGAGTTGCAACGGCGTCTCCAGCAGCGCGGAACTGATCCCCCGGACGATTCCGGCGAAGAACGGCTCGGCGAAAATCCGCTCACCGGACTCGCTGACCACCAGGGCCACCGAGTCCGTCCGTTGGGTGACCAGGGCCCGTGCAGCACGGTTCGGTACGTAGCCCAGTTCGGCGATGGCCTGCTGCACGGCGGCCCGGGCCTCCGGGCTCACCTGCGGGGAGCCGTTGACCACGCGGGAGACTGTGCCGCGGCCGACTCCGGCGCGGGCGGCGACCGCGTCGAGCGTCGGTCGCCCGAGCGACCGGGTGCGCTGCGTTGTCATCGTCTGCTCCTCCGACGTCAGGCGGCCCCGGCACCTTCGTTGGCGTCGGTGCCGGGCCGCCCGCTACTGGGCTGGCCGTCGCCCTATTGTGCGGCCAGACCGTTGCGTCGGATCACCTCCGCGTACCACCTGGCGCTGGACTTGGGAATGCGGGTCTGCTTGTCGTAGTCGACGTAGATCATGCCGAACCGCTTGGTGTAGCCCCAGGCCCATTCGAAATTATCCATTAGCGACCAGGCGAAGTATCCGCGCAGGGGCACTCCCGCGCTGATCGCCTCGTGGCAGGCGCGCAGGTGCGCGTCGAAGTAGGCCAGCCGGTCGACATCGTCGACCCGACCGTCGACGACCTCGTCGACGAAGGCCGAACCGTTCTCGGTGACGTAGAGCGGAAGATCCGTGTACTCCTCGTGTACCCGGCGCAGGGTCTCCACCAGCCCTGGGGCGTCGATCTCCCAATCCATGTCGGTGACCGGTACCCCCCGGGTGACGAACCGGACATCCTCGCTGCCCGGCCAGCAGGACGGCGCCCGCCAGTAGGCCTCCGGCTGCTCACCGGGGATCGGCGCGGCCACCACGTGCCGGCTGTAGTAGTTGATCCCCACCACGTCCAGCGGGGTGGCGATGGTGGCCAGGTCACCGTCGTGGACGTGCGCGAAGTCGGTCACCTGCGTCAGATCGGCCACCAGGTCGTCGGGGTAGGCACCGCGTAGGAGCGGGTCGAGGAAGAACCGGTTGGCCAGCCCGTCGATCCGCCGGGCTGCGTCGACGTCATCCGGCGCGTCGCTGGCCGGGGTCACCGGATACAGGTTGACGGTTACGCCGAGCTGCGCCTGCGGCACCGCCGTGCGCAGCGCCTGCACGGCGAGGCCGTGCCCAAGCATCAGATGGTGCCCGGCGCGGACCGCGGCGGCACCGTCGGATCGGCCCGGAGCGTGCACCCCCGAGCCGTAGCCGAGGAAGGCCGAGCACCACGGCTCATTGAGCGTCGTCCAGTACTTGACCCGGTCACCCAACGCGTCGGCCATGAGCAAGGCGTAGTCGGCGAATCGCGCAGCGGTGTCCCGGGCCGGCCAGCCACCGGCGTCCTCCAGTTCCTGAGGCAGGTCCCAGTGGTAGAGGGTGAGCCAGGGCACGATCCCGTTGGCAAGCAGATCGTCGACCAGCCGCTGGTAGAAGTCGAGCCCTTCGGCGTTCGCCGGACCCGACCCGCCGGGCTGCACCCGGGGCCAGGACACCGAGAACCGGTACGACTTCAATCCCAGCTCGGCCATCAGCCGTACGTCGTCGCCGAGCCGGTGGTAGTGGTCGCAGGCGACGTCGCCGGTGTGCCCGGCGACCGTGCGGCCCTCGGTGTGGCTGAACGTGTCCCAGATCGACGCGGTCCGGCCGCCCTCGTTCGCCGCACCCTCGATCTGGTAGGCGGCGGTCGCCGCGCCCCAGAGGAAGTTGGGCGGGAAGGCGAGCGGCGCACGCTCGTCGAGGACGCCGACGGCGGGCGGGTTGGCGGGGTTGCTCACGACTTGACTGCACCTTCCATGATCCCGCCGATGATCTGGCGGCCGAAGATAAGAAAGACGAGCACCAGCGGGATGGTGCCAACCGCCGTGGCGGCGAAGACCTGGGAATAGTCCGTGTAATAGGCGTACGACAGGAAGGAGAGTGAGACCTGGAGGGTCGGGTTCTCCGGGGAGAGGATCGCGTACGGCCAGAGGAACGAGTTCCAGGTCTCCATGAAGGTGAGCAGACCGAGCACGCCGGCTGCCGGGCGCAGCGCGGGCAGCACGATGTTCCAGTAGATCCGGAACGTGCTGGCGCCGTCGACCCGACCGGCCTCGATCAGCTCGTCGGAGATCGCCTGGCTGGCGTACTGCCGCATCATGAACACGCCGAAGGCGCTGACCAGGAACGGCACGGTCACCGCGTAGAGCGTGTCGTACCACTGGAGTTCCTGCATCATGCCCCAAAGCGGGATGATGCCCATCTGGGTGGGGATCATCATGGTGACGATGATCCCCAGCAGTAGCACGTTGCTGCCCCGGAAGCGCAGCTTGGCGAAGGCGAAGCCGGCGAGCGAGCCGGTGATCACCACGGACACGGTGACCACCGTGGACACGATGATCGAGTTCATCAGGCCCTTGAGGAAGTTGGCCGCGTCATTCTCGAGCACCCGCCCGAAGTTGTCACCGAACGCGCCGCCCGGGGTGATCGGCGGCGGCACGTCGTTGATGGAGTCCAGGCTGCGGGTGCCGATCACCACCATGTAGTAGAACGGGTAGATCGACAGCAGCGCCGCCAGAACGAGCGCCACGTAGGTCAACGGACTGGTGCGCCACAGGCGCTGGGAAGCCGAGATCATCGATCTCTCCTCACTTGGCCGTGCGGCGGATGAGTACGAAGTTGAACAGCGACACCAGCACGATGATCATGAAGATCGCCCAGGCGACGGCGGCGCCGTAGCCAGCGGTGTTCAGGTTCTCGATGCCCTTCTCGTACATGTACATGGCAAGCGTCTGGAACTGCCGCTGGTCACCACCGATGATGTTGCCGTTGCCGAAGAGCAGCGGCTCGGTGAACAGCTGCATGCCGCCGATCGTGGAGAGGATCACCACGAAGATGAAGGTGGGCTTGAGCATCGGCAGGGTGATCTGCCAGAACTGCCGCCACTGGCTCGCACCGTCGATCGCGGCAGCCTCGTACAGGTCCTTCGGGATGGCCTGCATGCCGGCGAGCAGGATCAAGGTGTTGTATCCGGTCCAGCGCCAGTTGACCATCGAGGCGATGGCGGTCCAGGAGCTCCAACGCTGCCCGTCCCAGTCGACCTGCTCGACGCCGACGAAGCTGAGCAGCCAGTTGAACAGGCCGAACTCCCGCTGGAACAGCATGCCGAAGACGATCGCCACGGCGGCCACCGACACCACGTTCGGTACGAAGATCGCCATCCGGAAGAAGGTCTTGGCGCGCAGGAACGTCCGGTTGAGCAGATTCGCCAGGAACAGCGCCATCAGCAACTGCGGGATGGTCGACAGGGCGAAGATGCCGAACGTGTTGAACAGCGCGTTCCAGAAGTAGTCGTCGGTGACCAGCTCGGTGTAGTTGTCGAACCCGATGAAGGTGTGGTCGCCGATCATGTCCCAGTCGTGCAGCGACATCCAGGCGGTGCGCAGCATCGGGTACAGCCCGAAAGCGCCGAAGATCAAGAAGAACGGCGCGATGTAGAGGTACGGCGAGTACTTCAGATCCAGGCGGTTGAAGAGGTAGCCCCGGCGACGTCGGGGCGGCGCGTCGTCCGGTGGCGCTGGCGACGGTGCCGCCGTGGTAGCAGACAGGCTCATGCGAAGTTTCCTTTATCAACGAGGCCCGGGGGGCCCTCGCGCAGCACACTGCGCGGTGGGGACCGACCGGTGGCGTTCGAGCGAACCCGAACGCCACCGGAAGGCAATCACTTAGAAGGCACCCTGAGTCTGCGCGTCCTTCGTGAACTGCTCCCAGGCCTTGTCCTTGCTGGCCTGCCCGTTCTCGAACGCCCGCAGCGCCGGCTCCAGCGCGTTCTCCTTCACCGCCTGGTGCTTCGGGCCCAGGTGGATCGGCTCGATCTGGGCGACACTCTCACCGAAGATCTTTCCGGTCGGCGCGTTGCTGAAGTACTCGTTGGTGTAGTTGAGGAAGGCCTCGTTCTGCAGCGCCTCCAGGTTGGTCGGCAGCGGGCCCTTCGCCTTGAACGCCTCGACCTGGCTGGTGGCGTTGGTCAGGAACTGGGCCAGCTTCGCCGCCTCCTCGGGGTACTTGCTCTGCTCCGGCACGGACAGCCACGAACCGCCCCAGTTACCGCCACCGCCCGGCACGGCTGCGACGTCCCACTTGCCCTTGTTGGCCTCGCCGGAGTTCTCCTGCACGATGCCGAGCATCCAGGACGGGCAGAAGGTCGCCGCGAAGGTGCCCTGCTTGAAGCCACCCGACCACTCCGGCGACCAGGTCTGCGCCTTGGCGGAGATGTCCGCCATCGAGGTGGCGATCTCCCAGGCGCTCTTCACCGCAGGGCTGGTGTCCGCGATGATGTTGTTCTCCTTGTCGTAGAACAGATCACTGCCCTGCTGGAACAGCACACCGTTGGAGACAGCGGTGACCGAGTCGATGAACGCCTTGCCGGTGGCTTCCTTGTAGGTCTTGCCAGCCTGGTGGAAGCCGTTCCAGTCAGGCCAGAGCGCCGCCACCTGGTCACGCTCGGTGGGTAGCCCGGCCGCCTGGAACAGGTCCTTGCGGTAGCAGACCGCAAGGCTGCCGACGTCGGTCGGCAGACCGATCAGCCGACCGTCGGGCGCCTTGCCCAGCTCCCACTTCCAGGGCAGGTAGTCGTCGGCGATGTCGGACGACACCAGCGGAGTCATGTCGGCCCAGTTACGCGGGTTGGCCTTGAACTCGTTGAGGATGCCCTCTTCGAGGGCCGTCACGTCGGCCGCACCCTTGCCGGTGGCGAGGTAACGGACCAGCTTGGGACGGTACTCGCTGAGCTGCGCGGTCTTGCGCAGCTCGACCTTGATGCCGGTTTCCTGCTCGTACTGCTTGACGAGCTCGTCGTAGCCCATTTCGCCGAAGGTGTCGACCACCAGCTTCGTGGGCTTCCCGCCCTCGGCCGGTGCGTCGTCGTCATTGCCGCAGGCCGCGAGACCGCCGACAGCGGTGATCGCGGCCAGGGTGGCTGCCGCCATGCGGGAACGCCGCGTGGTGAGGCTCATCCTGACCCCTCTTTCAATGGTGAGGCTGCTGATTGTGGTGGGGGGTGCCGCAGCGCCTGCCGACCCGACTCAGTGAGCCGAGATCGACGTCCAAGGCGCGCTGTGTGATCCACGCCTCCTGGGAACGCTCCCATGAGATTGCCGGCAGGTGTCGGGAGTGTCAATAGTCCAGTGGGAGCGATCCCAGATCGTTACCACGCAGCTTGTCTGACCTGCCAGACAGCCAGGTAAACCCGTCGATCCGTGGCTCTGGACAGGGCCCGTCGAACCGCGGCGTCAGCAGAGCCGGCGTAACAGTGTGTCCACCCGGTGAACCCGATCCAGGGTGTAGCCGCCGGGGACCAGCACCCGGCGCCAGATCACCGGACGCACTCCGGACAGGAACCTCCTCAGCTGGAAGATCTGACGCGGCACAGGTGTCCCACCCTCCCTCGGCATAAGCTGCGAGCATGATCTGCCGAGCGTGCCGGGCGCGGCGGCACGACGACTGCCCGGGCCGGAACTGGTGCGACTGCCAGCACCGCACCCCCCGCCCCACCCCTCCCGTCACCGGTCCCGCCGGCACATGAACGACCCGGCACCAATTTCCGCCTTCTGGCCGACGCCGTCGGCGGAGCCGCTCGACGACGCCGCCCTCGCTGCCGGCTACGGCCGGACCGACCGACCGCACCTGCGCATGAACTTCGTGACGAGCATCGATGGTGCGGTCAGCGTCGACGGGTACTCGGCCGGGCTCTCCGGCGCGTCGGACAAGCGGGTGTTCAGCGTACTGAGGATGCTCTGCGACGCCCTGCTGGTCGCGGGCGGAACGCTGCGCCACGAGGGCTACCGGGCGGTCCGCCTCGACGGGCCACGCCGCGCCTGGCGTCGACACCACGGCCTGCCCGAGTTCCCCACTCTCGTCGTGGTCTCCGGATCCCTCGACCTCGACCCGAACCAGGCCGCCCTCGCCGACGCGCCGGTACGCCCGATCGTGCTCACCCACGCCGCCGCCACCGCCCC
Source organism: Micromonospora sp. HNM0581 (assembly GCF_012726175.1). GTDB lineage: Bacteria > Actinomycetota > Actinomycetes > Mycobacteriales > Micromonosporaceae > Micromonospora. The sequence goes on from NZ_JAASAD010000017.1 coordinate 56,541, forward strand.
TGCCGGCCTCACCGACGTGGCCGACGTCGTCCGCTGCGGCGCGGAGCGGGTCGACCTCACCGCCGCGCTGCGGACACTGCACGACCGTGGGCTGGACCAGGTGCTCTGCGAGGGCGGGCCGCAGCTGTTCGGCGCGCTGACCGCCGCCGACCTGGTGGACGAGGTCTGCCTGACCGTCGCCCCCCTGCTCGCCGGTGCCGGTCCCGGCCGGATCGTCGCCGGTGACACCAGCGTCATCCGACACCTACCGTTGCGGCAGGTGCTCGTCGCCACCGACGGCGTGCTGATGCTCCGCTACGCCCGCGAACCCCGCCCCCTACCCCAGCCCGATGTGTCCGGCACCCCGACGCGGTGACGGTACGGCACTGACGCCACACCTCGACCCGCCCGCCACGACGTGGTCTGTGCCGCGTCGCGTGGCGACCTGTCGTACATCTCGGGCAGGATGCAGGGCGTGTGTGCCGACCTCGCCCCCCGACCCCGAGGAGTTGCCCGATGATCGACGAGGGGTTCGACGGCCCGGGCGAGGGGGTGGGCCGGGTGCTGGGCACCGCCGACGCCACTCCCCTGCAGTTCTGGACGGCGGTCGCCCCGGGCAGCTACCTCCAGCTCGACGATGTCGTGGTGACCCGGCGTGAGCTGCCCGAGCGGGAGCCGGTCACCATTGCCGGGGTGGTCACCCAGGTCCGGGCGCGGCACGAGGGCGCCCAGTTCGACTCCGACGTCTTCGCCATCGCCGACGGCACCCTGCCGGCGCAGGTACAGGAGGCCGCCGAGATCACCACCACCCGGGTCGATCCCGAGTTGTACGTTCCGCCGCAGCCGGGTGCGGTGGTGCACCGGGCCGAGGGCGACGCCCGCGCCCGGGCGCTGCACTTCGACCGGATGGAACGGCGGATCCCGATGGGCACCGGCCGCGACGGCGTCCCGGTCTACCTCAACGCCGACTTCCTCGACGGCACCCGGGGCGCCCACGTGTCGATCTCCGGCATTTCCGGTGTGGCCACCAAGACCAGCTTCGCCACCTTCCTGCTCTACTCGGTGTTCCGCTCCGGTCAGCTCGGCGGCGACGCGGTGAACGCCAAGGCGCTGATCTTCAACGTCAAGGGCGAGGATCTGCTCTTCCTCGACCACCCGAACGCTCGACTCGACGATCCGACCCGGGCCGCGTACGCCCGGCTCGGGCTCGGCGCGGACGCCTTTCCCGACGTGCGGGTCTACGCGCCGCCCCGGGTCGGTGACTCCGCCGGCACGCCGGACGTGAGCAGTCGACTCACCGGGGTGGACAGCTTCTACTGGACGCTCACCGAGTTCTGCGCCGACCGGCTCCTGCCGTACGTCTTCGCCGATGCCGACGACGAACGTCAGCAGTACACGATGGTGGTCCACTCGGTCGCCGCCCACCTGGCCCGTTACGCCCAGCCCGCCGACGGCGGGGTCAGCATCGACGGGGTCCGGCTGGGCAGCTACGGCGACCTGGTCGACCACGTCGTCGAGCAGCTCAGCGACGACGAGACACGCGGCGCCTGGGCGGGCAGCGCGGTCGGCCTGGGCACGGTGAACGCGTTCGCCCGTCGACTCATCGGCAGCAAGAAGGACCTGTCCCGACTCATCCGCGGCGACCTGGCCACCCGCCGACCGCACTCGATCAACACCGCCGAGTCCGCTCAGGTCACCGTGGTCGACCTGCACAACCTGCCCGACCGGGCGCAACGCTTCGTCGTCGGTGTGACGCTCAAGAGCGAGTTCGAGCGCAAGGAGAAGGCCGGCACCGCCAAACCGCTGCTGTTCGTGGTGCTCGACGAACTGAACAAGTACGCCCCCCGGGAGGGATCCTCCCCGATCAAGGAGGTGCTGCTCGACATCGCCGAGCGGGGCCGTTCGCTCGGGGTGATCCTGATCGGTGCGCAGCAGACCGCCAGTGAGGTGGAACGACGCATCGTCACCAACTCGGCCGTCCGGGTGGTGGGCCGGCTGGATCCGGCTGAGGCGTCCCGGCCGGAGTACGGTTTCCTCCCTGCGGCGCAGCGGCAACGCGCGCTGCTGGCCAAGCCGGGCACGATGTTCGTCAACCAGCCGGACATCCCGGTGCCGCTCTGTCTGGAGTTCCCCTTCCCCGCCTGGGCGACGCGGGTGTCCGAGGCGGGGGCGGCACCGTCGCAAACCCTACGGTCGATCACCCAGTCCGCCGATCCGTTCGCGGTGGTCGGTTCCGGCGGCGGCACCGACGACGACATCCCGTTCTAGACCTCGGCCGGTTCCGATGAGAGTGCGGAGTGCAGCGCAGCGGAGCCACGCGGTCACACACGAAAGGTGGGCACAGTGAAGATCCTGCACACCTCCGACTGGCACGTGGGCAAGGTCCTCAAGGGGCAGTCGCGGGCCGAGGAACACAAACAGGTGCTGGCCGGGGTCATCGAGATCGCCCAACTGGAACGACCCGACCTTGTCGTCATCGCCGGTGACCTCTACGACACGGCAGCGCCGACACCGGAGGCGACCCGACTGGTGACCCGGGCGTTGACCGCGCTGCGCCGCACCGGCGCGGACGTGGTGGCGATCGGCGGCAACCACGACAACGGTCCCGCACTGGACGCGTTGCGCCCGTGGGCCGAGGCAGCCGGCATCACCCTGCGCGGCGGGGTACGGGAAGATCCCGCCGAACACGTCATCGACGGCACCACCGCCACCGGGGAACGCTGGCGGCTGGCCGCGTTGCCGTTCCTGTCCCAGCGGTACGCGATTCGCGCCGTGGAGATGTACGAGCTGACCGCAGCCGAGACCACCCAGACGTACGCCGACCATCTGGGCCGCATCCTGGCCCGGCTGACCGAGGGTTTCGACGAGCCGGACCGGGTGCACCTGGTCACCGCCCACCTCACCGTGGTCGGCGCGGCCACCGGCGGCGGTGAGCGGGACGCGCACACCATCATGGGGTACGCGGTGCCCGCCTCCGTCTTTCCCGGCACCGCGCACTACGTGGCGCTCGGGCACCTGCACCGCGCCCAGCGGGTGGCGGGGCCGTGCCCGATCCGCTACAGCGGTGCCCCGCTCGCGGTCGACTTCGGTGAGCAGGAGAACGTCCCGGCGGTGACCCTGGTGGAAGTCACCGCGACGACGGCGGCGCGGATCCGCGAGGAGCCGGTGACCGCGGCGACCTCGCTACGCACCGTGCGTGGCACCCTCGCGCAGCTCGCCGCGATCACCCCGCCCGAGGGCTGGCTGCGGGTGTATGTGCGGGAACAGCCCCGTGCCGGCCTGCGGGAGGAGGTCCAGCAGTTGCTACCCGGGGCACTGGAGATCCGGATCGACCCGGAGCTGGTGCCGGCACCCGGCACCGGCACCCGGGTGGCCCAAAGGTCCGGTCGTTCGCCCGGCCAGTTGTTCGCCGACTACCTGGACAGCCGGGGCCACGCCGACGAGGGTGTTCGTGAACTCTTCGACGAATTGATCGAGGAGGTCGATCACTGATGCGGCCGATGCGGCTGGACCTCGCCGGGTTCACGGTCTTCCGGGACGCCACCACCATCGACTTCACCGATGCCGACTTCTTCGCCCTGGTCGGGCCGACCGGTTCGGGCAAGTCGACGGTGCTCGACGCGATCTGCTTCGCGCTGTACGGCACGGTGCCACGCTGGGGCGGCACCCGAGGGCTGGGTAACGCACTCGCACCGTCGACCACGGAGGCGCGGGTACGGCTGGTGTTCGAGTCCGGCGGTGCCCGCTACGTCGCCACCAGGGTGGTGCGTCGCGACAGCCGGGGCAACGTCAAGACCGCCGGGGCTGGCCTGCAGCTGATGCCGGAGGGGTTCGACGTCACCAAACTCGACACTGGACTCAGTCCGGAGGACCTCGGCGAGGTGGTCGCTGGCACGCCTGCCGAAATGGACGCGGCCGTGCTGGCGGCGGTCGGGTTGCCGTACGAGCAGTTCACCAGCTGCGTGGTGCTGCCGCAGGGCCAGTTCGCCGACTTTCTGCACGCCCGTCCGGCCACCCGGCAGCAGATTCTGGTCAACCTGCTCGGTCTCGGCGTGTACGAGCAGGTCCAGCAGCGGGCTACCGCCCGGGCCGGGCAGGCGGAGGCGAAGCTGGAGACGGTCGATCAGCTGCTCGCCGGGCTGACCGACGTCGACGACGACGCGCTGGAGCGGGCCGCCGCTCAGGCCGACCGGATGCGGCAGCTGGCCGGGTCGGTGGCTACCGCCATACCACGGCTGGAGGCGGCACGCGCGACGGTGCGGGACGCCAACGCGGCACTGGCCACCCTCGACGCCGAACTGACCATGCTGGAGGAGGTACGGGCACCGGACGGGGTGGCCGAGGTGGCGCGGGCGGTCACTGCGGCACGGGCCGAGTCCGACATGGCGGCCACCGCGGTGGCGCTGGCCGAGGAGCGGGAGGAGAAGTTGCGCGGCGAGTTGACCGCCGCCGGCGACGAGAGTGCCCTGCGGATGCTGCTGGGGGCCTACGCCGACCGGGAGCAGCTGTCCGCCCAGGTGGATCAGGTTCGGGCCGGGATGGCGACGGCCGACGTGGAGCACGACGCCGCGGTCTTGGCACTCACCGGGGCGCAGGCGGCTGCCGAACGCGCCGAGGCGGAGCTGGCGGCGGCGTTCCAGGCACACGAGGAGGCGAAGACCGCCGATCAGGCGTCGGCGTTGCGGGCTCACCTCAACGACGGGGACGCCTGCCCGGTGTGCGAGCAACCGGTGGCCCGGGTGCCGACGGTACCGGCCGGCTCGGCGGTGGCGAGGGCGGTGGCGGCCGGCAAGGCGGCCCGGGTGGCGAGTGAGTCGGCCAGGAAGGCCGTCGCCGAGCGGGACGCCACCGCTCGCGACCTGGAACGGGTGTTGCTGCGCGCCCGTACCGAACATGACGGGCTGCGGGCCCGGCTCGCGGAGCTGGACGAACGGCTCACCGGTGCGGCCACCGCAGCGACGCTACGGACCCGGCTGGCGGAGCTGGCCCGGCTGCGGCGGGGGCTCGACGAGGCGACCTCCGCGGTACGCGCCGGCCGGGAGGCCGCCCGGCAGGCCCGGGCAGCGGTGGAAGTGGCCCAGGAGCGGCTACGGGCGGCGTGGCGACGCTTCGACGGCGCCCGCGACGCGGTGGCCCGTTTCGCGCCGCCGACCGCCGACCGTGACGATGTCGCCGCCGCGTGGACCACGTTGGCTGATTGGGCACGGGAACAGGCGCGGGAGCGCCGGTCGCAGCGGGACGGGCTGGCCGCAGCGGTGGTCGAGGCCGAAACGGCGGCCGGCGCGGCGACCGACCTCATCGCCGGCATCTTCGCCGACGTCGGGCTACCTACCCCTGATGATCCGGTCCGGGCCGCCACCGTCGCCGTGGAGCGGGCCGAGGCCGAGCTGCGCCGGCTCACCGAGCGGCGGGAGCAGGCCGTGGCGCTGCGCGAGCAGCGGGCCGGACACGAACGCGAGGCGCAGGTGGCCCGGGCGTTGGCGGGGCACCTGCGAGCCAACAACTTCGAACGCTGGCTGCTGGCCGAGGCGCTGGATCTGCTCGTCGACGGCGCGTCGGGAATTCTGCGGGAACTTTCCGGCGGCCAGTACGACCTGGTCCACGACAAGGGTGAGTTCTTCGTTGTCGACCATCACGACGCCGGGCTTCGTCGCGGAGTGCGGACGCTGTCCGGCGGTGAGACGTTCCAGGCGTCGCTGGCATTGGCGCTGGCGTTGTCCGAACAGTTGGCCGGGATGTCCACCACCGCCGCCAGCCTGGAGTCGATCGTGTTGGACGAGGGTTTCGGCACCCTCGACGCGGCCACCCTCGACACGGTGGCCGCGACTCTGGAGAACCTCGCCGCCCGGGGTGACCGGATGGTCGGCGTCGTCACCCACGTGCCGGCGCTTGCCGAGCGCATCCCGGTCCGCTTCGAGGTGCACAAGGACGCCCGCTCGGCCCGGGTGGAACGGACCGGCCGGTGATGTGGGCGTGAACCGCTTCCACGTCGACGCCTGGGATCCGGGCTACGGCGCGTCGTTCGAGGCGTCGCCGGTTGGTCCGGCCGCGCCGAGCAGCGCCCAGGTCGAGGCGGAACACGAGCTGCCGGCGGTGGACTGGCGGGCGATCGGGCCCCGCCCGGGGGTCCGGGCACCCGACGTGGTGCTGCTTGTCGACGGGGTACGCCGGATCGACGCCAGCATCTGGACGGCCGAGGAGGACGGCGGTTCGTTTCCCGGCCTGGCCGCCTCGTACGCGGCCGGGGTGGTGCGGTGCGACCTGGATCGAGGCGCGGCACAGGTGGCCGGCGCCACCGTGGGGCGGGGTCTGTTCACCGCCAGCCCGTCGGCCACCGACGTGGTGGCCGGCAACGTCCGATATCCGGTGCACCGCGTGAGTGGCAGCGGTGAGCTGGCCAAGCTGCCGGCAGCGGTCCAGGGGCCGTTGACCGCCCTCGAGGTGCAGGTCTCGGCCGCCGCTCGCACCGACGACGACCTACTGGTGGTGGACGGGCCGTTGCGTAACCGCAGGCAGCTGCCCCGCACCCTCGGCTACATCAAGACCCAGCACAGCCAGTACCTCGACGCTCGGCTCACCGCTGTGGTCACCGGTCTCGTGCCGGGCCACCGCTCGCCGGTGTTCCGGCTCGGCACGGCCTGGGGTGGCTGGTCGTGGTATCTGCGGTTGCCGGTGGCCGCGGGGGCACCCTGGGCGGGAATCGTCCGGCTTGAGTGCTCTGCCGAGCTGGAGGTCGCCGAGGCGGTGCGGTTGGCCGACCTGTCGCTCGTCACCCTGCCCCGATTCGCCTCCAGCCCGTACAAGGATCCCCGGGCTCCGCAGAATCTGATCCCGATCGCCGGCCTGGAACGGTTGCTGCGTTCCAGGCTGGGCGACACGCGACTGCTGCACCGCGCGTTGACGGTCGCCGCCCGCACCGCCGCCGACCGGACCGGTCGCTGATGGGAAGACGGCGCGACACCGACCGGATCACCGGGCCGGTCGACACGGGACTCGCCGAGCTGGTGCCGGATCCGGACCGGTCCGGCTCGTGGACGCTGCTGCTCGACGGTGTACCACAGTCGCACGTGGACCTGACCGATCCGACGTACCTGGAGTTCGAGTACGTCCGTCGGTTGGCCGCTGCGATCGACTCGGTGGCACCGGCGGGTGCCCCGCTACGGGTGCTGCACCTGGGCGGTGGTGCGCTGACCCTGCCCCGGTACGTCGGCGTCACCCGGCCGGGGTCGACACAGCGGGTGGTGGAGGTGGACGGCGCGCTCGTCGATCTGGTCAGGCGGGCGTTGCCGTGGCGGGCCGATCCTCGGCTGAAGGTCCGGGTCGGAGACGCGCGGGCGGTGCTGGCCTCGTGCCGGGCGGGCAGCTACGACGTGATCGTCGCCGACGTCTTCGCCGGTGCCCGGACACCGGCCCGGCTGACCTCGGTGGAGTACGCCGCCGAGGTGGCCCGGGTGTTGCACCCGGCGGGCTGGTACCTGGCCAACGTCGCCGACGGTCCGCCACTGCGACACACCCGGGGGCAGGTGGTCACGGTGCGGACGGTGCTGCCCCACGCATGTCTGGTCGCCGACGCCGCCGTGCTCCGTGGTCGCCGCTACGGCAATCTGGTACTCGTCGCCGGTCGGCTGAATCCACCGGTGGCCGCGCTGACCCGCCGGGCCGCCGGTGACTGGTTCCCGGGTCGGGTGCTGGCCGAGGCGGAACTCGATCGCTTCACCGGAGGTGTCACGGTGGTGCACGACGGCGACGCCGTCGACTCGACGCCACCTCCGCCGGGGATTTTCTCCGTTCGACGTTGATCCGCTCAGCCCTGCCCTCCGTACCAGTCAGCAGCCATGCCCGTTGGGGGGGGACGGCTTTCTGTCCATGGACGTCGGAGGTCTGCATGCACGCACTGGCGGTCAGTTGGCCGGGCGACCGGGTGCGGGTGGACTGGATGTCCGCCCGGTCCCAGTCGCGGCCCACCACGTCCACCCGTGGACTCGACTCTCCTGCGTCGGATCGCCAGAATAGCCCGGTGACGCCGCGACCCACCCCTGGCCGCCACCAGGCTTCCACCACCGAAGCCGCCCACTCCGACCAGTTGGTCCGCACGCTCTACGCGGAACACGCCGGGCCGCTGCTGATGTTCGTGATGCGGTTGACCGGCGGAGACCGACAACGGGCCGAGGACATCGTCCAGGAGACGCTGCTGCGGGCCTGGCGCAACGCGCACCGGCTGGGCACGCAGGGACAGGGGTCGCTACGGCCGTGGCTGGTGACGGTGGCGCGCCGGATCGCCATCGACGAGCATCGCAGTGAGCAGGCCCGCCCGGCCGAGACGTACGACCGGGACCTGACCGCTTTCGCCGAGGCCGACAGCACCGACCGGGTACTGCGGTCGATGACGGTGGCGGACGCACTCCGAACGTTGAGTCAGTCGCACCGGGAGATCCTGGTGGCGACGTACTTCCGGGGCCGGACGGTGCCGGAGGCGGCCGAGGAACTCGGTCTACCGCTGGGCACCGCGAAGTCGCGGGTCTACTACGCGCTGCGCGCGTTGCGCACAGCTCTGCAGGAGAGGGGGGTGACGGAATGAGCCGGGTTGATCACATGGACGTCGCCGCGTATGCGCTCGGCGTACTCGACGAACAGGACATGGAGCGGTTCGAGGAACACCTCGCAACCTGTTGGGCCTGTGCCGCCGAGTTGGAGACGATGGTGCCGGTGGTCGGGCTGCTCTCCGACATCGACGAAGAGTCGATCACGACATTGGAGCAGACCTACACGGAACCGGTCCTGTTGGACCGGACGCTCGTGGCACTGCGGACACACCGCCGCCGGGCCCGCTTCCGGCAGGTCCTCGCGACCGCGGCGGCCGTGGTGGTCTTCGGTGGGCTGACCGGCGTCGTGTTCAGCAACCTCAACGACACCAGTACGGCACCGCCGAGCGCCGCACCGCCCACGACTGGGTCGAACACACCGAGCAACCGCCCCGCGGACCCGGGCGACCCGGGTACGGGCGGCAACGAGCAGGAGGGCGACCAGGTCAACGTCACCGATCCGACGACGGGTGTGCGGGCGACGTTCTTCCTCATCTCGAAGGACTTCGGCACGAGGATGGACTTCAGCTTGAGCAGGTTGCCGGGGCCGCGTACCTGCCGCCTGGTGGTGCTGCGCGAGGATGGCGCCACCGAGGTCGTCTCCACCTGGTCGGTACCGGACGGAGGGTACGGCACCGTCAGCAACCCGCAGCTGCTCACCCTGTCGGCCGTCACGTCGACGAAACTGGACGGCATCAAGCACTTCGAGGTGCAGGAGATCGACTCACGCGGTGCTCAGAACACGCTGGTGACGATACCGACAGCATGATCTGCGTCGATGAAGGCCCGCCTCGGTCGAGGCGGGCCTTCGTCATTGTCGGACTCCCGCCGACAGGTGCCTTCACCTGGGGATACGGACTCACACGGACAGAAGGACCAGACGGTTCAACAGGTCGTTATGAACTTGACCACCCTTTCAAGTTCAACCTTGACAGCGTGCATCCCGTATTCCCCGGTGAACTTGTCAAGTTTGAGGAGGGCACGTGGCACAGATGAAGCGGACCGTCATCGCCGTGGGCGCCATGTTCGCACTTACGGCCTGCGCTCCCGCAGGCTACAACGGGGCGGACGCGGGCGCGGCCGAGCCGGTCGCCGTCGCCGCGGCCGACCCCACCGTGGCCGTCGATCCCGAGATCAGCGCCGACCCCGAGGCCAGTGCCGAGCCTGGCGCCTCGGCGTCCCCGGGCGCGGAGGCCGAGATCGACGCTCCCCTGCCCGACGGCGTCGAGCTGACCGACAGCCTGACCGGCAAGAAGTTCGCCCGGATGGGTAGCGCCGTGGTCAACCAGGACGGATACATCCTGTACCGCTTCGACCGCGACACCAACGACCCGCCGTCGTCCAACTGCGACGGCGAGTGCGCCGAGGTGTGGCCGCCGGCCTTGACCGATGGCGCGCCCGAACTCACGGGCGTCTCCGACGACGCCGTCGGCACCATCACCCGTGAGGACGGCACCCGCCAGATCACTCTCGACGGCTGGCCACTCTACACCTACATCGGTGACAAGGAAGCAGGCCAGTGGAAGGGCCAGGGCGTCGGCGGCACCTGGTTCGTGGTGAACCCGGACGGCAGCAAGAACCTGGAGTGCCTGCCCAAGGGCACCCCGAAGGCGGTCGCCCCGCCGTCGAAGAGCGATTCGAGCGACTCGGACTACTGATTCACCAGCGCGCCGGTGGCCGGCCGCAGCCAGCGATGGCGCGGCCGGCCACCGGCGTTCTCGACCGGCTGCGGGGGTACGCCTCGGCCCCGGACCGCCAGGTGACACAGTGAGGCGGTGATTCCATGGGCACCGACCGCGACCCGAAAGCTGCGGATGCCGCCCGGCTACCGCTTCGCGGCTTCGGTGCGCCCGCTCATCTTCAGCTCGTACGACCCGTGTGCGCGCATCGTCGGGGGCGTCCTCTGGTGGGCGGCACGCACACCTGACGGACCGGCGACCCTGGCGCTACGGCCCGACAGCGGCGATCTGGTCGCTGAGGGGCACGGCCCAGGTGCCGGTTGGGTGGTCGCGTACGCCGACTCGGTGGCCGGGCTCCGCGACGACCTCACCGGCTTCGCGGAGCTCGCCGCCAGTCATCCCGTGGTGGCGCGGCTGGCCGCCCAACAGGCAGGGCTGCGGATGCCCGCCACCGGACTGATTTTTCCTCGTGTACTGCGCGCGGTGCTGGAGCAGAAGGTGACCGGTAAGGAGGCCTACCGGGGGTACGCGGCGACGGTACGCCACTTCGGCGAGGCGGCACCGGGTCCGCTGCGGCTGCTGCTACCACCCGACCCGGCGGCACTCGCCACGGCGCCGTACTGGGTGTTCCACCCGTTCGGGGTGGAACAGCGCCGGGCCGAGACGTTGACGCGGGCCGCGCGGGTTGCCGACCGCCTGCAACGATGCGCCGATTCGGCGGAGGCCGTCCGGCTGTTGCGGTCGGTGCCGGGGGTCGGGCCGTGGACCGCCGCCGAGGTGGTCCGCGTCGCCTACGGCGACGCGGACGCGGTGAGCGTCGGCGACTACCACGTGCCCAACACAGTCGCCTGGGCACTGGCCGGCGAGCCGCGCGGCGACGACGCCCGGATGCTGGAGCTGCTGGAGCCTTTCCGGGGTCACCGAGGCCGGGTCTGCCGGCTGCTGGAGGCCGCCGCCGTGCAGGCTCCGAAGTTCGGCCCCCGGGCCCCGATCCGTTCCTTCGCCCACTACTGACTCGCCGACCTCAGGCATTCTTGACTCGCCGACCACGGAGCGAGGGTGATCCGGCTCACGACTGTCGGTGCCGTCTGGTTGACTGAGCGCCGTGGACCTGCCGATCAACCCGCCGGTGGAGCCGATGCTCGCCCGCAGTGTCAGTTCGATCCCCACCGGCCCGGGGATGACCTACGAGCCCAAGTGGGACGGTTTCCGCTGCATCGTCTTCCGCGACGGCGACGAGGTGGAGCTGGCCAGCCGGGGCGGCAAGACGATGACCCGATACTTCCCCGAGGTGGTGGAGCAGGCCCGCCGGCAGCTGCCGGCGCGCTGCGCAGTCGACGGCGAGCTGATCGTGATCCGCCGTGACGGCCCGGACGGGCAGCCCCGGCTCGACTTCGAGCTGCTCGCCCAGCGTATCCACCCGGCAGCTTCCCGGGTGAAGCTGCTCGCCGAGACGACTCCCGCCGACTTCGTCGCCTTCGACCTGCTCGCGCTCGGCGAGGAGAGCCTGCTCGCCGAGCCTTACCCGACCCGCCGCGCCCGGCTGGAGCAGGCCCTGGCCGGAGTTCGTCCCCCGGTGCACGTCACCCAGATCACCACCGACGCCGAGGTCGCGCACCGCTGGTTCGACGTCTTCGAGGGCGCCGGCCTGGACGGGCTGATCGCCAAGCCCGCCGACCTGCCGTACGAGCCGGGTAAGCGGCTCATGGCAAAAGTCAAGCATGCCCGCACCGCCGACGTGGTGGTGGCCGGGTTCCGGTGGCACAAGTCCGGTCCGGTGGTGGGCTCGCTGCTGCTCGGCCTGCACGACGACGCCGGAGTGCTGCACCATGTCGGGGTGAGCGCTTCGTTCACCATGGCCCGCCGCGCCGAGTTACTGGAAGATCTGGCCCCCTACCGTGATGCCGGGCCCGAGCACCCGTGGGTGCACGGCGACCACGAACGCGGGCAGCGCATCCCGGGCGGGGTCAGCCGGTGGACCGGCACGAAGAATCTGGAGTGGGAGCCGCTGCGCCCACAACTGGTGGTCGAGGTGGCGTACGACGCGATGGAAGGCGACCGGTTCCGGCACACGGCGCGTTTCGTTCGTTGGCGACCCGACCGTGACCCGCGCTCCTGCCGATACGATCAACTCGACCGGCCGGTCCGGTTCGACGTGGACCAGGTGCTGCGGGGTGACCCGGCGGTTCCGCCCGGGCCCGCGTAGCTTGGCCGCCGACCTGATCACGGAGGCTCGTTCGTGACCCGTACGCCGCACCGGATCCACTTTTCCCGGCTCACCGTGGCCTGCCTGGCCGCCGCCGTGGTGGTCACCGCCGGCTGCACCCTGCCGGCGTTCGCCCCTCGCACCGACGGCGACGGTGAAGCCGCGGCACCGGGGACAGCGCCGACCTGGCGTGCCTGCCCGGAGGTCGCCGACGAGGTCGTCGGCCGGCGTGCTCCGGACATCCGCTACGAGTGCACCCGAATCGAGGTGCCCCGGGACTGGGCCGGCGGCAGCGCCGCCACGACCGGTCCCGGTGCCGCGGAGACCTTCGAGATCGCCCTGCTGCGGGCCCGCTCCGCCAACCAGCGCGACCGGATCGGCTCCCTGCTGGTCAACCCGGGCGGCCCCGGCGGTTCGGGCGTCGACACCGCCGTGTATCTGTCCTTCGGCGAGCAGTACGGCGGTCTGCCCGAGGCCATCCTCGAACGCTTCGACATCGTCGGCTTCGACCCGCGCGGCGTGGCCCGGTCCAGCCCGGTCGAGTGCATCCCGGACGCCGACCTCGACGCCGTCTTCGGCTTCGACCCCGACCCGGAGAGTCAACAGGCCTTCGACGATTTCGTCGCGCTCAACCAGCGCATCGGCCAGGGCTGCGGCGCGAGGTACGGCGACCAGCTGCCCCTGTACGGCACCGAACAGGCAGCCCGTGACATGGACGCGATCCGGGCTGCCGTGGGCGACGAGAAGTTGACCTACCTCGGCTACTCCTACGGCACCCTGCTGGGCGCGACGTACGCCCAACTGTTCCCGCAGCGGGTGCGGGCGTTGGTGCTCGACGGCGCGGTCGACCCCCGACTAGGGCTGATCGAAGGTTCGGAGAGCCAGGCCAGGGGTTTCGAGCGCGCCTTCGACAACTTCACCAGGTGGTGCGCGGCGAATGCGGCGCGTTGTCCGATCGCCCCTGACGCCCGGGCGGCGGTCACCTCCGCGATCGACAAGGCCGAGGTTTCCCCTGTCCGTTCCTCCGACGGACGCGAGGCCAGCCCCGGCTGGATCTTCTACGCGATCGTCTCCTCGTTGTACTCGGAACCCGGCTGGGAGCAGCTGGCCCAGGCCATCGACCGGCTGGACGAGGGCAATCCGACAGACGTGTTCCGGCTGGCAGACAACTACACCGACCGCGACTCCGACGGCACCTACAGCAACCTCTTCGACGCCAACCTGGCCATCAACTGCGCCGACGAGGAACAACGTCCCGGCCTGGATCGCATCCGTGAGCTCCAGGCCCAGTGGCGCACGCAGTACCCGCTCTTCGGTGCACCGCTCGCCAGTGGTCTGGTCTCCTGCACCGAATGGCCCGGCGGTAGTGACCCCTACCCGACCGGGCGCGCCGAGGGTGCCCCACCGATCCTGGTCGTCGGCACCACGGGCGATCCTGCCACCCCGTACGAGCAGACTCCGGCCCTGGCCGAGATGCTCGGCGTGGGCAGGGTACTCACCTGGGAGGGCGAGGGCCACACCGCGTACCCGCAGACCACCTGCATCACCGAGGCCGTCGACGCGTACCTGATCGACCTGACCGTCCCTGCCGAGGGTGAGCGCTGCCCGGCGCGCTAGCCGGCCCCCGGACCAGATCGAGAGGCCGCCGCCCGGCCCTCGACGCCGGGCGGCCGGGACGAGAGCACGGCAGGGGTGGGTCAGCGGGGACGGTCGCGGTCCTTGGACGGCTGGACCCGCTTCGGTTCGCCGGGCATCTTTGGGTGGTCCGGCGGGTACGGCAGGTCACCCTCGCCTGCGGCGGCGTCCCGGGCGGCCCAGTCCAGCAGCGGGGTGATGTCCCACCCGGACTCGTCGATGTCGGCGTGCGGGTCGCCGCGCTGGGACAGCCGCTCCGGCACGGTACGCAGGTCGAAGTCGTCCGGGTCGGCGTCGGCCAGTTCGTCCCAGGTGACCGGGGTGGAGACCGTCGCCCGCGCATTGGCGCGCAGCGAGTACGCGCAGGCGATGGTGCGGTCCCGCGCCATCTGGTTGTAGTCCACGAAGACCCGCTCGCCGCGTTCCTCCTTCCACCAGGCGGTGGTTACCAGGTCGGGCCGGCGGCGGGCCAGTTCCCGGGCGAGCGCGATGGTGGCCCGGCGCACCTCGACGAACGTCCAGCGTGGCTGGATGCGCAGGTAGACGTGCACCCCCCGACCGCCGGAGGTCTTCGGCCAGCCCGGTACGCCCAGCTCGTCGAGGATCTGCCGCAGCTCGGTGGCGGCCGTCGCGGCGTGGGTGAAGTCGGTGCCGGGCTGTGGATCCAGATCGACCCGCAACTCGTCGGGCCGGTCGACGTCAGCGGAGCGTACCGGCCAGGGGTGGAACACCACGGTGCCCATCTGCGCCGCCCACGCCACGTGAGCCAGGTCAGCCGGGCACAGCTCCGCGGCCTTGCGCCCGCTGGGAAAGCTGATCTCGGCAGTCTGCACCCAGGGCGGTACGCCCCGGGTCGGCACCCGCTTCTGGAAGAACATCTCTCCTTCGACGCCGTCAGGGAAACGCTGCAACGTCGTCGGCCGGCCGCCCAGCGCCCGCATGATTCCCTCGCCGACGCTCACGTAGTAGCGGAACACGTCGGATTTGGTGAAACCCCGCTCAGGGAAGATCACCCGATCGGGGCTGGACAGCCGTACGGTGTGCCCCGCCACCTCGATCTGCTCGGCCGCAGCCTTCGTGCCACCCATGGCGCGACGATATGCGAGGGGTACGACCTGCGGCGTACCGTTGACCCGTGAGTCTTCCCGACAGTGAACTGCCCCGCACCGAAGACGAGTGGCGGGTCCGGCTCAGCCCCGCCGAGTTCCGGGTCCTACGTGAGCACGGCACCGAACCTGCGTGGACCGGCGAGTACGTCGACACCAAATCGCCCGGTACGTACCGGTGCCGGGCCTGCGGTACCGAGTTGTACCCGAGCGACACGAAGTTCGACTCGCACTGCGGCTGGCCGAGCTTCGACGACGCCATCCCGGGCGCGATCAGGGAGATCGAGGACAACTCCCTCGGTATGCGCCGCACCGAGATTCGTTGCGCCCGTTGCGACAGCCATCTCGGCCACGTGTTCCGTGGTGAGGGGTTCACGGAGAAGGACACCCGGCACTGCGTGAACTCGCTCTCCATCCGCCTGGACCCGAGCTAGCCTGCCGGGATGCCTGACCCAGAGCTGCACCGCGCCGGGTTCGCCGAACTGGACGCCCGCACCTTCCACGACCTGGCCCGACTACGCGTCGACGTGTTCGTCGTCGAGCAGGAATGCCCGTACCCGGAACTCGATGGGCGCGACGTCGAAGCCGGCACCCGGCATCTGTGGCTGGCCCAGGACGGCGCCCCGGTGGCGTACCTGCGGATTTTGGCCGAGCCCGACGGGGTGGCCCGGATCGGACGGGTGGTGGTGGCGCCGACCGCCCGGAGCGCCGGGTACGCGGGACGCCTGATGACGGCGGCGCTGGGCGAGATCGGTGACCGCCGGTGTGTGCTGGACGCCCAGTCACATCTGGTGGAGTTCTACACCCGGCACGGCTTCACGGTGAGCGGGCCGGCGTACGTCGAGGACGGCATCCCACACACGCCGATGCACCGACCAATACTGGAAACCGCTTTCCCTATCGAGGGGTAGCCCTCCTTGCCCGGCACCTCAGGCGAGGGCGGAGACGAGGTCGGCGACGGATCGCCGCCGACCGGTGTAGAAAGGCACCTCCTCGCGTACGTGCAGCCGGGCGCGGGAGGCACGTAGGTCACGCATCAGATCGACGATCCGGTGCAGTTCGTCGGCTTCGAAGGCGAGCAGCCACTCGTAGTCGCCGAGCGCGAACGAGGCCACCGTGTTGGCGCGTACGTCCGGGTAGCCGCGAGCCATCTGACCGTGCTCGGCCAACAGTTCCCGCCGCTCGGCATCGGGCAGCAGATACCAGTCGTACGAGCGGACGAACGGGTAGACGCAGAGGTAGGCGCGGGCCTCCTCGCCGGCCAGGAACGCCGGGATGTGGCTCTTGTTGAACTCTGCCGGCCGGTGCAATGCCATCTGGGACCAGACCGGGGTCATCGCCCGTCCGAGGGCGGTCCGCCGCAACCTCAGGTACGCGTCCTGGAGGGCATCGCTGGACGAGGAATGCCACCAGATCATGAGGTCCGCGTCGGCGCGCAACCCGGCGACGTCGTAGGTGCCGCGTACCACCACGTCCTTGCCGGCCAGTTCCTCGAACAGCGACTCGACCTCACCGGTGACGTTGTCGCGCAGCGACGGCAGCGGCGCGCTGGCCCGGAACACCGACCACATGGTGTAGCGGACCGTGGAGTTCAGTTCCTTCAGTCGGGCCGCGTTGCTCTGCTCGGTCATCTCCCCGATCCTTCCAGTGCTGTGATGATCTCGTCGGCTGCCGTCTCGCCGGAGCGTACGCAGACCGGGATGCCGACCCCGTCGTAGCCGGCACCGGCCAGCCGCAGCGTCGGATGCGCCCGCCGCAACACCGACCGGGCGGCGGCAACCCGGTCGAGGTGGCCGGGGGTGTACTGCGGCAGTGCCCCACCCCAACGTTGCACGTGCCCGGCGATCGGCGCCGGCAGCGCCGTTCCCAGCACCGCCGACAGCTCCCGGTGCACGGTGGCCGCCAGATCCTCGTCGGTGCGGTGAAGCTGCGCCTCGTCGCCGTACCGGCCCACCGACGCGCGTACCAGAGCCAGCCCGTCCGGCCGGCGTAGGTGCCCCCACTTGGTGGTGGAGAAGGTGGCCGCCTTCACCAGCAGTCCCTCCGTTGCGGGTACCAGGAAACCGGAAAGTTCCGGCAGCGCCGGCTCAGGCAAGGCGAAGGTGACGAGTGCGACGCTGGCGTAGTCCAGCCCGCCGATCTCCTCCGCCGCCGACGGAGCGACGTCGGCGAGCAGACGCGCCGCCGGCCGAGCCGGCACCGCCAGCACCACCGCGTCGACGTCGACGTACTCGGGGTCGCGGGCAGGGCCGACGACCAGCCGCCAGCCGGCCGCCGTCGGGGTGAGTTCGCGTACCGCCGCGTGGTGGCGCACCGCCGCGCCGCTGGCCGTCGCCGCCGCGTCGACGAGGGTGCTCAGCCCCCCGTCGAGAGTGCCGAAGACCGGCTCGCCGGGGGCTCGCGGCACGGCGGCCTGCGCCGCGCGTACCGCGTCGAGCAGCGTGTGCTCCACCCGGGTGGCCCGGGCCAGCGCCGGCATGGTGGTGACGAGCGACAGGTCGTCGGCGCGGCCTGCGTACACCCCGCCGAGCATCGGGTCGACCAGACGGTCGACCACCTCGTCACCGAACCTCGCCCGTACCAGGGCACCCACGGAGACGTCGCGGACCGGGTCGAGCAGCGGCCCACCGCCGTCGCGGTCGCCGTCGCGGGTAGGCTGCGCCACCGTCGTCACCTTCGCCAGGTCACCGGGGACGCCGACGAGCGTGCCACCGGGGATCGGACGCAGTCCGCCGGCCACGGCGAGCGCCGCCTGCCCGACGGTGGGGTGCACGATCCGTCCCGCCAGGCCGAGCCGGTGGACCAGGGCCACGGCGGCGGACTCCCCACCGGCCGGGTCACGCATCAGGAACGACTCGGCGCCGAACTCGACCGGCCCGCCGGCCAACTCGCCGGTGCGCAGCTTGCCGCCGAGCGCGCCGGACTGCTCGTACACCGTGATGTCGACGTCGGCGCGGTCGCGCAACCGGACCGCGGCGGCCAAGCCGGCGATGCCGCCGCCGACCACCGCCACCCGCCGCCGCGTCGCCACGACGGTCAGCCCTGGTCGGCCGGTCGAGCTGACAGCTCGTGCACGAGGGCGACCACCCGGGTCAGCACCGCCGGATCGGTTTCCGGCAGCACACCGTGTCCGAGGTTGAACACGTGTCCGGGCGCGGCCCGCCCCTGCTCCACGACGCGGCGCACCTCACCCTCCACCACCGGCCACGGTGCCAGCAGCAGGGTCGGGTCGAGGTTGCCCTGCACGGCCCGCTCCGGCCCGATCCGGCGGGTCGCGACGTCGAGCGGGGTACGCCAGTCGACGCCGACCACGTCGGCCCCGGCCTCGCCCATCGCACCGAGCAGTTCGGCGGTGCCCACCCCGAAGTGGATGCGCGGCACCCCGGCGTCGGCGAGCCCGGTGAGCACGGCAGCCGAGTGGGGCAGCACGAACCGGCGGTAGTCGGCCTCGGAGAGCGCGCCGGCCCACGAGTCGAACAGCTGCACCGCCGAGACCCCGGCGTCGATCTGGACGCGCAGGAACGCCAGGGTCACCTCGGCCAGCCGGCCGGCGAGGGCGTGCCACAGCTCGGGCTCGCCGTACATCAGCGCCTTGGTCTTGGCGTGGGTACGCGACGGGCCACCCTCCACCAGATAGCTGGCCAGTGTGAACGGGGCCCCCGCGAAGCCGATCAGTGGGGTGTCGCCGAGTTCCTCGACCAGCAGCCGGACCGCCTCGTCGACGTAGTCGACGTCGTCCCGGCCGATGAGCCGGATCCGTTCGACGTCGGCGCCGGTACGTACCGGTTCGGCGACCACCGGCCCGGTGCCGGGCACGATGTCCAGATCGACCCCGGCGGCGGCCACCGGCACCACGATGTCGCTGAACAGGATCGCCGCGTCCACCCCGTGCCGGCGTACCGGCTGAAGGGTGATCTCGGTGACCAGGTCGGGACGGCGACACGACTCCAGCATCGCCACGTTGGCCCGGATCTCGCGGTACTCCGGCAGCGACCGCCCGGCCTGACGCATGAACCAGACCGGGGTGTGCGGGACCGACCGGCGGCGGCACGCCCGCACGAAGGGCGAATCTGCGGGTCCACTCGGGCGGGGTGCGTCGTCTCGGGCGGCGGTGCCCGTGGTGTCGGTGGTCATCGCGGCAATCGTGCCACGCCGCCGATCGTCACCTCGCGCCCACCACCATCATCGTGACCTGACGCGAAAGGACGGGTCCCTTCCTGACGAGCAACGCCGTCGGCATCCGTGGATCATCGAGGTGGCGATCGTCGGCGTGCCGGCGCGACCTGATCCGTGCGGCGGCTTAGGCTGCGGGCATGGCCCCCCCGATCGCGCTTCCGGACACGTTCGCCCGCGCGGTGGCGGGTCTCCGGTCGGCGACGCCCCGGGCGGAGATCCAGCTGGAGGAGGTGGGCGCCCCGCAACGGCTGGCCCCGTACTCGTTCGCGCTGTCCGCGTCGGTGCTGCGTGACGGTGAGGAGATCGCCAGCGGGCGGCTCATTCTGCTGCACGATCCGGCAGGCCACGAGGCGTGGCAGGGAACACTGCGACTGGTCACCTACGTGACGGCCGAGATGGAGGTCGACCTGGCCGCCGATCCGCTGTTGCCCGGGGTGGGGTGGACGTGGTTGACCGATGCCCTCGACGCACAGGACGCCGGTTACCGGGCCATCGGCGGCACGATAACGCAGACCATGTCGACCCGATTCGGGGAGCTGGCCGGCCCGCCGGCAGCCGGCGACGTGGAGATCCGCGCTTCCTGGACACCGACCGGCGTCGGCCTCGCCGCGCACCTGTCCGCCTGGTGCACGCTGCTCGCCTCCACTGCCGGCCTGCCGCCGCCCGGCGTGACCGCTCTGCCGGAACGCCGCCCCGCCGCCACTGGCTGAGTACACTCGGGCGGCACCGGTCGACACGCGGCGGGGCGGGTGGCGGCACTCGATCCACTCGCGCACTAGGGTTGTCAGGTGACCGACGAACCACCCCTGCGCCGTCGGGCCGCCGCAAGCCGTACGGGAAACGACACGCAGTACCCGCCGTCGGCGCGGTCGGAGCCCTCGGACGCGGGGACCGAGCCCACCGAAGGCCAGTCCGTGCCGCTGACCGCGCCCCGCGAGGGCACCCCCGAGCCGGTCGCCGATCCAGGGCGGTATGCCGAGGTGGTTGCCCGCTTCGCCGGCGGAGCCGGGCCGGTGGCCCTGGACGCCGAACGTGCCTCCGGCTACCGGTACAGCCAACGCGCGTATCTCGTCCAGCTGCGGCGCGCCGGTGCCGGCACCGTGCTCATCGATCCCCTGCCGTTGCCCGACCTCAGCGCCCTGGACGCCGTGATCGCCGAGGCGGAGTGGGTGCTGCACGCGGCGAATCAGGATCTGCCCTGTCTCGCGGAGTTGGGGCTGCGGCCCCGGCGGCTGTTCGACACCGAGTTGGCGGCGCGGCTCGCCGGTTTCGAGCGGGTGGGTCTCGCCGCGCTGACCGATCAGTTGCTCGGGTTCAGCCTGGAGAAGCACCACTCTGCGGCGGACTGGTCGAGTCGGCCGCTGCCCGAGTCCTGGTTGACCTACGCCGCTCTGGACGTGGAGTTGTTGACCGATCTGCGCGACGCGCTCGACGCGGAGTTGACCCGGCAGGGCAAGTCGGGGTGGGCTGCGGAGGAGTTCGCCGCGCTCGTGCGAAGCGGTGCCCGACCGCCCCGGGTACGCGCCGAACCGTGGCGGCGGACCTCCGGGATACACCGGGTCCGTGGTGCGCGGGCGCAGGCCCGGGTGCGTTCCCTGTGGTACGCCCGGGATCAGATTGCCGCCCGGCGTGACTCGGCACCGGGTCGGGTGCTGCCCGACTCGGCGATCGTCTCGGCGGCGGAACTTGACCCGAGGGACGAGAAGTCGCTGCTCACGCTGCCGGGCTTCGGTGGTCGGTCGGTTCGGCGGTTGGCGCGTACCTGGTTGGCGGCGCTCGACGACGCGCGGCAGTTGCCGGACGACGCTCTTCCGGTGGCACCGACCGTGGAGGGTCCGCCCCCGCCGCACCGATGGGCGGAGCGGGATCCGGCTGCCGCTGCCCGGCTGGCCCGTTGCCGCGAGGTGGTGTTGCGGCTGGCCGGCGAGCACAATTTGCCCCCGGAGAACCTGATCTCTCCAGACACCATCCGTCGGGTCGCCTGGGAGCCTCCGGAGGAGATCACCGAGGCCTCTGTCGCGGATGCGATGCGCGGACACCATGCCCGCGAATGGCAGATCGCTCTTCTCCTCCCCGACCTTCCCACCGCCTTGTCTCCCTCCTCCGAGAGCGCACCCCCGCCTCGCTGACCAGGAGGTCTGGTCGGCGCCACGACGGGGGCCGACCGAATTCTCCGGATCGTCACCGCCTCGCGGGGGTGCCGGCGGCAATGTGGGGTGGGTTACAGGGGGAGGTGACACGGCGATTATTACTGGCGAGTAGCATCGGGGAAACGCCAGTGCTGGCGACCTTCGTCCGGTCCGGTGTGCCGTCCGGCACACCGACCGGATCGTGGTCGGATAGGAGGCTCATCGTGCCCCGTGAAGTCCGGGATGTCGTCTTCGTCGACGGCGTCCGCACCCCCTTCGGCAAGGCGGGTGGCATGTACGCCAACACCCGCGCCGACGACCTGGTGATCCGCTGCATCCGCGAACTGCTGCGCCGCAACCCCCAGCTGCCCCCGGAACGGGTCGAGGAGGTGGCGATCGCCGCCACCACCCAGATCGGCGACCAGGGCCTGACCATCGGTCGTACCGCGGCGCTGCTCGCCGGCCTGCCGAAGAGCGTCCCGGGTTTCGCCATCGACCGGATGTGCGCCGGAGCCATGACCGCCGTGACCACCGTCGCCGGCGGTATCGCCATGGGGGCGTACGACATCGCGATCGCCGGGGGCGTCGAGCACATGGGCCGCCACCCGATGGGTGAGGGCGTCGACCCGAACCCGCGCATCATCGCCGAGAAGCTGGTCGACCCGTCCGCGCTGGTGATGGGCTCCACCGCCGAGAACCTGCACGACCGGGTCCCGCACATCACCAAGCAGCGCACCGACGCGTTCGCGCTCGCCTCGCAGCAGAAGACCGCGAAGGCGTACGCCAACGGCAAGCTCCAGGACGACCTGGTGCCGGTGGCGATCCGCGACGAGGAGAACGGCTGGGGACTGGCCACGGCCGACGAGGCCCCCCGGGACACCTCGATGGAGAAGCTGGCCACCCTGAAGACCCCGTTCCGCCCGCACGGCAAGGTCACCGCCGGTAACGCGGCCGGCCTCAACGACGGTGCCACCGCCAGCCTGCTCGCCGACGAGGCCACCGCCCGCGAGCTGGGCCTGCCGGTCGCGATGCGGTTGGTGTCGTACGGCTTCGTCGGCGTCGAGCCGGAGGTGATGGGGGTCGGCCCGATCCCGTCGACCGAGAAGGCGCTGCGCATCGCCGGCCTCACCATCGACGACATCGGCCTGTTCGAGCTGAACGAGGCGTTCGCCGTGCAGGTGCTTGCCTTCCTGGACCACTTCGGCATCGCCGACGACGATCCTCGGGTCAACCCGTGGGGCGGTGCGATCGCCATCGGTCACCCGCTCGCCTCCTCTGGCGTACGGCTGATGACCCAGCTCGCCCGGCAGTTCGCCGAGCACCCGGAGGTCCGCTACGGCATCACCGCCATGTGCATCGGCATCGGCATGGGCGGCACCGTCATCTGGGAGAACCCGCACTGGACCGGGTCCGCCAAGGAGGGTGGAGACAAGTGAGCCTCAGCGCACCGAACGAGGTGGTCACCAGAGCCCTGCTGCGGCAGGTGAACGTGCCGGGGCTGGACCGGCCGGCCGCCCTGATCACCCTGGACAACGGATTCGACCACACCAAACCGAACACCTTCGGGCCCGGCGGCCTCACCAGCCTCGACGAGGCCATCAGCACCGCTCTGGCGGCCGACCCGGCGTTCATCGCGGTCACCGGCAAGCCGTACATCTTCTGCGTCGGTGCGGACATCACCGGCCTGCCGCAGCTCGCCGACCGCGAGCAGGCACTGGAGATCGGCCGGCTGGGTCACCGGGTCTTCGCCCGGCTGAAGGACAGCCCCGTACCGACCTTCGCGTTCGTCAACGGCGCGGCGATGGGTGGTGGCCTGGAGCTGGCTCTGCACTGTCACTACCGGACCCTGTCCGCTGGTGCGGCGGCCCTGGCGCTGCCGGAGGTCTCCCTCGGACTGATCCCGGGATGGGGCGGCACCCAGTTGCTGCCGAACCTGATCGGCATTCCCGCCGCCACCCAGGTGATCATTCAGAACCCGCTGATGCAGAACAAGATGCTCAAGCCGAAGCAGGCAGCCGAACTGGGTATCGCGGACGTGCTGCTGGAGCCGGCGGACTTCCTGGAGCGGTCCCTGGAGTGGGCCGCCGGTGTGGTCCGGGGGCAGGTCGAGGTGACCCGGCCCGAGGTCGACAAGGACATGTGGGCCGGCGTGCTGTACTTCGCCCGGCAAACCCTGGACCAGCGGTTGCACGGCGCGGTACCAGCCGCGTACAAGGCGCTCGACCTGCTGGAGACGGCGAAGGACGCGGACTTCGCCACCGGCACCGCTGCGGAGGACGAGGCCCTCGCCGACCTGGTCTTCTCCGAGGAGCTGCGCAGCGGCCTGTACGCCTTCGACCTGGTGCAGCGGCGGGCCAAGCGGCCGGCCGGCGCGCCGGACAAGGGCCTGGCCCGCCCGGTGACGAAGGTCGGCATCGTCGGTGCCGGTCTGATGGCCAGCCAGCTGGCGCTGCTGTTCGCCCGCCGACTCCAGGTGCCGGTCGTCCTGACCGACCTGGACCAGGCCCGAGTCGACAAGGGCGTGGCCTACGTGCACGCCCAGATCGAGAAGGCGGTCAGCAAGGGCCGGATGGACAAGGGCACGGCCGCGAAGCTGTACGGCCTGGTGTCCGGCTCGCCCAACGCAGAAGCCTTCGCCGCGTCGGCACCCGGCCAGCTCACGTCGTTCGCTGACTGTGACTTCGTCATCGAGGCGGTCTTCGAGGACCTGAACGTCAAGAAGCAGGTCTGGGCCGAGCTGGAGAAGATCGTCAAGCCGGAGGCGGTGCTCGCCACCAACACCTCCTCGTTGTCGATCACGGCGATGGCCGCGGAGCTGGAGCACCCGGAGCGGGTGGTCGGCTTCCACTTCTTCAACCCGGTCGCGGTGCTGCCCCTGCTGGAGATCGTCCGGGGCGAGCAGACCGACGACGCCACCCTGGCCACCGCGTTCGCGGTCGGCAAGCAGCTGAAGAAGTCGAGTGTGCTGGTGAAGGACGCCCCGGCATTCGTGGTGAACCGGCTACTCACCCGCTTCCTGGGCACCGTGTTCGCCGCCGTCGACGCCGGCACCCCGCTGGAGGTGGCGAACCGGGCACTGGACCCGCTGGGTCTGCCGATGCGTCCCCTCGCGCTGCTCCAGTTGGTCGGGCCGGCCGTCGCGTACCACGTGGGCGGCACCCTGCAGACCGCGTTCCCGGACCGGTTCGACGTCAGCGAGAACCTGAAGCGGATCGCCGACTCCGGTCAGCCGATCGTCGTCGACGACGAGATCAACGCCGAGGTGGCGAAGCTGCTGGTGGTCGGCGACCAGCCACTCACCGAGGAGCAGGTACGCCAGAACGCGCTCGACGCACTGGCACAGGAGATCCGGCTGATGCTTGACGAGGGTGTCGTCGCAGAGGCGCAGGACATCGACCTGTGCATGATCCTCGGTGCTGGTTGGCCGTTCCACCTGGGCGGTGTGACGCCGTACCTGGACCGCACCGGCACCAGCGAGCGGGTCACCGGTGGGCGGTTCCTGCCGCGCGGCGCCGCCAGCCTGGACGGCTGAGCGGCGACGAACGACATGGATCGCGGTGGTCACCCGACGAGGGTGGCCACCGCGATTCGCTTTCGGTGCCGACCGGTGCGGATGGAGCAGCTGGCTACGATGACCGACCCCACCCGAATCCAGGAGCTGACAGCATGTCCCACCCTTCGGACGCGCACCAGAACCCGCCGGCCGCCGGTCCGTACCCACCCCCTGGCACGTACCCGAACCCGGGCGCCCACCCTCCGGCCGCTCCCGTTCCGTATCCGCCGGCCGGCACCCAGCCGGTACCGCCGCAGCAACCCCCACCCGGCGGCTACCCGCCGCCGGGCCAGCCGTACTCCGCCGGCCCAGGGCACCCCGGTCCTGGCTTCCCCGGTCCAGGGCCGGCCGGACAGCAGAAGAAGAAACTCCAGGTGGGGGTGATCGTGCTGATCGTTCTCGCGGTCCTGCTGGTGCTCTGCGGTGGTGGCGGCACCGCCATCTGGTTCGCGGTCAAGGAGGACGTCAGTGAAGCCATCGACGCCACCCGAACCCGGATGGTCGCCCCGGACACCCTGGCCGGTCGACCGAAGCTCACGGACCCGGAGTTGCAGCAGGCCGCCGATGGGATGGTCAGCGACATCCGGTCCACGGTGAGCAACGAGACGAGCGCGGTGGGCGCGTTCTACGGCGACCCGACCGGCGAGAACCTCGTCATGATCGCGGGTGCCTCCGGCCTGATAACCGATCCCGGGCAGGAACTGGACGCGGCGGTCGAGGGTCTCGCCGCGGGGATGGCGCTCAAGAACATGACCCTGGTCGATGCCGGGCCCCTCGGCGGGGAGGCCCGCTGCGGCGACGGCGAGACGGAGGGCGTCCCGCTCGGCGTCTGCACCTGGGCGGACCGGGGCAGCGTCGGGCTGGTGGTGCTGTTCTTCTCGTCCCGTGCCGACGCCCAGGCCGAGTTTCTGACCATCCGCGGTCAGATCCAGCAGCGCGACTGACCCGAGCCGACAACAGGTCGGCGGACACGAGCCGGTCCCGACCGCCACCGGCGCGGCGGGACCGGGCGGGCCATGCCGGCGGCGCTGCCTCGTCGTCGCCGAACCGCCAGCTAGCTGCATCGACGGGCGCCGCTCGATTCAGGATGCGACCGCGTCGTAGTCGTCGCGGTGTGCGAGGACTTCGCCCATGTGTGCCTGCGCCCAGTTTCTGATCTCGCGTGTCAGGTGGTGTAGCGACAATCCGAGATCGGTCAGCCGGTAGGAGACGGTGACCGGGACAGTCGGCGTGACCGTACGGGTCAGCAGCCCGTCCCGCTCCAGTGACCGCAGGGTCTGGGTCAGCATCTTCTGACTGACCCCGGCCAGCAGGCGAGAAAGCTCGGAGTAACGCATCGTCCTCGGCCCTTCCGACGCACCGGTTTGCGGGGAGGCACCGCCCAACGCGCACAGGATCAGCACGACCCACTTGTTGGAGATCCGGTCGAGCAGCTGACGACTGGGGCACACGGCGAGGAAGGCGTCGTAGTCCTCCTTGGCGTGCACCTGCTGTTGAACCGCCCGCATCGTTGTCACCGAGGCTCCTCCCAGAGTGTTACGCACCTTGAAGTGGCTTCTTCCCGACGGGAAGTAGCTCTCCAAGAATGAGGCAGACGTACGAAAGATGCCACTGTCTCCAACCGAAGAGAGCGACACCATGAGCACCACTACTCCTTCACTGCCCGGCGGCACCTGGACGCTCGGCGATCGACCCGTCACCCGACTCGGGTACGGCGCGATGCAACTCGCCGGGCCGTGGGTGATGGGGCCGCCCGCCGATCACAACGCCGCGCTGGCCGTGCTGCGGGAAGCCGTCGACCGGGGCATCACCCACATCGACACCAGCGACGCCTACGGGCCAACCGTCACGAACGAACTCATCCGCGAAGCACTGCACCCGTACCCCGAGTCGCTGCTCATCGCCACGAAGGTGGGGGCGAACCGCGACGCCCGGGGCGGCTGGCCCACGGCCCGCCGCCCCGAGGATCTGCGCGAGCAGGTCCACCAGAACCTGCGCTCCCTGGGCGTCGAGACACTCGATCTGGTCAACATGCGCATGGGCGACGCCGAAGGTACCCGACCCGGCTCGATCACCGAGGCGTTCGCGACCCTCGCCGAACTCCAGCAGCAGGGCCTGATCCGCCACCTCGGCGTCAGCAACGTCACCGCCGAGCAGGTCACCGAGGCCAGGACCATCGCACCGGTGGTGTGCGTGCAGAACATGTACAACCTCGCCCACCGGCACGACGACGACCTCGTCGTCCAGCTAGCCGGCGACGGCATCGCCTACGTGCCGTTCTTCCCGCTCGGTGGCTTCTCGCCGGTGCAGTCCGAGGCGCTCTCGACCGTCGCCGCCCGACTGGGCTCGGCACCGGTTCCGGTCTCCCTCGCCTGGCTGTTGCAGCGCTCCCCCAACATCCTGCTGATTCCCGGTACGTCCAAGACGGCACACCTACGCGAGAACATCGCCGGCGCAGGGCTGACGTTGCCCGCCGAGGACATCGCCACCCTGGACGGCATCGGCAGCTGATCCGTCCACACGTCCCATCCTCAGCCTGATGCCGTCGATGGTCCCGGTCGCGGAGGCGACCGGGACCATCGACGCACCTCGACGGGGCAGCTTCGGTGGCCTCACGGCGTAGACGGTACTCGCCGTGTCTCAGTGGGCGGCGTCGGCCGCCGGCAGGCTCACCGTCACTTCCAGGCCGCCACCGGGCTGTGCGACAACGGTCACCGTGCCGCAGTGCGCGTCACAGACCGCCCGCACGATGGACAGGCCGAGGCCTGATCCGCGCGCCCCGGTCCGTTCTCGGCCGCCCCGCCGGAAGGGCTCGAACAACCCCGGCACGTCGGCCGGGTCCACCTCGAAGCCGGTGTTGCCGACGACCAGCCAGGATCGCTGCCCGTCGGAGCCGGTACGCACCCAGAGCCGACCGTGCAGATGGTTGTAGCGGACCGCATTCTCGATCAGGTTGCCGGCCAGCCGGTCCAGCAGCCCGGGGTCACCCACCACCGGTGCCGGTTCCAGCGACGTCTGGACCGCCAGTTTGATCCGCTCGACCTCCCGGCGTACGGCAGAGAGCGCGTTGACGGTGCCAGCTGCCAGGTCGAACTCGCTGCGCCGGCCGAGCCGTTGACCGGCCTGCGCCTCGCTGCGCGCCAGTATCAGCAACGCGTCTACCAGCCCGTTGGCGCGTTCGGAGGCGTCGCGCACCACGACCGCCATCCGGCGGTACTCGGCCGGGTCCGCCTCGTCGTCGCTGAGCGTCACGTCGATCTCGGTACGCATCACGGCCAGCGGTGTCCGCAACTCGTGCGAGGCGTTGGCCACGAACCGCTTCTGCGCCTCGAACGCGGCGGCGATCCGGTCCAGCATGGCGTCGAACGTGTCGGCCAGCTCGGCCACCTCGTCGTTCGCCCCGGAGTAGCCGATCCGCTGGTCCAGGGTGGTCTCGCCGAGCCGGCGTGCGGTCGCGGTGACCTGGTGCAGCGGGCGTAGCGCACGGCCGGCGACGGCGTACGCCCCGACCACCCCGACCACGCCGATCGCCAGCAGCGCGGCCAACCCCTTGGCCAGCAGTTCCCCGGAGGCCGCGTCGACGAGCCGCTGTTGCCATGCGGCGGCCTCCAGCGTGCTCCCGTCGGCGAGCACCACGGTGGTGCCGGGCAGCAGCTCGTCGGTGGGGCGCAACGCGTCCCGCACCAGCAGCCAGGCCAGCAGCACCAGGATCGCGCCGGCACCGACCAGTAACACGCCGTTGAGCAGGGTCAGCCGCAGCCGCAGCGTGGGACGTAGCCGCAGGGCGGTCAACCGGCGGCGCGCGGTGCCCGTCACTGCGCCACCTCGGCCGTCCGGTAGCCAGCTCCGACCACAGTCTCGATCAGCGGTGGATCACCCAGCTTACGACGCAGCGTCATCACCGTGACCCGGACGATGGTGGTGAAGGGGTCGGTGTTGGCATCCCAGACGCGTTCCAGCAGTTCCTCGCTGGAAACCACGGCGCCCCTGGCCTTGAGCAGTTCGCAGAGCACACCGAATTCCTTGTTGGTCAGCTCCACCGGCACTCCGCCCCGGGTGGCGGTACGACGGGCCGGGTCGACCACCAGGTCGGCGGTTTCCAGCACCGGCGGGGCCGCCGGAGTCGCCCGTCGGCCCAGCGCCTGCACCCGGGCGACCAGTTCGTCGAAGGCGAACGGCTTCGGCAGGTAGTCGTCGGCGCCGAGCTGCAACCCCTCGACCCGGTCGGCGACGGTGCCGCTGGCGGTCAACATCAGCACCCGGGTCAGTTCGCCGGACGCCGCCAACTCCGCGCAGATCTGGTCGCCGTGCCGGCCGGGCAGATCGCGGTCGAGCACCACCACGTCGTACCGGGTCACGAAGGCCATCTCGTGGCCGCTGTCGCCGTCGTACGCGACGTCCACCGCCATGCCCCGTTTACGCAACCCCCGCGCGATCGCGTCGGCGAGGTTGCGCTCGTCCTCGACCACCAGTACCCGCATGCCCGCCCCTTTGCCGCCCACCGACCACCGACAACGTAACGTCGCCGGCCAAGTCGCCCGACGGGAGCCCGTCGGGCCTCCGCCGGACAACCAGCGGCGACCATCGGCACGGCGACGGCGGCTGTCAGCCGGGCAGCTGCCAGATGCCGTAGCCACCGTCGGTCCGGCGGCAGGCAACGAGGTCGTACCGGCTCTGGCAGTCACCACCGGCACCCGGCAAGACGTCGATACGGCGCGCCGGTGCCCCCGTCGGGTCGAGCCGGGCCAGCACCAGACCGGTCTCGGCGATCCTGCGTACCACGAGCAGCTGCGGAGCGTACTCGTAGCGGCCGACCATCTCCCATGACCCGTGCTCGGCCAGCAGGGCACGGGTGTCGAGGTCGAGGCTGACGAAACTGTCGGTGTTCCGGTCGACGGCGAGGGCGTTGTCGGCACCGACGAGCACGATGTCGAGCACGTTCTCGGTGCTCCACCGCGTCGCCCCGGTCGCCGGATCGAGGACCTGCAGTCCGCCGCCGGCCAGCCCGGCGCAGAGCAGGGGCCCGCAGCCGGTGACGTACGTCGCCGTCGGCACGGTCACCTGCCAGCGAGGTACCAGACCGTCGACGGTGAGCGCGACGACGGTGTGGGAGTTGCGCACCACCGTCACGAGGTCACCGCTCACCCACGCCTGCTGGTAGCTACCCCGACGGTCGGTGGACGTGGGCAGGTGGTGCCGTACCGTGCCGCTTGTCGGATCGATCACCTGGACCTGACCGTCGACGGTGGCCACCACGATGGAGTCGACGGTGCCGTCGTCGCGCTGCCGGTAGTCGACACTGGCCGCCGCCAGCGGCATGGACCACACCTCCGCCCCGTCATCCAGGTCGATCGCCCGCAGCGTGTTGAGGGCTTCGTCGCGGTACGTGCGCAGCAGCGCTCGATCCCGCGTGTCGAGCACGGAGATGCCGGGCACCCGCCAACGCTCCTGCCCGGTGCGCGTGTCGAGCAGCGCGGTCTCGCTGGTGCCGGTGTCCTGGCGGCCCATGGCGACCAGCAGCCCGTCGTCGGCGACCGACTGCACCCGGTAGACCCGGTTACCCTGCGGCACGGGCACCCGCCACAGTGGTTCCAGCCGCTGCGGCACGGCCGTCGGGTGATCCGGCCGGTCGTATGCGAGGAGTTGCTGGCTGCCGTCGACGCTTTCCGGCGACGGGGAGACGGTGAGAATCTGGTTCCCGGCGAGGAACAGGTCACTGCCCAGTGGGGCGGGCACGATCGCGTGGATCCGTCCGGGTGGTGGCGTGCCACCGGCCAGCATCAGCAGCGCGACCAGCGCCATTACGACGACCGCCGCCCGGCTGCGGTCCAGCGGGGAACGTCGACGCCGCGGCGGATCGGGTAGCTCGGTCAACTCGCCGAGGTCGATCAACGTCACGCCGGTCCTCCCCTGACACACACCGGAGGCGCGTCGGGCGGGCGGGTTTCCGCCTGTACGATGGCCCGTCGTGGCTGTGCCGGTGGTGAATACCTCGCTGAACCCCGTCTCCGAGACCGTCGAGACGCGATCAACGACAACACGTCCCCGGCGGGGGCCGACGCGCGGCGACGCGCTGGCCATCGGAGCCTACGTGCTGCTCGGCGTCGTCGTCTGCCTGAACTACTGGGCGGACGTGAACAGTCGGGTTTCGTCCCATCTGCCCACCGACCACAGCTGGTTCGAGTGGCTCTTCGCACACGGTGCGTACTCGGTGCAGCACCTGGAGAACCCGCTCTTCACCGCCCGGCAGAACGCCCCGGACGGGGTGAACATGATGGCCAACACCTCGCTGCTCGGGGTGACCCTGCCGTTGGCGCCACTCACCATGCTGCTCGGTCCTCAGGTGGTCTACGCGCTCTACCTGGGCGGGGCGTTGGCCGCCACCGCCGGCACCTCCTACTGGATGCTGTCACGACACCTGGTGCGGTCCCGGGCGGCGGCCTTCGTCGGCGGCGGATTCCTCGGCTTCGCCCCCGGCATCGTGCACCACGCCAACGGTCAGCCGAACTTCGTCTCCAACTTCCTGCTGCCGCTGATCGTGGTACGGGTGTTCCGGCTGGCCGAGCCGGGCCGGTGGCGGCGCAACGGGCTGGTGCTCGGGTTGCTCGTCGCGTACCAGATCTTCATCAACGAGGAGATGCTGCTGCTCACCGCGTTGGCCTGCCTGGTCATCGTGATCGCGTACGCGGCGATGCGTCCGCGTCAGGCGCGGGCCCGGGTGGGCACGTTCACGGCCGGGCTGGGCTTCGGCGGCGCGGTGGCACTGCTGTTGACCGCGTACCCGATCTGGTTCCAGTTCAACGGTCCGCAGTCCTACCGGGGCCTGCAGGGCGGAGTGTTCCACAGTTGGGGGGAGGACGTCGCCGCCTTCGTCACCTTCCCCCGGGACACCATCGCCGGTGACGAGGCGGTGGAGGCGACCATCGGTATGACCGAACAGAACACCTGGTTCGGCTGGCCGCTGGTGCTGTTGTCGTTGGTCGCTCTGATCCTGCTGGTCCGCCGCTCGTTCATGGCCCGGATCCTGGCCGTGCTCGTGGTGGTCTTCTCGGTCGCCGCACTCGGCCCGGAAATCCGGTTCAACGGCGAGCTGACCGGCATCGCCGGCCCGTGGTCGTACATCCCCGAGGATCTGCCCCTGGTCGAGATGATGATGCCGACCCGGCTGACCCTGGTGACCACCGCCGCACTCGGCGTACTGCTGGCACTGGCCTGGGACGCGGTTGCGGGCAGCCACCGGCGGCCGGTGCCGGCTCCGCGTACCCCGGAGGCGCCGGCCACCGACCGCCGGCTGCGCTGGCAGCACCTCGTCGGGTACGCCGCGATCACCCTCGCCGTGCTGCCGCTGCTGCCCCGGCCGCTGCCCGCTGAACCGGTCGACCCGCCGCCGAACTTCATCACCTCCGGTTCCTGGCGACCGTACGTTCCGGACGGCCGAACGCTGGTGCCGGTGCCCATCCCCAGCAACGTGCACGGCCTGTCGACCCTGCGGTGGAGCGCGCTGTCCGGACACGAGTTCCCGATCCCGGCCGGCTACTTCATCGGCCCGAACCTCGACGGCCAGGGTGTCTTCGGCGCGCCGAACCGCCCCACGAGCACCCTCATCTACCGGACGATGGATGCCGGTGAGGTTCCCCCGCTGACCGAGGAGAACCGTCGGCAGGCGGTGGAGGACCTGCGCTTCTGGCGGGCGTCGGTGGTGGTGCTCGGCGCGCATCCCCGCGAGCCGGTGCTGCGCGAGCTGCTCACCGCCCTGCTCGACGAGCCGCAGCGCGTCGACGACGTCTGGCTCTGGGACGTCCGCGACCGGGTGTGACGGGCCTCGACGACAGGCCGCCTGGACGGTCTGACCCCGCCGGGCACGTCAGTCCACGAGGTGCCGTACGTCCCAGACCAGTGCACCATCGATCTCCCGGGCCGGCCCGAGCAGGGCCTCGACCGTCCGCCGCACCGGGTCACCGTGGTGCAGCCCACCCTGGACCACCACGGCTGCTCGCCAGTGCCGCAGGTCGGCCACCGCCTGCCGGCGGTCGACCTCGCTGATCGCCGGCACCTCGCCGGAGTCGGCCACCCGACGCAACAGCAGGGAGGTGGGCCGGTCGGGGGCACCCCAACGTGCCCGGGGGTCCTCCGGCGAACGTGGGCCGATGAAGAAGCCGCCTGGTGCGGTGAACGCCAGCCCGGTGCGGGCGGACCAGAGCATCGCCGGGCTCCGGCCCGCGTTCGTCACCGGTGGCACCGAGACGACCGTCCGCCCCGCCGGCACGTACGCCCGCCAGGTTCCCTCCGCCACGAAGGCTGGCACCGGCCACACAGGCACCGTACGGATCGGGGTCGGCGTCAGCGGCAGTAGCGCCGCCAGCACCGTGCCGGCCCAGAGCAACCGCACCGGAACCGCATCCGGTCGACCACTGAGGGCCGCCGGCTGTCGCTGCACCCGGTCCACGGAGAGGGCGAGCAGGACACCCAGGACCGGCACACAGACCAGCGAGAACCGGGCCGGCACCACATGGTCGAGCAGCGGCAGCCCGGCGATCAGCCGGTACGGGCCCGGCAGATCCGTCGCCGTGCCGCCGAGGCGAACCTGCGGGCCCAGGGAGAGCAGGGCGAAGACGACGCCGCAGGCGGCGAGGGCCGGGACCAGCGGTCGACGCCACAGCCACACCGTCACGACCAGGGCCAGCACCAGCAGACCCGGCCCGAAGAAGGAATTCTCCTCGGTCGCGTTGGGGGCCAGCAGGGCGGGCATGCGGTGGTCCCCGAAGACGGTCTGCCGGGCCGTGGCGGTGAACGACGCGGCGTCCAACTGAAAGCCGTGCGCATGGAACGGCATCCCCCGGTAGTGCCCGGGGCCGAAGAACTGGAACCACAGCGGGTAGGCCAACAGCGCCGCCGCCACCGCCGCACCGACCGCGATCCGGCCGGCCACGACCGGGGCGAGCCGGCGGGTGGTGGCCCGGTCCGCCAGCGCGTACCCGAGGGTGATCACGCCGGTGGCGAGCGCAACCAGGAGCAGCACCTCCTCGCCGAGGAACGCCTGGTAACTCACGACCAGACCGAGCAGCACGCCGGGCCACCACACCCGCGACGCGCTCCCCGCCGGTCGGGCAGTGCCCCCGGCCCTATCCGGGACGAGCACCAGAGCCAGGATCACCGGTACCAGGAACTGGGCGGCCATGTGCAGGTGCGATCCGGCCTGGGCGACCATCCCGGGAGCGAATCCGCAGACCAGCCCACCGAGTGCGGCGGCCGGTCGGGACTCGACGAGACGTCGGCGCAGCAGCACGTACCATGCGGTGGCCGTACCGGCGAGGCAGCCGACCACCGCCACCCCGAAAGCCACCTGCGAGCCGAACAGCAGCGTGACCGGGGTCAACGGGATGCCCAGGCCCAGCACCGAGGTGTTGGCCATCAGATTCACCCCGCCGGGTGCGTTCAGCGCGTCACTCCACAGCGGATCCTCGAAGCGGACCACGGCGCGTGCGGCGTGGGCCAGCATCCACTCGAAGAGGATCTGGTCGCCGGCCTGATGGAACAGCCGGTCCGGCTGACCCCACTGCCGGTTGGTGAGCCAGACGGCCAGTGCCAGGTAACCGGCCACCACCACCGCGTCGGGCGTACGCGGGCGGAGCCGCCACCGGCGACGGCTGCCGACCTCGTCGTCCGGTCCGGTCGTACCGATGGACATCAGACCCGGGGGTCGGTGAGGGACCGTACGTCCCACACCCAGACGTCCAGTTCGAGCCGGGCCGGACCGACCAGTTGCTCGACGGTCTGCCGTAGCGGCTCCGAATGCGGCTGCGAGACCGGCAGCACCAGGATCGCCGCCCGCCAGTGCCGCAACTCGTCGAGGGACCGTCGCCGTTGACGATCGTCCAGTTGCGGGGTCCGCCCGGTGGTGGCCACCTCCTCCAGCAGCTTCCCGACTCCGCTGGGCCGACCACCGAAGCGACCCGGGTCACCGGTGTTGCCGTTGCGTGGGGCGAGGAAGTAGCCGCCGGGGATCTTGAAGTCGAGGTTGGTGGAAGCGGCCCACCGCATGCCGTGGGTGTTGCCCATGCTCGGCACCGGGATCGGCACCAGAGTCTGGTCCGGTCCGACGTAGGGGCGCCACCGGTCGGAGGTGATGAAATCGGGCACCGGCGGGCGGGAAGTCATCGACAGCGGCATGGGGGTGATCGGCAACAACGCGAGTACCAGACCGGCGGCGGTCAACGTACGGACGGTACGCCGGTCCAGGGACAGCGTGCCGGTCCGCTCGATGGCCAGGGCCAGCAGGATCGCCACGACCACGCTGGTGATCATGCCGAACCGGGTCGGCACCACCGCGTCGAGCAGCGGCAGCCGTACCAGCCACTCCCACGGGCCGACCATCAGTTCCCGGTCCCACCAGCTGATCCGCTCACCGAGGGAGAGGACGGTGTAGAAGGCGGCGGTCACGGCGAGCGCCCGGACCAGCACCTCGCGGCGGAGCCAGAGCACGATCCCGACCGCGATCAGCACCAGACTCCAGCCGAAGAAGGCGTTTTCCTCGGAGTAGTTCGGCGCGAGGTTGACGTTCGCCCGCTGGCTACCGCCGACGGTGGGTGAACCGGGCGCGAAGTAGGCAGCAATGTCGTTGCCGTAGTCGCGGACCGCGTCACTGAGCCCGTGGTACGCCATCGGGCCGGCGAACTGGATGTACAGCGGGTACGCCAGCAGCGAGCCCGCGACCACCGTGCAGGTGACAAGCGCCTTGGCCAACGGTCGCCAGGCCGCCGACCAGAGCGCGGGCCGCTGGGCGACCACCGCGATCAGGAAGATCCCGCAGCCCATCGCGGTGAAGAGGAGGATCTCCTCGTTGATGAACGCCTGCGCGGTGACCAGCAGAGCCAGCAGCACGCCGTCCCGGTACGGCCGCATCGACCGGGTGATCACGATGACCCGCCAGACGATGAACGGCAGCAGGAACTGGCTGATGATGTTCGGGTGCCAGCTGGCGTGCGACAGCATCGCCGGTGAGAAGCCGCAGAACCAGCCACCGACCACCGCGGCGAGCCGGTTGCTCACCACGTGTCGGGACAGCACGAAATACCAGGCCGAGGCGGTCCCGGCGAGACCGAGCGTCACCAGCAGCACGAAGGTCACCGCAGGTCCGAAGAGCAGGGTCACCGGCACCATCGGGATGCCCAGGGCGAGGATGGCCGTGTTGGCCATCAGGTTGACCCCGTCGGGGTAGTTGAGCTGCTCGGTGAAGAACGGGTACTCCCCGTGCAGTACCACCCGTACCGAGTGGGCGAGGAAGAACTGCACCTGGGCCGGGTCACTGCTGTAGAGCGAGGCGACCCTCCCCGCCGGGTCCACCCAGATCTGACTGGTCACCCAGAGCGCGGTCAGCAGGAAACCGCCGAAGACCGCGAGATCCCGTCGCCGGGGCGTCCACCGGAACCGACGGCGGGGTTCCGCTTCGGGAGCAACGGCATCGGCTTCCCGCGTACCGTCGGACACCGTCGGTCCGGTCTTCCGCGTGGCCGCTTCGTCGGTGCCGGAGGTGATCCGGTCCGCAGGGGAAGCGCCAACCGTCCGGTCACGCACGGTGACAACTTCGGACGGTGGGTCGGCGACGTCGGCGGATCGCGGCAGCGCGGCAGCGCGGGTCTCGGCAGGCGTCACAGTCGGCGGAGTCTACCCGAGTGGGGAAAATGCCCCAAGTCAACGCGGTGTCTCCTGTGGCCGGTGTGCCGACCGCGCGACGCAGCGTATGGCCACCCGAAGCATCGCCGGGACGTCTCGTACTATTGCCCTCCGACACGACGACGCGATCCGATCGGGAGGCGTGACAGGTGGCTCCAGCCCGTTGGCGCGGCTTGGCCGCCACCGGCTTGTCCACCTTGCTGCTCGCCGCCACCGCCTGCGGGCCGGTCGCCCAGCGTCAGCCGCAGGACCTGCGGGTGGGCTACGACAGCCGGGACGGTTCGTTGACGGTGTGGCCACCGCGTGGCGCACTGGCCGAGGACACCACGGCGACCACCGCGGTCACCGAGGCCGTACGCGACTGGCGCTCACCCGTGGACGACCGCGCGCATCTACCCTCCTCCGGCATTCTCTTCTCCGGTCAGGTCGACGGCTCGCCGCTGGCTCTGGTCGCGGCGTCGGTACCCGGGCAGGCCGCTTCCTGGCTGCTCCAGCTCACCGGCGACGGTGAGCGGTACACGGTCAGCCACGCCACCGAGTACACCGACCCCGGCTACCTGGCCTACTCCGACGTGTTGCCGGTACAGTCACCCGGGGGGCGGCGCTACCTGACCTCCGAACGGGTTCGGCGGCTGGTCGGGCCCGACGGCCGTACCCTTTCCGGCACCGATGGTCTGACCGATCCGGTCGAGGTGCCCGAATGTCGGGCGGTGACCGTCACCGCCACCCTGCGTTCCACCGAGTCGCTGCCCCGTGGCCGGGCCAACGATCGACTGCTCGACCTCGGTACCGGCACCGCCGCCCCCCGGTATCCGCTGGTACGCGACGAGAGCGGCTCGGGCCGACGGGCCCTGAACGGC
Source organism: Micromonospora sp. HNM0581 (assembly GCF_012726175.1). GTDB lineage: Bacteria > Actinomycetota > Actinomycetes > Mycobacteriales > Micromonosporaceae > Micromonospora. The sequence continues at coordinate 94,119 of NZ_JAASAD010000017.1, forward strand.
CTCGACACCTGCCTGCTGGCCGGCGAGGACGGCCCGTTCGGCAGCATCCTGCGTCGCGTCGGCGACCGGGATCTTCCTCAGTTGGTGCCGGCTTCCTGGCCGATGGAGGCACTCGCGGTGCGTACCCTCGGCGAGATCGTGCTCGACGGTGGCGAGCCGGCCGAGCTGGAGCAGCTCACCTGGGACAGCGCCGAGGGGGCGATGAGCGCGGTCGTGTACCGTCCCGCCGACGGCGGTCCGGTGGTCCTCTCCCCCGCCGACCGGACGGACCCTCTGCAGGTGTACGAGCTGCCGGTGCCGGGCCGGCCGCTGGTGGTGCTGAGTTGGCGGGCCGCCAAGGACACCACGCTGTCGGTGCCACCGAACACGGCTCGTCTGGTCGACCGCCCCGGTCTGGTGGTGACACCCCTGCCCGACCGCCGCGAGACCTTCAGCCTCGCCGCCGACGACAAGACCCACTACCGCTCCGCCGGCTCCCCCCGCACCTGACCCACCCCACCCCCAGCGCCCGCGATCATGCAGTTGCGGCACCCACCGAAAGGTGCGTACCTCCCGGAACGGCAACCACAACTGCATGATCGGCGCGGTGCGGTTGGGGGGGTCAGTTGGGGGTGGGGGTCAGGTGAGGAGAGTCGGCGGGCTCGGTGTCGAGGCGGGAGATCCAGCCGGTGACGTCGCGGGCCACGTTCTGGGCGGTCAGGCCGAGGTCTGCCAGGATCTGGCCACGGGAGCCGTGCGGGTGCCAGTCGGGTGCTACGCCCAGGTCACGCAGCGGCACCCGAACGTCGGCGTCACGCATCGCCTGGGCCAGTGCGTCACCCACCCCGCCAACCCGGACACCGTCCTCGACGGTGACGACCAGTCGGTGGGCGGTGGCCAGCTCGACCAGTTCCGCCGGGACCGGGCGGACCCAGCGGGGGTCAACCACGGTCACCCCGTAGCCCTGCTCGGCGACCCGGGCGGCGACGTCCATGCCGAGCTGGCCGAAGGCACCGACCGCGACCAGCAGCACGTCGGTACGCGCCGACTCCGCCAGCACGTCGACCGGCCCGATCCGCCGCAGGGCGGGCAGGTCGGCGGCGACCGCGCCGGTCGGGAAGCGGACCACGGTCGGGCCGTCGTCGACGGCGACCGCCTCGCGCAGCTCCTCGCGCAGGGTGGCGGCGTCACGGGGGGCCGCGATCCGCAGGCCCGGCACCACCCCGAAGACCGACATGTCCCAGATGCCGTAGTGGCTCGGCCCGTCGGGGCCGGTGATCCCAGCCCGGTCCAGGACGAAGGTGACCGGCAGCTTGTGCATCGCGACGTCCAGCAGGACCTGGTCGAAGGCGCGGTTGAGGAAAGTCGCGTAGACCGCAACCACCGGGTGTAGCCCGCCCATCGCCAGACCGGCCGCCGAGGTGACCGCGTGCTGCTCGGCGATGCCGACGTCGTAGACCCGCTCCGGATGCTTCCGGGCCAGCTTCGCGATGCCGGTCGGCTCGGCCATGGCGGCGGTGATGCCCACCACGTCGGGCCGCTCGTCGGCGACCGCGACCAGCTCGTCGGCGAAGACGTGGGTCCACTTCACCGCCGGGGCGGCGGTGGACACGCCAGTGGCGATGTCGAAGGCACCTGGGCCGTGGAAGCAGTCCGCCTCGTCCTCCTCGGCGGGGCGGTAGCCGTAGCCCTTGCGGGTGACCGCGTGCACGATGACCGGGCCGCCGAAGTTCTTCGCCGCCCGCAGCGCCGTCTCCACGGCGGCCACGTCGTGCCCGTCGACCGGACCGACGTACTTGATTCCGAGGTCCTCGAACATCGCCTGCGGGGCGACCGCGTCCTTGACGCCCTTCTTGACCGCGTGCAGCACCTCGTACATCGGCCTGCCGACCAGCGGGGTCGAACCGAGGGCGTCCTTGACGGCGTCCAGGACCTTCTCGTAGCCCGGGTTGAGCCGCAGCGTCGACAGGTGGTGGGCGAGACCACCGATGGTGGGCGCGTACGACCGGCCGTTGTCGTTGACCACGATGACAAGCGGATTGTCGGTGGCGGCGATGTTGTTCAGCGCCTCCCAGCACATGCCACCGGTCAGGGCACCGTCACCGACCAGCGCCACGACGCTACGCTGTTCGCCGCGCAGCGCGTACGCCTTGGCGAGGCCGTCGGCGTACGACAGGGCGGTCGAGGCATGCGAATTCTCGATCAGGTCGTGCTCGCTCTCGGCCTGGCTGGGGTAGCCGGAGAGCCCACCACGCTGACGCAGCTGGTCGAACCCGCCCTGCCGACCGGTGAGGATCTTGTGCACGTACGCCTGGTGGCCGGTGTCGAAGAGCAGCCGGTCCCGGGGTGAGTCGAAGACCCGGTGCAGAGCCAGGGTGAGCTCCACCACGCCCAGATTGGGCCCGATGTGCCCGCCGGTACGCGACACCTTGGCGATCAAGAAATCACGGATCTCGGCGGCGAGGATGTCCACCTCGGTGGCCGACATCCGCTTGACGTCCTGGGGACCGTGCACCGTGGCCAGCAGCCGACCCTGGTTGGCCGTGTCCTCTTCAACACTCATGACCGCAGAGTCTATCGGCCCGCGCGCACCTTGCAGCCCGGGCGCGGCGACCACCGGTACTGAGCGCCTGGTCAGCCCGACACCCGTAGCCGGCATGGCGCCCCGCACCGGTCCGCCGGCCCGTCGGGACCCCTGCCACCCGACGGCACACGCTCCGGCGGACGGCCGGTCAGGCCGGCACCAGCAGCCCGACCAGTTCCACGTGCCGGGTCATCGGAAACAGGTCGTACCCGCGCAGCTGGGCCAGTCGCCAACCCGACTCGGTGAAGACCCGAAGATCCCGGGCGAACGCCGCCGGATCACAGGCAACGTACGTCACCGCGCGCGGACCGGCGGCAACCACGTCGCGTACCACCCGCGCGCCGGCACCCGTGCGGGGCGGGTCGAGCACCACCACGTCGACCGGGCCGGTGAGCCGGCGGCGGGCCAGCGCGGTCTCCACCCGCGCCGCCACCACCTCGACGGTGGGCAGGTCACGCAGATTCTCCCGGGCCGCCGCGATGCCGTCCCCGGCCGCCTCGACCAGGATGGTCCGCCCGGACTCGCCCACCCGCGCGGCCAGCGCGGCGGCGAACAGGCCGGCGCCGCCATAGAGATCCCAGGCCCGGTCCCCCGGTCGCGGGTCGGTCAGCTCCAGTACCGCATCCACGAGGGTGTCCGCGGCGGCGGGATGCACCTGCCAGAACGACGAGGCGGGCAGTACCCACTGCCGACCGGCGGCCTGCTCCCGGACCTGTTCCGGGCCACTCACCCGGCGGCTGGTCCCGGCCGTCACGGCGGTCACCGCCACGTCCCCGCCGGTACTGGCGACGGTCTCCACCGCCTCGGCGTCCGGCCAGCTCACCCCGGCGGCGGTGAGCACCGGCAGTTGCTGGATGGCCGGATGGGCGATGACGCAACGGTCCACCGGCACCACCTCGTGGGAGCGGTGCTTGAGCAGCCCGGCACGACCCGCCGCGTCAACCGAGTAGCGGACCCGGGACCGCCAGCCCAGCGGTCCACCCGGCAGGGCGGCGACCCGTAGGCCTAGCGCGTCGCAGACGGCCTCGTCCAGACCACCGAGGCGGACGAGCTGCTCCCGGACCGCCGCCTCCTTCCAGCGCAACTGCGCGTCCGGGGCGACGTGTTGCAGGTCGCAGCCGCCACAGCGTCCGGGCCGGGCGTACGGGCAGGGTGGGGTGACCCGCTCCGGTGCGGCCTCCAGCACGGTGACCGCGTCGGCCCGGACGAAGCCCCGGTGCACCTCGGTCACCTCGGCCAGTACCCGTTCGCCCGGTAAGGCGTGCCGCACGAAGACCACCTGGCCGTCCACCCGGGCCACGCAGTGTCCCCCGGGGGCGACCGCCGCCACGGTCAACTCGACCTGCTGCGCCTCCTCCAACCCACTCATCGCGCCCCCTCGCCACGTCCGGCGTCCCGCCGGGCAGTCCGCACGCTCATCGTGGATCACCCTCCCCGGCCGCACTCTGCGGGGTCGGCGACGCGGCCACCGGAGGCAGGGTGCTGCGGGGCGCCACCCGGGGGCCCCGGACCGGCCCACGACCGAGCGTGGCGTCCATCCGGTCCAGGTCCTTGCCGGCGGTCGAGGCGAGCTGCCACGGCACGCTTGTCACCATCACACCGGGCTCGAACAGGAGTCGACCCTTCAGCCGCAGTGCGCTCTGGTTGTGCAGCAGGTTCTCCCACCAGCGACCCACGACGTACTCGGGGATGAAGACCGTGACCACGTCGCGCGGTGACTCGCGGCGGACCCCGGCCACGTAGTTCAGGATCGGACGGGTGATCTCCCGGTACGGGGAGTCGATCACGGTGAGCGGGATCGGCACCCCACGCCGGTCCCAGTCTGCCTGCAACTGCCGGGTGTCGTGGTCGTCGACGTTGACGGTGACCGCGGTGAGGGTGTCCGGTCGGGTGGCCTGCGCGTACGCCACCGCCCGCAAGGTGGGTTGGTGCAGCTTGCTGACCAGCACGATCGCGTGGTTGCGGGCAGGCAGCACCGGGCGTCCGTCGTCCGGGGCCAGTTCGACTGCCACCCGGTCGTAGTGCCGGCGGATGGCGAGCATCAGCACGTAGATCAGGCCCATCGCGACGATGGCGATCCAGGCGCCGAGCAGGAACTTGGTGATCAGCACGATCACCAGCACCGCGGCGGTCATCGCCATCCCGAAGGTGTTGATCGCCCGGGAGCGGACCATCCGGCGGCGCACCTGCGGGTCCCGCTCGGTGTGCAGCAGCCGGTTCCAGTGCCGGATCATTCCGGCCTGGGAGAGGGTGAACGAGACGAAGACACCCACGATGTAGAGCTGGATGAGCTTGGTCACCTCGGCCTGGAAGCCGATGATCAGCAGGATCGCGAAACCTGCCAGGAAGAGGATTCCGTTGGAGAAGGCGAGCCGGTCACCCCTGGTGTGCAACTGCCGGGGCAGGTAGCGGTCCTGGGCCAGGATCGAGCCGAGCACCGGGAAGCCGCTGAAGGCTGTGTTGGCGGCCACGAACAGGATCATGGCCGTCACTCCGACGACCAGGAACAGCAGCACCGAGTTCGATCCGAAGATCGTCTCACCGAGTTGCGCGGTGACGGTCTTCTGCACGTACCCCGGTGGGCCGGAGACGATCTGCAGGTCCGGGTCCTCGACGAACTGCAACCCGGTGAGCCGGGCCAGGAAGACGATGCCGACGAGCATGGTCACCGCGACCAGGCCGAGCATCAGCAGCGTGGTGGCGGCGTTGCGGCTCTTCGGTGCCTTGAACGCCGGCACCCCGTTGGAGATCGCCTCCACTCCGGTCAGCGCGGCACAGCCGGAAGAGAAGCTACGCAGCAGCAGGAACGCCATCGCCCAGCCGGTGGTGTCGTGCCACTCGGCGGCGATGACCAGGTCTGCGCTGGGGGCACGCAGGTCCTCACCGAGCACGACGACACGGACCAGCCCGGTGAGGATCATGCCGATGATGACGATCATGAAGCCGTAGGTGGGGATCGCGAACGCGCTGCCCGCTTCCTTGATACCGCGCAGGTTGACCGCGGTCAGCAGCACCACGGCGGAGACCGCGATGAGCACCTTGTGGGTCGCCACGAAGGGGATCACCGAGCCGAGGTTGGCCACCCCGGAGGAAACCGACACGGCGACGGTGAGCACGTAGTCGACAAGCAGCGCACTGGCCACCCCCACCCCGGCGCGTGGGCCGAGGTTCACCGTGGCCACCTCGTAGTCGCCGCCGCCCGAGGGGTAGGCGTGCACGTTCTGCCGGTAGCTGGCCACCACGGTCAGCATGACCACCACCACGCCGAGGGCCACCCACGGCGAGAACACGAACGCCGAGGCACCCGCGATGGAGAGCATCAGCAGGATCTCGTCCGGCGCGTACGCCACGCTCGACAACGCGTCCGAGGCGAAGACGGGCAGGGCGATGCGCTTCGGCAGGAGGGTGTGCTTGAGCCGGTCGGACCGGAACGGCCGGCCGACGAGCAGCCGCTTCAGCAGGGAGGTGGATCGGGCCACAACGGCCAAGCGTACGACCACCGACAATGGGCTCGTGGGGTGGTCGGCTACGGGCCCGTCCGGCGCCGGAGTACCGTCGGTCCCCGCCCGCGGTCCCGACGTGGCAGGCTCGCAGGCAACGAGGCGCAGTGGTACGCATCGTGGGAGGCAGCGTGCATGTCGTGATCATGGGTTGTGGCCGGGTCGGTTCGACCCTGGCGCACAACCTGGAGGCCCGGGGGCACTCGGTGGCCGTCATCGACCAGGACGCCGACGCCTTCCGCCGGCTGAGGCCCGACTTCGCCGGTGTCACGGTCACCGGGGCCGGCTTCGACGGCGACGTGCTACGCCAGGCCGGCATCGAGCGCGCGGACGCCTTCGCCGCGGTGTCCAGCGGCGACAACTCCAACATCATTTCGGCCCGGCTGGCCCGGGAGACCTTCGGCGTGGTCCGGGTCGCGGCCCGCATCTACGACCAGCGCCGGGCGCAGGTCTACGAACGGCTGGGCATCCCCACCGTGGCCACCGTCCGGTGGACAGCCGACCGGATGCTGCGGCACCTGCTCCCCGAGGGCAACGTGGAAATCTTCCGCGACCCCACAAGCACCGTCTCGATCGTCGAGGTGCCCGTACACAAGGACTGGATCGGCCGTCCGGTGCGGGCTCTGGAGGAGGCGACCGGTGCCCGGGTGGCGTACCTGACCCGGTTCGGCATCGGCACCCTGCCCACCGTGGCCAGCGTGGTGCAGGAGGGCGATCAGGTCTTCATGCTGGTCACCGACGACATGGTGGCGGCGGTCACATCCGTGACGGCGACGCCGGAAGGAGGTCAGTGACCATGCGGGTCGCCATCGCCGGTGCGGGCAACGTGGGCCGTTCCATCGCCCAGGAGCTGATCGAGAACGGCCATCAGGTGATGCTCATCGAACGGCAGCCCCGGATGCTCCGACCGGCCCGGGTGCCGGACGCGGAGTGGGTGCTGGCCGACGCCTGCGAGCTGACCAGCCTGGAGGAGGCCGAGCTGGATGGCTGCGACGTGGTGGTCGCGGCGACCGGCGACGACAAGGTCAACCTCGTGGTCTCACTACTGGCCAAGACCGAGTTCGCGGTACCCCGGGTGGTCGCCCGGGTCAACCGGGCGGAGAACGAGTGGCTGTTCACCGAGCAGTGGGGCGTGGACGTGGCGGTCAGCAAGCCACGGGTGATGGCGGCGCTGGTCGAGGAGGCGGTGACCGTCGGTGACCTGGTCCGCCTGATGACGTTCCGGCAGGGTGAGGCGAACCTGGTCGAGATCACCCTGCCGCCTACCGCGCCCTACGTCGGGCATCCGCTGCGTGAGGTGCCACTGCCCCGGGACTCCGCGCTCGTGGCGATCCTGCGCGGCAAACGGGTTCTGGTGCCCAGCCCGGACGACCCGGTCGAGGCCGGCGACGAACTGGTCTTCGTCTGCACCGCCGAGATGGAGGACGCGGTACGGGCGGTGGTGCTCGGCCCGGACAGCGTCGAACGCACCCGCGAGTCACGCTAGGTGACTGGTGTTAAACGATGGCTGCCATCGGCGTGGCGGCCATCGTTTTGAATCTATTTCGGGTAGTTTGCTGGGATGACGTTGGGCATAGCGTCGCAGCAGCTGGACCTCTTCGAT
>NZ_JAASAD010000018.1 GCF_012726175.1 Micromonospora sp. HNM0581
GCCGACGGCAGGCGGGCGGGCCGGCGGCGCGCGGCCGAGCCGGAGGAGCAACGACCTGCGGCGCCGCTGGCCGGTGGCGCGCCGCCGGTCCCGGGCGTGACGTCTGGCCCTCCGGCCGCCGGCCCTGCACGCGCACCAGCTGTCGGGCGTGGCGAGTCAGGCGCGCCGACCACCGGGCAGGATCGCCGGATCGCACCCGCCGGGCAGGACCGCCGGATCGCATCCGGCCAGGCCGGGCCGGATGCTGCCACCGCCGCGGCGTCGGCTCGCCGACCGGCCCCCGAGCAGCCGCCGTTCGGTCGTCGGCCTGCGGACGGGCCGGCCGAGCCGTTCCGGGGACGCCGCGCGGACGACGCCGACGACGCACCGGTCCGGGCGCGGCGCGTAGCCGACGAGGAGCCTTCCGGTAGGCATTCGGTGGCGGGTCCCGGGATGGAGATGCCAGCTGGTGGGGGTCGGCCCGGCGAGGGTCGAGCCGGTCGACCGGAGCGACCGTCGGACTGGCTCCGGCAGGCGGGGCGACCGCACCACACCGACCCGGCACTGCCGACGATCAACAAGCGGCCCCCGTCCGATCGCGTGATCGGCACCCCTTCCGGTGGTACGCCGACGGTCGGTGACCGCCATGGCGTGGCGGCCGACGGCCAGCCAGGTCGGCCGAACGCGGGTGCCGTACCGCCCGATGGGCGCCGTGTCGAGCCGGGGCAGGCCCGTCCGGTAGCTGGGCCTGCCCGCCGTGCCGACGGGCCACCGGCCGGACGGGGCCGCTCCACGCCGCCGGCCGGTGCTGCCCCGGGTCCGGAGGGACCCGAGTCGATCGCGCGGGCCGGCCTCCCGCCCCGGAGCGGCGCCCCCGCCCCCCCGCCCCCCCGGCCGGCCGGCTCACCGCGTGGTGCGGCGCGTCCGGACGGCCCAGCTGGTGGGCCGCCGCGGGATGCGGCGCGTCCGGACGGTCCGCCCATGGGCCCGACCCGGGGGATGGCCCGGCCGGAGGCGACTGCCGGGCGCCCGAGTGGGCCGCCGCCCGGCCCCGCCCGGGGCGCGGCGCGGCCCGAGGCTGTTCCTCCTGGCGTAGGACCCGCTGACCCCGGCCGGGGCATCGCCGCCGGACCTACCGGTTCGCCGGTGACGGCTCGGGCCGGTGCTCCGGTGCATCCTGAGGACCGGCCCGCTGGCCGGGCCACGCCGCCGCACCGGAACCCGGTGCGTCCTGACCCAGGGACACCGCCGGTGCCCCCGACACGGGGCGGTGAGGTTCCGGCAGTGGCCCGTGCTGCGGCTGTCGTGACACCGGCGGACCCGGCGGCCCGCCCCGGCGTGGCGCCGGTGGTCCGGCGGGCCGACGCGCCGGGTCCCGCAGGTGTCGATCGGCCAGAGGACGAGCCGGCGGGTGACGGTGGTGAACCGCGTCGACAGGGTTCGCCACGGCTACGCGCTGCCGTCCTGGTGCTCGCCAGTGTTCTGCTGCTCGGTGTCCTGCCAGCGTTCTTCGGTCTCCGGACCATGGACCAGGACCCGGTCTTCGCCTCGCTCGACGAGCTGGACGTGCCGTCCTGGGCGGTCACCGAACCGGTCGACGACGTCAGCGGTAGCCCCTGGTGCCTGCTGGACTGCCGGTTGCGGGAACGCACCACGACCTCCGAGCGGCCACCCGAGGAGACAACGCAGGCGTACGAGGCCGCGCTGATCGGCGACGGTTGGCAACGGTGGACGCCCAACTACTGCCCGGAGCAGGAGGAGAAGGGCAGCTACACCTGCTGGCGGCGAGACGAGCTCACCCTCGACCTCTGGGTACGGGAACGGACCTGCGTGCCGCCACCAGTCGACGGGGAACCGGCGGTGGTGCCGATTCCCGACCCGTCCACAGCGGCGCAGGAGTGCCCCGGGTCGTTGGTGTCGGTGAAGGTTCGTAACGCGATCGACGACGAGCGGACCCGGCCGCAGCCGAGCACCGATCCGTCCCTGACCGGTGAGGATCCTTTCCCGACGCTCTCCGAGGACCCGTTGGGTGAGCTGACTCCCTCCCCACCGTCCTGAGCCGATCGTCATCACGGACGGTAGGGTCAGGTGCTGGTGGTGACCGGTCTCGACCGGTCACTCGACGTTGACGTGGGCGAGACGGTCGCGGCTCGGGGATCATCGGCCCGAGACCCTGTTTGAGGAGGACTGGCGTGGGCTTTTTGGAGGTCGCGGCACTGATCGCGGCGATTGCGTTTGCGATGCTGGTGCTGATCCTGACGCTGCCCATCCTGCGGTTGCGGCACACCGTGGACGCCACGACCCGCATGATCAACGACTTGAACGACCGGACCGGTCCCCTGCTCGGCGATGTCAACACGACGGTCCGCAACGTCAACGTGACGTTGGAGCAGGTGCAGACCTCGATCGACGGGGTGAATCTTCAGCTGGCCAAGGTCGACACCATGACCGGGCACGCGCAGAACATCAGCGCCAACGTCGCCAACCTTGTCACCGTGGTCTCCGCTGCCGCGGCCAACCCGTTGGTCAAGGTGGCCGCCTTCGGCTACGGCGTACGCAAGGCCGCCGCGACCCGCCGTAACGCCGAGACCGAGCGCGAGGTACGGGACACCATCAAGGCTCAGCGGCGCGCCGCCCGGCGCGGGAACCGCTGACCGGCGGGCTTCGGGAGGTACGGGCATGAGGCGCCTTTTCTGGCTGGGTATCGGTGTGGCCGTCGGTGTGGTGGTGGTGCGCAAGGCGACCCGCGCCGCCCACGCGTACACCCCTGCCGGTATCGCCGACAACCTGTCGCAATCCGCTGGCGGGCTCGTCGAGGAACTGCGTAGCTTCGTGGCGGACGTACGCGCCGGGATGGCCGAGCGGGAGCACGAGATTCACGCGGCGTTCGCCCAGGGTGAGGCGTTCGACGACCAGTTCGCCGAGCTGCGGGACGACCCGCGGATCGGTGACCGAAAGATCTTTCCGGAGGAACACCAGCGATGAAGACGGCGGAGATCAAGCGGCGTTATCTCGCCCATTTCGCGGCGAACGGTCACACCGTGGTGCCGTCCGCTCCGCTGCCCGCCATCAGCGATCCGAACCTGCTGTTCGTCAACGCCGGCATGGTGCAGTTCGTTCCCTACTTCCTCGGCCAGCAGACACCGCCGTACCAGCGTGCGGTCAGTGTGCAGAAGTGCATCCGTACGCCGGACATCGACGAGGTCGGCAAGACCAGCCGGCACGGCACCTTCTTCCAGATGAACGGGAACTTCTCGTTCGGCGACTACTTCAAGGCCGGCGCGATCCCGCTCGCCTGGGAGTTGGCCACCAAGTCGGTCGAGGCCGGTGGGTTCGGGTTGGACCCGGAGCGGATCTGGGCGACGGTCTACCTGGACGACGACGAGGCGTACGAGATCTGGCGTCGCACCGGGGTGCCCGACGAGCGCATCGTCCGGCGGGGCAAGAAGGACAACTTCTGGTCCATGGGCATCCCGGGCCCGGCGGGGCCGTGTTCGGAGCTGTACTACGACCGGGGTCCGGCCTACGGCACCGAGGGCGGCCCGGAGGTCGACGAGGACCGGTACCTGGAGTTCTGGAACCTCGTCTTCATGCAGTACGAGATCGCGGACGTGACGAGCAAGGAGCAGTTCCGGATCGTCGGTGAGCTGCCGAAGAAGAACATCGACACCGGCATGGGCCTGGAACGGATGGCCTCCATCCTGCAGGGCGTCGACAACCTGTACGAGATCGACGAGGTTCGCCCGATCCTGGACCGGGCGGCGGAGCTGACCGGTAAGCGGTACGGCGCACACTCGGGGCAGGCCGCGAACCAGTCCCACCCGGACGACGTACGGCTGCGGGTGATCGCCGACCACGTGCGGACCGCGCTGATGCTCATCGGTGACGGGGTGACCCCGTCCAACGAGGGTCGCGGGTACGTGCTGCGGCGGATCATGCGGCGGGCGATCCGGTCGGTGCGGCTGCTCGGCTGGCAGGAGCGGGCGCTGCCGGAGCTGCTGCCGGTGGCCCGGGACTGCATGGCGCCGTCGTACCCGGAACTGGCGGCGGACTTCGACCGGATCTCGGCGTACGCGTACGCCGAGGAGGATGCGTTCCTGGCCACGTTGCGGGCCGGCACGACGATCCTGGACACCGCGATCACGCAGACCCGCGGCGCCGGGGGTGGCGCGCTGTCGGGGGAGCAGGCGTTCCAGCTGCACGACACGTACGGCTTCCCGATCGACCTGACCCTGGAGATCGCCGCCGAGCAGGGGCTCACCGTCGACCAGGATGGCTTCCGTCGGCTGATGGCCGACCAGCGGGCCCGCGCCAAGGCCGACGCGCAGGCCCGCAAGACCGGCCACACCGACCTGTCGGCGTACCGGTCGGTGCTCGACTCGGGTGGTCCGGTGACCTTCACCGGCTACACGGAGGTGTCCCGTGAGTCGACGGTCCGCGCGGTGCTCGGCACCGACGGCCCCCGCGCGGCGGCGGTCGAGGGCGACACGATCGAGCTGGTTCTCGACACCACCCCGTTCTACGCCGAGGGCGGCGGTCAGCAGCCCGACCTGGGCATGATCACCGTGGGTGGCGGTCAGGTCGAGGTCCTCGACGTGCAGCAGCCGGTGCCGGGGCTGATCGTGCACCGGGCCCGGGTGCTGCGGGGTGAGGTACGCGCCGGGGAGGCCGGGTACGCCGAAATCGACACCAGCCGGCGGCGGGCGATCTCCCGCTCGCACACCGCCACGCACCTGGTGCACCAGACGATGCGTAACTTTCTCGGCGAATCCGCCACCCAGGCCGGTTCGCTGAACGCCCCCGGTCGACTGCGTTTCGACTTCAACACCGCCACCGGGGTCGCCCCGAGTGTGCTGCACGACGTCGAGCAGCAGATCAACGAGGTGTTGCTGGCCGACCTGGAGGTGCACGCCTTCATCACTTCCCAGGAGGAGGCCCGGCGGATCGGCGCGATGGCGCTGTTCGGCGAGAAGTACGGCGACCAGGTCCGGGTGGTCGAGGTCGGCGACTACGCCCGCGAGCTGTGCGGTGGCACCCACGTGGCCCGCTCCGGTCAGCTCGGGCTTGTGAAGATCCTCTCTGAGTCGTCGATCGGGTCGGGTGTCCGCCGGGTCGAGGCGCTCGTCGGGATCGACGCGTTCAACTTCCTGGCCCGTGAGCATCTGCTGGTGTCCCGCCTCGCCGAGCTGTACCGCGTCCCCGCCGATCAGGTCGCCGACCGGGTCGAGCAGACGGTCACCCAGTTGCGCGACGCGGAGAAGGAGCTGGAGAAGCTGCGGGCACAGCTGGTGCTCGGTGGTGCGGCGGCGCTCGCCGCCCAGGCCAGAGACGTACGCGGGGTCGCCTATGTGGGCACCGAGGCGCCCGACGGGGCGGCCGGCAACGACGTGCGTACCCTCGCGCTGGAGATCCGGGGCCGCATCGACGCCTCCCGGCCGGGTGTGGTCGCGGTGGCCGCCCGGGCCAACGGCAAGGCGTCGCTCGTGGTGGCGGTCAACCCGGCCGCGCGTAGTCGGGGGATCGCCGCGAACGATCTGGTGAAGGCGGCGTTCTCCGGCCGTGGCGGTGGAAGCCCCGAGCTGGCGCAGGGTGGCGGGCTGCCCGAGTCGGAGGTGCCTCGACTGTTGCTGACGGTCGAGCAGTCGATCAGCGACGCGTGAACCAGCGACATGGTGGGTCAGGGCGGGCCGAGCCGGTCCGCCCTGACCAATCTTGCGGAAAGGTCACCTACGGTGAGTGAGGCATCTCGAGGCGTGCGGCTGGGGGTGGACGTGGGCCAGGTGCGGATCGGGGTTGCCCGGTCAGACTTCCACGGTGTCCTCGCCACCCCGTTGGTGACCATCGCGCGGCAGCAGATTCCCAGCTCAGAGGCAATCCCGACGGACATTTCCGAGCTCGTCGCGCTGATCGCCGAACATGAGGCCGTCGAGGTGGTGGTCGGCCTTCCGGTGAATCTTGCCGGTCGACATGGCCCGGCGGCGGAGCACGTCAAGGCGTACGCTCGACAACTGGCCGATGTGATTACACCTGTCCCGGTGACGCTCACCGACGAGAGGATGTCCACGGTCGTGGCGAGTCGTAGGCTTGCCGAGCGCGGTGTCCGGGGGAAAAAGCAAAGGGCGGTGGTCGATCAGGCCGCCGCGGTGGAGATTCTGCAGAGCTGGCTGGATGCGCAGCGGAGGCGGACGCAATGATGGACGATCTGGACCTCGGGTTCGACGAGCAGGAGCGGGGGGACAAGGGCAAGCACCGCCGGGGCCGCCGCAAGGGCAGCGGGTCCGGTGGCGGGCGGGGCAAGACCGTCCTGGCTCTCCTGCTGGCTGTGGTGCTGCTCGGCGGCATCGGCGGGGCCGCCTTCTACGGCTTCGACCGGATCCAGAACTACCTGGTCACCCCGGACTATGAGGGCGGCGGCACCGAGGAGGTGACTGTCCAGATCCCGCAGGGCGCGTTCCTCGCCGACATGGCTGTGGCCCTCTACGACGCCGGTGTGGTCAAGAGCACCAAGGCGTTCATCGAGGCGGCCGACGAGAACTCCCGCAGCCGCAACATCCAGCCCGGCACGTACCAGCTGCGTAAGCAGATGAGCGGTGAGCTGGCCCTCGCCGCGATGCTCGATCCGCAGAACCGGGTGGTCAACGGGCTCACCATTCCTGAGGGGCGCACAGCGAAGGGGATCTTCAAGCTGCTCAGCGAGCACACCGAGATCCCGGTGGAGGAGTTCGAAGCCGCCGCGAAGGACCCGGAGAAGCTGGGCGTCCCAGACTGGTGGTTCGAGCGTACGGACGGCGTGAAGCCGAAGAAGTCGATCGAGGGTTTCCTCTTCCCGGACACGTACGAGATCCCGCCGGACGCTACCGCCGAGGTCATCCTGGGGCAGATGGTCGATCACTTCTTGACCGTCACCGGTGAGATGGAGTTCGCCGACCGGGTGCAGGAGGAACGCGGCGGCATCAGCCCGTACGAGGCGCTGATCGTGGCGTCGCTGGCCCAGGCTGAGGCCGGCACCAAGACGGATCTCGGCAAGGTCGCCCGGGTCGCCTACAACCGGGTGTACCGGGGCAATTTCGACTGCGGCTGCCTGGAGATGGACGTCACCGTCAACTACTACCTGGAGTTGACCGGGCAGAAGACGAAGACGTCCGGCCAGATGACCCAGAGCGACCTCGACAACCCGGACAATCCGTACAACCGCAAGCTGCGGGGCATGATCCCCACCCCGATCAACAACCCTGGCAAGGAAGCCCTTGAGGGGGCGATGGATCCGCCGGTCGGCGACTGGCTCTTCTTCGTGGCCGTCGACAAGGAGGGCAATTCCGCCTTCGCGGAGACGTACGAGGACCACCTGAAGAACGAGGCCAAAGCCCGCGAGGCCGGCATCATCTGACCTGCCGTTCGTCTGCGTGGGGTGAAGGAAACGCCAGTGGTCGTGTCGGAGCGCAGGGCGGCGGTGTTGGGTAAGCCGATCGCCCACTCGCTCTCCCCGGTGATCCACAACGCCGGCTACGTCGCCGCCGGGCTCACCGGATGGTCGTACACCCGGATCGAGTGCGCGGCGGCGGAGCTGCCGGCCCTGGTCGCCGGCCTGGGCCCGGAGTGGGCCGGGCTGTCGGTGACCATGCCGGGCAAGGAGGCGGCGCTCACGGTGGCCGCGGAGGTTTCCCCGGTCGCTGTCGCCGTGGGTGCGGCCAACACGTTGGTACGCCGCCCCGACGGCTCCTGGTACGCCGACAACACCGACGTCACCGGCATAGTCGAGGTGCTGACGGAGGCGGGCGTACGCCCCGGTGCCAACGTCGCCCTGCTCGGTGCAGGCGGCACCGCGAGGGCAGCGTTGGCGGCGGCGGCCCAGCTGGGTGCCGGCACAGTCACAGTGATCGCGCGCCGCCCGGCAGCGGTCGCCGACCTGGAGCCGGTGGCGGCCGTACTCGGGGTCGCGATGAGCAGCGCAGCGTGGCCCGGGACGCCACACGCACAGGTGTCCGCGCTGACCGGCGTCGATGTGCTGATCTCCACCGTGCCGAAGGGGGCCGCCGACGAGTTCGTCGGCCTTCTGCCCTGGCAAGCCGCCACGGTGGTCTTCGACGCGCTCTACGACCCGTGGCCGACCCCGCTGGCAGCAGCCGCCGGAGCCGCCGGCTGCCGGATCGTCTCCGGTCTCGACCTGTTGCTTGCTCAGGCGATCGGCCAGTTCGAGCAGTTCACCGGAGTGCCCGCCCCCCGCCCGGCGATGGCCGCCGCTCTCAGCGCCGCCCGCAGCTTCCCCTGATCCTTCTGGGCTGCCAAGCCGCCGCTTCGTCCTACCGTGCTGCCGCTGCGGGCGTCAGGGGTTTCTGCGTCGGTGTTGCCAGGCGGCGTGGTGGGTCCACGCCATGAAGCGGGTGAACAGTGTTGCGGGTGTCGGGCCATCGTGGGGGTTGAGGCGGTAAAGGTCGCGCATAGCTTCGTACATGAGGCCGGCGAGGTAGATGGACAGGCCGGGCAGGTTGCCGTCGTACTCGACATGGAGTAGCAGTCGGGCTTGCCCGCACGGCCAGGGCTGCCCGTCGGCACGGCAGCACCACATCGGCCGCAACGGGGTGTGTGGTACTTCGGTGTCGCGGGCGGTGGGGCGCTGCGGAAGTGGACCGTGTGCGGGTGCGAACAGCCGGGTGGTGATCGCGTCCGAGCCGTCTGAGGTCACCACCGGCCTCCGTTGGCCCGCCATTGCTGCCCCGGAGTCAACCAGCCGGGACGTCCCGGGCGCGGCATCGGCAACGGCCTGGTGGGTTCCCGCATCCACTCGGGCAGGTGCGTACCGCGCCGACGCTGCGGCAATCCTGGCCCACGGTGGCCGGTCGGCAGCTCTGGGCAGGTGTGACTTGTCGACCGCTGGTGCCGCAGCCTCTGGTCGCGTTGGCCCTCCGGCATCGTGAGATCGGCCGGCGGCAGCGCTCGGGATGGGGGTTGCGCTTGTGATGGATGGGGCGTGAATGGTGAGTAGGGCGCCAGTGGCGGTTGGGACGGCGGTGGCGGAGCCGGAGCGGGGTGCACCGGTAGGACCGTCGTAGGGCACGAATGCCAGAGATTACGGGTACGCACATCGGCCTCCGATCAACGTGGGAAGGGGCCGCCCGGAAACGGGGGAAGTCCCCGGGCGGCCCCGGCGCGGAAACTGCCCCGTCCCTGTCTGGATAGGAGCGGCTTCGCTGTGTGACAGTCTGGTGAGGACAGCCCCTCCGTCGATATGTGCGCGGCGTGTTCGCGCATGTCAGGGCGGTATCTGGGCGGGCATGGCGAACAAGCGGGCAGGATCGGGCAGGATTGGGGAATTGATGAGCACCGCCATCGACTACGTACGCGAGGAACTGCGGCTGCTGCGGGTTCAGGTGAAGTTGAGTCAGGACGATTTCGGTCGGGGTATCGGATACTCCGGCTCGCACGTCAGTTCGGTCGAGACCGGCGGGCGACCACCTACGAAGGAGTACATGTTCGCCGTCGACCGTGCTCACGATCCTGCCTTCGATCCGGCGGTGGCGGAGGGCAGGTTCACCCGGATGCTGCGTGAGCTGTCCAAGTTGGAGCAGACCCCGTCCTGGCTACGTGAGTGGATCGAGCTGGAGCGGGATGCCGCATTGCTGCGCTGGTACGAACCCGCGTTCGTGCCCGGCTTGCTGCAGACCGATGCGTATGCGCGCGGCATGATGAACAACGGCCTGTTGCAGCCGGGAGAAGTCGACCAGCGGGTAGGCTCCCGGCTGGACCGGCAGGCGATCCTGCACCGCGACGTCCCGGTGCCGCTGGTGGCGGTGATCGACGTGATGGTGCTCCGCCGGCCGGTCGACAGGCGCCCCGACATCATGCGGGAGCAGCTCGAACACCTGGTCACGATGTCCGAGCTGCCGCACGTCCAGATACTCGTGGTGCCCGAGGAGGCGGGAATCTACCCTGGCTTGCAGGGCGGTTTCATCCTGGCGACCCTCGGCGACGGTTCGGTGGTGGCGCACCTCGACCACCAGGTGCGTGCGCAGGTGGTCAACCAGACCGACGATCTTGCTACCCTCCAGCGGACCTGGGAGGCGGTCCGGGGTGAGGCGCTCCCGCGCAGGCAGTCCCTCGAACTGATCAAGGAAGTGGCGCATTCATGGACGTGACCGGCGCCAACTGGCGCACGTCGACCTACTCGGGTACGAATGGTGGCTCCTGTGTGGAGGTCGCCGACAATCTTCGTGGTGTGGTGCTGGTGCGGGACACCAAGGACCGTGACGGTGGCACCCTCCTCTTCGGCCAGCGTTCGTGGCGGTCCTTCGTCACCCTGGTGAAGCAACAAGCCCCCACCCGCTGACCACCCCGCAACCCCCACCCGAATCCACATCCGGCGAACCCCTGTTGATCATGAGGTTGGCGGCACTCGTAGCGTTCAGGATCGCCGCCAACCTCATGATCAACGGCGTGGGGCGGGACGGGTGGGCTGGGGTGTGGGTGGGAGTGGAGGTGCCAGGTGGGGGGTTTAGGGGAGTTTTAAGATGCGCTTAGGTCCGGCCTTCAGGCACACGCTCTGTTGTGTACACCGCTACGCTGCTCAGCGTTGGTGTCGTAGACACGAGGAGTATCCGTGGCCACTCGCGGACTGCACCGCCTGATCCCGCAGCGCGGCCCCCGGCGGAAGGCCCTGGCGCTCGGTGCCGTCGGCACCACGGTGGTGCTGGGGCTCGGCGCGACGATGGTGCCGCTGCTCGCCGATGACGACCTGTCGATCGCGGTGGTGGCGGACACCACCGCCACGGCGGTGCCGCAGGATGGGGACAACAGCGTCAAGACGACGTTGGCGACCTGCCCCGCGCCCTGCGACGGCAACCCCCGCGGTGCACGCGAGGCGGTGCTGACCTTCCTGGTCACCACGCTGCCGGCGAACGCTGCGAATGTACGGGCCACGTTGCGGGTGCATGCCTGGCAGTCGTTCGAGGCGTCGGTCGCCGCGCACGATTCCCGGCTCGACGCCCACGCGGACCGCCCGATGCCCACCCCTGCGGGCGCGGCGTTGGACACTGTCAACAGTGTCGGCAAGGGCTTCAACGAGTGGGACGTCTCGGGTCTGGTCACCGGCAACGGCATCTGGACCCTGTCGCTCTCCCAGGCGGGGCTGGACACCCGCATCTACTGGGCCTCGGGCGAGAACCGCAACGCCAGTCTGCGTCCCCGCCTGTCGATCAGCTACGACGGGGTGGGTGCCCGGCCACCGTCAGCCTCGCCGAGTGTCGCGCCGGAGCCGACGGCCACCAGCAGCAGCCCGTCGCCCTCACCGACCGTGTCGTCGAGTGCGCGGCCGTCGCCGGCCCGGCCCAGCCCCAGTCCATCGCCGGAGCCGGAGCCAGAACCAGAGCCAGGTGAATGTGGCACGGTGTCGACGAAGCTGGTACCCGGCTGCGGCGCGTGGTGGGGGATGTACTCGCCGACGAACGCCGCCGCCGGCTGGGACCATGGCAAGGCGGTCGCTGACGTGGAGAAGCAGGTGGGGCGCAAGTTCGACATCGTCCACCGCTACCACGACTTTTCGAACGCCGGCAGCAACGGTGCCTTCCCCGACGAGTTCCAGCAGCAGCAGATGCGCGACGGGCGGCTGATGTTCTTCGCGTGGGAGAGCCGGGTCTTCTCCTCAGGTGCCGTGCTGACCTGGAAGGACGTCTACAGCGGCCGGTACGACGCGACGATCGACGCGGTAGCCGGTCGGATCCGGGCGGTCGGTCAGCCGGTCTTCATCGGGTTCGATCACGAGCCGGAGGACGAGCCGGCCAAGGGCAGCGACGCCGAGTTCGTCCGGGCGTGGCGCTACGTGCACGACCGGTTCGCCGACGCCAAGGCCGACAACGCTGTCTGGGTGTGGACGATGATGGGCTGGTCCGGCCACTACGACCGGTACGCCGGGCTCTACCCCGGTGACCGTTACGTCGACTGGGTGGCCTGGGATCCCTACAACTTCCACGTCTGTAATGGCAGCACGGTCTGGAAGAGCCCCAGCACCACTGTCGGGTCCTTCTACCGGTGGCTCGACGAGCACGGTATCGGTGCGGGCAAGCCCCGGATGCTCGCCGAGTTCGGTACGAACATGGACGCCGCCGATCCGAACGCGAAGCGACGCTGGTTCGAGGAGTTCCCGGCGGCGCTGAAAGCTCACCCGAAAATCAAGGCAGCGATCTACTTCAATTCGGCTGGCATGACGAAGACGACGAAGACCTGCAACATGATGATGAACCAGGATGCGGCGTCGGTGGCCGGCTTCGCTGCTGCGGGGCGGGACAGCTACCTGCGGCAGCCGACGGGAGGGGGCCGCTGATCCGGAGCGGGCCACACAGAGCGGACAGGCCACACCGACTGTCGGATATACGACTCGGGGCAAGGTTGTCCGTTTCCTGATCCACCCTCCGTCCAATCGGCGGATGCCGCCCTCCAGGCTGGACCGGCACGCTACGTGCAATCTCGTCCACTCTGGAGGCGTAGCGTGCCCAGATACACCCTGTCGTGGCGATTTGCTCGTCCGCATCGATGGCGGGCCGCAGCCATCGCGTTGGTGACTGTCGCGGCCGTGCTGGCCGTACCCACCACGGCGTCCGCAGTCGTGGTGCCGGCGCCCGAACCTGCCACCCTCGTGTCGACCGACCCAGCCGACCAGACTCCGCACGCCGGTAACGGCGAGGCGCGTGCCTTCGCCGAGATCGGCGACACGGTCTACGTCGGTGGCAGCTTCACCAAGATCCGCCAGACCGCCACCTCGGCCTGGATCTCCCGCAGCTACCTGTTCGCGTACGACCGGATGACCGGCACGATCTCGACGACCTTCCTGCCGGTGCTCGACGGCGCGGTCAACTCCCTCATCGCCGGTCCGGGCGGGACCCTGATCGTCGGCGGGGCCTTCAAGAACGTCAACACCGTGTCCCGCCGGAACCTGGTGGCACTCGACCCCTCCACTGGAATGATCGTCGACAGCTGGGCCGGTCGTTCCGACGGCGGCACCGTCCGTGACCTGGTGCTGCACGGCAACTGGCTCTACGCGGCCGGAGCCTTCAACTGGCTCAACGGCACGGCGCACTCAGGGCTCGGCCGGTTCGACGCGACCACCGGCGAGATCGATCCGACCTTCAACATCAACACGAGCGTCGGTCGGCACGGCACCAGCATGTACGCCTGGACCATCGACGTCACGCCGGACGGTGCCACCCTCGTCGTCGGCGGCAACTTCCTCTACGTCAACGACCTGCCGCGCAACCAGATCGCGCTCGTCGACCTGACCGGCACCCCGAGCGTCATCGACTGGAGTTCGGAGAAGTTCGTGGCGCCGTGCGCCAGCCCGGCCTCCTTCGTGCACTACGTGCAGGATGTTCGCTTCGGGGCTGACGGCAGCTGGTTCGTCGTGGGCACCAACGGCGGATCGGGCTGGCCGGCCGCCTACTGCGACGCCCTGGTTCGCTTCGAGACCGCCCACCGGGGAGCCAACCAGGTCGCCACCTGGGTGAACTACACCGGAAACGACACCATCACCTCGGTCGAGGTGGCTGACAACATCATCTACCTCGGTGGACACTTCCGTTGGCTGAACAACCCGAACGCCAGCGACCAGGCCGGCAACGGCGCGGTCGACCGGCTGGGTGTCGCCGCGGTGACTCCGGCCACCGGTATGCCGGTGAACTGGAACCCCCGCCGCAGCGGCGGCTCGAATCTTCCCGCCGGCACCAGTTCCTGGGGATCGTCGGTGCCCGTGCTGTGGCGCGGCAACGCCGGGCTCTACTTCGGCCACAACTCGGACGGCATGGGCAACGAGTACCGCGGCCGGCTCGGTGTGTTCCCGACCAGCGGTGGGCGCACGATCACCCCGAAGAACCCGCCGACGGCCGGCAGCGGCCAGTTGCACCTGAACGTCGGCCCCGGCGATGTGGCGAGGGTGCCGTTCGACGGCACCGCCCTGGACGCTGCCAGCGCCACGGTGGTCAGCCAGCCGAACTACACGGGCGCCGGGGCGACCTGGCTGGTCGACGACCGGATCTACTGGTCGCGCACGGTGGCCGGGACGCCGACCGGCAGCCGGATCGACGTCTCCCTGTTCAACGGCACCACGATCGGTGGCTCGTGGGAGGCATCCGGCTACAACGACTGGTTCAACCCGGCGCTGCTGACCGGCGCGTTCTTCCTCGACGGTCGGCTCTACTACACCCGTAGCGGCGCCAACAACCTCTACTACCGGTACTTCGAGATCGACGGCAACTACCTGGGTGCCACCGAGTTCGTCCTACCCACCACGGGCGTAACCTGGTCCGCGGTCCGCGGAATGGCCTGGGTGGACGGGCGGATCGTCTACGGGGCGACGAACGGGTCACTGAGCAGTGTGCCGTTCGACCCGACCCTGGCCCTCACCACCGCGGTCGACGGTGCCGAGTCGACACTTGTCGCGGCGGCGACGCCGGAGCTGACCTGGTCGACCGCTTCGATGTTCTTCGCGGTGCCGTAGCGTTCACCGTTCGTAACGAAAGCTCGGTAGGTTGTTCACCTCGGGCCGGCGGCGGGTCTCCCGCCGCCGGCCCGAGGAAGGTGGGGAGGCTCGTTGTCTGGCATCCGACGTGGACCCGTCGTGCGTGTCGTGTTCGCGGTCAAACGCGGCTGGTACCGGCTGCGCTACCCGCGCCTACAACTGGGACCGGGGGTGGAGATCCGTGGCAGGATCCGGTTACGCCGTGGCGTACGGGTCAGCATCGGCGCACACACCCGGGTGAACAAGCTGGTCCGCTTCGCCGGTCCGGGTGAGGTGCGTGTCGGTGCGCACTGCCTGCTCAACGCCACCTGGATCGGCACCTGGACGTCGGTGACGATCGGCGACCGCTGCCTGCTGTCGGACTGCGAACTGCTCGACAACGACTTCCACAACCTGCCCCCGGAGCGGCGTCACGACCCGCCCACCGCCGCCACCCGAGCGCCGATCACCGTAGAGGAAAACGTCTGGATCGGTGCGCACGCACTGGTCATGAAGGGCGTACGGATCGGCCGGGACAGCGTCGTGGGTGCCGCGACCGTGGTCCGTGCGGATGTGCCACCCGGGGTCGTGGTGATCGGCAATCCACAACAGATAGCGAAGAAGTTCCATGACTGATGCCTCGTCCGGCGCCTGGACCGGTGACGGCCCGGCAGCCGCTTCCACCTCCCGCAGTGTCACCCTCACCGACATGCTGCGGGTGCCGCTGCACCGGATCAAGTTGGTCGCCGCGGTCGCCCTCGGCGGACTGCTCGCCGCACTCGGCTACCTGCTGGTGGCACCGGCCGCGGTGACGGCGAACGCCGTGGTGGCGGTCCGACCGGTGGTCACCGACGCCTTCACCCCAAGCGGTGCCGCCGCCGACCGGGCGGTGAACATGAACGTCGAAAGCGGGATCGCCACCGGCACCGAGGTCGTCGCGAAGCTGGCCGAGACGTTCGGCTCGGACCAGCGCACGGTACGCGACGCCCTTGAGGTCGAGGTGCCCGCCGGCGGCCAGATCCTGCGTTTCGTCTACCGGTCCGCCGACGCCGAACAGGCCGTGGCCGGCGCCAACCTGGCCGCGCAGAGCTACCTGGACGTCCGGCGCGCAATGTACGAGAAGCAGCGCGAAGAGATGCTCAACTCGTACGACGAGAGCATCGAGAAAGTCGTCGGCCAACGCACCGCCGTGCAGCGGCGGATCGACGACGCCCAGGACTCCGCCAGCAGCGACGCGGCGGTCGCCGAACTCGCCGGCATCAACAACCAACTCACCCAGCTCGGGTCCGCCCGTACGGAGATCGCCGCGGTCGACGTCAATCCGGGCTGGGTCACCCGCAGCGCCGAGCCGGCCCTGGCCACCACCGCCGGCAGCTCGTTGATGCTGCTCGCCGGTGGCCTGCTCGGTGGGGCCGTGATCGGGCTGGTGCTCGCCTTCCTATGGGAATCGATGGACCGGCGGGTGCGCAGCGTCGCCGACGCGCGGGACAGCAGCGGGCTGCCGCTGCTGGGTACCGTCCGCCGTGCCGGGCTGCGCGGCCGGGCGTTCGACGCCGACGTGCGTTACGTCGCGATGGCCGTGGCCGAGCGGGTCCGCCAGCCCGCCCGTGTCGCGGTGCTGACCGCCCGGGAGGACGCCTCGGCGATCACCGCCGGGCTCGCGGTGGCCCTCGCGGTGGCCGGGCGGGAGGTGTTCGTCGCCGACGACAGTGGCCGGACCGACCGCCTGCGGACCACGGTGCTCACCGACCGGGGCCGGCTGCCGGTAGCCCTCGACCCGAGCCGACCCGTGGTGCCCAAGCCCCGCACCGCCCCCACCGACGTCGACGACGGCCCGACCGAGGTCATCTCCCGACGTCCCTCCCCGCACCCGGCCGGCGCCCGGCCCACGACCGACCCGGACGCCACGCTCACCCTGCCCCGCGTCGCCAAGTCCGTCAGCCGTACCGACAACGGGCGGGCCGGTGGCGACGATCAGGTGGCGGTGGGTGCCGGCTCGGTACGATTCGGCACCTGGCAGCAGGGCGCCGACCAGCGTCTCGTGCTGTACAACGCCCCGCCGGCCGAGGCCGACGAGCGGGGCGTCGCGGTGGCCCGGCAGGGCACCGCCGTGGTCGTGGTGGAACGTGACCGCACCCGTCAGGCCGACCTGCGCCGGCTCGCCGAGCGGCTGCGGGCGGCCGGGGTCAAACCGCTCGGTTTCGTACTGTGCCGCAGCGGGCGGAGTTGAGGCGTGCCGGTCACCCGAGCCCCGGCGACCACCGAGCCACCGCTGCCGGCCACCCCCGACGCCGAGCCCACGCCCGCGGTGCCGCCCCGACTGCCACTGTGGCCATTGGCGGCGATGTTCGGGCTGGTACCGCTCTGGTGGGTGACCGGCGGCTTCTATCTCGGTTGGCCGCTGCTGGGTGCGCTGTTGTTCACGTTGCTCGTCACCCGGGGTCGGGTGCCGTTGCCGCCCGCCACGGGGATCTGGCTGCTGTTCCTGGCCCTCGTGGTGGCCAGCGCGACCCGGCTGACGTTACCGACCTCCCTGCCGACTTTCGTGCTGCGGCTGGCGTTCTACCTCACCGCGCTCATCGTCGCGGTCTACGTGTACACCGTCGCCCGGGAACACCCCGACCAGGCCGCTGCGCTGGTGCCGCTCTGTGCGTTCTGGTTCGGGCTGGTCGCCCTGGGCTGGCTGGGCGTGCTGGTGCCGCGCATGGAACTGACCACCCCGGTCGAGATGCTGTTGCCGTCGGGCGTGTCCGGGGTGCCGTTCATCAACGACATGGTGCACCTGAGCACCGCGGAGTACAGCGCGAAGTCGCTCAACCCGATCTACCGCCCGGCGGCACCGTACGCGTACACGAACAACTACGGCAGCGCGTACGCGATGACGTTGCCGTGTGTGGTCGCGTACACCATGCTGCGTCGGCGCGGCCCGCTGCGCTGGGCGTTGCTCGCGTCGGTGCCGGTCTCGCTGGTCCCGGCGTTCCTCACCCTCAACCGGGCGATGTTCCTCAGCCTCGGCGTCGGCCTCGCCGTGCTCGGGGCACGGGCGGCGCTGCGCGGCAACACCCGGGTGGCCGCCTCCATCGGGGGGATGGTCGTGCTCGGCGGTCTCGCCAGCCTGTTCATCCCGGTCGCCGAGATGATCGGTAACCGGGTCGACGCCAGCGACACCAACACCGACCGGCTCTCGCTCTACTCGGAGGTACTGCGGCGCGTCGGTGACTCGCCCTGGCTGGGCTACGGCGCACCGATGGACGTGGACACCGTCACCGCCGAGGCACCGATCGGCACCCAGGGGCAGCTGTGGATGGTGCTGTTCAGCCACGGCGTACCGGCTCTGGTGTGCTTCCTGGCCTGGTTCGTCGCCGTCGCGCTCAGCTGCGCCCGGAGCATCTCGGCGGCCGGGCAGTGGCTCTCCGTCGTCCCGGTGGTCTGCCTGGTGCAGGTGCCCTTCTACGGGATGGCCAACCAGAACCTCGCGGTGGCCTTCTTCGCGGTGGCCTTCGCGCTCGCGCTCACCGAGCGGGAACGTCGCAGCCCGACGGACGGGCTGCCGCAGCGGGCCGCGGCGGTGCCGGCATGACGGCGACCACCAGCCCACCGGCGGGGGAGGACCCCGGCCCCACGCCGGGCACCCGTGATCTCTCGGCAACTGTCGACGGGGCGGCCGAGACCCGGCGCAGCACCCGCAGCGGAATGGCGGGGTTGCTCGGTGCGGCCACCAGCGGCCTGTTCGGCTTCGTGCTCGCGGTGGTCATCACCCGTGGCTACGGCACCACCGGTGCGGGTGCCTTCTTCGCCGCGATCGGTGTGGTGACCGTCGCCGCCGCGATCTGCACCCTCGGCGCGGAGACCGGTCTGATCTGGGCGCTGCCCCGGCGCCGGACCGGCGTCACCGGCGACGCCGCCCGGGTACTGCCCGTCGCCCTCGCGCCACCGCTGCTGGTGGCCGTCCTGGTCGCGGTGGGCGGCGCCGTCGTCGCCGGACCACTCGCCGGCCGGCTGCTGGGGCCGGCGGGCGGTCCGCTGCTGGTGGTGACCTTCGCGGCGGTACCCGTGGTGGTCGCGATGAACCTGCTACTGGCCGTCGTGCGCTGCGTACGCCCGATGCGGTCCTACGTCGCGGTCCAGTTCCTGCTGCTGCCGGTCGCCCGTCCGCTGCTCGTCGGTGCGGCGGTGCTGGCCGGTGCCGGGCTGCTGGCCGGAACGACCGGCTGGCTGGTGCCCGCCGCCGTGGCCCTGCTGGTGTGCCTCATCCTGGTCGCCGGGCCGTTGGGCGTCGGCGCCGGCGCCCAGCTACGCCCGCGACGCGACGACTGGTCCACGTTCTGGCGGTTCGCGTTGCCGCGCGCCGCCTCGGCGGCGATCGACGCCGGCAGCATGTGGATCGGAGTGCTGCTCACCTCGGCCCTGGCCGGTCCCGCCGACGCCGGTGTCTTCGGTGCCGTGGGTCGTTACGTCCTCGCCGGCCAACTCGCCATGCAGGGGCTGCGGGTGGCCACCGCCCCGCAACTGTCGCGGCTGCTCGGTCGGGGTGAGCGGTCTGCCGCCGCCGCGGTGCACCGCCAGTTGACCAGCTGGGGGCTGGTGCTCTCCTGGCCGGTGTACCTGTTGCTCGCCATTTTCGCCCCGGCGTTCCTGGCGCTGTTCGGCCCGGAGTTCACCTCCGGCGCCGCCGCGATGACGGTGCTGGCACTGGCGATGCTCGTCAACACCGGGGTCGGCAACGTGCAGAGCCTACTGCTGATGGGCGGTCGCAGCGGCCTGCACCTGGCTGCGGCACTGGCCGGGCTGCTGGTCACCGTCGGCGGCGGCTTCGTGCTGATCCCCGGGCACGGGGCGACCGGGGCGGCGGTGGCGTGGGCCGCCGGCATCGTGACCGAGAACCTCCTCGCGGCCACCCTGGCCCGACTGGTGGTGCGCCAACCCCTGGTGGACGCCCGGCTGGCGGGTGCGGCGGCGGTCACTGCGGCGGGGGTCGGTCTGGCGGCGGTGGCTGGCCTGGCGGTGGCCGGCCGGGGCATCACCGGACTGGCGCTCGCGGTGGCCACACTCGCCACCGTCTGCGTCGGCTTGTCGACGTTGCCCCGGGTGCGGCGTGGCATCCGGGTGACCATTGTGCAGATTCGTGGCGGGGCGCCGGTCGGCGACTCGCCGGGGATGTCGAAGGGCAGGTGAGTTCAGTCGTGTCGTCCATTCGGGACCGGGTGAAACAATTGGTGCCGACCCAGGTGACGGACCGGGTACGGGAAAGCCTCGTCGACTACGGGGTACGCACCAGCGACCGCCGACCGTTGCCAGACTTCCTGATCATCGGCACCAAGCGCGGCGGCACGACCTCACTGTGGAACTACCTGATCCAGCATCCGCTGGTGCCCCGGCTCTTCCCCGCCTGGAACACGAAGTCCTCGCACTATATCGAGGAGCACTGGGGTCGCGGCGAGGCGTGGTACCGGTCGCACTTTCCGACCGTGCGGCAGCGGGAGACGCTGGAGAACCGTCACGGCGGCCCGGTCCGTGTCGGTGAGGCGGCCCCGCTCTACATGTTCCACCCGCTCGCCGCCGAACGGGTGTCCGCGTTGATTCCCTCGGTGCGGCTGATCGTGCTGCTGCGTGACCCGGTGGAGCGGGCCTACTCACACTGGAAGGAGCGGCGCACCAACGGCGTGGAGCCGCTCGACTTCGCCGCCGCGCTGGACGCCGAAGAAGAGCGTACGGCGGGGGAACGGGAGCGGCTCATCGCCGAACCGAACCACTTCAGCGAGCCCTACGACTGGTACACCTACCGGGCCCGTGGCCGCTACCTGGAGCACCTGGGGCCGTGGCTGGAACGTTTCGACCGTAGCCAGATCCTCTTCCTGCCCAGCGAGGAGCTGTACCGCGACGCGCGGACGACCTACCGGCGTACCCTCGACTTTCTCGGCCTCCCCCCGTACGACCTGCCCAGTTTCAAGGTCTACAACGACAGACGGTCGGCGCCACTGGAGCCGGCACTGCGTGCCGAGTTGACCGCGTACTACCGCCCGCACAACGAGGCGTTGCGGCAGCGGCTGGGACTGCGGCTCGACTGGCCGGACCGGGTCGCGTGACCGCCTCGGCGACGACCACGGGCGACCCCCGGAGCCGGGACGACGGGCTGGGCTGGGTCACCCGGGCGGTCTTCTCCGACGACCGGGTGTCGGTGACCGTGGACGCGGGTCCGCCGGCCGGACACACGGTCGTGGCCCGGTACGCGGTGGTGCCGTCGGTGGCCCGCGCCCGTTTCCTGCTGCCGTTGGGCTGTCCCCGGGTCGCCGCGGCGGCGTTGCTGTCGTACAACGCCCTACGTCCGGCGAAGGTGCGGGCGGCGCGGGCGGTGCTCGGCGTGGCGGCTCGGGCGGGCGCGGTCGACCGCGCGCCGTTCCCGGTACTGACCGTGGCGCTGCCCGCGCGGCTCGACCCGACGGAGGTGCTGCTCGCCGCCCGGCTCGGTGCCGCACTCGGCACGCCGGTGCACACGGCCTGCGGGGTGCGTCCGCCGGACCCGAACCACAAACCCACGCTGCAACTGTTCGATGACCGGGGCACACCCCGGGGGTACGCGAAGATCGGCTGGAACGACGCGACGCGGGCGCTCGTCACCGCCGAAGCAGCGGCACTGCGGGATGCGGCCGGGCTGGCCGGGACGGCCGGCCACCCCGGCGTCCCCCGCCTGCTCACCGAGTTCACCTGGGCCGGGCAGGCGGTGGCGGTCGTCGACCCGCTACCGGCGGACATCCGGGGCGTGGCCGACGACACGCAACCCGACATCGCGGCGCTGCTCGCGGTGGCCCGGCGCGGTGGCCCGGCGGCACCGGTCCAGCCACTCGTCGGTTCACCGTTCCTGGCCCGGCTGACCGAGCAGGCACGCCGCGCCGCCGACACCGTCGGTGAGCGTGCATCGACAGCCGTCGACGAGCTGGCCCGCCGGCACGGCGACGTCGCCGTCGAGTTCGGCCACTGGCACGGCGACTGGGTGCCGTGGAACCTCGGCCGGCACGAAGGGAAACTCATCGCCTGGGACTGGGAGCACAGTGGACCGGACGTACCGGTCGGGTTCGACCTGGCCCACGACGCGTTCCAGCGTGCGCTCGTGGCAGGCGGTGCGCCGGCCCCCGAGGCGGCCCGGCAGGTCGACACCTGGTTGTCCCGGCACGGCGACGCGCTGGGACTGGACCGGCCCCGACAGCGCCTGGTCGCCGACGCCTACCTGGTGGAGATGTGGCTGCGCACCTGGCGGCTGGCGGACGCCGGCGCGGGCTGGAACCCGGCGCTGCATCCGGCGCTGCTGGACACCATCGAGAACCGACACACCTGACGACACACCAAGCGGACTTGTGGGGAGTCGCGTGGACAACATCAACGAGGAAGCCGACCAGCAGCCAGTGCTGCTGCTGGTCGGATCGAGCGGCGGGCACCTGGCGCAGTTGCTGGCCCTGCGGCCCTGGTACGAGACCTGGCGACGGTGCTGGGTCACCTTCGACACACCGGAGGCGTTGTCGCTGCTGGTCGGGGAGGATGTCGTTGCGGCGTACCACCCCACCACCCGCCACCTGGGCAACCTGCTCCGCAACGCGTGGCTGGCCGCCCGGTTGCTGCGGCGGCGCCGGGTCGCCGCCGTGGTAACCACCGGCGCGGGCGTGGCGGTACCGTTCGTCGTGTTCGCCCGGCTGCGGCGCATCCCGACCGTCTACATCGAGGTCTACGACCGGATCGACACTCCGACGCTCACCGCCCGGCTGTGTCGCCCGTTCCTGTCGGCGATGCTCGTGCAGTGGGAGGAGCAGCGCCGCCAGTACCCGGAGGCCACCGTAGTGGGGACGCTGCTGTGAGCGGCGACGCGGGCAACGGACACCGGACCGTGCCGGCGCCGCCCCGAGCACCTGACGACGAGCCGACGGTACGCGTGCCGGAGCAGCGTGAGCCGGGCCCCGACGGCCGACCACAGGTGCTGGTGGCCGTCGGCACCGACAAACATCCGTTCGACAGGTTGGTCGACTGGCTGGCCCGGTGGCACGAGGAAACGGACGGCAAGGTCCGGTTGACCGTGCAGCACGGCCACACCGGCGCCGCTGACCTGCCCGGCGCGGTGCCGTTCCTCGGCCACGCCGAGTTGCAGGCGGCCATGGCCGGTGCCGACCTGGTGGTCTGCCACGGCGGACCGGCCACCATCCTGGAGGCCCGCCGGCACGGGCACCTACCGATCGTGGTGCCGCGCGACCCGACCCGAGGCGAGCACGTCGACGACCATCAGCTGCTGTTCGCCCGCCGGCTCGGCGCGGCCGGCCTGGTGGCGCTCTGCGAGTCCCGGCAGGAGCTGCTTGACGCGCTCACCAGCGGACTCGTCGACCGGGCCCGCTTCACCGTCGTGGTGGACGCCGACTCGGCGAGCGGTCAGCGTGCCGCCGTGCAGCGGGTGGGCGAAATCGTCGAAGACCTGGTGGCCGCCGCCGCGCAGCGGCACCACCGACCCTGGTGGCGGCCGTGGCACGAAGCCGGCCCGAACGGAAGGCGGAACCGGTGACCCCGTACCCAAGCGTCAGCACTGTCGTGCCCACCCGCAATCGGCCGGAGCTGCTGCGGGCCGCGGTGACAGCGATCCTCGCGCAGGACTACCCAGGGCCGATCGAAGTCGTCGTGGTGTACGACCAGTCGGAACCGGACACCGCACTGGCCGACTTGTCGACTCCGGACCGAACGGTGCGGGTGATCACCAACGGGCGGACGGCGGGGCTGGCCGGTGCCCGGAACACAGGCATCCTGGCCGCCACCGGTGAACTTGTCGCGTTCTGCGACGACGACGACGAGTGGCTGCCCGGCAAGTTGCGCGCCCAGGTCGAGGCGTTGGCTTCGGTGCCGGGTGCCGAGTTCGTCAGCTGCGGTATCCGGGTCAGCTACGACGGGCACACCGTCGAGCGGGTGCTGAACCGCGACTCGATCAGCCTGGCCGAGCTGCTACGCGACCGGATGACCGAGCTGCACCCGTCGACCTTCGTCATCCAGGCGGCGGCATTGCGGGACGGGTTCGGGCTCGTCGACGAGGAGATCCCGGGCAGCTACGCCGAGGACTACGAGTTCCTGCTCCGGGCCGCCCGCAGTGCACCCCTGGTCAACCTGCCCACCCCGTTCGTGGTGGTGCGCTGGCACAAACGGTCGTACTTCGCCCAGCGGTGGGACACCATCTCCGAGGCGTTGCAGTGGCTGCTGGACCGCTACCCCGAGTTCGCCGGCCAACCGGCCGGGCAGGCCCGGGTCACCGGTCAGATCGCCTTCGCCCGCGCCGCGTCGGGCGACTCCCGGGGCGCGGTCCGGTGGGCCCGGCGGACCATCCGGCGGAACCCGCGTGAGGCACGGGCGTACCTCGCGCTCGCGGTCGCCGGTCGGGTGGTCCGCGCCGACACGGTGCTGCGTACCCTGCACCGACGCGGCCGAGGCATCTGATCGTCCGTCCCGTCCGTCCGTGACGCGTCCGCAGGGCGGGACGTGGCGGGCGGCGCGGGGCGGCGGGCACCGGACGTGACAGACTCATGGCTGTGTTGCGCTGGCTGACCGCAGGGGAATCGCACGGGCCCGCCCTCGTCGCGTTGTTGGAGGGGGTACCGGCCGGGATCGAGGTGACCTCCACGGAGATCACCGGGGAGTTGGCCCGCCGCCGGCTCGGTTACGGTCGTGGTGCCCGAATGGCCTTCGAGCAGGACGAGATCGAGATCATCGGTGGCCTGCGGCACGGCGTGACCCTGGGCAGCCCGGTCGCCGTCCGGGTCGGCAACTCCGAGTGGCCCAAGTGGCGCACCGTGATGGCCGCCGACCCGGTCGACCCCGACGAGTTGGCCCGGCAGGCCCGCAACGCGCCGCTGACCCGTCCCCGGCCGGGCCACGCCGACCTGGCCGGCATGCAGAAGTACGGCCACACCGACGCCCGGCCGATCCTGGAGCGGGCCAGCGCGCGGGAGACCGCCGCCCGGGTCGCCGTCGGCACGGTGGCGAAGGCACTACTGCGGCAGGCCCTCGACATGGAGATCGTCTCGCACGTGGTCGAGTTGGGGCCGGTGGCTGTGAAACCGGGGCTGCGACCCCGCCCGGAGGACGCCGAGCGCATCGACGCCGACCCGTTGCGCTGCCTCGACCCGGAGGCCAGCGCCCGGATGGTCGCCGAGGTCGACGCTGCGAAGAAGGCCGCCGACACCCTCGGCGGTGTGGTCGAGGTGCTGGCGTACGGCGTACCGCCCGGTCTGGGCAGCCACGTGCAGTGGGACCGCAAGCTCGACGCCCGGCTGGCCACCGCGTTGATGTCGATCCAGGCGATCAAGGGTGTGGAGATCGGCGACGGCTGGCAGCAGGCCCGGTCCCGGGGCTCCGAGGCGCACGACGAAATCATGCCCACCGCCACCGGCGTACGCCGGGTCACCGACCGGGCCGGCGGCCTGGAGGGCGGCATCACCACAGGTGAGCCGCTGCGGGTGAAGGCGGCGATGAAGCCGATCTCCTCGCTGAACCGGGCCCTGGCCACGGTGGACGTGACCACCGGGGAGCCGGCCACCGCCATCAACCAGCGTTCCGACGTCTGCGCGGTGCCGGCCGCCGCCGTGGTCGCCGAGGCGATGGTGGCGCTGGTGCTGGCGGAGGCGGCAGTGGAAAAGTTCGGCGGTGACTCGGTCGCCGAGATGCGCCGCAACCTGGCCGCTTACCTCGACGCGCTGGTGATCCGGTGACCGGTCCGACCCGGCCGGTCTGCGTGCTTGTCGGCGCGCCCGGCTCGGGCAAGACCACCGTCGGGCAGGGCCTGGCGGACGCGCTCGGCGTCGAGTTCCGCGACACCGACGCCGACATCGAGCGCCTGGCGGGCAAGCCGATCCCGGAGATCTTCGTCGACGAGGGGGAGGCGCACTTCCGTACCCTCGAACGGGCGGCCCTGGCCGCGGCGCTGGCTTCCTGCTCCGGCGTGCTCGCCCTCGGCGGCGGCGCGATCCTGGCCGAGGAGAACCGCGCCGCGCTCGTCGGTCACCGGGTGGTGCACCTCTCCGTCGAGCTGCCGGACGCGGTCAAACGGGTCGGCCTCGGCGCTGGGCGACCGCTGCTGACGATCAACCCCCGGGCCACTCTCAAGCATCTGATGGACCAGCGCCGACCGCTGTACGCCGAGGTCGCCACCGCCACCGTCGTCACCGACGGCCGCACCCCCGAGGAGATCGCCGCCGAGATCGTCGCCCTGCTGAACAAGCCTGGCTAGGCCGCGGCACACGACTCCCGGGCGCTGACATTCCCCCCGCCAGAGTCAGCTCTCCTTCCTGGTCATCAGCGTGATGCCGAGCAGCGGATGCTGCCATCGCCGTCCGTAGCCTGATCAGGCGAGCATGGACCACCTACCGGTGGGACACTCGCCCCACCCGCCGCCGATGATCACCACCAATCTGCGCGACCCCTAACTGACCGGCAGCTACCTGCGGTGCCGGTCAGCGCGGGGCGATCGATGGAGACCCGTACCGTTCGGCCGCGCGCGCCTTCGCCTTGGCCGCCTCCACGTCGCGGTCACGGGGAGGCGCCTTCGTGACGAGGCTGTCCAGTAGTGTCCGGGTGGCCGCCGTGACGGCGCGGACCGCCTCACCGAACGCCTCCTCGTTGGCCGCCGAGGGCCGCGTCGCGCCGCTGACCTTGCGCACGTACTGGAGGGCGGCGGCTTCGATCTCATCGTCGGTCACCGTCGGTTCGAAGTTGTGAAGCACGCGGATGTTTCTGCACATGTCCCTACCATGCCACGCAGCTCCGTCTGGCAGGCACGCCGAGCCGGCTACCACCCGAGGCGAACCACTCGAGGAGGAAACCGCGTCGGCTCGGCGGAGCGGGTAGTCCCGAGACCTCTGCGGCCAGGCACACCCGATCAGGTACGTCCGGAGCCTCCAGTCGCGGTCGGCGATTTCTGAAGATTCCTCTCCCGGTGGCTTCTCGCGCACTCGCGGTCCGTGGGCGTACATAGACATAGAGCTATTACTTCGGTAGCTTCACCTCTCGATGGCTGCCGTCGCCGAGCGGCATTAAGACGGCTTCGAGAGCACCGGAAACGGTTGCTGAACAGGGGGAGTCGGCCGGATGGATTCGTCAAGCAAAATCCGTTGCCCGAGAAGCCTGAGACGCCTGGGGGCCGCCGTACTGGCTGCGGTCGTCGCAATCACCGTACTTACCGCATCCGCAGGCGCTACCGCCGGGGCAAACTCCTCGCCGGCTCGGATCAGCGGCTCCGATCTGAGCACCAGCGGCGCGCCTGCCCCGGTGCGGCTGCCGGGTGACAAAGCGGTGCGCAACTACACGCCCACACAATTGAAGTCGTTCGAGCGCACCGGCGGGGACCCCGAGGTACTGGCGTACTGGACGCCGGAACGGATGAAGGCAGCCAAACCGCTGGATGCCCCCGGAGATGCGGAATGGGTCGAGAACAAGGCCCGCGCCGTGGCCAGTAAGATGGCTGCCGTCGCGGCGAAGCCGGTGGCCGCCCAGATCCCGCAGATCGTGACCAATGCTCCGCCACCGGTGACGAACTTCTCGATCACCAACGGCAAGTTGTTCATCGGTGGCTATGAAAGTGGCTCGTGGTGCTCGGCGTCAGCCATCAACACCTCGTCCAAGCGAGTGCTGATCACCGCTGGTCACTGTGTCCATGACGGACAGGGCGGCAGCTGGCTGCAGAACCTCGTCTTCGTGCCGGGATACAACGCCTTCAACACCGACCACGACCCGGTCGGCCGCTTCCAGGCGTACTGGCTGCGGACCTTCAACGAATGGATCAACAACAGCAACCTCAACCGGGACGTCGGCTTCGTGACCACCTACTCCGGCGGCGACTGGAACACGACAGTCGTCAACACCATCGGCGGGCACGGCCTGGTCTACAACGGCGGCACCGAGTTTGACACGTCAATCTTCGGATATCCGGGCAACCGTGACGGCGGCAACGTCATGTGGGCTTGCTGGGGCACTGCCACCGACAACAGCATCTGGGACAACAAATCCAAAATCACCTGCAACTTCGGCGGGGGCTCCTCGGGCGGACCGTGGACCTGGAACTACGACAACGCCAGCGGACTCGGCTCGGTCCGCTCGGTCATGTCCACGGTGAACAGCGAAGGCGTCAACAAGGGGCCGTACTTCGACCAGGCTGTCGTCGACGCGATGAACGCCGCCAACGCTGATTGGTAGGTTGAACTCATGAGAATGCGGCCACCACTTCCACTGGCTGCCTGGCTGCTGGCTGTGGTGGCCGCACTGAGCGCCTGCGGCTCCACAGCCGAGCCCGGCAGCGACACGTCAGGCGTCCGAGCACCGACCGGACCAACACGGCCGGAAGCGTTACCGACCCGGAGCGACCTAATCGACGCGCAGGTTGTTCAGTGGCGCCATTGGCGCAGTGTTGACGATCGAACCCTCGAGGTCACCGTGACGGCCGGACCCGCCGACTGTTACGGCGCCGAGCCGGAAGTGACAGAAAGCGAAACGGCGGTGCGTCTCCGGATCCGCGTCGGACTGCTACCCGAGGCAGCCGGTAGGGAGTGCCCAGCAATCGCCAAGAAATCGGTGGTCCCGGTGCGACTCACCTCCGCCCTGGGCAACCGCAAGGTCGAACCTCTCAGCTGACGCCAGCTCGGCAGACGAACAGCCGCCGCCTGCGGGAACTGGCCGACCACGTCGAGGACGATTTTCGACAGCGCCGCCGCAGCCGGTCGTGCCCGTGACGACGACCCTCCGCACGCGTTTGCCGTCCTCACGGGTGAGAGAGTGGTGGCGTCGGCGCGGTCGAGCGGCCGATGATCGTCGTGGTGCTCCCAGATCCGGCACGTCCGGTGGGGATTGTACTAAGGGGTCGCGCAGATTGGTGGTGATCATCGGCGGCGGGTGGGGCGAGTGTCCCACCGGTAGGTGGTCCATGCTCGATGAACATTTCATTCCCTGCTTGCCCCGGTCGGCCGGTGACCGTCCGGCGCAGTCGCCTCCGCCGGGCGCTTTGGTGATACAGCCGTCTACGGCGATGTCGTCCAGGACCAGGCCGACGAACCGGTCGTAGGCGTCCACCGCGATCTGCTCGAGCTGGGCGAACACCCCGAGGCGGATCCACTCGTCACGACGGCCGTGGATCGTGGCGGCCGAGCAGGTGGCATCGGCGATCGCCTCGTAGGAACAACCGAACCGCAGCACCTGAATCAGCTTGTCGAACACGATCCGGTCACCGACCCGCCTGCGGTGGCAGCCCAACGGATGCGTCGGGGCGTATGTCGGCCGGTCAGGCAGCAGCGCGGTGAACTGGACCCACTAGTGGCTCGATCAGCCATGCTGGGATAGCAGGCACAGGATCTCCCGGTGATCACGAGGCGTAAGCACCTTCATGATCACGGATCCTGTGCCTGCACTCGTTCAGGCACGCCCTTCCAGCCTCACCATTCTGCGCGGGCTCTAAGCTATCTCATGATGTCCCCGCAAGCGGCCGAGACTCGGCAGGCGCACTCTCCGGATCACGATATCTTACACCTACGGGATGGCCGGCCCGGTTGCGGTGCCGGTGCACAATGCGGCCGGGTGCCTGGACTGAGAGGTTGAGTACCCAGTCCGTGACCCGGCTACCGGAAACTTCGTTACGGACATCGACAGCATCGAAAATGGTGAGCTATGGGAACTCAAAAGTGGGATTCCATACTGGGCGGACGAGGATTGGTTGCAGAAAGAGTTGGACGGGAAGTTTGTGAAGTACCTGCGCGCTCGGGAGATTCTACCGGTCGATTACCGTAGTGCCCTTATCGGATTTCGCTTCACCAACCCGAGGATCGATTCCAGCAGGCGTAGCGTCCTTACTGAGCGGTTAAAGAACCTGGCCGAGCATGCCGGAGTTCGATGGAAGGTTGAGTTTGCAACATGAGTTACACATTCCAAACCGTCGATATTGTGGTGTGGAGCCCTGCCCTCCGTGTCGGAATGCTCTACCTTGGTCAGGTCGATCTAGTCGCGGGCCTTGCCGAGGTTTCGTCCGGCCTGACGCCGCGAGAGGATGGTACGTGCGACCTTGATGTGGAGGTCTTCGCATCCTTTGTGAAGCAGCTATGGCGATTCTACGCTGAGGGTCGTCACGTCGCTTTATCGCGTCTGCTGCACGGGGTCTTGTTGATTTCCCTGGCACTCCTCAAGCGTGCGGGAGGCCCTCCGCTATCCGCTGGAGGCGGGGTGCTCGAGGCTATTCTGACCGAGGCGGCCGCCTTGGAACCTACGATGGGAACCTGACAATCCCGATTCTCGGGACTGGGGGCCTAGCCTAGCCCAAGGCGGCATCATGGCTGCCTTCTACTACGACAACCGAGTCCTCGGTGGCGACCCATACTGGGTGGAAGCCAGCAGTTAAGTCCGTAACGTAGAAGTATCAACGTGGCGGAGTGTCGGCGGCACTTAATGATCACCTTCGAGTGGAGAAACAGCTTCTCGTCGGTCATCTGCAACCCTTCTGTCGCGAAGCTCGTGCATTCGATTTCGGAATGCATTTTTCCTGTCGAGAAGCAGGCGACAACGCCGTACAGTATCCGGCTGGATCATCGGAGACGAGGGTCGCGCCCACGACAACGCCCGACTCAGAGGATGCCCCGAAAGCAACCGGCGATCAATAGAAACAGAACCGCCGACCCTGCGGATACGAGGGCCGGCGCGTTCAAGTGTGTGATTTCTTCAGTTGTACGACCCCTCCCCGTCAGTGGTCTCGGCGCTTCACGACCAGCACCGAGACGATCATCGCCACGACCGCCCAGACGGCGTAGACGGTCCACCCGCCGGAAGTCGTCCACGGGTACGGCTGGTTGCCGAACTCGATGTCGGCGATACGCAGCCAGGCTCGGTACGGTGTCATGTGGCCGAGCACGGCCGTCGCGTACAGCCGCTCGCTCAGGGCGAGGGGCAGCAGCATGAAGCTGAGCACAAAAGTCGTCAGCGTGCCGATGCTGTGCTTGA
The DNA here is from genome assembly GCF_012726175.1 of Micromonospora sp. HNM0581. Lineage (GTDB taxonomy): Bacteria > Actinomycetota > Actinomycetes > Mycobacteriales > Micromonosporaceae > Micromonospora. The sequence continues at coordinate 30,446 of NZ_JAASAD010000018.1, forward strand.
CGAGCACGCCGATCGCCATGGCGACCAACGCGGTCAGCGGCGCCATCAGTACCGAGGCGAGCAGCCGCTCCGGCACCCCTGGATCGGTGATCGACAGCCCCACGTCCTTGCCGTCGAGGATCGCCTGGGTCACGAAGAAGGAACCGCCGACGACCACCAGAGCGTAGGCCGACGACACCGCCGTGACCACCACGAGCTTCGCCGCCATCACCGCGCCCCGGGCCGGCACCGCCACGAAGGTGGAGCGGATCAGACCGGTGTTGTACTCGCTGATCACGATGTTCGCGCCGATGGCACCGAGCGACAGCATGAGGGCGACGCAGGAAGCGGTAGTGAAGGCGTCGAACATCGCGTACTTGCTGAAGTCGGCACGGGCGTCGGCCGAGAATTTCTCCAGATTGGCGTAGTCACCGTACGCCGAATAGCAGTTGAAGACGAAAATCGCCAACGCGCTTAACAGCAGGGTCCAGGCGGTCGAGCGGAGCGACCACAATTTCAGCCACTCGGAGGCAACGAGATCACGGAAATCGGCCTTGATTTCTTTTCGTACGGGCGCGGCCGTCACCTCGGTCCTCGTCTCCGTCATCGCTTCTCCCCGGCCTGATATTCGATGCTGTCGCCCGTCATTTTCATGAACGCCTCTTCCAGCGAGGCGACGCGAGGGGTCAGCTCGTGCAGCGGTATGAATTTCGCGAAGGCGAGTTCACCGATCGCACCGGCGTTCATCCCGGTCACGGACAGGGCCCCGTCCTTCTGTGCCGTCACTCCGGCTCCGGCCTCGACTAGCGCGCCGGTCAGCGCCGCGGGGTCGGGGGTCCGCACGGACACCGACGGCATGGTGCCTCGGGTGGCGAACTCCGCCAGCGTCTCGGCGGCGATCAACCGGCCCCGGCCCACGACGATCAGGTCGCCTGCGGTGTGCTCCATCTCCGACATGAGGTGGCTGGAGACGAAGACCGTGCGGCCTTCCGCGGCCAGGCGATGGAAGAGGCCACGTACCCACTTCACGCCCTCGGGGTCGAGGCCGTTGAGCGGCTCGTCGAACAGCAGCACCGGCGGGTCGCCGAGCAGGGTCGAGGCGATCCCGAGGCGCTGCTTCATGCCCAGCGAGTAGTTCTGCACCCGCCGCTTCGCGACGTCCGCGAGCCCCACCTCCGCCAGGACGCGGAGCACCCGTGACCTGCCGATGCGGTTGCTCCGGGCCAGCGCGGCCAGATGGTCATACCCCGTGCGCCCGCCGTGCACGTCACGAGCGTCCAGCAAGGCGCCGACGTACCGCAGACCCCGGGGATGGGAGGCGAAGGGACTACCGTCGATGACGACTGTCCCGCGGGTCGGGGAACTCAGGCCCACGAGCATGCTCAGCGTGGTTGTCTTGCCCGCGCCGTTGGGACCGAGGAATCCGGTCACCCGCCCGGGCCGCACCGTGAAGGTCAGATCGTCGACGGCCATGGTCTCCCCGTAACGCTTTGTCAATTGCTCCACTTCGATCACGAGAACCATCCTCACGGTCCGAACGATCGCGCGCATCCGTCCGGGGCTGACACTTCGGCGGCCCGGATGTCACCCACGGTTGTACAACCGTGGACCGATGCACCGGTGAATTCCCGCGACTAAATTCTGAGCTGTGCATGTGGCGCCGTACATCACCTTCACCGGCTGGCTGGCCACGGTGTACCCCTGGGCCTGGTTTATCACCGAGCCGCCCGACCAGCGCTGGTCGTCGCTGTTCCCACCGGGTGTCCTCTCCTCGGCCACCGGCCTGGTGACACTGCCGGTCGCCGCCGCCGCGGCGCTGGCCGGCGGCCTGCTGACGCGGCGATCGCCGCTGCTCGCCATCGCGCTCCTCCTCGGAAGCATCGCGATCCCCACGCTGGCCTGGCGGCAGCCGGAGATCTGGGCGCCGCAGATCCTCCCGGTCGACATCGCGCTGGCGATCGTCGCAGCCTGGTATCCCCGTCGGGTGGCGCTGACCGGGGCCGGCCTGGCGCTGGCGGTGCTCGTCGCCTTTCTGGCCGCCCGTTCGATACCGGGCATCGAGGGCGGAACCCCTTCGGAGCCCGGCATGGCGCTGTCCCTGTGCACGGCGGTTCTGATCGGCACCGTGGCCCGGCAGGCACGGGAGCGGGCCGCCGAGGCTCGCGAGCAGGCCGCCGCCGAGCTGATCAGCGCGGAACGGCTGCGTATCGCCCGGGACCTGCACGATGTGGTGGCGCACAGTCTGGGGGTCATCACGTTGCAGGCCGGCGCTGCGGGCCGGATCATGCGGACGCAGCCGGACGCAGCCCGGGAAGCGGTCGGCACCATCGAGAAGGTCGGGCGGGAGACTCTGGCCGGGCTGCGCCGCGCCCTCTCCGCGCTGCGGGACGTCGAGCCCGGCCCTTTGCTCACCACCGACGTCGACGATCTCCTCACGACCACCCGGGCCGCGGGCATGGACGTCGAGGTGACCCAGCTCGGGAGGCCCCGGGCGCTGCCTCCGGAGATCGACACGACCGCTTACCGTATCGTCCAGGAGGCCGTCGCCAACGTGATGCGCCATGCCAGCACCGACGCCTGCCGCGTCCTGATCGACTTTCGTGAGGGTGACTTGTCCGTCGAGGTGGTCGACGACGGCGCCGGTCGCGGGCGACGGTTTGATCCCGGGTTCGGCCTGATCGGCATGCGGGAGCGGGTCGAGGCGCTGGGCGGCACGCTGGCTACGGGTCCGCGCCCGGAGGGCGGTTTCCGGGTGTCGGCTTACCTTCCGCTGCCCGGGGGCGAGCGATGAGCATCGGGATTCTGGTCGTCGACGACCAGCCGCTCGTCCGCTCGGCGGTGCGTATGGTCGTCGCGGAGACCGACGATCTGGTGATCGTCGGCGAGGCGGAGACCGGGGAGGAGGCGGTCCGGCTGACCGGCGAGCTGAAACCGGACGTCGTCCTGATGGATCTGCGCATGCCGGGGATGGGCGGTGTCGAGGCCACCAGGCGCATCACTGGGCAGTCGCCGGAGACCCACGTGCTGGTCCTGACCACCTTCGACGAGGACGATCACGTGTTCGGGGCGTTGCAGGCCGGTGCCGCCGGTTTCCTGGTCAAGGACATGCCGCTGGACGACATCCTCGATGCGGTCCGGACCGTCGCGCACGGTAACGGCCTACTCGCTCCCAGCGTCACCCGCCGGTTGATCAGGCACTTTGTCGGCACCCGCACCGCACCTGCCGTCCCGCGCCGGCAGTTGACCGGCATCACCGAGCGCGAGCGCGAGGTGCTCACGCTGGTGGGCCGGGGTCTGTCCAACGCGGAGATCGCTGACGAGCTTCTCCTGAGCCACACGACCGTCAAGACGTACGTCACCCGGCTCCTGAGCAAACTGGGCACCCGCGACCGGGTCCACCTGGTCATCGCCGCCTATGAGGCCGGCCTGGTCACGGTGGCGTGACGGTGGTGTCGGAACGCCTGGACGGGCCACGGACGGTGCGCATGGCGTCGGTGAGGCCGTGCGGGCGGTGTGCCGTGGCGGCGGACGGCGGACGGGGTGTTTGCGGAGGTTCCTGAGCAGACGGTGGCCGTGGCCCGGGCGGCGTTCCGGAAGCCGACGCTGGCCATGCGGGTCCGCGACGAACTCGGCTCTGTCTCACATTCGGTGGTGACGGTGCGTGCCGGTTAGCCTCGGTCTTTCACTTGAGCATGGATCCATAGCTTGTTATCGATGAAGTTGATTCGCGCTGGTTTTGCCGCTTTGTTGGCATGCTGAGGGCCCGGCGCTGGGCCGGGTTCCTCCGTGTTGCGGGTTGGAGCGTGAGCCTCGACGTCAGCCGGTGGGCCGGGGTAGTGCGGCGAGCTTGTTGAATGCGCTGGTCAGGGCGTTGGCCCAGGGCCAGTTGGCGGCGATGGCGAGTCGTGTCCTGCGGGCGGTGCGGGTGATCCGGGCGGCGACGTGTAGCAGCCGGTAACGCAGCTTCTTGGGCTCGGCGGTGGCCAGTTCGCCGTCCAGGAGCAGGTTCTGGGTCCAGGCGAGCAGGTCGATGCCGGTCAGCGCCAACTGGAGCCAGGCCTGGTTGATGGCGAAGTGTCGGGACGGGAACCGGCCGAAACCGGTGTTCTTGCCGGTGCGGATGCGGTCTTCAACGCGGGCGTGTGCCCGGTGCCGGGCCTCCAGGAACTGGACGCTGCCGCCGCCGGGTGGGGTGTCGGTGGCGACGACCTGATGCCGCCAGCCCTCGATGGTGTCGAACAGCGACAGTTGGGCACCGGGGTGCGGGCGTTCCCGGCGGACCAGGAACCGGGTGCCCTCCGGCCAGCAGGTGGCGTCGAACAGGCCCGTGATCTCGCAGACCTCGGCATGTTCACGCAGGTCACCGACGGTGTCGACGGCGGGAGCCCAGCCGGTCGCAGCCCGGATCGCCTCGCGCACGCCTCGGACTCACATCATGATCTTGAAACGCCCGTGTCCCGAAGATGAGGTCTTCCCAATGATCGACGCGGCGTGGCTTTCGCGAGACGGGACCATGCTGAATGCGGTCGTCCGCGACAGGGCGTGGTGGGGAATTCCCATGAACAGCCAGATCGGGACGGCTGGGGAACGTCATCTCTGTCTTGTGATGGAGAATGTCGACGTGGTGATCACTGCGTATCCGATCGCGGACCCGAGGCAGTGTGCATGAACGACTCCGATCGGGTTGCCTGCACGGCATGCGGGCAGGACTGGCAGACCTGGTACCGGGTACGTGACGACGGCCGTGTGTTCCTGCTGTGCCCGGAGTGCGACTCGGTCTGGCTACCGAGCGATGATCGCCACGAGCGTCCAACGACTTACCTGAACGACCTGTTCGCCCCGCAGTCGAAGCTCTTCGATGCCTGGCGATTGATCGACGAGTGCGAGCCGTCAACCGCCGAATGATGGCGGGCGGGTTGATCCTGACGGATCGTGGTCCGGGTGGCGGGACCAGGCGAGAGGGCGGCTGGCTCGGGGTCATCGTGTGGGTTCAGGTGGTTGGCCACCGGGCGGCGCAATCGATGTCGAGCTGGCCAACGCCGGTAGCCGGCGTGTTCTCGGCGTCGGGCGCCAGGTGGTCAGCAGGGCGAGGGCGAGCAGGATCTCGGCGAGGTCGCCGCCGTAGTACATCACCGTCGCGCCGGCGCGCAGCCGCTCCGCAGTCGCCGGCACGTCGACAAGCAGGCCCGCGTACATCAGTTGGGCGAGGCTGGCGTGGGCGACCACGGCCGCGCCGAGCACCACCAGCCGGACCGGTACGCGGGCCCGGTGCGGGTAGGGTTCCGGGCCGGCGATCGACCAGGTGAACAGCAGCCCGCTGAGCAGGAAGTGCAGGTTGACCAGGTTGTGCAGGGCCGCGTTGTCGAGGGTGGCCCGGTACAGCGGGGTGAGGTAGAGCAGCCACAGCCCGCCGGCGGTGAGCAGCAGCCCGGTGACCGGGTGGGTCAGCGGTCGCAGCGCCGGATAACCCACCATCCGCAGTGCCGCCCGCCCGGTTCACCGGTCGAGGCGGCGTAGGGCCAGGATGCCGGGTGCGCCGAGCACCAGCCCCAGCGGCGCCAGCATGCCGAGCAGCAGGTGCTGCCACATGTGTCCGGCGAGGTCGTCGGTCGGCACCAGCAGTGCGGTGGCGAGCAGGGCGCACCCGGCGGCGAAGGCGGCCGTGCGCCAGTGGCTCCAGCCGGCCCGGTCGGGGGCGTGTTGCCGCAGTGCGGCGGCCAGGTAGAGCCAGCCGGCCAGCAACGGTACGAGCAGTGCCGGGCCGACGGTGGCGGCGTGCTCGGCCCCGTGCGTCGAGATCAGGACCGGACTGACCACCAGCGGGGGACTCACCCCTGTCGGCCCGGGGTCGGTGGTCGATTCCCCCGTCCGTGGCCCCCGGCTGCCCGTGCCCGGTACGCGCAGCGCTAAACGTCGTTCCAACCCTCGGGCATCCGGTGGCTGCGCGGGTCGGATCGGCGGTGGGTGGGCTAGGCTCCCGGCGATGGACGAGGTGACCCGGATCCCGGTCGGTGGCGAGCGGCCGTACGACGTGCTGGTCGGCCGCGACCTGCTCGACGCGCTGCCTGGCCTGCTGCCCGATGCCGCTCGGGCCGCGGTGCTGTTTGCGCCGCCCCTGAAGGAGTTGGCCGACGCGGTCGGTGCCGGCTTGGCGGCGGCCGGTGTGACGCCTCTGCCGATCGAGGTGCCCGACGCCGAGGCCAGCAAGCACGTCGATGTGGCGGCGCAGTGCTGGGACCAGCTCGGTGAGGCGGGCTTCACCCGCACCGACGCGGTGGTCGGCATCGGTGGCGGCGCGGTCACCGACCTGGCCGGGTTCGTGGCGGCGTGTTGGCTGCGCGGGGTGCGGTGGGTGCCGGTGGCCACCTCGTTGCTCGGCATGGTCGACGCGGCGGTGGGTGGCAAGACCGGGATCAACACCGCCGCCGGTAAGAATCTCGTGGGTGCCTTCCACCCGCCGGTCGGCGTGCTGGCCGACCTGGCCACGCTGGACAGCCTCCCGCCGGCCGACCTGGCTGCCGGGCTGGCCGAGGTGGTCAAGTGCGGGTTCATCGCTGATCCGGTCATCCTCGACCTGGTCGAGGCCGACTCGGCCGCCGCGACCGACCCCGCCGGGCAGGTCACCCGGGAGCTGATCGAGCGGGCCATCCGGGTCAAGGCCGACGTGGTCGCGGGAGACCTGCGTGAGTCGGGCGTACGGGAGGTGCTCAACTACGGGCACACGCTGGCCCACGCGATCGAGAAGGTCGAGGGTTACCGCTGGCGGCACGGTCACGCCGTGTCGGTCGGCCTGGTGTACGCCGCCGAGCTGGCCCGCCTCGCCGGCAGGTTGGACGCGGCCACCGCGGCGCGGCACCGTGCGGTGTTGACGGCGCTCGACCTGCCGACGGTTTACGACGCCGACGCGTGGCCTCGCCTGCTGGCCACCATGCGGGTCGACAAGAAGGCCCGGGGCAGCCGGCTGCGTTTCGTGGTGCTCGACGGGTTGGCCCGCCCGGCGATCCTCGACGGCCCGGACGACGACCTGTTGCACACCGCCTACGCCGCAGTGGCCCGATGACCATGCGGGTGTACGTGTTCAACGGGCCGAACCTGGGCCGGCTGGGCACCCGCCAGGTCGACGTCTACGGGGTGACCAGCTACGCCGATCTGGTGAAACTCTGCGAGACGACCGGGCGGGACCTGGGCCTGGACGTCGTCGTGCGGCAGACCGACGCCGAGCACGAGTTGCTCGGCTGGCTGCACACCGCCGCCGACGAGGGCGCCGCCGTGGTGCTCAACCCGGCGGCCTGGTCGCACTACTCGATCGCGGTGCGGGACGCCTGCGCGATGCTGCGCGGGCCGCTGGTGGAGGTGCACATCTCCAACATCCACGCGCGGGAGGAGTTCCGTCACCACTCGGTGGTCTCGGCGGTGGCAACCGGCGTGATCTGCGGGTTCGGCGTGGACGGCTACCGTCTCGCGCTGAGCTATCTGGCCAACCGGATGTCCGGGCCGACTGACGGGCAGATCGACTGAGTGCGGTGTGACCCTCCGCAGTTGTGTGGGGTCGGGTGGTGGTGGCCGGTCAGTGGGCGACTGGGTGGGCCGGGTCGCGTCCGTGTGGGGGGCGAGGGCCGACCGGCGCCGGTCGGCGGGCCGGGAAGCTGCTAGTAGACTTGCCAGGTCTGTCCGCCAAATCATGATCAAGGCAGGAAATGGCCACCACCAACGACCTGAAGAACGGCCTGGTACTCAACCTCGACGGGGAGCTCTGGGCCGTCGTCGAGTTCCAGCACGTCAAGCCCGGTAAGGGTGGTGCGTTCGTGCGTACCACGCTGAAGAACGTGCTCTCCGGCAAGGTGGTCGACAAGACCTTCAATGCGGGCACCAAGGTGGAGACGGCGACCGTCGACAAGCGCACCATGCAGTATCTGTACGCCGATGGCGAGGACTACGTCTTCATGGACATGGAGACGTTCGACCAGATCACGGTGTTGGGTGGGACGGTCGGTGAGGCGGCCAACTACCTGCTGCCTGAGGCTGAGGCGATCGTGGCGACCCACGAGGGCGTGCCGCTTTACATCGAGCTGCCGACCTCTGTCGTGCTGGAGGTCACGTACACTGAGCCGGGCCTACAGGGGGACCGCTCTACGGGCGGCAACAAGCCGGCGACGGTGGAGACGGGCGCGACCGTCCAGGTGCCGCTCTTCGTGACCACCGGCGAGAAGATCAAGGTTGACACCCGCGACGGTCGTTACCTCGGCCGCGCCTGATGGCTGAGGGGCCGAAGCAGCAGATGCCGGCGCGCCGTAAGGCGCGCAAGCGGGCGCTCGACGTGCTCTTCGAGGCTGATCTGCGGGATCGTCCGCCGGTCGAGGTGTTGGCCGGTTATGTCGAGCGGATCGTGAAGCCCCGCCCCGACCATCTGGGGTACGCCGTCGGCCTGGTCGAGGGGGTGGCCGGGCACCTCGACCGGATCGACGAGCTGATCTCCAGCTACGCCGAGGGCTGGACGCTGGACCGGATGCCGGTGGTGGACCGCAACCTCGCCCGGATCGCCGTCTACGAGTTGTTGTATCTCGACGAGATCGACGACGCGGTGGCGATCAGTGAGGCGGTGGAGTTGGCCCGGCAGATGTCGACCGACGACTCGCCGCGCTTCCTGAACGGTCTGCTCGGCAGGATCGCTGAGTACGCGACCCGCTGACGCAAGCTCTTGCGCACCGACGAAGGGCCCGTGCCGTGCGGCACGGGCCCTTTTCGGGTAGTCGAACCTCAGGAGGCGAAGAATGCCCGCGGGTCGGCGACCAGCACGCCGTGCTCGGTCAGCCGCTCGATCAGACCGGACGGCGAGGCGTCGTAGACGATGGCGAGGGCACGCAGGTCGTCGGCGCGGATCGACAACACCCGCCCGTTGTAGTCGCCGCGTTGCTGCTGGATGGCACGCGCGTAGCGGGCAACGTAGGCGAGGTCCTCACCGGCCTGGTCGTAGAGGCGCTCCAGATCCAGGACGATCTTGCTGGTGGGCTCGTGTCGAACCCCGCTGCCGTCGGGCAGCAGCTCCGAAACCGGCACACGGTAGAACTCGGCCAACTCGGCCAGACGGGACACCGTGACGGCCCGGTCGCCGCGCTCGTACGAGCCGACCACCACCGCCTTCCAGCGCCCGTTCGACTTCTCCTCCACTCCCTGCAGGGAAAGGCCCTGCTGCTGGCGGATGGAGCGCAGGCGGGCGCCCAGCGACTTGGCGTATTCAGAGGGCATTCGGACACTCCCAGTGCTGCTCGGGGTTCTCCCAGCGATTCGCTACGGAGCGTGACGGTACGGGGATTCGTACACGTGGTCAAGTGGTCGCGATCTTCCTGTTGCGCACCCCGGGTGAGTTGTCCCGTTTCGTCTGGCTGATTGGGCAGTCAGCGAATGTCGATTGGCGACAGAGTCGTGCCTGGTGCCCGCCTGTAGATGCGGCGACGACCACTGGTAACGTTGCCGCAGCCCCTCCGCCGGCCGCGCGCGGCCGGCCGGGAGGACCCGACGTCCTTTAACGACCCGTCCCGTGAGGCGGGGAAGGAGGTCCGCCGTGGCCTACCCATCGGCTGCCCGATCGTCACCGCCACCACAACCCTCGGTGAAGGTGATTCTGGCGAGCGTCGACCTACCGCGTGTCGTCGACCGCATCGCGCACCAGATCCTCGAGAAGACTCAGGGTGCGACCGACACCGTGCTGCTCGGTATCCCCACCAGAGGTGCCCCCCTGGCGCGCCGCCTCGCCGCCCGGATCAGCGCCTTCGAGGGCATCTCCGTGCCGGTCGGCGTGCTCGACATCACTCTCTACCGCGACGACCTACGCCGACACGCCACCCGGGCAGTCGGTCCCACCGAGGTACCGGCCGGGGGCATCGACGGTAGACGGGTGATCCTGGTCGACGACGTCCTCTTCTCCGGTCGGACCGTCCGGGCCGCCCTCGACGCGCTCGGTGACCTGGGGCGGCCCGCCTCCGTGCAACTGGCCGTCCTCGTCGACCGGGGGCACCGGCAGCTGCCGATCCGGGCCGACTACGTCGGCAAGAACATTCCGACCGCCCTGGCCGAGAGCGTCAAGGTGACGCTCGCCGAGATCGACGGCACGGACGAGGTCCGGCTCTACGGCGAGGAGGCCCGGTGAGCGCCGGCAGTGCCGCACGGAGCACCACAGCCACTGACGGAGAGGGGCATCGCTCATGATCAGGCACCTGCTCTCCGGTGCTGACCTCGACGCGGACACCGCCACCCAGATCCTCGACACCGCAGCCGAGATGGCCGCCGTCGCCGGGCGTGAGGTCAAGAAGCTACCCGCCCTGCGGGGCCGGACCGTCGTCAACCTCTTCTACGAGGATTCGACCCGCACCCGAATCTCGTTCGAGGCGGCGGCGAAACGGCTCAGTGCCGATGTGATCAACTTTTCGGCGAAGGGCTCCAGCGTCGCCAAGGGCGAGAGCCTGAAGGACACCGCGCTGACCCTGCAGGCGATGGGGGCCGACGCGGTGGTCGTCCGCCATCCCGCCTCGGGAGCCCCGCACCGCCTCGCCGCCTGGGTCGACGGTTCGGTGGTCAACGCCGGCGACGGCACCCACGAACATCCGACCCAGGCGCTGCTCGACGCGTACACGATGCGGGCCCGGCTGGGTCGACTGGCCGGCCTGTCGGTGGCGGTGGTCGGTGACGTGCTGCACTCCCGGGTGGCCCGCTCCAACGTGCTGCTGCTGTCCACCCTCGGTGCCAAGGTGACCCTGGTCGGGCCACCCACACTCATCCCGGTCGACATCGCCGCAGCTCTCGCCCCGGACACCGGCGTCTGCTACGACCTCGACGCGGTGCTGCCCTCGTCGGACGTGGTGATGATGCTGCGGGTGCAGCGGGAACGGATGAACGACTCCTACTTCCCGTCCGCCCGCGAGTACGCCCGCCGTTACGGTCTGGACGGTCCGCGGATGGGACGGTTGCCGGAGCACGCCATCGTCATGCATCCCGGCCCGATGAACCGGGGCATGGAGATCACGCCGGAGGTCGCGGACTCACCCCGCTCCACAATCGTCGAACAGGTCGCCAACGGTGTCTCCGTCCGGATGGCCGTCCTCTACCTGCTGCTCGGGGGGAACAACCGGTGAACTCGTACCTGATCAGGAACGTCAGCGTCCTCGGCGCCGCGCCGACCGACCTGCTGATCCGCGACGGCGTCGTCGCCGAGACCGGCATGCGGCTGAACGCACCGGACGCCACCCTGGTCGACGCCGACGGGCTGGTCGCCCTGCCCGGCCTGGTCGACCTGCACACCCACCTGCGCGAACCGGGCCGGGAGGACGCCGAGACCGTCGAAACCGGTTCCCGGGCGGCGGCGCTCGGCGGCTACACCGCGGTCTGCGCGATGGCGAACACCTCGCCGGTGGCCGACACCGCCGGTGTGGTGGAGCAGGTGTGGCGGCTCGGCCGCGAGGCCGGACTGGTCGACGTGCAGCCGATCGGCGCGGTCACCGTCGGTCTGGCCGGTGAACGGCTGGCCGAACTCGGCGCCATGGCCGACTCCGCGGCCCGGGTTCGGATCTTCTCCGACGACGGGCACTGCGTCGCCGATCCCCGGCTGATGCGCCGTGCCCTGGAGTACGTGAAGGCGTTCGACGGCATCATCGCCCAACACGCGGAGGAGCCCCGGCTCACCGAGGGCGCGCAGATGCACGAGGGTGAGGTCTCCACCCGACTGGGTCTGACCGGCTGGCCGGCGGTGGCCGAAGAGGCGATCATCGCGCGGGACGTGCTGCTGGCCGAGCACGTCGGCAGCAGACTGCACGTCTGCCACGTCTCCACCGCCGGCAGCGTCGAGGTGCTGCGACACGCCAAGGCCCGAGGGGTACGCGTGACCGCCGAGGTCACCCCGCACCATCTGCTGCTCACCGATGCCCGCGCCGAAACCTACGACCCGGTCTTCAAGGTCAACCCGCCGCTGCGGACGACCACCGACGTCGCCGCGCTCCGGGCCGCGCTCGTCGACGGGGTGATCGACATGATCGCCACCGACCACGCCCCGCACGCCGTGGAGGACAAGGAGTGCGAGTGGGCGTACGCCCGGCCCGGGATGCTCGGGCTGGAGACGGCGCTGTCGATCGCCCTCGACGTGCTGGGGCCGCAGTGGGAGCTGATCGCCGAGCGGATGTCGCGTACCCCGGCCCGGATCGCCGGGCTGACCGAACACGGCCACGACCCGGCCCCCGGTGCGCCGGCCAGCCTCACCCTGGTCGACCCGGCGGCCCGTCGGGAGATCGAGCCGGCGGAACTGGCCAGCCGCAGCCGCAACACCCCGTACGCCCGGATGACGCTGCCGGGTCGCATCGTGGCGACCTTCCTGCGTGGCGAGGCGACGGTCCTGGACGGAAAGGCAGTCAAGTGAGCCGAGCGAGCAGCACAGCACGGCGGAGCACCGCGGTCCGGATCGGAGGGGCCGCATGAGCCGCAGACGACCCGCGATCCTGGTCCTGGAGGACGGGCGCACCTTCCACGGCGAGGCGTACGGCAGCGTCGGGGAGACCTTCGGCGAGGCGGTCTTCAACACCGGGATGACCGGCTACCAGGAGACGCTCACCGACCCGTCGTACCACCGTCAAGTGGTGGTGCAGACCGCCCCGCACATCGGTAACACCGGCGTCAACGTCGACGACGACGAGTCACGCCGGATTTGGGTGGCCGGTTACGTGGTGCGCGATCCGGCCCGGGTCAGCTCCAACTGGCGGGCCACCGGTGCTCTGGAGGACCGGCTGGCGACCGAGGGCGTCGTCGGCATCAGTGGCGTGGACACCCGGGCGCTGACCCGCCACCTGCGTGACCGAGGCGCGATGCGGGTCGGTGTCTCGAGCGTCGAGGACGACCCCCAGGCGCTGCTCGAACGGGTCCGCCGGTCCCCGCAGATGCTCGGCGCGGACCTCTCCGCCGAGGTGACGACCACGACGCCGTACGTGGTCGACGCCGAGGGTGAGCACCGGTTCACGGTGGCCGCGCTGGATCTGGGCATCAAGCGCAACGTGCCGCGGCGACTCGCCACGCGGGGCGTGACCACCCACGTGCTGCCCGCCGGCTCGACGATCGAGGATCTGCTGGCCACCGGTGCCGACGCGGTCTTCTTCTCACCGGGCCCCGGTGACCCGGCGACCGCTGACGCTCCGGTGGCGCTGGCCCGGGAGGTGATGCGTCGCGAGGTGCCGCTGTTCGGTATCTGTTTCGGCAGTCAGATCCTCGGCCGGGCGCTCGGCTTCGGCACCTACAAGCTCGGCTACGGCCACCGGGGCATCAACCAGCCGGTGCTCGACCGGGCCACCGGCAAGGTCGAGGTGACCAGCCACAACCACGGCTTCGCCGTCGAGGTTCCCGGCGTCCGGGGCGGGGCGGTCGTGCCCGACCAGGTGATCGACACCGACTTCGGTGGCGTCCAGGTGTCGCACGTCTGCCTCAACGACAACGTGGTCGAGGGGCTGCGGGCGCGGGACGTACCCGCCTTCACCGTCCAGTACCACCCGGAGGCGGCGGCGGGTCCGCACGACGCGGACTACCTCTTCGACCGCTTCGCCGAGCTGATCGAGGGCCGGGCTCTCAGTGGGGGACGTACCAATGCCTAAGCGGACCGATCTGCAGCACATCCTGGTGATCGGGTCGGGACCGATCGTCATCGGACAGGCCTGCGAATTCGACTACTCCGGCACCCAGGCGTGCCGGGTGCTGCGCGCCGAGGGGATCCGGGTCAGCCTGGTCAACTCCAACCCGGCCACCATCATGACCGACCCGGAGTTCGCCGACGCCACCTACGTCGAGCCGATCACCCCGGAGTTCGTCGAGCTGGTCATCGCCAAGGAACGGCCCGACGCGGTGCTGCCCACCCTGGGCGGACAGACCGCCCTGAACACCGCGGTGGCGTTGCACGAGGCCGGTGTGTTGGAGAAGTACGGCGTCGAGCTGATCGGCGCCGACATCGAGGCGATCCGGCGCGGCGAGGACCGGCAGTTGTTCAAGGAAATCGTGGCGAAGGCCGGCGTACGCCTCGGGGTGGCCGACCCGTCGGCGCTGGTACCACGGTCGAGGGTCTGCCACTCGATGGACGAGGTTCGGCAGACGGTGGCCGAGTTGGGCCTGCCGGTGGTGATCCGGCCGTCGTTCACCATGGGGGGCCTCGGCTCCGGCATGGCACACACCGACGCGGACCTGGAACGCATCGCGGGTGCCGGGCTGGCCGCCAGCCCGGTGCACGAGGTCCTCATCGAGGAGAGTGTGCTCGGCTGGAAGGAGTACGAACTCGAACTCATGCGGGACCGCCACGACAACGTGGTGGTGGTCTGTTCGATCGAGAACCTCGACCCGATGGGTGTGCACACCGGTGACAGTGTGACGGTGGCACCGGCCATGACGCTCACCGACCGGGAGTACCAGCACCTGCGCGACCTGGGCATCGCGGTGCTGCGCGAGGTGGGGGTGGACACTGGGGGCTGCAACATCCAGTTCGCGGTCAACCCGGCCGACGGCCGCATCGTCGTCATCGAGATGAACCCTCGGGTGTCCCGTTCCTCGGCGTTGGCGTCGAAGGCGACCGGCTTCCCGATCGCGAAGATCGCCGCGAAGCTGGCCATCGGCTACACCCTCGACGAGATCCCCAACGACATCACTTTGAAGACACCGGCCGCGTTCGAGCCGACGCTCGACTACGTGGTGGTGAAGATCCCCCGCTTCGCGTTCGAGAAGTTCCCCGGCGCGGACGCGGAGCTGACCACCACGATGAAGTCGGTCGGCGAGGCGATGAGCCTCGGACGCAACTTCACCGAGGCGTTGAACAAGGCGATGCGCTCGATGGAGACCAAGGCCGCCGGCTTCTGGAGCGTGCCCGATCCGCAGGGGGCGACGCGGGAGAACACCCTCGCCGCCCTGGGCACACCGCATGACGGTCGGCTCTACACGGTGGAGCGGGCGTTGCGGCTCGGTGCCTCGATCACTGAGGTCAGCGCCGCCTCCGGCGGCATCGATCCGTGGTTCCTCGATCAGATCGCCGTCCTCGTCGAGTTGCGTGCCGAGATCGTGGCGGCGCCGGTACTCGACGCGGAGCTGCTTCGTCGGGCTAAGCGGGCCGGGTTGTCCGACCGGCAGTTGGCCGCGCTGCGCCCCGAGCTGGCCGCCGAGGACGGCGTGCGCACGCTGCGGCACCGTCTCGACATCCGGCCGATCTACAAGACGGTGGACACCTGCGCCGCCGAGTTCGAGGCCACCACGCCGTACCACTACTCCTCCTACGACGCGGAGACCGAGGTGGTCGGCTCGGCGCGGCCGAAGGTGCTGATCCTGGGTTCCGGGCCGAACCGGATCGGGCAGGGCATCGAGTTCGACTACTCCTGCGTGCATGCGGTCATGGCGCTGCGGGGCGCGCCGATGCCGGCCGGCGGCGCCGGCTACGAGACCGTGATGGTCAACTGCAATCCGGAGACGGTCTCCACCGACTACGACACCGCGGACCGGCTCTACTTCGAACCGCTGACCTTCGAGGACGTGCTGGAGGTCTGGCACGCGGAGGACTCCTCCGGCCGGGCGGCCGGCGGACCGGGTGTGGTCGGTGTGATCGTGCAGTTGGGTGGGCAGACCCCGCTCGGGCTGGCGCAACGGCTCAAGGACGCAGGCGTGCCGGTGGTGGGTACCTCGCCGGAGTCGATTCACCTGGCCGAGGAGCGGGGCGCCTTCGGGTCGCTGCTCGCGCGGGCCGGCCTGCGCGCCCCGGACCACGGCACCGCCACCTCGTACGAGGAGGCGAAGGAGATCGCCGACGAGATCGGCTATCCGGTGCTGGTCCGGCCATCGTACGTGCTGGGTGGGCGCGGGATGGAGATCGTCTACGACGATGCCACGCTGCGCGACTACATCGGCCGGGCCACTGACATCTCGCCGGACCATCCGGTGCTCGTGGACCGGTTCCTCGACGACGCCATCGAGATCGACGTGGACGCGCTCTGCGACGCCGACGGCGAGGTCTACCTCGGCGGGGTCATGGAGCACATCGAGGAGGCGGGCATCCACTCCGGTGACTCCTCCTGCGCCCTGCCGCCGATCACCCTGGCCAGTTCGCACCTGGCCCAGGTGCGCCGGTACACCGAGGTGATCGCGCGGGGCATCGGCGTACGTGGACTGCTCAACGTGCAGTACGCCCTGAAGGACGACGCGCTGTACGTGCTGGAGGCCAACCCGCGTGCCTCGCGTACCGTGCCGTTCGTCTCGAAGGCCACGGCGGTGCCGTTGGCGAAGGCGGCGGCCCGGATCGCGCTCGGTGCGACCCTGGCGCAGCTGCGCGCCGAGGGCATGTTGCCGGAGACCGGGGACGGTGGTTCGCTGCCGCCGGACGCCCCGATCGCGGTGAAGGAGGCGGTGCTGCCGTTCAAGCGGTTCCGCACTCCGGCCGGCAAGGGCGTGGATTCGCTGCTCGGCCCGGAGATGAAGTCGACAGGTGAGGTGATGGGGATCGACACCTCCTTCGGGCACGCCTTCGCCAAGTCGCAGTCGGCGGCGTACGGGTCGCTGCCCATCGAGGGCAGGATCTTCGTCTCGGTGGCCAACCGCGACAAGCGCGGAATGATCTTTCCGATCAAGCGGTTGGCGGATCTCGGGTTCGACATCGTCGCGACGAGCGGTACGGCTGAGGTGCTGCGGCGGTACGGCATCGCCTGTGAACAGGTCCCGAAGCACTACGAGGCCGGCACCGAGGACAACGCGGTGTCACTGATCCTCGGTGGTCATGTCGCCCTGGTCGTCAACACGCCCCAGGGGTCCGGTGCCAGCGCCCGTTCGGACGGCTACGAGATCCGCAGCGCCGCGGTCACCGCTGACATCCCCTGCATCACCACCGTCCCCGGTGCTGCCGCCGCCGTCATGGGCATCGAGGCGCGGATCCAGGGCGACATGCAGGTACGCCCCCTCCAGGCCCTGCACGCCGCCCTCCGGCCCGCCCGGTGAATCCCCGACTCTCCCCGATCGTGAGGTTGTCGTCGGCCTCGACGGGTCGTGGCGGCAATCTCGTGTTCGGCGGCCGGGTGCGAGGAGACATGGCGTGATCTTCGAACGGACGGTGCGGCGGGGGTTGTTCCGGGTGGGGGGTGCGGACCCGGAGGTGGCCCACGAGTTCACCCTGCGGCGGTTGGCGGCGCTGTCCCGGATGCCGGTGGCGTTGGCGGCGGTGCGGGCCCGGTACGCGGTGGCCGCACCACGCACGGTGTTCGGGGTGCGGTTTGCCAACCCGGTCGGCCTGGCTGCCGGCATGGACAAGGACGGGGTGGCGCTGCCGGCGTGGCCGGCGCTGGGCTTCGGCTTCGTCGAGGTGGGTACGGTGACGGCACGCCCGCAGCCGGGTAACCCCCGGCCCCGGCTGTTCCGGCTGGTCGACAGCGAGGCTGTGATCAACAGGATGGGCTTCAACAACGCCGGGGCGCAGGCGCTGGCGGACCGGCTCAGGGCGCTGCCCCGGCCGCTCGGTGTACCGCTGGGAATCTCGTTGGGCAAGTCGAAGGTGGCGGCCCTCGAGGACGCGGTGGCGGATTACCGCGAGTCGTACCGCCTGTTGCGGGGTCACGGCGACTACTTCGCGGTGAACGTCTCCTCACCGAACACCCCCGGGTTGCGGGCGTTGCAGGACCGTGAGCACCTGGATGCCCTGCTGGCGGCGTTGGTGGGGGAGAAACCGGTGCTGGTGAAGATCGCGCCCGACCTCACCGAGCCGGCCATCGCCGAGTTGCTCGAGGTGTGCCTGGCCCGTGGCGCCGCCGGGGTGATTGCCACGAACACGACTCTCGGCCGGGACGGGTTGGCCCCGGCTGACCGGGGACGGTCCGGCGAGGCCGGTGGGCTGTCCGGCCGCCCCCTGGCTGACCGTGCGCGGCAGGTGGTCGCCTTCGTGCATGCCGAGACAGGCGGGCGACTGCCGGTCGTCGGGGTGGGCGGCATCGTCGATCCCGACGACGCCGCCCGCATGTTCGACGTCGGTGCCAGCCTGGTGCAGCTCTACACCGGGTTCATCTACCGTGGCCCGGCACTGCCCCGCGCTGTCGCCCGTGCCGCTGTGGGTACGGCGCGTCCGCACGCGACCGAGGTCTGACGGACCACCTACCCGGGTCGGGCCTCTGCTCAGCTTGATCGGCTGCCCGTGGTCGGCGCGGAAACCGTCGCGGGTGAAGCAGGACCAGGTGCGCAAGGGAGGGCCGGTGACACCGGAGGAGATTCTCGCCGCCGACGCGGCGCACGTGTGGCATCCGTACGCGGCGCTGCCCCCGGCGATGCCGCCGTACCTGGTGCAGAGCGCCAACGGGGTGCGGCTACACCTGGCCGATGGCCGTGCGCTGGTCGACGGGATGTCTTCCTGGTGGGCGGCGATCCACGGTTACCGGCATCCGGTGCTGGACGCGGCGGTGACCGACCAGCTCGGCCGGATGAGTCACGTCATGTTCGGCGGGCTGACCCATGCCCCGGCCGTGGAACTGGCCCGTACGTTGGTCGAGGTGACGCCCGACGGGCTGGAGCACGTGTTCCTGGCCGACTCCGGATCGGTGAGTGTCGAGGTCGCGGTGAAGATGTGCCTGCAGTACCAGCGGGCCACCGGCCGCCCGCAGCGGCACCGGTTGGCCACCTGGCGGGGCGGGTACCACGGCGACACGTTCCATCCGATGAGCGTCTGCGACCCCGAGGGAGGCATGCACCACCTCTGGGGGGACGTGCTGCCACGACAGCTTTTCGCCCCGGCGCCGCCCGGGGGCGTCGACAGCCCACCGGATCCGGTGTACGAAGCGGCGCTCGTCGACGCGGTCGAGCGGAGTGCCGACGAGCTGGCAGCGGTGATCGTGGAACCGGTGGTGCAGGGTGCAGGCGGGATGCGTTTCCACAATCCGCACTATCTGCGGGTGCTGCGCGAGGTGACCCGCGCGCACGGGGTGCTGCTGATCTTCGACGAGATCGCCACCGGCTTCGGTCGGACCGGAACGCTGTTCGCCGCCGAGCGCGCCGGGGTGACTCCGGACGTGCTCTGTGTCGGTAAGGCGCTCACCGGTGGTTACCTCACCCTGGCCGCGGCGCTGTGCACGGCGGAGGTTGCGCGGGGCATCCGGGCCGGTGGTGTGCTCGCCCACGGCCCGACGTTCATGGGCAATCCGCTCGCCTGTGCGGTAGCCAACGCGTCTTTGGGCCTGCTGCGGGGCGGAGACTGGGCCGCAGAGGTGGCACGGATCGAGCGTGTGCTGCGGTCCGGGTTGGAGCCGCTGCGGAGCGCGCCGGGCGTGGCGGACGTGCGGGTGCTCGGCGCCATCGGGGTGGTCCAGTTGGATCACGAGGTGGATGTCGACGCGGCCACGGTCGCCGCGGTGGCGCGGGGCGTGTGGCTGCGTCCGTTCCGGGATCTGGTCTACACCATGCCGCCGTACGTCACCACGGACGCCGATCTGGCGGTTCTGCTGTCGGGTGTCGCGGCAGCGATCGCGGTGGCCTGAGTAGGCGTGTGGGTGTGCTCCGATCGATTTGAGTAGGTGGCCGGGGGCGTCGTCGCGGATTGGAGTAGCGCGGCGGTGCTCTGGCGGCCCTGCTGAGTAGGCGCGGAAGGGCAAGAACCCGCGCAGGACGAGAGGAAGGTACTGGTTCGTGGAGAGTTTCGGCGTCCGGTTGCACCGGGCCATCGACGAGCGTGGACCGCTCTGTGTGGGGATCGACCCGCATCCGGCGTTGCTGGCCCGGTGGGGCCTCGACGACGACGTGGCCGGACTCGATCGGTTCGCCCGGGTAGTCGTTGATGCCCTCGGTGACCGGGTTGCGGTGGTCAAGCCCCAGTCGGCGTTCTTCGAGCGATTCGGGTCCCAAGGGTTGGCGGTACTTGAGTCAACTATCCGACAGTTACGAAATCTCGGCTCACTCGTTCTGCTCGACGTCAAGCGCGGCGATATCGGCTCGACTGTCCGCGCCTACGCGTCGGCCTACCTTGACCCATCCAGTCCCATGCATGTCGACGCGGTGACCGCGAGTCCCTTCCTGGGGGTCGGCTCGCTCGCTCCGATGTTCGAGCTGGCCGCCGAACACGGCGGTGGTGTGTTCGTCCTGGCGCTCACCTCCAACCCCGAGGGCGCCTCGGTGCAGCGGGCGCGCAACGCCGACGGTCGTACCGTCGCCCAGACCGTCCTCGACGAGATTTCCCAGCTCAACGCCGGCGCGGAGCCGATCGGGAGTATCGGTGCGGTGATCGGGGCGACGGTCGGGAAGACGAGCTGCGACCTGTCGGCGGTCAACGGCCCCCTGCTCGCACCCGGGCTCGGAGCGCAGGGCGCGACGGCGGCGGATCTGCGGGTCGTATTCGGTTCCGCGTTGCCCGCCGTGCTGCCCGCGTACTCCCGTGAGGTGCTGGGCGCAGGACCCGATCCGGAGGCGTTACGGGCTGCCGCAGAGCGCGCCGTGGTCGAGTGCCGAGCGGTTCTGGCGATGTCGTGACTGACTGATGGCTCGGTCACTTTGCGGTGATCATCGCGCGCCCACGTTGCCGAAAGCTCCTTTGGCCGCTAGTTTTCCCCGCGCTGGGAACCCCTTGGTTCACAGCGACACCACGTTTCACAGATGCGGCGGCGCGTCCCGCCCGTCGCTATAGGGACCTGAGGAGAACTGGTGCCGCTCCCGTCACTGACCCCCGAGCAGCGCGCTGCCGCGCTGGAAAAGGCTGCGGAGATCCGCAAAGCCCGTGCCGAGCTGAAGGAGCAGCTCAAGCAGGGCAAGACCACCCTCGGAGCCGTTCTTGAGCGGGCCGAGTCCGACGATGTCGTCGGCAAGCTCAAGGTGTCGGCCGTGCTGCAGGCTATGCCGGGCATCGGCAAGATCCGGGCTACTCAGATCATGGAGAAGCTCAAGATCGCCGATAGCCGCCGCCTCCGTGGCCTCGGCGAGCAGCAGCGCAAGGCCCTGCTTGGGGAGTTCGCCGCCAACTGAGCACGACTGCGGGTAGAAACAAGCAGTGAGCTTGGATGACGAGGCGCGCCCGGCGGCTCGGCTCACTGTCCTGGCCGGCCCTTCCGGCGCCGGCAGGGAGAGTGTCGTCGAGCTGGTCCGGGCGCGTTCTCCGTCAGTGTGGACGCCGGTCGCGGTCACCACCCGGCCCCGCCGGGCCAGCGAACTTGACGGCGTCCACCGACACTTCGTCACGCCGGAGGAGTTCGACGGTCGGCTCGCCGCCGGTGAACTGCTGGAGTGGAGTCGGCTCGGTCCCCACCGACGGGGTACGGAGATCACCCCACTGCGCCGCCGGCTCGCAGCCGGGCAGCCCGTGTTGCTCGCGCTGGACCTCGACGGGGCGTTGCAGGTCCGGGCCCGATGGCCGAAGGCACGACTCGTCCTGCTCCATCCGCCCGGTCGCCCACCGGAGCTGCCTGTCGTGGCGGCCTTCGACCTCAGCGTTTCGCATGACCGCATCGAGCGGGTCGTAGATGAACTGGTAGGATTCATCGGTTCTTCCTTCCTGGCTCCGGCCCGACCGCGACCGCGCGGTTGAGTGCCGGCCCCGCGTGTACGCGCGGTCCGTGCGAAAGACGCAGAGGTTTATCCGTGGGATCCATCGCCAACCCCGAAGGCATCACCAACCCGCCGATCGACGAGCTCCTGGAGAAGACGACGTCGAAGTACGCGCTCGTCATCTTCGCCGCCAAGCGCGCCCGCCAGGTCAACGCCTACTACAGCCAGCTCGGTGAGGGCCTGCTGGAGTACGTCGGCCCGCTCGTCGAGACCACGCCCCAGGAGAAGCCGCTCTCCATCGCGATGCGCGAGATCAACGCGGGCCTGCTCACCGCTGAGCCGACCGACCAGCCGTAGTTCTCCGCGCGTCGATGAGCGCCCGGATCATTCTCGGCGTCGGCGGTGGCATCGCCGCCTACAAGGCGTGCGAGTTGCTGCGCCTGTTCACCGAGTCGGGCCATCAGGTGCGGGTGGTGCCGACCGCTGCCGCGCTACGTTTCGTCGGCGCGCCGACGTGGGCGGCGCTGTCCGGGCAGCCGGTCGCCGAGGATGTCTGGTCCGATGTGCACGAGGTGCCACACGTGCGCCTCGGCCAGCAGGCCGATCTGGTGGTGGTCGCGCCTGCCACCGCCGATCTGCTGGCCCGGGCCGCCCACGGCCTTGCCGACGACCTACTCGGCAACACCCTGCTCACCGCCCGCTGTCCGGTGCTGCTGGCGCCGGCCATGCACACCGAGATGTGGGAGCATCCGGCCACCGTCGCCAACGTCGCGACGCTGCGAGCCCGAGGTGTCCGGGTCGTCGAGCCGGCCGTGGGGCGACTCACCGGCGCCGACACCGGCAAGGGGCGGCTGCCGGAGCCAGCCGAGATCTTCGCCGTGGCCCGCCGGGTCCTGGCCCGCGGCGCCGAGGCGTCGGCCGACCTGACCGGCCGTCGGGTGGTGGTCACCGCCGGTGGCACCCGGGAACCACTCGATCCGGTGCGCTTCCTGGGTAACCGGTCCTCCGGCAAGCAGGGTTACGCGTTCGCCCGGGCCGCCCTCGCCCGTGGCGCCCGGGTAACGCTTGTCGCGGCCAACGTCGCACTGCCTGACCCGGCCGGTGCGGATCTGGTCCGCGTCGGCACCACGGAGGAGTTGCGGGCGGCCACGTTGACGGCGGCAGTGGACGCCGACGTGGTGGTGATGGCGGCGGCTCCGGCCGATTTCCGGCCGACGACGTACGCGCCTGGCAAAATCAAGAAGTCGGACGACGGCACCGCACCCACGATCGAACTCGTCACCAACCCGGACATCGCCGCCGAGTTGGGGCAGCGTCGCCGGCCGGAGCAGGTGCTCGTGGTGTTCGCCGCCGAAACCGACGACGCCGAGGCCAACGGACGGGCCAAGCTGGCCCGCAAGCGAGCCGACCTCATCGTCATCAACGAGGTCGGTCCGGACAAGGTCTTCGGCGCCGAAACCAACGCGGCCACGGTCATCGGCGTGGACGGTTCGGTCACCCGGATACCCGAGCGGTCGAAGGAGGATCTCGCCGATGGGGTGTGGGACCTGGTGGTCGCACGGTTGACCGGTGACTCCTCCTGACGGCTAGGTCCACCGACCGTGAACGCCGTCGTCGACGGTTGGTGACTACACTGCCGCGCAACGACGTCCAAGACTTAGGAGTACCGTGACACGCCGCCTCTTCACGTCCGAATCGGTCACGGAAGGCCACCCGGACAAGATCGCCGACCAGATCAGTGACGGCATCCTCGATGCCCTGTTGACGCAGGATCCACACAGTCGTGTGGCGGTGGAAACCCTGATCACCACGGGTCAGGTACACGTCGCCGGTGAGGTGACGACCAAGGCGTACGCCGACATCCCGACGATCGTGCGCGAGACGATCCTCGGGATCGGGTACGACTCGTCGAAGAAGGGGTTCGACGGGGCGTCCTGTGGGGTCAGTGTCTCGATCGGCTCCCAGTCGCCGGACATCGCGCAGGGTGTCGACAACGCCTTCGAGCTGCGTACCGGGACGTCGGAGAGCGCGTTGGACGCGCAGGGCGCCGGCGATCAGGGCATGATGTTCGGGTTCGCCTGTTCGGAAACGCCCGAGCTGATGCCGTTGCCGATCGCGCTCGCACACCGGTTGGCCCGTCGACTCGCCGCCGTACGCAAGGATGGCACGGTTCCCTACCTGCGCCCGGACGGCAAGACCCAGGTCACCATCGAGTACGACGGCCTGCGCCCGGTGCGGCTGGACACGGTCGTGGTGTCCAGCCAGCACGCGGCGGACATCTCGCTGGAGTCGCTGCTCACCCCGGACGTACGTGACCACGTCATCGCCCCCGAGCTGGAGAGCCTGGGCCTGGACACCGACGGCTACCGGCTGCTGGTCAACCCCACCGGCCGGTTCGAGATCGGTGGTCCGATGGGCGACGCCGGCCTGACCGGGCGGAAGATCATCGTGGACACCTACGGCGGCTACGCCCGGCACGGTGGCGGGGCGTTCTCCGGCAAGGACCCGTCGAAGGTCGACCGGTCGGCGGCGTACGCCATGCGGTGGGTGGCCAAGAACGTGGTGGCCGCTGGTCTCGCGGAGCGGTGCGAGGTGCAGGTGGCGTACGCGATCGGCAAGGCCCATCCGGTGAGCCTGTTCGTCGAGACGTTCGGCACGGAGACGGTGCCGGTGGCCTCGATCGAGAAGGCCGTCACGGAGATCTTCGACCTGCGTCCGGCGGCCATCATCCGGGACCTGCACCTGCTGCGGCCGATCTACGCGCAGACCGCCGCGTACGGCCACTTCGGCCGTGAACTGCCCGAGCTGACCTGGGAGTCCACCGACCGGGCCGCCGACCTCAAGTCGGCCGCGGGAGCCTGACAACCACCAGGCGCGACGACCGGCGACCCGCTGACGGGTCGCCGGTCGCCCGTGTCTGCGTGGATGTACCCCTGGCTCACCTGGATCGTCCCTTCGACTACCTGGTGCCGCAGGCGTTCTCCGCCGACGCCGTGCCGGGCGTCCGGGTGAAGGTGCGCTTCGCCGGGCAACTCGTCGACGGCTGGCTGCTGGAGCGGACCGGACGTTCCGACCACCCCCGGCTCGCCTACCTGGACAAGGTCGTCTCCCCGGTGCCGGTGCTCGCACCGGAGGTGGCCCAACTGGCCCGGGTCGTCGCCGACCGGTACGCCGGCAGTATGGCCGACGTCCTGCGGTTGGCGGTTCCACCCCGGCACGCCCGGGTGGAGAAGGAGATCACCGCTGGGCTCCGGACGGTCGACCAGCCGATGCCGGAGCCGGAAGGGTGGCGCGACTATCCGGCCGGGCCGGCGCTGCTTCGGGCCCTCGCCGACGGGCGCGCTCCCCGGGCCGTGTGGTCGGCGCTGCCGGGGGAGGACTGGGCGGCCCGTTACGCCACTGCCGTGGCCGCCACGGTGACCGCCGGCCGGGGGGCACTCGTGGTGGTGGCCGACGGGCGGGACCTGGACCGGCTCGACGCCGCACTGAGCGCACGGCTGGGTGCGGGGCGACACGTCTGCCTGTCGGCGGCTCTCGGCCCGGCGCGGCGTTACCGCGCGTTCCTGGCTGCCCGCCGTGGCGATGTCTCCGTGGTGATCGGTACCCGGGCGGCCATGTTCGCGCCGGTCGACCGACTGGGACTCGTAGCCATCTGGGACGACGGTGACGATCTGCACGCCGAGCCGCGGGCCCCTTACCCTCATGCCCGCGAGGTACTACTCACCCGGGCCCAGCTGGCTGAGGTGGGCGCGCTCGTCGGTGGTTACGCCCGTACCGCCGAGGCGCAGTTGCTCGTCGAGACCGGGTGGGCCCGCGAGGTGATCGCCGACCGGGCGGTGCTGCGGGAGCGTACCCCGGCGATCGTGCCGACCGGCGACGATCCGCAGCTGGCCCGTGATCCCGGTGCGGCGACCGCCCGGCTACCCAGCCTGGCCTGGACTGCTGCCCGGGAGGCATTGCGCACGGACGCGCCGGTCCTGGTTCAGGTGCCCCGACGGGGCTATCTCCCGTCGGTGGCCTGTGCCCAATGCCGTACCCCGGCCCGCTGTCCGCACTGTGCCGGCCCACTCGCGTTGCCGTCGGCCGGCGGTTCGCCCGCCTGCCGTTGGTGCGCTCGGATCGCGGCGGCCTACGCCTGCCCGCACTGTGGTGGGCGTCGGCTGCGCGCCTCGGTCACCGGTGCCCGGCGTACCGCCGAGGAACTGGGCCGGGCCTTCCCGGGGGTGCCGGTTCGCACCTCCGGCCGGGAGGAGGTGTTGGTCGACGTTCCCGGCGGTGCCGGCCTGGTGATCGCGACTCCTGGCGCCGAGCCGGTGGCCGACGGCGGCTACGGAGCGGTGCTGCTGTTGGACACCTGGGCCCTGCTCACCCGCGCCGACCTGCGGGCGGGGGAGGAGGCGTTGCGCCGCTGGACAGCGGCGGCGGCGCTGGCCAGGCGGGCGTCCGACGGTGGCCGGGTGGTGGTGGTCGCCGACGGCGCGCTCGCACCGGTGCAGGCGCTGCTGCGGTGGGACGCCGGCTGGTTCGCGGCCCGGGAGCTGGCCGAGCGGCGGGAGCTGGGCTTCCCACCGGCTGTGCGGATGGCAAGCGTGACGGGCCTGCCTGCCGCGGTCGCCGACCTGTTGGCGCAGGCATGCCTGCCCGACGGGGCCGAGCTGCTCGGTCCGGTCCCGGCCGACGGCGAACGGGAGCGGATGTTGGTGCGGGTGTCGAGGGCCCGGGCCGTCGCCTTGGCCGGTGCGCTGCACGCGGCGGCCGGGGTGCGCAGCGCCCGCAAGGCGACTGAGCCGGTACGCCTCCAGGTCGACCCGCTCGCGCTGTTCTGACCGAGATCGTGACGGTGGGTATCGATCGCCGCCCAGATCGATACCAAATGTCATCCGATCATGACTCGGTGTGGCGCTTTGTCCGCCGAGAGTCGTGTACCGGAGCCAGACCCACCTCAGGTGGTAGCATCGCCGGTCATGCCGGTGCGTACGGCCACTCCAGGTCGAGCTATAGGGTGTCCTAGGGCAGCGCGACGACGGCGGAAGCGCGTCGGCCCGGCGCGGAAAACGATGATCTCAACCGGCCGGTGATCAGGGGTGGACAAGTCGTGACCGTTCGTCAGTCGATCGTCTTCAACGGTGACCTGGGCAGCGGCAAGAGCACCGTTTCCGTCGAGATCGCCAAGCGGCTCGGCCTGCGCCGGGTCAGCGTCGGCGACCTCTACCGGCAGATGGCCCAGGACCGGCAGATGACCGCGCTCCAGTTGAATCTGCACGCCGAGTTGGACCAGGCTGTCGACGGCTACGTCGACCAGCTCCAGCGCGACATCGCCGCCTCCGGTGAGAGTCTGGTCATGGACTCCCGGCTGGCCTGGCACTTCTTCACCGACGCGCTCAAGGTGCACATGATCACCGAGCCGGGTGAGGCCGCCCGCCGTGTCCTGCTGCGTCCCTCGGGGCCGGCGGAGAGCTACACCTCTCTGGACGAGGCGAAAGTCAGGCTCCGCGAGCGCAGTGAGAGCGAGCGCGGCCGGTTCCTGGTGCGGTACGGCGTGGACAAGGCCAGGTTGCGCAACTACGACCTGATCTGTGACACCACCCGGGCATCCGCCGACGAGGTGATCGAGCGCATCGTCGACGCGTACGAGGGGCGGCTCGCGCCCGATCTGTTGCGCGACGCACCACCGCTGCTGCTGCTCGACCCGGGGCGGGTCTACCCGACCGAGGACGTCGCCGGATTGCGTGGCCGGTGGGACTCGACGTCCACCGGTGAGGTCGCCGCCGCCAGCGAGACCAGCCTGGAGCCGCTCGAGATCGGATACACCGGCGAGTACTTCTTCGTGGTCAACGGGCACCGCCGACTCAGCGCCGCGCTGCGCAACGGCTCCCGGCTGGTGCCGGGACGACTGGTCGCCGAGGTCGAGGAGCCGGTCGTCGGCGGGGTGAGCGCGATCGACTACTTCGCCGCGCAGGCCCGCCCCAGCCTCATCCACGACTGGGAGGCGGCCCACGACATCCACCTGCCGCTTCCCGAGCACGCCCTGCTCGCTGGCGACGCGGTGCTGGCTGGCGAGAGCCCCGCCGGCTGACCCGCCCGCCGCCGGCCGGCACGGCCACCGGCAGTCCGTAGACTGGTACGCACTGCCGTCCGCCGTGAAGGAGCCGACCCGCGTGACCGTCCAGCCCATTCGTCTGTTCGGGGATCCGGTGTTGCGTACGCCGGCAGATCCGGTGGCCGACTTCGACGTCGAGCTGCGCAAGCTCATCGAGGATCTGACCGACACCATGCGGGAGCAGGGCGGTGCCGGTCTCGCGGCGCCGCAACTGGGCGTGGGCCTGCGGGTGTTCACCTTCGACGTCGACGACGTGCTCGGTCACCTGGTGAATCCGGTCCTGGAGTTTCCCGACGAGGAGGAACAGGACGGCCCGGAGGGGTGCCTGTCCATTCCCGGGCTCTACTTCGACACCAAGCGTCGGCAGAACGTGATCGCCAAGGGCTTCAACGGCCACGGCGACCCGATGCAGATCGTCGGCACCGGGCTGATGGCCCGCTGCGTACAGCACGAGACCGACCACCTCGACGGGGTGCTCTTCCTCGACCGGCTGGACGCGGCCGGCCGCAAGGAGGCGATGAAGGCGATTCGCCAGGCAGAGTGGTACGACGCCGCTGCCCCGCCCACCGTCAAGCTGAGTCCCCACGCCGCCGGCAGCCCCTTCGGTCTGGGGCGGTGACCCGGTGCGTGTGATCTTCGCCGGTACGCCGGCTGTCGCCGTACCCGCCCTGGCCGCCGTGGCCGCCTCGCGGCACGACCTGGTCGCCGTGGTCACCCGCCCGGATGCGCCCGCCGGCCGAGGCCGTGGCCTGGTCCGTTCCCCGGTCGGGGCGTGGGCCGACGAGCGCGGCATCGAGGTGCTGACCCCGGCGCGTCCGCGTGAGCCGGAGTTCCTGGACCGGCTGCGCGAGTTGGCTGCGGACTGCGTGCCGGTGGTCGCCTACGGGGCGTTGGTGCCGCCGGTCGCCTTGGGGATTCCCCGGCACGGCTGGGTGAACCTGCACTTCTCCTTGCTGCCGGCATGGCGAGGTGCCGCACCCGTGCAGCACGCCGTCCTACACGGTGACGAGTTGACCGGGGCCAGCGTCTTCCAACTGGAGGAGGGGCTGGACACCGGGCCGGTCTACGGCACGCTCACCGACGAGATCCGGCCCGCAGACACCTCCGGTGACCTGTTGGAGCGGTTGGCGCACAGCGGTGCCGCGCTGCTGGTGGCGGTGCTGGACGCGGTGGAGGACGGCACCGCCAGGGCGCAACCGCAGCCGGCCGACGGGGTGAGCCTCGCGCCGAAGCTGACCGTCGAGGATGCCCGGGTGCGCTGGGCGGACCCGGCTTTCGCGGTGGATCGCCGTATCCGTGCCTGCACCCCCGCCCCCGGACCGTGGACGACGTTCAGAGGTGAGCGGGTGAAGCTCGGACCGGTCACCCCGGCACCCGACGCCCCGACCATCAAGCCCGGCGAGCTGGTGGTGACCAAGAGCCGGGTGGTTGTCGGCACCGCCACCGTGCCGGTCCGCCTCGGCGAGGTACGGGCGGCGGGTAAGCGGGCGATGCCGGCAACCGACTGGGCGCGTGGTGTGCGTGTCGGTGCCGGGGAGGAGTTCGCGTGAGGGAGATCGCCGCCCGCCGGAGCGGGGAGCGTCGGGGGCGGCCGATGGTCGACCGGCCACGGTACGCGGCGTACGAGGCGGTCGCTGCGGTGCACCGCGACGACGCCTACGCCAACCTGGTGCTGCCGGCGATCCTGACCGACGCGGGACTGTTCGGTCGGGATGCCGCCTTCGCCACCGAACTGACCTACGGCACCCTGCGCCACCTCGGCACCCTCGACGCGATCTTGACCGCTGCGGCTGGGCGGGACGTGCAGCGGATCGACCCGCCGGTCCGCGACGCGCTGCGGATCGGCGCGTACCAACTGCTGCACACCCGGGTGCCGGCGCACGCGGCGGTTTCTTCCACCGTCGACCTGGTCCGGGTCGTCGGCCAGGGGGCCACCGGTTTCGCCAACGCGGTGCTGCGCGAGGTCGCCACCTCCTGCGTCGACGAGTGGGTGACCCGACTGGCGCCGCCGGTCGAGAGCGACCCGCTCGGCCACCTCGCGGTGGCCTACAGCCATCCGCAGTGGATCGTGCGGGCGTTCAACGAGGCGCTCGGTGGTGACCTGGGTGAGACCACCCGTCTGCTGATCGAGGACAATGAGCGTCCGCCCGTGCACCTGTGTGCCCGGCCCGGTTTGGTCGACCCGGTCGACCTCGCCGACGAGGTGGGTGGCGCGCCCGGTGCCTTCTCGCCGTACGCGGTGTACCTGGCCGGCGGCGCACCTGGTGAGCTGGCGGCGGTGGTGGACGGTCGGGCCCACGTCCAGGACGAGGGTTCCCAACTGGTGGCGGACGCGCTCACGATGGCCCCGGTGGACGGGCCGGACGGCCGTTGGCTGGACCTGTGCGCAGGGCCCGGCGGCAAGTCGGGACTGCTCGGGGCGTTGGCGGCGGTGCGGGACGCGCGGCTGACCGCCGTGGAGGTGGCCGAGCATCGGGCCCGGCTGGTCGTGGGAGCCACCCGGGGTCTGCCGGTGACGGTGCTGAACACCGACGGCCGGCTGGTGGGCACCGAGCCGAAGCTGCCGGAGGAACACTTCGACCGGGTGCTTGTCGACGCGCCGTGTACCGGGCTCGGTTCGCTGCGTCGTCGTCCCGAGTCCCGTTGGCGGCGTCAACCGTCCGACCTGTCGACGTTGACCCGGTTGCAGCGCGAACTGCTCGCCGCCGGGTTGCGGGCGGTCCGACCAGGCGGGGTGGTGGCCTACGTCACCTGCTCCCCGCACACGGTGGAGACGCATGTGACGGTGACCGAGGCGGCTCGCCGAAGCGGTGTGCCGGTGGACTTCGTCGATGCGCGTACCGTGCTGCCGGCCGGGATGCCGGGCTTGGGCGACGGACCGACGGTGCAGTTGTGGCCGCACCGGCACGGTACCGACGCCATGTTCCTCGCCCTGCTGCGCCGCACCTGACGCGCGCCGTCCTGCTCGCCGGGGTGACCCTCGGCCACTTCTCAGATGACCGGCAGTCCCTGTGGGCCGGCGCCGCGCATCGAACCGGTGAGTTTGCGGTCGTCGCTCCACAGGATGCACCGCACCCCCCGGTCGCCCTCCTCCCACTCCCGCTGTGACGGCGGGTAGAAGATGGAACCGGCGCGGTAGGGAAGGTCGGCGTTGTTCGGGACGTCGGCGAAGGCGGCGATCAGTTCCATGCAGCGCCGGTGCGCCTGGCCGGCGGAGCCGACGAACTCCTCCCAGCTCATGTCCTGCTCGATGTAGACGCCGACGAACTCCGCGCCGTGCGGTTCGCTGCACAGCACCGGCGCCATGTAGTTCAGGCTGTCGCCGATGAGTTTCGGATCGAAGCAGCGGTGTACGAGCGGTGCGTCGCCGATGAGTGCGCCGCGCAGGCTGCCGGTGCGGTTGACCGGCCGGGTGTTGTCGATGCTGTCGGTTTCGCTCAGGTCGCAGCGGAACCAGCGGGCACCGCCGTTCCAGGCCGCCATCGACGGCAGGGAGACGTTGAGCGTCAACCGGGCCGTGTGCCAGTCGCCACCGAGGACCAGACGCACCCGCTGGTCGCATTCTGCCCGGGCGGTTCGCAGCGCCGCAGACCCGGCTTCGGGTCGTTCGCCCGCCGCGGTGGCGCCGGTGAACGTGCCGACGTGCACCGTCTCGGCGAGATGGTTACGCGCGCAGTCGACGGTGTCGTAGGTGCTTGCCTGCACGACCGGGGTGATCCGGGGCAGGCAGGCGTCGATGCCCGGCACGAACATGGTCGGTGCCTGCAGGGTCTGCCAGCCGTTGGTGATGTCGCCGTCGGTTCCGCCCGGCCGCACGCAGCCGCCGAGCACCGTCGCCGTCACACTGGCCAGCGCCAGTGCCGCGAGCCACCGTCGCATCATCCGCCCTTTCCGGGAGCTGCCGCCCGGCTGCCGGCTCCCGTATCCGCCGGCCCGCACGTTATCGTCGCCGTTCCCGATGGAGTGTTGTCGCGAATCGGTCGTCTGGCCAGTCGAAGCTGAGCTTCGTTCCGTTCGGCCGTTTCGAGAAGGGTCATTCTGCACCATTGGTCACCTCCGGGTCACGAGGTGTCCCGGTCACTGGCATGTTGTCGTGGCGGCCGGCCGCGTTCGTACACTGGCCCGGTGACCGTACCGCCGCTGATCGTCGCGCCCAGCATCCTCGCCGCCGATTTCTCCCGTCTCGCCGAGGAAGTACGTGCCGTCGAGGATGCCGCAGACTGGTTACACGTCGATGTCATGGACAACCATTTCGTACCGAACCTGACCATCGGGTTGCCCGTCGTGCAGAGCCTGCGGGCGGCGACCACACTGCCCTTCGACGTGCATCTCATGATCACTGACCCGCACCGCTGGGCGCCCGGTTACGCCGACGCGGGGGCGTACAACGTCACCTTCCACGCCGAGGCCTGCGACGATCCGGGGGCGCTGGCCCGGGATCTGCGGGCGGCCGGCGCCAAGGCGGGTCTGGCGATCGACCGCGACACCCCGATCGAGCCGTACCTCGACCTGCTGCCGAACTTCGACACGTTGCTGGTCATGACCATCAAGGCCGGGTTCGGTGGGCAGCGGTTCCTCCCGCAGCTACTGGACAAGGTCCGCGCCGCGCGTCGCCACGTCGACGCCGGTCACCTGGAGCTGCGCATCGAGGTCGACGGCGGGATCGCCGCCGACACCATCGAACAGGCGGCCGCTGCGGGCGCCGACGCCTTCGTGGCCGGCACCGCCGTCTACGGCGCCGACGACCCGGCCGAGGCGGTACGCCGGCTGCGTGAGCTGGCCGGGGGCGCGGCGGCCGGGGCGTGACGTGGAGGTTCCCGACGATCGTAAGGACGTGATCCTTGTCGTCGACGATGACGAGGACATCGCCCGATTCGTCGAGTTCAACCTGCGGCTGCAGGGCTTCGACGTGATTCTCGCCGCCGACGGCCAGGAGGCGTTGGAGCTGATCGAGACCCACCGCCCTGACCTGGCCGTGGTCGACCTGATGATGCCCCGGGTGGACGGGTTGGAGCTGACCCGGAGACTGCGTGCCGACCCGATGACCACGGCCCTGCCGGTGATCATGCTGACGGCCAAGGGAATGACCCAGGACAAGGTCAACGGGCTCAACGCCGGCGCCGACGACTACCTGGTCAAGCCATTCGACAATGCCGAATTGGTTGCTCGGGTCAGCTCCACCCTGCGGCGGAACAAGGAGTTTCGGGAGGTCTCCCCGCTCACTGGCCTGCCGGGTAACAGCCGGATCCGTCGGGAGATCGCCGACCGGGTCCGCGGTGGGGTGGACTACGCCGTCGGCTACATCGACATCGACCGATTTAAAAGTGTCAACGACAGGTACGGGTTCGTCCGAGGCGACGACTTCATCTCCGCGCTGGCTCGCAGCCTGCACCGGGCCGTGGTCGAGGTCGCCCTGCCCCCGGCCTTCCTCGGCCACGTCGGTGGCGACGACTTCGTCTTCGTGTGCACGCCCGATCAGGTGCGACGGCTGACCCTGCGGGTCTCGGCGGACTACGAGAAGGCCGCCGACGCCCTCTACGACCCCACCGACCGGGAACGCGGCTACGTGGAGCTGAAGGACCGGCGCGGCAACATCCGCCGGGCGGCGCTTGTCACCCTCTCCATCGGGGTTGCGGTCTCCGACTCCGACAAGCGCATCACCGACCCCCTGGAGGCGATGACGGTCGCCTCCGAAATGAAGACCGTGGCGAAGAGTCAACCCGGCTCGTACGTGGCGGTGGATCGACGTCGCGGTGTGGCCGATCCCGGTCACCGTCATGTGAAGTAGCTCGCCCGGGTGGCCCGGTGTCCCACCGGACGTGTAAAACTTTGCTCAGTACCCACCACGCGCTGGCGGGACTCGGTGTGATTCCGAACCGGCGGTGATCCACGGTCCGACCGTGGTAAGCCCGCGACCCGGGAGCGGTTCGTCCGCCCGGTGGACCTGGTGAGAATCCGGGGCCGACGGTTGGGTGTGGTTCGTCCGCACCCAGACAGTCCGGATGGGAGACAGCGCGCGGGACGGAAGGGAGCCGTGTGGCTCGCCGGGCTCCGGCGCGCACACGCCCCAGCCGGGACGGCTGTGCCGTACCCGGGTTCCGCTGCCTGCCCGTGGCCACCCGGCCGCACTCCCGGCCCGCGCGTACGAGCGAGAGGGCAACGGCAGGCGATGGCGAGCGTCTCCGTGGACGAGGCGATGCGTCGGGCGATCGAACTCGCGGCGCGTGGGCTCGGCACCACCAGTCCCAACCCGGTCGTCGGCTGCGTGCTGCTCGACGCCGACGGTGAGGTGGTCGGCGAGGGCTTCCACGCGTACGCCGGGGGACCGCACGCCGAGATCGTCGCGCTGGCCCAGGCAGGCCAACGCGCCAAGGGCGGCACGGCGGTGGTCACTCTGGAGCCCTGTGACCACGTCGGCCGCACCAGCCCCTGCAGTACCGCACTGGTCCAGGCCGGGGTGGCCCGGGTGGTCATCGCGGTCCCGGACCCTAATCCGGTCGCCACCGGCGGCGCCGCCACGTTGCGCGACGCCGGTATCCGGGTCGACCTGGGGGTACGCGGCGTCGAGGCGGAGAACGGCAACGTGGCCTGGTTGACCGCCATGCGCCGGGGCTGGCCGTACGTGATCTGGAAGTACGCGGCGACGCTCGACGGCAGGTCCGCGGCGGCCGACGGCACCAGTATGTGGATCACGTCCGAGGCGGCACGGATGGACGTGCACGCGCTGCGTGCCACCGTCGACGCCGTGGTCGTCGGCGTCGGCACGGTGCTCTGCGACGATCCCCGACTCACCGTGCGGAATCTGCGCGACGGCAGTCTGGCCATCCGGCAGCCGCTGCGCGTGGTGGTCGACTCGGCAGGACGTACCCCGGTCGACGCCCGGGTGCGCGACGGCGCCGCCCGTACCTGGGTCGCCACCGCCGCCGAGGTGGGTGCCGGCCCGGACGGCGGTGTCGACCTGCCGGCGCTGCTCGCCGCCCTGCACACCCGTGGGGTCCGGGCCGTGCTGCTGGAGGGTGGTCCCCGGCTCGCCGGGGCCTTCCTCGCCGCCGGCCTGGTCGACCGGGTCGTCGGCTATCTCGCGCCCCGGCTGCTCGGCGCCGGGCCCGCCGCGCTCGTCGACGCGGGCGTGAGCACCATCACCGAGGCCATCGACCTGGAAATCATCGACGTTACGCAGGTCGGCCCTGACCTGCGGATCACCGCGTTGCCCCGGAAAAGGGAGGGCTAGACATGTTCACCGGCATCGTCGAGGAACTGGGTGAGGTCGTCGGGGTGACTCCGACGGCCCAGGATTCCACCCTGGTAGCGGTTCGTGGCCCACTCGTCACCGCCGACGCGCGACCCGGCGACTCGATCGCGGTGAACGGGGTCTGCCTGACCGTCGTCGGCATCGACGACGGAACGTTCACTGCCGACGTGATGGGTGAGACGCTGCACCGGTCGGCGCTGGGTGCACTGCGCACCGGCCACCGCGTCAACCTGGAGCGCGCTGCCACGCTGGGCAGCCGCCTCGGCGGGCACCTGGTGCAGGGGCACGTCGACGGTGTGGGTGAGGTGCTCTCCCGCGAGCCGGCGGCGCGGTGGGAGACGGTCCGTTTCCGACTGCCCACGGCGCTGTCCCGGTACGTGGTGGAGAAGGGCTCGATCACCGTCGACGGAGTCTCGCTGACGGTGGCGCAGGTCGGCGACGACTGGTTCGCCGTCGGCCTGATCCCGACGACCCTGTCGGCTACCACACTCAGCATTCGCAGCGTGGGTGACCCGGTCAACCTGGAGGTGGATGTGCTGGCCAAGTACGTCGAGCGGCTGGTCGGTGGCCGCCCGGTCGAGCAGGCGGAGGCGACGGCATGACCTTCGCCGACATCGAACACGCCGTGGCGGAGGTCGCCGCCGGCCGGCCGGTCGTGGTGGTCGACGACGCCGACCGGGAGAACGAAGGCGACCTGATCTTCGCCGCCGAGTTGGCCACACCGGAACTGCTGGCCTTCACGGTGCGGTACACCTCGGGCTTCATCTGCGTACCGCTTACCGAGAGCGAGTGTGACCGGCTCGACCTGCCGCCGATGTACCACACCAACCAGGACCGACGGCAGACCGCCTACACGGTGACCGTCGACGCGGTGGAGGGGGTGGACACCGGGATCTCCGCGGCGGACCGGGCACACACCATCCGGCTGCTCGCCGACCCGGCCACCCGCCCGAGCGACCTGGCCCGACCCGGTCACGTGGTGCCGTTGCGGGCCCGCCCGGGTGGCGTGCTGCGCCGCTCCGGGCACACCGAGGCGGCAGTGGACCTGGCCCGGATGGCGGGTCTACGTCCGGCCGGTGTGCTCTGCGAGATGGTCAACGACGACGGCACCATGATGCGCCTGCCGGACCTGGAGAAGTTCTGCGCCCAGCACTCACTGGCCCTGGTCACCATCGCGGGTCTGATCGCGTACCGGCGGCGCACCGAGAAGCAGGTCGAGCTGGTCGCTGATGCGCGGATGCCCACCGAGCACGGGGTGTTCCGGGCGGTGGGCTACCGCAGTGAGTACGACTCGGCCGAACACGTGGCGCTGGTGATGGGTGACATCGGCGACGGTCAGGATGTGCTGGTACGGGTGCACTCGGAGTGCCTGACCGGTGACGTCTTCTCGTCGGTGCGCTGTGACTGCGGGCCGCAGCTCGACGCCGGACTGAAGCGGGTGGCCCGGGAGGGGCGGGGCGTGGTCCTCTACGTCCGCGGCCACGAGGGGCGCGGCATCGGGCTGCTGCACAAGCTCCAGGCGTACCAGTTGCAGGACCAGGGTCGCGACACGGTGGACGCGAACCTCGACCTCGGTCTGCCGGCGGACGCGCGCGACTACGGCACCGGCGCGCAGATCCTCTACGACCTCGGCGTACGCACGATGCGGCTGCTGACGAACAACCCGGCCAAGCGGGCGGGGCTGGAGGGCTACGGCCTGACCGTCACCGGCCGGGAGGGGCTGCCGGTGCGCCCACATCCGGAGAACGTGCGGTACCTGCGGACCAAACGGGACCGGATGGGGCACCTGCTCGACCACCTCGACGAGACCGCCGAGGCGCCGATGGGGCGTCCGGTGCCCGGCACCGAGATCGGAGCGTAGGCGACATGGCGGGTTTCGGGGAGCCGGGTTCGGCTCCGGTGGACGCGGCCGGGATGACCGTGGGGGTGGTGGCCGCGCGTTGGCACGGTGACCTGACCGACCACATGCTCGCCCGGGCGGTGGCCGCCGCCCGGGAGTGCGGTGCGCGGGCGGTGGTCGCCCGGGTGGCCGGCTCGGTGGAACTGCCGGTGGTGGCGCAGGCCCTGGCGCGGCGCTGCGACGTGGTGGTCGCCCTCGGTGTGGTGGTACGCGGTGCCACCGCCCACTTCGACTACGTCTGCCGGTCGGTCACCGACGGGCTGACCCGGGTCGCGCTGGACGAGGGCAAGCCGGTGGCTCACGGCGTGCTCACCGTGGACACCATCGAGCAGGCCCGTGACCGTGCCGGCCTGCCCGGCTCCGCCGAGGACAAGGGCTGGTCGTCGACGGTGGCCGCTCTCGACGCCGCCCTCGCCATCCGCGGGACCGGCACCGCCGGCAACCATCCCGTCGGATTCACCACCTGACGGTGCCGGTGTCGGCAGTTCAGCACTCGTTCTCGGACGGGTCGAACTGCTCCTGCACGGCCTGCTCAACCGCCGTACGGAAGATCGGGGTGATGGTCCCACCACTGATCGAGCAGGGTGTCGCCTTCGCGATGGGACCGCCAGCGGGCGGGGCGTATCGACGAGTCCGGCGGGGCTCAGGTGAGTTCGCGTGCTCCGGTGTCACCGGCGAGCCACTGCTCCTCCAACTGCCGGAGTACGCCTTCGGCGGCGAGCCGTCCGACTGCCGCGCTGACGCAGCCGGTGAGCGGCGATTCCTTCTCCAGCAGCAGTCCGAACGCCTCCGGGCTGCCCACCTGGGGCAACTGTCCGACGATCACCACATCGTCGGTGCCCGCACCGGCGAGGGAGAACGCGGTGGGCAGGTCCACCACCAGACCGTCGATCCGCCCGTCCCGCAGGGCCTTCTCGGCTTCATCGTTGTCGTCGTAGACCCGTGGTGCGGACGTCGGCCGCACCAGGTCGGTGATTGCCTGGTGACTGGTCGAGTCGGCCTGGGCGCCGAGCACGGTGTCACGTAGCTCGACCAGATCACTCCTGCCGGCGAGGCCGGAGGACTTCAGCGTGACCACCGCCTGCCGCACCAGGAGGTACGGCGCGGACAAGTCGACCGCCTGCTTGCGTTCTTCACTGATCGCGATCTGGTCGATGCCGACGTCGAAGGGCTTCGTTCCGGGCGCCATGGCGGTGTCGGACCCCACCCGGATCCAGCTGACGTCGTCGTGGCCGAAACCGAGCTGCTCCGCCACCGCGTAGGCCACCGCGGACTCGAAGCCCTGGCCGTTGTCCGGCGTGTCGTCGACGAACCACGGATCGTCGACCGATTCGCCGGTGGCGATGGTCAGCTTGCCCGCGGC
This sequence comes from Micromonospora sp. HNM0581, assembly GCF_012726175.1. Lineage (GTDB taxonomy): Bacteria > Actinomycetota > Actinomycetes > Mycobacteriales > Micromonosporaceae > Micromonospora. Next base: position 68,532 of record NZ_JAASAD010000018.1, read on the forward strand.
ACGGGTGAGCAGGCTGTCCTTGGCGCAGGGCATCGACACGGTCGGCATGGGCGCGGCCTGCGGCTGGGACGTGCAGGCGCCGGCCGTCAGCAGGACGGCCACCGCACAGGTGACGGCGAGGGTACGTGGAGTACTGACCATGGCGGACAGGGTACGACCAACATCGGTGAGGATCGAAGAGTTGTCCTGCGGTGCCGGTGGGACTCGCCGGTCCGGCCCGCCGGATACCACCGACCCGGTGCTCGGGTCGCCCGGGGGCGGCTGCGAGAATCAGTCCCCGTGAAGACGTTCGAGGAGTTGTTCGCGGAGTTGCAGGCCAAAGCTGCGGCCGGCACCCCCGGCTCGGGCACGGTCGCCGCCCTGGACAAGGGCGTGCACTTCATCGGCAAGAAGGTCGTCGAGGAGGCGGCCGAGTCGTGGATGGCCGCCGAGCACGAGGGACCCGAGCGCACCGCCGAAGAGATCTCCCAGTTGCTCTACCAGGTCCAGGTGTTGATGCTCGCCAGCGGTCTGGACCTGAAGGATGTCTACCGACATCTGTGAGTGCGCCCGCCGTCGAGCCGGAACCGATCGAAGGAGCACTCCGTCATGCTGCGTGTCGCCGTACCGAACAAGGGCGCCCTGGCCGATTCGGCTGCCCAGATGCTGCGTGAGGCGGGCTACCGCCAGCGCACCGACACCAAGGACCTGGTCTGCCGTGACCAGGCTAACGACATCGAATTCTTCTACCTACGGCCGAAGGACATCGCCACCTACGTCGGCTCCGGTGACCTGGACGTCGGCATCACCGGCCGGGACCTGCTCATCGACTCCGGCGCACCGGCCGAGGAGGTCGTCGACCTGAACTTCGGGCGGGCCACCTTCCGGTTCGCCGCCCGGCCCGACGACGTCGACGACGTACGGGAGCTGGGTGGGCACCGGATCGCCACCGCCTACCCGGGGCTGGTGGAGCGGCACCTCGCCGAGCTGGGCGTCAAGGCCGACGTGATCCGCCTCGACGGTGCGGTGGAGAACGCCATCCGGCTGGGTGTCGCCGACGTGGTCGCCGATGTGGTCGAGACCGGGGCCACCCTGCGCCAGGCCGGTCTGGTGGTCTTCGGTGAGCCGCTGCTGCAGTCCTCGGCGGTGCTGGTTCGGCGTACCGGCGCGCCCCCCCACCCGCAGGCCGAGCAGCTGCTGCGCCGGCTGCACGGGGTTCTGGTGGCACGCCGTTACGTGATGCTCGCCTACGACGTGCCGGCCGGGTTGCTGGATCGGGCCAGCTCGCTCACTCCCGGCATCGAGTCGCCGACGGTTTCGCCGCTGCATCGGGAGGGCTGGGTGGCGGTGCAGGCCATGGTGCTCCGCGACGACGTGCACCAGATCATGGACGAACTCTACGAACTGGGCGCCCGCGCGATCCTGGTGACGAACCTTCACGCCTGCCGGCTCTGACCCGGACAAGGCCGGGCCTGTGTGGCGGTGGCTGCCCGGGTACGGCCGGATGGCAGACTGGTGGGGTGAGTGTCAGCGACGTGGTCCGGGTGCGACCCCGGCGAATTCGGCTGGTCTGCTGGGTGTCGGCCATCCTGCTGGTCGTGGTCTTCGCCCTGATCGCCACCACGCTCACCGGGTCCACCGGTAACGGGTACGGCACCTTCCAACGCGGTGACCAGTTCGCCATGATCGGGTTGGGGGTCCTGTTCGCCCTGGGCACGCTGCTGTTCACCCGCCCCCGGGTCGAGGCGGATCTGCGGGGCGTGCGGGTCCGCAACATCGTCGGCTCGTACGAGTTGCCCTGGGAGGTCGTCCGCGGTGTTCGGTTCGACCGGGGTGCGCCGTGGGCGGCCCTGGAGCTGCACGACGACGACCTGCTGCCGGTGGTCGCCCTGCAGGCCGCCGACAAGCAGTTCGCTGTCGACGGCGTCCGCGCCCTGCGCCGCCTGCACCAGGCGCACCTGGCGGCTGTGACGGAGCGTTCGGCCCGCTGATCGGTTTCGCGCGGTGCCTGGCGAGTGATCCCCTGGCCGGTTTGGGGTCCTGATTACCGAGGGTGTAGTGTAATCGAGTCGACCAGGCTGTCCGACTGTTAGGGCGGCTGTGAAAGTGGAGCGCCCGCTCCCACCCGAGTCGCCGGCTGCGGCGTCCGGGTCCGGTCACCGGTTCCGGGCACGTCCCGGCGCCGGATGCGCGATCCTGTGATCGTGCCGACCGGTCGAGCGGGCCCTGGCATACGCCGGGGCCTTCTACTTTCCGGGCCGGTTCCCGCCGGGAGCCGCCGGGTCGGCCACGCATGAAGATCCGACTCGAGGAGGCCCCATCAGCGTCGAACCACGCGTGAACGAGCAGATCCGGGCACGTGAGGTCCGGCTGGTCGGCCCCGAGGGTGAGCAGGTGGGCATCGTCCCGCTGGAGCGCGCCCTTCAGCTGGCCGCGGACGTCGATCTGGACCTGGTCGAGGTTGCGCCGATGGCGCGCCCGCCGGTGTGCAAGCTCATGGACTTCGGCAAGTTCAAGTACGAGAGCGCACTGAAGGCGCGCGAAGCGCGGCGTAACCAGCAGCAGACCGTCATCAAGGAGATGAAGCTCCGACCGAAGATCGATCCGCACGACTACGAGACCAAGAAGGGTCACGTGGTGCGGTTCCTCAAGGCCGGCGACAAGGTCAAGGTGACGATCATGTTCCGCGGTCGCGAGCAGAGCCGTCCGGAGCTGGGCTACCGGCTCCTGCGCCGGCTCGAGTCCGAGATCACGGAACTGGGATACGTGGAGTCCGCTCCGAAGCAGGACGGCCGAAACATGATCATGGTTCTCGCTCCGCACCGGGCCGTCAAGGCCTCCGCGGTCGCCGCCACGGCGTCTCGTGGTGGACCCCGCGAGCGGACCGCGGAGGAGCCCGCCGCGGCCGCCGAAGCTGCGGTGACCAGCGAGAGCGCAGCAGCCGGTGAGACCGGCACGACCGCCGACACCGGCGGTCGGTAACAGGGGAGAAGACGTTCCACATGCCGAAGATGAAGAGCCACACGGGGATGGGCAAGCGGGTCCGCGTGACCGGCAAGGGCAAGCTCACGAAGCAGCAGGCCGGTCTGCGTCACAACCTGGAGAAGAAGCCCTCCACCCGCACCCGCCGGCTGACGGGCGTGGTCGAGGTGGCCAAGGCTGACGTCAAGCGCATCAAGAAGCTGCTCGGCCGCTGACGCGCGCCACCTGAATCCAAGAAGGAGTTGAGATGGCACGCGTCAAGCGGGCTGTTAACGCCCAGAAGAAGCGTCGTACCCTGCTGGAGACCGCGAGCGGATACCGCGGTCAGCGCTCCCGGCTGTACCGCAAGGCCAAGGAGCAGGTGCTGCACTCGATGCAGTACGCCTACCGGGACCGTCGTGACCGCAAGGGCGACTTCCGGCAGCTGTGGATCCAACGGATCAACGCGGGTGCCCGTGCCAACGGGATGACCTACAACCGGCTGATCCAGGGCCTGCGCCTGGCCGGCATCGAGGTCGACCGCAAGATCCTGGCCGACCTGGCCGTCAACGACACCGCGGCGTTCGCGGCGATCGTCGAGCTGGCCCGCGCCGCCGTGCAGGCCGAGGGCACCGGCGGCGCGCCCGCACAGGCCGCCTGAGTTCCAGACAGCGCAGCGAGGCGTCCCTCAGCGACGGGGGGCGCCTCACGCGCGTGGTCGAGACCATGCTCTTCACACCGCGTACGCCCCGGGTGGTGGCCGCGCGTCGACTGCACCGTCGCCGCGAACGCGACGCCACCGGCCGGTTCCTGGCCGAGGGACCACAGGCGGTCCGGGAGGCACTGAACCGCCCCCGCACCGTGCTGGAACTGTTCGGTACCCCCACCGCCCTCGACCGGTACGCCGACCTGGCGGCGGTCGCCGCCGGTGACGACGTACCCGTGTCCGAAGTGACCGACGAGGCGCTCGCCGCGCTCGCCGAGACCGTCGCCCCGCAGGGCCTGGTCGCCGTCTGCCGGCACCTCGACGTGTCCCTGGTCCGCGCGTTGTCCCGCAGTCCCCGCCTGGTGGCCGTGCTCGCCGGGATCCGGGACCCGGGCAACGCCGGAACGGTGCTGCGCACCGCCGACGCGGCCGGCGCCACCGCGGTGTTCTTCGCCGGTGACGCCGTCGACCCGTACAACGGCAAGTGCGTCAGGTCGTCGGCGGGCAGCCTGTTCCACCTCGACGTGATCCGCGAACCGGACCCGGTCGCGGTGCTCGCCGCTGCCCGTGCGGCCGGTCTGGTCGTGTTCGCCGCGACCGGCTACGGCGAGACCGATCTCGACGATCTGGCCGACGCCGGCCGGCTCACCGCACCGACCGCCTGGCTGTTCGGCTCCGAGGCGCACGGACTGCCCGCCGAGCTGGCCGAGGCCGCCGATGCCCGGGTACGGGTGCCGTTGCACGGGCGGGCCGAGAGCCTGAACCTGGCTGCGGCGGCGGCTGTCTGCCTGTACGCTTCGGCGAGAGCACAGCGCTGACCGAGGTCACCTGTGTTTCTCAGGTGCATGACGAGGAGATGCGGCCCTGATGGTGAACGCGCCACGGCGTTCGTTTAGCCAGCCCGCCGGTGTCGGCGGGCGGCGGGTCTGACCCGTTCTCCACACGACTCCCACCGGCGGGCTGCGGCACAGCCGCACGTCCGTAGACTCGCCTAGCCGCCCGCGAGGGCCGGCGCCGTCGTGAGGGAGTGCCCGTACGCCATGTCCTACCGCAACGATCCGTACGATCCGAAGCAGGTCGCCCTGCTCGACCCGGCCGCCCTGGCCGAGGCCGTGACCGAAGCCGAGAAGGCGTTCGCCGCCGCCGGTGACCCCGACGCGCTGGCCGCGGTGCGCCCGGCCCATCTGGGTGACCGGGCGCTGGTTTCGCTGGCCCGCCGGGAGATCGGCGCGCTACCGCCGGCCGCCAAGGCCGACGCCGGCAAGCGGGTGAACGAGGCCCGCCGCACCATCGAACAGGCGTTCGCCGCCCGAGTCGAGGTGCTGGAGCGCGAGCAGGCCGAACGGGTCCTGGTCGCCGAACGGGTCGACGTGACGCTGCCGTACGACCGGCGTCCGCGTGGCTCCCGGCACCCGATCGCACTGCTGATGGAGCAGGTCAGCGACCTGTTCATCGGGATGGGATACGAGGTGGCCGAGGGGCCGGAGGCCGAGTTGGAGTGGACCAACTTCGACGCGTTGAACATCCCGGCCGACCACCCGGCGCGCGGCCTGATGGACACCTTCCACGTCGCGCCGCCGGGCTCCGGTCTGGTGCTGCGTACCCACACGTCGCCGGTGCAGGCGCGCACCATGCTCACCCGTACCCCACCGATCTACGTGGTCGTTCCGGGTCGGGTCTACCGTACCGACGAGTTGGACGCCACCCACTCCCCGGTTTTCTACCAGGTGGAGGGCCTGGTGGTGGACAAGGGCATCACGATGGCGCATCTACGCGGCACCCTCGACCATTTCGCTCGGGCGATGTTCGGGTCGGGTGCCAGGACCCGGTTCCGGCCGCACTACTTCCCGTTCACCGAGCCGTCCGCCGAGTTCGACGTGTGGTTTCCGGAGCACCGCAAGGGCCCGCAGTGGGTCGAGTGGGGTGGCTGCGGCATGGTCAATCCACGGGTGCTGCGGGCCTGCGGCATCGATCCCGAGGTCTACTCCGGCTTCGCCTTCGGCATGGGCATCGACCGCACCGTGATGTTCCGGCACGGGGTGGGCGACATGCGGGACCTGGTCGAGGGCGACGTCCGGTTCACCCGGGCGTTCGGCCACGGGGCTTAGTGCGGGCGCGAGTTACGGAGACGGTGGTTACACATCATGCGAGTTTCTCTCAGTTGGTTGCGGGAGTACGTCGAGATTCCCGACCTGCCCGTAGACGAGTTGGAGCGGGCCCTTGTCGACCTCGGCATCGAGGTCGAGTCCATCGTGGATCTGGCCGGCACGGTCACCGGGCAACTGGTGGTCGGCGAGGTGATGGACATCGAGGAGTTGACCGGCTTCAAGAAGCCGATCCGGTTCTGTCGGGTGAACGTCGGCTCCGCCAACGGCACCGGCGAGCCGCAGGAGATCGTCTGCGGTGCCCGTAACTTCGCCCCCGGCGACCGGGTCGTGGTGATCCTGCCCGGCGGTGTGCTGCCGGGCGGCTTCGCCATCGGTGCCCGCAGAACGTACGGGCGCAACTCCAACGGCATGATCTGCTCGGTGCGGGAACTGGGCATCGGCGACGATCACGCCGGCATCCTGGTGCTGCCCGAGCACGTGGTGGCCGAGCCTGGCGACGACGCGCGTCCGGTGGTCGGCCTCGACGACGTCATCGTCGAGGTGGAGATCACCCCGGACCGGGGCTACCAGATGTCGCTGCGCGGGCTCGCCCGCGAGTTGGCGCACGCCCTCGGTGTCGACTACCGGGACCGGGGCCGGGTACCCGCGACACCCGGCACCGCCGAGCCGGCGTACCCGGTCGAGGTGCGCGACCCGGTCGGCTGCGACCGGTTCGCGGCCCGGATGGTGCGCGGCGTCGACCCGACGGCGCAGAGTCCCGGGTGGATGCGGCAGCGGCTCACTGTCGCCGGCATCCGCAGCATCTCGTTGCCGGTGGACATCACCAACTACGTGATGCTGGAACTCGGTCAGCCGATGCACGCCTTCGACGCTGACCGGCTCACCGGCCCGCTCGTGGTTCGCCGGGCGGTGGCGGGGGAGAAAGTGACCACGCTCGACGGGGTTACCCGGGCCCTCGTGCCGGAAGACATGGTCATCTGCGACGCCGGGCTGCCGAACCCGCTCGCCGCCTCCGGTGACGGGCTGCCGATCTCACTCGCCGCCGTGATGGGCGGTGAGACGAGCGAGGTCCTGCCGGGTACCGTCAACGTGCTCTTCGAGGCCGCGCACTGGGATCCGGCGATGGTCGGCCGCACCGCCCGCCGGCACAAGCTGTTCAGCGAGGCGGCGAAGCGTTGGGAGCGCGGGGTCGATCCGGCGCTGCCGCTCGTCGCTCTGGACCGGGCGGTCGGGCTGCTCACCGAGTACGCGGGAGGCACCGCCAGCGAGCAGGTGCTGGACGTCGACCACGTGCGGCCGCGTACCCCGATCTTCCTGCCGGCCGACCTGCCCAGCCGGCGCATCGGCGTGGACTACCCACCGGCCCGGGTGGTCGCCCTGCTGGAGCAGGTCGGCTGCACCGTAAGGCGCGGTACCGACCGGCTGGTCGAGGACCCGGGCGAGGTGGCGGTGGCCGCCGGTGGCGGCGAGACACTCAGCGTCACCCCGCCTACCTGGCGGCCCGATCTGACCGACCCGGCGGACCTGGTCGAGGAGGTGGTCCGCCTCGACGGGTACGACAGGGTGCCGTCGGTGCTGCCGACGGCGCCGCCCGGCCGGGGTCTGACCTGGCAGCAGCGTCGCCACCGGGCGGTGTCCCGCGCCTTGGCCGAGCGTGGTCACGTCGAGGTACTGGCCCACCCGTTCGTCGCCACGGGGCTGGCCGACCAGTTGGGTATGCCAGCCGACGATCCACGCCGCCGGGCGGTGCGGCTGGCCAACCCGCTGTCGGAGGAGGAGCCACTGCTGCGCACCACGCTGCTCGGTCCGCTGCTCGGGATCGTCCGGCGCAACCTCGGCCGTGGCCTGCGGGATCTGTCCCTGTTCGAGGTCGGTACCGTTTTCCATCCCCGACCGGACGCCGGTAGCCCGCCGGTGATGGGTGTGGACCGGCGTCCCACCGATGCGGAGTTCGCCGCCGCCGACGCGGTGGTGCCGCGTCAGCCCCGGCACGTCGCCGTGGTGCTCACCGGTGACGTCGAGCCGGCCGGCTGGTGGGGCGGCGGACGGGCGGCAGGCTGGGCGGATGCCGTCGAGGCGGGCCGTGTGGTGCTGGCCGCCGCCGGGATGCCCGACCGGCAGGTCGAGGTGCGCGCGGCCGAGTACGCTCCTTGGCATCCGGGCCGTTGCGCGGAACTGCTCGTCGACGGGACGGTGGTGGGTCACGCCGGTGAGCTGCACCCGCAGGTCGTGGCGACGCTCGAGCTGCCGAGGCGGACCTGCGCCATGGAGCTGGACCTGGATGCCCTGCCGCCGGCCCCACCGGTGGGTGCTCCGTCGGTGTCGACGTTCCCGCCGGCCTTGATCGACGTGGCGCTCGTGGTGGCCGAGTCGGTGCCGGCGGCCCTGGTGCGCCGGGCACTCGTCGAGGGCGCCGGTGAGCTGTTGGAGTCGGTCAGCCTGTTCGACGTGTACGCCTCGGAGCAACTCGGCGCCGGACGCAAGTCGCTTGCCTACAAGCTCACCTTCCGAGCGCCGGACCGGACGCTCACGGTCGAGGAGGCGGTGGCTGCCCGCGACGCTGCGGTCGCCCGGGCGGCCGAACGCCACGGCGCTACCCTTCGCGGCGCCTGACCTGTGCGGACCGACCCCTTCTCGGCGTCCCGCCTGCGGGCGTGGAAGAGGGGTCGGTCCGGGGTGACCCGCGTGGTCGCCAGGGGCAGACTGGGGAGCGGCCCACTCGACAAGTTCATTACCATACGGCTTCTCGTATGAACTTGCAGTACGAGCGTCGACCCTGTTAACCTTCGTTGCATATTAATGCGGAGGTAGGTATGGGAATTCGGGCCGCGGTTGCTGGGGCGAGTGGGTACGCCGGTGGTGAACTGCTCCGCCTGCTTGCCGGGCATCCCGACTTCGACCTGATCGCCGCCACCGCGCACCGTCAGGCCGGGCAACGCCTCGACGCCGTACACCCACAGTTGACCGGAATGGACGTGGCTCTCGGTGAGACCACGCCGGAGGTGCTGGCCGAGGCCGATCTGGTCTTCCTCGCCCTCCCGCACGGTGAGTCCGCTGCCCTGGCGGCGAGACTGCCAACCGGGGTCCGGATCGTCGATCTCGGCGCCGACCACCGGCTCGTGGACGCGGACGCCTGGGCCCGCTACTACGGGGGTCCGCACGCGGGCGCGTGGACCTACGGCCTACCCGAACTACCCGGCCAGCGGGAGCGGATCGCCGGCGCCGAACGGGTGGCCAGCACCGGCTGCTACGCGGCGACGATCACCCTCGCACTGGCCCCGCTGATCGCTGCCGGTGCCGCCCGCCCCGACGACGTGGTCGTCGTCGCCGCGTCGGGCACCTCGGGCGCGGGCCGGGCCGCGAAGACGCATCTGCTGGCAAGCGAGGTGATGGGCGACCTGTCGCCCTACAAGGTGGGCGCGCACCAGCACGTACCCGAGATCAAGCAGGCCACCGGGGCGACCGGGATGTCCTTCACCCCCGTGCTGGCACCGATGCCACGCGGCATCCTGGCCACGGTGACCGCGCTGCCGACCGGTCGGTCCGACCCGAGAGCGGTACTGGCGCAGGCGTACGCCGACGAACCGTTCGTGCACCTGCTGCCGGAGGGACGGTGGCCGCACACCGCCGCCACGCTCGGTGGCAACTCCTGTCACCTGCAGGCCACCATGGATGTCGACTCCGGCCGGCTGATCGTGGTCGCCGCGCTTGACAACCTCGGCAAGGGCGCTGCCGGCCAGGCGGTGCAGAACGCCAATCTGATGTTCGGTCTGCCCGAGACCACGGGCCTGTCCGTGTGGGGGACCGCGCCATGACCGTGACCACACCCGAGGGGTTCCGGGCGGCAGGGGTTGCCGCCGGCCTCAAGACCGGCGGTGCCCCGGACGTGGCACTTGTGGTGAACGACGGCCCCGACGCCGGTGTCGCCGGGGTCTTCACCGCCAACCGGGTCAAGGCCGCGCCGGTGCTCTGGACCCAGCAGGTTGTCCGTGGCGGCGTCGTGCGGGCGGTGGTGCTCAACTCCGGCGGTGCCAACGCCTGCACCGGACCGGCCGGCTTCCAGGACACCCATGCCACCGCCGAGCACACCGCCGCCGCGTTGACCGCCACCGACGTGCGTCAGATCGGTGCCGGTGAGGTGGCGGTCTGCTCCACCGGGCTGATCGGCGAGCGACTGCCGATGCCGGCTCTGCTCTCGGGGGTGGATGCTGCGGCGCGCGGGCTGGCCCGGGAGGGCGGTCCGGCCGCCGCCGAGGCGATCATGACCACGGACACCCGACCGAAGACAACTGTCGTCGCCGGTGACGGCTGGACCGTCGGCGGCATGGCCAAGGGCGCCGGCATGCTGGCCCCGGCCATGGCCACCATGCTCTGCGTCCTCACCACCGATGCGGTGGCCGCACCGGAGGTGCTCGACGCCGCGCTGCGGGCCGCCACCAGGGTCACCTTCGACCGGGTCGACTCAGACGGCTGCATGTCGACGAACGACACGGTTCTGCTGCTGGCCAGCGGTGCCTCAGGGGTCACACCGGGCGCGGCGGAGCTGACGTCGGCAGTCACCGCCGCCTGCCACGACCTGGCCCAGCAACTGCTCTGCGACGCCGAAGGTGCCACCAAACAGGTCGCCATCGAGGTGGTCGACGCTGCCACCGACGACGACGCCGCCGAGGTCGGTCGGGCGGTGGCCCGCAACAACCTGGTGAAGACGGCACTGTTCGGCAACGACCCGAACTGGGGTCGGATCCTGGCCGCCGTCGGTACCACCGCCGCGGCCTTCGACCCGGATGCCGTCGACGTGGCGGTCAACGGCATCTGGGTATGTCGGGCCGGCGCTGCCGCCGAGGACCGCTCGAAAGTCGATCTCTCCGGCCGGGACGTCACCATCCGGATCGCCCTGCACGCTGGTGCCGCCGAGGCGACGGTGTGGACAAACGACCTGTCGCACGCCTACGTGCACGAGAATTCGGCCTACTCAACGTGAGCGCGAGGAACGCAGCGCAGCGGAGTCCGGTAGTCGCCAACGGAGGGTCGAAGCGGTGAATCTGAGCTCCGATCTGGCTCACGCCCAGGCCAAGGCCGCCACGTTGATCGAGGCGTTGCCCTGGCTGGCTCGCCTGTCCGGCTCCACAGTCGTGATCAAGTATGGCGGCAACGCGATGGTCGACCCGGAACTTCGGCGGGCCTTCGCCGCCGACATGGTGTTCCTGCGCTATGCCGGGCTCAAACCGGTGGTGGTACACGGTGGTGGCCCGCAGATCTCGGCCATGCTCGGCCGGTTGGGCATCCGGAGCGAGTTCCGGGGTGGTCTTCGGGTGACGACCCCGGAGGCGATGGACGTGGTCCGAATGGTGTTGGTCGGCCAGGTGGGTCGCGAACTGGTCGGGTTGATCAACGCGCACGGTCCGTTCGCGGTCGGTCTCTCCGGCGAGGACGCCGGGCTGTTCACGGCGGTGCGACGGTCCGCGTACGTCGACGGGCAGCCGGTCGACGTCGGTCAGGTCGGCGACGTCGAATCGGTGGACGTGTCGGCGGTGGACGACCTGATCGCGGCCGGTCGGATCCCCGTGATCTCCACGGTGGCACCGGACGTGGACGGGGTGTTGCACAACCTGAACGCCGACACCGCTGCCGCCGCCCTCGCGGTCGCCCTGCGGGCACGCAAGCTCGTCGTGCTCACCGACGTGCCCGGTCTGTACGCCGACTGGCCGGACACGTCGAGTCTGCTCAGTGAGATCAGCACCGACGAGTTGGCGAAGCTGCTCCCGTCGCTGGAGTCGGGGATGGTGCCGAAGATGGAGGCGTGCCTGCGGGCCGTCAACGGGGGAGTGCCGGCCGCACACGTCGTGGATGGTCGTGTCGCCCACTCCACCCTGCTGGAAGTGTTCACTTCGGAAGGCTTCGGAACGATGGTGATTCCCTGATGAGCGCACTGGTCAGCCGTTGGCGGCAGGCGATGATGGACAACTACGGCACGCCGCCGCTGGCGCTGGTGGCCGGCTCCGGCGCGGTAGTGGTGGACGAGGCCGGCCGGGAGTACGTCGACCTGCTCGGCGGCATCGCCGTCAACTCCCTCGGGCATGCACATCCGGCGGTGGTGGCGGCCGTGTCGAAACAGGTAGCCACGCTCGGTCACGTTTCCAATCTGTACGTCTCCGAACCGCCGGTGGCGCTCGCCGAGCTGCTGCTGGCGCTCGCCGGCCGGCCGGGCCGGGTGTTCTTCGCCAACTCCGGCGCCGAGGCCAACGAGGCGGCGTTCAAGCTCTCCCGGTGCACCGGTCGCACCGGTGTGGTGGCCACCGTCGGCGGCTTCCACGGTCGCACCATGGGCGCTCTCGCCCTGACTGGCCAACCGGCCAAGGCCGATCCGTTCCGGCCGCTGCCGGGTGAGGTCACCCATGTCCCGTACGGTGATGTGGCCGCCTTGGACGCGGCGGTCAGCGACGCCACGGCCATGGTCATCCTGGAACCGGTCCAGGGCGAGAACGGTGTGGTCGTGCCGCCTGCGGGATACCTCGCCGAGGCACGGCGGATCACCTCCCGGCATGGTGCCCTGCTGGTGCTCGATGAGGTGCAGACGGGTGTCGGCCGGACCGGGCACTGGTTCGCCCATCAGGCCGACGGCGTCGAGCCGGACGTGGTGACCCTGGCCAAGGGGCTCGGCGGTGGGCTGCCGATCGGTGCGACTCTTGCCTTCGGCCCGGCCGCCGACCTGCTCGCGCCCGGTTCCCACGGCAGCACCTTCGGCGGTAATCCGGTCAGCTGTGCCGCCGCCCTGGCCGTGATCTCGACGATCGCCAGTGAGGGGTTGCTCGACCATGTGAAGCGGATCGGCGAGCGGCTGCGTCGGGGGATCGAGGCTTCCGGTCATCCACTGGTGGCCGGCGTACGCGGTGCGGGGCTGCTGCTCGGCGTCACCTTGACCGCGCCGGTGTCCGCCGCTCTCGCCGGGGCGCTGCGCGAGGCCGGTTTCCTGGTCAACCCGATCCAGCCCGGCGTGATCCGCCTGGCGCCTCCGTTGATCCTCACCACAGCCCAGGTCGACGCCTTCCTGGAGGCGCTGCCGGCAGCCCTCACCGTGGCGGCGTCCGACATGGAACGCGGCACCGACGGTGGGCCGCCGGACGGCCCGTTCCCGGCTGCTGCTCCGACGCCGAGGGGGGCTTCCAGGTGATCCGGCACTTCCTCCGCGACGACGACCTGACGCCGGACGAGCAGTTCGCGGTGCTCGACCTGGCTGACCGGATGAAAGCCGACCGTTTCGCGTTCACGCCGTTGGCGGGTCCGCGCTCGGTGGCGGTGCTATTCGACAAGCAGAGCCTGCGTACCCGGATCTCCTTCGACGCTGGCATCGCCGAACTGGGTGGCCATCCCCTGGTGGTGGACACCCAGGTCACCCACTTCGGCCGGGGCGAGTCGCTCGGCGACGCCGGTCGGGTGCTGTCCCGATACGTGGCCGCGATCGTGCTGCGCACCCACGGCGACGACCGGATCGCCGAGGTGGCCGCCGGAGCCACCGTGCCGGTGGTCAACGCGCTGACCGACGGGTTCCACCCGTGTCAGCTGCTCGCGGACCTGCTCACCGTCCGCGAGTGGTGTGGCGGCACGGCGGGGCGGACGCTCGCCTATGTCGGGGACGCGGCCAACAACATGTCCCACTCGTATTTGCTTGCCGGTGCGACAGCCGGGATGAACGTTCGGGTCGCCGGCCCGGTCGGGTTCCATCCCGACGCGGCGGTGGTGGCCCGCGCCGAGACGATCGCCGCCGGCACAGGTGGTTCGGTGCGGGTGCTCGTCGACCCGGTCGCCGCCGTCCGCGACGCCGACGTGGTGGCGACCGACACCTGGACTTCGATGGGACAGGAGACTGACGGCTTTGACCGCCGCACCCCGTTCCTGCCCTACCAGGTGAACGAGGCGCTTCTCGGCAGTGCCGCGCCGGAGGCCGTCGTGCTGCACTGCCTGCCGGCGCATCGCGGTGAGGAGATCACCGATGAGGTGCTCGACGGTCCACGCAGTGCCGTCTTCGACCAGGCGGAGAATCGGCTGCACGTCCAGAAGGCCCTGCTGACGTTCCTGCTCCGGGAGTCACGGTGACCGCGAGGAACGCAGCGGAGCGGAGTCCCGCAGTCGGGCACGGAAGGTGTCGACGGTGACCGCGAGGAACGCAGCGGAGCGGAGTCCCGCAGTCGGGCACGGAAGGTGTCGACGGTGACCGCGCCGCTGACCCGTGGTGCCCGGCACGCCCGTATCGTCGAGTTGATCCGCGGCCGGGAGGTCCGCTCGCAGACCGAGTTGGCCGAGCTGCTCGGTGAGGAGGGCGTCCAGGTCACCCAGGCCACCCTCTCGCGGGACCTGAAGGAACTCGGTGCGGTCACCGTTCGCGGTGGAGACGGCAGAGCCGTCTACGCCATTCCGGAGGACGGCCACCGCCCGCTGCGTGATACCGAGGCGGCACCGGCCCGCCTGGTGCGGCTGCTGCGCGAGCTGCTGAACGAGGTCGATTCCAGCGGCAACATCGCGGTCCTGCGTACCCCGCCGGGCGCTGCCCACTACCTGGCCAGCGCGCTGGACCGGGCGGGGCTGTCGGACGTCGTCGGCACCATCGCCGGTGACGACACCATTTTCGTCGTGGCGCGTGCCGCCGACGGTGGCGCCGCCCTCGGTGAACGGCTGGCCGGCTGGGCGCGCCGGGACGACAACACCGAAGGGAGCGGTAGCCCATGACCGAGGTTGTGCCAGAGGTGGGTGCCCGGTTGGGGGGCGACTGATCGTGGGGACCACAATTGACCGGGTGGACGACAAGAGCCTTACCGAGAACAGCGTGGCGGCCAACCGGACGAGCCTGTGGGGGGGCCGGTTCGCCGGCGGCCCGTCGGAGGCTCTGGCTCGCCTGTCGGTGAGTGTGCAGTTCGACTGGCGGTTGGCCCCGTACGACATCGCGGGTTCCCGGGCGCACGCCCGGGTGCTGGCCGGTGCCGGCCTGCTCGACCCGGAGGAGCTGGGCCGGGTCCTCGCCGCCCTCGACGACCTGGAGGCCGCCTGCGCCTCGGGTGCGTTCCGTCCCACGGTCGACGACGAGGACGTGCACACCGCCCTGGAGCGTGGCCTGCTGGAACGGCTCGGCAGTCTCGGCGGCAAGCTGCGCGCCGGCCGGTCTCGCAACGACCAGGTCGCCACCGACCTGCGGCTCTACCTGCGCGATCATGCCCGGGGTGTGGCCGCACGGCTGGTGGAGCTAGCAGAGGCGCTGGTCGAGCAGGCCGGGCGGCACGTGGACACCGCCGCGCCCGGCATGACCCATCTGCAGCACGCCCAGCCGGTCACCTTCGGCCATTGGCTGCTCGCCCACGTGCAGCCGTTGCTGCGGGACCTGGAGCGGCTCCGCGACTGGGACCACCGGGCTGCGGTCAGTCCGCTCGGCGCGGGGGCACTTGCTGGTTCGGGGCTGCCGCTGGATCCGGTGGCGGTTTCGAAGGAGTTGGGGTTCCGGACGTCCTTCGCCAACTCGATGGACGCGGTCGCCGACCGGGATTTCGTCGCCGAGTTCCTCTTCGTCACTGCGATGATCGGGGTGCACCTGTCCCGCCTCGGCGAGGAGGTGGTGCTCTGGACGTCGCAGGAGTTCGGTTGGGTGGAGTTGGACGACGCGTTCGCCACCGGCTCGTCGATCATGCCGCAGAAGAAGAACGCGGACATCGCCGAGCTGGCGCGGGGCAAGTCGGGTCGGCTCGTCGGTGGGCTGGTCGCCGTGTTGACGATGCTCAAGGGCCTGCCGATGACGTACGACCGGGACATGCAGGAGGACAAGGAGCCGGCATTCGACGCGGTCGACACCCTGGAACTGCTACTGCCGGCGCTCGCCGGAATGATCTCCACGATGACGGTACGTGTCGACCGGCTGGTCGCCGCCGCGCCGGTGGGATTCTCCCTGGCCACCGAGGTCGCGGACTGGCTGGTTCGCAAGGGTGTGCCGTTCCGTGACGCGCACGAGATCACCGGCAAGCTGGTGGCGCTCTGCGTGGCGCGGGACTGCGCCCTCGACGAGGTCTCCGACGCCGACCTGGCCACCGTCAGCGAGCACCTCGACCCGGGCGTCCGCGACGTGTTGTCGGTCCGTTCGGCGCTGGCCGCCCGCACCACGCCCGGCTCCACGGGTCCCGGCCCGGTGGCCGATCAGCTCGCCACCGCCGCCGACCAGCTGACGACTTGGCGGGAATGGTCCGCTGAGCCGGTCGTCCCCCGCTGACCCGCGCCCCGTCGCGTTCCTCGTGTAGTTGCGGGGATGCTGCTGCCTTGGGGCGCCGAGGCGACAGTTGTCCCGCGACTACCGGGACGGCAGGTCAGGTTGCCGGTCACGCGTGGGCCGGGTTTCCTGGAGGTGTGGAGCATCCCTGGCTGATGGCCCCGGCTGCCGACGTCGCGCAGACGGCGCGGAGCCTGCTGGGCTGGGAGCTGTCGGCCAACGGGGTGCGGGTCAGGCTGACCGAGGTCGAGGCGTACGCCGGCACCGGTGTGGATCCCGCCTCGCACGCGCACCGTGGGCCGACGCCCCGCACGACGGTGATGTTCGGCCCGGCGGGCCGCGCGTACACGTATTTCGTGTTCGGTGTGCACTGGTGCCTGAACGTCGTCTGCGGCGGTGTGGGGGAGGCGGCGGCGGTCCTGTTGCGTGCCGGTGAGGTGGTCGAGGGTGTGGACCTGGCGCGCAAGCGGCGCGGTGAGGTGGCCGACCGCGATCTTGCCCGGGGGCCGGCTCGGTTGGTGGTCGCGCTCGGCGTCGACGCGGCGGCGAACGGCACCTGCATGTTCGACGGGACCGGACCGTTGCTGCTGACGCCACCGACCCGCCTGGTCGGGGCGTCGGCCGTCTCAGCCGGTCCACGGGTCGGGGTGGCCGCGGCGCACGAGGTGCCGTGGCGGTTCTGGATCACCGGCGACCCGACTGTCAGCCCGTACCGCCGGCACGTGCCGCGACGCCGAACCTGACTTCGTTGTCGGCGACGGCGCTGCCGGTCGCGGGCGGGCCGGGGCAGGGCGTGACGGGCGACACCTGTGCAGGGGGAGCGCACGGAATAGTTGACTCGTCAAATATGTTGTCGGGGGCGTCGGGCGCCATCCGCCCGGTCGGACGACACGAGGGAGCGGTCATGCAGTTCGGAGTCTTCACCGTCGGCGACGTCACGGTCGACCCGACAAACGGCCGGGAACCCACCGAGGCCGAACGGATCAAAGCGATGATCACTATCGCGCTGAAGGCCGAGGAGGTCGGCCTCGACGTCTTCGCCACCGGCGAGCACCACAACCCGCCGTTCGTCCCCTCGTCGCCCACCACCATGCTGGGCTGGATCGCAGCCCGCACCGAACGGCTGCTGCTGTCCACCGCGACCACGCTGATCACCACCAACGATCCGGTGAAGATCGCCGAGGACTACGCGATGCTGCAACACCTCGCCGACGGCCGGGTCGACCTGATGATGGGCCGGGGCAACACCGGGCCGGTCTACCCCTGGTTCGGGCAGGACATCCGCAACGGCATCCCGCTCGCCATCGAGAACTACGACCTGCTGCGCCGGTTGTGGCGCGAGGACGTGGTCGACTGGAAGGGCAAGTTCCGCACCCCGCTGCAGTCGTTCACCGCCACGCCGCGTCCGCTCGACGGCGTACCGCCGTTCGTGTGGCACGGCTCCATCCGCAGCCCGAAGATCGCCGAGCAGGCCGCCTACTACGGCGACGGCTTCTTCGCCAACCACATCTTCTGGCCCGCCGAGCACACCAGGCGGATGGTCGGCCTGTACCGGCAGCGTTTCGAACACTACGGACACGGCACCGCCGACCAGGCGATCGTGGGACTGGGTGGCCAGGTGTTCATGCGGCGCAACTCCCAGGACGCGGTACGCGAGTTCCGCCCCTACTTCGACAACGCGCCGGTCTACGGGCACGGCCCCTCGCTGGAGGACTTCACCGCGCAGACCCCGCTGACCGTGGGTAGCCCGCAGCAGGTCGTCGACCGTACCCTCAGTTTTCGTGACTACGTCGGTGACTACCAGCGGCAGCTGTTCCTCGTCGACCACGCCGGGCTGCCGTTGAAGACGGTCCTGGAGCAACTGGATCTGCTCGGCGAGGAGGTGGTGCCGGTGCTGCGCAAGGAGTTCGATTCGCTTCGGCCGGCGCACGTGCCGCTGGCCCCGACCCACGCGTCACTGCTGGCCGGGGGCGACAGCACCGTCCACGCCGTCACTGGTCGGGCACCGGAGGCCGCCCGATGACCGTGCGTACCCTCGCCGTGGTCTCGGCCGGTACTCACTGCTCCGGCTGGTGCGGGTGGGCGATGAGCACCGGGCAGCGGGCGTGCTGCACCAGCGTCTGACTGACCGAGCCGAGCAGCAGCCCGGCGAAGCCACCCCGACCCCGCGATCCGGCCACCACCAGCGCCGCGTCCCCGGTCGCCTCGACAAGCGCCTGATCGGGCTTGGGGGCGACGACCACCCGCTCCTCCACGACCAGTCCCGGCCGGCTGCCCCGCGCCGCCGCACCGGCGGTGGCGAGCAGCGCCCTCGCCTCCCCGTCGTCGTCGCCTTCGCCGGCGACGTGCACCAGCACCAGCGTCCCGCCGCGCCGGCCAGCTTCCTCCGCGCCGTGACCGACGGCGAGTTCGGCCGACTCCGAACCGTCCACCCCGACCAGCACCGGACCTTCGGACGGGATCGGACGGTCGGGCGGGCGGATCACCAGCACCGGGCAGTGCCCGTGCGCGGCCACCTGAGTGCCGACCGAGCCGAGCAGCAGCCCGGCGAAACCGCCCAGGCCGCGGCTACCCACCACCAGCAGCTCCGCCCGCCGGGACTCTTCGACCAGGGTCGCGCCCGGCCCGCCGGCCACCTGACGCACCTCGACCGTCAACCCCGGCCACCGGTCCACAAGTTCGGTGGCGGCCTGTTCGAGCATCGCGCGGCCGTCCTCCGACGCTGCCGGAACGCCCACCTCGTACGGGTTGATCGGCACGCCGTAGCCGAGCGGGTGCAGGTAGCCGTGCACCAGATGCAGCGGGCGCGACCGCCACACTGCCGCCTGTGCCGCGTGCTCCGCGGCCACCAGACTCGGCGGCGATCCGTCCACCCCCACCACCACAGGTCGATTCATCGTCACTCCACGGGTCGGTCAGGGTTCATTGTCGACGTCGTCCTGTCGCCTGGGCACGTCGACACACCACCGGTCAGGCCCCCACGACCGTACGCAGCTTCCGGACGACCGCCAGCGGGGCGTGGGCGTGGTGCAGCACGGCGTGGCTGACCGAACCGAGCAGCAGCCCACCCAGCGTGCCGCGTCCCCGCGCGCCCACCACCACCAGTTGGGCGGTACGGGACTCCGCCACGAGTGCCCGACCAGGGGAACCGCGCACCAGCCGCCGTCGCACCGGCACCTCCGGATAGCGCTCGGACCAGCCGGCCACCGCCTCGGCGAGGAGGCGTTCCTCCTCGTCGCGGAAAGCGTCCAAGTCGTAGACCAGGGGCAGGACGTCACCGGGACCGGCCGGAGTCGGGTAGAGCCAGGCGTGCACCGCGACCAGTTCGCTGCCGCGCCACGCCGCCTCCTCGAAGGCGAACCTGACCGCCTCCTGGCACAGTTGAGAACCGTCGACGCCCACCACCACCGGCCCGTCCGCACGCGAAGCACCGCGAACCACAAGCACCGGGCTGTCCGCGTGAGCACTGACCTGTACGGCCACCGAGCCGAGGAACAACTCGGCGAAGCCGCCCAGCCCCCGGTTACCGAGGACGACGAGAGCCGCGTCCCGGGCCTCGGCGAGCAGGACGGCACTCGCCGTCCCGTCGATCACCACACCGGTCACCACCACCTCCGGGGCCACCTTCCCGGCTTCGGTGAGGGCCTCGGCCAGATACCGCTCAGCCTGGCCACGCAGCCCACCGTCGACCGGCGCACCCGGTGCCGGGCCGAGCGGCACCCCCATCAGCGGCCAAATGAACGCGTGCACGATCCGCAGCGGACGACGCCGGTACGCTGCCTCCCGCGCGGCGGCCCGCACCGCGTGCAGAGCGATCTCGGAACCGTCCACGCCCACCACGACGGGGGCGCCGCTGTTGCTGGTCATCGCATCTCCTTCTCGACTCCGCTGTCAGCCTCGCTCACCGACGGTGTCAGCGTGGACAGGTCGGTGTCCGGTGTGCGCCGAGGGCCGCCACGACGGTGCTCGTCCGGTGAACCTCCCCGTCCGCGATCTGGACCTGTCCGGTCACTGTCCGCCCCCCTGTGCACGGGCGCACCCCGGCGGCGCGCCCTCGACGACAGCCTCGTCGACGCCGGGTGCCGCCCGGCAGGGGCGATCCGCCTGCGCGACCCGGGCCCAACGGCCCTGCCGCTCCCGGCCCCGTCGACATGGTCTCGTGGCTTGAGCGACAACCGGGTGGCTGCTGCCCGCGTCCGATCCACGGGGCGGCAACGACACCGAGCGTGTTCACCGAGGCGCACCGATCAGGTGGCGTCGCGCCGGGGCGAGCCGCGTATGGTCGGTCGGTGACCGATGACCTGCGGATCCGTCCGGTACGTGAGGACGACCTGGTGGAGTTCTTCGTCCACCAACTCGACCCGACGGCCAGTTGGATGGCCGCCTTCGGTGCCGAGGACCCGACGGACCGGCGAGCGTTCGCCGCGCACTGGGTCCGTATCCTCACCGGCGGGGAGAACCTGGCCCGCACGGTGACCGTCGACGGCGCGGTGGTCGGTCACGTGCTGGCCTTTCCGGTCGGCGAGACGATCGAGGTCAGCTACTGGATCGACCCGGCGTGCTGGGGCCGCGGCTACGCCACCCGTGCCCTGGCCGCGTTGCTGCGGGAGGTCACGCGTCGACCGCTGTTCGCGCGGACGGCAACCGACAACGCCGGGTCGTTGACCGTCCTGCGCCGCTGCGGCTTCGTCGTGCGGGAAACCGGCCGGGGGTACGCTCCCGGCCGCGGTCACGAGATCGACGAGTACGTCCTGGAACTGCCGGCGTCACCCGGCACCGACCCGCGATGATCTGCCCCTGACAACGCGGCTGACCAGGGCGGCGACTACCCTCGCGGGGTGAACTGGCTGGAACTGGTCGGCTGGGCGGGCTCCGCCTTGCTGGTCTGGTCGCTGTTGCAGACGCGCATCCTGCGGCTGCGCGCCCTCAACCTGGTGGGCTGTGCCGTCCTGATCGGCTACAACGCCACGATCCGGGTCTGGCCCATGGTGGGGCTGAACGTGGTACTGGCTGTGATCAACATCTGGTATCTGCGGCGACTGCTCACCACCCGCCACGACGAGCAGACGTACCAGGTGGTCGAGGTCAACGTCGAGGACGCCTTCCTGGCTCACACGCTGCGGGTGCACGCCGCCGACATCGCCCGGTTCAATCCAGGTTTCCGTGCCGACGAACTGACCGCAGGTGCGGCCTTCCTCGTCGTACGCGCCGACGAGGTCGTCGGTGTGGTACTGGTACGCGACGTCGGCGGCGGGGTGGCCCAGGTCGACCTGGACTACGTCACCCCTTCCTTCCGCGACTTCACCCCCGGCGAGTTCGTCTACCGGCGCAGCAGCCTGTTCACCGACCGCGGATTCCGCCAGGTGCTCAGCCCACCGGGGATGGTCGCCCCGTACTACCACCGCCTCGGGTTCCGTCGGGCCGGCGAGTCGTACGTCCTGGACCTGCCGGCCCCGGCACTGCCGCAGGACTGAGCGTTCGTACGGTTCCGACCCCCTCTCTGCAGGGCGATGATTCGTCGTCGTGACAAGTGGGCATAGGCACCGCTACGTCGGCGGGGTCGCCACCGGCGGCGCCACGGGGCGCGGTCCAGCGAGGGAGAACCAGGCGTGCAGAGCTACTGGAGCCAGCTGGCCCTGGTCGCAGTTCTGATCGTGGTGAACGCGATCTTCGCCGGCAGCGAGCTGGCGTTGGTGTCGCTGCGTGACAGCCAGCTCCAGCGGCTGGAACGCACCGGGCGCACCGGTCGGGTGCTGGCCCGGCTGGCCCGCGACCCCAACCGCTTCCTGGCCACCATCCAGATCGGTATCACCCTGGCCGGGTTCTTGGCTTCGGCCGCCGCCGCGGTGTCGCTGGCTCGACCGCTGGTGCCGTTGTTGGAGGGTGTCTTCGGTCGGGCAGCCAGCCCGGTGTCCGTGGTTCTGGTCACCCTGGTGCTGACCTTCGTCACCCTGGTATTCGGTGAGTTGGCCCCGAAACGGATCGCCATGCAGGTCCCGGAGCGGTGGGCGCTGCTCGTCGCCCGCCCGCTGGACCTGCTCGCCGCCCTGACCCGGCCGGTCGTGTGGGTGCTCGGTGCCACAAGTGACCTGGTGGTGCGGCTGTTCGGCCTGGACCCGAAACCTGAGCGCGACGAGATCAGCCCGGACGAGCTGCGCGACATCGTGGCCGGCCACCACGGTTTCACCAAGGAGCAGCAGACCATCATCGCCGGTGCCGTCGAGATCGCCGAGCGGAGGCTGCGGGCGGTGCTGGTGCCAAGACTGCAGGTCTTCTGCCTGGACAGCGGTACCACGGCGGAGGCTGCCCGACTCGTGCTGGCCGCCTCCGGCCACTCCCGTGCGCCGGTGGTACGTCACGGCGGCCTGGACGACTCGGTGGGCGTCATCCACCTGCGGGACCTGGTCGGCGTCGGTGACGACCAGCCCGTCGACGAGTACGCCCGCCCGCCGTTGCTGCTACCGGACTCGGTGCCGGTGGTCGACGCGCTGCGCCGCTTCAAGGCCGAACGACAGCACATGGCCCTGGTGGTCGACGAACGTGGTGCCGTCGAGGGCATCGTCACCCTCGAGGACATCCTCGAGGAGATCGTCGGGGAAATCTACGACGAGACCGACCGGGACGTCGGAGCGGTTCGTAGCGACGCTGACGGTGCGCTGCTGCTGCCGGGCACCTTTCCGGTCCACGACCTGCCCGATATCGGCGTGGATCTGCCCGGACGACCGGACGGCGACTACACCACCGTCGCCGGGCTGCTCCTGGCCGGTCTCGGTCGGATTCCCCGCTCCGGGGAGCAGTTGACCGTCGACGGCTGGCGGCTGGAGGTGACTGTCGCTGACGAACGGGCGGTCTCCGGTCTCCGGCTACGCCGGGCGGCAGCGGAGTCCGTAGAGCCGGACGCCCCCGAGACGGACGCGCCGC
Source organism: Micromonospora sp. HNM0581 (assembly GCF_012726175.1). Taxonomy (GTDB): domain Bacteria; phylum Actinomycetota; class Actinomycetes; order Mycobacteriales; family Micromonosporaceae; genus Micromonospora. The sequence continues at coordinate 91,450 of NZ_JAASAD010000018.1, forward strand.
TCGAGCCCGTTGCGCAGCCTGCCGAGGCCCCGTCGGTGCTGGACGGCACGCGGCGCTGAGAACCGTTCGGGGTTGGTCGAGCCGGTCCGGGCCTGCTCCGACTCAGCTTCGTGCGGCACGTTCCGGTTCGGAGTCGTCAGGCAGCGGCGGGTCCAACCGCACCCCGTGAACCGGCAACTGCCAGGTGCTCCGAGCGAGCAGCCGGGCCAGCGCACGGATCGCCCAGGGGCCCGACGGGTGCCGTTGCGGACCGATCAGCCGCCCACTCAACCGGCCGTACCAGTGTCGAGTGACGACCAGGTCGGTCAAGCGCAGCGGGCCCTGAGCGGGACCACGTACGACGAGGTCCACCACCCGGCCCAGGCGGCGATCCTGGTGGTCGTAGGCGGTCCGGCCCAGCAGGTCACCCGCTCGCACGGTCGGCTCCCGGAATCCGATCGACGAGGTGGCGGCGCAACCACTGCTCCACCGGCGAGGTGGGCAGTTCGTCGGCCCGCACCCGTAACCACACCGCACTGTCGACCCGACCGACAAGCGCGTACGGGATGCGTAGCGGCGCCATCGGTCGGTCCGTGACGAACCGCTCGGCGGCGATCACGAGCATCCGGCCCAGCCGGCCACCGACCCGCTGCCCGAGGGCCCCCGGTCCGCTCAGCAACGACCGCAGGTACGGCACCCCGTCGGCGTCGAGGGCGAACTCCACGTCGTCGACCTTGCCGACCAGCCGACCGTCGCGGTCGACGAGTTGCCGGTCGAGTAGTTCCTGACTGACCTGGATCCTCACTGGCCCATCCTCGTACCGATCGCCAGTGGTACGGCGACGATCGAGGCAGCGAGGATGACGAGCAGCAGCACCGCACCCAGCAGGTTGAGTATCCGGCTGTTGACCCGGTCACCAAGGTAGGTGCGGTCGTTGGCGACCACCAGGATCGGCAGGTAGGTCAGCGGCAGCGCCACCGCACTCATGACGAGCATGTATTCGGTGAGGGTCACCGGGTCGACGGTGGTGAGCAGCAGCAGTACCGCGAGCAGCACGCTGACCAGCAGCACTGTATGGAATCGGGCGGCCTCGTGTGGGCTGACCCGTTTGCCCCACTGCCAGCCGAAGTACTGCGCGGCGGCGTACGCGGCGGCCAGGCCCGTCTCCAGTGCGGCGCCGAAGGTGACCGCGAAGAACGCCAAGGCCGCCACGGCCAGGCCGGCCGCGCCGAAGGCCAGCACCACCGGATGGGCGACCTGGTCGAGGCTGTCCACCGACAGACCGGCAGGTCGCAGCACCACCGCAGCCGTGGCGATCAGTGACAGGGCGAGGAAACCGCCGATCGGGAAGCCGACGAGCACGCCGAAGCGGTTGTCGGCCAGGTCGGCGGTGCTCCACCGTTCCTCGACCCCGCCGGAGGAGAAGAAGAAGACCTCGTACGGGCTGACGGTCGAGGCGAACAGCGCCACCGCGACGAACCAGTACGCCCCCCACCCGTGACCGGAGTCCTCGGGTGCCACCGCACTGCGGCCGAGGGCCGCCCAGTCGGTAGGCAGCCAGAACAGAGCGACGGCGAACACGACGAGGGCGAGCCCGGCCAGCCCGAAGACCCGTTCCATCACCGGGAACCGCATCCGCCACAGCACCAGCCAGACCGCGATCCCGGCGACCGGCACCCAGAGCAGGTAGGGCACACCGGTGGCCAGCCGCAACGCCAGTGCCACCCCGCCCAGCTCGGCGGCCAGGGTGATCACCGTGACCAGGTACGACGCCACCAGGTTGAGCAGTGCCATCCGGGCGCCGAGCCGCTCCCGGATGAGGTCGAACACCGCACGGCCGGTCACCGCCGCTATCCGTCCGGCCATTTCCGCGTACGCGCAGATGGCGACGACCCCGAGCAGCAGCACCCAGGTGTGCGCCATGCCGAAGCGGGCACCGGCCTGGCCGGCGGCGACCAGGTCACCGATGTCGACGAAGCCGCCGACCGCGGACAGGATCCCGAGTGTGGCGGCGAGGAGCTTCCTCACGTCGGCGGGGTGGGCTCGGTCATCGGTGCGACGATAACGCCACCAAAGTCATTGTCTGTGCGAAACGGGCGCAGTCTCGCTGCAGGTACGACCAGGGGTGGCACTGCGATCCCGCCCAGCTCCGAGTCGCCCGCGTGCTGTCGTCCGCTGCGCGCCGTCAGCTCGGTGGGTCCGGTCGGTCGGCAGCCGGGTAGAGATTCTGGAGGCGCACCTGCCCCCGCGCTACCAGCTGCCCGGCCACGTCCGTGATCTCGACCTGCCACAGCTGCTGACTCCGCCCCCGGTGCACCGGGGTACCGACCGCGACCAGCTCACCCTCGCGTACGGCGCGCAGGAAGTCGGTCTGGTTCGACACTCCGACGACCTGTCCGCGCTCACCCAGCCAGAGAGCTGCACCGATGCTGGCCGCGGTCTCCACCACCGAGCAGTGGACCCCGCCGTGCAGGATCCCGTAGGGCTGTTGCAGCTCCGGGCGGATCTGCCAGCGGATCGTGACCCGGTCCCCGCTCACCTCGTCCAGCTCCAGCCCGAGCAGGTTGAAGAAGCCGCCTGCCATCGTCGACATGTCCATGGTCACCTCCATGATCTTGAGCCCAGTCAGCCTAGTGTCGTGCCGTCCGCCGGATCCCGGTAGGGCCGTACCAGGCTGATGGGGGAGAATCGGTGACCGTGACCGACCGCACCCTTTCGCCGTCGAGGCGGAACGCCCTGACCGATGACCTGCGCTGGCGGGGTCTGCTCCAGGACTCCACCGACCCCGACGAGTTGCGGGCGTTGCTCGACGGTCCGGGAACCGCCTTCTACGTGGGCTTCGACCCGACCGCGCCGAGCCTGCACGTCGGCCACCTGATGCAGGTCACCACCGCCCGTCGTCTCCAACTCGCCGGGCATCGGCCGCTGTTGCTGGTCGGGGGCGCCACCGGGCAGATCGGCGACCCGAAGGAGAGCGCGGAACGGACCCTCAATCCGCCGGAGGTCGTGGCGAGCTGGGTGCGACGGATTCGTGACCAGCTCGCTCCCTTCGTGTCGTACACCGGGGATCATGCCGCCAGCCTGGTCAACAATCTGGAGTGGACCGGCGAGATGTCGGTGGTGGAGTTTCTGCGTGACGTGGGCAAGCACTTCCCGGTCAACCGGATGTTGGCCCGGGAGGTGGTCCGAGCCCGGCTGGAGAGTGGGATCAGCTTCACCGAGTTCAGTTACCAGCTGCTGCAGGCGAACGACTTTTTCGAGCTGCACCGACGGCACGGCTGTCAGCTTCAGTTCGGTGGTTCGGACCAGTGGGGCAACATCACCGCTGGAGTCGACTATGTCAGGCGGCGCGGGCTCGGGCCGGTCCAGGCGTTCACCACCCCGCTGGTGACCAGGTCGGACGGCTCGAAGTTCGGCAAAACCGAGGGTGGCGCGATCTGGCTCGATCCCGAGATGACGAGTCCGTACGCCTTCTACCAGTTCTGGATCAACGTCGACGATCGGGACGTGGGCCGTTACCTGCGGTACTTCAGCTTCCGCGGTAGGGCCGAGTTGGAGGAGCTGGAGAAGGAGACCGTCGAGCGGCCGGCATCTCGGGCAGCTCAGCGTGCTCTCGCCGAGGAGCTGACCACCCTGGTGCACGGTGAGCGGGAGATGGCGCAGGTGGTCGCCGCCAGTCAGGCACTGTTCGGCCGGGGATCCCTCGATGATCTATCCCCGGCGACGCTACGCGCTGCGCTCACCGAAGCCGGGCTGGTACGCCTCGAAGGGCTACCCGAGGTGGCTGCCCTGTTCAAGGAGTCTGGCCTGGTGCCGAGCATGAAGGAGGCCCGACGGGTGATCGCCGAGGGTGGCGCGTACGTCAACAACACTCGTGTCGTCGCGGCGGACGCCGTGGTGTCGTCGGCGGATCTGTTGCACGGCAGATACCTCGTGCTGCGGCGGGGGAAGCGTTCCTTCGCCGGAGTGGAGGTCGGCTCCTGAGCGCTGGCAGGCGGGTGTGACGCGGGACGCGTCCGGTGGATTTGACGATCGATCCGCTGGACGCGTAACTTTCTCTCTGCCAGCGCGGAACGGACGAAGGGGGCGAAAGCCCTAGGCCGGAGCGAGGGCGAACCCTTCGGTACGGAGTGGGCGATGCCCATCCCGTCCGAGCCGGGCGGTGCCCCGGATCCGCCGGGAGGCGGATTTGGTGAGGCGGAACCGACCGGGTAAGGTTCTCGACCGGCAGGGACCCAGGCGCGCTAGCGGGAGACCGCGGCGGCTGGCCTGCCGACCCACAAGTCGCACGGTGGTGAGCCGGGCGGATTGTGGTGCTCGGATTTGGTGGAAGTTGCGACAGATCGGTGCGAACCGGTTTGACACGGCAGAAACCGCCGAGTAACGTAGTAGGAGTGCCCGGTGCGGTTGTGGTCGGGTGTGGTGCCCCGGATGGTGGCCCTTGGTGGGTTGCTTTGATGGTGTGTGGTTGTTTTTTGAGAACTCAACAGGGTGCTTGATAAGCCAGTGCCAAGTTTTTTGTTTTGGCAGCATTATTTTGTTGTCGGGATTGTTTTCCAGGTTTTTGTTGGAGAGTTTGA
>NZ_JAASAD010000019.1 GCF_012726175.1 Micromonospora sp. HNM0581
GTGCAGGTGTCGGCGTACCCCGACCACTACGCCCAGTGGGAACAACAAGCCGCCGACCTCGTCACCCAACACTGGACCAGCTGACCCCACCCACACACACCAAACCGCTGGCCGGCACCCGACACCCCGGGTGCCGGCCAGCGGTATACCCACACCGCAACCACCCAAGAACGTACCCGGCAACCACCCGGGCAGCCTTCAGCCCGAGGCCACCAACTCCACCTCGTACCGCTGGCCAGGTGGTTGAGGCCGGAGGGCGAGCCGGTCGTGACGTCCGCCGAGTCGCCAGCAGTGGCCGACCTGCCACTGCTGGAACGACGTCCAGCCCAACTCGCCGAGCAGCCAGCCCCAGCTACGCATCGCGGCGTTCAGGTCGGGTATCCAGAGCTCCACGTGGTGCAGTGCACCGACGGTCACCGGCCTCCGCCCGGCACCCATAGCACGTCTCCGTCCGGATTTGCCGTTCTTGACAGGATGAAGAGCAGATCCGACAACCGGTTGAGATACTTTGCCGGGAGGTGGCTCGTCCGGTCGGGGTCGTGAGCGATGAGCGCCCACGCCGACCGCTCGGCGCGCCGGGCGATCGTCCGCGCCGCGTGCAGCAGCGCCGCGCCCGCGGTGCCGCCGGGGAGGATGAAGGAGTCGAGCTTGCTCAGGCGCACGTTGTACTCGTCGCACCAGCCCTCAAGACGCTCGACGTACTCCTCGGTGACCCGCAGCGGCGGGTACTTCGGATCCGGCTCGACGGGGGTCGACAGGTCGGCACCCACGTCGAACAGGTCGTTCTGGATCGACCCCAGCACCGAGCGGAGGACGTCCGGGAGTTGGCCCAGAGCAAGCGCCACGCCGAGCGCGGCATTGCACTCGTCGACGTCGGCGTACGCGGCGATCCGAGGATCGTTCTTCGGCACCTGCTCGTTGTTGCTCAACCTGGTCATGCCGGCATCGCCGGCCTTGGTGTAGATGCGCGTGAGGTGGACGGCCATGACGCACAGCCTACGGATACCGGACCTGACAATCCCGGCGCGGCCGGACATCGGCACGGGTTGGCCTGCGGGTGTCGGCCCGGGTGACGCCGGTGACCCCGGGCTCGCCGACGTCGACGTCATCCGGGTGCGCGGGGGCGCCCGGCTCACCGGCACCGTGCACGTGGTCGGTGCGAAGAACTCGGCGCTGAAGCTGATGGCCGCCGCCCTGCTGGCACCCGGCCGGACGGTCATCACGAACGTGCCCCGGATCACCGACATCGCGATCATGGGTGAGGTGCTACGTCGCCTCGGCTGTGACGTACGGTTCGACGCCGACGACCCGGTGGACCCGATGGTGGCGGTCGGCGGGGTGGCCCGGTCTCGTTCGGTGACCATCGACGTGCCGGAGCAGCCGGGCATGGAAGCCGACTACGACCTGGTCCGCCGGCTGCGCGCGTCGATCTGTGTGCTCGGTCCGCTGCTGGCCCGACGCGGCTACGTGCGGGTGGCCCACCCGGGCGGCGACGCGATCGGCTCACGGGGCCTGGACATGCACATCTCCGGGCTGACCCGGATGGGCGCTGACATCTCCGGCGAGCACGGTTTCGTGATCGCCTCCGCCACCGACCGGTTGCGTGGCGCGGAGATCGTGCTGGACTTTCCCAGCGTCGGAGCGACCGAGAACCTGGTCATGGCGGCGGTGTTGGCCGAGGGCACCACGGTGATCGACAACGCGGCCCGCGAACCCGAGATCGTCGACATCTGCACGATGCTCCAGCGGATGGGCGCGCTCATCGGCGGCGAAGGTACGTCGACGATCACCATCGTCGGCGTACCCAGGCTGAATCCGGTCCGGCACGCCACGGTGGGGGACCGGATCGTCGCGGGTACCTGGGCGTTCGGTGCGGCGATGACCCGTGGCGACGTCACCGTGACCGGACTCGACCCCGCGTTCCTGGAGGTGGCGCTGGACAAGGTGGTGACGGCCGGCGGCATGGTGGAGACCCGGGCGGACAGCTTCCGGGTACGCATGGACGACCGGCCCCGGTCAGTCGACGTGGTGACACTGCCCTATCCGGGCTTCGCCACCGACCTGCTTCCGATGGCGATCGGGCTCGCGGCGCTCAGCGAGGGTGCCTCCCTGATCACCGAGAACATCTTCGACGGTCGTTTCATGTTCGCCAACGAGATGATGCGGCTGGGCGCGGACATCAAAACCGACGGGCATCACGCCGTGGTACGCGGCCGGGAGCGGCTCTCCGGAGCGCCGGTACGCGCGACCGACATCCGCGCCGGAGCTGGGCTCATCATCGCCGGGCTCTGCGCCGACGGACTTACGGAGGTGTCCCACGTGCACCACGTCGACCGGGGCTACCCCGACTTCGTGGCCGACCTGCAGGCGCTCGGTATCGAGGTGGAACGGGCGCGGGCACCGGAGGAGCCCGAACTGACCATCTGAGCGCCTTAGCTGTCGTTCAGGCTCGCGCATTAGGGTGCAGTCAGACACTCATTCGCGGCGAAGGAGAAGCAGCATGGCGGGTCGACTCGCGGTCGTCGGTGCCGGACTGATGGGTTCGGGTATCGCTCAGGTGGCGGCGCAGGCCGGCTGGCAGGTGGTGCTGCGGGACCTGGACCAGACAGCGACGAAACGCGGTCTGGACGGCATCCGGCGGTCGCTGGCGAAGTTCGCCGAGAAGGGCAAGCTTTCCGAGGACGACGTCGAGGCGGCACTCGGGCGGATCACCGCCACCACCGACCTCGAAGCAGCCGGCGATGCGGACATCGTGATCGAGGCGGTCTTCGAGAAGCTGGAGATCAAACACGAGGTGTTCCGCGCGCTCGACAAGATCTGTAGGGCGGACGCGGTGCTGGCGACCAACACCTCCGCGATTCCGGTGACGCAGATCGCGACGGCAACCGAGCGACCGGAGGCGGTCGTCGGCACCCACTTCTTCTCGCCGGTGCCGATGATGAAGCTCTGCGAGCTGGTCCGTGGCTACAAGACCAGCGACGCGACGCTGGAGCAGGTGAAGTCCTTCGCCGAGGGCATCGGCAAGACCGTCGTGGTGGTGAACCGTGACATCGCCGGCTTCGTCACCACCCGGTTGATCTGCGCCCTGGCGATGGAGGCGGTCCAGCTGGTCGAGGCGGGTGTCATCTCCGCCGAAGACCTGGACACCGCCTGCCGGCTCGGTTTCGGGCACGCGATGGGCCCGCTGGCCACCATCGACCTGACCGGAGTCGACGTGCTGTTGAACGCCACTCGCAACATCTACACCGACACCGCCGACGAGAAGTTCTTTCCGCCGGAGCTGTTGCAGCGGATGGCCACCGCAGGCGACCTGGGCCGCAAGACCGGCGAGGGCTTCTACTCGTACTGAGTGCGAGGAAGGGCAGCTCACCAACGCCTCGTCCGCAACCGGAGGCGTCGAGGGGGTGCCCTTCCCTGCGGCTCAGCCGTCGCGGCGGGTGGTCCAGCGGAAGGTGGTCAGGCAGAGCACCAGACCGATCACGCACCAGATGCCCAGCACCAGGGCAACTCTGGTCAGCTCGAACGAGCCGCCGGGTTCGTCGGCGCCGAAGCTCTCCGGCAGGAAGACCGCCCGTAGCCCCTGGCACATCCACTTGAGGGGGAACAGCGCGGCAACCTGCTGCATCCAGGTCGGTAGGTTGGTGAAGACGAAGAAGACCCCGGAGATGAACTGGAGTACCAGCGAGACCGGGGTGACCACTGCCGAGCCGCTGCGGGAGGTCCGGGCCAGCGACGAGATGGCGATGCCGCAGAGCGTGCAGGCGGTCACACCCAGGGCGCTGACCCAGCCGAAGGTCAACCAGGTTGTGGCGTTGGTCGGCAGGTTCAGGTCGAACAGGGTCACCGAGACCGCGAGTAGCAGCGCGGTCGTCGCGACGCCGGTCACCAGCACCATGATCACTTTTCCGGCGAACCAGACCCACTTTGGCATCGGCGTGCCCCGGTAGCGCTTGAGCACTCCCCGGTCCCGCTCGATCGGGATCCAGATGCCGAGGTTCTGGAAGCTGACGGTCATCAGGCCGGTCGCGATCATCCCGGTGATGAAGTACTGCGTGTAGCTCACCCCGGGGGCGATCTCGCCGTCGAAGATCGATGCGAAGATCAGCACCATGATGAGCGGGAAGCCCAGCGTGAACACGACGGACTCGCGGCTGCGCAGGAACTGCCGGATCTCCAGCCGTCCCTGACGCAGGGCGAGGCCGGCCGGACCGCTGCGCCGGGCCGGGGGTGCCGCGGTGACCGGCTGCGCCGGTTTCGTCGTGGTGGTCATCGGTGTCCGATCATGGTCAGGTAGATGTCCTCGAGGGTGGGCCGGGAGACGGTCAGGCCGGGGACCTCGCCGCCGAAACGCGCGGCGAGTTCCGCCACCAGCGCCGTCGGCGCCGCACTCTGCGCGCTGTCCAGCGTCCCGTCCGGGGTACGCCAGGAAACGGTGGCCAGTGCCTCCTGCCGGTTGCCGAGCTGGTGCGGCGCGGCGGTCTCGACCAGCTGGCCGCCGGCGATCACACCGACCCGATCAGCGAGCGCCTCAGCCTCGTCCAGGTAGTGCGTCGTCAGCACGATCGTGGTGCCGGCGGCGGCGAGATCACGGATCAGCTCCCAGAACTCCCGGCGTGCCTCCGGGTCGAAGCCGGTGGTCGGCTCGTCCAGGAAGAGCAGCTCCGGGCGGCCGACGATGCCGAGCGCCACGTCCAGCCGGCGCTTCTGCCCCCCGGAGAGGGTGTGCGTACGCGCGCCGGCCTTGGCGGTCAGTCCGACCCGTTCGATCACCTTGTCAGGGTCGTCGGCGTCGCGGTAGAAGCCGGCGAAGTGGTGCACCACCTCGGCGACGGAGAGTTCGTCGAACTCTCCTGTGCCCTGGAACACGATGCCGACCCGCCCCCGCCAGTCGCGCGTCGGGTCGGCCGGATCGACGTCGAGGACGCGGACCTCACCGGCGTCGCGCCCGCGGTAGCCCTCCAGGATCTCCACCGTGGTCGTCTTCCCGGCGCCGTTCGGGCCGAGCAGGGCGAAAACCTCGCCCCGGTGGACGTCCAGGTCCAGGCCGGCGACCGCGACACTGCCGCCGTACGTCTTGCGCAGCCCCCGGACGCGGATCGCGACGTCGTCACTCATGCGTCAAGTGTGCGACCTTACGGCACCCGGTGTCCGCACCGGGGGTGGCGGAGGTTGTGTGGTTGCGCACAGCTACCGGACCGCTACCACCGGGCCCACGGTCGATCCCGCGGATTCCGGGTGGGGGGCCGGCGCCGTCGACGGGGTCTGCCCGGTTCGTGATCAGACGCGGAAGCCCGCTTCCCGTGCGGCCTGCCGCTCCCGACGCCGGTCCGCCCGGCGGCGCAGCAGCCACGGGAGGACGAACACCAGGCCGACCAGGAAAGCCAGTACCAGCACCGGCAGGATGATCGCCACGAGCGACATGATCACGCTCGTAGCGTCCTCGGCGGCACTGGCCACCGGCGCTCCCACGCCGGCCGTTGCCGCGTTGATCACTGGCCGGGCGGTCGACTTCAGCAGATGGACGCCGAGCGCGATGAGCACCCCGACCAGCACTGGCAGCCACTGGCCGCCGCTGGCGAAGAAGCTGTCAGGGTCGCTCACCGTCACCGTCTCGGACGCGGATCCGGCACCGAACGCGAGCCCGCCGGCCGTCGGCCGGACGACCGTCTGCACCATGTCGTTGACGTGGTCCACCACAGGCACCTTGTCCGCGACGACCTCGACGACGAGCAGCACCGCGAGAATGCCCAGAACCCATTCGTTGCCGAGCCACTGCCACCCGCCAGGCAGGTCAATGACGCTGGTGAAGCGGGCGAGAAGCCCCATCATCAGCAACGGGATGTAGGCGTTCAGCCCCGCCGAGGCGGCGAGACCGGTACCGGTGAGCACTTCGAGCACCAGCACAGCATGGCACCGGTACGCCAGCGCCGCTCGGTGGCGGGACCCGGTGACTCCGCTACCCTGCTCGGGTGCGGTTGGTCATTGCGAAATGCTCGGTGGACTATGTCGGACGGCTCTCGGCCCACCTGCCGCCGGCCACCCGGCTGCTGATGGTGAAGGCGGACGGATCGGTGTCGATCCACGCCGACGACCGGGCGTACAAGCCGTTGAACTGGATGAGCCCGCCCTGCAGGCTGGAGGAGGCACCCGGCGTCTGGCGGGTGGTGAACAAGGCTGGTGAGGAGTTGCGGATCACCCTGGAAGAGATCTTCCAGGACACCTCCTACGAACTCGGCGTCGATCCGGGGCTGCGGAAGGACGGCGTGGAGTCCCACCTCCAGGAGTTGCTGGCGGCCAACCCTCAGGCGCTTGGTGACGGGTACACCCTCGTGCGCCGGGAGTACATGACCGCCATCGGGCCGGTCGACCTGCTCTGCCGGGACGCCAAGCAGGGCACGGTCGCCGTCGAGGTGAAGCGCCGGGGTGAGATCGACGGGGTGGAGCAGCTCACCCGCTACCTGGAACTGCTCAACCGGGATCCGCTGCTCGCACCGGTCGCCGGGGTCTTCGCCGCTCAGGAAATCAAGCCGCAGGCGCGGGTGCTCGCCACCGACCGTGGGATCCGCTGTGTGGTGGTCGACTACGACCGGCTGCGCGGCATCGAGCGCGACGAGTTGACGCTCTTCTGACGACGGCGCCGGTCAGCGGCCGTAGAGCAGCTTGACCGCCCTCACCAGCCGGGCGACGTCGGCCTCGGTACGCCTGAAGGTGGTCGACGGCAGCAGTGAACGACTGCGGCGGCGGGTGACGGACTTTGTCCGGGCGAACTCGCGTAGCCCGTCCTCGCCATGGATGCGGCCGAAGCCTGACTCCCCGACCCCGCCGAACGGCAGGGTGGACATGCCGGCGAAGGTCAGCGTCGAGTTGATCGAAGCCATGCCGGAACGCAGCCGCCGGGCGATCGAGACCGCGTGCCGCTGACCGAAGACCGAACCACCCAGCCCGTACGGCAGGGCGTTGGCGCGGGACAGCGCCTCGTCGACGGTTCGGACCCGATTGACCGTCAGCGTGGGGCCGAAGGTCTCCTCGCGTACGGCGGCAGCGTCCTCCGGCACCTCCACCAGCACGGTCGGGTGCGCGTACGGAGGTCGGACCGCGTCGGGTCCACCGAGCACCGCGCGACCGCCACGGGTCACCGCGTCCTCGATGTGCCGGCGGATCACGTCGAGTTGACTCGGCATGGTGATCGGACCGATGTCCGCGTCGTCGGGACCGACGGTGAGCTGTCCGGCGTGGTCGACGACCTTGTCGACGAACTCGTCGAAGACCGGCTCCACGACGTAGGCCCGTTCGATGCCGATGCAGGTCTGTCCGGCGTTCGTCATGGCCCCCCAGACACAGGCCTCGGCGGCGGCGTCCAGGTCGGCGTCGGCGTCGACGATCATGGCGTCCTTGCCGCCGGCCTCCAGCAACACCGGGGTGAGCGATTCGGCGCAGGTCGCCATCACCTTCTTCGCGGTGGCCGTCGAACCGGTGAAGGCGAGTTTGTCGACACCGGCGCGGCACAGGGCGGCGCCGGTGTCACCGAGGCCGTGCACCGCGACGAGCACCGGATGCTCGGGCACCACCTCGGCGAAACTGTCGACGAGCCACTGGCCGACGACCGGGGTGTACTCGCTCGGCTTGAAGACCACCGCGTTGCCGGCGGCCAGCGCGTACGCGATGGAGCCGACGGGAGTGAAGACGGGATAGTTCCACGGACCGATCACGCCGATCACGCCGTGCGGCTGATATTCGAGGTGAGCGGAGAACTCGGCCAGGACGAGTCGGGAGCGGACCCGCCGGGGACCCAGCACCCGCTGTGCGTTGCGGGCCGCCCAGTCGATGTGTTCCACGGCGGTCACGATCTCGACGAGTGCGTCGGCGACCGGTTTGCCGGCTTCGGCGCGCATCAGCTCGGCCAACTGTTCCATCCGCTGGGCGAGCAGCCGCCGCCACCGCAGCAGTCGCTCCCGCCGCTCGTCGAAACCGAGCCCGGCCCACCACTGGCCGGCGGCGTGGGCCCGCTCGACGGCGCGTTCGACGTCGGCGGCGGCGGCGACCGGCACCCGGCCTGCTTCGTCACCCGACGCCGGGCTGGTCGAGACCAGGAGGTTGCCCTGGACCGTCGGGGTGCCGGGGGGTGGTACAGCCGTCATGGCGGAAGTGTAGACCTGAGAATTACTCGCCGGTAGGGATGGAGAACTGGGCGAATCATCCCAGCCGTCCACCGCATCGAATCGGACGAAACTCGTGATCCGCTCGGCAGTTTCGACGCCGGTCACCGTGGAAGATGTGAACACGAAGCACCCAGACGGTTACCGCTACGCATCCGGCTGGACGGTGGAGATGAAGACCGGGTGATGACACGCTTGTCCCGGATCGTCGCACGGGTGGAGGGGCTGACTGTCCATGGAGGAACATCCGCAACTGATGCCGCTGCTGACAGTGGCTGCCGGGCCGATGCGGGGCTGTCGCTTCCGGTTGCCCCAGCGGCCCCAGGTGATCGGCCGGGACCCGACCGTCGACATCGTGGTGCACGATCCGCACCTGAGCCGGCGACACGTCGAGATCTGGCGGGCCGGCGAGGGAACCGCACTGGTGGATCTCGGGTCGACGAACGGCACCTGGGTGAACGACCGCCGGGCCACCGAGGTCGTCCAGCTCAGTGACGGCGACGTGATACGGGTCGGCTGCACCGAACTGAGATTCTTCGACCCCGGTGTGGCCCGGACAGACCCGGTGGGCTTCAGTTTCGAGCTGCCCCGTCAGGAGCGTCGTACGACCCGGCCACTGCCTACCACGGTCGCCTCGCCCACGCTGCCGGGTCGATCCGGCGCATCCGAGACGGCAGCCGTACTCGGCGGCCACCGCTGACAACCAGGCCCCGGCCAGCCCAGGTCACCGCCCCGGCCCGACGGCGTGAGGTGCCGGCCCTGCATCCCACGCAGTCGGATGGATACCGACCACAAGCGCCGGCCCGGACACGTGGGGCTCCGCCACATGGACCGGCGGTGGCGGTCGTGGCAGCATCCCGCGGATGGAAACCCAGCAGCAGGTCGTCACCGCGAACGGGGTCACGCAGGCCGTCCGGGTGACCGGACCTGTCGACGGCGTGCCGGTTCTGCTCGTACACGGCAACTGCTCCTCGGCAGCCTTCTGGGAGCCACTGGTCCGCCGCCTGCCGGAGACCCTGCGGGTGGTCGCCCCGGACCTGCGCGGCTACGGTGCCTCCCAGCCGGCCCCGGTCGACGCCACCCGTGGCCTGACCGACTTCGCCGACGACGTGGCGGCACTGCTCGACGAGCCCTCGCTCTTCGCCCAGGGCAGCCGACCCGTGCTGGTCGGCCACTCACTAGGCGGCGGAGTGGCGATGCGCCTGCTGGTGGACCACCCCGACCGGATCGCCGGGGTGCTGCTGGCGGCGCCGGTCTCTCCGTACGGCTTCGGGGCCACCCGCGACCTGACGGGCAACCCGACCACGCCCGACCTCGCCGGCTCCGGCGCGGGCACGGCGAACGGCGACTTCGTCGCGCGACTCGCTGCCGGCGACCGCAGTACCGAGGCACCGACCAGCCCGCGTAGTGTGCTGCGGACCGCGTACGTCAACGAGCCCGCCTGCCTCGGCGACGACGAGGAACTGCTGCTCGACAGCCTGCTCTCCACCGCGACCGGCACGGACAACTACCCCGGTGACGTGACAGGGTCGCCCAACTGGCCGGGAAGCGCTCCCGGCGATCGTGGCGTCCTCAATGCGCTCGCACGCTTCCGGGTCGCCGAGGAACTCGTGGCCGTGACGCCCAAGCCTCCGGTCACCTGGATCCGCGGTGACGCCGACGTGATCGTCTCTGACACCTCACTGTTCGATCTCGCGCAGCTCGGGGCGCTCGGAGTGGTGCCCGGCTGGCCCGGGCCGCAGGACTGCCCGCCACAGCCGATGATCGGGCAGACCCGGGCGGTGCTCAACCGGTACGCCTTGGCTGGCGGCAACTACCGGGAGGTGGCTCTGCCCGGCTGCGGGCACAGCCCACACCTGGAACGCCCTGCCGAGTTCGTCGCGGAACTGCTCACCCTGGTCGAGGCCGTCACGGTCGACGGCACGCCGCGCTGAGCCGTCCGACCCTTCGCGACCAGCCGAACGGGTAAACCAGGGCATCGGTGACATGTGCCACGACTCCTCGACAACCCTGTGTCACATGGCAGACTCGCGCGCATGACCTGAGCGGCCGTTCAGCTCGGCCGTATCGTGGCAGGACATCGGGAGGCATGAACGTGGCGCGCGAGTTCACCAGCGTGGGTGTGGTGGGTCTGGGCACCATGGGTGCCGGCATCGTCGAGGTCTTCGCCCGCCACGGCATCGACGTGGTGGCCGTCGAGATCTCCGACGTCGCACTCGACCGTGGGCGGGCGATCCTCACCAGCTCGACGGAGAGGGCGGTGGCCCGCGGGAAACTCACCGAGGCCGACCGGGACACCCTGCTGGCCCGAGTCACCTTCGCCGTCGGACTGGACGCGTTGCACTCGGTCGACCTGGTGATCGAGGCGGTACCCGAGTACCTCGACCTCAAGCGGCGGATCTTCGCCGAGCTGGACCGGGTCTGCAAGCCCGAAGCGATCCTCGCCACCAACACGTCGTCGCTGAGCGTCACAGAGATCTCCGTGGCCACCAGTCGCCCCGACCAGGTGGTCGGCATCCACTTCTTCAATCCGGCTCCGGTGATGAAGCTGGTCGAGGTGGTCCGCACTGTGGTCACCTCGGCCGAGGTGGTAGCGGACGTGGAAGCCCTGTGCGGGCGGCTCGGCAAGGTTGATGTCACCATCAGCGACCGGGCCGGTTTCATCGCCAACGCATTGCTCTTCGGCTACCTGAACCACGCCGTCGGCATGTTCGAATGCCGGTACGCCGCCCGCGAGGACATCGACGCCGCCATGAAGCTCGGCTGCGGGCTACCCATGGGGCCGCTCGCGCTGCTGGACCTGATCGGTCTGGACACCGCTTACGAGATCCTGGACACCATGTACCGGCGGGGTGGCCGGGACCGTCGGCACACCCCGGTGCCGCTGCTCAAGCAGATGGTGACCGCTGGACTGCTCGGACGGAAAACCGGCCGGGGCTTCTACACCTACGAGGGGCCTGGCTCCTCGAAGGTCGTACCGGACGAGCAGACGCCGACCGCGACGGAGCTGGCACCGGTCGACGTGGCGACAACCCGAATCGGCGTGGTGGGGTCATCGACGACGGCCACCGGGATCGTCGAGGCCTTCGCCGGGGCCGGCTACGAGGTGGTGTCGGTGTCCACGGGCGGGCTCAGCGCACCCGGCCGGGACGGTGGTACCGGCCGGGTCACCTGGGCGGCGATGCTGGACCAGTTGGCCGACGTCGACCTGGTGGTCGAGGCCACGGCCGAGGAGCCCAACGCCCGAAAGGCCCTCTTCGCCAGCCTCGACGAGATCTGCAAGCCGGGTGCGGTGCTGGCCACCGCCACCGCCGCGCTGCCGGTGATCGATTTGGCGATGGCCACCCGACGCTCGGCCGCCGTGGTGGGTCTGCACTTTCCCGGGCCGGCCCCGGCGACGCCGCTCGTCGAGATCGTCAGGACGATCCGTACCTCCGCCGAGACCGTCGCCACCGCTCAGGCGGTCACCGCCAGCTTGGGTAGGACCGGTGTGGTCTGCGCAGACCGCTCCGGTTTCATCGTCAACGCGCTGCTGTTCCCGTACCTGAACGACGCGGTGCGGATGCTGGAGGCCGGCTACTCCACCGTCAACGACATCGACCACGCGATGAAGCTGGGATGCGGCTACCCGGTGGGCCCGTTCGAGCTGCTCGACATGGTGGGCCTGGACGTGGCGCTTGCCGTACAACGTGGGCTGTACCTGGAGCTACGCGAGCCCGGCCTGGCCCCCACCCCGTTGCTGGAACATCTGGTCACCGCCGGCTACCTGGGGCGGAGGTCCGGCCGTGGTTTCCGCGACCACACCCACCGCTGACCGGGGCGCGGCCGTTCACCCGTACGCTTGACGACGTGAGTCCGCGTCGCAACCGTCCCCGCCGTGACGAGGGGATGCACGTCGACATCGAGCGCGCCCGGCACGGCGTCGCCACGGTCCAACAGTGGCGCGACGGTCAGTGGCAGGTGCGTGGCATCAGCGGCGGCGCGTCCACCAAGACGTACCGCTGCCCCGGATGCGACCAGGAGATCCGGCCCGGGGTGGCGCACGTCGTGGCCTGGCCAGCGGACGGCCGGGGTGACCTCACCGACCGGCGGCACTGGCACACCGGCTGCTGGCGGGCACGCGACAGGCGGGCCCCGGTGATTCAGCGTGGTCACCGCAACGGGAGACTCGAGGCATGAGCACACCGATCCGCGCCTCCTCGATCCTGCCCGGGCATCGGGAGGACATCGAGCTGCACACCGCAGACGACCTGCGGTTGGTCGGCGAGCTGGCCCGCCCGGTCGACCGGGAACCGGCCGCCACCCTGATCTGCCTGCACCCGCTGCCCACCCACGGCGGGATGATGGACAGCCACATCTTCCGTAAGGCTGCCTGGCGGCTACCCGCCCTGGCGGACGTGGCGGTTCTCCGGTTCAACACGCGGGGCACCAGCAGCGTACGCGGCACCAGCGAAGGCAGCTTCGACTCCGCCGTCGGCGAGCGCTTCGACGTCGCCGCGGCGATCGAGTACGCCGAGTTCCACGAGTTGCCGAACGTCTGGCTGCTCGGTTGGTCGTTCGGCACCGACCTGGTGTTGCGCTACGGCTGCGACCCGGCGGTGAACGGCGCGATCCTGCTCTCCCCACCGTTGCGCTACTCCGGTCGGTCGGACCTCGCCGAGTGGGCAGAGTCCGGCAAGCCGCTCACCGCGCTGGTGCCGGAGTTCGACGACTACCTGCGCCCGGAGCAGGCCCGCGAGCAGTTCGCGGCGGTGCCACAGGCCGAGGTCGTCGGTGTACCCGGTGCCAAGCATCTCTGGGTCGGCGACTCCGAGACCGTGCTGGACGAGGTGGTCCGGCGGGTGAACCCGTCGGTGTCGGTGCCGCTGCCGACCACCTGGGACGGGCCGATGCAGACCGGTGACGCCAGTGCGTACGCCGACCGGACGGTCGCCGCGTACGCTGACACCCCGATTTCGGGCCCACCCCAACGTCAGGCCGACTGAACACCGCACGTCCGGCACCAGAGGTCGTGTTGCGTGCACGCTCTCAGCTCGACAGGGTGGGAGCACCGTCACCCCTGAGCCGGACCCGTCCACCCACCGACCCACCCAGGTCAAGGGGCTCGCCGGAGAAGCGTGTGCGGCGGAGGACCGGTGCGGTGCGTCAGTCGGAGATGACTTTGCTGGGCTTGGCGCTGCGTTCGTCCGTGGTTGGTTTGGTAGGACGCTTGCCGTTCTCGCCGGTACTGGTGATCTTCGTCGGGGTGGCACCTCGGCCCCCTTCACCGGGGACCGCCGCCACCGTCGGTTCGCCCTCCACTCCCTCGCTCGCGGTTCCGCCGTCGACGGTTGTCGGCTCGGCCACCGGCCTGGCCAGCGGAGAATCCTCGACCGTGGTGACCGGTTCCGCCACCGGTCTCGCCGGCCCCTTGTCCCCGGGATCGCCGGACGGAGCAGCAGCCGGCGTGTCACCGGAGGTTCGGACGCCGTTCACTGAGCTGCCGGTGGGGCGTGCCCCGTTCGTGGACCTGCCGGCGGACGAGGACAGGGGTGTGGTCGACGCGGTGGACGCTGAGGTGGCCTGCAAGCGCAGACCGAGTAGCTTACGCTCCAACTCGTCGGACTCCTGCCGGGATTTCCATGTCTCCTGGCGCAGGTCGGCGAGCTGCTGTTGGGCTTTGGCGATCTCCAGCATCACCTGCGCGAGCTGCTGCCGGCTCGCCGCCGCCTCCTGCTGAGTGGCGGCCAGGTGCTGTTGGGTGGTGGCCAGGTGCTGTTGGGTGGTGGCTGCGTACTCCTCGAACTGGCGGCGGGACGAGGCGACGTACTCGTCGGCTTCGCGCCGCACCGCGGTGACGTGCTCGTCGGCTTCGCGTCGGGTGGCGGTGGCGTACTCGTCGGCTTCGCGCCGCTTCGTGGCCGACTCGGCCTCCGACTGGCGCAGCAACTCACCGGCCTGCTCCTGCGCCCGCCCCAGGACGTCTGCGGCCTCCTGCTCGGCGGTCCGGCGAATCTGGTCGGCACCCTGCTCGATCTCGTTCTTCCGCGCCGTGTACTCCGATTCCAGCTGCGCCCTACGGGTTTCGAAGCCGGACTCCATCTCGGCGGTACGGGCACGGGTCCGCTCGTCCAACTCGGTGTTGCGGGTCTTGTACTGCTTCTCCAACTGGTCGCGGCGGGTGGTGAACTCGCGTTCGGCGGTGGCCTTGCGCTCGGTCAACTCCTGGTCGGCCGCCTCGCGTCGGCTGTTGACCTCCTTCTCCACCCCGGCCCGCCAGGCACCCAGTTCCTGCTGCGCCTGTGCACGGGCCTGCTGCACGTACGCCTCGGTCTCGCTGCGCATCCGTTCGGCGTACGCCTCGGTCTCGACGCGGGTGTGCTTCGCAGCCTCGGTCGCCTGGGCCTTCAACCGCTCGGCTTCCTGGCGGGCCTTGTCACGGGCGGCCCGGCCGGCCTCGGCGGCGTCGTCGATGATCTGCTTGGCCTCTTGTTGGGCCTTTGCGTGGGTGGCCCGGCCCGCCTCGGTGGCCTGATCGACAAGCCGTCGCGACTCGTGCTGCGCCTTCGCGTGCACCTCCTTGGCGGCGTCGCGAAGCTGGACCGCCTCCTGTTGCGCGGTGGCAAGCACCTCACGGGCCGCGTCGCGCAGCTTGGTCGCCTCCTGCTGGGCCCGACTGTGAATCTCCTTGGCGGCGTCCCGTAGCTGCGTCGCCTCCTGCTGGGCTCGGGCCATCGCCTCCTGAGCCGACTTGCGCAGCCGGGCGGCCTCCTCCTTCGCCGACCTCGCGGCGGCTTCCGACTCGGCCCGACGTGCGGCGGCCTGCCGCTCCTCCTCGCTTCGACGGGCGGCCAAGGCGATCTCGAAGTCCTTGAGCGCGGTGGCCGCCGCGACGCGGGCCTCCTCGATGATGTGTTCGGCGGCGGCTCGCCGGGCCTCGATCTCCTCGTTGGCGGCGGCGAGGATGTCCTCAGCCTGTTCCTCGGCCAGCGAGAGGATCTGTTCCACCCGGGGCCCGAGGTGCCGGAAGGCGGCCCGGTCGACGACCCCGACCTGTCTGCGCACCTGGGCGAGGTCACGTTGCAGCACCTCGACCTGGCCGGCCAGCTTGTGGATCTGGGTGTACGCCTGCTCCCGTTCGGCCGCGAGCGCGGCGATCTCGTGCTCCGCACGGGCGACGTACCGGTCGACCTGTCGTTTCTCGTACCCCCGCAGGGCGGACTCGAAGCTGGGCTCCGTGGTCACGTCCCCGCCGAGAGCGAACAGTTCCTCGCCGTGCGACATGCTCCCATCCTCACACGCATCAGGCCCTCCTGGGGCGATACGGACGCCCAGGATAGGAGGTACTTCACACGGATCGGAGCGAGCCCGAGACGCATGACGGCGTGAGGTGACACCGGGTTACCGGTGTCACCTCACGCCGTAGAACATGCCCCTGTGCGGAGTCGGCTCAGCTGGCCGACTCGGCGGTGATGCGCTTGTCGGAGTCCTCCTCCTTGACGTCTTCCGCCTTCGTGGCCTCGACCTTGGCAACCACCGCGTCGGCCACACCCGGCACCAGGCCGGCGAGGCCGGCGAGGCTGGAGCGGATCTGGACGAGTTGAGCGGTGACGGCATCCTTCTGCCGGGTGAGGTCCTCGACCTCGCGGTTGGCCGCCTGGGTGGTCAGTTCGGCCTCGGTGCGGGCCTCGTTGAGCAGACGCTGCGACTCGGCGCGGGCCTCGTTGAGCGTCCGCTCGGCCAGCGCCTTGGCCTTCTCCACCGTCTCGGTCGCGTTGCGCTCCGACTCGACCCGGCGGGCCTCGGCGCGCTGCTCGATCTCCTTGGCCCGATCCTGCGCGGCCCGGGCCCGCTGCTCGGCCTCGTTCACCAGCTTCTGGGTCTGGGCGACCTGAGCTGCGTGCCGCTCCGACTCCTCCCGCTCGGCCTTCTCCCGCCGCTCGGCGAGCTGCAACTCCAGAGCCTGGAGATCCTTGTCGCGCTTGTCGCGGGCATCGGTGAGCAGCTTCGTCGCCTCGGCGCGCTTCTCCTCGGCTTCGCGGGCGGCCTTGGCCCGCTGCTGGGTGATCTCACGCTCGGCGGTGGCCCGCAGGGTGGCGACCTCGCGCTCCACTGTGGACTTCAGCTCGGCGACCTCGTGCGCGGTCACCGTACGTAGCTGCTTGGTCTCCCGTTCGGCATCGGCGCGCAGGGTGTCGGCCTCGCGGCGGGCCTGGACGCGGACCTCGGCAGCCTCGCGCTCGGCGGCGGTACGGACGTTGCCCGCTTCCCGCTCGGCGGTCGCCTTCATCGCCGCGGCCTCGGCGCGCGCCTTGTCGGTGATCTCCCGCGCTTCGAGGCGCGCGGCGGAGAGGATGCCCTCCGACTCGCGCTTGGCCTCGTTGCGGTGGTCGTTGGCCTGCTCCTCGGCGAGCCGGAGGATCTGCTCGACCCGGGTGCCGAGGCCGGACAGCGTGGGCCGGCTGTTCTCCTCGAGCTGTTTGTTGGTGTCGGTGAGCTTCTGCTCAAGGGCAGTGAGTCGCTGCTCGGACTGCCGGAGCCGGCGCTGCGCGTCGTTGAGTGCCTGCTCGGCGTCGGCGCGGTCCTTGTTGGCCTGGCTCAGCGCGGCGTTGAGCCGGCCGATGAAGTCGTCGACCTGACCTGTGTTGTATCCGCGCAGGCCAACCGTGAAATCTGGCTGCGAGTTCGCGTTATCGAAGAACGCGAGAGGGGAGGACTGCTGCTGGGGCATTGGGACATACTGGCAGACTCCCTGGGGTGCTTCGCAAGAGCGTGCCGTCCTTTGCCGCCGGTATTACCGGGTCGACCCCGCACGGCGGCCGACCACCGGGGCGACACCGGGGCAGCAGGCGATCTTGCCAGCTCCGGGGAAGCCGGATGGCACGGAGCGTGAGGTGGAAATGGGCCGTGGCGGGATCGCGCACGGCCCATTGTTTCCCGCGTCTTGTTTCCCGTGTCGTCCGATCGCGCGAATGGGCGTCCGGTCGCCCGTGTGGATAGCTAATCGGCGATCACCGAATGGCCATCGGTGTATCCGCCGTCAGGTCAGCGTCGGTTGATCGCCTCGGGCGTGGCGGGCGCACCTTCGTGCCCGGCGGCGGGCGGTTCCGGCTGGCCCGCGTGCCGGCGCGCCAGGTCAGTGGGGCGTGGCGGGTTGCACCAGTTCGACAAGGACGCCACCGGCATCCTTCGGGTGCACGAAGTTGATCCGCGAGTCGGCGGTACCCCGCTTCGGTGTCTCGTAGAGCAGCCGAACGCCGCGTTCGCGCAACGCCGCGCAGGCGGCGTCGATGTCGGCCACGGTGTACGCCACCTGCTGAACGCCCGGGCCGTTGCGGCCCAGGAACTTCGCGATCGTCGACTCCGCGTTCAGCGGTGCGAGCAGCTGCACCCGGCCACCCTCGCTGCCCGGTCCGACCGCCAGCATCGCCTCCCGGATGCCCTGCTCGGTGTTGTTCTCGGTGTGCACACAGCGCATCCCGAACGTGCGTTGGTAGAAGTCGATGGCGGCGTCGAGGTCGGGCACCGCGATCCCGACATGGTCGATGCGGCGTAGTCCGACGTCTGTGACATAGTCGGCAGCGGGCTCGACGGGGCAGTTCTCAGGCATGACGCTAGTCTGGCCGAACATTCGTTAAGGCGTACAGGTCGGCACCCCCTCGGAGGCAGGTATGGCTTCGGTGATCGTCAGCGGCGCGCGGACCCCGATGGGGCGCCTGCTCGGCAACCTCAAGGACCTACCGGCAACGAAGCTCGGCGGTGTCGCCATCTCGGCCGCGCTCGAACGGGCGGGGGTCGCACCCGACCAGGTGCAGTACGTGATCATGGGGCAGGTGCTCCAGGCCGGCACCGGGCAGATCCCGGCCCGGCAGGCGGCCGTCGAGGCCGGTGTTCCGATGTCCGTACCGGCCCTGACGATCAACAAGGTCTGCCTTTCCGGGCTCGATGCGATCGCCCTGGCCGACCAGCTGATCCGGGCCGGTGAGTTCGACATCGTGGTGGCCGGCGGCATGGAGTCGATGACGAACGCCCCGCACCTGCTGCTCGGTCAGCGCGCCGGCTACAAGTACGGCGACGTGGTCGTCAAGGACCACATGGCGCTCGACGGGCTGACCGACGCCTGGGACTGCTGCTCGATGGGTGAGTCCACCGAGCGGCACGGCAGTACCCGCAGCATCACCCGTCAGGAGCAGGACGAGTTCGCGGCCAGCAGCCACCAGCGTGCCGCCGCTGCCCAGAAGAACGGCCACTTCGCCGACGAGATCACCCCGGTGGTCATCCCGCAGCGCAAGGGTGACCCGCTGGTGGTCAGCGAGGACGAGGGCATCCGGCCGGACACCACGGCGGAGTCCCTGGCCAAGCTCCGACCGGCGTTCACCGCCGACGGCACCATCACCGCTGGCAGCTCCTCGCCGATCTCCGACGGCGCCGCAGCTGTGGTGGTGATGAGCAAGGCGAAGGCGAAGGAACTGGGCCTGGCCTGGCTGGCCGAGGTGGGGGCGCACGGCAACGTGGCAGGTCCGGACAACTCCCTGCACTCGCAACCGTCGAACGCCATCCAGCATGCCCTCCGTAAGGGGGGTCTGGCTGTCTCCGACCTCGACCTGATCGAGATCAACGAGGCGTTCGCCCAAGTGGGCATCCAGTCGATGCGTGACCTCGGAGTCAGCCCGGACAAGGTCAACGTCAACGGTGGTGCGATAGCGCTCGGCCACCCGATCGGCATGTCCGGTGCCCGGCTGGTGCTCACCCTCGCGATGGAACTCAAGCGGCGTGGTGGTGGCACCGGTGCGGCGGCGCTCTGCGGGGGTGGGGGCCAGGGCGACGCGCTGATCATCCACGTTCCCGATGTCAGCGAAACCGATCGGTGAACGAGTCGGACACCCGCGTCCCGGCGGCGGCCGTCGATTCGGTGCGTCGCAGCCGGGACGTACCGTTGCTCGTCGACCGTGCCCGCGACGGCGACCCCCGTGCGGTGGCCCGGCTGATCACACTCGTCGAGTCGGGCGACCCGACCGTGCCGGCCATCGCCGCGGCGCTCACCCCCTACACCGGACGAGCCCAGGTGGTAGGACTGACCGGCTCGCCGGGGGTGGGTAAATCCACCACCACGAACGAACTGGTCCGTACCCTGCGGCAGCAGGGCCACCGGGTCGGCGTGCTGGCAATCGACCCGTCAAGTCCGTTCACCGGAGGCGCGATCCTCGGTGACCGGGTACGGATGCAGGACCACGCGACCGACCCGGGCGTCTACATCCGATCGATGTCCAGCCGGGGGCATCTTGGTGGGCTGTCGGCAGCCACCCCGCAGGCGGTGCGGGTGCTGGAGGGCGCCGGCTGCGACGTGGTGCTCGTGGAGACCGTCGGGGTCGGTCAGGCGGAGGTCGAGGTGGCTTCGCTGGCCGACACCACGCTTGTGCTTCTCGCGCCGGGAATGGGTGACGCGATTCAGGCGGTGAAGGCCGGCATCCTGGAGATCGCCGACGTTTTCGTGGTCAACAAAGCTGACCGGGACGGTGCAGACGCCACCGTCCGGGACATCCAGGGCATGATCGCTCTCGGCGAGCGTGGGCCGGGCCAGTGGCGTCCGCAGGTGGTGCGGGCGATCGCCGCCCGCGCCGAGGGCATCGACGACGTCGCTGCCGCCATCGACAAGCACCGTGGTTGGCTGGTGGAGCGCGATGAGCTGCGACGTCGGCGCGAGGCGCGGGCCGCCGCCGAGGTCGAGGCGATCGCGCTCGGCGCACTCCGTGCCCGGATCGGCTCGCTGCGTGACGGTACGCAGCTGCCGGCACTCGCCGCCGAGGTGGCGGCCGGTGCCACCGATCCGTACGCCGCAGCTGAGGCGTTGCTGGCTCAGTTGTCCGGCTGACCGCGTCCACTGCGGATCGCTGGAGACGGTTAGGCTCGCAGCGCCGCGCGGGTGCGCGGGTATTGCGAAGGCCGCTGGGGGACGCATGGACCACGAGATGACGCAGGAGCTGGCGATGACTCCGGACGTGGTGCCGGGCGGTAGCACGCACATCTCGGACGAGGTGGTGGAGAAGATCGCGGTAGCTGCGGCCAAGTCCGTGCCGGGTGTGGTCGAGTTGGGTGGCGACGTCGCCCGGTTCTTCAACGCGGTACTGGACCGGGTGGGGCTCGACCAGGTCGGTGACGCGCGGCGGGGGTGCTCGGCGCACGTGACCAACGGCGGTGCGGTGATCAATCTGGTCATCGTGATCGACGCCGGGCATCCGGTGCCCGAGGTGACCACGGCGGTGCGGGTGGAGGTGACCCGGGCGGTCGAGGCGTACGGACTCGGGGTCGACGAGATCAACATTCGGGTGGACGACGTCACCATCGATCCGCCGCTCGCCTGAGTTCGCGCAGTTCGGGCTACCGGCCGGTACGAACTACCTTAGCGATCGTTCAGGTGGGGCTCTACACTCGACGTGCAGTCGAGGACTCGAGGAGGAGCCCGGATGAACGCCGACGACATCGCGGCCGGGCGGGCCCGCTGGCAGGCCCGCTACGACTCCGCGCGCAAGCGGGACGCCGACTTCACCACGCTCTCCGGGATGCCCGTCGACCCCATCTACGGTCCGCCGGAAGGCGCCGCGTACCCGGGTTTCGAGCGGATCGGCTGGCCCGGGGAATTCCCCTACACCCGGGGGCTGCATCCGACCGGCTACCGGGGGCGAACCTGGACGATCCGGCAGTTCGCCGGGTTCGGTAACGCCCGGCAGACGAACGAGCGCTACAAAATGATCCTCGGTGCTGGCGGGGGTGGACTCTCGGTCGCCTTCGACATGCCCACGCTGATGGGGCGCGACTCCGACGACCCGCAAGCACTCGGCGAGGTGGGCCACTGCGGGGTGGCGGTGGACAGCGCCGCCGACATGGCGGTGCTCTTCGACGGGATCGACCTGGCCGGGGTCACCACGAGCATGACCATCTCCGGCCCGGCGGTGCCGGTGTTCTGCATGTACCTGGTTGCCGCCGAGCGTCAGGGCGCCGACCTGTCGAGCCTCGACGGCACCCTGCAGACGGACATCTTCAAGGAGTACATCGCGCAGAAGGAGTGGCTGTTCGACCCGGAGCCGCACCTGCGCCTGATCGGTGACCTGATGGAGTACTGCGCGGCCGAGATTCCCCGTTACAAGCCGCTGTCGGTCTCCGGTTACCACATCCGGGAGGCCGGCTCGACCGCCGCGCAGGAACTGGCGTACACCCTCGCCGACGGCTTCGGCTACGTGGAACTGGGGCTGTCGCGCGGGCTCGACGTCAACGTCTTCGCACCCGGGTTGAGCTTCTTCTTCGACTCGCACGTCGACTTCTTCGAGGAGATCGCCAAGTTCCGGGCCGCCCGCCGGATCTGGGCGCGCTGGCTGCGTGACGTCTACGGCGCCACCAGTGAGAAGGCGCTCTGGCTGCGGTTCCACACCCAGACCGCCGGCGTGTCGCTGACCGCTCAGCAGCCGGTGAACAATGTGGTGCGGACCGCCGTCGAGGCACTGGCCGCAGTGCTCGGTGGTACCAACTCGCTGCACACCAACGCCTTGGACGAGACCCTGGCCCTGCCCACCGACTCCTCCGCAGAGATCGCCCTGCGTACGCAGCAGGTGCTGATGGAGGAGATCGGGGTGACGAATGTGGCCGACCCGTTGGGCGGCTCGTGGTACGTCGAGGCGCTCACCGATCGGATCGAGGCCGAGGCGGAGGACATCTTCGCCCGCATCCGCGTGCTCGGCGGTGACGGCCCGCACCAGATCGGGCCGATGACCTCCGGCATCCTGCGGGGCATCGAGGACGGCTGGTTCACCGGACAGATCGCCGAAGCCGCGTTCGCGTACCAGCAGGCGCTGGAGAAGGGCGACAAGAAGATCGTCGGCGTGAACTGCCACACCGGCACGGTCGCCAAGGAGTTGGAGATCCTGCGCATCTCGCACGAGGTGGAGCTGGAACAGTGCCGGATGCTTGCCGAACGCAAGCGCGATCGGGACGACACCCGGGTGCGTGCTGCGGTCGAGGCGATGGTGGCGGTGAGTCGTACCGGGGAGAACATGATCCCGGCGATGCTCGACGCCGTACGGGCGGAAGCCACCCTCGGCGAGATCTGCGACGCGTTGCGTGCCGAATGGGGTGTGTACCGCGAGCCCGCACGGTTCTGACTGGCGGCCGTCAGCGTGGCTGGGCAGGGGTGACAGTGGCAACTACGCGGGCCGAGGCTGATCCGAGTTCGGCGGACTGCGTGCGAGACTAGTTAACCATGAGCGACCCACGGATCACCTCGTCGATTTTCACCCGCGGCGCGGTCGACCTCAGCGCGCTGCGCACCCCTGCCCCCAGTCCCACACCGGCTCCGGCTCAGGCCGGTCCGCCCGCCGGGGCGCCCGGCGGTGCCGTCGGCGGAGTCACAGTCGTCGACGTGACCGAGGCGACCTTCCAGTCGGAGGTGCTGGAGCGCTCGGTGACCACCCCCGTCGTGGTCGACTTCTGGGCTGAGTGGTGCCAGCCCTGTAAGCAGCTCTCCCCGGTGCTGGAACGGCTCGCGGTCGAAGGCGGCGGCGCCTGGGTGCTCGCCAAGGTCGACGTGGACGCCAACCCGAGGCTCGCGCAGATGTTCCGGGTTCAGGGCATCCCGATGGTGTACGCGGTGGTCGGCGGGCAGCCGGTCGACGCGTTCTCCGGCGTGGTGCCCGAGGCGCAACTACGACAGTGGATCCAGGCTGTGCTCAAGGCCGGTGGCGTGAGCGTGGCGGAACCGGAGGACCCACGGCTCGACGAGGCAGACGACGCGCTGATGAGCGGGGATCTGGACGCGGCCGAGCAGGCGTACCGGAAAATTCTTGCCGAGACACCGGCGGACGCCGCCGCCGTGGCCGGGCTGGCCCAGGTGGGGCTTGCCCGCCGGGTGGACGGTGCCGACCCGCAGGCCGCGCTCACCGCAGCGGCGGCCGCCCCCGACGATGTCGACGCTCAGTTGCTCGCTGCCGACATCGAGGTGCTCAGCGGTCTGGCGGACAAGGCCTACCAGCGACTGGTCGGGCTGGTCCGCCGCACCGGTGGCGACGATCGGGAGAAGGTCCGTCAGCACCTGGTCGGCCTGTTCGCCATCGCCGGACCGGAGGATCCTGCGGTCGCGTCGGCCCGTAGGGCATTGGCCAGCGCATTGTTCTGAGTACCTGCCACGCCAGCGCGGGCCGGCGTGTCGCCGGCCCGCCCCACAGCGGAAGAAGACGGGAGGCGCCGGTGAGCGCGAGGAGTGAGCTTGCGAGCCCCGCAGTCGTGAACTACAGCAGCCCATGATGCGCCGGATCGCCGTCCTCGACGCACCGAGCAATCTCGGTCTGCGCCCACCGACACCGACCTCCGTACCGGGCTGCGGGAAAGCACCCGGAGCGTTGCGGGACCAGGGACTGCTACCCCGATTGCGTGCCCGGGACGCCGGTTGCCTGACCCCACCCCGCTACGACGCCGGTGACTGGCGGCCCGGCGACGGCGTCTGCCACGCACGGGAGATCGCCGACTATTCGGCGATACTAGCTGACCGGATCGGCGCGATCATCGACCGGGGTGAGTTCCCGGTGGTTCTCGGTGGCGACTGCTCGATCCTGCTCGGCTCCGCGCTCGCCATGCACCGGCTTGGTGAGGCGATCGGTGGCCGGATCGGGCTGGTCTTCGTCGACGGCCACTCCGACTTTCGGCACCCCGGCAACGCCTCGTACGTGGGTGCGGCGGCGGGTGAGGATCTCGCCCTGGTCACCGGTCGGGGCCAGGTAGATCTGGCGGGCATTGAGGGGCGGCGCCCCTACTTCCGGGACGTCGACGTGGTGGTGCTCGGTATTCGTGCCCAGGATGAGTACCGGCTCGACCTGCAGGCTGCCGGGATCACCACCCGACCGGTTCCGGCGCTGCGTGCCGAGGGCGCTGCGCGTACCGCTCAGTGGGCGCACGAGCAACTGGCCGACTGCGCCGGCTACTGGGTGCACGTCGACGTGGACGTGCTCGACCCCGCAGTGATGCCGGCGGTGGACGCGCCCGACCCGGGTGGCATCGCCTTCGCCGAGTTGGAGATCCTGCTCGCCGGCCTGGTCGACACTCCGCACTGCCTCGGCGTCGAGCTGACCGTCTTCGATCCTGACTACGATCCGGACGGTGCGTACGCCGCAGAGATCGTCAACACTGTGGTTGCCGGACTGCGTCCGGTGACTGCCCCGGGCTCGGCGCCGTCCCGGCTGCGCGTCGAACCGACGCCACGGCCCGCTCCCGGCCCGCGTGGGGGCGTCGACAAGCTCGGCGTGCAGCAGGCGACGGCTCCGGCCGACCACGGTCAGCTGCCCGACGACGATGACCCGAGCAGCGTTGTCCCGGTCGACTGCGCGGCCGACGGTGAACGAGGTGACGATGCCTTGATGCGGGACACCAGTCCGACGAGCGTTACCGGCGGGCCTGCCGCCTGACCGCTCACGGCCGTGTACGGCCGGGCGAGTCTGCCGCAGTTTCCGGTAGCAGTACCGCCTGTCGGCGTGCAAGTGATCAGCCGGTCAGGGCGCGTAGGAAGCGCTCGGCGATCGGTACGGCGGTGCCGCTGCCCGATCCACCCTTCTCGACGAAGACGGCGAACGCGATGTCGCCCTGCCAGCCGACGAACCAGGCGTGGGTGTTCTCCGGGTTGTCGTCGTACTCGGCGGTGCCGGTCTTGCCGTGCACCGGCTCTCCCGGTACATCCCGTAGCGCCGTACCGGTGCCGTTGGTGACCACCTCGCGCATCATCTGCCGGACGGCGGTGACGGGTTCCGGGTTCAGCGGTGGACCTGGCTCGGCTGCCCGTTGCGGCGTCGGGTCGAGCAGCAGTTGGGGAGCGACGAAGCCGCCCTTGGCCACCGCCGCGGTCGCCGCGGCCATCGCCAGCGGGCTGACCACGGTCGTGCCCTGACCGATCGTCGCGGCTGCCTGTTCGGTGGCGCCGCCGTTCGCCGAAACCCTGCCGGTGAAGGCGTCGAGGCCCAAGTCTGCCCACTCACCTTCCAGACCCAGGCTTCGGCCGGTGGTGGCCAGGCCATCCGCGCCCAACTGCGGGGCCAGCGCGGCGAAGGCGGTATTGCACGATTTGGCGAAGTTGGTGCGGAAGGGCACCTCGCCAAGGGCGAAGTCGTCGGAGTTTTTGAACGAACGTCCGTCCACGACGAAGCGCTTCGGGCAGGCGACGGGGGTGTCGGGGGTGACCGCCCCCCGCTCGACGAACCCGAACGCGCTCACCATCTTGAGAGTGGAACCGGGTGGCACCTGCGCGGTGAAGGCCAGGTTCTCCCCGGCAGCGCCGGGGCCGTTCGCGGTGGCGAGCACCGCGCCGTCGGTGACCCGTACGGCCACCAGGGCGGCCCGGCGACGTTCTCCGCGTAACGCGTGGTCGGCGGCGTTCTGGGTGGCCACGTCGAGGGTGGTCCGAACCGGTTGGCCGGGCTGGGGCTCCCGGCGGAACACCTCGGCACCGGTCGACTCCACGGCGCCGCCCGGCCCGGCACGGTTGACGACGACTGTCAGCCCCGGTACGCCGCGCAGCCGTTCGTCCCAACGGCCCTGTAACCCGCCGTGACCGACGAGATCGCCGGGGGAGTACCGGTCGGGGTGGTTGGCGAGGTCCTCGGCGTACGCGAGGTCGACGCTGCCGAGTACCGCCCGAGCGAACTCTCGGGTGGGTGCGAGATCTAGTGTGTCGGTGGGGAACTTCGTCCCCGGTAGATCGTATATGCGTGACTTGATCTGCCGATACGCCTCGTCCCGAAGGGTGACCACCTCGACGAATGCGTCCGGTTTCGCCTCCTTGAGTCGTTGGGGCACGTCGGACAGGTCGACCGGCGGAACGATCGCCGGTCGGATGGCGCGGAACGCCGCGTCGAGCTCGCGGATCACTGCCTCGACATCGGTGACCTCGCTGGGCTGCAGGCCAACCCGCACCACGTCGCGCGGCGCCACGATCGGCTGACCGGCACCATCGAGCACGGCGGCTCTGGGCGCCGGATCCCGCCGCAACCCGAGCCGGTCGCCACGGCTGAGCTGTTCGTGGACGACGGCCGGCTCCCAGATCACCTGCCACTGGTCGTCGCGGCCCTGCGTGAGGCGCACCGGCCGGTCGTACGCCCAGGTCGTCCCGCCCGGCAGCGTCCACTCCGCCCGGATGGTGGCGGTGGCGGTGTCCCGGACCACCTCTGGTTCACCCCGGCGGGTCAGCGTGAGCGGGGCGTCGACGAGCTCGCCGGAAAGCTCCCGGATCTCCCGGACGACGTCGACGGCGGGAATCTTCGCGCCGGTCGGGTCGACGAAGCCGACCGCGTTCAGGTTGCTCTCGCGCCATCCGTCGAGGAAGGCGTCGACGGTGCGTTGTGGGCCGTCCGCGTCGGAGCAGGCCACCAGGCTGGCCGCCACTACCAGGCAGGTAGCGGTGAGGGTCAGTGTTGACCGAATGTGGCGATCTCGGCACGGAACGAACATCCTGCGCCTCCTCCTGGCCGGGTCGCTCCGCACGCTAGTACGCCGACGCCCCGGCTGCCGTCCCTGCCGCGCTGGCCGGGGCGGAAAGACGAGCCTGCGCTGGTGTGATGAACAACATCAGGTGGGGTACTCCGAACCCGGTCGAAGCTGGTACGGCAACAGGTGGAAGGACGACGTCGGA
Source organism: Micromonospora sp. HNM0581 (assembly GCF_012726175.1). Lineage (GTDB taxonomy): Bacteria > Actinomycetota > Actinomycetes > Mycobacteriales > Micromonosporaceae > Micromonospora. The sequence goes on from NZ_JAASAD010000019.1 coordinate 26,794, forward strand.
GATCTGGATGTCCGGCTGGTGGACCGCCGACGAAGAAAGCGATCGGTCGGCCTAGGCTAGGCGGCAGAGTGACCCACAGCGCTGTGGGTCGAGGGGAGTGGCACCGATGGACCGGCGTCCGGCGATCAAACCGGAACCCGACCTCCGGCCGGTAGGCACCGGCCGCGACGACAGTTTCGACACGACGACCGACGGGGACGGTTTCGGTCGGCTAGACACGGGGGCGACCGGGTTGACCGGTTCGAGTATCGACACCCTCTACGACCTCGGGCTACCCCCGGAGTCGCTGGGCGACGACACGGAGGACGCCGAGTTCGACGAGCCGGTGCCGAACGCCGAGCGGCTGGTGGCCCAGGCCGTGTCGCTCGCCGGCGACGACCACGACGCGGCGACACTCGTGGGCCGGTTCTGGCGGTTCGCGCCGGACGAGGAACTGATCGGGTTCACCGCCGAGGAAATGCTCGACGCCGCCCGTGCGCACCGGGAACTGGCCCGGCAGCGGGTGCCGGGTGAGTTGAAGCTGCGGATCCACTCGCCGGACACGGAGCAGCACCACAGCGTCGTCGAGATCGTCACTGACGACATGCCGTTCCTGGTCGACTCGGTGACTGCCCTGCTCAACACTCACCATCTGGACGTTCACCTGCTGGTGCACCCGCTGGTCGTGGTGCGTCGGGAGCCGCTGGGGCAGTTGGTCGAGGTCGCTGCCGACGTGGAGCCGGACGACGCGATCGACGGTGATCTGGTCGAGAGCTGGATGCGCATCGAGATCGACCCGGTGCGCGATCCGGAGGAGCAGGACAAGCTGCGCCGGGAGTTGCAGCGGGTACTCACCGACGTGCGGGAGGCCGTCGAGGACTGGCCGAAGATGCGCCTGTGCGCTCTGGCTCTCGCCGACGAACTGGCCGCCGCTCGGACCAGCGACAACCGGCCGCCGGTGCCGGAGAAGGACATCACCGACTCGGTCGAGTTGCTGCGCTGGCTCGCGCACGACCACTTCACCTTCCTCGGGTACCGGGAGTACCGGCTGGTGTCGAACTCGGCGGAGGGTGGGCCGGCCCTGGAGGCGGTGCTCGGCACCGGGCTCGGCATCTTGCGGCAGGATTCGCCGGAGGCGCGGGCGTTGTCCTCGATGACGCCCGAGGCGCACGAGAAGGTCACCGAGAAACGCCTGCTGATCATCACCAAGGCGAACTCACGGGCTACCGTGCACCGTTCCGCGTACCTCGACTACATCGGCTTCAAGATTTTCGACGAGTACGGCGAGGTGGTGGGGGAGCGCCGCTTCCTGGGTCTGTTCTCCACCGCCGCTTACCGCACCAGCGTGCAGGAGTTGCCGGTGGTCCGGCGCAAGGTCGCCGAGGTGCTGGACCGCTCCGGACTGAGCCTGCGCAGCCACTCCGGTAAGGATCTGATGCAGATTCTGGAGACGTACCCGCGCGACGAACTCTTCCAGATCAAGACCGACGACCTGTACCACGCGGTCATCGGGGTGCTGCGGATGGCCGGCCGCCGGCAGTTGCGAGTGTTCCTGCGCCGGGACGCGTACGGGCGGTTCATCTCCTGTCTGATCTACCTGCCCCGGGACCGGTTCACCACCCAGAACCGACTACGCATGCAGGACATCCTGCTGCGCGAGCTCAACGGTGTCGGGGTGGACTACACCACCCGGGTCACCGAGTCGATGCTGGCCCGGGTGCACTTCATCGTGCGTACCGACCCGACGAACCCGCCCGGGGACATCGACGCGGACCTGCTGGCTGAGGAGCTGGCCGACGCCACCCGGTTGTGGGACGACGACTACCGGCTGGTGCTGGAACGCAAACTCGGCGACGAACAGGCCAAACACCTGTTCGGTCGGTACGCCGACGCGTTTCCGGAGGGCTACAAGGACGGTCACACGCCGTACGAGGCGATGAAGGACCTGGCCAAGCTGGAGCTGCTGGAGGAACCCGGCCAGCTGGAGATGCACCTGTTCCGCAAGCAGTTGGCGCCGCGTGCCGGTGGCCGGGGTACGTACGTCGACGAGTCGATGGACGTGCGGTTCAAGGTGTACCGCTACGGCGAGCCGATGATGCTTTCGGCGGTGCTGCCGGTGCTGCACTCGCTCGGTGTCAAGGTCGTCGACGAGCACCCGTACGAGGTGGAGCGAGTCGACGGACGCATCTGGCTCTACGACTTCGGTCTTCGACTGCCCGAAGGACACCAGGAGCTGGCCGAGGTGCGCCCACACGTGGAGAACGCCTTCGCGGCGGCGTGGCGGGGCGAGGCCGAGGTGGACCGTTTCAACGAGTTGGTGCTGCTCGCCGGGCTGACCTGGCGGCAGGTGGTGGTGCTGCGGGCGTACGCGAAGTACCTGCGGCAGACCGGCACGGTGTTCTCCCAGGACTACATGGAGTCCACCTTCATCGCGTACCCGCACCTGGCCACGCTGCTGGTGCGACTGTTCGAGGCGCGGTTCGAGCCGGGCCCGGTCGACGCCGAGCAGCGCCAGCGGCACGGCGCGGAGCTGCTGGCCGAGATCCGTACCGCGCTCGACGACGTGGCCAGCCTCGACCAGGACCGGATCCTGCGGTCGTACCTGAACCTGATCCAGGCCACCCTGCGGACCAGCTTCTATCAGAAGCCGGTGGGCGGGCGACCCAAGCCGTACGTCGCGTTCAAGCTCGATCCGCAGGCGATCCCCGAACTGCCCGCGCCCCGGCCCAAGTTCGAGATCTTCGTGTACTCGCCCCGGTTCGAGGGTGTACACCTGCGGTTCGGGCCGGTGGCCCGGGGTGGCCTGCGCTGGTCGGACCGGAGGGAGGACTTCCGCACCGAGGTACTCGGCCTGGTCAAGGCGCAGATGGTGAAGAACGCTGTCATCGTGCCGGTGGGCGCCAAGGGTGGTTTCGTGCTCAAGCAGAAGCCAGGGGACCGGGACGAGGCCGTCATCTGCTACAAGGAGTTCATTTCGGCGCTGCTTGACGTCACCGACAACATCGTGGCCGGTGAGATCGTGCCGCCCGACGATGTGGTCCGGCACGACGGTGACGACCCGTACATGGTGGTGGCGGCGGACAAGGGCACCGCCACCTTCTCCGACACCGCCAACGAGATCTCGACGGCGCACAACTTCTGGCTGGGTGACGCGTTCGCTTCCGGGGGTTCGGCCGGCTACGACCACAAGAAGATGGGCATCACCGCCCGTGGTGCGTGGGAGTCGGTCAAGCGGCACTTCCGCGAGATGGGGCACGACACCCAGAGCCAGGACTTCACCGTGGCCGGGGTCGGTGACATGTCCGGTGACGTGTTCGGCAACGGCATGCTCCTGTCGGAGCACATCCGGCTGGTCGCCGCCTTCGACCACCGGCACATCTTCCTGGACCCGAATCCGAACCCGGCCACCTCGTACGCCGAACGGCGGCGGCTGTTCGAACTGCCCCGGTCCACCTGGGAGGACTACGACGCCGCGCTGATCTCCGCCGGTGGCGGGATCCACCCGCGTACGGCGAAGTCGGTGCCGCTCTCACCGCAGGTCCGTGCGGTGCTCGGGCTCGACGACGACGTCGACCAGTTGAGCCCGCAGGAGCTGATGAAGGCGATCCTCACCGCCCCTGTCGATCTGTTCTGGAACGGCGGCATCGGCACGTACGTCAAGGCGGCCAGTGAGACCAACGCCCAGGTGGGCGACAAGTCCAACGACGCCATCCGGGTGGACGGTCGCGACCTGCGCTGCCGGGTGGTCGGTGAGGGTGGCAACCTGGGCTTCACCCAGCACGGCCGGATCGAGTACGCCCAGGCGGGCGGCCGGATGTACACCGACTTCATCGACAACGCGGCAGGGGTGGACTGCTCCGACCACGAGGTGAACATCAAGATTCTGCTGAACACCGCGGTCGCCGACGGCGAGCTGACCGTGCCCGAGCGGGACGAGCTGCTGGCCCGGATGACCGACGAGGTCGCGGAGCTGGTGCTGCGGGACAACTACGACCAGGCCCGGGCGATCAACAACGCCCAGGCCCAGGCGACCTCGCTGCTTCCGGTGCACCGACGGATGATCACGGAGCTGGAGCGTGCCGGCGTCCTGGACCGGTCGTTGGAGGCGTTGCCGCCGGACGAGGAGCTTGCGGTACGCACCGAGTCCGGACTCACCGCGCCGGAGTTCGCCGTGGTGCTGGCGTACGTGAAGATCGCCTTGGAGAAGGAGATCCTCACCGACGGGCTGCCCGACGAGGAGTGGACCGCCAAGGTACTCGTCAACTACTTCCCGACGCCGATGCGGGAGCGGTTCGCCGACCGGATGAACCGGCACCGGTTGCGTCGCGACATCGTGACCACGGTGCTGGTCAACGAGGCGATCAACCGGGGCGGGATCTCGTTCGTCTTCCGGGTCGTCGAGGAGACCGCCGCGACCGCGGCGGACGTGATCCGGGCGTACGTGGTGGTTCGTGAGGTCTTCGGCCTGCGCGAGCTGTGGGACGCGGTGGAGGCGTTGGACAGCCGGATCGATCCGGAGCTGCAGACGAGCGTCTACCTCGACACGCGGCGGCTGCTCGACCGGGCGGTGCGGTGGTTGGTGACCAACCGCCGCGCGCCGATCGACGTGCCGGCGGAGATCGCCCGACTGCGGGACGGGATCGCCCGGTTGCTGCCTCGGATGGAGACGCTCTTCTACGGCGACGAGCGTGAGTCGATCGCGGCGCACATCGACTCGATGAGCGAGCGCGGGGTGCCACGGGAGCTGGCCGAGCGCAGTACCCGGCTGATGTACAGCTTCGGCCTGCTGGACGTGGTGGAGACCGCCGCCGGCACGGGACGGGACGTCGGCGAGGTCGCCTCGGTCTACTTCGTACTCTCCGACCGGTTCCGGGTGGATTCGCTGCTGTCGAAGATATCCCTGCTGCCGCGCGAGGACAGGTGGCAGACGCTGGCCCGGATGGCGCTGCGCTACGACCTGTACGCCGCGCTGGCGGCTCTCACTGCGGAGGTGCTCGACTCCACGCCGGCAGACCTTTCTCCGCAGGAGCGGGTCATGCAGTGGGAGCAGTCGAACGCCACCTCGATCCACCGCGCCGAACGGGCGATGGGCGAGTTCGACGAGTCCCGGGCGGATCTGGCAGCCCTCTCGGTCCTGCTCCGCCAGATCCGTACCCTGGTCCGCACCTCCGCCGCCACCTGACCCCTCCCACCTGCGTGATCATGCAGTTGTGGCGCCCGCAAATGGGGTGGTCGGCCGCCACTGCGGTGCCACAACTGCATGATCGGCGCTGGCTGGTGGACTGTCACGGGGTGAGGGAGGCGAAGACGATCACGTTGTCGGGGTAGTCGCCGGTGATGTCGTCGAACTGGCCGCCGCAGGTGATCACCCGTAGTGCCGGTCGGTCGCTGGGGCCGTACACCTGCTCGGAGGGGAAAGCGTCCTTAGGGTACGAGGCCACCGAGTCCACCCGGAATGTCGCCGTCCGGCCGTCGGCCCGCTCGACGCTCAGCGTGTCGCCGGGTTGCAGCGCGCCGAGGGAGAAGAAGACGGCCGGACCGATCGCGGCCGAGTCGACGTGCCCGACGATGACGGCGTTGCCTGGCTCGCCTGGGCTCGGACCCGGCTCGTACCAGCCGGCAGTCAGTGCCTGGTCGAGCGGGGGCACCTGGACCGTGCCGTCCGGATTGGTGCCCAGGGCCATGATCCCGGCGCGGACTCCGATGCGGGGAATGGTGATCCCGGTGGGGACGGCACGGGGGAGTCCGGCCGCTACCTGCCCACCGTTGTCGAGGCCGGTGGCGGCGGTCGGCAGTCCCTGGTCGGCGGTTCCCGCCATGGGCTGCGGCGGGCGCGGAGAGTCGATGGTCGTCAACGACGCGCCGACGAGCCCGAATCCCGTCACGGCGAGCAGGACGACGACGGCGGTGCCGACGGCACGCCACGATCTACCGTGACGGCCGCCGGCCCGTCTCGTCGTCGTGTCAGGCCGCGAACTCATCGGCCCGACGACGACGCATCAGCACGAGGCCACCGAGGGCTGCCGCGCCGACCAGGCTCGCTCCGGCGGTCGCCAGGCCACGGTCGGCACCGGTGGTGGCACCACCGTCACCGCCGTCGACCCCACCGCGGGGCAGGACGACCAACTCGCCGATGCCGCAGGAGCCCTCCAACTCGTACGTGCCGGGCTTGGCGTCCGGGGCCACCCGGGTCTCGCCGTAGTAGACGAAATCCTTCGTGTGCTCCCACCGGTCACCCTGGCCGCGGTCGGCCGCACCGTCGCGCTTGCCGGACCAGTCGGCCTCGCCGGGGCGGGCGCCGCGCTCGCCGGCCCAGTCGCGTCCGCCCGATTCGCCGGCCCAGTCGTGTCCGGGCCGGTCGCTTTCGCTCGACCAGTCGTGTCCGGGCCGGTCGTTTTCGCTCGACCAGCCGCGTCCGCCCGATTCGCCGGCCCAGTCGTGTCCGGGCCGGTCGCTTTCGCTCGACCAGTCGTGTCCGGGCCGGTCGTTTTCGCTCGACCAGTCGTGTCCGGGCCGGTCGCTTTCGCTCGACCAGCCGCGTCCGCCTGATTCGCCGGCCCGGTTGCCCTCGCTGGACCAGTCGCGTCCGGCGGAATCCGGGCCGTTCTCGTGCCGACCCGACCAGCCGCCGGCGTCCTCGTCGGCCGAGTTGCTCCGCTCGGCCTGGCCCTTCCGGTCCTTCTTGCCGTGGTCCTCGGCGCCCTCGGCGTTCCGGGCGTGCTCCTCGCCCTCCCGGTCGTCGCGGGCGTCCGCCGCTCCGCCGCCCCAACCGCCGCCGGACTCGGCCTCGGCGGGCCCCGGACGTTCGTGGCCGGGTCGGCCCTCGTTCTCCGCGCCTTCGGCGGCGCCGTTCTGTGCGGGTCGACCCCGGTGGTCGGCACGCGAGTCGCCGCCCCGAGCCGATTCGAGCTGCACCTTGCCGGTGACCTTGGACCAGACGGAAGCGTGCTCCTGCTCATCCGGGCAGATTTGCATGATCTTGACTTCTTCGCCGGCCCTGACGGCGTGCGGCTTGGCGAAAACCTTGCCTCTGTCGGTTGGTGGTTGGCCGTCGGCGTACGCGGCGCCCGGCGCGAACACCAGCAGGGAAGCGCTGCCGAGGGCAGCACCCGCAACGACCTTCCCCAGCATCTTCTTAGCCATGACCTGTGTCACTCCATCCCTGTTGTCCTGCGGCCGGCAACAGCCGAGCCAGGACTGACGTTAGACCGTTTCATGACTTATGTAGGGAAAATTCGCGTTCTACCATTAGATCGATTTGTCGTCTTCTGTCGTACCGACTGGCCGAGGGGATGTCCACCTGTCCAGTGCGAGGCCAGGATGGGCGGCCTCGCATTCGCCGGGCGGCTCGCTCCACTCTCGGAGGGATGGGGCGTTTGCCGGGCGCACTTTCGAAAGAATCGAACCATTGCCATGGAAGCGCTCCCATGCAAGAATCGCTGCAGCGGTGAGCTGAGCCACACCGCGCAGGCAGGTGTCGAGGGCATCCGGTTCGCCGGGACGACGACCTGGCCGCGACCGGTCGATGTCGGTCGCCGCACCACCACCAACGCCCGTCCGGGCCGGGCGCTCCCGAAGAATCCCGTTGGCACCGGCGGTCGTCCGCACAGGGCGCCCCTCGGGCCACGTACCGGGCCCTACGCGGCTCCGGTCTCGCCCAAGGAGATCAGTGGCATGAATGTGTGGAGAAGGCTGTCCGGTCGACGCCGGGCCGTCGCGCTGGCCGGCGCGGGCGCGCTGGTCGCGGGCAGTTTGGTGACGCTTCCGGTGACCGCGGCCCACGCGGCTACCCAGTGCAACGTGACGTACACGTCGAACGACTGGCAGGGCGGATTCACCGCCAACATCATTATTAAGAACGTCGGCGACGCGCTCAGCAGCTGGACGCTCGGCTTCACCTTCCCCGACGCCAACCAGCGTCTGGTGCAGGGCTGGTCGGCGCGGTGGAGCCAGTCGGGCCGGAACGTGACCGCACAGAGCGAGTCGTGGAACGGCAACCTGGCCACCGGCGCCAGCACGAGCATCGGCTTCAACGGCTCGTGGAGCGGCAGCAACCCCAAGCCCACCTCGTTCACCGTCAACGGGGTGACCTGCAACGGCGGTACCCCGCCGACCACGACCCCGCCGACGACCACGCCGCCGACCACGACCCCGCCGACGACCACCCCGCCGACGACCACGCCGCCGACGACGCCGCCGCCCGGCACCAGGGTGGACAACCCGTACGTGGGTGCCCGGGGCTACGTGAACCCGGAGTGGAAGGCCAAGGCCGAGTCGGTGAGCGGGGGTAACCGCATCTCGAACACCCCGACCGGCGTGTGGCTGGACCGGATCGCGGCCATCGAGGGCACCGACAACAGCCAGTCCAACGGCCCGATGGGACTGCGTGACCACCTGGATGAGGCCCTGCGACAGAACGCGCAGTACATCCAGATCGTCATCTACAACCTGCCCGGCCGTGACTGCTCCGCACTCGCCTCCAACGGCGAGCTGAAGGCGGACGAACTGCCGAAGTACAAGGCCCAGTACATCGACCCGATCGCGGCGATCCAGGCGGATGCGAAGTACCGCAACCTGCGGATCATCAACATCATCGAGATCGACTCACTGCCGAACCTGGTGACCAACACCTCCGGCAACCCCGGCGGCACCGCGATGTGCGACACGGTGAAGGCCAACGGTGCCTACGTCAACGGCGTCGGGTACGCCCTGGCCAAGCTGGGCGCGATCCCGAACGTCTACAACTACATCGACGCCGGCCACCACGGTTGGCTGGGCTGGGACAGCAACTTCACCCCGACCGCCCAGGTCCTGCGGCAGGCTGCCAGCGCTTCCGGTGCCACCACCGCCCACGTGCACGGCTTCATCGTCAACACCGCCAACTACTCGGCGTTGCGTGAGCCGTACGCGAAGGTCACCGACTCGGTGAACGGGCAGACGGTACGACAGTCCAAGTGGATCGACTGGAACCAGTATAACGACGAGCTCTCCTTCGCTCAGGCGTTCCGCCAGGAACTGGTCCGACAGGGCTTCGCCAGCAACATCGGGATGCTGATCGACACCTCCCGTAACGGGTGGGGCGGCAGCGCCCGGCCCACCGGTGCGGGCCCGATGACCAGCGTCGACGCCTACGTGGACGGTGGCCGGATCGACCGGCGTATCCACAAGGGCAACTGGTGCAACCAGTCCGGTGCGGGTCTGGGTGAGCGCCCGCAGGCCGCGCCGGAGCCGGGCATCGACGCGTACGTCTGGATCAAGCCCCCGGGTGAGTCCGACGGCTCCAGCCGTGAGATCCCGAACAACGACGGCAAGGGCTTCGACCGGATGTGCGACCCGACCTACACCGGCAACGCGCGCAACGGCAACAACCGCAGCGGTGCCCTGCCGGACGCCCCGATCTCGGGCGCCTGGTTCCCGGCACAGTTCGCCGAGCTGATGCGCAACGCCTACCCGCCGCTGTCCTGACGGGCAAAGGCAAACCAGCCGCCGACAGTAGGTGAGGCGCTGCGGCGGCAGGTCACCCGGGCCCCTGGTCCGACCGAACCGGTCGGACCAGGGGCCCCTCGCGCCGCCTGCGCCACGGTTGCCGTCACCCACCAGCCGGCGTGGTACGCCGCAACCGGCACCGCCGTCTCAGCGGGGGCGCACCGTGAGGCGGGCGGATCAGGGAACCGTCTTCTCGATCGCTGCGCCGCCGATCTCGTCCAGGTCACGCTGGGCGCGTTCGACGTTCTCCGCGGTGAGGTCCTGGCCCCGGGCCATCACCAGGTCCTCCGGCTCCCAGGGCTGCTCCGCGCCGGTGCGGATGTTCGTCCGACCGGCGCCGGTGCCGGTGCCCGTCGCGCCCGTCTCCGGACGCTCCTCCAGCGGTCGTTTGCGATCACGATCCGTCATCGCTGCTGCCCTCCTGTCCGCGGGCGATCTCCGGCCCTGTTCGGCGTACCCGCCCTGCCGGCGCCCATGCCTGGACCGCGTACGCCGAGGGCGGGTACCCCGAAAGTCGGGGTACCCGCCCTGTCCTGACACCGTTGCGGAAAGTCAGCGCCCGAGCACCCGGTCGAGGAAGTCCCGGTACTCGCGGACCGCCACCCGAAGCTGCTCGGTGTCGGCAGCACCGGCCTCCTGCCAGCCGCCGAGCTTGTTGCGGTGCTCCGCAAGTGCGGCGGACAGCGCCTCCATCGCCTCGCTGACCAGTGACTGCGCCTCGCCGGCCGCGGCCCGGGGGTCGTCCACGAAGCGCAGCTGGACGTCGCGCCAGCGGTCCCGGAAGCCCTGCGCCGTCGCATCGTCGAACAGGGTCGCCGCTCCGGTGGGTACCGCCGCCTCGGCAGCGGACGGACCCTCGTCCGAGGTCTGCGTGTCGGGGTCGACCATCGTCGGGGCGGCACTGCCGTAGCCGGCGCCACCCGCCGCCGTGTCGCCGGCACCGTCGAACTCTGCCGTCGGGTCCGCCCGCCGTCCCTCCCGATCCCCATCGACGGCACCGTCACCAGGTCGCGCGGTGTCCTCCTCGCGTGGGTCGCGTTCGTCCTCGGGATGCGGGCTGGCCAACGCGGACGCGGCGACCGCGCCGCCGACCGTGCTCGCGCCGAAGGCGGTCGGCACCGGACCGGGCTCGTGGAAATCGGTTCGCTCACCTTCGGTGCCGGGCCGGCCGTCCCAGGGGCGCCCCCGGTCGGCTGCCGACCGGTCACGATCCGTCGGCTCGTCGGTGGTGCCGACCTCGTCGCCCGGCTCCCGGTCGTCCCCGGTAGCCGGAACCGCCACCGGGGCGGAGCGTACGGATTCCGGTTGGTCGTTGTTGAGCTGCTGCTCTTCCTGCCGCATTACGCTCTCCTCAGCGGTTGGTGGCGTCGTCGGGGTGGCGCTGTTCCGGCGCCCCCGCGGCGACCGGCGACTCGTCGCCGAGCAGGTCGCTGAAGAGGGCGCGATAGTGGACGACGGCCTGGCGGAGATCTTCGGTGCCGGCCTCGCCCCGGGAGTTGCGCAGGTGGATCTCGTGCGCATCGCGGTAGTGGCCCAGCGTGCGCGCGTGCTCGACGGAAAGATGGGCGACCTGGTCGTCGAACTCACCGGTGGGATAGCCGCGTTCGGCGATGAGTCGGCTGACCAGCTCGTCGGCCTGACCGACGGTCTCGGCGGGGAAGTCGACGAACCGGACCTGGAGTTCCTCCCATGCCTCGGCGTACCGGGCACGGGACTCGGGGGTCAACGGAACCAGTTCGAGTTCTGCGTGCCGGCGTTCCCGGTCCCGCAACTCGCGCTCGGCGGCGCTGCGGCTGTCCTGCTCGGCGACGACGTGGTCGTACTCCGGGCCGAAACGCTGCCGGAGCGCCCGGCGACGGCCGGCCACGACGACGGCGGCGGCGAGGGCGGCGACCACCAGGATGACGAGGACGGTGACGACGATCTGCGTGGGCGACATGACTCCTCCTTCGCCCGCAGGTATTCCCGCCACCCACTGATCGCCAATCCCGTTCCGGGGCACTTTCCTGATCCGATTCGGCTGTCGACGAGGCGGAAACCGACAGGCAGATCGTCGTCGGGACGTTCGGTAACGTACCGGCCGTCTCGACGGACGGTAGTGCGACCGGCGCGGATTACGTATCCTGCCCAAGGCGCCCGAGCCGGCGTCCCGGCGGGACAAGCGGGACGCGTCCGGTGACGGCGCTGCCCGGCTGCGCCGGAGCCCTTCCAGCCACCCTTCCGGGCGAGGTCCGATTGAACACCCGTGACTGGCCAATCCGCTCGAAGCTGACCGCCTTGGTCGTCGTGCCGGTGACCGCGTTACTGGCACTGTGGATGTTCGCGACCGCGCTGACCTTCGGGCCGGCGCTCGACCTGCTCGCCGCCCGTACCCTCCTGTACGACCTCGGCAGACCCGGCGAGACGGCGGTTGCCGAGTTGCAACGGGAAAGACGGCTCTCCGTGGTGCATCTGGCCTCGGCGGGTACCGACTGTGGACAGCCGCCGGCCCAGTGCGTGCTGCCGGCCCTGGTGACACAACGGGTCCGTACCGACGAGGCTATCGCCGAGTTGCGTCGTCGAGTTGGCGGAGACCAGCTGCGGGACGCCGCTGGAGAGCTCCTCGAAGCCCGGCTCGACCTTCTCCTCGGCGAGCTGGACGGATTGCCGGCTGGCCGCGATCTGATCGACCGCCGGGATCTCGACCGCGCCGCCGCGGTCAGCCTCTACAGCCGAATGATCTCCTCTGCCTTCCACACGTTCACCGCCCTGGCAAACCTGCCGGACCACGACCTCAACCGCGAGGCGTTGGCGCTGACCAGCCTCGGCCACTCCCGGGAACTACTCGGTCAGACCGACGCGCTGGTAGCCGGAGTGCTGACAGCGGGCAGGTTCGCCGAGGGTGAGCACACCTTGCTCGTGCAGGGCATCGGCAATCAGCGGTTCCTGGCCGAGGCCGCGGTGGCCGACCTGCCCGAGGCGGACCGCGCTGCGTACCAACGGTTGACCGAGCAGGAGGCGTTCGGTCGGCTGCGGGCGATGCAGGACGACATCGTCGGTGCCACACCGCAGGGCCGACTCCAACTCGACCCTGCGGTGTGGCAGCAGAGCCACGACGCGGTGCAGGAGTCGCTGCGGGACTTCGAACTGACCCAGGCGGACGGACTGGCCGATCGTTCGGTGCCGATGGCGGTACGCACCCTGGTGCGGCTGGCGGCTGCCGGACTGCTCGGCCTGTTCGCCGTGGTGCTCTCGCTTGTGGTGGCGGTCCAGGTCGGTCGCTCCCTCGCGCGGCGGCTGACCCGGGTACGCGGCACCCTCGCCGACGCCGAGCAGCGGCTGCCGGAGGTGGTGAACCGGTTACGTGAGGGTGAGCAGGTCGACGTGGCCCGGGAGGCCGTAGTGGCTGACCGGGGCGCCGACGAGATCGGCCAGGTCGCGCAGGCGTTCACCGAGGTACACAAGGCCGCCATCCGCTCGGCCATGGTCGAGGTGAGCCTGCGGTGTGGCCTCAACGATGTGTTCCTGAACATCGCCCGGCGTAGCCAGGGTCTGGTGCACCGGCAACTCGCGCTGCTCGACCGGCTGGAACGCGACGCGGAGGATCCCGACCACCTGGCCGAGCTGTTCCGGGTCGACCATCTCGCCACCCGGATGCGGCGGCACGCGGAGGATCTGGTCATCCTCGCCGGTGCCGCGCCGGGCCGGGGCTGGCGCAACCCGGTCGCCGTGGTGGACCTGATCCGGGGCGCGATCTCCGAGGTCGAGTCGTACGACCGGGTCGACATCACCACCGTGCAGCCGGCCGGCACGGTCGGAAGGGTGGTGGGCGACATCATCCACCTGCTCGCCGAGCTGGTCGAGAACGCTACGGCCTTCTCACCCCCCGACTCGCGGGTGGAGATCTCCGGTGAACACGTGGCCCACGGATACGCCCTCTCCGTCACCGACAAGGGGCTCGGCATGAGCGAGGCGGCCATCGAGGAGGCGAACCGGAAGCTGGCCCGGTCGCCGCAGTTCGATCCCAGCGAGACTGCCCGGCTCGGCCTGTTCGTGGTGGCCCGACTGGCCGCCCGGCACGATGTTCGGGTGCGGTTGCGTCGGTCGGAGGCAGCCGGTCTGACCGCGGTGGTGCTCATCCCGACCGACCTGATAACGGACGAACCGTCGCCCCTGCCCGACCTGGAAGCGCTGGCGGGAGACGACAAGGGTGCCACGCCGGAGCAGCGGAGACTGGCCCGCGCAACTCGGCTGACCACGTCGCCCCGACCTCGAACGCGCGCCGGATCATCCGACCCGGTGGCATCCGGCGGTGGCTCGGCCACCGGCGGCGGGGTCTCGGCGGCGGCCGGTACTCCGGGTGCCGGTTCGGCTGCCGAGCCGGCGGAGGTCGACGGACTGCCCCACCGGGTACGCCGCCGCGGTCCGGTGGCCGATCCGTCAGGTTCGCCGACCGCACCCACCACCCCCGGGGTCGGTGCGTCGACCGGACCGGTCCCCACCGACCGGGACGTACGCCGAGGCGACCGGACGCAGGACACGCCCACCGTGGTGCTGCCGACGGTTACCGCACCGCCCACCCGGGCCGCCGCGATCGACGGTCCGACCGTCCGGCAGCCGGTGGTGCCCCGGCCACACCGTGAGCCGACGCCGCGCAGCCCGCAGGAGACACGTCGGGTCATGTCGGCGTTGCAGACGGGTACCGCCCGGGGTCGGGAGGCCGCCACCCGAACCTCGGGCCCGGAACCGGTCGCACCGACACTCGGCAACGAGACCGACCCGAGCACCACACCGCCCGGCTCCCCGCCGTCGACCCGATCGGCGCCGGTGGATCCCCCGACCGCGACTGAGAGGGACGCCTGATGCGATCGACGAGGCAGAACGCAGATCTCGACTGGTTGCTCGACGATCTGTTGCAGCGGGTGCCGACCGCGCGGCAAGCCGTGGTGCTGTCGGCGGACGGCCTCCTGCTGGGCGCCTCCACCGGCCTGGGAACCGCCGATGCTGAGCACCTTTGTGCGCTGGCGTCCGGCCTCTCCAGCCTTGCGCGGGGTGCGAGCCGGCACCTTACCGGTGGACCGGTCCGGCAGACCGTGGTGGAGATGGAGTCCGCGTACCTCTTCGTCAGCGCGGCGGGCCAGGGCGCGTGCCTGGCGGTCGCCAGCGACACCGACGCGGACATCGGCCTGGTGGCGTACGAGATGGCGATGCTGGTGACCCGGGTGGGTGAGAAGTTGGGCGCACCGGCTCGGGCGACAGCGGGTACAACAGATGCGGCCTGACGTCCCCGGGTATCGCCACGAGTGGCTCGACGATGACGCCGGGCCGGTGGTACGGCCGTACACCCTGACCGGGGGACGTGCTCGTCCCAGCACGGACGGACTCGATATGGTCGCGTACGTGTCGTCGAAGCCGGATCCGGACCTCGCCGCGTATCCGGAACTGCATCCGGAGCACCGGTTGCTCGTGGAGTTGGCCGGGCGTGGCACTCCGGTCGTCGAACTCGCCGCGGATCTGGACCTGGCGGTCGGGGTGGTCCGGGTGCTACTTGGTGATCTGCTGTCCCGCGGGCTGGTCGCCGTGCACCAGCCGTCACGCGCCACGTACCTTCCCGACAACGACATCCTCAAGGCGGTGGTCGATGGACTCCGTGCGTTATGACGGCGAGCGGCGGGGAAATCGGGTTCCCATCGCGCTGAAGATCCTCGTCGCCGGCGGCTTCGGAGCCGGCAAGACGACGCTGGTCAGCGCGTTGAGTGAGGTCCGACCGTTGCAGACCGAGGAGATTCTGACGGGCGCCGGCATCGACACCGACGACCTTTCCGGTGTGGAGACCAAGACGACCACCACCGTGGCGATGGACTTCGGTCGGATCACCATCAACGACGACCTCCAGCTGTACCTGTTCGGTACGCCGGGGCAGGACCGGTTCTGGTTCCTCTGGGACGAGCTGGCGTTCGGTGCGCTCGGCGCGGTGGTGCTCGCCGACACCCGACGGCTGGCCGACTGTTTCCCCTCGATCGACTACTTCGAGCGGCGGGGTGTTCCGTTCGTGGTGGGGGTGAACTGCTTCGACGACGCCCGGCGGTTCAGTCTGGGGCAGGTGCGCAGGGCCCTGGATCTGGATCCGGACGTGCCGATGATGCTCTGCGACGCCCGTGATCGGCAGTCCGGCAAGACCGTGTTGATCTCGCTTGTCGAGCACGTCGCCCGCCATCGGGGTCAGCCCGTACCAGTGGCCTGAGCCGACACCGGTGACCCGGGTGCTGGCCGGTCGGCACGACCTGGTCGGTTTGCGGTGGGAGGTCTGGTCCGTGGTGCGGGGGGAAGAGCTGTAGAGGTGGATTCGACGGGAACGAGCGGAGGGCGGCGATCGGTGGCACATCATGGCGGGATCGTTCACATCGGTGGGTACACCGCGCACAGCGGTGGCCGCGGCACCGGCATCGTCGCCGCCCGGCGAGAGCCGGGTACGGGCGAGTTGACGTCGCTGGGCACCGTCGCGGTCACCGCGTCGCCCTCGTTCCTCGCCCGCCATCCGACGCGGCCCGTGCTGTACGCGGTGAATGAACTGCCCGACGGCCGGATCAGCGCATGGCGGGTCGGCTCAGACGGTGACCTGTCGTTCCTCGGCTCGTGGCCGACCGGCGGCGCGGAGCCGTGTCACCTGGCGTTGGCGGCCGACGGCGGGCACCTGTTCGTCGCCAACTACGGTGGCGGCAGCGTGACGGTGTTCCCGCTCGACGCCGACGGGGTGCCGGGCGAACGCACGGACGTGGTGGAACACCAGGGCCACGGGGTCGACCCCGACCGTCAGGAGCGGGCGCATGCCCACATGGTCTCGCCGGGTCCGGGTGGGTCGCCGCTGCTGGTGGTTGATCTCGGGGTCGACTCGATCTACCGCTACGACATCGACGCTGCCACCGGGCGACTGGTGGTCCGCGCGCCCCGGGTACGAACCTCACCCGGTGTGGGACCTCGGCACCTGGCCCGACACCCCGACGGGCACCGTTGCTTCGTCTCGGGTGAGCTGGACGGGTCGGTGTTGGCCTACGAGCTGATCGACGGGGTGCCGCACGAACGTGGCCGGGTCGACGCCAGTGACCGGGGTGGGCACGTACAACCGTCCGAGATCGAAATCGGTCCGGACGGCCGTTTCCTCTACGTCGCGAACCGGGGCGTCGGCACGGTGACGGTCTTCGCCATCGGTGCGGGCCTACCGGAACTCGTGGCGGAGGTGGAGACCGGCGGCGGGTGGCCTCGTCACTTCGCCTTCGTAGGGGAACATCTCTACGTCGCCGACGAACGGGCCGACATGGTGCGCACGTTCCGGGTCGAGCCGGCGACAGGGGTGCCGGTGCCGGTCGGAGAGCCGTTGCCGCTTGCGAGCCCTACCTGCCTTATGCCCTGATCATGGGCTTGAGACATAGATGCATCCACATTGCGGGGCTGGGCGGTAACTCAAAGTAACCAAATCCCGGGTTACTGTTTCTCCTCTGTAACTTTCGACCGAACGGCCATGGCAGTACAACGGTCGGATACGCAAGATGGTCAGCGTGTCATCAGGCCGCCATCGCATGCGTTCAAGTATTCACGGTGCCGCCGCCGCAGCAGCGGTCGGCGTTCTCGTCGTCACCGCTGGCGGGTGGGTCGGCTATCGCCAACTCACCGGCCAGGACTGCTCAGGCAAGATCGAGCTGTCCGTCGCGGTGGCCAGCGAGCTCGCCCCGGCGGTCGACCAGGCAGCCTCCGAGTGGGAGGAGAAGGGTGCCGCGGTTGATGGGACGTGCATCGATGTGACGGTCGCTTCCTCCGACCCGGTCGAGGTGGCCGCGGTGGTGGCGGCGAAACACGGCGCGATCCTGGCCGGCGTAGGGCAGGCCAGTGGCACCGCGGTGAGTCCGGACGTGTGGATCCCGGACTCCTCGACCTGGCTGCTACGACTCAAGACCGGAGGCGCTGCGGCCTTCGAGCCGGGCAACGGCTCCTCCGTCGCGAGTAGCCCGGTGGTGGTCGCCATGCCGGAGCCGATCGCCACCCGGCTCGGCTGGCCGCAGCAGGAACTCGGCTGGACCGAACTGCTGGCCCGACTCAACAGCGACCGGCCGCTCAAGACCGGTATCGTCGAGCCGACCAGGGACGCCGCCGGCCTGTCCGGCTTGTTGTCGTTGATGACAGCTGCGGCGTCGACCGGCGGCGAGACCGCCGAGCAGGAGCGCGTCGCCGCGCTGCGGGCGTTGGCCTCGGACGCCTCGGCGCTGCGTCAGGATCTGCTCGCCAAGTTCCCCACGGCCACCGACGCCACCACCCTGGCCAGCGCTCTCGGTGCGGCAGCGCTGTCCGAGGAGGACGTCATCCAGTACAACGCCCGGAAGCCTCCGGTGCCGTTGGCGGCTCTCTACCTGAACCCCGCGCCGCTGCCGCTGGACTACCCGTACGCGGTGCTGCCCGGCATCGAGCCGGCCAAGGCGTCCGCCGCCGGGGTGCTTTTCGAGGCGCTGACCACCACGTCGTTCAAGGACAAGCTGGCCGCGCAGTCGTTGCGGGCGCCGGACGGCAACTGGGGCACCGGTTTCAACGCGCCGCAGGGTGCACCGAGCCCGGCTGGCGCAGACGCCTCCGCCGCACCTCCGGCACAGGGCGGCGTTGCCGCAGGCGGACTGGCCCCGGACGCGGTCGAGCGGGCGGTCTCCAGCTGGTCCATCGCCACTCTTTCCGGCCGGATGCTCTGCGTCATCGATGTCTCCGGCTCGATGAAGAACGAGGTGCCGACCGCCAACGGGGCGACCAGACAGCAGGTCACCGTGGAGGCGGCGCGGCGCGGGCTGAACCTGTTCGACGACTCGTGGTCGATCGGTCTGTGGTCCTTCTCCACCAACCTCGTGGGTTCGCGGGACCACCAGGAGCTGGTGCCGATCGCGCCGCTGTCGCGGCAGCGCAGCGAGTTGGAGCGGGGTCTGGACCGGGTCACCTCGTCGAGCGGCAACACCGGCCTGTACGACACGCTGCTTGCCGCGTACAAGGACGTCCAGGCGAACTGGGAACCGGGCAAGGTCAACTCGATCGTGCTGTTCACCGACGGCAGGAACGAGGACGCCGACGGAATCTCCCAGAAGGCCCTGATCGCCGAGCTGGAGAAGATCAAGGACCCGGAGCAGCCGATCCAGGTGATCATCATCGGTATCGGCACCGAGGTCAGCAAGTCGGAGCTGGACACCATCGCGCAGAGCGCCGGTGGTGGTGCGTTCGTCGCCACCGACCCCACCAAGATCGGTGATATCTTCCTTCGGGCGATCGCGTTGCGGAAGGCGCCCGCCTGACCTGAGGCATCCGAAGGGGGTCTGTGGTACTGATTTCGCCAGTACCACAGACCTCTTTCTTTTTCTCCTACACCTCGGAAACTGACGGCAATACGTCGGAAGCAATTGGTAGTCATGGTTGTCAGGGCAGGATGTCGTCGTGCATCGGCAGACCCGACCTACCCGGCCGGGCCCGTGCCGTCGGCAAGCGAGGTGGGAGGGCTGGTGACCTCGGCGACGCTGTTGACCCCGGTCAGAACGTCATCGCGACCGCACGAAACCCCGCCGCCGGGGCGACCGGTGCGCACCGACCAACGGGCGTACGTCAGAACCCTGGTCGTGCTGGACACCGCCGTGCTGGTGGTGGCGGTACTCGTCGGCTACGCCGTTCGGTTCGGTGAGGCCGCGCCCCGCGGCCCGGTGCCGTATGTCCTGTTCGCTCCGGCGCTCGTCCTGGCCTGGCTGGTGTCGCTGAAGGCCCTGCGCTGCTACGACGACCGCGTGGTGGGCTACGGCGCGGACGAATACCGGCTGGTGAGCATGGCGAGTCTGCGGCTGGCCGGCGCCACCGCGATCGCGGGTTACGTCGCCGACGTCGGTGTCTCCCGAGGCTTCCTGGCCATCAGCTTCGCGGTGGGCACCGTCGGTCTGGAGGTGGCCCGGTTCGCGGCCCGCAAACGCCTGCACCACGCCCGGTCGCAGGGGGCGGGCTGGTCACGGCGGGTGCTGGTGGTCGGTGACACCGCCCACGTGCTGGAGCTGGTACACACCCTGCGCCGCGAACCCTACGCCGGCTACCAGGTCGTCGGTGCCTGCATTCCAGACGCCCTGCTCGCCCCGGTCGCCCAGCGGCTGGGCGACGTGCCGGTGGTCGGCTCGTTCCGGGCCATCCCGGAGGCCGCTGCCACGATCGGCGCCGACACGGTCGCCGTCACCGCCTGCGGTGAACTCACCGCCACCCGGCTGCGTCGACTCGGCTGGCAACTGGAGGGCACCGGTATCGACCTGGTGCTGGCTCCGGCACTCACCGACGTGGCCGGTCCGCGTATCCACACCCGGCCCGTCGCCGGCCTGCCACTGATCCACGTGGAGGCGCCCGAGTTCCGTGGTGTCCGCAAACTGGTGAAGGGTTTCGTCGACCGGTCGATCTCGTCTGTCGCGTTGGCGCTGCTGCTACCCCTGCTGGCGTTCATCGCGTTGGCCGTGAAACTGGACAGCCGGGGCCCGGTGCTGTTCCGGCAGACCCGGGTCGGGCAGGGCGGCCAGGAGTTCGGGGTCTTCAAGTTCCGTACCATGGTGGTCAACGCGGACGCGCTGTTGGCGGAGCTGGCCGTACGCAACGAGACCGACGGCCTGCTGTTCAAGATGCGGGACGACCCGCGGGTGACCAGGATGGGCCGCCTGCTGCGCAAGTGGTCCCTGGACGAGCTGCCGCAGCTTGTCAACGTCCTGCTGGGGCAGATGAGCCTGGTCGGTCCGCGGCCCCCGCTACCCTCCGAGGTCGCCCGCTACGACGGAGACGTCGCCCGCCGGTTGCTGGTCAAGCCGGGAATGACCGGGCTCTGGCAGGTCAGCGGACGCTCCGATCTGAGCTGGGAGGACGGCATCCGACTCGACCTCTACTACGTGGAGAACTGGTCCCTCGCAGCCGACCTGACGATCATGTGGAAGACCGTCGGCGCGGTGGTCAACAGCCGCGGCGCGTACTGATCCGGTGCGGGCGGTCACGGGTGTGGGCCGAGCCAGTCCAGGCAGACCACGACGGCGTCGTCGGTGAGATCACCGGCGACGAATGCCCGCAGGTCGCCGAGCAGAGAACGGACCGCGTCCAGCGCTGCCATCGGTGCGGTCCGGCGCAGCATCCGGTCCAGCGCCGTCCGACCGTACCGCTCGGTGCTCCCGGCAGCCTCGATCACCCCGTCACTGATCATGAAAAGTCGGTCGCCGCGCTGAAGCTGAACGAACTGTTCGCGGTAGCCGGTCGCCTCGAACATGCCGAGCGGAAACTGCTCCTCCAGCGGCTGAACGCGTACCTCACCGTCGCGCAGCAGGACGAGCCGAGGCGATCCGGCGTCGACTGCGGTCAACCCCCCGGTGCGTAGGTCCAGTTCGAGCAGCAAAGTCGCGAGGTACTGCTCGCCCCGGTGCAGGTCATAGATCGCCTGGTCGGCCAGGGCCGCCTGGTCGGCCAGGGGGATGCCGGCCCGGCGGGCGTTACGCAGGGCACCGGTGGCGAGGCTGGTGAGCATCGACGCGGCGACTCCCTCACCCATCCCGTTGATGGTGGCGAGCCAGACTCGTGCACCGTCGTCGCACCAGTCGAAGCTGTCACCGCGCACCGCGTACGCCGGCTCCAGTTGGCCGGCGAGGCTGAAGGAGGGACGAAGTCGACTGCGCCCCGGCAGCAGTTCCCACTGCATCTCGGCGGCGAGGGTGAGTCGGCGGCTGCGCCGGGCCACACGGTACACGTCCGTGCCGGCGTCGACGGCGGCCAGCTCGTGGGCCAGCGCGGTGGCGACCACCGCCAACTCGGTCAGCCGAGCGTCGGTGACCGGTGCCACCCGGAGCACACCCCACCGTTGCCCACGCATGCTCACCGGCAGGTAGCCGACACCGTCGACATGGATCGGGCTCTGGTGGTCGAAGCAGCGCCACGCCGGGTGCCCGGGCGTCGTCACCGCCTCCCCACCCGCCAGCGGCAGCAGTGCCGCCAGCCGGTAGTCGACCTGGAGGAGTTCGGTGCCGGTGATGCCGTACTCCCGCTCGAACAGCTCCCCCAGGTCCGTCACGAGCCGGTCCGCGGGGGCAGCGGTGAGGGCCGTGCGCCCCCTGTCGATTGGCTCGGTCATGGTCCCCCCTCGTGATCACAAGCCCAGTTGCCGACGGAACCGGGGTACGCTCAGGCGCACCATGGCGGAACTGCATGGTCCACCAGGACCCGAGATGAGTATGGCTGCCGCACTCGACGCCGCGGCTGGTGCCCTCCTGACGGTCTGGGACGGTGCGCGCGAGCGGACGGCCAACCGCGTCTCCACCGTCCAACTTCGCGCCGTCATGCTCGTCGAACGCCATGACGGGATCAATCTCCGGCGCCTCGCTGCCGGCCTGGACATACTGCTCTCGTCGGCCAGCCGGCTCTGTGACCGACTGGTGGCCGCCGGCATGCTCGAACGGGAGCCGGGTCGTTCCGATCGGCGGGAGATCTCGCTGCATCTGACCGCCGAGGCCCGCCGGTTGCTGGCCGAGTTGCGTGCCGATCGTCACCGGCACCTGGCGGCCATTCTTGCTGACATGACCTCCGCTGAGCGGGAGGCGCTGCTGCTTGGGTTGAGTGCCTTCGACGAGGCCGCCCGTGCGCGGGTCGTGCGACCGGTGCCGTCGCTGGTGCCGCAGGCGGAGGAACCGCAGGTGGAGCAGGCGGGCGGCCGGGACGCTGTCGAGGTGGCGCCGGGTGGCTGGGCAGCGGAGGACGCCACCGCCTACCGTACGGCCTGACGGCCCGGGCACCGGCGGCCCGGCAGCGGTGCCGGCTGGCCGGATCACTCTCCGGCCGGACCGACCGCCAGCATCGCTATGTCGTCGTGGCGGTGGCCGGCACACCACTCGTCGATCTCCTCGAGCACCCGGTCGACGAGCCTCGTCGGGGGCAGGCCGGCGCCGGCCGCCAGTGTCCGGCGTAGCCGCTGCTCGCCGAAGAGCTCCGTACCGTGCGGCCCCCCTCGGGCATCGGCGACCCCGTCGGTACGGGTGAACAGCAGATCCCCCGGGTCGAGTCGCAGGTCGGCGGCGGTGAACCGGGCCCCGGGCAGCGCGCCGACCGGCATGCCGCCCACCCGAACGGCGGTCACCGTGCCGTCGGCGTGGACCACGAGGGGCGGCGGATGTCCGCCACCGGCGATCCGCAACGAGAGCTTGCCCGCAGGTGTGACCCGCAGGGTTCCCAGCAGCAGGGTGGTGAACTGGCCGCGCCGGCTCGCGTCGGGCGTGTCGAGCAACGCCCGGTCGAGCAGCCGGAGCAGTTCCTCCGGCTGCTGCTCGACCAGTCGTAGGGTCTGCAACAGCTGGCGTACCCGGCCGGTCAGCACGGCCGCACCGACACCCTTGCCGCAGACGTCTCCGAGGACGAAAAGTGTGTCGTCGCCGGTCGGCAGGACATCGTAGAAGTCGCCACCGATGCGCAGGCTGTCCCCGGCTGCGCGGTAGCCCCCGGCCAGGCTCGCCCCGGCCACCGTGGGTAGCCGTGGTGGCAGCAGACTGTTCTGGAGTACCCGGGCGAGGTGGCTTTGCTCGTCGTGCAGCTGCGCGGTGGCCAGCGCGGCACCGGCCTGGGCGGTGAGCTCCTGGATCAGCTCGACGTCGCGGTGGTCGAAGCCGGCTCGTCGGGTCCGGCGGATGAGCACCAGGGCACCGGCCGTGCGGCCGGCTCCGGGGATCGGGCTGACCAACAGGGTCGCGGGCGGGTCGAAACCCGCCGGGAACAGCGGGTCGAGTTCCTTCTGTCCGAGGGCTGGCCAGGGCTTCGGGTTGGCGGGTTCGCCGTCGAGGGCCTCGACGAGACCAGGTACGGCGGCGAGCACGTCCCAGTCGACCGCTCCGCTGACCGGCGTGCTGTCGTCGACGCAGTGTCGGACCCAGTGTGGCCGGTGTTCGGTTGGCGTCGATGGCAGGTGCACCACCAGGGCGAGGTCGGCCAGGTAGGGCACGGGCAGGCTGGCAACGACGTGCAGCGCCAGGTCCCGCTCCAGGGCCAGGCCGAGCTGGCGGCCGGCATCGGCCAGGAACCGGGTACGTCGACGCTCGGCGAGTAGTTCCGCCCGACGAAGGTGCTCGTCAGTGACGTCTCGGACGTACCAGGCGGACCGGTTGCCACCGAGTGCGCGGCGGACCCCCCGCAGTCGCCGACCGAGGTGCTCACCCTCGAAGCTGTCCGTACCGGTGACGGTCGCGGTGGCCAGTGCCGCCAGCGGACAACCAGCCAGTTCGGTGCCGACGGCGATGTCCGGCAGGAGTTCCCCGGCCATCGCGTTGGCCAGCACGACCAGCCCGGAACTGTCGGTGGTCAGTACCGCTTCTGTGAGCCCGTCGAGCAGCTCACCGGCGAGGTCGGCGTCCACGGGCGCCGTGGCGTGCGGCACCCCGGTGGGCCTGCCGTCCGACCGGCTGTCGTTGACCCGCTCGCCGGTCGCGCCGGTGGAGTTGCCCCGTTGGCTGCTGGTCATCGGCGGACACCCGGCGCCGGACGACGTCGACCAGTACCCATGCCGGTGGTGCACTCCTCGGGATCACGGTTGGTTACCTGCGGGCAAGCGTACCGAGCTGTTCCTGAGGCATGCTGTCGAGCGGGTCAGAGTCGGGCCAACCAACCCCCGGGGCGGGCGATGATCCGGCGTACCAC
Organism: Micromonospora sp. HNM0581; assembly: GCF_012726175.1. GTDB lineage: Bacteria > Actinomycetota > Actinomycetes > Mycobacteriales > Micromonosporaceae > Micromonospora. Next base: position 50,932 of record NZ_JAASAD010000019.1, read on the forward strand.
CGAACCGGCCGCGCCGACCGCGGCGGCCGTGGCGCCGAGGGTGGCCGGCCGGACCGTGACCGGCGACCAGGCAGCGGTGAGTACCCGGCGTTCGATCTCGGCGAGCACGGGCGGTCGGAGCCAGCCGGTGAGTGGGGCGTAGCCTCCGCCGAGGACCACTGTGTCGAGGTCCAGCAGGTTGACCACGCTTGCCACGGTGACCCCGATCGCCGTGCCGGCCTCGGTCAGGGCGCGTAGCACGGCGGGATGTTCGGCAGCGGCCAGCTCGGTCAGCCGGGTCGACGCCCGGTCGGCGGGCAGGTCGGCTCCGACCAGGCCGGCGGCGGAGAGGATGGCCTCCTGACCGGCGTAGAGTTCCAGGCAGCCTCGACCGCCGCAGCGGCAGGTCGGTCCGTCCGGCCGGACCGGAATGTGCCCGATTTCCCCGCTCCAACCACGGGTGCCCCGGAACAACGCGCCGTCGAGGACGATGCCTGCGCCGATGCCGACTTCACCGGAGATGTGCAGGAAGCTGCCCGGTGCGGCACCGGCGTGCAGCTCACCCAACGCGGCGAGGTTGGCCTCGTTGTCCACCACCAGCGACGGCACCCCGGCTACCCGCTCGGTAAGCGGGGGGTGGCCGGCCAGTAGTGCCGGCACCGGGACGTCGCGCCAGCCCAGGTTCGGCGCGAGGCGGACCCGTCCGGCGTCGTCGACCAGGCCGGGCACCCCCAGGGCGGCTCCGACCAGGGTCAGGCCCCGGGCCTCTGCGTCGGCGCGGGCCCGACCGGCCAGCCCGGCGAGGCGGCTGAGCGCGTCGGCGGGGGAGACGGGCCGCAGGTCGACCCGGTGCACCGTGTGGTGCCGGACCTGACCGGCGAGGTCGATGACGCAGGCGGCGAGATAGTCGACGTTGATTTCCAGCCCCAACCCGGCCGGACCGTCGTCGGCAAGCACCAGTCCACGTGCCGGACGACCGGCGCCGGCCCGCGGCGTCGGGTCCGCCTCGGTGACGAGCCGGCCGGAGACGAGGTCCTCGACCACCGCCGAGACGGTGGCCCGGGTGAGACCGGTGTCGGCGGCCAACGCGGCCCGCGACGGGGGACGGCGGGCGGCGGCGATGCGTCCGAGCACCAGGGCGAGATTCAGCTCACGCAGGTTGCCTTGACGCACTGCGCCGGAGGGGGCTGCGGGGGACTTCACCCCTTGACACTGCCACACTGCGGTCATTTAATTCAACCACTGAACAAATTGCGGACGACACCACCGGAGGTCTGCCATGGCACCCCGTCCCACCCCCACCGACAAGTTCACCTTCGGGCTCTGGACCGTCGGCTGGCAAGGTCGCGACCCGTTCGGCCACACCACCCGAGACGCGCTGGACCCGGTGGAGTCGGTGCACCGCCTCGCCGAGCTGGGCGCGTACGGTGTCACCTTCCACGACGACGACCTGGTCCCGTTCGGCGCGGACGCCGCCACCCGGGACGCCCAGATCGCCAGGTTCCGCAAGGCGCTCGACGAGACCGGCATGGTGGTGCCGATGGTCACCACCGACCTGTTCCAGCAGCCGGTCTTCAAGGACGGCGGCTTCACCAGCAACAACCGTGACGTCCGGCGGTACGCGCTGCGTAAGGTGCTGCGCAACATCGACCTCGCCGCAGAGCTGGGCGCGAAGACCTTCGTCATGTGGGGCGGCCGGGAGGGCGGCGAGTACGACCTGGCCAAGGACGTCCAGGCCGCACTGGAACGCTACCGTGAGGCGGTCGACCTGCTCTGCCAGTACGTCATCGACCGCGGGTACGACCTGCGTTTCGCGCTGGAGCCGAAGCCCAACGAGCCGCGCGGCGACATCCTGCTGCCCACCGTCGGGCACGCCCTGGCGTTCATCTCCACCCTGGCCCACCCGGAACGGGTCGGCGTGAACCCGGAGGTCGGCCACGAGCAGATGGCCGGGCTGAACTTCGTGCACGGCATCGCCCAGGCGCTCTGGCAGGGCAAGCTGTTCCACATCGACCTCAACGGCCAACGCGGCATCAAGTACGACCAGGACCTGGTCTTCGGCCACGGCGACCTGCTCAACGCGTTCGCCCTCGTCGACCTGTTGGAACACGGTGCGCCGGGAGGCGGTCCGGCGTACGACGGGCCGAGGCACTTCGACTACAAGCCGTCCCGTACCGAGGACGTCGACGGGGTGTGGGCGTCGGCAGCGGCGAACATGAGCACCTACCTGCTGCTCAAGGAGCGGGCCGCAGCGTTCCGGGCCGACCCGGAGGTCGTCGAGGCACTTGCCATCAGCAAGGTCGCCGACCTGGCCGTGCCCACCCTCGCCGACGGCGAGGGCTACGCCGAACTGCTCGCCGACACCAGCGCGTTCGAAAAGTTCGACCTCGAGACGACCGCCGCCAAGGGCTACGGTTTCGTCCGGCTCAACCAGCTCGCCGTCGAGCACGTGCTCGGCGCACGCTGAGGCGGCCGACATGCCGCTCGTCGCCGGGGTGGACTCCTCCACCCAGTCGTGCAAGGTGGTCATCCGGGACGCGGAGACCGGTGCCCTGGTCCGGCAGGGCCGGGCAGCGCACCCCGACGGTACCGAGGTCGACCCGTCGGCCTGGTGGTCGGCTCTCCAGGCGGCCATCGACGCCGCCGGTGGACTGACCGACGTCGCCGCGATCTCCGTGGCAGGGCAGCAGCATGGCATGGTCTGCCTCGACGAAGCCGGTGAGGTGATCCGGCCGGCGCTGCTGTGGAACGACACCCGGTCCGCCGGGGCGGCTGCCGAGCTGGTCCGGGAGGCGGGCGACGGGCAGGCCGGGCACCGCTTCTGGGCAGATGCGGTGGGCAGCGTACCGGTAGCCAGTTTCACCGTCACCAAGTTGCGTTGGTTGGCCCGCAACGAACCGGCGAACGCCGCCCGCGTGGCGGCGGTCTGCCTGCCACACGACTGGCTGACCTGGCGGTTGGCGGGCGCCCGCGGGCTGGGGGCACTGCGTACCGATCGCAGCGACGCCAGCGGCACCGGCTACTGGTCCCCGGCCACCGGCCGATACCGGCCGGACCTGTTGGAGCGGGCGCTCGGCCGGCTGGTACAAGTACCGACGGTGCTCGGTCCGGCCGAGGCCGCCGGCAGCTTGGCTCCGGCGGCGCTGCCCGGTGCGATGGCCACCGCTGGTTCCGGCGGGGCGCTGCTCGGGCCGGGCGCGGGGGACAACGCCGCTGCCGGATTCGGTGTCGGGGCGCGCCCCGGCGACGTGGTGGTGTCGATCGGCACCTCCGGCACGGTCTTCAGCGTCGCGGACACCCCGGCGGCGGACCCGAGCGGTATCGTCGCCGGCTTCGCCGACGTCACCGGCCGCTTCCTGCCGCTGGTGTGCACACTCAACGCGGCCCGGGTGCTGGACGCCGCCGCCGCGATGCTGAGGGTGGGGCTGGATGAGCTGGCAGACCTGGCGCTGTCCGCCCCGCCCGGCGCGGACGGGCTCGTCATGGTGCCGTACCTGGAGGGTGAACGCACCCCGAACCGGCCGGATTCCACCGGTGCGGTGCACGGGCTGACCCTGCGCACTTCGACCCCGGCGCATCTGGCCCGGGCCGCCGTGGAGGGGATGCTCTGCACCCTCGCCGACGGGCTCGACGCGCTCGCTGCCCAGGGCGCGACCGTACGCCGGGTGATCCTGGTCGGCGGCGGTGCCCGATCGGCGGCGGTGCGTCGCGTCGCGGCGCAGGTGTTCGGCTGCCCGGTGGTCGCCCCGCCGCCCGGTGAGTACGTTGCCGACGGCGCCGCCCGGCAGGCGGCGTGGCTGGCTCTCGGCACGGAGGAACCGCCGTCCTGGACACCGTCCGGCACCGAGGAGTACGCCGGTGAGCCGGTGCCCGGCATCCGGGAGCGCTACGCGCAGGCCCGGGAACTCCACCTGGACCGGTCACCCCAGGGGTGACCAGAGCCGCTCCCGGAGGCGGCTGCCGTCGTTGCTCATCCCGGATCGGGAGGCATCCCATGCCGAGGGAACCACCCGATCCGGGATGAGCACCGTCCCGAGTGCGCTGTGGGGTGGCCCGGTGAACAGCTCGGTGACCCGCCCTGATTGGCTGCCCGCATGACCTCGACCACAGGCGGAACCACGCGGGCGTGGGGCAGGAGCGCGTCGCGTCGGCTCTACAGCGTCGTGGTCTTCGTGCTACTCGCCTCGCTGGACAACGTGGCGATCGGTCTGGTGCCCCCGCTGTACGGCGCGATCGCCGCATCCTTCGACGTGCCGCAACGGCTGATCGGCCTGGTCACCGCCGTCAGCTTCCTGGTCAGCGCGGTGGCGGCGGTGGGGTGGGCGTACTTCGGGGACCGCACCAACCGCAAACCACTGCTCATGATCGGCACACTGCTGTGGGCGGCCGGAACGGGCGGAAGCGCACTGGCCGGGAACTACCCCACCTTCCTGTCCGCGCAACTACTCGCCGCAGTGGGCCTCGGTGCCGTCGGGTCCGTCGGTTACTCGGTGGTCACCGACCTGATCACGCCCCGCCGGCGGGGCCTGGTGATGAGCTTCTGGGGACTCTCCCAGGGAGCCGGCACGGTGGCCGGCGGCCTCGTCGGCGGGCTGCTCGGCGCCGTCGACTGGCGTCGCCCGTTCCTCGTGCTCACGGTCGTCGGGTTGGCCGCAACAGCGGCCTACCTGTTCACGTACGACATCCGGCGCGGCCAGAGCGAGCCGGCACTGGCCGCCGCGCTCGCCACCGGCGACGACTACGACTACCGGATCAGCCGGGCCGACCTGCCCGTCATCCTGGGGCGGCGGACCAACCGCTGGCTCATCCTCCAGGGCCTCACCGCGCAGGCCGCCTTCGGTTCGCTCGTCTGGCTGCCGGTGCTCTTCCGCGAACGGGCCGAGGACCAGGGGTACACCACGGCGACCGCCATCGTGGTGGGTAGCGTCTTCGCCGCGCTGTTCCAACTCGGCGGAGTGTTCTCCATCGTCGGCGGGCTGATCGGCGACGCGCTGCAACGCCGTACGCCCTCGGGTCGGGCTCTGGTCGCCTCCGTCGGCATCTTCGCCGCGCTTCCGTTCTACCTGGTGCTGTTCTTCGTACCGATGCGCATCGACGTGCCCGACGGTGAGGGCAGCGGCGCAATCGTACGGGCGGTACTGGCAAGCGTGGTCGGTGAACCCACGGTCGGGCTGAGCCTGCTCGCCGCACTGCTGGCCCTCGCGCTCACCTCGGCGAACTCACCGAACTGGTTCGCGCTCATCGCCGACGTCAACCCGCCGGAGAATCGGGGCACCGTCTACAGCCTCGGCAACCTGCTGAACGGAGTGGGGCGGGCGGCCGGCAACGGCCTGGTCGGGGTGGCGTTCCACGGCCTGCGGGTTGCCTTCCCGCCGCCGCTGAACTACGCCGTCGGGCTGGCCGCCTTCCAACTCTTCTTCATCCCCACCGGCGTCATGTACTGGCTCGCAGCCCGTACCTCCCCCAAGGACATCGCGGACGTCCGCAACCTGCTCCAGACCCGCGCCCAGCAGCCGTAGCCGAAGGAAGGGAAGCTCATCGACGCCTCGGCAGAGGACGGGCCCCTCGTCGACCCCGGCGACGGAACGGCCGGTGACAAGGGGCCCTGCTGTGCACCCGGCGTGACAGGGTGCCCTCCCGTGCAACTCAGTTGGTGTTGATCCAGACGGTGACGTCGGTGGGCACCGAACCGTCCTCGTTGAGCGGGCCGCTGCTGTGCACCACCTCGCCCTCGGGTACCGGGGCGGCGGAGGCTGCGAAGTTGGTGAACACCACCAGGTTGCCGTTGCGGAAGGACAGCACCTCGTCGGTGGAGGAGAGCCACTCCAGGGTGCCTCGACCAAGCCCGTACGCACGGCGCAGCCGCAAAGCCTCCCGGTACAGCTCGTACGTCGAGCCGGGCACCCCTCGTTGGCGGTCCAGCGCGTACTCGGCCCAGACCGGTGGCTGCGGCAGCCAACTGGCGTCGGTCGGCCCGAAGCCGTACGAGGGTGCGTCGGCCTCCCACGGGATGGGCACCCGGCAACCGTCGCGGCCCCGCTGGGTGTGCCCGCTGCGTTCCCAGGTCGGGTCCTGGCGGGCCGCGTCGGGCAAAGTGGTGTGCTCCGGCAACCCGAGTTCCTCACCCTGGTAGAGATAGGCCGAGCCGGGCAGGGCCAGCATCAGCAGGGTGGCTGCCCGGGCCCGCCGTAGCCCGGTGGCGGTATCTGGCTGCTCGTCGTCGACACCGATGCCGTTGGGCCGGCGAGCACCGATCGGGAGCCCGAGTCGGGAGGCGTGGCGTACCACGTCGTGGTTGGAGAGCACCCAGGTGGTGGGCGCACCGACGGCGTCGGTGGCCTCCAGCGAGCGCGTGATCACCGCGTACTGGGCGGGAGCCGTCCAGGCGGCGAGCAGGTATTCGAAGTTGAACGCCTGGTGCATCTCGTCGGGGCGTACGTAGCGGGCCAGCCGCTCCGCCGGTTCCACCCACGCCTCTGCCACCAGGATCCGTTCGCCGGGGTAGCCGTCCAGCAGCCGCCGCCACTCGCGGTAGACCTCGTGCACGCCGTCCTGGTCCCACATCGGCGGGCGAGGTTTGTCCGCCTCCTGCCCGGAGAGGATTTCCTGTGGCTCCTGCCAGTCGGCCAGGTCGGCCTGCTTGACCAGACCGTGCGCAACGTCGACCCGGAAGCCGTCCACGCCGCGGTCAAGCCAGAACCGCAGCACGTCCAGAAACTCGGCGCGGACCTCGGGATCGTCCCAGTTGAGGTCGGGCTGGGCGGTGTCGAACAGGTGCAGGTACCACTGGCCGTCGGGAACGCGGGTCCAGGCGGGGCCGCCGAAGACGCTCTGCCAGTCGTTCGGCGGTTCGGCGCCGCCCGGTCCGCGGCCTTCGCGGAAGATGTACCGTCCCCGTTCGGCGCTGCCCGGCCCGGCGGCCAGCGCGGCCTGGAACCAGGCGTGCGCCGAGGAGGTGTGGTTGGGCACCAGGTCGACGATGACCCGTAGGCCGTGCGCGTGGGCCCGCCCGATCAGGTCGTCGGCGTCGGCGAGAGTGCCGAACAGCGGCTCGACGTCCCGGTAGTCGGCCACGTCGTACCCGGCGTCGGCCTGCGGGGACGGATAGAACGGGGACAGCCAGACCGCGTCGACACCCAGTGTTGCCAGATGGTCGAGGCGGGCGGTGATCCCGGGCAGGTCACCGATGCCGTCGCCACCCGAGTCGGCGAACGAGCGGGGATAGATCTGGTAGATCACCGCCTCCGTCCACCATGAGGCCGCGGGGTTCTGGTGCGTCGCGTCGCGGTTCAGGGCGTGCTCCCGTCGTCGAGCCGTCGGGCCGGCGAGCCCGGACGGCGTACTGGCTGTCGTTCAGTGTGCCCGGACGGGCGCGGTCGAATCACGCACGACCAGCCGAGTGTCCAGGATCACCGAAGGATCTTGTTTGGCCAGGTTCGCGTCGCCGGCCCGTCCACAGAGCGGGTCGAGCAACATCTGCGCCGCCAGCCGGCCCTGCTCCGCCGCCGGCTGGGCGATGGTGCTCAGTCCCAGTACGCCGGAGAGGGAGTGGTCGTCGATGCCGATCACGCTGACGTCCTGGGGAACCCGCAGACCGGCCTCGCGCAGCGCGGTGAGGGCACCCATCGCCATCTCGTCGCAGGCGGCGAAGACGGCCGTCGGTGGGTCGCCCCGGCGGAGCAGTTCCTCGGTGGCCCGGGTGCCGCCGGCGATGTCGAAACTGGACTCCACGTCGAGGCTCGGGTCCGGCGACAATCCGGCCGCGCGTAACGCCTCCTGATGCCCCTGGCGGCGGTCCAGGTGAGCGCTGAAGGCGAGTTCGTCGTCGGGGTCACCGGAGATGTGCGCGATCCGGCGGTGCCCCAGATCCAGCAGGTGTCGGGTCGCGGTCCGGGCCGCGGCCACGTCGTCGATGCGTACGCAGGGCCAGCCCGGCACGGTGGTACCTGAGCTGATGGTGACGCCGGGTAGGTCGAGTGCTGCCAGCGCGGCGACGTCGCTGGTCCGCAGCGGGGTGGCGACCAGCATGATCGCGTCTACCCGCTTGTGCAGGTGGGTGGCGTGCAGGACCCGCTGCCGGTTCTGCTCCCGCCCACCCAGGTTGTGCAGCAGCAGGTCGTACCCGGCGCGGTGGAAGAACTCCTCAGCCGCCTCGACGACCACGCCGAAGAACCACCGGGTGATCCGGGGTACCACCACCGCCACGGTGCCGGTCCGGCCGCCGGCCAGCCGTGAGGCGCTCGGCGACACGGCGTACTGTAGCTGCTCGGCTGCGGCGAGCACCCGGCTGCGGGTCGACGCGGACACGGTCGGCAACCCACGCAGCGCCCGGGAGACGGTCGCCGTGGAGACGCCGGCCAGCCGGGCGACGTCGTCGATTCTGGTCACGAGGAACCCCGCTCACGTCCCGCGTGGTGCCGCCGCCGTGGGCGGCGGCACCACGGGCGGATCAACCCTTGACGCTGCCGGCGAGCAGCCCACGGACGAAGTAGCGCTGCAACGACAGGAACACGATCAGCGGTACGACGATCGAGACGAACGCTCCGGCGGTCAACCGTTGCCACTCGTTGCCACGGGTGCCGGCCAGCTCGGCCAGGCGGACCGTGAGCGGTGCGGTGACGTCGCTGCCGCCCGCGAAGATCAGCCCTACCAGCAGGTCGTTCCAGACCCAGAGGAACTGGAAGATGCCGAACGCGGCAAGTGCCGGGGCGACCAGGGGCAGCACGATGGTGCGGAAGATCTTCGGGTGGGTGGCGCCGTCGACCCGTGCCGCCTCCATCAGATCCTTCGGTAGTTGCGAGATGAAGTTGTGTAGTAGGTACACGGCGAACGGAAGCGCGAAGCAGGTGTGTGCGAACCACACCTGGGCGAAGTTCTGCGCGCCGTCGAGGTTCCAGGCGGGCATCAGGGTGACCCCGCCGAGGCTGACTCCACGCGAGAAGAAGCTCAGCAGCGGCACCAGGGCCATCTGCAACGGCACGATCTGGAGCGCGAAGATGCCGATGTACACCCAGTCCCGGCCCCGGAAGTTGATCCACGCCAGGGCGTACGCGGCCAGGGCCGCGAAGGCGAGCGGGAACAGCACCGCCGGCAGGGTGATCACCAACGAGTTGATGAAGTAGCTCGCGAGCTGTCCGGACGAGGCGGACTGCCCGAACAACACCTCCTGGTAGTTCTGGAGGGTGAACTCCGGTTCCCGGAAGAACGTCCACCAGCCGGTGGTCTTGATCTGGTTCTCCGGCCGGAACGAGGAGACCAGTAGGCCGAAGGTCGGGATGGTCCAGACGACCGCGATGACGATGGCGATCAGGGTCGCGGTGTGGGTGTTCAGTCGCTTGCGTACCCGGGCCGCCCGGGTGGGCCGCCCGCTGGTGTTCTGTGCGCCGGCGGCGACCGGGGGAGTGGTGGTGGTCATCTCAGCCCTCCCGTCGCTGCTGACGTAGGTTGCGGATCTGGAAGATCACGATCGGGATCACCAGGATGAAGAGGAACACCGCAAGCGCGGACCCCTGTCCGTTCTGTCCGTACCGGAACGCCTGGTTGTACATCTCGTTGGCGATCACGCTGGTGTCGTAGTTGCCGTTGGTCGAGGTGCGGACGATGTCGAATACCTTCAGCGTGGCGATCGAGATGGTGACCACCACGACGATCAACGCCGGTCGGATGCTGGGCAGGGTTATCTGCCAGAACATCTGCCACGGGCTGACCCCGTCGAGCCGGGCGGCCTCGACGATGTCGGCCGGAATCGCCTTGATGGCCGCGCTGAGCACCACCATGGCGAATCCGGCCTGGATCCACACCATGATCACGATCAACAGCAGCGTGTTCAGCGGCGAGTCCAGCAACCACTGCTGCGGTTGTCCACCGAGACTGACCAGGATCTGGTTGAGCAGTCCGATCTGTTCCTGCTCTTCGCTGCGGAAGGCGTACACGAACTTCCAGATGATGCTGGCGCCGACGAACGAGATGGCCATCGGCATGAAGATCAGTGATTTGGCGACCGCCTCCAGCCGGGCCTTGTCGACCATCACCGCGTAGATCAGCCCGATGGAGGTTGCGACCAGCGGGACCAGGGTGACCCAGACCAGCGTGTTGATGAGCACCCGGACGATGGAGTCGTCGGAGAACATCCACCGGTAGTTGTCGAGGCCGACCCAGTTCTGACTGCCACCGTCCATGAAGGACAGCAGGGTGGTCCGGATCGCCGGGACGACCAGACCGATGAGCAGCAACAGGACCGCCGGCAGCAGGAAGAACGTCGCGAACAGTCCCTCTTGTGACCCGCCCTGCCGGGGGGGCGGAGCGCCGCTGGCGGCGGCGGTCGCGAACCGCGCCTCGCGTCGCCGGGCGAAGAAGGCCGGCACCGCGTCGAGTAGTACGAGCAGCCCACCCACGACCACCGCGAAGGCGATCAACCCCCACAGCAGCATCATGAGTTTCGGTGACTGCTCGGTGAAGTCGAAGTCCATCAATCCTCCCCGGGTTATCGGCACAAGCCGGTGGGCCGGTGCGCGATCGCGGACCGGCCCACCACTGGAGTTACTTCCAGCTGCTCTCGATGCCCTGGAGGACGGAGGCGGTGTCGCCGCCGTTGATCCAATCGACCATGCCCTTCCAGAACGTCCCGGCGCCGACGGCAGCGGGCATCAGGTCGGAACCGTCGAAGCGGAAGACCGTGCTGTCATCCTGGAGAATCTCCACGGACAACTTGTCGATCGGGTTGGCGACGTTGGCCAGGTCGACCTTGTTGTTCGCGGACACCCAGTCACCGATCTTCGCCCGGCTGTTGGCGTAGTCGCCCGAGGCCAGGTAGGTCTGGACCTTCTGCACCTCCGGGCGGTCGTTGAAGGCCGTCACGAACTCGCCACCACCCAGGACCGGCTTGCCCTTGGCCGGATCGATCGCCGGGAAGTAGAACGCGAACACGTCGCCGTCCTCGGCCACCCGGGTCCCCTCAGGCCACTGGTTGGCGTAGAACGACGCCTGCCGGTGCAGCGCGCACTTGTCCTGCGTGATGGGGATGCCCGCCTCCTCGAAGGAGGTGGTGGCGATGCTGCGTACCCCGCCGAAGCCGGCGTTGACGTACTTCTCGTTCTTCAGGATGGTGCCGGCCCGGTCCAGCGCCTCGGCGATACGAGGGTCGTTGAACGCGATCTCGTGCGTCGTCCACTGGTCGTAGACCTCGGGGGTCTGCGTACGCAGCAGCACGTCCTCGATCCAGTCGGTGGCCGGCCAACCGGTGGCCTCACCGGAGGCGATGCCAGCGCACCACGGCTTGAGACCGCTGTCGGCGATGGTGTCGCTCAGCTTGATCATGTCGTCCCAGGTGGTCGGGACGGTCCAGCCGTTCTCCTGGAACATCGTCGGCGAGTACCAGACGAACGACTTCACGTTGGAACCGAGTGGCGCGCCGTAGAAGGTGCCGTCCACGGTGCTGTACTTCAGCCAGTCGGGGGAGTAGTTCTCCTCGGCCATCGCCTTCGTCTCGGCGCTGGCCGGCTTGAGCTGGCCGCGTTCGGCGAACCTGGCGAGCAGGCCGGGTTGCGGGATGAAGGAAAGGTCCGGAGCGTTGCCGCCGTCGACGCGGACGGTGAGCTGGGCTTCGAACTCACCGCTACCCTCGTGGTTGATTCTGATGCCGGTGCAGTCCTCGAACTGTTTCCAGGCTTCCGCAAGGCGGTCGGCTTCGATACCCCGGATCGACGAGTAGATGTTCACGGTCGTGCCGCTGTGGCCCTGATAGTCCTCGTAAGGCGCGCACTCCGGTGAGTCGGCTCTGTCGCTGTCGCTGTCGTTGCTGCTCCCGGTGCCGCACGCGGTGGCGCCGAGCGCCAGCCCGATCGCGCCGACGATCGCGAGGGCCTGGCGTGGTCTGGTGAAGACCGCCATGCCGTCCTCCTTCCTCTCCGGCGCCGGCCGGGATGACATCTGGTGACCTGGCGCCGGTCCGATGGGCGTACCTCATGCAAGCGCTTGCATCGGGCCGAGGTCCACACCTGAAGGGACACGGGCAAGTAACAATCCGGAAACCAGGAAGCTGGCCGTACGGCCATTTCTGTCGTCCGGCACGGCCCGTACGCGGAACTCCGGTCAGCCGGACGGGCGCACCGTCGGGCCGAAAGCGGTCAGCTGTTCAGCTGCCAGATCGAGTAGTTGAGAGCCGCAGCGAAAGTGACCCAGGCCCAGTAGGGCAGCAGCAGCGCCGCAGCCAGGCGACTCGTCCGGGCGAACAGCAGGACCGTCACCCCGATCGCCAGCCAGAGCAGGATGATCTCGGCGAAGGCCAGCCCGTAGCGGTCGCCGGCGAAGAAGAGTGGCGTCCAGCCGGCGTTGAGGACCAACTGGACCGCCCACGCGCCGAGGGCCGCACCGAACCCCACCCGGCGCCAGACCAGCCAGGCGGACACCGCGATCATCACGTAGAGGACGGTCCAGACCGGGCCGAACAGCCAGGACGGCGGCGACCACGCCGGGCGGTCGAGACCCGCGTACTGGTCGGCGGCCCCCGAAGCGGCCAGGTTGCCGACGCCGGCGGCAACCACCACGGCCACCATGAAACCGGCGAGCGCCCACCACTGGCCGGCTCCGTCGCGTCGGGTCTTCTCCGCAGTCGTCCGCATGAAGGGTGCTTCTCCGTTCGGTGGGGCCGCCAAACCTCCCGTCCGTTGCCGTCGGCCCACGGCAACGGAGGCGACAGCACGCCGGGGTCGCCGCGTCCGGTTACTCCTGTCGGGAGGACGGAGTACCGGATACGACGACCCCGGCGGGTTCGGTGAGCGACGCCTTGCGCCGCCATGTCAACTGAAGATGCTGACCCCACCCGGGCCGACGAGCAGCCCGACGACGATGAGGACGATGCCCCAGAGGATCTGCCGGCGGAACAGCGCGAGAATACCGGCGACCACCAGCACGACTGCGAGAATCCAGAGAATCAGCTCCATGGTTGCTGAATACCCCCGGCGGCGACTCCGGAAACCTCGCCTTGATCAAGGTGATCGCCCAGGTGGAAGATACTGTAGGCCTGCTTGATCACTGGATGGGCCACGTTACGGACGCGTACCCCGCCCGGCGTGGTACCCCGCTCGGAACCGTGATGGGCGTGCCCGTGCAGGGCGAGCGCGGTCGGCGCGGAGTCGACCGCCTGCCCCAGTTGGTAACAGCCGAGGAACGGGTAGATCTCCAGAGGCTCACCGGCCAGGGTGTCCGGCACCGGGGCGTAGTGGGTGAGTGCCACCAGTACGTCGCAGTCCAGGGCGCGCAGCGTCTCACCCAACCGGTCCGCGCTCTCGGTGGTGGTGCGGACGAAAGCCTTCATCTCCGGCTCGCCGAAGTCGCTTGCGCACCGGCCGGCGAAACCGCCACCGAAGCCCTTCACCCCGGCGACCCCGAGGCGGCCACCCGGGCAGTCCAGCACCACGCCGTCGCCCTCAAGGACGGTGATGTCCGCTTCCGCAAGCGCGCCGACCACCTGAGGTACCTCGTCACACTGATGATCGTGGTTGCCGAGCACGGCGACCACCGGTACGCCCAGGCCACCGAACTCCCGGGCCACGCAGCGGGCCTCGGCCTCGGTGCCGTGCCGGGTCAGGTCGCCGGCGAGCAGCAGCGCGTCGACGCTGCCCGCCAGCTGTTCGAGTGCCGGCCGGAACCGGCCGAGCACGTCTTCGTCCACATGCACGTCGCCCACAGCGGCGATCCGGATAACCATCGAACCCCCTCAGGGCAGTTGCTCGATCTCGGTGGGCGCCTGTGCCCTGACCACCCCGATGTCGCTGGTGATCGACACGTCTGGGAAGCGATCAGCCACCCGACGCAGGATCTCCTCCCGCCGGTGTGCGCTCTCGACCTCGCCGTGCAGCACGAGGGCGCGTTCGGTCCGGACTACGGTGATGCCCTGTTCAGCGACGGCCGGATCCTCGGTGAGCAGCCGGTGGATCTCCGCCTCGACGTATTCGTCGGGCGGCCCGGCGACGGAGTCGCGGTACGCGGTCACGGTCTCCCCTTTCCCTCGGCCGTGCCGGGGTCCGGCACGACGTCCAGCCTGTCCAACAGCACCAGGAACGACTCGGCGTACGGCGAGTGCTGCGTCTCCTTGCGTACCCGTTCCCAGTCGATCTGCTCCCGTAGTGAGCGGGCCAACGGCAGCCCACGGGCGAAGTCGCAGTAGTGCTGGGAGAAGCTGAGCAGCTTGTGCACCATCAGTTGGGTGGCCGACAGCACCGGCATGTGGATGGCGTCGACCGGGCGTACGACCGTGTCGGCGAAGGTCTCCTCGGTGACCGGCGTTTCGATCGGGCGGTGGATCAGGTCCACCATCCGGCCGCCGTCGTAGACCTTGACCAGCCAGTCCTCCGGTGGTCGCTCGGCGGTGAAACCGGCCTGCGCCAGCACGTCCAGTGCGGCTTCGACGTCGGTCTCCCGGATGAGGAAGTCGACGTCGTGTTCGCTGGAATGCCCGCCGTGTGCGTAGACGGCGAAGCTGCCGCCGAGCGCGAACGGGATCTCCGCCTGTTTGAGTACGGCAGCGACCTTCTTGAGGGTGTGCAGGAGAGTCTCGTCGTCGCGCTCGGCCATCTCGCCTCTCCCGTCGACTCGTCGGGGGTGCCACCGGTGGGCTCCCCGATCGGTACCCGGCATTCCGGTCGTCCACACCTGCGGAACATGCGCAAGGGGATGAACGGTGCTCAAACCGGATCTATGGTGCGCCCATCATGCGCCTGTCGGATAACCTTTCGAGGGTGGCCAGATCGACGGCAGTGCCCGACTCGACGGGAGTCCGCTGCGGTGGGCGGCTCCGCACCGTAGCGCTGATCGGCATCGACGGCTCGGGCAAGACCACCCAGGCGTACCGGCTGGCCGAGACGCTCACCGCAGCCGGGCATCCAGCCACCTACCACCGCAACGCTGGTGGACGGCGCTGGCTCGGCCGGGCTGCGCAACGACTCGGCCGCCCGGACGCCCAGAGTCTGCTCGGACGGGACGGGATGCTCCTGATGGAGTCCGTCCTGCGCTGGCTGGCCATCGCGCTGACGCTGCTCGGTGGTCCGTTCACCGGGCGGGTGGCCGTGATGGACCGCTACGCTGCCTGCCAGTACGCCAGCCTGCGGGCGCACGGTGGGCACCGCTGGGAGCGGCTGATCCGGGCCGCCTACCGGATCTTCCCCCGGCCGCAGGTGACGTTCCTGCTGACCGTCGAGCCGGTCGAGGCGTACCGGCGGATCGAGCGCCGGGGCACCGACCACGAGAGTCTTCGCTTCCTGGTCGCCGCCGACTGGGCGTACCGCACCCTGCCGGAGTATCCGACGTTCGTTGAGGTCAACGCGGGTCGTCCGGCCGAGGAGGTCGCACGGGAGATCCGCGGGCACCTGAAGGCCTGGTTGGCGGCGGGAAACGAGCCGGCCGTCGCCGATCCGGCGGGAACCGCCGCACCGGCGACGGAACTGGTCCCGCTTCAGGCCCGCCCGTAGACCGGTATGGCCGCACCGCTGGTGGGTGCCGACTCGTCCGAGGCGAGGAAACGGATCACCGAGGCGATCTCGGTCGGGTCCACCCAGCGGCTACGGTCGGCGTCCGGCATCGCGTCACGGTTGGTCGGGGTGTCGATGACGCTCGGCAGCACCGTGTTGCAGCGAATTCCGGCCGGCTTGTACTCCACCGCCACCGCAGCGGCGAACCCGAGGACGGCGGCCTTCGCGGTCACGTATCCGGCTACCCCTGGAAACGGTGCGACAGCCGCCCGGGCTGCGACACACACCACCGCGCCGCCGCCGGCGGCGATCAGGTGCGGCAACGCCGCACGGGTGACCAGGTGGGTCGGACGGAGGTTGATGGTGAGCATCCGTTCGAATTCCTCGACAGGCAACTCGTGCACCAGACCGCCACTGGCGTATCCACCGACGAGGTTGACGACCGCGCGTAACGGTGCACCGGGATCCTCGGATGCCACCTCGGCCACCCGGGCGGCGTCCTGCGGGTTGGTCAGGTCCGCCACGACCGGGACCGGAGCGTCCAGCCCCGGTTCACCCACCGGGACCGGCCGTTGCCGTTGGGGCGCGACCACGCGCCAGCCCGTTTCCAGGAAGGCAGCGCTGACCGCCCTACCCAGCCCGCCCGTCGCTCCGGTGACCAACACAGTGCGATTCGCCATGACCTGAGACTAGGAGGTGACCATTGGATCTCGTCGAGCCGCCCGGTTCGTGAGGTCTTGGCTCGACCGTGACGTCAGGAACCCGACAGCTGCATATGGGGCGCTGTCCGGGCGGGCATAGGACCGGGGTGCGGATTGTTCAACACGGCGAGGGGTAATACCACCGGTGTGGATGAACCGAGCGGCCCACACATGCGTATCTGGCAGTGACTGGGATCGCAGCACGGTGGTGACCCGGGTCGCTGTGATCATCGGGCGGGCAGTGTTGCCATGGACCGGGACGGTCGGCGATCCGTCGATCCGTCGACCTGACAGGGCGCCTGCCGACGACAGTCAGGCAGGGTGCTGACAGCAAACATGGACGCTGCTCTCAGCGGATTATCAGGCATTCGTGACACTTTCGACCCACGACATGGAATCCCCGACACGTCTCATCTGTTGTGTAGATGTCAGCACCGATGGGCACAGCGGAGGTTACGGGGGAGGGCTGATGGGCGTGGGGATGGCAAGGAACCGGGCAACCGGCGCGAGCGAGGGGACCGTGGGCACCGTGGACAAGAATATCGGAATCCGAACCGACGAGGTTGCCGAGGAGCGCGACCTGGTCGGAGTCTACCTGCACGAGATCTCCCGGACGCCCCTACTGGACGCCGCCAAGGAGGTCGATCTCTCCAAGGCGATCGAGGCCGGCCTGTACGCCGAGCACCTGATCGGTGACGACCGTGTCCCGGACGGGGCGACCCGGGAGGAACTGGAACGGCTGATCGCCGACGGAGAGCGGGCCAAGGACCTGTTCATCCGGGCGAACCTACGGCTGGTCGTGTCGATCGCCCGACGTTACGTCCGCTCCGGCATGCCGATGCTGGATCTCATCCAGGAAGGCAACACCGGTCTGGTTCGGGCCGTGGAGAAGTTCGACTACGAGCGCGGATACAAGTTCTCGACCTATGCGACGTGGTGGATCCGCCAGGCGATCAGCCGGGCGATCGCTCAGCAGGAGCGCACCGTGCGCCTGCCGGTGCACCTGGTGGAGGATGTCAACCGGATGCGTAACGTCGCCCGTCAGCTCACCCGGGAGTTGGGTGGCGACCCGGAACCGGAGCAGATCGCGACCGCCCTCGGGGTCACCGTCGAGCGGGTGAACGAACTGGTCCGCTGGTCGCAGGACACCGTGTCACTGGACACGCCGGTAGGCGACGACGGCGACACCAACCTGGGTGACCTGGTCGCCGACAGCGACGCGCCGTCCCCTGAGGAGATCGTGCTGACCGGACTGGAGCGGCAGCGGATCGAAGGGCTGCTCAACCATCTGGACGATCGTTCGGCCGGCATCATGCGGGCCCGGTACGGGCTGGAGGACGGCCGGGAGCACTCGCTCACCGAGGTGGCTTCGCGGTTCTCCCTGTCCCGGGAGCGGATCCGGCAGTTGGAGATCCAGGCGCTCGGCCGGCTTCGGGAGTTGGCCCGAGCGGAGGGGCTGCAAGCGGCCTGAGCAGGGGGACAACGACAGGGAACGGCCGGCGCCCGATAGGGGGGCGCCGGCTGTTCGCGTCTCTCGTGCTCGCCGCGACTCCGTCGGGCAGGACCCGACACATTGGTCACTCAGCGTATGCGACCGTATCCGTAAGGTGACATCAGATCCACGGGTCGCTTCTCGACATTGCGGCCGAAGGTCGGGGCGTGAATGACCTGACCGTCTCCGACATAGATGGCGACATGGCCGAGGCTGCGGTAGAAGACCAGGTCGCCGGGGCGCAACTCACCGCGACTGATGTGCGCCACGGCACCCCACTGCATACGCGTGTTGTGTGGCAGGGAGCGGCCTGCCGCCCGCCACGCGGCCGAGGTCAGCCCCGAACAGTCGTAGCTGCCGGGGCCGTCCTGCCCCCAGCCGTACGGCTTGCCCAACGCACCGTAGGCGTACCGAACGGCGACACCGGCCTTGCCGGAGACCGCGGGGGCGTCGTTCGCGCTGCTGGCCTGGTTCGTCGGTCGTTCGGTCGCCCGACCGTACGCCTCCCGGCGCAGCTCGTAGAGCTCGGCGAGATCGCGTTCGATTCGCTTCTTCGCCGAGGAGAGCTCGCGCGACTGTGCCGCCTGCCGGCTCAGCGTCACGTCGAGCTGGGTCTTCTCGTCGAGCAGCCGCCGTTGGTCGGCGGTGTAGCCGGCGATGGTGGCATGCCGTTGCCGGGTCAGGTGGTCCAGTGTGCCGAGCCGGTCCAGCACGGCAGTCGAGTCACCGCCGTGCAGTAGGGCATCGACGGTGCCCAGGGCGCCGGTCTTGTACGCAGTCACCGCCATCTCGCCGACATCTGCCCGGCTCTGCTCGGCCTGCTGCTCCAGCGGGCCGATCCGGTCCTGCAGCCGCTGCACCGCGGCACGGTTGTCCTTGATCTTCTCCCGCAGTTCGTTGTGGGCCTCCACCACGCGTTCCAACTCGACGGAGGCCTTCTCGATCCGCCGGGTCAACTCGGCGGGGGAAGGTTCGGCCCGAGCGACCGTCGCCGGCGTGAGCAGCGCCAGCGTGAAGGCGGCGGCAGTCAGGGCACGCAGCGTGTGCGTCAGGGACGACAAGAGCCTGAGTGCTCCTCTCCCGAGGCCGACGCGGGCGGCTGAGGCACCGCGACGGCGACGGCCCGGTGCCGTCCCGGTGGACGGCGGCCGGCCGAGCCGACCTGCCCAACCTAGTACGGGACAGGAGTCATCCGCAGAGAAAGTCGGGACCAGTGGTGGCGCTGGGGTGCGGGGGTCCGGTCGGATTCGCGTGGACAAGGCGGTTGTCGACGACATGTCGGACCGGTCGCTTCCGGCGAATGGCGCCGGGTACCTGCTGCTCGGTGCCGTGTTCTCGTGCCGGTGCTGCTCGCCGTGGCGGGCGACCGGTGGCGCCCGCGACGGTGCTAGCCGGCGATCGGCTCGGGCGTCTGGTCGCGCCCCCGCTGCTCGGCCGTGACAAGAGCGCTCACCCGACGCTCCGCCCAGAAGGAGACGAACGGTACGGTGCCGGCCAACATCACCAGGATCATCCGCTTCAGTTGCCAGTCGGCCCGCCGGGACAGATCGAAGGCGGCGACCAGATACACCATGTAGAGGAAGCCGTGCGCCTGGCCCACGGTCTCCACCACGACCGGGTTGTCGAAGCCGTACTTCAGTGGCATTCCGATCACGACCAGCAGGATCAGCACCACGCCGACGACCCAGGCGATCACGCGGTAGCGGGTGAGAGCAGCGCGCACTTCTCGTCCGTCCTTCCGGACCCGGTTCAGCCGGGATAGTCACCAGGCTTCGCGCCCGGATTGGCGTTCAACCATGACAGGTAGCGGTTGTAGGCCGCCAGTTCGGCGTCGTCCACGCCGGAACCGACGGAGATCCGGGCAACCCGCACCGGACGTCGGATCCCCGGGCGTGGCAGGTCGGTGCGGGCGGCCCCGGCCGCACCGATGGTGGTGACGCCAGGCCCGGCTGACCCGGCCAGGTGAGCACGCGACGCCGACGCGCTCGCGTCGCCGTCGACCGAGGTGACCGCGCGTAGCGCGTGGCGTACCTCGCGCCACCAGACGAAGACCACGAAGCCGGCGAAGACGGGCCACTCCACGGCGTAACCCCAACTGATGGCGTTACCTGCCGCGGCCCGGCTCAACTGCCACCACCCGAGACCGAGAAACGAGATCACCAGCACGACCATGGCCACGTGGCGGGCGATCCACGCCGGGGTCCAGAGCCGCTTCATGTGACGAGGGTACCGAAAGCGGCTGCCTTCTCCGACGCGGTGTCGTAGTGCCTTGTGGTTTGGCCACACCCAAGGTGGGCATCCGTACAGATGCCAGCCCAGGACGGACGAGGGGGCGAGATGACGGCACCGGGACGACCGGACGAATTTCCTGACGGCGGTACGGAGGTGAGCCCCGAGCAGCGCATCCCCGAGTGGAGGGACGGCCGCACGCCAGCCCCCGCCCCCGGGGTCGACCTCCTGGGCGTCGATCCCGCCGAACTGGGCGAGGAGGACCTCGTCCGGGAGATGCAGAGTCTGCATCGCACCCGTCTGGACACGCTGCGCCACGCAACCGACTCGGCCCTCGCCAACCACCTGCGGCGTACCGCCGAACTGGAGACCGAGTACCTCGCCCGCCACCCCGGTCGTGAGGTGGACCCCAGCCGGCTGCGGGACGGGTGATGGCGTACGCGGAGCGGGGGGTGTCCGCGCCACCAGAGGTCGTCTTCAACACTGCCACCGACCGAGGGCGGATCTCGTCCTGGTTGCCCGGCCCGTTGCTGTCGACGGACCCGGTCCAGGACGGCGACGCCGAGCAACTGTGGTCCCGCTGGACCGCCCGTGGCACCGACTGGTCGGTCGAGCTGAAGGTCGAGCCGGTCGACGCCGGTGGCTCACGGCTCCGGCTCGAACTCGGCGGGGGCGGCGCGTCAGCCGACCGACTGGCGGGGGAGACGCTGGACAGCCTCGCCCGTGAGGTGGCCGACAACCTGCAGGCCGGCTGAGTCGGTCGGCCCGCCGCCGGACCGCGGCGGAATCGTAGCGTGACTTGAAAAGGAGGCCGGGTGAGCGACCTGAGGCAGAAGGTGGCGCGGTTGCGCCAGGCGTACGCACCACACGAGCACCGCCCGCTGGGCGGCTACCTGGCGGCGATGGGCACCTACGCCGGGGTGACCGGTGTGATCACGGGTCTGGTGAAGGTGACCGGCCGAACGGTGCCGGAGCGACCGACCACGTCGGACGTGGTGCTGCTCGCCATCGCCACCCACAAGCTGAGCCGGCTGCTCTCCAAGGACGCGGTGACGAGTCCGTTGCGTGCCCCCTTCACCAGGTACGAACGACCGATCGGCAGCGGCGAGGTGATGGAGCAGGTACGCGACTCCGGCAGTTCCACCCGGCACGCCATCGGCGAACTGCTCAGCTGCCCGTTCTGCCTTGCCGTGTGGGTGGCCACCGGGCTCACCGGCGGACTGGTGCTCGCGCCCCGACTGACCCGGCTCGTCGCGACGGCGCTCACCGCCGTGGCGGCCTCGGACTTCCTGCAGATGGGGTACGCGGCGGCCCAGCGGGCAGCCGAGGGCGGCGCAGGGGAGTGAGGCCCGACGCGCAGGGTCAGCGTTGCATGCCGGACCAGCCGCTGGGCGACTCCGGCTCCCGCTCGTCCTCGTCGGCACCGGTGATGATGTCCCGGTCCACGGCGGTGCGATCGTGCTCGTTGGCGAAGTCGGGCTCCGGCAGGGTGTCCGTCCCCTCCGGTGGTTGGCCGAGCGCGGGCGTACCGGTGTGCTGATCTTCCTCGCGCTGCCTCATCGTGTTCCCCTCCCTCTCGCCGGTGCCGGTGGGTCGGTCAGCCCACCGACCCACCCAGCAGGTCGGTCACCTCGTCGACCGCGTACTCGCCCTGCGGTAGGGCGTTGAGCCGGGACAACAGCTGCGCCGGCAGCTCCGCGGCTACCGCGCGACGGTAGATGTCGACCTGACTGATCCGCTCCTGGCCTCGGTACAGATCGTCGAGCAGGTCGTCGAGCGGACGGGTGTCCACCTCCTCGGTCTCCACCTCGTCGACTGCGGCAGCCGTGCCGGGCAGGTCGGTGACGGGCGGATCGAGCGCGGCGGTGTCGACCACGGGCACGTCGGCCAGCACGGCTTCGGGTAGCCGTGCCTGCGTCGTGGGTACCGTGGGCGCCTCGGTCACGGGTACGTCGTCGGTCACCCCCGGGAGCTACCCGTCCCCGACCCGCCAAAACGCCCGCCCCCCGGCCTCCCGCCGTGATCACGGGGCTGTCGCGGTGGAAAACGGAACCTGCGCGACAACCTCGTGATCGGCGTGACTGTCAGGCGGGGGTGGGCAGGGAGGTGGCGGCGCGGCGGGCGCGGACGGCGGCTGCCAGCTCGTCGAGCACCTCGTCGGTGGTGTCCCAGCCGATGCAGGCGTCGGTGACCGACTGGCCGTAGGTGAGTTCGCGGGTGGGGTCGAGATCCTGCCGACCCGGCACCAGGAAGCTCTCCAGCATGATCCCCACGATGCCGCGCTGGCCGGCGGCGATCTGCCCGGCCACGTCGGCGGCCACCACCGGCTGGTTGCGGTGGTCCTTGCCGCTGTTGGCATGGCTGGCGTCCACCACCAACCGTTCCGGCAGTCCCGCGGCCCGTAGCAGGTCCAGTGCACCGGCCACCGACACGGCGTCGTAGTTCGGCAGGCCGCCACCGCCCCGCAGCACCAGGTGTCCGTCCGCGTTGCCCCGGGTGTGCATGATCGCCGGGATGCCGGAGACATCGATGCCCGGGAAGACGTGCGGAACGCCAGCGGCCCGGATCGCGTCGACGGCCGTGGCGATACTGCCGTCAGGGCGGTTCTTCATGCCGATCGGCATGGACAGCCCGGAGGCGAGCTGCCGGTGCACCTGGCTCTCCACGGTGCGTGCGCCGATCGCACCCCACGCGACGGTGTCCGCGATGTACTGCGGAGTGATCGGGTCGAGGAACTCACAGCCCGCCGGCAGGCCGAGCCGCAGGACGTCCAGCAGCAGTTCCCGGGCCCGGCGCAGCCCCGTGTTGACGTCACCGGAACCGTCGAGCCCGGGATCGTTGATCAGGCCTTTCCAGCCCACCGTGGAACGCGGCTTCTCGAAGTAGACCCGCATCACCACGAGCAGGTCCCCACTGACCCGCTCGGCTGCCACGCGGAGCCGGTGCGCGTAGTCGAGAGCGGCGGCGGGGTCGTGTACCGAGCACGGCCCGACCACCACCAGCAGCCGGTCGTCGGTACGGTCGAGCACCTGGCCGACCGCGCGGCGGCCAGCCAGCACGGCCGCCGTGAGTGCGTCGTCCAGAGGCAGCTCGTGCAGCAGCAGGGCGGGAGTGGTGAGCGGCACGACACGGTCGATCCGCTGGTCGATGACCCGGTGGTTCTCCGGGGTCGGCACGTTGGACATCCTTCCGCCGACCGCACCCGGGGCCGGTGCCCGGGTCGAGCCGGCTGCTCGTACGCGAAAGGGCAGGAACGAAAGCTCCTGCCCGGCCGGCTCGAAATCGGTGACGTCAGATCATGGTGAAGTCACCGGCCCACGAGCCGGCTCGCTAAACCATCGATACGACAGTGTCACGGCGGTAAGCCTACCCGACCGCGCCCGAGCGCTCATCCTCCCGTCGGCAAAGCCTCGTCTCATGTTTACCGACATCAATGGGTTCGTCGGTAGTTTCGGCGTCACCGAAAGCCGCTCACCCGGAGGTCCCGATGGATCGTCGTACCGTCCTGCGCGCCACCGTCGCCGGTGGCGCCGCCGCCTTCTCCGGCAGCCTGTGGGCGGGTGCCGCCGTGGCCGCACCGGCCCAACCCGGCCCGAGCCCCTACGGCTCGCTGCGCAGCGCCGACGCCAACGGCATCCAGCTGCCCAACGGGTTCACCAGCCGGGTGATCGCCCGGTCCCGTCAGGCAGTTTCAGGAACGTCGTACTCCTGGCACGACGCGCCCGACGGCGGTGCCTGTTTCGTCGCCGGCACAGGCTGGATCTACGTCTCGAACTCCGAGATCACCCCCGGCGGCGGCGCCTCGGCGGTGCGCTTCAACGCCGACGGCAGCATCGCCTCGGCGTACCGCATCCTGTCCAACACCAACCAGAACTGTGCCGGCGGCGCCACCCCCTGGGGCACCTGGCTCTCCTGCGAGGAGGTCAGCCGCGGGTTCGTCTACGAGACGTACCCGCAGGGTGGCACCACGGCGGTGCAACGACCGGCGATGGGGCGGTTCAAGCACGAGGCCGCCGCCTGCGACCCCGATCGCGGGGTGATCTACCTGACCGAGGACGAGAACAACGGCTGCTTCTACCGGTTCCGGCCGAACAGTTGGGGCAACCTCTCCGCCGGCACCCTCGAGGTGCTAGTCGCGGGGTCGGCCACCAGCGGCCCGGTGACCTGGGCCCGGGTGCCGGACCCGGACGGGTCGCCGACGGTGACCCGCAGTCAGGTCTCCGGTGCCAAGCGGTTCAACGGTGGGGAGGGCTGCTGGTACGCCGACGGGACCTGCTGGTTCACCACGAAGGGAGACAACCGGGTGTGGGCGTACGACGCGGTCGACCAACGCATCGACCTGGCGTACGACGACTCGTTGGTGTCCGGCACCGCACCGTTGACCGGGGTGGACAACATCACCGGCACCGGTTCGGGTGACCTCTACGTGGCCGAGGACGGCGGCAACATGGAGATCAACATCATCACCCCGACGGGGGTGGTCGCCCCGTTCCTGCGAATCACCGGCCAGTCGTACTCGGAGATCTGTGGGCCGGCCTTCTCGCCCGACGGCACCCGTCTGTACTTCTCGTCGCAGCGCGGCGCCTCCGGTTCCTCCTCCGGCGGCATCACCTACGAGGTTCGTGGCCCGTTCCGCTGAGCCGGTCCGCGGATGTCAGGAAGGGCGCCTTTCACGACGCCGGGTGTGGACAAGGTGCCCTTCCTCGCCTGAGTGGGGGAGAGCGGGGCGGGGTAAAGCAGCGGTATGAACGACGAGCGAAGCGACCAGGAGCGGGTGGAGTCCCGCGCCCACCTGCTACCGGAGGAGGCCGCAGCCGGCAGCGACGACGCACGTGCCCAGGCGGATGCGATCCTCGCCGAGTCCGACGCCCGCGCGGCCGACCAGAACGTCGCCCCCGACACCGTCCTGGAACGGCGTACCTCGGACCAGACCGTGCACCCCGTCGAGCCGCCGGACTGACAGCGGCGCTCCCGCCCGACGGGATCCTCGCCCGGTGTCGCAGTGCCGGCGGGGTGTCCCGGGGACTGCGGAGGCAAAAGATCGGATAGCGTCGGTGTCATGCCCGACAGCGGTTACCCCTGGCCGATTTCGACGACCCGACTGGACAACGGCCTGCGCGTGGTGGTCAGCGAGGACCGCACCGCCCCGGCGGTCGCGGTCAACCTCTGGTACGACGTGGGCTCCCGGCACGAGCCGGCCGGCCAGACGGGCTTCGCCCACCTCTTCGAACACCTGATGTTCGAGGGGTCGACGCACGTCGCGAAGACCGAGCACATGAAGCTGGTCCAGGGGGCCGGTGGCTCGCTGAACGCCACCACCAACCCGGACCGCACCAACTACTTCGAGACGGTCCCGGCGGAGCACCTCGAGCTGGCCCTCTGGCTGGAGGCCGACCGGATGGGCGGGCTGGTGCCGGCGCTGACCCAGGAGACGCTCGACAACCAGCGCGACGTGGTCAAGAACGAGCGGCGGCAACGCTACGAGAACGTGCCCTACGGCGACGCCTGGCTGCGGCTGCTGCCGCTGCTCTACCCGCCGGGCCACCCGTACCATCACGCCACCATCGGGTCGATGGCCGATCTGAACGCCGCCGACCTGGCCACCTTCCAGGCGTTCCACCGGACCTACTACGCGCCGAACAACGCCGTGCTCACCGTGGTCGGCGACACCACAGTGGACGAGGTGGTCTCCCTGGCCGACAGGTACTTCGGCGCGATCCCGCCCCGGCCCGACATTCCGCCGGCACCGGACGGCCGAGTGGTACCGGCCACCGGAGTCCCCGCCGAGGAGACGGTGGTCACCGACGTCCCGGCACCCCGGGTGTACGTCGCGCACCGCACCTACCCGTTCGGCACCCCCGGGTACGACGTGATGACGGTGCTGGCCACCGTGCTGGGCAGCGGTCGGGGCAGCCGCCTCTACCAGCGTCTCGCCGACGGTGAACGGATCGCCCAGCCCGATCTGGTCGGGGCGTACGGGGTGGACCTGGCGCACGCTCCGGCGCCGCTGATCGCCACCGCCACCGCCCGCCCGTCGGTCACCGGTGAGCAGGTGGCCGCCGGGCTCGCCCAGGTGGTCGACGAGCTGGCGACCGTGCCGGTCACCGCAGCCGAACTGGACCGGGCGAAGGCACTGCTGACCACCGCATGGTGGCGACAGATGTCCACCGTGGATGGTAGGGCGGACGCGCTCAGCCGGTACGCCACCCAGTTCGGTGACCCGGCCGTGGTGGCCGAACGGTTACCTGCCTGGCTCGCGGTGACCGCCGGGCAGATCACCGAGGCGGCGGCCGAGGTGCTCGGCGCGGGCGACCGGGCGACCCTGATCTACCTTCCGGAGGGAAAGCAGTGACCGCGATCAGTGATCGGCGTTGCCCGGTTGGGTGTGCGACACCGGCACCGGCCAGCTCTGCAGCCGCGAACGAGAGGAACGACAGGTGACCCTGATCGCAGATCGTCCCGGCCCGGGCACCGCCCGCCCGTACCGCTTCCCCCCGGTGGTCCGTCGCTCCGTCGCCGGTGGCGAGGTCGTCGCCGCGCACCTGCCGGGGCAGAACCTCGCCGTGGCGATGCTGCTGCTGGACGCGGGTGCCGGGCGGGAACCGGTGGGCCGCGAAGGGCTCGGCGGGGTGCTGGCCAAGGCGCTGGAGGAGGGCACCTCACAACGGGACGCCACCGCGTACGCGCTGGCCATCGAGGCCCTCGGCACCGAGTTGGTGACCGGGCTGGACTGGGACACCTTCCAGGCGAGTGTGCAGGTGCCGGTGGGCCGGCTGGGCGCGGCGGTGGAACTGCTCGCCGAGGCGGTACGCACCCCGAGGCTGGATCCGGACGACGTCCGTCGGGTACGTGACGACGAGGTGACCGCGTTGCGGATGGACTGGGCCAACCCGGGGCCGCGCGCCGAGGCCGCGCTCCGCGCCGACCTGTTCGGTGCCGGCAACCGCTGGGGCCGCCCGATGTACGGTGACCCCGACTCGGTGGCCGGCCTGGACGTGGAGGACGTCAACGTCTTCCACTCGGAGTGGTTCATCCGTCCGGGCACCCTCGTCGTGGCCGGCGACCTGGACCGGCTCGACCTGGATGCCCTCGCCGCCACCGCGTTCACCGGCACCGGTGGCGGGCCGGTCGACCGGGGGGAGCCGATCGAGGTGCCGACGCGGGGCGGGCGGCGGATCATCCTCGTCGACCGGCCCGGTTCGGTGCAGTCCACGTTGCGGCTCGGCCACCCCGGACCGCACCGGGCCCACCCGGATCATGTCCCTGTCGCGCTCGCCGGCACGGTGCTCGGCGGGGCGTTCACCTCCCGGCTGAACCACCTCATCAGGGAGGTCCGCGGCTACACCTACGGAATCCGGGGTGACTTCGGCTCGTCCCGCCGGTTCGGCCGGTTCGCGGTCAGCTCGAACGTGCAGACCGCCGTCACCGCACCGGCGCTCGTCGAGGCGGTCGGGGAGATTGCGCGTACCCAGGCCGGTGGGGTGACCGAGGACGAGTTGGCGGTGGCCCGGTCCTGGCGGGCGGGTCAACTTTCGGTCGAGTTGCAGAGCCCCCGGGCGATCGCCGGGGCACTGAGCACGCTCGTGGTGCACGACCTGCCGGACGACTACCACGCCCGGCTGCGTGAGGAACTGCTCGGCGCCCAGGTCACCCAGGTCTCGGCTGCCGCCACCACGCACCTGCGCCCCGACTCGCTGACCCTGGTGGTGGAGGGTGACGCCGCAGTGATCAGGGACGAACTGGTGGCCACCGGTCTCGGCGAGCTGATCGACCATCCGCCACGAGTTTGATCGACCGGAGGTGTGACGTCGATCGCGGTGCAGGTGAGTGAGGCTGAGATGCTGCGGCCGGTCACCGTGGTGCGACGCTGTTCTTCCGGTGGAACCGGCCGGTAAGGGGCGACTGTCCCGAACCGGCCCGGCTCGGTACTGCCGCTGGCTCTCCGCCAGTGGGAATGCGTTCCCCGCCCGGACGTCGGGCTGGGTAGCCTCGCGGGCATGAGGATCGGCATTGTGGGTGCCACCGGCCAGGTCGGTGGTGTGATGCGGCAGGTGCTGGCGGAGCGGAACTTCCCGGCGGAGCAGCTGCGGCTTTTCGCCTCGGCACGCTCAGCCGGGCGTACGCTCCCGTGGCGTGGCGAGGAGATCACGGTCGAGGACGCGGCCACCGCGGACTACTCGGGGCTGGACATCGTGCTCTTCTCGGCCGGTAAGGGGTCCGCCAAGGAGCTGGCGCCGCGGGTGGCCGCTGCGGGGGCCGTCGTCATCGACAACTCTTCGGCGTACCGGATGGACCCGCAGGTGCCGTTGGTCGTCGCCGAGGTCAACCCGCACGCCGCCGCCGATCGCCCCAGGGGCATCATCGCCAACCCGAACTGCACCACCATGGCCGCGATGCCGGTTCTGCGTCCGCTGCACGACGAGGCGGAGCTGGTCGCCCTGGTCGTCGCGACCTACCAGGCGGTCTCCGGTGCCGGCCTGGCCGGCGTCGCCGAGCTGGACGAGCAGGTGCGCAAGGTCGCCGAGACGGCCACCGGACTGACCTTCGACGGCGGCGCGGTGGACTTTCCCGCCCCCCGTTCGTTTGCCCGTCCGATCGCCTTCAACGTGCTCCCACTGGCCGGTTCGATCGTCGACGACGGGTCCGCGGAGACCGACGAGGAACAGAAGCTCCGCAACGAGAGCCGCAAGATCCTGGAGATTCCCGACCTGAAGGTCTCCGGCACCTGTGTGCGCGTTCCGGTCTTCACCGGTCACTCGCTTCAGCTGCACGCCCGCTTCGCCCGGCCGATCAGCCCGCAGCGGGCGTACGAGCTGCTTGCTGACGCACCGGGCGTCGCGCTCTCCGACGTGCCGACCCCGTTGCAGGCAGCCGGTCAGGACCCGACGTTCGTGGGCCGGATCCGGGTCGACGAAACCGTCGAGCACGGTCTTGCGCTCTTCTGCACCGGTGACAACCTGCGCAAGGGCGCCGCGCTGAACGCCGTGCAGTTGGCCGAGCTGGTCGCCGCCGAGAGCTGAGACACACCGGGTCAGTGCTGCGGCCGGGCCAGGTCCGGTGTGCCCGACGGCGACGTTACCGACTGCGCAGGTCGGGTAGACCCCTGGTTGCCCGACACCCAGAGGGAGGCGCCATGACAACGGTCGGAGAGTTCATGACGACCCGGTTGGTGACCATGGACGGCAGCGCCACGCTCGTCGCGGCGGCCCAGCAGATGCGTGACTCCGCGATCGGTGACGTGGTGGTGACCGACGGCGACAGCGTGGTCGGCATCATCACGGACCGGGACATCACGGTCCGGGGCGTGGCGGAGAGCATGGATCCGGACACGACCCGACTGAGCCAGATCACCACCAAGGATGTGGTGACGGTCAGTCAGTACGACGCGGCGGTCGCCGCCGCCGACCTGATGCGGACGTACGCCGTACGACGGTTGCCGGTGGTGGAGGACGGCAAACTGATCGGTCTGGTGTCGATGGGTGATCTGGCGGTGGAGCGGGAGCCCCAGTCGGTGCTCGCCGACATCAGCGCTGACGACCCCAACAACTGATCACCTCGGCCGAGGCGAAGCCGGTCCCCGAGTCGTCGGGGGCCGGCTTCGTGCCGCTCGGGCTGCCACCGGACGCCCCGGTCACCGGCCGATCCCACAGGATCGCCCGAAGCGGGTGAGGTTGAGTCACCGGGCGCCGGGGACCCCTCTGCGGGATATCGAGCGAGTGGGAGGAGGGCCCGATGGTGGACGCGACCACGCGGTTCTTCGAGGACCTCGACCAGCAGGGATACGAACCCCTGCTGGCGAAGTCCTCCGGGGCCGTGCGTTTCGACCTGCACGAGGGGCCGCAGACGACGCACTGGCTGATCCGGATCGACCGGGGAAGCGTCGAGGTCAGCCGGCAGGACAAGGAGGCGGACACGGTGGTCGGCACCAGTCCCGCGCTCTTCGAGGAACTGGTCACCGGTCGGGAGAACGGGCTGGCGGCGCTGTTACGGGGGGACATGACGGTCACCGGTGACGCCCGTCTGGTGGTGCAGGTCGAACGGATCTTTCCCGGGTCGCCGTACGCCAGGGGACCGCAGCGCTACCGGAAGGGGGTGCAGTGATGGCGCCCAGCCACACCGTACGGATTCTCGACGGCAACAACTTCGTCGTCTGCGAGGCCACCGGGGACATCGAGGCGACACCCACCGAACCGACCGGACTGTTCTCCATCGACACGCGTTTCCTCTCCAAGTGGGTGCTGACCGTCAACGGGGAGCGACTGAACGCTCTCTCCTACGACGACCTGCAGTACTACGAGTCGCGTTTCTTCCTGGTGCCCGGCCTGGCCACCCACTACGTGGACGCCAAACTCTCCGTCATCCGGGAGCGGGCGGTCGGTGGGAGCTTCCGGGAGCACATCACCATCCTCAACCACGACGAGAAGGCGGTCGATCTGGAGGTCCGAATGGACGCCGGGTGCGATTTCGCCGACCTGTTCGAGGTCAAGGACGAAATTCTCAACAAGAAGGGCGAGATCTACTCCGAGGCCGAACCGGACCGGCTGCGCCTGGGCTACCGACGCGGCAACTTCAAGCGCGAGACGATCATCTCGTCGTCCGCGCCGGCCCGGTACGACCGGAACGGCTTCGCGTACTCCATCCACCTTGAACCGAACGAGCAGTGGGACACTTCCGTCGACGTGCAGACCCTGGCCCTCGGCCCGGGCGGTCGGGACCTGCGCCTCGGGGTTCGGGTGCACGGTAACGAGCGGCTCGCCCTGCAACACGACCTGGAGGAGTGGATCGCGAAGGCGCCGAAGGTGAACAGCGAGCACGACCAGGTGGCCGCGACGTACCGCAAGTGCATCGTCGACCTGGCGGCGCTGCGCTTCTCGCCGCTGTCGCTCGGCGGGCAGACCCTGCCCGCCGCCGGCCTGCCCTGGTTCATGACCATGTTCGGCCGGGACAGCATCCTCACCTGTCTGCAGACACTGCCGTTCACGCCGGAACTGAGCGCGACGACGCTGCGGATCCTGGCCTCCCTGCAGGGCACCCGGTTCGACGACTTCCGGGAGGAGGATCCCGGGCGGATCCTGCACGAGATGCGGTACGGCGAGAGCGCGGCGTTCGAGGAACAGCCACACTCGCCGTACTACGGGGCGGTCGACTCGACACCGCTGTTCGTGGTGCTGCTCGACGAGTACGAGCAGTGGAGCGGTGACGCCGCGTTGGTGAGAGAGGTGGAACAGGAGTGCCGCCGGGCCTTCAAGTGGATCGACGACCATGCTGACCTGGTCGGCAACGGCTACATCTGGTACGAGCGGCGCAACACCGACACCGGCCTGGAGAACCAGTGTTGGAAGGACTCCTGGGACTCCATCTCCTACCGCGACGGGACGCTGCCGCCGTTTCCCCGGGCCACCTGCGAGGTGCAGGGGTACGCGTACGACGCGAAGATGCGTGGCGCACGGCTGGCCCGCGAGTTCTGGGACGACCCGGCGTACGCCGACCAGTTGGAGCGTGAGGCTGCTGCCCTGAAGGAACGGTTCAACCGGGACTGGTGGGTCGAGGACGGCGGCTACTACGCGCTCGCGCTCGACCCGGACGGGCGGCAGTGCGACGTGCTCAGCTCCAACATCGGCCACCTGTTGTGGAGCGGCATCGTCGACGACGACCGGGCCGAGCAGATCGCCAACCACCTGGTCGGTCCGCGGCTGTTCACCGGCTGGGGGGTGCGGACCCTGGCCGAGGGCGAGGTTCGCTACAACCCGATCGGCTACCACAATGGCACCGTCTGGCCGTTCGACACCTCGTTCTGCGCCTGGGGTCTGCGGCGGTACGGCTTCGCGGAGGAGGCTGCCGTCGTCGCCAACGGCATCCTGGATGCCGCCCAATACTTCGACGGCCGGTTGCCGGAGGCCTTCGGCGGATACCCGCGTGAGCAGACCAAGTTTCCGGTGGAGTACCCGACGGCGTGCAGCCCGCAGGCATGGTCGACCGGGGCCCCGCTGCTGCTGCTGCGTACGATGCTCGGCCTCGAACCGCACGAGGGGCACCTGGCGGTCGAGCCGCGGTTGCCCGTGGGCATGGGTCGGATCGAGGTGCTCGACATCCCGGGTCGTTGGGGGCGGGTGGACGCGTTCGCTCGTGGTCGGCTCGACCTGCACTCGCTCGCCGGGTGACCGGTACGGCCGGGTCGCCGGTGCGGGCGACGGGCGACCCGGCCGCGTCCGCGGGATATGGTTAGACACCCACGGTCCCTACCGACGCGTAACCTACTCGGGGTAAAGTTTCGGGATGCCGGAACTCGTGTACCCGCCCGTGATCGCCGCCGCCCGGACGATGTTCCGGGCCCTCGACCTGAAGCTCACCGTCGAGGGCGACCACCACGTTCCCCGTACCGGCGGAGCGGTCCTGGCCAGCAACCACGTCAGCTACCTGGACTTCATTTTCTGCGGCCTGGGCGCCCTCGCGTCCCGGCGCCTCGTCCGGTTCATGGCCAAGGACTCGGTGTTCCGGCACCGGGTGTCCGGGCCCCTGATGCGCGGAATGCGACACATCCCGGTGGATCGACGTGCCGGTGCCGACTCGTACGCCGCCGCGGTCGCGGCACTGCGCTCAGGCGAGGTGGTCGGGGTGTTCCCCGAGGCCACGATCAGCCGCTCCTTCACCGTCAAGGACCTCAAGAGCGGGGCCACCCGGATGGCCCGGGAGGCACAGGTGCCGGTGCTGCCGGTCGCGCTCTGGGGCACGCAGCGGCTGTGGACGAAGGGGCGCCCGCGTACGCTCACCCGCCGGCACACCCCGATCACCATCATCGTGGGTGAGCCGATGGACCCGGCCGCGTACCAGGACCCCGCCGCGATGACCGAGGAACTGCGGACCCGGCTCACCGCGCTCGTCGACCGGGCCCAGCGGGAGTACCCGGACCAGCCGGACACACCAGCGGACCGGTGGTGGCTGCCGGCTCATCTCGGCGGCAGCGCGCCGACCCCGCAGGAGGCCGCGGTGCTCGACTCCGACGACAGGCGCTCCGCGAACCGCTGAGCCGTCGGACGCGGCAGGTCGACGCCGTGGACCTAACGCTGGCCGGAGGCGGCATCGTACGATCGTGCGTCGGTGTGCCTGGGCCGGTAGTAGTCGTCGCGGGAGTGGAACTCCACGGGCAGGGCACCGGGCAGCAGCACCCGCCCCGCGCCGCCGAGTGACGAGGCCCGGGCGAGGCGTGCGAGCGCGTCCCGCTCCGGTGGGGACAGGTCCACCAGCTCCGGCCGGACCAGCCGGAACGTGGCGACCAGGTGGCGCAGCTGCCGGGCGATCTGGGTTATCCGGCCCTCGGGACCGACCAGGGCGAGCGCGGGCTGCCGGATCGTCCTAAGCGCGTCGCAGACCACGAGCAACGTGGCCCGGTCGCCGTCGTCGGCCGTTGACAGCTCCAACCGGGAAGGCCACTGCCAGCGGATCTGCCCGCTGACCAACCCGGGCAGCCGGGTGGCTCCGCCCCGAGTGGCGCCCACGGCAGCCAGCTGCGTGCTCCCACCCACGTACGCCAGCCGGTGATCGGTGACGGTGAGGGTCACCGGAGCGGGCAGCCCCCAAGCCCGGTAGGCGTCGCTGGGACCGAGTAGATAACCCGCCACGTCCACCCGGCTACGGTCGAGCACCCGTTCGCCGCTCTCCGGCACCAGTTCGTGGTGCCGGTCCAGCAGCGGGCCTGAGCCGTCGTGCGCCGCGTCGAACCGATGCGGCGCGATGAAGAACGGGGACGCGTCACTGCGCATCGTCGAAACCTCCGGGGCGGACGGCAACTGTCCACGAGCCTGGTCGAATCGTCCGTCGCTGTCATGACGGTCGTTAGGGGGTCGGCTGATCGGTCGACGCACGCGACCGGTAGATACCAATCTCCTCTGGTCGTACGAGTCCATCCTCGATCGCCCGGGCGAGCAGCGCCGCCTTCGTGGCAGCCGGCCGGCCCGCCCGCGTGTACTTGATCCGTGCCCGGTCGACGTACTGCTTGACGGTGTGTTCGCTGATCCGCATCCGCCGGGCCACCGACGCCTTGGACATCGACTGGAACCACAACAGCAGTGCCTCGCGTTCCTTGTCGGACAGCACCGGACGGTCCGGTCGCGGATCGCCCACCATCGCGCCGGCCAGCGAAGGAGCGACGTAAGGTCGGTCGCTCGCCGCGTCCAGCACGGTCGCCACACAGTGCTCGCGCCCCTCGTGCTTGGCAAGGAACGCCACCGCCCCGGCATCGAGCGCGGCAAGCATCGTCGCCGGATCGGAGTGCTCGGAGTAAACCACCACGCGTTTCCCGGCGGAACTCAACTCGGCGAGTTTGTCCAGCACCAACCGGCCGTGCAACCGCAGGTCGAGCAGGACCACATCGGCCTGCGGTGCCGTCCGTAGCACCTCGTCCGGATCGTCGCCGGTGGCCAGTACGGTCAATCGGGAGTCGGCGGCGAGCCAGGCGCGTACCCCGTCGATGACCACCGGGTGGTCGTCCACGATCGCCACACCGACGGGCCGTCCCGGCATCACCGGTGCCAGCGCGTCTGCGTCCATCTGATCTTCCCGTCCCGTTCGTAGAGGTGCTCCACCTGCCCGTCGTCCTCATCCCCGGTGGGCCCGGTGGTGTCCGGGCCCTCCCCGTCGGGTGTGACGAGACTGACCACCACCTCGTCGGGGCTGGAGACGACTGTCAACCGGGCCCAGTCCCGTGCGTCGGCGAGGCCGGCGGTGAGGGGGTCGGCCAGGTTTCGGCGGACCCCCACCGGCAACGGTGGCGGTGTACCGATGGTGACCAGGTCGATCGGCAGACCGTTGCGCTCGGCCAGATCGGCTGCGGCCCGCAGTTCGTGCAGCAGCGGATGGGGCACGTCGTCGGACTCGGCGATCAGGCGACGCAGCCGGGCAGCGGCGTGCATGCAGCGCCGCTGCACCTGCGGGTCGGCCGGGTCGACCCGCCCACGAGCCAGCTCGGTGAGGACCTCGCTGGCGGCGCGACTGACCAGACCCAGCCGCTTGCCCCGCTCCTGTCGAGCCTGTTCGGCGGCTTCCCGCTCGGCGACCATGGCGTTCGCGGTCGCCGCCGTGGCAGCCCGCTGCCGGGACAACGCCGCCAGCGCCATCGCCCCGGTGAAGACCGCCACCGGCAACGACGACGTGCCATAGATGGCCATCGTGGCTCGGGCCAGGTCGGCGGCGCTCGTCGCATCGTGCAGCACCACGGCGACCATCGCGGTGGCCGCGTGCACCCCCAGCAGGACGAGCAGCCGGCGTACCGGCTGCCCCCAGATCGCCACCAGGAAGAACCAGGCGAGGGTGCCCCACACCCAGTTCGCCGGGCTGATCAGGTGGGCCCGGCCCACGGTGGCGAAAACCGCCACGTCGACGACAAGCAGCAGGCCGGCCAGCGGCGCCGCCGGTAACGGTATGTCGCGCAGCAGCCGGCTTCCGGCGATCACGCCGAGGGCCGCCACGAGGAGCCAGCCGCCGATGACCACCTCGGGAACGGCCAGGGTGGACCAGGCGGCCAGTACCGCCGGCAGTCCGATGGTCAGATGCCAGACCAGCGCGATGGTGATCGCGACGATGCGGGCACCCCGATCGGAGGCACGGGCGACCGCAGCAGCTGCCGGTACTGTGTCGAATTCGTCGGAGGCCGGCCTGGCGCGCTGGTCGGGAACCGCAGTCGACCGGGGCGGCCGGGGAAGGAACGTCGCACGCCTGAACTTTTGTCGGAACGTCGCGTTGTGAACCCCCGGGTTTCCGGACAGTCGTTCAGCCGACATCCGACCACTCCAACCGGATTCGGGTGCCCTGACCGGGTGCGGAGTCGACATCGACGTGTCCACCGATCGTCGCCATCCGGCCGTGTACCGATTCGCGTAGACCGTACCGGTGCGCCGGAACCGCGTCCGGGTCGAAGCCGGGACCGTCGTCGACCACCTCGACCGTGACGGTGCCGGCGAGCCACCGCAGTCGCAGGGACACCCGTGCGCCGGGAGCGTGGTTGGCCGCATTCGCCAGCGCGGCGTGCGCGCTTTCCGCGACCGCCTCCGCGACGGACGCCGTCACCGTGCACGGTGGTAGGTCGGCGGCGACCGGTAGGCCGGGCAGCCGGGCGAGCACCGCGCGGAGTCGCTCGTCCAGTCGGGCCGTCGCATCGTGTGGCACCGAGCGTGCCTCCGCCAGGGCGGCGAGGGTATGCAGGTCGGCGGCGCATCTCTCGCGTAGCGCCGGAGAGGGTCCGCTCACCGCGCCCTGCCCGACCATGGTGAGCGTCGCCAGGACCGTGTCGTGCAGATCGCGGTTCTGGCGTCGTTCCGCCTCACGGGCGATCCGGGCGACCATGGCGTGACGGGTGGCCCGCTGAGCGGCCACGAAGGTGGTGTCGGCCCGGGCGATGCGTCGGCGCATCACTGCCGTCAGCATCGCCGCGCAACCGGTCTGGGCCAGCAGGGTGACCGCGTGGGCCCTCGCCTCCGTCGGGTTCCCGGCCGTGTGCGCGCCCGTGGTGTACGCGACGACGACGAGCAGCCCGGCCGGAACCGACATTCGGGCCGTCCCGGTCGCCTGCGCATTGATCACGGTGGTACTCGCCAGCACGGCGATCCAGCTGGCCTCACCGGGCAGCACCTCAGGAGCGACCAGGACCGGGATCGCGAGACACGCAGCGCTGGTCAGGGCCACATCGGCGGCGACGAACGACACGCCGAGGTCGACGCGCCAGGCACGCACCGTGTACCAGACGGCCCACCCGGTCAGCACGAGTACGGCGGGCAGCAGCAGCTCCGTGCGGACCGGCGGGGTACGTACGGCGGGCGCCACGAGGAGACAGAACAGTCCACACGACAGCCGGAGCAGTGCAGGTAGCCGGCTGAAGATGAACGCGAACGCGCCGGCGGCCGGCGGGTCGTTCGGGGCGGGTGGCGTGGTCGGACTGGGCACGGCCGGCATCGGGTAGGCGTCCTTTGCGACAAACGACCCGATCCGGGCCCGAACAGCGGAGATCGACGCCGGAGAATAACACGCGGCAGCCGGGCGAGCGACCGTCGGTGACGTACGTGTCGACCTTCGGTCGCTGACCCGTGACGCTCGGCTGGGGCGGTGTCGGAGCCGTACCCGTCGCGCAGGCGCGGTCGGCGGATCAGTCGAGCCGGTTGGCGACGATCACCGGGGTGGTTTGGTTGAGGCCCCCGACTTCGTGAGGAACGCGCGGACGAGGTCGGCAACCTGGGCGGCGGCGGTCTCAAGAAGGAAGTGGCCACCATCGAGAAGGTGGATCTCCGCGTCGGGTAGGTCGTCGGCGAAGGCTTTGGCCCCATCGGGCCCGAAGATCTGGTCGCCGCGCCCCCATACGGCCAGCAGCGGCACCCGGGTGGTGCGGAAGTACTCGTGCAGCCTCGGGTACAGGGGCGGATTGGTTGCGTAGTCGGCGAACAGCTTCAGTTGCACCGCGTCGTTGCCCGGCCGGGACACGAGGCGGAAGTCGTGCCACCACACCGTCGGGTCGACCAGGCTCTCGTCCGGCACTCCGGTGAGGTACTGCCACCGGATCGCCTCCAGGCTGAGCGCGGCGCGTAGGCCGGCCTCGGTCCGGGGGTTCTGCTCGCGGTGGTACTCCCATACCGGCTGCCAGAAGTCGGGGACGAAACCCGCGTCGTAGCCGTTGCCGTTCTGGGTGACGATCGCGGTGATCGCTGCCGGATCGCGCAGGGCGAGCCGCCAGCCGATCGGGGCGCCGTAGTCCTGGACGTAGATGGCGTAGCGGTCTACGCCGAGTTGGCCGAGCAGGCCGGCGGTGATCTCGGCCAGGGCGTCGAAGGTGTACTCGAACTCGTCCACGGGTGGTGCGTCGGACAGGCCGAAGCCGAGGTGGTCCGGCGCGATGACGCGGTGGTCCGTGGCGAGCGGTCCGATCAGGTTGCGGAACATGAACGAGCTGGTCGGATAGCCGTGCAGCAGGACGATGACCGGCGCGTCGGCGTGTCCGGCCTCGCGGTAGAAGACCTGATGCCCGGCGACGGTCGCGAAGCGATGACGGATCTCCGGCATTGCTAACCCCCTTGAAGGCCTAAGAAGGTTAGAGCAAAGCAGGTGATGCGGTAACCTGTCAAATGATCGATGGAGGTTAGAAGTGAGTGGGGTTCTGCTGGCGCTGCTGAACAGCACGCCGATCGTCCGCGGTACGAGGACCGATCAACTCGCCGACGACGAGTCCACCCGCCGGTGGCTGCGCGCCCAGGGGCTCACCGTCGAGGTCGGCGAGCGGCAGCTGCTGCGCGAGGCCCGGAACCGGTTACAGGCGGTGGTCCGCGCCGAGCAGAGCCCCGCCGCGCTCGAAGCCCTGCTGTCCGGGGTCGTCGCGCTCCCCACCGTCGACGATCAGGGCCTGACCTGGGAGATTCAGGCGACAGGTGCGCGGAAGGTGATAGTCGACGCGGTTGCCGAATGGGACGAACTGCGCCGGTCTCAACCAGGCCGGTTGCGACCGTGCGCAAACGACGAGTGTCACCTGTTCCTGCTCGACCGGAGCAGGTCCAACAGTGCACGCTGGTGTTCCATGGCAACCTGCGGCAACCGGCTCAAGGCCCGGCGTCACCACGAGCGCGCGGTACGCCAGGCAGGTGACAGTCCACCACCCGCCGACCAGGACCGTCCCGCTCGGCGGTGAACCTCACCGTCACCGGGTCGTCGACACCGCCGAGGCGCCCCCATCGGCCTGAGGCGCACCCGGGGCATGTCAGTTGTGGAGACGAACTTCGTCACACATGACCGAGCCCGGGCCGTCCTTCGAGGGCGGCCCGGGCTCCGGCGTAGGCGTCAGGGCACCTGGTCGCCCTCGCCGGTGCGCTCCTGGGCCTGATCCACCGCCTTGTCGATGTGCTGGTCGTACTTTCCGCCGGTGCGCTCGTCGGCCATGTCGCCGGCCCGCTCCAGCCCTTGATCGACCTGCTTGTCGTGCTTGTCCGCCAAGTCCTTAGCCTTGCTCATGAAGTCACCCACGATGGTCCTCCTTTGCTAGAGCGACCTTCGTCAGGTTCCCTCAGCCCGTCGGTAGAAACATCGACAAATCGACACAAAATCCTCTTGTTGTCGCTCACCGTGGAGATTTCTCGCCGGCGAAACGCTGCCCGAGGCGACGGGAAAGCGATTCCTCATCCCCACCCGACCTGCCCTCCAGCACCACCACGAGTGTCGGTTCTCCTCGACAGCGGTATCCGTTGAGTGCCCGTGCCCAGCAGTGCCATCGCCCGACCACGGAGCTCGACCGGTCAGGCGCCGTAGGGGCGTTCAGCTCTCGCGGTCCGCAGGGCGCGGGCCCACCACGCCAGCTGGTCGAGCATCGTCTTCGCGGCGGCGTTACAGCCCTGCGGCTCGACCGGCCGGCCGGATGTGTCGAACCGCTCCCACACACCGTGGAAGCTGACGACGTCCCGGACGGTGATCGCGTGCACCTCGCTCAGAATCGGGCGCAAATGCTCGACCGCACGCAGACCGCCGGCAAGCCCTCCGTACGACACGAAGCCGACCGGCTTGGCCT
This sequence comes from Micromonospora sp. HNM0581, assembly GCF_012726175.1. GTDB lineage: Bacteria > Actinomycetota > Actinomycetes > Mycobacteriales > Micromonosporaceae > Micromonospora. The sequence continues at coordinate 90,331 of NZ_JAASAD010000019.1, forward strand.
GCCACTCCTTCAGATACCAGTCGACGACGTTCTTGAGCGAGGCGGGATAGCTGTGGTTGTACTCAGGTGTCACGAAGACGAACCCGTCCGCCGCCGCGAGTCGTGGGGCGAGTGCCCGAACCGGTGCGGGTTCCTCGCCCCGGTGGAAGTCCGGCAACTCGTACGGCAGGGCCGCCTCCACGAGGTCGACGAGGTCGAGTTCCATGTCGTCACGCTGCCGGACCTGTTCGGCGAACCAGCCGGCCACCACGGGGCCGAAGCGGGCTTTACGGGTGCTACCGACGATGACGGCGATCTTCAACAGTTCCGCGGACATAGCGAGGTTCCTTCCATCACTGGGCGGGTGGCGATCCCTCCGGGACCCTCGGCGGGCAGCCGGACACAGCGGTCTGTCACACACCGTTGCTCTGCCTCCACCGTCGCTCTTCAACCAAGGTTCAAGTCAAGTGCCGTGTCGCCATGACCGACGTTTCCGTCAGAGGGTTCACGGTGGGCGAATAGGCCGAGCGCAGCGGCGGTACAGCCGGGACGCGCTGCGCCGCATTGCGTATCGGATGCGGCTGTCACCACCTTCACGCCCGTCACCGCCACCACCGCCCCGGCCCGCGCTTCGACGTCGGTTCTCGCGGACGACTACGACACCTGGTGCGAGAGCAGCGGCACCTGCCACCGGATGATTGATGCCTCGCGCTACATCGGCGAGACGAAGGGCAACGCCACCTATGGCGACAGCAACGGGGTTGTCGGCAGTTTCGACGTGATCATCCGCAACAGCCTCCAGGGTCGGCGCGGCCGGTGGACCGTCTCCCTGATCTGGGACTACGGCCCGTCGCTGACCTTCAGCGACTCCTGGATCAACTGCTACGAGGTCATCGACAAGGGCTAGGTGACTGGTGTTAAACGCGGGTCGATCGGTCGGTGGTCTGTTCAGCCCGTGTGTTGACGGCTCGTTGGTTGGCGTGAAGGGGGTAGTCGCTGGGCTGGCTGATCGGTGGTTCGGCGG
>NZ_JAASAD010000002.1 GCF_012726175.1 Micromonospora sp. HNM0581
ATCGAAGAGGTCCAGCTGCTGCGACGCTATGCCCAACGTCATCCCAGCAAACTACCCGAAATAGATTCAAAACGATGGCCGCCACGCCGATGGCAGCCATCGTTTAACACCAGTCACCTAGGGCCTTGCTGAGTTCTCCCAACGCCTCAACCGTCGTGTCGTCGACGCCTGGCGGACGCGAGTGGTCCTTGCCAAAGCTGTCGTTTCCCCACTACCCACGCGCCCATCGCCGCATTCGCTTACCGCAGCCGCGGACGTCAACCCTCCGATGCTTTCGTCCTCTCGCCACTAACCAGTACGAGTAACTGCGTACAGAGTGTGCGATATAGACCGAAGGGGCCATCGGCGTCAGGAAGAGCTGGGCGCGACGTCTCAGGGCGAATCCCGCTGGCCACGTCACTTTGCAGGGCGCCGACCGGCGACCACGTGCGGGAAGCTTGTTGACTTGTCTGCCAAGTGCCGTCTACCTTGGACCTCGCAACTTGGCAGACAAGTCAACAAGTTGGAGGGTGGGCGATGGCTCTGCGTGGCGGTACGAGGTTCGCCGTGCGGTTCGAGGACGTGTTCCCGGCGGGGTGCGCGTTGGTGCCCGAGTCGTTGGGTGAGGTCGAGGACTACGACGAGAAGACGGGCCGGCGGTCCCCGACGAAGGACAAGCTGACTGGCCAGCGGGTGTGGCAGGTCCGGGTGATGGATCTTGACCCTGAGCTGGGCAAACGGTCGCGGGAGACGACGGTGAAGATCTCGGCGGACTACCAGCCGGTGCCGCCGTCGGGTGCGCCGTTCGAGGCGGTGGAGTTCGACGGCATGACGGTGACGCCGTACGTGGCGAACAACGGTCGGATGGCGTATTCGCTGCGGGCGACCGGGTTGCGGGCTCCGGTGGTCGGCGGCAAGAAGGCGGCGGCGTAGCCGTTTCAGGTGGGGGCGGGGCTGTCTGGTCTTGGCGGACGGCAGCCCCGCCCCCTGGTGTCTCTTCCCCTGCTCTGTCGAGAGAGGTCGTGACTGTGTCCAAGGGTAGGCGTCGGGCTGGCCGTGGCTGGCCTCGGTGTGTCGCGTGTCAGGTCCGGTTCGCACCATCCACCGGTGTTGACGGTCGGTGTGGGTGCTGCGCCGGGCAGCTCGTTCTTCCGTTCCCGCCGGTGCGTGACGCTGCGGGCCGGTTCGTGTCGCTGCGGGGTGCCTGATGTTCGGGCGGCCTCGCGGTGACGTAGTGATGACTTCGGCCGGGGACCTGGTGGTGTTCCGGCCGAAGCGGTTCGCGCTGCCGATGTGGGCGGTGCTGCTCGGGCTGGTGCTGCGTTGGTCCGGCCGGGCCATCTGGTGGTGCCTGCGGCATCCGGTGGCCACCGGCTCGGCGGTGCTGGCGTTGTGGCTGTTCGTCGAGTTCGGCTGGTCGGGGCTGGTGATGCCGTTGGTGTTGGGGTCTGCGGCCTCGGCGGTGTGGCGGTGGCGGGACGAGTCGTCCTGGTGGACCTGGCTCGCGGGTCCGCTGCTCGGCGCGTTTCGGCGGGTGTTCGTCTATCGGCGGGTGTGGCGGGAGGCCATGACGCTGTGCGGGCTCGCCGAGACGTACGACCTTCGGCCGGTTCTGCCGCAGTTGCTGCGGGTGCGGTCGGATCAGGCGCTCGACGTGTTGACCGTCCGCATGGTGCGGGGCCAGACGCCGGAGCAGTTCCAGGCGGTCAGCGCCAACCTGGCGTACGCGTTCGGCCGGCGACACGTCCGGGTCTATTCGGAACGTCCCGGCGACCCACCGACCCGTACCGGGCACGCGGCATGGTTGCTGCGTCTGGTGGACCGGGTGCGGTTCCGGGATCGGCCGACGCTGGTTTACCTGGCGGTGGTGCGTACCGACGCGCTGCGCACGGTGGTGCCGCCGTTCGACGTGCCGGCGGTGCCGGACTTCACCGCGCTGCCCCTGGCCCGGCGGGAGGACCTGCGTCCCTGGTCGCTGCACCTGCTCGCCACGCATGTTCTGGTTGGTGGGGCGACCCGTTCCGGTAAGGGGTCGGTGTTGTGGTCCCTGGTGCGGATCCTCGGCGGCGGGATCGCCTCCGGTCTCGTGCGGCTCTGGGTGATCGACCCGAAGGGCGGAATGGAGTTCGCGCTCGGCCGTCCGATGTTCGCCCGGTTCGCCTGCAAGTCCTTCGAGGCCATGGCCGACCTGCTCGACGAGGCCGTCACGGTGCTGAGGGAGCGGCAGACCCGGCTTGCGGGCACGGTGCGGGTGCATACGCCGACGGAGGCTGACCCGCTGGTCGTGGTCGTCGTCGACGAGATGGCCGCGCTGACCGCGTACCTGCAAGATGTCGAGCTGCGGAAGCGCATCGCCTCGTCGCTGGGGCTGCTGCTGTCCCAGGGTGCCGGGGTCGGTGTCCTGGTGGTGGCGGCGTTGCAGGATCCGCGTAAGGACGTGCTGCCGTTTAGGGACCTGTTCCCGACCCGCATCGCGCTCGGCCTTACCGAGGCGTCCCAGGTCGACATGGTCCTTGGTGACGGTGCCCGCACCCGAGGCGCCCTGGCGGACCAGATGCCCCGGTGGGCGAAGGGCGTCGGGTACGTGATCCTCGACGGCACCCCCGACCCGATGCGGGTCCGCTTCTCGTACGTCTCCGACGACGACATCCGCGACATGGCCCGCCAGTACCCGGCCCCCGTCGACGCGGCGGACATCCTCGCCCAAGTCGGCCGGGAAACCGCCCCCGAACCGACTCGGCCACCGCTGCCGCGTACGCCGTCCGGGCCGCTGCTGCCCGAATCGCTGCGCAACCTCCTCGATCGCGACACCAGGGGTGAGGGCCGATGACCGCGCCCGGCCGCCGCTTCTACCGGCTGCGTACCCCCGAACCGGTCACCGCCGTGTCCGTGCGCGTCGACCCGGAGCGGCCTGACCCGTACCCGGTCTATCTCGCGGTCGGTGCGGGCCGACGCCGCATGTCCCTGACCCCCGACGAGGCGTGGGCGCTGTGGCGCTGCCTCTCCGAAGCGGTCGCCTCGCTCGGCACCCCACCTGACTACATCCGTACCGACATCCGACCCGCCCGGAGGTAACCGCCGTGAACACCCTCACCCGCGTCTTCAACCGGCTCCGGCGTCCGCTACACATCCGGCTTGTCGGCCCCGCCCACCAGACCGCCGCCGCACTGCACGGCGTGGCGCAGATGGTCGACCGCCGCCCCGACATGAACGGCCGACGCATCCGCATCGACCTCACCATCCGCGAGACGCCGCTGGAGGAATGGCGATGACCGCCCGCACGGAATCCGCGGTACGCCTGGTGATCCTGCTCGCCATTGGCACCATGGCCGGCGCCGCCGCCTTCACCCACGTTCACGACCTGTCCGTTGCCCACGGCCAACCGCACTGGATCGGCTGGGCCAACGCCGTAGCGGTCGAGCTGATGGCGATCTACCTCGGCCTAGAGATCCGTGCCCGGCGTCGCACCGGCCGCCCGGTTGGTCTGGTCGGCTCGCTCCTGGTGGCGTTCGCGCTGCTCTCCCTCGCCGCCCAAGTAGCGGGCGCTGAACCGTCCGTGTGGGGGTGGATCGTGGCGGCGGTGCCATCGCTGGCGTTCCTCGCCCTGGTCAAGGTCGTTCTCTCCAACAACCCGGTCACCCCACCGGCCGTCGAGCCGAACCCACCGACTGTGTACCGGTCCGATGAACCCGCGCAGGCCACCGAAGTCGAACCCGCTCGCCTGGCCGAACCGACGCCGTCCGTCGTTCCGGCGGTGCTGCCGCCCCGTGCTGTCCAGCCGAATCGGCCGCACGTCGTCGGGATCATCCGATGACCGCTGCGACCTTGCCCGGCCTCGAACCCGCCCCGACCCCGGCTGCATCACCTCGGCCGGGGTCGCGGGCGGCCCGCATGGCACTACCCCGCTCCGTCGACGTCCTCAAGGAAATCGCCGCCGAGTACGGCGTCTGCGTCCGCCCCCTCGCGATGCGTCGCACCGACCTGAACACCGGCCTGACCGAGGTCATCGACCTGCCCTGCGGCGCGACCCGGGAAGACAAGTGCGGCCCGTGCGCAAAGAAGAACCGCCGACTGCGGCAGGCCCAGATCCGGGAAGGCTGGCACCGCGACGACGAACCACTACCCCCACCTGAACCGGCGACCGAGGAACAGAAGGCGTTGGTCCTGCTGCGCGGGCACCTGGAGTTCTCCCGCGACGAGGCATCCCGGGCCAGCCAATGGGACCAGGTTGACGACCTCGACGAGGCGATCCGCGAAGTAGAAGAGGCGATCACGGCCGAAGGACTCCGGGGCCGCGTCGCCCCGCCACACGCCACCGGCGACGACCAGGACGACGAGGACAACGGCCGGCGTCGCAAGCGTTCCACCCGCCGTCGACAGGACGCACCGGACTTGCCTCGGCGCAAGGTCGAGCGACGCACCGTCGGCCGCACCTACACCGCCCCGGACGGCACCGCCTACCGGCCGTCGATGTGGCTCACGCTCACCCTCGACTCCTACGGCCCGGTCCGACCCGACGGCACCCCGCTCAACCCAGACAGGTACGACTACCGCCGCGCCGCCTGGGACGCCGTCCACTTCCCCCGGCTGCTGGACCGGTTCTGGCAGAACCTGCGCCGCTGTGAAGGATGGAACGTCCAGTACGCCGGCTGCGTCGAGCCCCAACGCCGACTCGCCCCCCACGCGCACTTCGCCATCCGGGGCACCATCCCGCGCGACGTGCTGCGTACCGTGGCGGCGGCGACCTATCACCAGGTGTGGTGGCCCAGCGTCGATGTCCAGCGGTACACCCTCGACCGCCTCCCGGTCTGGGACGAGCAGGCTTCCGCGTGGGTAGACCCGGACAGCCGCGCGCCGCTGACCACCTGGTCGGAAGCCCTCGACGCCATCGACGACGACCCGGACGCGGAACCCGTGCACGTCGTGCGCTTCGGCTCCCAGGTCGACGCTCGCGGCGTCATGCCCGGCACCGAGGACGCCGAGCGGACCATCCGCTACGTCACGAAGTACATCACCAAGCACACCGGAGACGTTCACAAGATCACCACCGACCGGCAGCGGGCGCACCTCGACCGGCTCTGGCAGGAACTCCAGATCACCCCCTGCACCGACCGCTGCGCCAACTGGCTGCTCTACGGCATACAGCCACGCAAGGCGAACGCGAAACTCAAGCCGGGTCGCTGCAAGGGCAAAGTCCACCAACGAGACACCCTCGGTATCGGCGGCCGGCGCATCCTCATCTCCCGCGACTGGTCCGGCAAAACCCTCTCCGACCACAAACACGACGTACGCGCCTGGGTACGGGCACTGCTCGGCGTCAGCGTCGGCCTCGAAGGTGTCGACGACCAGGGCGCCACCGTCGAACCCGTCCGCCACGCCTGGGAACTCGCCCGACCCGACGACCCCGACGTCGGACCGCTGGCACATCGGCTGCTTCGGGCGATCGGCGAACGTGCCCGCTGGCGCTCCGAACTCCTCGCCGCCAAGGACCGCGCCGCCCAGCTCCCGGGCACCGAATCGACGTCGGGCACGAACGGCATGACGGGTGAGGGGCAGTGACGGTGGCGCACGATGGGCTCTGGACGATCCGGGACGTGGCGGCGTACCTGCGGATACCGCCCGAGACGCTGTACCGCTGGCGCAAGGTGAAGTACGGTCCGCCGGCGGCTCGCGTCGGTCGACACCTGCGGTACGAGCCGGAAGCGGTCCGATCCTGGGTACGTGAGCAGGCGGCAGCCTGATGGGACACGTAGAGGATCGTTGGTACAAGACGCTGCGCCACCCGGGCGGGCAACGGGAGCGGGTCAAGACGGAACTGTTCGGCAAGGGCCTGCGCTACCGGGTTCGCTACATCGGCCCGGACGGCAAGGAACGCAAGAAGTCGTTCCCGGACCGGGCCAAGCGGGACGCTGAGGCATTCCTCGTCTCCACCGAGTCGGACAAGCTCAGGGGCTCGTACGTCGACCCGAAAGCCGGCCGGATCACCTTCGCGGAGTACGCCGAGAACTGGCTACGGACACGCTCGTTCGACGAGTCGACCAGGGAGAGCACCGAGTTTCGGGTACGCAAGCACCTGCTGCCATTCTTCGGCTCGGAGCACCTGGCGTCGATCAAGCCGGGCCATATCCGAGAGTGGGACGCGAGCATGGTCGGCAAGCTGGCTCCGGCGACTCGGGCCGTGGTCTTTGCTCACCTGCGGACCATCCTCGGCGCGGCCGTCGACGACGAGCGGATCGCCAAGAATCCCTGTTCGGCAAAGTCGGTCAAGCCTCCACGACCGGTTCAGCGTCGGGTGGTGCCCTGGCGGTACGACCAGGTTTCGGCAATCCGCGGCGGCCTCGCCCAGCGCTACCGCCCCATGGTCGACCTGGGGGCCGGCTGCGGTCTGCGGCAGGGGGAGATCCTGGGCCTCGGGGTCGACGACATCGACTTTGACGCCGGCTGGGTCCACGTCTGCCGTCAGGTCAAACTCGTCTGCTCCCGGCTCGTCTTCGGGCTACCCAAGAATGACCGCGACCGTCGGATACCGCTGCCCGACTCCGTCGCCCAGGTGCTACGCCAGCACATCGACGACTTCGCCCCGGTGTCGCTCACCCTGCCGTGGGAGGACCCGGCCACCGACGAGCGGGTCACGGTCCCGCTGCTGTTCACCACCACCCGGCGCGGCGCGATCAACCGACGCACCTTCGACAACAAGAGCTGGCGTCCCGCCGTCGTGGCAGCGGGCATCACGCCGACCCGCGCCACCGGGATGCACGCACTACGCCACTTCTACGCCTCGTCGCTGCTCGACGCGGGGGAGAGCATCAAGGCCCTCGCCTCGTACCTCGGCCACGCCGACCCCGGTTTCACCCTCCGCGTCTACACCCACCTGATGCCCGCCAGCGAGGAACGCACCCGCAACGCGATCGACATGCTGTTCGGCAATGCGTTGTGAGTAGATGCGCCTCCGCTTGCCGCTGCCGCACACCGTTCGCTTACCGAACTGCGTCGTAGGCGTCGGCTAACGTCCCGCCAGGCAATGAACCCACATGGGGAGGATTGGATGAGGCAGAGTCGCGGAGCGATGCCCAGCCTCTATCGAATAGCCGAGCACTGGATGTCGCGATATGAGGCCGTTTTTCCTGATCTGTATGCGCACTGGATCGGCTGGGGCGAGCCGTTCTGCTTTAGGTGTAGTTGGTTGGCACCCGTCGACTACAGGCAGGGAAGCCTTGCTGCGGTGTGGGGCTCGGCAGGTGGATGGCTGGAGAGAGCGCATCTGCACGACTGGGCGCTCGGCGGATCGAATGAGCCGGAGAACTTGGTGCCACTGTGCCGGCAATGCCACGACATCATGCCGGAGTTCTCCTGCAGGCAGTCGGCGATCTCCTATGTTTGCGACGGTGTGCGGAAGAACAGTTGGTGGCAGTTCTATACAGATGGGGCATTCGGTGCAGATGCCGGTTTTCCCAACCCCCCTTCCAAAGCCAAGCTGCTGCGTGATGCCTACGTGCGCTTCATCGAGATTGAGAGGCTGGTCGCGGCGGCCACCAAGGGTGATGAGAGCGCTGTGGCCCGGGTGCGAAGGCTGATTAATGACGAGTCCTGGCCGGCCCGTTCGCCGGGAGTGCGCGATCTTCCGGCCACGGACTCGGGCGCCCTGGCGACGCCCTGAGCGGGTGCATGGCGAACGAAACGCCTGCTCAGGGCGCGAATCGCGTTCATAATCCGGCGTACAGGTCGACTCGTCCGTCGCCCACCAGATCAGAAGGGGCTGCGCGGGCAACGGGCGCCATGTGTATGGAAGGGCAGCCCCGTCACTTTTGCGGTGTGGCTTCGTGTCCCGGTCTTCCGTGGGTACGCCGACGTTCCTTCATTTCCGCCTCGTAGATGTGCCGCCGCCCGCCGGCCAGTGTCTCCCGTGCGTACCGCTCGATCTCCTGGAATGTTGCGTAGTAGCCGTCGTCGAATTCTTCGACGATCTGGAAGGTCCAGCGGCCGGGTAGCAGGTTGCGACCCAACAGCTCGTGCTGGACTCGGTCAGCGACGTCCTTGTGCCCGGCGTGGTGGAGCAACGTGACCACTCGATCCAGGGTGAGGTCCGCGCCTCCTACCAACTGATGCGCCGAGTAGAGGTGTCCGCGTACGCGGTGGATGGTTTCGAGGGCTTTGCTCAGCTCGCCGAGCGCTTCGACGGTGGTGTCGTCGACGCCTGCGAGGCGGGAGTGCTCGTCGTCTACTGACCTGTTGTCGTGTGCCATTGCCGCCCAGTACCCACGGTCGCGCCTGACACGCGTACGGTTCGGCTTGCAGCGCTGTGGCTTTCTCCCGCTGGGCCGGCGGCGGTTACGCGTCGGCAATGTCCACCTCTGGTTCATTGCCGACGCGATCCGCCGCTACGTCGACACCTCACCGTGCCGAGTCGTGGTCGGCGGATCAGCCGAGTATCAACGGCTGCGGCACGCTGTACGGTCCACTTCCGGTGGCGCCGGGCGCGAGTCCTCGTCCTGACGTGAGTTCGACTCGTCACCGGTCGTGTCGGGCCCCGGTTTTCGGGGCAGCGGTCAGTGCGGGTTGATGAGTTTGGCGAGACGTTCGGCTACTGGAGGGGCGTGCAGATGCAGCCGGGCGACATTGATCGCGTCGGCACCGACGACGGAGAGCAGGGCGTGCGGGCCGACGGCGTACACGGAGAAGTGGCCGGCCTCGTTGCGGACGGTGGACTGGCGGAACTCGCCCTGGCCGAGGCGGAGGCTGACCTGTCGGCCGAGGCCGAAGGTAGCCGCCGCCATCGCGGCCAGGTCGTCGGGGTTCAGATTGTCGGGTACGTCGTGGGTGATGAGCAGGCCGTCGACTCCGCCGAGGACACTTCCCTGCAATCCGGGGATCTGGAGGCGCAGCTCGTGCAGTTCGGTGCCGATCGCCGGGTACGGCAGTGTGGGGTCACCGGCCAGCGACGGTGGGAGCTGCACCGGCGGCGGAAGATCCTGCCGCTGCGGGGTGCGGCGGGGGAGGAACATGTCGCCGGTGCTCACAGGTCCAGCTGCTCCTCGATGGTACGCAGCTGGTGCCGAGCGAGCGCGAGGTTCGACCGGGCCTTGCTCAGCATGAGGTAGAGGAACAGGCCCTTGCCGTTGGAGCCGGTGAGTGGCCGGATGATGTGGTACTGACCGCCGAGGGTGATGAGCATGTCCTCGATCTCGTCGTTCAGCTTGAGCATCTCGATGGTGCGGATCTTGGCGCGCACCACGTCGGTGTTGCCGGCGGCGGCGACGGTGAGGTCGATCTCCGGGGTGCCGCCGGCGACGCCGAGGGTCATTCCGCTGGTGTAGTCGACGAGCGCGGCACCGATCGCGCCGTCGATCGTCATGGCGTTCTTCAGGGCGGTGTCGAGGTTTGCCACGTGCCTCTCCATGTTCGGGGCGAGCTGTGTTTCCGCACCGGCACGGTCTTCCGGTGAGGAAATCTCGCACGAGACTTGCACACGTAGTCTCCCATCCGCACCTCACGCAGCGCGAATGGGCTGAACGGGCCACGGTGGGTGACCACCGGGGTGGTCCGTCGCACCCTCGCCGCGGCCGTCGTCTTCACCGGTGCGCCCTGTCGCTGACCCGGTCGAACGCTGCCGGCCCGACCCGGCCACTTCGCAGAAACGGCTCAGACGTACGCCAGCTCGCCGGGCTCCCCCCACAGTGTCCCGGCGGGCAGGAAGAACGCCGATGCCTCCCCGCCGAGGGCATGCCGGATCACCAGTCGGGCGTGTTCGTCCAGATCGGGCAGCTGCCCCGGCGGGAACCACCGTACGTCCAACGACTCGTCGTCGTTGACCCGCGCCTCGCCGCTCAGCAACCGGCAGTGGAACCCGAGATTCAGGTACTCGCAGCAGTCGCCGTTCGGGTACCTGCGCGGGTGTGACACCGCGCTGCTGAGCCGCAGAGGCTCGACCTCCAGGCCGGTCTCTTCCAGCACCTCGCGGACGACGGCGGTGGCTGGCTGCTCACCCGGCTCGACGAAGCCGCTCACCACCGACCAGCGACCGTCGTCGGCGCGCTGGCCGAGCAACAGTTCACCCGCGTCGTTGCGGACGATTGCACTTACGCTGGGTAGCCACAGTAGGTCGTGGCCGACGTGCTTGCGCATCCGCAGGATGTAATCCGGTACGCCCATTCAGAGACCTTAGCCCGACCAGGTGCAGATGCCCTCCGCCGGGTCGTGACTGGCCGATTCGGTGGCGGATCAACCCGTGTTTGCTGGGTCAACGCGGCGTCGACGCGTTTGCTGGATGCCTCGTCGAGTGTCCTTGTCGGCTCGTGCCACTCATGCCCGGCCCCCGCCCGCCGGCCAAGGTCGATCGGTGGGTGAGCGGCGAGAACAGACCGTTCTTCATGTACGGAGAGTGGCCGAAGGGGTGGCAACCGGTGTGTGGCGGCGGCGAACGCGGGGCCTCCGCAGCCGGCTACCGCGGCGGAGGCTGCCGGCGAGCGGCGAACGGTGGTCGGGTCGAGTGTTCGCCGCTCAGGATCGACGCCGCGAAGCGACGTCTACTGTGGCAGGAACTGGTGACTTATCGGGTTCCGGTGGCGGGCGACCATCCCCGGGTGCACAGTGAGGCCATGGGAGACAGCGGACGTGGACGCTACTACTGGTGTACGCGGCACCACCGGGTCGAGTCCGGTGTTGACGTGTGCCCGGCGCGGCACGTCCTCGGCCCCTACGACTCGGTCGCCGACGCGGAGAACGCCCTGCAACAGGTGCGGGACCGCAACGAGGCGTGGGAGGCCGAGGACGCCCGCTGGACCGGGGACGAGCACTAGACGGCACGGGACAGCCGCCTGGTGGCCGCCGACCCGGCCCGCTGGCCGCCGCAGCGGGCATTGTCACAGCACCGGGCGCTGCTACGCGGCCAGCGGATTTGCGAGGATGACGACCATGGCATACGACCCGAGCACGCTGCCCGACGTTTCCGGGCTCACCATCGGCATCATCGGTGGCACCGGCGACCAGGGCCGAGGGCTCGCCTACCGGTTCGCCCGGGCCGGACTGACTGTGCTCGTCGGTTCCCGTTCCGCGCAGCGGGCGGTCGAGTCAGCGGCCGAGATCGCCGCCCTACCCGGCGTGCCGACCGGCGGGAGCGTCACCGGCGCCGACAACGCCGAGGTGGCGCGGCGCAGTGACGTCGTGATCATCGCGGTGCCCTGGGACGGGCACGCCGACACGGTGGGCGCGCTCGCCGAACCACTCACCGGCAAGATCGTCATCGACTGCGTCAACCCGCTCGGCTTCGACAGGCAGGGCCCCTTCGCGCTGCCGGTGTCGGAGGGCAGCGCCGTCCAGCAGGCCGCCGCGCTGCTGCCCGGCTCCCGGGTGTGCGCGGCGTTCAACCACGTCAGCGCTCCGCTGCTGGCCGACCCTGAAATCGACCGCATCGAGCTGGACGTGCTGATCTGTACCGAGGAACGCGAACTGGTCGACGTCGTCGGTGCGCTCGCCGCCCAGATCCCCGGCATGCGTGGCATCTACGCCGGGCGGCTGCGCAACGCCCACCAGATCGAGGCGTTCACCGCCAACCTGATCGCCATCAACAAGCGCTACAAGGCGCATGCGGGCGTCCGCGTCACCGACCTCTGATCCCACGCGTCGCGCTCGTCGTCGGCTTCGTCGATCGGCAGCCTCACCGATCAGCTGATGCTTGTGTTTCGTACAGCACCGCCGTTGGTGCCCCCGCCGGGCAGGATCCGGACAGCGGGGGTACCAACGGCTGATGGGTGTGGCTTGCGGATCAGGGCAGCTACTGGCGGGTCAGAACGTGCCGCCGGCCGCCTCGCAGGCCGTGCCGAGCGAGTTGCCGGCCTTGTCGAAGTCCGGGTTGTCGGCGGCCGTGCCCGGGTCCGCGGCGTTGGCGGCCTTGCCGGCCTCCGCACCGAACTGCTCCAGCGCGGCGACGACCTCGCTGTCGCTGGCACCGGTGGCGGCCGTCTGGGTCACCTCGTTCTGCAACTCGGACAGGACCTTCTTGAACAGCTCCGGTGACGGCTCGGTGCCGGAACTCACCGCGGCGATGAGGTCTTCCTTCATCTTGTCGCTTGCCTGCTTCGCCGCCTCGCAGAGCTGCTTGTCGTCGACGGCGTCGGCCGTGGACGGAGCCGGGGCGGGTGCGGTGGAGGTGGCGACTGCCGACGGTGCGGTTCCAGCGGTCGGGGTGGCATCCTCGCCACCGCAGGCGGCCAACGTCAGCAGTGAGGCGCAGGCCAGGGACAGGAAAGAGACACGAACTCGATTCACGAGCGGGTACGATAGCTGACTGTGGAGGATGTCGCCCGCCCTATTCGGCATTTAGGCGCGGCACCCACCAGTCGCCGAGCAGTTGACCGAGCATGAGCGACAGTATGCTGCCCAGAATTGTGGCGGCAACTCCGACGGCGACACCCAGGACGCCGCTGTCGCGCCCACCCGGACCGGTGCGCGGGGAGGCGGAAGGCGCCCAAGGGTGTTCCCGGGCCAGCCACGCGAGGATCCCGAGCCCGAACGGCACGAGACAGACTAGCCAGAACCAGAACCACCGCGTACCCAGCACCGGAGCGGGACCGGCCAGCAGGACACCGAAGGTGATCGCGGCCGCAGCGAGACCGGTGCCGCCGACGACCTGTCCGAGTGGCTGGAGAACGCCACTGCGCCCCTCCAGACCCGCTGCCTGTACCTGTTGGGCGAGGCCGACCGCGCCCGGCCCGGCATAGGCCGACCGGTCTATCGCACCGGTAAGCGTTACCTGATCGAAATTGGTGGTGTCGGTCCACCGAATTCGGCCATCAGGCGTACGCCACGCGAAAAAGGGACCGAGAGCGCCGGACGACTCCAGGTCAGAGGTGCCGAACCACGGTCGTCGCTGGTTGGCGTCCCACCGGTCACCCCACTGGTAGGCCACCACCCGGCCGGAAGCCAGATCGGTTGTTGCCGCCTCGTAATCGTGCTGTCGAGGAGCCGTCCACCAGGCGATCCCGGCACCGAACAGCCACAACGCGACGATGCCGAGCCGTAGAGCCGCCCACCGGCGTCCACCGCGAACAGCTGGTTTCCCATCGATCATGACCGAATCATCGCAGCGGGTGTCCAGCGCCGGTCCGCCGCCGCGCGGGTCGCTCGGCGGCGGACACCAGGCAGGTTCAGAAAGTGTGTTCGGCGGCGGGGAACTCGCCGGAGCGGACCTCGTCGGCGAAGCGGCGGGTGGCCTCGTCGAGCGTGTCGGCAAGTGCGGCGTAGCGTTTCACGAAGCGTGGTGCCTTGCCGGTGCGCAGGCCCGCCATGTCCTGCCAGACGAGCACCTGGGCGTCGGTGTCCGGGCCGGCGCCGATGCCCACCGTCGGTATCGGCAGTTCGGCGGTGACCCGCTTGGCGACGTCACCGGGCACCATTTCGAGCACCACCGCGAAGGCACCCGCCGCGGCGACCGCCCGTGCGTCGGCGAGGACCTCGTCGGCGGTCTCGCCCCGGCCCTGCACCCGGTACCCGCCGATGGTGTGTTCACGTTGCGGAGTGAAGCCGATGTGCGCCATCACCGGGATGCCGGCACCGACGACCGCCTCGATCTGCGCGGCACAGCGTTGGCCGCCCTCCAGCTTCACGGCGTGACAGCCGCCCTCCTTCATGAACCGCACGGCGGTACGCAGCGCCTGGGTCGGCCCCTCCTCGTAGGACCCGAAGGGCAGATCACCGACGACCAGGGTCTGCCGGGTGGCCCGGACGACCGCCCGTACCAGCGGCAGTAGTTCCTCGGCGGTCACCGGCAGGGTCGTCTCGTAGCCGTACACGTTGTTCGCCGCCGAGTCGCCCACCAGCAGCACCGGGATACCGGCGGCGTCGAAGATCGAGGCGGTGTACTGGTCGTACGAGGTGAGCATCGACCATCTCTCGCCGCGCTCCTTGGCGGCGAGCAGGTCGCGGGTACGGACGCGACGGGTGGCCGGGCCGCCGTACAGGGCGGGCACCTCGGCCGGAGTGGACTCCACCACGATGTTCTCCTTCCTCGAGGCCGCGTACGCGGTCCCCGGGCTCTGCCGCGATCGTCGCACCGTGCGGGCCGTCGGCGGCAGGGCGCAGTGGAGGATGTCACTCCGCTGGGTCGCCTGGACCGGCTCAGCGGCCCGGAGCCCGGTCAGCCGGTCTCACGCCACCGGTTGGTGACCGGCAGCCGTCGATCCCGACCGAACGCCTTCATGGAGATCTTCGTACCCGGTGCCGACTGGCGGCGTTTGTACTCGGCGGTATCCACCAACCGCAGTACCTTGTCGACCACCGCCGGATCGTGGCCGTCGGCGATCAACCCGTCGCGGCCGAGGTCACCGTCGACGTAGCCGATCAGGATCGGATCGAGTACGTCGTACTCGGGCAGCGAGTCGCTGTCGAGCTGACCGGGGCTCAGTTCGGCGCTCGGCGGCTTGCCGATCGAGTTCTCCGGGATCGGTGGCGTCAGCCCCAGCCGCGCCGCCTCGGCGTTGCGCCACGTGGCCAGTCGCCAGACAAGTGTCTTCCACACGTCCTTGATCGGGTTGAAGCCACCGACCGAGTCGCCGTACAGGGTCGAGTAGCCGACCGCCAGCTCACTCTTGTTGCCGGTGGTCAGCACCAGGTGGCCCTCCTGGTTCGACAACGCCATCAGGATGACGCCGCGTACCCGTGCCTGGAGGTTCTCCACCGCGACCCCGGACAGTGACATGTTCGCCAGGAAAGTGTCGACCATCGGCTGGATCGGCTCCACCCGGAAATCCAGGCCGGTCCGCTTGGCCAGGTCGGCCGCGTCGGAGCGGCTGTGCTCCGAGGAGTGCTGGCTGGGCAGGGAGACACCTACCACCCGGTCGCTGCCGAGCGCGTCCACCGCGATCGCCGCCACCACCGCGGAGTCGATTCCGCCGGAGAGCCCGAGCACCACCGAGGGGAAACGGTTCTTCTCGACGTAGTCCCGCAGGCCGAGCACCAGCGCCTGCCACACCTCGGCCTCGTCGGCCACCGGCTCGATGAGGCCGCCGGTGACGGCCGGGCCGCGGGGTGAGGGCGGGAGCGACCCGACGGTACGCCGTACCACCCGCAAACTGTCGCTGCTGCGCCCACCGTCGGCGGCCCGGCTGTCATCGATCGCCGCGCTGTCGGCGGTCTCGTCGGCAGTGGGCAGGTCCACGTCGTGCACGAGCAGATGCGTGACGAACTGTGGCGCCCGGGTCAGTACCGTCCCGTCCGCCGTGACGATCATCGAGTCGCCCTCGAAGACCAACTCGTCCTGACCGCCGATCATGTTGACGTAGGCGATGGTGGCACCGGCCTCGGCGGCCCGCCGCCGGACCACCGGCAACCGCAGGTCGTCCTTGTTCAACTCGTACGGCGAGCCGTTGATGTTGACCACCAGCCCCACCCCGGCGCGTCGGGCGGCGGCGAACGGCCCACCGGCCTGCCACAGGTCCTCACAGATGGTCAGCGCCACGTCCACCCCACCGATCCGGACCACCGTGAGCATGTCGCCGGGTACGAAGTAGCGGTCCTCGTCGAAGACGCCGTAGTTGGGCAGGTGGTGTTTGAAGTAGGTGGCGACCACCTCACCGCGGTGCAGCAGGGCGGCGGCGTTGCGGGCGCCCCGGCCCGGCTCGGCGTCCGCGCTGACCTGCGGCGGACCGTCAGCGTCCAGGTAACCCACCACGACCGGTAGGTCGCCCAGACCGTCGGCGGCCAGATCGGCGGCGAGCCGGCTGACCGCCGCCTGGGAAGCGGCCACGAAGGACCGCCGGAAGACCAGGTCCTCCACCGGGTACCCGGTCAGCATCATCTCCGGGAACAGGACCAACTGGGCGCCGGAGCCGGCGGCCCGGCGAGTCCACGCGCGGACGAGACCGGCGTTGCCGGTGAGGTCACCGACACTGGGGTTGACCTGGCACAGGGCGAGACGCAGGGTGGGCATGTCCTCATCTTGCCCCAGCGGCAGGGGCGCGGACACGTCGGCGTGGGGCAGTACGGCCCGACCGGACCGCCGGTCGGGACGGGACGGGACGCAGGGGCTGCGCGTCGGTTAACGTCTGCGTAATCGGGTCGGTGGAGACTGGTCGGTCATGGTCGGGCAGAGTTCGTCCGACGGCGGACATAGCGCGTCGCGGAAGGTTGGGGAAGTGGACCGTCAGCAGGAGTTCGTCCTCCGTACGCTGGAAGAGCGGGACATCCGTTTCGTCCGGCTGTGGTTCACCGACGTGCTCGGCACGCTCAAGAGCGTGTCGGTCGCCCCAGCCGAGTTGGAGTCGGCCTTCGAGGAAGGCATCGGCTTCGACGGCTCAGCCATCGAGGGTTTCGCCCGGGTCTTCGAGTCGGACATGGTCGCCATGCCGGACCCGACCACCTTCCAGGTCTTCCCGTTCGAGGGCGGGGTCAGTGGCGAGAGTGCCCGGATGTTCTGCGACGTCCTGCTGCCCGACGGTGGCCCGTCCTGGGCGGATCCCCGACACGTGCTGCGGCGCGCGCTGTCCCGGGCGGCGGAGAAAGGCTTCACCTTCTACACCCACCCCGAGATCGAGTTCTTCCTGCTGGAGAACGGGCCGATGGACGGCTCGGTGCCGGTGCCGGTGGACACCGGCGGCTACTTCGAGCACACCACCCACGCCGTGGCGCGGGACTTCCGCCGCCAGGCGGTGCTGTCGCTGGAGCGGATCGGCATCTCGGTGGAGTTCAGCCACCACGAGGTCGCCCCCGGCCAGCAGGAGATCGACCTGCGCTACGCCGACGCGCTCACCACCGCCGACAACATCATGACCTTCCGGCACGTGGTCAAGGAGGTGGCGCTCTCCACCGGCGTGCAGGCAACCTTCATGCCGAAGCCGTTCACCGACCAGCCGGGCAGTGGGATGCACACCCACCTGTCGCTGTTCGAGGGGGAACGCAACGCCTTCCACGACGCCGGTGACCCGATGAAGCTGTCCAAGGTGGCCCGGGCGTTCATCGCCGGGCTGCTGGCCCACGCCCGCGAGTACACCGCGGTCACCAACCAGTGGGTCAACTCGTACAAGCGGCTGTTCCCGCAGGCGCTGCCGGACCGGGTCACCGAGAGCCCCGCGTACGTCTGCTGGGGGCACCTGAACCGCTCCGCCCTGGTGCGCGTCCCGGCGTACGGCAAGCCGAACTCGGCCCGGGTGGAGATCCGCTCACCCGACTCGGCTGCCAACCCGTACCTCGCCTTCGCGGTGCTGCTCGGCGCCGGGATGAAGGGCATCGAGCAGGGGTACGAGCTGCCACCGGGCGCCGAGGACGACGTGTGGGCCCTGACCAGCGCCGAGCGGCGGGCCATGGGCTACGAACCGTTGCCGGAGAACCTTTCCGAGGCGATCGACGTGATGGCCGGTTCGGAGCTGGTCGCCGAGGTGCTCGGTGAGCACGTCTTCGACTTCTTCCTGCGGAACAAGCGGGCCGAGTGGGAGCAGTACCGCCGCGAGGTCACCCCCTACGAGCGTCAGCACTACCTGTCGCTGTAGTCGCTGCCCGGGCCCGCCGGCCGGTGTAGCCGTTCGTTCAGGCGGGCCCGCCGCCGGGCTGCCGGGCATTGCCTGGTGCCGCTATCGTCTCGATCACCGTGCCGGCACTCGCCGGCCGGAGACTCGTCGGGAGGCAGTCGGTGCTGGAGGATCTGCTCAGCGGAGCCTGGCAGAGCGTGGTGTTCGGGGTCGTCGGAGTGGGCCTGATGGCCGCCGGCTTCGTCCTGGTCGACCTGCTCACCCCGGGCAAACTGCGGGACCTGATCTGGGTGCGGCGCAACGCCAACGCCGGGCTGTTGCTCGCCGCGAACCAGCTCGGCGTCGCCGGCATCGTCTTCACGGCGATCCTGACCAGCTACAGCGACTTCGCCAAGGGACTGGCGTCGACGGTGATCTTCGGGCTGATCGGTCTCGGCATCATGGCTCTCGCCTTCTTCGTGCTGGACCTGATCACGCCCGGCAGGCTCGGTGAGGTCGTCTGCGCCGACGAACCACATCCGGTGGCCCGGGTCAGCGCCGCCAGCCACTTCGGCGCCGCACTGATCGTCTGCGCCTGCATCGCCTGACGTCGACTCGCCCCGCCCCAGTCCGGCTCGCATGTCGCGTCGTCCCGGGCATTCTCCGGCCCCGGAGACCGCGGTGTGCCGCATGCCGCGAGCGAGCGGGGCCGCTTCCAGTCGGCGGTCGGTCCGGGCGGGCTTCGCGGGCCGACGGGCCCCCGCCGTGACGAGCGGGGCTTCGCCCGGGTACGTCACGGCGGGGTCCGGTCGGCTGAGGTGTCACTTGTCGGCGGACTCGGCCTTCCCGCCCCGGGCAGCCGGTCCGCCGCCACCGAGCACGCCGGCGTCGACGGCCTCGGTGATGACGTCGGCCTGCTCCTGGGTGAGCTTGCCGTCCTCTACTGCCTGGGCGAGCCGCTCGGCCAACGCCTCCTTGCGTTCCTCGGTCGACGGCGGCGTCCGGCGCTCGCCGTCGCCCCCCTCGCGACCCTCGCCCCGCCCCTGAGGCCGACGCTTGTCCTCGCCGTCCGGGCGGCCCTGAGGTCGGCCCTCGCCGTCCGGGTGGTCCTGGGGCTGGCGCTGCTCGCGAAGCTTTTCCAGCGCCTCGGTCACCTGCTCGGTCGACACCCCCAACTCCTCGGCGAGTGCCTCGGCGAACTGCGCGTGCCGTTCGGCCCGTTGCTCCTTGCCGTCGCCCTGGTTCTCGCTGCTCGCGCTGGCGCTCGGAGTGGCCTGGTCGTCGGCGAGCGCAGCGGTGGGAGCGGCGATCCCCACGCCGAGTACGCCCGCGGCTGCCAGCCCGGCCAGCAGGTGCTTCTTCGAGATCGTGCGGGACATCGTTCCTCCAACTCGTCGGTGATGCGATGACGTCACCGACAGTGACGAGCGGGGCTGGGTTGGAACCGTGGTGAGACTGTCAGCCGGCTGGCAATTCTGCCGCTGAAACAGGACATAAAGTGCAAAGGGTCAGCGGACGGCAGCGACCGTGGTGAGGGTGCCGGCGTCGGCGTCGAGGCTCGCCCGAGTACCGACCGGGACGGTGAGCTGACCAGGGCCGTGACCGATCGGCAAGCCGCCGAGCACCGGTACGCCCAGATCCCCGAGGTGTTCGACGAGCACCTCGGCCACCGTGACGTCCCAGCCGTCGGCGCAGTCGGTGAACTGTCCCACCGCCACCCCGGCCAGCCCGTCCAGCACGCCTGCCCGCCGCAACTGGGTCAGCATCCGGTCGACCTTGTACGGCGGTTCCTGCACGTCCTCCAGCAACAGCACGGCACCGGTCAGATCCGGCATGTCCGCAGTGGCGAGGGAGGCCACGACCAGGCAGAGGTTGCCGCCCAGCAGCCGCCCGGTGGCTCGCCCCGCCACGCGTACGCCGAAGGTCTCCGCACCGTCGACCGCGTGCACGGTGACCGGATCGGTACTCGTCATCGCGGCGTGCAGGGACTCGGCCGAGGCAAGCGGGGTGCGCTCGTCGCGCCAGGCTGCCCCGGGACCGTGCACTCCAGCCAGTCGGGCACCCCGCCAGAGCGCCAGGTGCAGCGCGGTGATGTCGGAGAACCCGGTCACCACCTTCGGGTCACGGCGTACCGCAGCCATGTCGATCGAGTCCACCACCCGCTGCGCCCCGTATCCGCCCCGGGTACAGATCACCCCGCGCACCTGCGGATCGGCGAACGCGGTGTTCAGGTCGGCAGCCCGCAACGCATCCGTACCCGCCAGGTAGCCCTGTCGGGCGTAGACGTTGGGGGCGAGTACCGGCCGTAGTCCCCAGCCGGTGAGCAGTTCCACGCCCCGGGCCACCCGGTCCGGGCGGGTCGGTCCGGACGGCGACACTAGCATCACCGTGTCGCCGGGGCGCAGGGCAGGCGGGCGTAGCACGTCGTCGAAGGTGGTGCGGTCGGGCACAGCGGAAGTGTAGAGCGGCACGCGGCTCCGCCAGACTTGTTGCTCCGATGTCCATGACCAGGCGGATGCGCGTGGCGACGGCGCGCTACCGAAGCCGGCCGGTCCCGCCCGCCAGACGGATCGGTGCGACCGGATAGCCTCGACGACGTGACAACCGCGCTGGTGATCGAGAACGACCCGACCGACGACCCGCGCCGGCTGGGGGAGTGGCTGACCGAGGCCGGGCTGGAGCTGACGATGCTCCGTCCACACGCCGGCGACGCCCTTCCCGCCGACCTGGACGGGTACGCCGCCCTGGTGGTGCTCGGTGGTGATCAGCAGGCATATCCGCTCGCCGACGGAGCGCCGGGGGCGCCCTGGTTCCCGGCCGTGGAGAAGTTGCTCCGCAAGGCGGTACGGCACCGGCTGCCGACCCTGGGAATCTGCCTCGGCGCGCAGTTGCTCGCCACCGCCCACGCCGGTGCTGTCGATCGCAGCCCGACCGGGCCGGAGGTCGGTCCCGCCGTGGTCGGCCGGCGGGACGCGGCCGAGACCGACCTGCTCTTCCGGTACGTGCCGCTGATCCCCGACGTGCTGCAGTGGCACGTCGACGAGATCACCGAGTTGCCCGCCGCTGCCACTCTGCTGGCGGCCTCCACCCGCCATCCCCACCAGGCGTTCCGCCTCGGCGACCGGGCCTGGGGACTGCAGTTCCACATCGAGTGTGACACCGCGATGATCGCCGAATGGGCCACCGACTCGGTGCTGCTGGCCGAGCTGGGCTACGACCCGCAGCTGGTGATATCCGCCTGCGCCGCGGTGATGGTCGACGTCGAGGAGGTCTGGCAGCCGTTCGCGGCGCGGTTCGCCGCGCTCGCCCTCGGCGAGTTGGACGACGACAGGTCACGTCCCAGCCTGCCCCTGCTCGGGCACTGATGGGCCGGTCGACCAGCGCCACCGGCCGCCTGGCCCGCTACGGTTTCGGTGTCACCGGCGACGACGCGGGAGCCCGCGCCGCCGACCTGCTCGGGCCGGACGGGCTCGACCTGTGGCGTGCGCAGAGCCAGGAACCCACCGGCGAACAGGCACAGGAGCTGCTCACCGCGCTGTCCCGGGTCGCCGACCCGGATCTGGCGTTGCGTCAGCTGCACCGACTCGTCGAGGCGGAGCATCGTGCGGCGGGCGGCCTGAACGGCGCAGCCGGACGTGGCGGCGCCGACGGGAGTCAGGACGACGACGTGCGCGTGGCCGCCGCCGGAGGCATCGGAGCGGGATCGGCGCTACTCGGCGCGCTGCACGACGATGCGGGGCTGCGTCGCCGGCTGCTCGCCGTGCTGGGCGCCTCTTCGGCACTCGGCGACCACCTCGTGGCCAACCCCGACCAGTGGTCGATGCTGCGCACCGAACCGGACGGTCTCGCCCCGACCGCAGACGGCCGGCTCGACCTGTCTGGCGCGGGCAACCCTGTCGCTGTGCTGCGGCGGGCGTACCGGCTGGCGTTGCTGCGGGTCGCGGCGGCGGACCTGACCGGCGGGCGGGGCCTGGAGCAGACCATGGCCGCGCTCTCGTCGTTGGCGGACGCCACCCTGTCTGCGGCGTACCGGATCGCCGTGGCGGAGCTGCCCGCCGGCACCCGGGAGCCGCGCCTGGCCGTCGTCGCGATGGGCAAGTGCGGCGGCGGTGAACTGAACTACGTCTCCGACGTCGACGTGATCTTCGTCGCTGCCGAAGACGACGATCTTGTAGCGGCCACCACCGTGGCCACCCGGCTGATCCACATCTGCGGGATGGTCGCCTGGCCGGTCGATGCGGCCCTGCGCCCCGAGGGCAACCGGGGACCGCTGGTACGCACCCTTGCCAGCCACCTGGCGTACTACCGGCGCTGGGCGCGGACCTGGGAGTTCCAGGCGCTGCTCAAGGCCCGCCCGGCCGCCGGTGACCTGGCGCTCGGTCAGGAGTGGATCGATGCGCTGGCCCCGCTGCTCTGGCAGGCGGCCGAGCGCCCAGAGGCGGTCGAGGACGTCCGGGCCATGCGCCGCAGGATCATCGACAACATCCCGCCGAAAGAACAGGAACGTGAGATCAAACGCGGCCCCGGTGGGCTGCGCGACATCGAGTTCGCGGTGCAACTGCTGCAGCTGGTGCACGGCCGGGGCGACGAGAGGTTGCGGGCACCCGGCACCATCCCCACCCTGCGGGCGCTGGTCAACGGCGGCTACGTCGGGCGTGCCGACGGCGAGGCACTGCTGCGCGGCTACCGGTTCCTGCGCAGCGTCGAGCACCGGCTGCAACTGCAGGGACTGCGGCGTACCCACACCGTGCCGACCGAGCCGGGCGCGTTGCGGTGGCTCGCCACCGCGCTCGGCTACACGGCCACGCCCGGCCGCAGCGCCGTCGAGGAGTTCCGCGCCGAGTGGGTCCTGCACGCCACCGAGGTACGCCGACTGCACGCAAAACTGCTCTACCGGCCACTGCTGGAGTCGGTGGCCCGGGTACCGGCCGACGGGCTGCGGCTGACCCCGCAGGCGGCCCGCAACCGCCTGGAGATCCTCGGCTTCGCCGACCCGGCCGGGGCGTTGCGTCACCTCGAAGCACTCACCGGCGGAGTGAGCCGTACCGCCGCCATCCAACGCACCCTGCTGCCGGTGCTGCTCAGCGAGTTCGCCGACGCACCCGAGCCCGACCGGGGGCTGCTGAACTACCGCCAGGTTTCCGAGTCCCTCGGCAGCACCCCCTGGTACCTGCGGCTGCTGCGCGACTCCGGGCCGGTGGCCCGCCGGCTGGCGCGGGTGCTCTCCTCCTCCCGGTACGTCGCGGATCTGCTGACCCGCGAACCGGAGGCGCTGCGCCTGCTGGCCGAGGAGAGCGAACTGAGTTCCCGCCCCCGCGAAGTGCTCTTCGACGGTCTCACCGCCGCCGCAGCCCGGCACACCGATCCGGTCGAGGCGATCCGGGCGGTACGCGCGCTGCGCCGCCGCGAACTCCTCCGCCTCGCCTGCACCGACGTACTCAGCCGCGCCGGCTCGCTGGCACCGGTCCGGCCCGACAACGGCCGGACCACGCCCGCCCTGGCCGACATCACGGCGGTCGGCACCGCACTGTCCGACGTCACCGACGCGACCCTCACCGCCGCGCTGCGGACCGCCCAGGCCGCCCAGCCGGCCATGCCGGGACTCACCTTCGCCGTGATCGGGATGGGCCGGCTCGGTGGGTACGAGTCGAACTACCTCTCCGACGCCGACGTGCTCTTCGTCTACGAGCCACCCGAGGGGGGCAACGAGAGCGAGGCGAGCGCGGCCGCCCACGCCATCGCCGAGGAGTTACGGCGGCTGCTCGGCATGCCCGCACCCGACCCGCCGCTCGGTGTCGACGCCGACCTGCGACCCGAGGGCCGGCAGGGGCCCCTGGTCCGCAGTCTCGCCGCCTACCAGCAGTACTACGCCCGCTGGTCGCGGGTGTGGGAGGCGCAGGCGTTGCTGCGCGCCCGCTGCGTCTGCGGTGACGGCGAACTGGGCACCCGGTTCGAGAAGATGATCGACCCCATCCGGTACCCGGCCGGCGGGCTGACCCGCGAACAGGTCATCGAGATCCGACGGATCAAGGTGCGGGTGGAGACCGAACGGTTGCCCCGCGGCGCCGACCCGGCCACCCACACCAAACTGGGCCGGGGCGGCCTGGCCGACGTGGAGTGGGCGGTCCAACTGCTCCAACTCCGACACGCGGGTGCGCACCCGCAGCTGCGCGGTACGCGTACCCTCGACGCGCTCGCCGCCGCCCGGGAAGCGGGCCTGCTCGACCCGGCGGACGCCGAGGCGATGACGGCCGGCTGGACCCTCGCCGCGCAGGTACGCAACGCGCTGATGCTGGTCCGGGGTCGGGCCGGCGACCAGTTGCCCCGGCACGGCGTGGAACTGGCCGGCGTGGTCCGGCTGCTCGGCCGGGACGACCCCGGCGAGTTCCTCGACGAGTACCTGCGCACCGGCCGCCGCTCCCGCGCCGCCACCGAACGTGTCCTGGATGCCTGACCGCCGCACAGTGGCGGGCTGTGGGCGGAGGTGGCCGGGTGCCGCACCACCCGCACGGTCAACCGTGTGTCGGGCGATCATCCGGTGAGCGTGTACGTACCCGCCCGTGGCACCGTTACGGCCGTCCACTGTTCGTCGGCCGCGAGGGTCGCGCCGCCCGTCACCGTCAGCCATGGGTTGTGGCGGATGCGGACCAGGACGACGCTCGCCTCGACGGCGCGGAACGTTACCGAGCTGGCGTCCTGGCGGAGCAGCTCGCCAGGGTCGGCGACCAGTGGAGTCGGATCGACCACGCCGTACAGTCGCCAGTGCCGGGCTGACCACACCTCGGTCAGGTACGGCAGGCCGCCGCTGACCAACTCGGCCTCAGCCCGGCCTACCCAGGACAACGGTGCGTCCGGCACCGCCACGTACTGCACGGCGTTCTCGGAGAGCCACGCTCGGTAGCTCTCCGCCGTCAGCGGAACACCGGTACCCCGGGCGCCGGGCACGGTGGTGAAGAACAGCGGATTGCGGTCGATGTCCGCCTGCCGCAACCAACCCCGGGCCAACGGGATGCCGCCAAGTCTGGCGGCCTCCCAGTAGTTGCGGGTGGGTGGCACCTCCAACCGACCGCTGACACCGCGACGATCCAGTTCGGCGCGCAGCGGGGCGAAGTAGCTCGGATCGCTGGCCGGGTCGCCGATGCTGCGCAGGTCGGCGGGAACCACCGGCGGCTGCCACCAGCACACCGCTGCCAACAACGTGACCAGCATGACGGGCCTGAACGTTCCGGACCGCAGTGGTCGGGCAAGCCAGGCGGGTTCTCGGGCGGCTGCGGCCAGGACAGGTAACGCGAACATGGTCGTGAGCCGGGTGGCGTTCAGCCCGACCGGCGTGTGCACCAGCGCTGCCGTGACCACACCGACCGCAGCCAGCAGAGCACCGACCCGCACCGATCGGTCGGCGATCAGAGCGGCTACCAACAGCGCCGTCACCATTGCCCGGACCGTGTCGGTGCGACTGATGTTCATCCAACCGCCGTCGCCGAACAGCAACGCCGTCACTGCCAGCGGCAGGGCCGCAGCGACGGCGATCGTCAGCCCGTCGGTGTACCGGCGCGACAGCAGCAGCGCGACACCGGCGAGACCGCAGAACAGCCCGGCCACCGGGCTGGTTGCCGACGCCAGAAGCGCTGCTGCTCCGGCCAGTGCGAGCGGTCGCCAGCGGTCAGCTGCACTCGGGCGGGCACCATCTCCCCCGGATCGGTCAGCGTGGCCGGCGGAGGCGCCGGTGTTGCCTCGGCTCGAGTTGGTGTCCGATCCGACGCGCCAGGTGAGGGCGAGCAGGGCGACGAGTCCGAAGGCAACCCCGAGACCGTAGGTGACCCGACCGGAGACCAGGTTGCCGGCGATGGTGACCACCCCGACGAGGCTGCCGAGCAGTGGCCGGGGCACCCGGGTACGGACCAGCAGCGCGGCGAAGACGGTTGCTGCCGCGACCAGGGCCAGCGCGCCGGTGACGCGTACCCCGAGCAGGGCCATCACCGGTTGGGCAAGCAGGCTGTAGCCGAACTGCTGGACCCCGCCGTACCACCGCAGGTCGACCAGGGTGGGTCCGTGCGCGGCGAAGAACTCCGCGCGGGCCACCTGCGCCGCCAGGTCCGAACCCATCGGCGGGAGGATGAGGTACGCCACACCGAGCGTCCCGGAGAACGCGGCGGACAGCGCCACCACCCGACTGCCCCGCATGCCCACCTCCGTTCCGCGCTCACGGTACTGGCAGCATGGCGGGCGTGCCCCATCACCTCGTGCGCTGGACCGGACTGGCCGGATCGATCATGCTCTCGGTGGCGGCGTTCCTCGGCGGGGCGTTACCCGACGGGGACCTGCGACCCAATCCGGTCAAGATCTGGCTTGGCCCGAACGGGCCGCTGATCATCGGGCTGTGGTTGTTCGGTACCGCGGCCATGGCGGTGGCCTGGTGGGCGCTGCGTGACCGGGTGCCGTCGGCGCGGTGGGTCCTGGTCACCGCCGGGCTGTGGGCGCTGCCGTTCCTGTCCACTCCGCCGCTGGGCAGCCGGGACGCCTACGCCTACGCCTGCCAGGGGGCCAGCTACGCGGGCGGCATCAGCCCCTACGAGTACGGGGTCTCCACGCTGCCCTGCCCGTGGCTGGACACCATGTCGTTCATATGGCGGGACACCCCGGCACCGTACGGGCCGCTGTTCGTGGTGCTTTCCGGCGCGGTGGTCGCCGCGACGGGTTCACTGATCGGCAGCATCGCGCTGTTCCGGGTGCTCGCGGTGGCCGGCGTGCTGCTGACCGCAGCCTGCCTGCCGGTGCTGGCCCGTCGGTGCGGCGTGCCGGTCGGTCGCGCCCTCTGGCTCGCCCTGGCCAGCCCGCTGATCGGGGTGCACCTGATCTCCGGCGTGCACAACGACGCGTTGATGGTCGGGCTGATGGTGGCCGGCCTGGCCGTGGTGGTCGGCCGTCCCGGGCGGCCCTGGCCGCTGGTGGCCGGCGGCGTCGTGCTCGGCCTGGCCGCCGGGGTCAAGGTGACCGCGCTGGTGGTGGTCCCGTTCGCGGCGCTCGCCGCGATCGGTGGCGGCTTCTCGCTGCGTGCGCTGCTGCGCCACGGGACGCCGGTGGTCGGCGGTGCCGTGGCCACGCTGTTCGGGGTGACCCTCGCCGCCGGGCTGGACCTCGGCTGGATCACCGGGCTTTCGCACGGCAACGAGGTGGTCGCCTGGACGTCGCCGTCGACCGCCGTCGGGCAGACCATCGGTTACCTGGTGCTGCCGTTCGGCCTGCACATCGACGCGCTACCGGTGACCCGGGGTATCGCGGTGCTGGTGCTGGCGGCGCTGCTGGTGTGGCTGTGGTTCCGGGCCCGCCACCGGGAGCCGCTCTGGCATGCCGCGTTGGCGTTGACCGCGACGGTGGCGCTCGCCCCGCTGTTCCATCCCTGGTACTGGTTCTGGCCGCTGGCGCTGCTCGCCGCCACCGCGCGGCGTACCTGGTGGTTCAGCGCGGTGACCGTCTACGCCGCGTTCCAGGTGCTGGCCGACGGCACCGGCCTGCCTCGCTACACCAAGACGGTCGGTGCGCCGCTGATGACGCTGTTCGTGATCGTGGTGGCGGTCCGCTTGGTACGGTCGGCGAAGGAGACCAGGAGGGCGGCCCGTGCACCGGCGCCCGCCGGGTAGGCCCTCACCGCGGGTGTTGCTGATCACCGCACTGGAGGCGAGGTAGCGCCGGTTGGGCGATCCCGGCATCCCTTCCCACCGTCGTTTCCGCCCCGCCAGCGTCGGGCGAACCGGTCACTCTGCGAGGGCTGATTCGGGGGCTCGCGCCGTGGGCACCCGGGACCGGATCATCCGGTACGCCGGCCTGGTGGGGGCGCTGCTGCTGGCGGTCGCCGGGTACCTCGGCGGTGCCCTGCCCACCACACCCGACGGCGGCCCGCTGACCATCGCGTTGTGGTTGCTCGGCACGACCGCCATGGTGGGTGCCTGGTGGGCCCTGCGCACCGGTGCTCCCTCGACGAGGTGGGGGTACGCCACGACGGGGCTGTGGACGCTGCCGCTGCTGGTGACCGCCCCGCTGGGTAGCCGGGACGTCTACTCGTACGTCTGCCAGGGCTGGACCTACGCCGAGGGCGGTGACCCGTACGTCGTCGGGGTGGCTGAGGCCGGTTGTCCGTGGGTGGAGACGGTCGCGCCGGTGTGGCGGGACACTCCGGCCCCGTACGGACCGTTCTTCGTGCTACTCGCCGCGCTGGCAGTGCTGCTCGGCGGCGGTCTGGTCGGCACGGTGGTGCTGCTACGGCTGCTGGCCTTCGCGGGTGTGCTGGCGGCGGCGGCCTGCCTGCCTGGTCTGGCCCGGGCGGCCGGTGTGCCGCCCCGGCGGGCCACCTGGCTGCTGCTGGCCTGCCCGCTGGTCGGGGTGCACCTGGTGGCCGGGGCGCACAACGACGCGTTGATGCTCGGCCTGCTGCTGCCTGCCCTGCTGGTACTGGTCCGCCGGCCGGACCGGCCGGGGTCGTTGTGGTCAGCGGGTGTGCTGCTGGTGGCGGGGGTGCTGCTCGGACTGGCCGTGTCGGTGAAGGCGACAGCCGTGGTGGTGTTGCCGTTCGCGGCGCTGGCCGCCGCTGGAGGGCGTCCCGTGGTGCGGTCGCTGCTACGCGGCGGTGGCCTGCTGGCTGTCGGCGCCGTTGGCGGGGTGCTGACGCTTTCGCTGGTGGCGGGTCTCGGGTTCGGCTGGATTGACGGGCTGGGTCGCAGCGGGGACACCGTGCAGTGGACCTCGCCGCCGACCGCCGTCGGCATGCTCGTCGACTACGCCGGGGAGTTGTTCGGCCGTCGCCTCAACGCGGTCCCGTTGACACGTCTTGCCGGGCTGGCTGTCCTGGCCACGGTGCTTCCTCTCCTCTGGTACGGCACCTGGCGTCTTCTTCGCCAGCCACGAACTTTCCTACCCCGGCCCCTCGCTCCGCCGGACGCCGCCCCTCGCGCAGTCGGGTTGATCATGCGGTTGGTGGCGGTGGTGGACGCTCACCGGGACGCCGATCTGATCGACGCCTGGCGGGTGTGGCGGTGCCGAGTGGTGTTGGGGGGAGCGGGGGTCGCGTTGGCGGCCACAGTGGCACTCGCGCCGGTGTTTCACCCCTGGTACGCGACGTGGCCGCTGGCGGTCCTCGCGGTGACGGCGACCCGTACCGCCTGGTTCGTGCTGCCCTGTGCGCTGGCCGCGTTCCTCGCTTTGCCGGACGGCACCAATCTGGCCCGGTTGACCAAGGCTCCCGGCGCGGTCGCGATGACGGTCCTGCTCGCTGCGATCATTTGGTCTTTCTGCCGCCGCAACCGGTCACCTTGACGCCGGTAGCACGGCAGGGGTGACATGCCGCGGGCCGGCTCCGCGGTGCGGAGCCGGCCCGATCGGTGCTGACCGATGATCAGCAGTCGAAGTACATCGCGAACTCGTGCGGGGTCGGGCGCAGACGCACCGGGTCGACCTCGTTGGCCCGCTTCCAGTCGATCCAGGTGGAGATCAGGTCAGGGGTGAAGACGCCACCGTCGAGCAGGTAGTCGTGGTCGGCTTCGAGGGAGTCGAGCACTGCCGGCAGGGAGCCCGGAACCTGCTTGACGTCACCCCACTCCTCCGGCGGGAGGTCGTAGAGGTCCTTGTCGATCGGCGCCGGCGGCTCGATCTTGCTCTTGATGCCGTCCAGGCCGGCCATCAGCATCGCCGAGAAGGCGAGGTAGACGTTGGCCGACGGGTCCGGCACCCGGAACTCGACCCGCTTGGCCTTCGGGTTGCTGCCGGTGACCGGGATACGCGTGCAGGCAGAACGGTTGCGCTGCGAGTAGACCAGGTTCACCGGTGCCTCGAAGCCCGGCACCAGGCGACGGTACGAGTTGACCGTCGGGTTGGTGAACGCCAGCAGCGACGGCGCGTGGTGCAGCAGACCGCCGATGTACCAGCGGGCGGTGTCGGACAGGCCGGCGTAGCCGGTCTCGTCGTAGAACAGCGGCTCACCGCCCAGCCAGAGGCTCTGGTGGGTGTGCATGCCGGAGCCGTTGTCGCCGAAGAGCGGCTTCGGCATGAAGGTGGCGGTCTTGCCGGCGGCCCAGGCCGTGTTCTTCACGATGTACTTGAAGAGCTGGAGCTGGTCACCGGCGTGCAGCAGGGTGGAGAACTTGTAGTTGATCTCCGCCTGGCCGGCGGTGCCGACCTCGTGGTGCGACCGCTCCACGGTGAAACCGGTGTCGATCAGCCGGCGGACGATCTGGTCACGCAGGTCGGCGTAGTGGTCGACCGGCGGCACCGGGAAGTAACCGCCCTTGTACGCGGTCTTGTAGCCGCGGTTGCCGCCCGCTTCCTCCCGGCCGGTGTTCCAGGCGCCCTCGATCGAGTCGATGTAGTAGAAGGCCTGGTGGGCGGAGGTCTCGTGGCGGATGGAGTCGAAGATGTAGAACTCCGCCTCCGGGCCGAAGTAGGCGGTGTCGGCGATTCCGCTGGCGGCGAGATAGGCCTCGGCCTTCTTCGCCACGTTACGCGGGTCACGCGAGTACGCCTCGCGGGTGAACGGATCGTGGATGAAGAAGTTCAGCGCGAGGGTCTTCTGTGCGCGGAACGGGTCGATGAAGGCAGTGGCGACGTCCGGGAGCAGGAGCATGTCCGACTCGTGGATCGCCTGGAAGCCGCGGATCGACGACCCGTCGAAAGCGAGACCGTTGGTGAAGAAGTCGTCGTCGACGGACTCCACCGGCAGGTTGAAGTGCTGCATGACGCCGGGCAGGTCACAGAAACGAACGTCGACGAACTTCACGTCCTCGTTCTTGAGGTAACGCAGGAGTTCCTCGGGATTGGCGAACACTCGTCCTCCTGGCACGTCCACGGATAGCTAGGCTTCTGGCGACGCTATGGCCGTGCGGTTGCTCGACCATGTCTCCAGTGTTTCTGCCGTGTTACGTCCCTCGCGTTGGGTCACCTCGGTTGGCCGACCCGGACGCCCCAACCCAGGGAACGGGTCCGGCTGTGTCAGTGTAGTGAAACTTGGTGGTATTTGTCCGGTTTGGCGCCCTGTGCCGGGGCAACCCGGCGTAGACCCCGCCGAACGTCGGCCCGTCGCCGGGGCCGCCGCGGCGCTGGCTAGGCTCGTGCAGGTGACCACCCAGCCACCTCCCTCGCCGCCACCCGCCGCGGATCCCGACTTCGTCCCGGCCGACCTGGGGCGTCGATTCGGGGCGCTGGTCATCGACTGGATTCTCTGTCTGCTCGTGTCCGGCCTGTTCGCCAGCCCGGCCCGGGACGCCTGGGCACCCGTACTGGTACTGATCCTGCTTGATGGTCTCTTCCTGGGCCTGTTCGCCCAGACACCGGGCATGTACGTGACCCGCGTCCGGTGCGTGGACTGGTCCGACGGTGGTCGGATCGGGCTGCTCCGGGCGCTGCTGCGTGGTCTGCTGCTGGCCCTGGTCGTCCCCGCGCTGCTGATGGACCAGCACCGGCGCGGCCTGCACGACCGCCTCGTCGGCTCGGTCATCGCACCCGTTCCGCGCTGACCCGGCGCCCAACAGGCGGGTGGGCGCGGACGCGGCCGAACAGGGGTAGCGGATCAGCGGCCCCGCATCTGGCGGAACGCGCCGCGCGGCGGGCGGAGGTTCTTCGGGATGGCGCCCTTGGGCATCTGCGGGCGGGCAGTGAGCGCCTTGAGGCGCTTGTCCAAGGAGTTGACGTCCTTGCCGCTGAGGTTACGGGGCAACCGCATCAGCGTCATCCGCAACTTGCGGATCGGCAGCTCGCCCTCGTCCTGCCCGATGACGTAGTCGTACAACGGGGCGTTGCCGATCACCTTGGCCAGCCGGCGCTTCTCCTGGCCGAGCAGACCACGGACCCGCTGCGCGTTGCCCTCCGCGAGCAGGATCACCCCGGGGCGGCCGATGACCAGGTGCACCATGTCCATCTGGGTGGTCGAGCTCACCGCAGGGGAGACCCGCCAGTCTCCGCGCATGTTCTCCATGATCTGCGCGGCGGCTCCCGGCTGCCCCTCCGCCGCGTTCATCATCGCCCGGTTCGACCGGAGATTGAGCACGATCAACAGGCAGAGCAGGGCGAACAGGATGCCCAACGGCAACCAGAGCCAACCCCAGAGTGCGACCGCCACCACGGTCAACGCGAGCGGGATCAGCACCGCACCGGTCGCCATCGGGGCGAACCACTTGTCCTGCTTGGCGGTGAAGCGGAACACCAACCCGATCTGCTTCAGCCGCTGGCCGAACGAGACCTTCTCCTGGGGCTTTGCCATGGCGTCGAGTCTAGTGGTCGCCCACCGCGCTGCTGATCCGCGGCCGGTCGGTGCACCCCGCGAACCCGCGCGGGCATCAGCGACCTGCCCTGGTGCTCGCCGAACCCGTACGCCCCAGACGACGACCCCGGGGGGTGGGATCGACGAGGTGGGAGGCTCAGGAAGCGGACACGGGCTCGCGGGCGGCGAGGGCCTGCTGGTACAGCCGGCCGGCGCGGTAGGAGGAACGCACCAGCGGCCCGCTCATCACACCCGCGAAGCCGATCTCCTCGGCCTCCTCGCGCAGCTCGACGAACTCCTCCGGCTTGACCCAGCGCTGCACCGGATGGTGCCGGGGAGAGGGGCGGAGGTACTGGGTGACGGTGATCAGTTCGCAGCCGGAGTCGTGCAGGTCACGTAGGGCCTGGGAGACCTCGGACCGTTCCTCGCCCATACCGAGGATCAGGTTGCTCTTGGTGACCAGCCCGTCGGCCCGGGCCTGCCGGATGACGTCCAGGGACCGCTCGTACCGGAACGCCGGCCGGATCCGCTTGAAGATCCGCGGAACCGTCTCCACGTTGTGCGCGAGCACCTCCGGCCGGGCACCGAAGACCTCGGCGAGCTGCTCGGGCACCGCGTTGAAGTCGGGTATCAGCAGCTCCACACCACAGCCCGGTTGCAGGGCGTGGATCTGCCGCACGGTCTCGGCGTAAAGCCAGGCACCGCCGTCGGGCAGATCGTCGCGGGCGACGCCGGTGATGGTGGCGTACCGCAGTCCCATCGACACCACCGACTCGGCGACCCGGCGTGGCTCGTCGGCGTCGAACTCGGCCGGCTTGCCGGTGTCGATCTGGCAGAAGTCGCAGCGTCGGGTGCACTGGTCACCGCCAATGAGGAACGTCGCCTCGCGGTCCTCCCAACATTCGTAGATGTTGGGGCAGCCGGCCTCCTGGCACACCGTGTGCAACCCTTCGCGGGAAACCAGCCCGCGCAGCTGGGTGTACTCCGGGCCCATCTTGGCCTTGACCTTGATCCACGGCGGTTTGCGCTCGATCGGCGTCTCGGCGTTGCGTGCCTCGATCCGCAGCAGCCGCCGCCCCTCCGGGGCGGGAGTCGCGGTACTCGCGGCCTGGCCGGTCGTCAGCGCGGAGTGCTCGATCGTCACAAAACGAGCCTACGCCGGACGGCGGCGGTCGATGAACGGCGGGCGACGGCCGTCACCCCGGAAAACCTGTGACACCGGACACCGCCGCCGCACGGAAGTGCCGACGCCTGCGATAGCGCAACGGCGGGTGCCGTTGGGTCAGGAGGTGGGCAGGAGGGTGGGGAGGTGACGTTCGACCACGGGGAGGACGTCGCTGACGGCGACGGGGCGGTTCAGCTCGGCGGTGAGAGAGGTGACGCCGGCGTCGCGGATGCCGCACGGCACGATCCGGTCGAAGGACGCCAGGTCGCAGTCACAGTTGACCGAGAAGCCGTGCAAGGTGACTCCCCGGGCGACCCGGATGCCGATCGCCGCGACCTTCCGCTCGGGGCCCCGGGCGTCGGCCGGCACCCACACCCCGCTGCGCCCCTCGACCCGCCCGGCGGCCAGACCGAACTCGGCGCACACGTCGATCAGCAACTGCTCCACCCGTCGCACGTAGGCGACCACGTCGACCGGGTCGGGCAGACGCAGGATCGGGTAGCCCACCAACTGCCCCGGGCCGTGCCAGGTGATCTTGCCGCCCCGGTCCACGTCGATCACCGGGGTGCCGTCGACCGGACGGTCCCACGGCTCGGTGCGCTTGCCCGCGGTGTAGACGCTCGGGTGTTCCAGCAACAGCACGGTGTCACCCTGCCCGCCGGTGACCACCGCCTCGTGCAGGCGCCGCTGTTCGTCCCAGGCGGCGGCGTAGTCGAGGACACCGGCGCGTACGGCCGTCAGGCCGGAGGTCGTCACGGTCACCTGTCCAGCCTAGACCCGTACCCCGCTGGTCACCGGTGGTGAGCCGGATCACCGGCGGACCCGCCACACCCAGACGTCGTCGACCCGCTCCGGTTCGCCGAAGAGCAGGACCAGGGTGCGGCGGACGGCCTCCTCGTCGACCGGCCACTTGGCACCGTGCACCTCCTCGGCGAGCACCACCGTCTCGATCCGCCAGTGCTCCAGGTCGGCGCGTACCTCCTCACGGGTGCCCTCGGTGACGATCGGCGGCAGCCCGGTGCGGGCCGCCTGGTCCAGCAGCGCGCCGAACGGGCGCGGCACCGGACCGATGCGTCCCCGGTCGTCTGGGCCGCCGGGTCCGAGGAAGAAACCGGACGGAATGGCGAATTCTCCCTGCCGGTTCGCCAGCGCGTACGCCTGCCAGCGCTGACCGTCGGGGTATACGTCAAGGGCGAGTGGCGCCGGGGTCAGCACCCCGCCCGGGGAGACGTGTTCCCGCCAGGCACCGGACGTGATGAACCGTGGGATCGGCTCGCGTTCGCTGGTCAGTAGTGGTGTGGGGAACAACGGCACCAGGGACACCGCGAAGCCGGCCGCCCAGGCCACCGCCGCCGGGCGTGACAACGGTCGTCGTCGCAGCCGGTCCAGCGCGTACGCCAACAGCAGGCCGAGGACCGGCGTCACCACGAGCGCGAACCTCGCGGGCAGGGCCGCGTTCACCACCGGTAGGTGTCCGAGCAGGTCGAAGGGCATCGGCAGGTCGGTACGCCGACCGTCGACCTTGGCCACCGGACCGAAGGAGAGTGCGGTGAACACCACCGCCACGATCCCGAGGGCCCACAGGGTCGCCCGGCGGCGCGCGTCACCGTCACGCCACAGCAGTACGAAACAGCCGACGGCGAGCACCAGTAGCGGCAGCCCGAAGAACGAGTTCTCCTCGGTGGGATTCGGTGCCAGCGAGGTGCCGCTACCAGCCTCGCCGGCAAGCGACCGGCGTGGATAGGCGGCGTACGCGGCGATGTCCTCGGAATGGATCACGGCGTCGAAGCCGGTGCCGTGGAACCGCTGCGGCCCGGCGAAGTGCAGCCACAACGGGTAGGCCAGCAGTACCCCCGCCACCACCGCGGTCGCCGCGAGCCCGCGCAGGAACGAGGGCAGTACGGCGCGGGCCTCGGCCCGGTTCGCCGGGTGCAGCGCCCAGACGGCGACGAAGAGGCCGAGCGCCAGCGCGGTGAAGAACAGCCCCTCGGCGGCGATCGAGAAGGCGACGGCGACGAGTACGCCGAGGATGGCGCCGTCGCGTAGCGAGTGTCCCGGCCGGCGCAGCGCGAACAGCCGCCACACCAGCAGCGGCACCAGCCACCCGGCGGTCCAGTTCAGGTGGGCGTTGGCGTGCGAGACCATGCCGGGGGAGAAGCCGACGAACAGCCCACCGACCGCGGCGGCGAGCGGGCTGCGGACCAGGTGCCGGGAGAGCAGCCAATACCAGGCGACGGCGGTTGCGGCCAGGTTGAGGGTGAGGATCACCAGGAAGGTGGCCGGCGGTCCGATCAGGTACGTCAGCGGAGCGAAGACCGCCGCGTACACCGTGATCGAGGTGTTGACCGCGAGGTTGACCCCGTCCGGGACGTTGATCAGGTACGTGAAGAGAGGGTTGTCGCCGTGGGTCAGCGCGTGCCCGCCGAAGGCCAGCAGCCACTCGAACAGCGCCTGGTCGCTTGAGTTGACGGTGATCGCCCGTCCGTTCGGGTCGATCCACAACCCGCTGGTCACCCAGACCGCGAGCGCCAACGCGACCAGCACCACGATCAGGTCGGTACGGCGGTCGCGAGTGACCGTCGACGGCGACGGTGAGGCGGGCGCGGACGCCACGGACGGGGAGGTGGGCACCTAGCGGACGTTACCAACCGCACCGGGACACGCCGGTCAGACCCGGCACCTCCAGATGCGAGGAAGAGCTCTTGTGCACCGCACCCGTACCCGGCTCGCCGGTGCGCTGGCCGGGCTGGCCCTGACTGCCACCATGCTGGTGGCCGTCGCCGCACCCGCCCAGGCCGCGTCGCTGACCCAGGTCACCGGCTTCGGCTCCAACCCCGGAAACTCGCCCTGTACGCGTACCGGCCGGACAACCTGCCCGCAGGTGCTCCGGTCGGGCCCGGGGTGGGGTGAGGCGCTCTCCACCAAACAGATGGTGGATTAAACGCGGTCGGCTTCGTCACGGTGCACCGGGTCGCCGGCCTGGGGCACGTTACCCCCGTCGACCCGGGCTCCGGCCTGGAGCAGTGCGGCACCGCCGCAGCGCTGGACACCATCTGCTCGACGTACCACGACGCGGCCTTCGCCCTCAACAGCGCCCCCCGAGCCCCCCCACCCCCTTACCCCCCCAACCCCTCGCGTTGATCATGAGGTTGACGGCAGTAGTCGATCTTCCAACGGCCGTCAACCTCATGATCAACGCGAGGGGGCGCGAGGGGGCGCGAGGGGTGGGGGGCTCGGGGGGTGGGGTGAGGTGGGTGGGTTTAGGGGTGGAGGGCGGCCTGGAGGGCGGTGGGGAGGTCGGGGTGGCGGAAGACGAACTGGGCTCGGTTGAGGACGCCGGGGAGTACGCGGGTGCTGGTGAGGGCCTCCTGGGCGAAGCCGCCGAGGGCGACCTTGAGGGCCAGGGCCGGGATCGGGATGACCGCCGGGCGGTTCAGTTGGCGGGCCAGCTCACGGGTGAACTCGGCGTTCGTGACCGGGGCCGGGCCGACCACGTTCACCGGCCCGGCGATGTCCGCCCGGGTTAGCAGAAACGTGGTCGCGTGGAGCCAGTCGACCATCGAGATCCACGGCACCCACTGCCGGCCGCTGCCGAGGCGGCCCGCGATGCCCAGCTTGAACGGCAGCAGTTGCGGCTTGAGCAGCCCACCGTCGCGATGCAGCGGCAGCCCGGTACGCAGCCGCACCACCCGTACCCCAGCGTCCTCGGCTGGCCGGGTGGCCGCCTCCCACACCCGGGCCACGTCGGCGAGGAACCCCTCACCGGCCGGCGCGTCCTCCTCGACCACCCGGTCGCCGGTGTCGCCGTACCAGCCGATCGCCGAGGAGTTCACCAGCACCTCCGGCCGGTCGACCGCGGGCAGGCCGGCGATCGTGGTGGCCAGGGTGCCCGTGCTGTCCACCCGACTGGATCTGATCAACCGTCGGTAGCTGTCGTCCCAGCGCCGGTCACCGACACCCGCACCGGCCAGGTTGACCACCGCGTCGGCCTCGGCGACCACCGCCGGGTCCAGCTGGGCAGCCGACGGCGACCACTGTCGCTCGTCTGCTGTGCGCGGTGGTCGTCGCACCAGCCGGGTCACCTGGTGCCCGTCGGCGACGAGCAGGTCGACCAGCCGGGTGCCGAGAAAGCCGGACGCGCCGGCCATGAGGATCCGCATACCCCCATCTTCGGGTACGCGCGGCGACCCGGTCCGGTCGAGTCGGTCACGCTGGCGTGGTGGCCCCGTTCGGACGAACACCGCTGACCGAAGACGCAAGGCGGCGTCCCGTCCTGGCAGCGAGACGGGGCGCTTCCTACGTCGTGCCGGGGGGTTGGTCGTGCCAGCGGGCGCGGTAGGTGGCTTCGTGAGCCTCGTGGGCGGTGCGTTCCTCGAAGACGACCGCGCGTAGCGTGTGCCGGGCCTCGGACATCAGTACCACCTCGGCGAGGACCAGACCGACGCAGATGGCGGTGAGCAGACCGAGGGTGGCCAGGCCGGGCAGCGGCTTGGCGATCGGGATGGCGGCGAGTAGCACCATCAGGGTGCCGACCCGGGTCCAACTCAGTGTGTGCAGGGTGCGTAGCTGGAAGAGCATGTTGCCGAGCAGGTAGAGGAACACTCCGCCGAACAGCAGCGGCACGTCTGGGCCCTGTGCCGGCTCGCTGACCGGTAGTCCCGGCTTGGCGATGTCGTGGAGGATACCTTCGGCGCCGAGGGCGAAGGTGATGATTCCCGCGATCATCGGCAGGTAGAGGTAGGCGTAGGCGTCGCGGGCCATCAGCACCCGTGCCTGGCCGAGGGTGGCGTGCAGGGCGATCCGGGCGGCCGGGCCGATCAGGTCGTAGTGCACCCACCAGAGGGCGGCGGTGAAGACGATGCCGAGCCCTGCGGCGACCACCCCGGGCAGGGTCGGTGACTGGCCGAGCAGGTTACTGCCGAGACCGACGGAGATCACCGATTCGCCGAGGGCGATGATCAGGATCAGGTCGTACCGTTCGGTCCAGTGTTCCGCCGAGGTCACCCGCCAGCCCCAGGTGCGGATGAGCAGTCCACTGCCGTACTGGAGCAGTACCACGGTCACCCAGAGTCCGTACCGGACGAGTTCGGCCAGCCTGGCGTCGGGGATGTGCGCGGGCAGCAGGGCGGCGACCAGCAGCAGGAAGGTGCTCAGGGTCAGTTCGGGAAGGAAGCGGAAGAAGTGTCGGCGTTCGGTCGGGTTGTCCTTGATGATGTGCAGAAAGAGCCCGAGGTGCACGACACGGATGACCACGTAGCTCACTGCGACGACGACCGGCCCGGCCTCGCTGGTGCGCGGAACCATGAACGCCTGCGGCAGGGCGAGGGCGAAGCTGAACAGCGCGGCCATTCCGACGACCATCAGCACCGGCACGAAGCCTTCGCCGATACGGATGCGGGTGGCCACCATCGTGTGCACCACCCAGCACCACCAGAGCACGGCCAGCACCAGCGCGGCGTGCAACAGTTGACTGCCGCTGATGTTGGCTGCCGTGGCACGGGCGATGATGAAGAACGAGAAGACGAAGACCAGGTCGAAGAAGATCTCGAACTTGTCGACTCGGGTACCGGGTGCGATGCCGACGGCGGGACCGAGCCGCCCCCGCCAGCCTGCGTCGCCCACGCCCTGAGTCTGTCAGCGGCGACGCGGGTGTGATCCCGTTTCGGGTCAGCCCGGCTGGCGGTAGCGGAGGCCGTCCATCAGCAGATTCAGCAGGCGTCGGGCCTGGTCACGTTGCTCCCGGCCGCCGGCGACGAGCGAGACCCCGCTGAGCCCGGCGAGGACGTCGCCGGGGTCCACGTCAGGGCGGATGGTGCCGGTCGTCGCTCCCGCCGCGAGCAGACGGGTCAGGGCGGTGAGTAGCCGGTCCCGGCTCTGTGCGAACGGGTTGGTGCCGGCGGCGATCACCAGGCGCAGCGCGTCGGCCATCTCCCGCTTGGTGGAGAGGTAGTCGATGAAGAGGTCCATCCAGGCCCGGGTCGCCGCTTCGGGAGGCAGCTCTTCGAGCAGTTCGGCGGCGGAGTCACAGAGCCGTTCCAACTCGTTGCGGTAGGCGGCCTCGACCAGCGCCTCACGGGTGGGAAAGTGCCGGTAGAGCGTACCGATGCCCACCCCGGCGTCGCGGGCTATCTGCTCCAGGGTCACGTCCGCACCGTGGCTGGAGAACGCGCGGACGGCCGCCTCCAGCAACCTGTGGCGGTTTCGCTGCGCGTCGGCGCGTAGCGGGCGGGTTGGCTGCTCCGGCACGTCTCCTCCTGAGGGGCGGCCTCCGCCCGGGGTGGCAAACGGAGGAGACTCCGGTTAGCCTGGTCGGTAACGGAGGATCCTCCGTTTCTTATCGTGGCGGCGAGTTCGACCGCCGTACCTCTGCGACAAGGATGGAACATGACCATCGGCACACCTGTCAGCACCCCGTTCAACGCGGCTTCCACCGCGCTGGACGTCGTAGCCGGCGTCGACCTCACCGGACGCCGGGCCATCGTCACCGGCGGAGGTTCAGGCATCGGCATGGAGACCGCGCGAGCGCTCGCATCCGCCGGCGCCCACGTCACCATCGCCGTCCGCAAGGCCGTGCAGGGAGAGCGGGCAGCTGCGGACATCACCGGCACGACCGGCAACGATCGAGTCACCGTGGCCCCACTCGACCTGGCCGACCCGGCCTCGGTGGCCGCCTTCGCGGCGAACTGGGACGGGCCACTGCACATCCTGGTCAACAACGCCGGCGTCATGGCCTCACCCGAGCTGCGTACCCCGCAGGGCTGGGAGATGCAGTTCGCCACCAACCACCTGGGACACTTCGCGCTCGCCACCGGACTACGCCCGGCACTCGCTGCCGCCCGGGGCGCCCGGATCGTCTCGGTCAGCTCGGCGGCGCACCAGAGGTCGCCGGTCGTCTTCGAAGACATCCACTTCGAGCGCCGAGCCTACGAGCCGTGGGCCGCGTACGGGCAGTCCAAGACCGCGAACATTCTGTTCGCCGTTGAGGCGAGCCGGCGGTGGGCCGACGACGGCATCCTGGTCAACGCACTGCACCCCGGAGTCATCCACACCAACCTTCAGCGGCACCTCAGCGGGGAGGAACTGACCCGGTTGCGCGCCCAGAGCGGTCCGACCGCGCCCTCCTGGAAGACCCCGGAGCAGGGCGCCGCCACCTCGGTCCTGCTGGCCGCCTCGCCCCTGCTCGACGGTGTCGGCGGTCGCTACTTCGAGGACTGCCAGCCGGCCGCACCCCACCAGCCGGGCACCCGCGCGGGCGTCGCCGACTACGCCCTCGACCCCGAATCCGCCCACCGCCTCTGGAACCTGAGCACCAACACCCCCACTCCCTGACCCACCCTCCCCACCCCCACCCCACCCTGGCGGAAGGCCGCGTCGATCATGAGGTTGGCGGCACATTCTAAGATCAAGAACGCCGCCAACCTCATGATCAACAAGTGGGTCGGTGGTGGGTGGGCCGGGGCGCCCTGCTGGTGCGCTGGGGAGGGTTACAGACCCAGTTCGGCCTCGAAGTTGCCGGCTTCCAGGCGCTCCTTCACCGTGGTGAGGAAGCGGGCCGCGTCGGCGCCGTCGATGAGGCGGTGATCGTACGACAGGGCCAGGTAGACCATCTGGCGTACCGCGACGACCTCGCCCAGATCGGGGTCGTTCACCACCACCGGACGCTTGACCACGGCACCCGTACCCAGCATCGCTGCCTGCGGAGACGGAATGATCGGGGTGTCGAAGAGAGCGCCCCGGCTGCCGGTGTTGGTGAGCGTGAAGGTCGCGCCGGCAAGGTCGTCCGGGCTGATCTTGTTGGTCCGGGTCCGCTCGGCCAGGTCGGCGACCCGCTTGGCGATACCACCCAGGTTGAGGTCACCCGCGTTGCGGATGACCGGCACCAGCAGACCCCGTTCGGTGTCCACCGCGATGCCGAGGTTCTCGGCGTCCGGGTAGGTGATCGTCCCGGCGTCGAAGTCCATGCTGGCCTGGACGATCGGGTACGTCTGGAGTGCCTCGATGGCCGCGAGGGCGAAGAACGGCAGGAACGACAGCTTGACGCCGTGCCGCTGCTGGAACGACTCCTTGGCCTGCGTCCGCAACTTGGCGACCTTGGTGACGTCCACCTCGACAACGGTGGTCAGCTGCGCCATCTCGTGCAGCGACGACACCATTCGCTTGGCGATCGCCGCGCGGATGCGGGGAAGCTTCTCCGTGGTACCCCGCTTGGCGCTCGGCTGCGGCTTGGCGGCAGGCTTGGTGGGAGCCCCCGCAGCCGGCTGCGCCACCGGAGCCGGTGCTGCCTTGGCAGCCTTGGCAGCCTCGGCTGCCTCCAGTACGTCCTGCTTGCGGATCCGTCCGCCGACCCCGGTGCCGTTGACCGAAGCGAGATCCACGTTGTGCTGGCCGGCCAGCTTGCGCACCAGCGGCGTCACATAACCGGCCGCCTGCTCACCGCCGTTGGACGGTGCTGCCGCGCGCTGCGGAGCGACGGGTGTCGGGGGCTGCGCAGCCTGTTCGGCCTTGGCCGGCTCCTGCGCGATCTCGGCCTCGGCAGCCGGCTCGTTGTACGACATGCCCGGCGTCGGCTCCGAGACCTCGGGCTTCGGTTCCGGCTTCGCCTGCGGCCCGGGCTCCGGCTTCGCCTCCGCTGCTGGCTTCGGCTCCGGCTTCGACACGGCTGGGGCGCCACCGGCGGCACCGACCACGGCCAGGGTCGCACCGACCTCGGCGGTCTCGTCCTCGGCGACCGTGATGTCCAGCACGGTACCGGCGACCGGGGACGGGATCTCGGTGTCGACCTTGTCGGTGGAGACCTCCAGCAGCGGCTCGTCGACCTCGACGGATTCGCCGACCTGCTTCAGCCAGCGGGTGACAGTACCCTCGGTGACGCTCTCGCCCAGGGCCGGCATCTTCACCGGGGTGCCCTCACCCGACGGCGCCTCGGCGGCCTGCGCCGGCTCCTCGACGGCCGACTGCTCCGCTTCGGCCTGCGGCTCCGCCGCCGCCGCGGTGGCCTGCTCGGCGGGGGGCTCCTGCTGCTTCGGGGCGGCTCCGTCGCCGGCCGACTCGCCCTCGCCGGAGATCACCGCCAGCTCGCTGCCGACCTCGGCCGTCTCGTCCTCGCCCACCACGATCCGGGTCAACACCCCGGCCGCCGGGGACGGGATCTCGGTGTCGACCTTGTCGGTGGACACCTCAAGCAGCGGCTCGTCGACCTCGACGGTGTCACCCTCCTGCTTGAGCCAGCGCGTGACGGTGCCCTCGGTGACGCTCTCGCCGAGCCGGGGCATGGTGACCGATACCGGCATGTTCTCCAGACTCCTTCATTTCCCTGGTGGGGGGAGCGTCGCCCGTCGCCGGGCGCCGCGGGTACGTCGTGCTCAGGCGTGCGCGTGCAGCGGCTTGCCGGCGAGAGCGAGGTGTGCCTCGCCCAGGGCCTCGTTCTGCGTGGGGTGGGCGTGCACGAGCTGTGCCACCTCGCCCGGGTACGCCTCCCAGTTGTAGATCAGCTGTGCCTCGCCGACCAGCTCACCGACCCGCGCGCCGACCATGTGCACGCCGACCACGGGGCCGTCCTCGACCCGCACCAGCTTCACGAAACCGGCCGTCTTGAGGATCTGGCTCTTGCCGTTGCCGCCGAGGTTGTAGTTGTACGTCTTGACCTTGTCGGCGCCGTAGTGCTCCTTGGCCTTCGCCTCGGTGAGGCCGACCGACGCCAGCTCGGGATCGCTGTAGGTGACCCGGGGAATGCCCGCCTCGTCGATCACCGCCGGGTTCTGGCCGGCGATCTCCTCGGCGACGAAGATGCCCTGCTGGAAGCCGCGGTGAGCGAGCTGGAGACCGGGCACGATGTCACCGACGGCGTAGACGTTCGGCACGTTCGTCCGCAGCCGCTCGTCGGTGAGCACGTAACCCCGGTCGACCTTGACGCCCTGCTCCTCGTAGCCGAGATCGGCGGTGTTCGGGCCCCGGCCGACCGCGACCAGCAGCAGCTCGGCCTCGATGGTGTCGCCACCGGCGATGGTCACCTTCACACCGTTGTCAGTCTTCTCGACCTTCTCGAACGGTTTGCCGACCTTGAAGTTGATCTTACGTTTACGGAAGGCCCGTTCCAGCGCCTTCGACGACTCCTCGTCCTCGGCGGCGACCAGCCGGGGCAGGGCCTCGATGATCGTCACGTCCACTCCGAAGGACTTCCACACGCTGGCGAACTCGACGCCGATCACACCGCCGCCGAGCACGATCGCCGACGTGGGAACCCGGTCCAGGGTCAGGGCGTGGTCGCTGGTGATGATCCGCTCACCGTCGACCTCCAGGCCCGGCAGGCTCTTGGCGTACGACCCGGAGGCCAGCACCACGTTACGGCCGGTGTACCGCTTGCCGTCCACCTCGACCGTGTTCGGAGCGACCAACCGGCCGTGCCCCTCCACAATCGTGATCGACTTGTTGCCCTTGAGCATGCCCTGCAGGCCCTTGTAGAGCCGCGAGATCACGCCGTCCTTGTACGAGTTGACCCCGGCCATGTCGATGCCGACGAGCTCGGCCTTCACGCCGAACTGCTCCGACTCGCGGGTCTGGTCGGCGATCTCAGCGGCGTGCAGCAGTGCCTTGGTCGGGATGCAACCGTTGTGCAGGCAGGTGCCTCCGAGCTTGCCCTTCTCCACGAGCGCGACGGAGAGGCCCAGCTGGGTGGCGCGCAGGGCGGTCGCGTAACCGCCGCTACCACCTCCGAGGATGACGATGTCGAAGGTTGCGTCGTTCGGCTCGCTCACGTCCAACTCCCAGGTCGCTTCGCTGCATCGGGGGTCACGGCGGGGTAACACGGACACACCCCACCTCGGCCATCTTGTCACCACCTCGTCGCACCCGCGTACCGAGGTGCCCAACGACACGTTGTCGCCACGTACCCTTGGCTCTGCCTTCGATACGCCACGACTGGGGGAGACGGCTCGGTGGGACTGTTCCGGCGAAGTAAGCGACCACGCGCGGCTGACCCTGACCGTAGGGCCAATCGTGCCGATCTGGAGCA
Source organism: Micromonospora sp. HNM0581 (assembly GCF_012726175.1). Taxonomy (GTDB): domain Bacteria; phylum Actinomycetota; class Actinomycetes; order Mycobacteriales; family Micromonosporaceae; genus Micromonospora. The sequence continues at coordinate 43,836 of NZ_JAASAD010000002.1, forward strand.
CCTTGAGAACTTTGTTCATACCCGCAAGGGCGTCGAGGCATACATCGAACCGCGTACCACCGTCACCGAGACCACGGTCATCCTGATCGCCGACGACGGCGAGTGGACCCGACGCCGGATCGACGGGCCGGACGGCGCCCGGCGGTTCGCGTACCGACTGAGCATCCCGATCTACGACGTGGCGTTGATGGGCTACCCGCAGCGGATGCGTGACTACAACGAGCGCCGCAAACGCCGTCCCGAGCAGTACTGAGCCGGGCCCGGAAGGGCCCCTTACGCCAGGCGGCAGCGAGGGACCCTTCCGTGCGCCTCAGCCGTTGGCGGCGACGTCGTCGATCAGGTGCAGCAGGGTACGGACCGGGACGCCGGTGCCGCCCTTGGACCAGTAACCGGTGGCCTCGCCCGGATGGTACGACGGGCCAGCGATGTCGATGTGCGCCCAGGCGACGTCGTCGGTGACGAACTCGCGCAGGAACACACCGCCCTGGAGCATGTGACCGGCCCGGTCCATGCCTGCGTTCACCTGCGAGATGTCGGCGACGTCGGAGTCCATACCCTTGCGCACGTCATCCGGCAGCGGCATCGGCCAGGCGGGCTCGCCGACCGTGTCACCGGCGTCGCGGACCCGCTCGCACAGCTCCGCCGTGCCCATCACACCCGCGACCCGCTTGCCGAGTGCGACGACCTGACCACCGGTCAGGGTGGAGGTCTCGAAGAGGTAGTCGCAGCCGTCGGCGCAGGCCCGCGCCATCGCGTCACCGAGAATCATCCGGCCTTCGGCGTCGGTGTTGAGCACCTCCACCTTCTTGCCGTTGAACATGGTGATCACGTCGCCGGGTCGGTACGCGGTCGCCGACGGCATGTTCTCGGCCATCGGCACGTAGCCGGTGACCGCCACCGGCGGCTTCAGCTCGGCCACCGCCAGCATGGTCGCGGCCACCGCCGCCGCGCCGGCCATGTCGGACTTCATCTCCCACATGCCCTGCGCCGGCTTGATCGAGATGCCACCGGTGTCGAAGGTGATGCCCTTGCCGACCAGGGCGATCCGCTTACCGGTGCCGCCGCCGTCCGGGACGTAGGTCAGCTTGACCATCCGTGGCGGCGCCTCCGACCCCTGGCCGACGGCGGTGATGCCGCCGTATCCGCCTTCGCGCAGCGCGACCTCGTCGAGCACCTCCACTTCCAGGCCAGCCGCCCGACCCGCCTCGGCGACCGCGTCGGCGAAGCCCGGTGGACGCAGCTCGTTCGGGGCGATGTTCACCCAGTCACGGGTCCGCCGGACCGCACCGGCCACCGTCCGGGCGCGGGTCAGCTCGGCCTGCGCCGCCGCGTCCGCCGCGTCCGGAACAGCCACCAGCACCTCGGCCACCGGCTCACGGCGGTTCGGCTGCGGCCGGGTCTTGTACCCGGCGAAACGGTAACCGCCGAGCAGCGCCCCCTCGGCGACCGCGCGCAGCGCGGCATCGGCGTCGGCGTCGTCGGGAAGCGGCAGCGTCAGCGCCACCCGGGCCGCACCGGCCAGGGCCCGAACGGCGGCGCCCGCCGCCCGGCGCAGCGTCTCCGGGGCGGGTGCGGCACCGCTGGGCTCGGGACCGAGGCCGACGGCGGCGAGCACCGGCGCGGTGACCGTACCCAGCGTCGCCAATTTGATCACCTCGCCTGGGCCGCCGGTCGCACCGAGAAGGGCCAGCGTCTCGGTCAGCTTGCCGTCGAAGGCGGCGGCGATGCTCTCGGCGCCGCTGGCGAGCAGCAGGGTGCCGGCGGGGCCGCTGGTGGCGTCCTGCTCGCCGGTCGTACTGTGCAGGCCGATCACGATCGCGTCGACGGCTAGCTCGGCGGGGTCGGTGTCGACCAGGCTCAGGGTGGTACTGGGCGATGTCACGGAGGCTGCTCCCGGGCGGGCCGGGCCGGTCGCGTGGTGGCGTACCGGCGGTGGAGTTCCCCGACGGATGATTTACCCGCCGGACGTCATTGCTGCCCCGCCGGTTGATCCGGCGGTCCCGCCGATGCTAACCAGCCCGCCGCGTGCCGGTAAGTTGCCACCCATGACCGAGGTGACCACCGACGCCGCCGCGACCCGGCTGCGTCGTTCTCCGCTGGCCGGCCGGCACACCGCGCTCGGCGCCAAGTTCGCTCCGTTCGGTGGCTGGGAGATGCCCCTGGAGTACGCCGGGGGTGGAGTGCTGCGCGAGCACACCGCGGTGCGAACGGGGGTCGGCGTGTTCGACGTGTCGCACCTGGGCAAGGTGCGGGTCACCGGGCCGGGGGCGGCGGAGTTCGTCAACGCCTGCCTCAGTAACGACCTGGGCCGCATCGGGCCAGGTCGGGCGCAGTACACCCTCTGCTGCGACGAGGCGACCGGTGGCGTGGTGGACGACATCATCGCCTACCTGCACGCCGACGACCACGTCTTCCTCGTTCCGAACGCGGCGAACAGTGCCGAGGTGGTGCGTCGGCTGCGCTCCGCCGCGCCACCGCAGGTCACGATCACCGACGAACACCAGGGGTATGCCGTACTGGCGGTGCAGGGGCCCCGGTCGGCAGAACTGCTGAGCGGGCTCGGCCTGCCCACCGGCCACGGGTACATGAGCTTCGCGCCGTCGGTGTTCGGCGATGTCGAGCTGACCGTGTGCCGGACCGGCTACACCGGCGAACTGGGCTACGAGCTGGTTGTTCCGGCCGGCGACGCGGCGACGGTGTGGGACGCGTTGTTCGCCGCCGAGCCGGCGCTGCGGGCGTGCGGCCTGGCCGCCCGGGACACGCTGCGCACCGAGATGGGGTATCCGTTGCACGGGCAGGACCTCTCGTTGGAGATCACGCCGGTGCAGGCCCGCACGGGTTGGGCGGTCGGCTGGGACAAGCCCGCCTTCTGGGGCCGCGACGCGCTGGTCGCGGAGAAGGCCACCGGCCCGGCGCGTACGCTTCGCGGTCTGGTCACCGCCGGCCGTGGCATTCCCCGCCCCGGCATGGCCGTGTACGCGGGCGACACCTGCGTCGGCACGGTGACCAGCGGCACCTTCAGCCCCACCCGCAAGCAGGGCATCGCCCTTGCGCTGATCGACACCGCACCCGCCGTACCCGACGGCACCGAACTGCACGTCGACATCCGCGACCGCCGCACGCCCGTCCACCTGACCCGACCCCCGTTCATCGACCCCTCCGTCACATAGCCGCCAACCTGACGGTCAACTAGTGGGGAGGCGGTTGACCGGCGTCGAGGACGGCCTGGGTCCAGCCACCCTCGATGACGCCGCCGGCGTCCAGCACAGCCCAGTCGACGACGTCGGCGGTCTCGACCACGACGGGGGAACCGATGCGCACCGTGGGGTCGCTGCTGGCGTCGTTGGCGCTGGCACCGACGATCCGGTCCGGGGAATCCCAGTCGGTCACGCCGGCCCAGAGGTACTCCGGGCCGTCGTCGCCCGGCAGCCCGTACTTGACCACCAGCTGCGTCTCCGGCGGCAGACGACCGGCGCGGAACCGGGCCCGGATGCCCGCCAGCCCGGCGCGGGCGGTGGTGATCGCCCGGCTCATCGCGTCACCCGAGCGGGCGTAGCGCACGTCGGGCTGGATCCCTGAGAAAAGGGTGGCGCAGGCGTTGGCGAAGTAACGTCCGGCCGGCCCCGGGTGCCCGGCCGGAGGGCGCAGGCTGAGGAAGGAGTCGGCCTCCAGGTCGGTGGCCGGGTCCAGTTCCAGGCGCAGCAACACCGGCGCGGTCGCACCGTGCTGCTCCGGATTGCCGTACGCCACCGCGATGTCGTGCCCGGTCACCGTGGCCAGCACCGGTAGCTGCACGAACGCCGGGACCTCCTCGCCGGCCAGCCCGTCGGTCCAGTCCCGCAGCAGGCGCCGGGCGGCACCGGTCATCACCGCGCCCCAGGCCCGGGTGAGATGGTCGGGCACCCCCTGGGCCTGCAACTCCAGCAGACCGAAGCGGCGCAGCCCCTTGGTGGTGAACCACAGCCCCTCGGCGTCCGACGAGTAGGGCACCAGTACCCAGTCGACCAGCCGAACCCGGCCCTGCTCGTCGGGTAGCGAGCGCAACGCCGCGGCCGGGTCCAGGAACTGCAGGCCGAAGACGTCCACCACGTCGCCACCGACGGTCTCGGCGACCGCTGCGGCCACCGCCCGGGCAGCCCACTCGTGGGCCGGCGGCCAGCCCGGTCGGTAGTCCGCCTGCACCACCACCAGGTGCGTCGCCGCGGCCAGCCGGTCCAGTTGTGCCTCGCTGGCCCCGAACGCGGTGAGCAGGTCCGGCGGCAGCTCGGGAAACTCGCCCACGGGACGGATGTCGACGCTCATCAGCGGACTGTCGAGCATCTGCCGGGCCAACCCGTACACCGGCTCGGCGAGCCGGCCGGCCAACGCCTGGACGGCCGTCCGGGCGGTCTTCGACGGCAGCCCCGCCGTCGGCACCAGATAGGTCGCGCTCAGCGACTCCGGAACCGGAACGGGCAGGAAATCGTCGGTGATGAGCATGTCGTCTCCCGGGATGGCCGCGCCGGTGCTGTCGTCGCAGGTACGCTACCCGGCGCCGGGCCCCCGCCTCAGGTGGACAGCACCAGTCCCAGGTAGACCAGCGTGGTGACCAGCTCGACTGCCGCGCCGAGCACGTCCCCGGTGATCCCACCGATGCGGCGAACCACATGCCGTAGCAGCCCGGCCGCGACGGCGAGCGCGGCCAGGACGACAAGCGGACCCTGCCACGGCCGTTGCGGCACCGCCGCGACCGCCAGCAGCACGACGGCGACGGTGACGGCGGCCAGCGCGACCGGACCGACACTACCGGCGACAAGCGCACCCAGCCCCTCCGGACGCGCCGCCGGCACACCGCGTCGGCAGGCAAGCGTCACCCCGAGCCGCCCCGCCGCGGTGGCCGTCAGCACCGCGACGAACACCGCAGGGCCGGGCCCGTCCACCAGCGCGGCCAGCGCGGCGGTCTGCACCAGCAGGACGAGCACCAGGGCGACCACGCCGAAGGGCCCCACGTCGGGCCTCTTCATGATTTCCAGAGCGGCCGGCCCACGTCGGTAGGACCCGAGCGCGTCCACGGTGTCGGCCAACCCGTCCAGATGCAGCCCACGGGTGAGCAGGGCGGCTGCCGTGACGGTCAGACCGGCGGCGACCAGAGGTGTGGTGGCAGCGTCCAGTAGCAGCAGCACGCCGGCCAGCGGTACGCCGAGCAACGCGCCGACCGCCGGGGCGAGTGTCATCGCCGTACCGGCGGTGGACCGGTCGACCCGGCCGACGCGTACCGGCAGGATGGTTAGGGTGGTCAGCGCCAGCCGCGCTCCGTCGCCGAGCCGAGGCTCAGCCGGCACGGGCGGCGGAGGTCTCCGCCGGCTCGCCGGCCGGCGTGGTGGTGGACGGGTCGGGGCGGGAGGGCAACGCGGCAGCCAATGCCAGCGCCGAGCGCAGCAGCGGCAGGACGGCTAGCGCATTGGCCCCCTCGCCGAGGTCGAGCCGCAGCCGGATCAGCGGATCCAGGCCGAGCACGTCGGCGGCCAGCCGGACGGCCGGATGCCCACCGTCGTCAGCCAACAGACACCAGTGCCGGGCCTGGCCGGCCAGGTCCCGGCTGATCAGCCCGGCGGCCACCCCGACCGGTCCGTCCAGCAGCACCGGAAGCCGGCGGGCGGTCGCACCCAGCAGGATGCCGGTGGCGACGGCGAAATCCCCGCCACCCAGCTCGGCGAGCACGTCGATCGCGCTGCGGGGGGAACGACGAGTGCGGTGCAGCGCGTCACGGACCGCCGCGCAGCGGGCCATCCAGGCCACGTCGTCGATTTCGCCGTCGGCGGTGACGACCCGGGCCAGCACCGCTGGCGGCTCGGCGCCGGCGGTGGCGGCCAGCACCGCCGCAGCCGCGGCCTCGCTGCCGGCGCCGCACGCGGCCAGCACCAGCAGTTCCACGCCGGCATCCGCCGCCTCCTCGGCCAGCCGCCAGCCGTAGCGCAGGGCCGACTGCACCTGCTCGGGACGCAGCGCCGGACCGTGTTCGATCGGCGCGGCGGCCGGGGCGTCCACCACCTGGAGGCTGGCTCCGCTCTCGGCGGCCAGCCGGGCGAGTACGCCCTGCCCCGCGCTGGCCTGCCCGGCCCGGCGGGCAGATTCACCGGCCACCGTTCCGGCGGCGACTCCGCCGGCGTGATCGCCGTGCACCAGCAGCACCCGTACCGACCGCCAGGGTGTCGGGGTCGGGGTGCCCTGGGTGGCGGCGGCGAACGAGAGCACCTGCTCCAGCGCGCCGAGCCCGTTGCCGGGTACGTCCAGGCCGGACAGCCGGTCGACGGCCTGCGGTCCGGTGTACTCGTCGGGCATGGGCAGTTCCATGCCGGGCTGGATGACCAGGCCCGTCGCGGCCACCGGAAGTGCCATGGTCGGTGCGGTCCAGCCGGTGCCGGTGCTTTCGGCGGCGGGCTCGGTGGGCACCTGCGGGTCGGTCACCGGCGGCGAACCGGGCAGCGGGGCACCGCTGGAGGTGACCCGCGGTTCGCCGGCCGGCCCGGCCTGGGCGGGCACGGTGGCGCTGGGCGCCGGCGGGACAGCGCCGGCCGGTGGTGAGTCGGCGGATGGGGGTCGGCTGGCGGCAGGCTTCAACCGGCACGGCTGACCGGCGACCACCAGGACCACCGTGTCGCACACGTCCGCGACGGCGCGGTTGACCGCGCCGAGCGCGTCGGTGAACGCCCGGCCCAGCGGTGTGGTGGGCACCAGGGACAGCCCGACCTCGGGGCTGACCAGCACCAGCCGCGCGGCGCAGGACCGCACGGCGGTGGCCAGTTCGTCGATGGTGGCGGTGTCGTCGGCCGGCTGGTGAGCCGGGTCGAGCAGGACCGTCACCCAACCGCCGAGGTCGTCGACGAGCAGGGTGTCCTCCGGCCGGGCGGTGGAGATCACGTCGGCGAGGCGACGCGGGTCGACCGCGGTCTCCTCCGTGCTCCAGGTCGCTGGCCGGCGGGCGCGGTGCGCGGCGAGACGCGCGGCCCACTCGGGGTCGTCACCCTGGTCGGCGGCGGTGGCCAGGTAGCGGACCGTGGGCGCGTCGGCGACCAGGGACTCGGCGAACTCCGACTTGCCGGACCGGATGCCACCGAGGACCAGAAGCGTGTTCCACCCGTCTAGGGACATGCTGCGTACCTTACGTCCAGCGCCGTGGCCGGGGCATCGCAGGTGCGGACACCGTACCGCCGCCCCGGCAGGCGCGGTCAGCGCCGCTCGGGGGCCTGGTACAGGAAGTCGTTGGGGTTGACGTTCGCCGGTTTCGGATCCTCCTGCCAGGCGCCTTCACCAGGGCGGGCCTGCAGGGCGTCGATCAGTTCCGCCCGGTCCATCTCCCGGGCCCCGTCGATTCCGCCGCGTACCGCGATGTCGCGCAGTTCCGCCGTGTCCATCTGCGGGATCGGTGTCGTCATCGTCGCCTCCTGCGTGTGTGCCGGACTGCGTGTCGGACTCCGCAAGGACATACCCGGTCACGGCAGCATCAGTCGCACCCGCACGGCAGAGCCGGTGGCGTTGGCGGCCCCGCTCCCCCCCCCCCCCCCGTGACCGGTACCGGCAGTGGATCGACGCCCGTGGCCCGGCCGGCGGCGCTGCGGTACGACTACGCTGGCGAAGGTCCGCCCCAAGGGGCAGCAGCGGCGAGGGGAGACGCGCACATGGCGTGGAGCTGGCGGTACGAGGGCGCGAACGGCGAGTCGGTCGACGGCCCGGTCGAGTCGTTCGGTAGCCAGGCGGATGCCGAGTCGTGGATCGGTCAAAGCTGGCGGGAACTCGCCACGTCCGGCGTCACCTCGGTCGCGCTCCTCGAAGACGATCGGGTGGAGTACCGGATGAGTCTGCTGCCCGTGGCGGAGTGATGACACCGAGGGACGCCGAGTCGCTGGTGCTCGGGGTGCCCCGGGCCGCCTTCCGGCCCAGCCCGGTCTTCCTGGCGCTCGTCGCACTGCTGGTGGCGAGCGCCGTGTCGACCTGGCAGGGCATCGGCAACGTCCGGCTCGCCGTGTTCGGGTTCGTCGTCTCCGGTTGGCTGGTCTCGCTCTGCCTGCACGAGTACGCCCACGCCGTGGTGGCGTACCGCAGCGGCGACCGGGGGGTGGCCCACCGCGGTTACCTCACGTTGAACCCGCTGAAGTACAGCCACCCGCTGCTGTCGATCGCGCTGCCGGTGGTGGTGGTGCTGCTCGGCGGCATCGGCCTGCCCGGCGGTGCGGTCTGGGTGGACCGGCATGTCATCCCCGGGCGGTTGCGGCACACTCTGGTCAGCCTCGCCGGACCGGCCACCAACGTCCTGTTCGCGCTCGTCCTGGTGGTGGTGCTGCGGTCCGGTGCGAGCGGCGGCGGGCCGGTGGAATTCTGGGCGGCGGTGGCGCTGCTGGCGTTCCTCCAGGTCACCGCGAGCCTGCTGAACCTGCTGCCGGTGCCGGGGCTCGACGGCGGGAACATGATCCAGCCATGGCTGACCGCGCCGTACCGGCGCATGTACGACCTTTTCGCGCCGTACGGGTTCATCTTGCTCTTCGCGTTGCTGTGGAACCCGACGATCGGCGGCTGGTTCTTCACCGCCGTCTTCGCCATCGGCGACCTGCTCGGCCTGCCCCCATGGCTCTACGCGACCGGGCTCGACCTGATTCGCTTCTGGCAGGGCTGAGCACCGGGGCGAGGCCCCGCCCGGCCGGCGTACGGCACGTCGGCCGGGCAGGATGGGTCAGGGTCGCTCGGCCGGTGACTCGGTTCGCGCCGGGTCCCGCTCGGTCACCGGTTCGACGATCTCGTCGATTGCCTTGAGCAGGCCGGCGTCGAGCTTAACCCCGGCCGCCTTGACGTTGTCGTGGACCTGCTCGGGGCGGGAGGCCCCGATGATGGCCGACGACACGTTGGGGTTCTGCAGCACCCAGGCGACGGCCAGCTGGGGCATGCTCAGCCCGGCCTGCTCGGCCAGCGGCTTGAGCTGCTGCACCCGGGTCAGCACGTCGTCGGTCAGCCACTTGGCGATGAAGCCGGCACCGGACTTGTCGTCGGTGGCCCGGGAGCCGGCCGGCGGTGGTTGGCCGGGCAGGTACTTACCGGAGAGCACCCCCTGGGCCATCGGCGACCAGACGATCTGACCGAGGCCCAGCTCCTCGCAGGTGGGCACGACCTCGCTCTCGATGACCCGCCAGAGCATCGAGTACTGAGGCTGGCTGGACACCAGCGGGATGCGTAGGTCACGGGCGAGACCGTGCGCCTCGCGGATCTGCGACGCCTTCCACTCGGACACGCCGATGTAGTGGGCCTTGCCGGAGTGCACGACGTCGGCGAACGCCTCCATCGTCTCTTCCAACGGGGTGCTGTAGTCGTACCGGTGGGCCTGGTAAAGGTCCACGTAGTCGGTACGCAGCCGGCGCAGCGATCCGTTGATCGACTCCATGATGTGCTTACGGGACAGGCCCCGGTCGTTGCGGCCCGGACCGGTGGGCCAGTACACCTTGGTGAAAATCTCCAGGCCTTCGCGCCGCTCCTGCTGGAGCGCCCGGCCCAGGACGTCCTCGGCGCGGGTGCCGGCGTACACATCGGCGGTGTCGAAGGTGGTGATGCCGGCGTCGAGGGCGGCTCGTACACAGGCGAACGCCGCTTCCTCCTCCACCTGCGAACCATGGGTGATCCAGTTGCCGTACGAGATCTCACTGACCATGAGGCCGGAGCGGCCCAGGTGTCGGAATTCCATGCTCCGACCCTAGCCCGCCCGGTCGCATCAGGCAGGTGGGCGGGTCATCAGCCAGCGTCGGCAGGCCGTGCGGACCGGGCCGGGTCGCCGCCGACGGTGCCGGCCCACCGCCACCCTCGGTGCGATGGCGATGGCGATGGCCCGCGCCGGTCGCCGCCTCAGAGCACCGGGTTGGCGTCGGCCAGTAGTCCGTCGATCTCGGCGACGACAGCGTCCGGGTGGTGGAACATCGGGTCGATGAGCGACCCGCCCCGACGGTCCAGCGCACCCCAGTTCCCGGCGCTGTTGGTGGCCAGGAAGGCGACCGGGTGGATCAGCAACGCCGGGTGCGCCGGTGCGACGACCACCTGCCCGCTACGGTCCACCACACCCTTGCGGCCGGCCAGATCCACCACGGCCAGTCCCTCTTCGGTGAAACCGTCGACCTGGTGGCCGTCGGACAGGGTGGTGTGGAAACCGTGGTAACGGGTCGGAACCACGATCCGACCGGTGCGGTCGACCGCACCCCAGCCCTCCCGACGTACCACCGCCACGCCTTTGTGGAAGGGCCGCACGTCGGCGAATCCCGGCGGCACGGCCACCGCACCGGTGGCGTCGACGGCGTGCCAGCCACTGTCGTCGCGTACCACCCAGGCGAGACCGTCGGAGAACGGTCGTGCCGCCAGGTAGGCCGGTTCGAGTACCGTCTCACCAGCCAGATTGATCAACGACCACCGGTCCGTCTGCGGCTCGCGTACCCAGGCCAGACCGTCCCGGAACGGCTGTGCCTCCGCGTACCGGGCGGGCACCAGCATCTCGCCCTCGGCGTCGGCGTAGCCCCACAGGTCCTGGCCGCCGTCGCGGGCCGGCACCGGAGCCCGGTCCCGCTCCAACACCTCGTCCCAACTGCGCGGGTACGGCCCGAAGCCGCTCTGTTCGGCGCGGGCGGCGACCGCGTCGAGGCCGATGCGGACCCGGTCGAGCAGTTCGGCGTCCTGCTCGCCACGTAGGTCCAGAGCGCGCTCGAAATGGTGGCAGGCCTCGATGAGTCGACCCTGGTCGTAGCAGCAGCGAGCGGAGTGCTCGTGCAGGGCGGCACGGAGCCGGTCGGGTAGCTCGATCGAGTTGGCCTCCGCGAACAACCGGTCGGCCTCGGCGAACTCGCCGCGCCAGCGCAGTAGGTGGGCCAGCCGGGCCTGGGCGAGCGCGGTCCGGCGCAACTCGCCGGTCGCCTCGGCGTAGGTCAGCGCCATCCGGCCGTCGGCCAGCGCGTCGTCCAGGTCGTCGAGCACCCGGGAGGCCACCGCACGTAGGCTCAACAGCCGGGCGCGGGACCGGTTGTCCAGGGCCGAGGCGAGTTTGTCGGTGAGCCGCTCCCGGATTTCCCGTAGTTCCTCCGGATCGTCCACGACCTCTCGCAGCGTCACTGGGTCGAGGCGCCAGCGGAAGTGGGCCAACACCTGTTCGGGGTCGGCCGGTGGTTCTGGTGCTGGCTCGCCGTCGTCTGTGTCCTCGGGCCCCTGCCCGTTGTCGGCCGGCACGTCGGAGTCCGTGGAGCCGGCGACCGAGGGGTCCGGTCCGATCCCCTCGTCCGCTGACTCTCCGTCGCCGAGCCCACCGGACACGGCGTGGTCTGGACGATCGTCGGTGTCGCCGGGTCCGGTGCCGTTGCCGACCAGAGCCCGGTCGTCGGAGGACGGCTCCGCCGGCGGCAGGTGGGCCGGTGGTGCCGACATCGGTACGGCGGAGGCCGGTGGTGCCGACATCGGTACGGCGGAGGTCGGGGGTGCCGACATCGGTACGGCGGAGGCCGGTGGGTCGAGGTCGGGTTCGTCGGTGGGGGTGTGGGCCGGCGGTACCAGATCCGACGGTGCCGACATCGGGGGTGCCGACATCGGGGGTGCCGACGCCGGGGGCGTGGCCTTGGCGGGCGGGTCGGTGGCGGGCCCGAACCAGCCCTGCGGACCATCGGAGGCTGGTCGGGTCGGTGTGGGCGGCTCGGGTGCCGGCGGAACGTGACGGGCGGGCTGGTGGACCGCTGGTGGCGTCGGCACCTCGGAGCCGCCGCCGCTCCGGTCGGTACGGAGCACCGGTGGCCTGAACGCAGCCGGGTCGGCGACGGCCCTGGACAACTGCCCCGACGGCGCGGAGACGGGTCGCTGGTGGGGTGGTGCGGAGACGGGGAGGTGACTGGGGGGCGCGGAGACCGGGTGGTGGCCGGGTGGTGCGGAGACGGGCGGGGCGACGGGCGGTCCAGCGGCCGGCGATGACACCGGTGCCGGTGGTGCCGAGGTGACGACCGGCTGATCGTGCAGTGGCGCCGGACGGACCTGGTGTTCGTGCAACGGCGCGGGACGTACCTCGTGCTGGTGCAGCGGCGCCGGTCGGACCGCGTCGCCGGCCGGTGCCCGGTCGGCGACGGCGGGTGCACCACCCGGCTGCGGATAGCCACCCTCCGGCTCAAGGCGCTGCGGGGCGGGGGAGACGGGGCGGGCCCGGCCGGCCGCGGGTGAGACGGGGTGATCCGGCACCACCGACAGATGACGGCGGCGCGGGTCCTGGTCGGGTGTTCCGGAGACGGGCCGGTCGGGGTCGGGCAGCACAGCGGCCGACCGGTCGACAAACCGATCGGGGCCGGAACCATCGGGAGCCCTGTGCTGCCGGCCAGTTCCCTGCTCCGGCGGGACTGGCCGCTGGTACTCGCGATGGTCTCGGCCGCTGCTGGGGCGCAGCGGTCCAGGCGCCGGCCAGGGCAGGTCGCCGTGGGACGCCGTGCCGGGCGGCTGCTGGTCCGGCGGGGGCTCCGGGCGGGCCTGCCGCCGCTTCCGGTCGGGGCGGATCCACCCGTCGGGCGCGGTACGGGTCGGTTCGTCGTCGACGTAGCCGTCCGGGTAAGGCGCGGCGTCCGGGTCCCCACCGCCGACGACGAAGTCGCTGTGGTGGCCGCTCACGACCAGCTCATCGGCGCCGGCGGGCTGCCCGGGGTGGTGACTCCATTGGTAGCGGGGACGAGGTGCGGCGTCCTCGGGTGTTCGGCGGTCGACACCGTCCCCCGAGTGCTGCGGGGGAGCGGGCCGCCGCATCTGCTCGTCCGCCTCCGGGACCCAGCCGGACACCGGACGGGCGGCTGGGGAAACCGGTACCCCGCGCCGGTGCTCGTCCCGACCGGTCGGCTCGTCGCGGCGGCGGGGCCGGTCCGCGTACGGCTCGGGTTCGCGCTGGCCCCGACGCTGCGGTCCCGGTCGCGGATACCGGTTGTCGCGGTGGTCCGGATCACGCCGTTCGGGCGGCTGCCGGCGGGTGTACCGCTCCGGGTCGGGTCGGGCGTACCGGTCGGGTTCGCGCTGGTCCCTGCGGTCCACGTGACGATCCGGGTCGCGTGGGTCCCGGCGTACAGGTACACCGTTCTGCGGGCCGAACTCCGACCAGACGACCCCGTCGCGCCCCCGGGCAGGACCACCGTACGGCGCACGCTGCCCCTCGGGACGTGTCCGCTCCATCCGGAGACCGGACGGCACCGACCGGTCGTACGGATGCGAGCCGTTCGGGCCCTCGGCGGGCCGACGGTCGGGGGTTTCGTGCCGGCCGGGTCGGCCGTCCGGTTCGTCGTTCCAGGATCGTCCGGTGTACGTGCCGTCGGGGCGGGTCGGCGCGAGCGGCGGCACCTCGGCGCGGCCGACAGCGCTCGCACGACCCCGTGCCGGCGGTGGCTGGTGCTCGACGCCGATGTCACCCGGATATCGTTGGCCAGGGAACTGCGGCTGCCATTCACCCGTCGGCTCGACGACCCAGGACGGCTCGGCGGGATCGTGCCACCGGTCGGCGTAGCCGCGACTCATCCGTCGGACCTGTCGCTACGGCCGCCACGCCGCCGGGCGGCGACGTGGACTGCTCGCGGCACGGCGACGAGCCCGCGACGTACAGACGGTCCGCTGCGCCCCGTGTCGTACGCCAGGGCTGAAGCCCGCCCGCTCACGGTCGCGCCCCGGTGGTCGGCTCGCGTCCGCTCGCTCACGGCGATGTCACCTCGTCGGAAATGGTCGCGCTGGGCACCCCGGAAGCCGGCGAAGCTGCTTGTCCGGGCACCGGATGGCTGCGCATGGAGGGTAGCGGCGCGGGCTTGGTCACCGCCACTGCGGCACCCTCATCAACCCAAACGTTACCCTATTGATCCGGACATTTGTGTCTATGCCGGTATCGGTCTTCTAGGCACGCCAGACACACGGTCCGCCGCCCTGCCCGGAGTGTGTCCGGTAGCGGTCAGACCTGGTCGCCGATGGCGACCCGTGGCTCCGGCGTACGCAACTTGCGGAAGGTGATCGCGCGCATGATCGCGTAGAGGTACAGCGACCCCATCCGCTGGGTCGACTTCGGGAACCGCTCGCGGACCAGCTTCTTGATCCTGCGTGAGATGAGCACCGAGTCGACCACCACGCCCAGCGCCAGCGCGCCCCAGAGCAGGTTGGAAACCAATCGGATCACCGGCGGCATCGCCTGGTTCGAGCCGATCAGCACCACCAGGGCACCACCGAAGAACCAGGTGCCGACAGTACGCCGGGAGTCGACCACGTTGCGGGCCAACAGCCGCTCCGGACCCCGGTCGCGCGGACCACCCTCACGCCGGAACTCCGCTGCCGCCTCGGCGCGACGCTCCCGGCGCAGCGCCTTCGCCTCATCCTTGCTCAGCGGCTTCGTCGACCCGGCGGGGCGCCGACCGGTGACGGGACGCTTCGGCGTCTCCCGCCCCTTCGCCGGGGTGTAGGCACGGGACCGCGCGGTGTCAGCCGTCTCCTCCTGCGCCGGGTTCAGCGGCTCGGTGGCGGGATCGGCGAGGTCGGCGGACTTGCGGCGAAACAGCGACGGCACGCGGCAAGGGTAGCCAACGTCGCGCGCCCGGTGCACATCGCGGTGCGGTGGGCGCGCGACAGAGGCGACAGCACCGGCGTCAGCGGCCCGGTCGACTACGGTCGTTCCACGTGCGCGCCCAGATCGGCGAGCTTGGCCTCGAAGTCCTCGTAACCCCGGTTGATCAGGTCGACGCCGTAGACCCGGGAGGTGCCTTCGGCGGCCAGCGCGGCGATCAGGTGGCTGAAGCCCGCCCGCAGATCGGGAATGACCAGGTCGGCGGCGTGTAGCTTGCTCGGACCGGCGATCACTGCGGAATGCTTGAAGTTGCGCCGACCGAAGCGGCACGGGGTGCCGCCCAGGCAGTCCCGGTAGACCTGGATGTTCGCGCCCATCGAGTTCAGTGCCTCGGTGTAGCCGAGGCGCTGCTCGTAGACCGTCTCGTGGACGATGGACAGCCCGCGGGCCTGGGTCAGGGCCACCACCAGGGGTTGCTGCCAGTCGGTCATGAAGCCCGGATGCACGTCGGTCTCCAGCGCGGTGGCCTGCAGTTCACCGCCCGGGTGCCAGAAGCGGATGCCGCCCTCCTGCCCCGGCCGGCCCAACCGAGGAGGCCGGGTGTCGGTCACCTCGTACTCGCCGCCGACCGAGCGGAAAACGTTGAGGAAGGTCATCATGTCGGCCTGCTCGGCGCCGAGCACCTCGACGTGGCCACGGGTGGCCAGCGCCGCCGCGGCCCAGCTCGCCGCCTCGATCCGGTCCGGGATCGGCCGGTGGGTGTAACCGTGCAACCTCGGTACGCCCTGAATCTCGATCACCCGGTCGGTGTGCACCTTGATGATCGCGCCCATCTTCTGCAGGACACAGATCAGGTCGACGATCTCCGGCTCCACGGCCGCGTTGCGCAGTTCGGTGACGCCCTCGGCCATCACCGCGGTCAGCAGCACCTGCTCGGTAGCGCCCACACTCGGGTAGGGCAGCGCGAACTTCGTACCGTGCAGTCCGTTCGGCGCGGACAGGTGCAGCCCCTCGGGAGTCTTGTCGACGGTCGCACCGAACTCCCGCAGCGCCTGCAGGTGGAAGTCGATCGGTCGCGGGCCGATGTGGCAGCCGCCAAGATCCGGAATGAAGGCGTGCCCGAGGCGGTGCAGCAGAGGTCCGCAGAACAGGATCGGGATCCGGCTGGAACCGGCGTGCACGTTGATCTGATCGGTACTGGCGCTCTCCACGTTCGCCGGGTCGAAGACCAGCTCGCCGTCCTCGTCGCCGTCGGTGACCTTCACACCGTGCAGGCCGAGCAGACCCCGAACGACCTCGACGTCGCGGATCTTCGGCACGTCGAACAGCCGGCTCGGGCCGTCGCCGAGCAGTGCGGCGACCATCGCCTTCGAAACCAGGTTCTTCGCGCCGCGCACGCGGATCCGCCCTTGCAGCGGAGTGCCTCCGTGTACGACCAGGACGTCGTCGGTCAACGCAACCTCCAGCGCGTGCGTGCTGCCGTTCCGATGGATGGGACACCACCGGTTCGCTACCCGGGCCGCGGTCGCGCGCAAACGCCCGCACCCGCGTGTGTCGTCGCCCGGCAGCATAGCCCTCTGTGATGAGAATGGATCCGGTCACGTCGTCCCGAGGGCATATATCGGTGATCCGGCACTTTTGCGTGCGTCGTGTGTCACTGAGCGTGAAGACCGATCGAGGTCAGGCTCCGGGTAGCGCGAGCATCTGGTCGAGCGCTACCCGGGCGTGGTGCGCGGTGTCGGCGTCGACCGTGATCCGGTTGACCACCCGAGAGGCGACCAGTTCCTCCAGCGCCCAGACCAGGTGCGGCAGATCGATCCGGTTCATCGTCGAGCAGTAGCAGACCGCCCGATCCAAAAACACGATCCGCTTGTCGGGGTGGGCCAACGCGAGCCGGCGGACCAGGTTCAGCTCGGTGCCGACGGCCCACGCGGAACCGGCCGGAGCGGCCTCGATGGTCCTGATGATGTACTCCGTCGACCCGACCAGGTCGGCGGCCCGTACCACCTCGTGCCGGCACTCCGGGTGCACCAGCACGTTCACTCCCGGCACCCGCTCGCGGACATCGGTGACGCTGTCGAGGGTGAACCGACCGTGCACCGAGCAGTGCCCGCGCCAAAGGATCATCTTCGCCTCGCGCAGCTGCTCTGCGGTGAGGCCGCCGTGGGGCTTGTGCGGGTCGTACAGGACGCAGTCGTCGAGGGAGAAGCCCATCTCCAACACCGCGGTGTTACGGCCCAGGTGCTGATCGGGCAGGAAGAGCACCTTCTCGCCCTGCTGGTACGCCCACTCCAGGGCCCGTCTCGCGTTCGACGAGGTGCAGACCACACCGCCGTTGCGCCCGACGAAGCCTTTGATGTCGGCCGAGGAGTTCATGTAGGTGACCGGGACGGTGCGCTCCGCCAGACCCGACCCGGTGAGCACGTCCCAGGCGTTCTCGACCTGGGGCAACGCGGCCATGTCGGCCATCGAGCAGCCGGCGGCCAGGTCGGGGAGCACGACCTGCTGGGCGTCGGAGGTGAGGATGTCCGCGCTCTCGGCCATGAAGTGCACGCCGCAGAAGACGATGAATTCGGCCTGCGGCCGGGCTGCGGCCTCCCGCGCCAGCTTGAACGAGTCACCGGTCACGTCGGCGAACTGGATCACCTCGTCGCGTTGGTAGTGGTGCCCCAGCACGAAAACCCGGTCGCCGAGAGCGGCCTTGGCCGCCGTCGCGCGGGCCACCAGGTCAGGGTCGCTCGGCGCCGGCAGATCGCCCGGGCACTCCACACCACGTTCGGTGGCGGGGTCGCTGCCGCGGCCGAGAAGCAGCAGCGCAGTGGCGGTGTTGGAGGGCTCAACCCAGGTCGACGTCACGACACCATGCTCCCACAGCAAGACCGCCATGCCGCCCGTGCCGGTGTGGGCTGCCACACTGCCAGTCATGCGCGTACTGCTCTGCCCGGACAAGTTCGCCGGTACGCTGCCGGCCTCGCAGGTGGCCGCGGCGGTGGCCGAGGGTTGGCGAGAGGTGGCACCCGACGACGACCTGCTGGTCAGGCCGCTGGCCGACGGGGGGCCGGGCTTCCTCGACGTGCTCGCCGAGGCGCTGCCCGGCCAGCGGGTACCGGTGCCGACGACCGATCCGTTGGGCCGCCCCGTCGTCGGTGAGATGCTGCTCACCGACGATGGCGCGGTCGCCTGGCTGGAGAGCGCACAGGCATGTGGGCTCGACCTGCTCGCCACCACCGAGCGTGACCCCCGGGCGGCAACGTCGTACGGTCTGGGTCTGCTGATCGGTGCCGCCGTCGAGGCCGGCGCTGGCACGGTGGTGGTCGGGCTCGGCGGCTCGGCGACGAACGACGGTGGCGCGGGCATGCTCGCCGCCCTGGGTGCGGTGGTGCTGGACGGCACCGGCGCGGCCCTGCCGTACGGCGGTGCGGCGCTGGCCGCGGCGGCGAAACTCGACGGAACGCCCCGGTTGCGCGACGCCCGGCTGATCGCCGCCACCGACGTCGACAACCCCCTGCTCGGACTGCACGGCGCGAGTAACGTCTTCGGCCCGCAGAAGGGTGCCGATCGGACCGACGTCCTGCTGCTCGACGCCGCCCTCGGGCGCTGGGCCGAGGTGCTGGAGCGTGACCTGCCCGGTTGTCCCAGCGGGCTGGGAACGCTGCCCGGTGGTGGCGCCGCCGGTGGGGTAGGTGCCGCGCTGCTCGCCCTGGGCGGGCGGTGTGAATCCGGCATCGGGCTGGTCAGCCGGGCCGTCGGACTGGACACCGTGCTCGACGAGGTCGATCTGGTGGTCACCGGGGAAGGCCGGTTCGACCACCAGTCGCTGCGCGGAAAGGTGGTCGCCGGAGTGGCCGGGGCCGCACGTGACCGGGGCGTACCATGCGTGGTGCTCGCCGGGCAGGTAAGCGCCGGTCGGCGGGAAGCGGCGTCGGTCGGGGTGACCGACTCGTACAGCCTGGTGGAGCACTTCGGTGGTGAGGAGCACGGCGGGTTGGCCGCCGCGTTGGATCGGCCGGCCCAGGGGCTGCGTGAGCTGGGCGCGCGGCTTGCCCGGCAGTGGAGCCGCTGACCAGGGTGCCCATCGAGTGCCTGGTCACGCCGCCCGGGTGGCGAAGCCACCGGCGGCCTACAATCGAGAACTGGACCACTGTGGGAATCGCTGACCGGCGGCTGACGTTGGCCAGGTGAGGACCACACCGACGCGCCGCAGGGAGAATTCCACGTGACCACGCCAGCGCAGACCGAGTCGACCGAGGCCAAGGCCCCCACGTCCGTCGTCCTCACCGACGTCGCGGCGCAGAAGGTCAAGGCCCTGATCGAGCAGGAGGGCCGCGACGACCTGCGGCTCCGGGTCGCCGTGCAGCCGGGCGGCTGCTCCGGCCTGCGGTACCAGCTCTTCTTCGACGAGCGTTCGCTCGACGGTGACGTCGTGACGGACTACGACGGCGTCGAGGTCGTCGTCGACCGGATGAGCGCGCCCTACCTGGCCGGCGCCACCATCGACTTCGCCGACCGGATCGACGCTCAGGGCTTCACCATCGACAACCCCAACGCGGGCAACTCCTGCGCCTGCGGAGACTCCTTCAGCTGAGTCCGGTTCGTCGGCGCACGGCGGCACGGCCCCTGCGGCCGTGCCGCCGTGCGCGTTCGCGTGTCCCGGCCGCCGCCCAAGAGGTCGAGACGAGTGGTCGCCCATCGGTGGTGGTGCCGGTAGGCTGATCGGGCTCTGCTGCCGATCCCGAGGGTTGCCATGAAGATCGCCGTGACCGGCTCGATCGCCACCGACCACCTGATGAGCTTCCCGGGGCGGTTCGCCGACCAGTTCATCGCCGACCAACTGCACAAGGTCTCACTCTCCTTCCTGGTGGACGATCTGGTGCTGCGCCGGGGCGGCGTGGCGGCGAACATCGCGTTCGGCATGGGTCAACTTGGCCTCCGGCCGGTGCTGCTCGGTGCGGTCGGTGCCGACTTCGCCGACTACCGTTCCTGGCTGGAGCGGCACAGCGTGGACTGCGACTCGGTGCACGTCAGCGAAATCGCCCACACCGCCCGCTTCGTCTGCACCACCGACACCGACATGTGCCAGATCGCCTCGTTCTACGCGGGGGCGATGAGCGAG
The DNA here is from genome assembly GCF_012726175.1 of Micromonospora sp. HNM0581. Lineage (GTDB taxonomy): Bacteria > Actinomycetota > Actinomycetes > Mycobacteriales > Micromonosporaceae > Micromonospora. The sequence goes on from NZ_JAASAD010000002.1 coordinate 63,497, forward strand.
GCCCGCAACATCGAGCTGCACCCGGTCGCCGAGCGCCTCGGCGGGCTGGACCTGGTCCTTGTCGGCGCCAACGATCCGGAGGCGATGCTGCGACACTCCACCGAGTGCCGCGAGCGTGGCTACCCGTTCGCCGCCGATCCGTCCCAGCAGCTCGCCCGGATGCCCGGCGAGGACGTGGTGGCGCTGATCGACGGCGCCGACTACCTGATGACCAACGACTACGAGAAGTCGCTGCTGCAGACCAAGGCCGGTCTCTCCGACGACCAGTTGCTCGACCGGGTGAAGATCCGGGTCACCACGCTGGGCAAGCACGGGGTGGAGATCGCCGGGCGGGACATCGAGACTATCCACGTGCCGATCGCGCGGGAGACCCGGGCGGTCGACCCGACCGGTGTCGGCGACGGCTTCCGGGCCGGCTTCTTCACCGCGCTGTCCTGGGGCGTCGGGTTGGAACGGGCCGCCCAGGTCGGCTCCCTGCTGGCCACGCTGGTGCTGGAGACCGTCGGCACCCAGGAATACCAGGTGCGGTGGGACGCCTTCGTCAAGCGCCTCGCCGAGTCCTACGGCGACGAGGCCGCCGACGAGGTGCGCCCGCACCTGCTCGCCTGACCGGTTCGTCCCGCTGCGCCGGCTGACCCGCCGCCCCGGCGCTCGCGCCCGACAAGCAGACCGTGACGGGTGTCGGCGGGGCCCGTGCGTCAGTGCGTGCGGCGCACGTCGTACCCGGGGCCGGGTGCGTCGCCCAGGAACTCCTGCTGGCGCATCCGGCACCAGGCGGGGACGTCCACCGCGGCAGCCGGATCGTCGGCGAGTACCCGGAGCACCGCGCCCACCGGCAGCTCCGGCAGGCGGCGCGCCAGAGCGATCACCGGCAGTGGGCAGCGCTGGCCGAGGCAGTCGAGTACGGCGTCGGGGGCGCTCACAGCCCCACCACCCCCGCCTGCTCCCGCAGTTCGGCGACGATGCCGGGCAGCTCGGTGAGGAAACGTTCCACCTCGGCCTCGGTGCTGCCGGTGTGCAGCGAGACGCGGACGTTGCCGTGCGAGAGCACACCCATCGCTTCCAGCACATGGGACGGACGAAGGGTCGCCGACGTGCACGACGAACCCGACGACACGGCGAAACCCCGCCGGTCGAGCGCGTGCAGCAGTGCCTCCCCGTCGACGTACAGGCAGGAGAAGGTGACCAGATGCGGTAGCCGGTGCACGGGATCGCCGACCACCTCCACGTCCGGCACCTCGGCCGACACCCGCGCCCGGATCCGGTCCACGAGCGAAGACAGCCGCGTCGCCTGGGCCACCGCGTCGGTCGCCGTCGCGCGCAGGCTGGCTGCCGCCGCCACCACCGCCGGCAGGTTGAGTGTGCCCGGCGTACGCCCTGACTCACGTTCGTCGGTCGGCCAGGGTGACTCCCAGCGGGTGCCCTTGCGGACCACGAGCAGTCCCACGCCAGCCGGGCCACCCCACTTGCGGGCACTGGCGGTCAGCACCGACCAACCCGGCGGTACCGGCATCCGGCCCACCACCTGCGCGGCGTCGACGTAGAGCGGCACGCCGACGCGTGTACAGGCCGCGGCGGCGGCCTCGACCGGCTGCACGGTGCCCACCTCGTGACTGGCCGCGATGAGCGTGGCTGATGCCACCCCGGCGCCGGAGACCGCCGTCGACCACCGGTCCAGGTCCAGCCGGCCGAGGCGGTCGACCGGCACCTCGACGGCCCTGCCGCCGCCGGTCACGTGCTGCTGGGCGGCGTACAGCACGGCCGAGTGTTCGATCGCCGAGTGCACCAGGACGTCGCCGGCTCGTCGGCGACCACGCAGACCACCGAGCACAGCGGTGTGCGCGGCACTGGTGCCACTGGAGGTGAAGGAGAGCTCGTCGGGGCGTACGCCGAGGGTCTCCGCCGTGGCCTCGCGTGCCGCGTCGAGCAACCGGCGCGCACGCCGCGCCGGTGAGTAGAGCCGGTCGGGGTCGGCCCAGCCATCGTCGAGCGCGGCCAGCAGCGCCTGCCGGGCGACCGGATGCAGCGGCGCGGCGGTGGCCGCGTCCAGGTAGACGGGGGAGGCAGTCACGTCTGCCCACGCTATCGCCCCGGTCCGCACCCGACCCCCTGTCGGGTGCGGACGACGACCCCAACCGGGTCCAGCCGGTCATGGTCGAGTAATCTGCGACCGTCGGTGACGCCTTTGCCGCTGGTGCGGCGGCTCCGCTCCACGGAGCCGACCGAAACGAGGACACCGCGGCGCGCTAGGGAGGCAGGACCAGGTGGTCGCAGAGAGTTCGGAGGTACGGCCGACGGCCGTACGGCACAGCGCATCCTCGCGGGCCGGTGGGCGGCGAGGGCGGCGTGCCGGGCGTCTCGCCGGGCTCGGATTCAGTGGGGCGGCGCTGCTGGTCCTACTCACGGGCTGTGACGTCGGAGCAGCTTTCGGGGGCTTCGGCTGGCCGCAGGGCGGCATCACCCCCGAGGCCCGACGGATGTACGACCTGTGGATCGCCTCGTGTGTCGCGGCGCTCGCGGTCGGCATCTTCGTCTGGGGCCTGATCTTCTGGTGCGTGGTGCGCTACCGCAAGCGCGGCAACGAGCTGCCGGCACAGACCCGCTACAACCTGCCGATGGAGTTCCTCTACACCATCGCGCCGGTGCTCATCGTGTCGGTGCTGTTCTACTACACCGCCGTGGTGCAGACCGACGTGGTGAAGACCACGAACAACCCCGACGTCACGGTCGAGGTCGTGGCCTTCAAGTGGAACTGGCAGTTCAACTACCGTGACGGCCAGGGCGTCGACGCCGGGACCACCGCCTCGGTGCTCGGCACCAGCGAGGTCATCCCGGTCCTGGTACTGCCGACCGGCCGGTCCATCCGGTTCGAGGAGACCAGCCGCGACGTCATCCACTCGTTCTGGGTGCCGGAGATGCTGTTCAAGCGGGACGTCATGCCGGGCAGCATCCGTAACGTCTTCGAGGTCTCCTCGCTGGAGACCGAGGGGGCCTACGTGGGGCGCTGTGCCGAACTGTGCGGCAGCTACCACGCCTTCATGAATTTCGAGCTGCGGGTCGTCTCGCCGGAGAATTTCGACCGTTTCCTCGCCGCCAAGCAGGACGGCGCCTCGACCCAGGAGGCGTTGACCTCGATCGGCGAGGAGCCGTACGCGGTCACCACCGAGCCGTTCGAGACGCGGCGTACCGAGAGCAACTTCAACCCGGACACCGCTCCGGCCGGCACGGGAAGCTGAGGCAACCGGCATGAAGACCGAGTGGCGTATCTTCCTGATCATCGCCGGGTTCCTGCTCTTCGCGACGTTCCTCTACGGCGGCTGGACGTGGGCCGACTCGGACGGTCGGGTCGAGTGGATCGGCACCGTGGCCCTACTGCTGTCGTTCTTGCTCTGCGCCATGTGCGGTGGCTTCTTCTGGTTCGTCTCCCGTCGCATCGACCTGCGTCCGGAGGACCGTCCGGATGCCGAGATCGCTGACGGTGCGGGCGAGATCGGCTTCTTCAGCCCGGGCAGCTACTGGCCGTTCGGGCTGGCCCTGGCTGCCGCGATCACCGGTCTGGGCCTGGTGTTCTGGCAGTTCTGGCTGCTCGGCCTCGGCGCGGTGGCTGTGGTCCTCGCCGCCTGCGGCCTGCTCTTCGAGTACTACAGCGGCACCCGGCGCACCGCCGAGCACTGAGCCACGCAACGTGCGACGGGCCCGCCCCACCGGGGCGGGCCCGTCGTCGTCGGGTGGGCGGGCCGGTATGACCTGCCCGCGGTACAGCCGGCGAGGTCACACGGCGCGGGTGACCTCGATCCAGCGGTCGAGGGTGTGGGCGGCCCGGCCTGAGTCGATCGACTCGGCGGCCCGGGCCAGGCCGGCGCGGAGCGTCTCGGTCAGGTCGCCGTCCAGAGGTCCCTGGGTGGCCAGGGCAGCAGCGGCGTTGACCAGTACGGCGTCGCGCACCGGTCCCGGCTCGCCCGCGAGCAGACGCCGGGCCACGTCGGCGTTGTGGGCCGCGTCGCCCCCGCGTAGCTCGGCGAGAGTGGCCCGGGGTACGCCGAGGTCGACCGCGTCCACGACGGTTTCCCGGACGACGCCGTTCTGGGCGATCCAGAACCGGGTCGCGGCGGCGGTGGTGAACTCGTCAAGCCCGTCCTCACCCCGCATCACCAGCACCGAGTCGCCTCGGGCCGCGAAGACGGACGCCATCACCGGAGCCATCGTCGCGTCGAAGCAGCCGACCGCGCCCGAGCGGGGACGGCCCGGATTCGTGAGCGGGCCGAGGAAGTTGAACGCGGTCGGCACCCCCAGCTCGCGGCGGACCGGACCGGCATGGCGCATGCCGGGGTGGAACCGGGCAGCGAAGCAGAAACCGATTCCGGCCTCGACCACACAGCGGGCCACCTGGTCGGGCCCGAGGTCCAGGGGAATGCCGAGAAACTCCAACAGATCGGCCGTTCCGCACGACGACGAGGCGGCCCGGTTGCCGTGCTTGACCACCCGAACGCCGGCCCCGGCCACGACCAGCGCCGTCATCGTGGAGATGTTGACCGTGTGTGCGAGGTCACCACCGGTGCCGACCACGTCGAGCGCCTCGGCGCGTACCTGCTCGGGCAGTTCGACCGGAACGGCCCGGCTCAGCATCGCCTCGACCAGCCCGGCCACCTCGGTCGGGGTTTCGCCCTTGGCCCGCAGTGCGATGGCGAAGCCGGCGATCTGGGCCGGCGCGGCCGACCCGGACATGATTTCGCCCATCGCCCAGGCGGTGTCGGTGGCGGAGAGTTCCTCGCCGCGCAGTAGCGCGGCGAGCAGATGCGGCCAGGTCCGATCGCCCATGGTGGGCCTCCCGAGCAGACGGTTGCGGGTGGGGCGGGACCGGCGCCGGCTCGCCCGGCGCCGTGGCGGTGCCGGAGTGGACGTCAGGCGGGTGCGCTCGCGCGCAGCAGCTCGGTCACCGTGGCGGCGGTGGTGACCGGGTCGAGCGGGTGGACGAGGGTGGCGTCGACCTCGGCGAAGGAGGCCAGCCAGCGGTCGGCGGCGCGGGCGATCACCAGGCAGGTGGGCGGGGCGTCTTCGCGGTCGTCCTTGATCTGCCGGGCGATACCGATGCCGCCGCCGGGGGTGGCCTCACCGTCGAGCAGCATCAGATCGATCTCGTAGTCGTCGACCAGTCGGATGCACTCGGCGTAGGTGGACGCTTCGACGAACTCGATCCGCAGGTCGGTGGAGGGTCGGGTGCCGACGGCGAGTCGCATCCGGTCCCGTACCTGCTGGTCGTCGCTGTAGAGCAGCACGGTGCACAGACGGTCGCTCATGCCGACACTCCGGTTCGTCTCGTGCCGCCCTGCGGCGCCACCGCGCCGGGCCTGGTCGGCTCGCGGCGCTCGATGGTGGCTTCCGACGGCTCCTACTTCCTGCTTTGCGTGGCCGATCGTACCGGTCTGTGTGGTGCGCGTGACACGCCGCCCCGGCGTCCCGGGTGCCGGGGCGGCCTCAGGTCGTGGCTTCCGCTGCCCGCTGGCGGGCCTCCTGGCGGTCCAGCTCACGGTCGATCCGACGCGCCTCCCGTTCGGCTTGGCGCATCCACTGCACGACCAGGACCGCGAGCATCGTCACGCTTACGAATTCGCCGCCGGCCCACAGGATCCCACCGGCGAGAACCTGGTCCTCCCACGGGTCGGCCCAGCTCAGCCCGAGCGACGGGTACCAGTCGCCGCCGAAGAGGGTGGTGCTCTGCATGACGGTCAGCCCGAGCACGGTGTGGAACGGCACCGACAGCAGCATCAGCAGCGCCCGCCCGGGGTACGGCCAGCGTCCCGGCAGCGGATCCAGGCCGAGCATCGGCCAGAAGAAGACACAGCCGGTCATGATGAAGTGCGCGTGCACCAGCTCGTGTGCCCAGGCGTGTTCCAGGGTGTGGCGGTACAGGTCGGTGAAGTAGAGCGCGAACGGGTTCACCACGAAGATGGCGAACGCCACGAGTGGGAAGGTGTAGACCCGGGCGATCCGGCTGTGCACCACCGCGAGCAGCCGCTTGCGCGGACTGGTCGGCAGGGTGCGTAGGGCGAGGGTCATCGGTGCACCCAGCGCCAGGAAGATCGGCGAGATCATGGACAGCACCATGTGCTGGACCATGTGCACCGACAGCAGCATCGTGTCGTACGTCTCCAGTCCGCTGACGGTGACCGAGGCGATACCACCGAGACCGGGGCCGAGGAAGAAGATCGTCCGGGTGATCGGCCATCGGTCGCCGCGCAACCGGAGCCGGTGTACTCCGTAGAGGTACAGGCCGGCGGCGAGGACCAGGCCGACGGCGAGCCAGCTGTCCAGCCGGGCCTCGGTGAACACTGCGGTGATGGAGAACGGCGGCGCCGCGGCCTCGGCTGCCAGCACCCCGTCGCCGGCCGTCACTCCGGTCGTGGCCGAGCTGGTCGCGGCCGGGGTCAGCGGCGGCCCGGCTGGGGAGATCGAATCGACGTGCAGCACACCAATCAGCCTAGGTCAGGCGAACCGGACGGTACCGATCGGGCCACGCCTGGCTCGGGATTCACCCCCCGCTGATCGCCGGCCGTGGTGAACGGCAATAATGACCGCGTGACTGCGGCCCCAGCCATTGACAAGAGCCGGATCCACTCGCTGACGCGTCCCAACATGGTCAGCGTCGGGACGATCGTCTGGCTCTCCAGCGAGCTCATGTTCTTCGCGGCGCTCTTCGCGATGTACTTTTCCATCCGGGCGGCGGCGCCGGAGCAGTGGGCGGAGCACACCCCGGTTCTCAACGTGCCGTACGCGACCACTTTCACGGTGATCCTGCTGCTGTCCTCGGTCACCTGCCAGCTCGGCGTGTTCGCCGCCGAGAAGGGTGACGTCCACGCGCTGCGGCGCTGGTTCACCATCACCTTCGTGATGGGTCTGGTCTTCGTGCTGGGCCAGCTCAACGAGTACCGCGAGCTGGTGCATCACGGAGTAAAGATCAACAGCGACGGCTACGGGTCGATGTTCTACCTGACCACCGGCTTCCATGGTTTGCACGTAACCGGTGGCCTGATCGCCTTCGTGATCTTCATGATCCGCTCCACCATGGGCCGGTTCACTCCGGCGCAGGCCACCGCCGCGATCGTGGTGTCGTACTACTGGCACTTCGTCGACGTCGTGTGGATCGCGCTCTACGGCATGATCTACTGGCTTCAGTGATCATGCGCGCCGCGCGCCTTGCCGCTGCTCCACCCCCCGCAACACAAGGTCCAACCGGTTAAGGACACAGGTCATGACTTCTGACAACGACCGCCGACGCGGTCTGCTCGCGCGGCTGCGCGGGCGGCCCGGGGCGCCCGGCAGGGGCCGCCGCCGGCTGGGTGCTGCGGTCCGACTGGTCGCCGCGCTGATGCTTGCCGGCGGCGCCTACACCGTCCTCGCCCCCGGCGCCGCCGCCCAGGAGAACCCGCCGCTGAGTAGCGCTGCCGCCGACGGCAAGGCGCTGTTCGACGTGAGCTGTGTGAGCTGTCACGGTCGCAACGCGCAGGGAGTCGAGGGGCGCGGGCCGAGCCTCATCGGCGTCGGTGCAGCCTCCGTGGAGTTCCAGGTCGGCTCCGGCCGGATGCCGATGGCCCGGCAGGAGGCCCAGGCGGCGCGCAAGCCGGTGGTGTTCACCCGCGACGAGATCGACCAGCTCGCGGCGTACGTCCAGGAACTCGGCGGTGGCCCGGTCGTGCCGGCCGGCGACAACCTGCACGCCGACGGTAACGTCGCGATCGGCGGCGAGCTCTACCGGATCAACTGCTCGCAGTGCCACGCGTTCAGCGGCGGCGGCGGTGCCCTCTCCTCCGGCAAGTACGCGCCGAGCCTGCGGCCGGCCACCGACCGGCAGATCTACGCGGCGATGCTCAGCGGCCCGCAGAACATGCCGGTCTTCGGCGACAACCAGATCACGCCGGAGCAGAAGGCGGACATCATCGCCTACATCCAGCAGACGCTGAAGGACGACGGCGACCCGGGCGGCCTGTTCAACCTGGGCCGGTACGGACCCTCCACCGAGGGAGTGGCGATCTTCCTCGTCGGTATCGTCGCGCTGGTCTTCGCCAGCCTGTGGATCGCGGGTAAGTCGTGAGCGGGGGGACCATGAGCAGCCACACCGGGCAGCCGACCCTGCCGGGCGGGGAACCGCTCGACGTGAACGACCCCCGACTGAGCCGGTTCGACATCGTCCGCGAAGGCGCCCGCCGGGACGACATCGAGATCGTCCACTACGAGCCGCAGGTGGCCCCGGGCACCAAGGCCGAACGGCGGCTGGTCCGCACGGTGGCGGGATTCTTCCTGCTGACCGGTTTGGCGGCGACCGCCTTCCTGGCGGTCTACATCTGGTGGCCCTGGGAGTACGAGCCGGGACGCGGCGGTGACAAGCTCTACACTCCGCTGCTCGGCGTGACCCTCGGCGTGGCTCTGCTCGCGGTCGGGTTCGGCATCCTCACCTGGGGCAAGAAGCTACTGCCCAAGGAGGTGTCGATCCAGGATCGGCACGTGGGTGCCCCATCCTCCGAGGATCAGCGGCTCACCAGCGAGACCATGGCGTATATGGCCGACGAGCTGGGGGTCAAGCGTCGGCCGCTGCTCGGTGTGTCGCTGCTCGCCGGTCTCGCGCCGGTCGCCGCGGTCGCCGCAGCCCCCCTCGTCGGCGGCCTGATCTCCGACCCGCACAAGGACAACCAGCTGATGACCACGGGGTTCACCCCCCGGGACGGCCAGAAGATCCGGCTGGTCCGCGAGGACGGCCGGCCGATCCGTCCGGCCGACATCAGCGCCGGTGGCCAGATCACCGTCTTCCCGGGCGTCGAGCACGGGGTGAGCAACCAGTACGCCGACTCGCCCACGCTGCTGATCCACCTGCGCGAGGAGGACGCCGTGGAGTCGCGGCGCAACAACGAGCGCGCGGGCCACGACGGTTACATGTGGGGCAACTACGCGGCGTACTCGAAAGTGTGCACGCACGCCGGTTGCCCGGCGAGCCTGTACGAGCAGCAGACCAACCGGCTGCTCTGCCCGTGCCACCAGTCACAGTTCCTGATCACCGACAATGCCAAGCCGATCTTCGGTCCGGCCAGCCGGAGGTTGCCTCAGCTGCCCATCGAGGTGGATGCTGAGGGTTACTTCGTGGCGAAGTCCGACTACACCGAAGCTGTCGGGCCCGACTTCTGGGAGCGGCCGTGAAGCGGCGAAAGTTCGACGTGGCAGCGGTGCCCGGCAACGCCGCACGGGCGGTCGACGACCGCTTCGGTGTGGCCACTCCGCTGCGCCGACTGCTCAACAAGGTCTTCCCGGACCACTGGTCCTTCCTGCTCGGCGAGATCGCGCTCTTCTCGTTCGTCGTCCTGCTGCTGACCGGTGTCTTCCTGACCTTCTTCTACGAGCCGGCGATGACCGAGGTCATCTACAACGGCAGCTACGCCCCGCTGCGGGGTACGCCGATGTCGGCCGCGTACGCCTCCACCCTCGACATCTCCTTCGATGTCCGTGGTGGCCTGATCATGCGTCAGATGCACCACTGGGCGGCGCTGCTGTTCATGGCCGCGATCGTGGTGCACATGCTGCGGGTCTTCTTCACCGGTGCGTTCCGTAAGCCGCGCGAGACCAACTGGATCATCGGCTCGTTGCTGTTCTGGGTTGGCTTCCTGGCCGGCTTCACCGGCTACTCGCTGCCGGACGACGGCCTGTCCGGCACCGGCCTGCGGATCGCCTCGGCGATCATGCTGTCCATTCCGGTGATCGGCTCCTGGGTGACCGCGGCGGTGTTCAATGGTGAGTTCCCCGGCACGATCATCATCAGTCGGTTCTTCATCGCCCACGTGCTGCTCATCCCGGGGCTGCTGATCGCGCTGATCAGCGTGCACCTCGGGCTGGTGTTCACGCAGAAGCACACCCAGTGGCCGGGGCCGGGCCGGACGAACGGCAACGTGGTCGGCGAGCGGATGTTCCCCCGCTACGCGATCAAGCAGGGCGGCTTCTTCATGGTCGTCTTCGGTGTGATCGCGTTGATGGGCGGCCTGTTCCAGATCAACCCGGTCTGGCTGTTCGGCCCGTACGAGGCGTGGGTGGTCTCGGCCGCCAGCCAGCCCGACTGGTACGTCATGTTCCTCGACGGCTCGACCCGGTTGATGCCCGACTGGGAGATCACGATACCCATCGGCGAGGGATACGTGATCCCGCCGTTGTTCTGGCCGACGGTGGTGCTCCCCGGCATCCTGGTGGCGATATCCCTGTTCTATCCCTTCATGGAGGCCCGCCACCTGAAGGACTACCGCAGCCACAACCTGCTCCAGCGTCCCCGTGACGTGCCGTTCCGCACCGGCCTCGGCGTCATGGCCGTCACGTTCTACGTGATCCTGACCCTGTCGGGTGCGAACGACGTCATCGCCGACAAGTTCCAGATCAGCCTGAACGCGATGACCTGGGCCGGTCGGATCGGTCTGTTGCTCCTGCCACCGCTCGCGTACTACGTCACCTACCGGATCTGCCTCGGCCTGCAGCAGCACGACCGGGAGGTGCTCGCCCACGGTGTGGAGACCGGCATCATCCGGCGGCTGCCGGACGGGCGGTTCGTCGAGGTGCACCAGCCCCTCAGCGCGGGCAACGGACACGGCGAGCTGGATTACGCCGGTTGGGTGGTACCGAAGAAGATGAACCGACTCGGTGCGCTCGGGCCGGCCATCCGGGGCTTCTTCTACCCGATCGAGAGGCCGGTCGAGGCTCCGGTCTCGCCGGGGCACCCTCCGGTCGAGCCGCGCCCGGAACGGGAAGAGGTCACCAGCGGGGAGACCCGTCCCTGAGATTCGTCAGCAACAACGTGACGTGGCGCCCGCCGGACCTGCCCCGGCGGGCGCCACGCCCGTTTCGTCGTGCGGACGCTGTCACCGCTTCCCGTCCACGCCGGATCGCAGGAATAACCCCGGTCAGCCGGGTATCCGTGCGGTCCAACGTCTCAACGGGGAGGAAGCATGTTGGGTATCAAACGCCTCGGCCTGCTGGCCGCGCTGGTGCTGGTGGGCGTCGCGCCCGCCGCCGCGGCGCAGGCGGCGCAGCCGTCGGAACAGGACACCCAGTACCTGCAGGCGGTCCACCAGGTCAACATGTACGAGATCGCCGCCGGTGAGCTGGCCCAGGAGAAGGGCCAGAACCAGCAGGTCAAGGAGCTGGGGCAGCAGTTCGTCACGGACCACACCGAGCTGGACCAGTCGGTGCAGGACCTGGCCGGGCAGCTGAACGTCGAGCTGCCGACCGAACCCACCACCGACCAGCAGGACGCTCTCGACCAGCTGAACAACGCCAGCGGTGAGGAGTTCGACAGGCTCTGGGTGACCCAGAGTCTGGCTGGACACGTCCAGGCCATCCAGGCCACCCAGACGGAGATCTCGCAGGGCACCGAGCCGCAGGTGGTCGAGTTGGCGCAGACCGCGCTGCCGGTCCTGCAGGCGCACTACGACGCCCTGGTGATGTTGGCCGAGGAACTCGGCATCCCGGTCCCGGAGACCAGCCCGAGCGGCACGGCCAGCCCGGGTGGCACCGTTCCGGCTCCGGGCGGCACCACGCCGACCCCTGGTGAGACCTTCACCGAGGAGGCGCCGGTTCCGGGTGGCACCGTCACCGAGGCGCCGGTTCCGGGTGGCACCGTCACCGAGACCCCGGTTCCGCAGCAGAGCTGACCGGGCGGTACGCACCGGGCCGGTCCACCCCGCCAGGGTGGGCCGGCTCAGTCGGCGCTGCCCAGCCCGATGGCGAAGGCGTCCTCCAGGTCGTGCCGGGAATACGCGCGGAAGGCGATGTGGGACTCGGTGTTCAGCACACCCGGCACCTTGGAGATGCTGCCTGCGATGATCCCGGCGATCTCGTCGAACTCGCGGACGCGGACCATGGCGATCAGGTCGACGTGCCCGGCCACCGAATAGACCTCGCTCACCCCCGACAGGTTCGCAAGTGCCTCGGCCACCTCGGGTATCGAGTCGGTGGCGCAGTCGATCAGCACGATCGCGGTGATCACGGGATTCTCCGTTCGTCGGCGTCGCCGCTCATGCTAGTGCGGTGTCCGAGAGCCTCGGCGGTCGTCGTCGGGACCGGCGCGACCCGGTGAACCTGTCCGGACGCCACACGGGGTGGTCCCGCCGCAGGATCACCTCGTCGAGACGGTCAGGCCGGCGCCGACGCGAATCACGTCGCGTAGCTCCTCGTCGGCGCCGACGAGAGCGTCCGGCCAGATCACGCTGCGGTTGACCGCCCCCGCGACGGTGGCGCCCGCGCCCACGACCGAACGTCGGCAGGAGCCGGTTACGGTGGCGGTCGGATCGATGAGACAGCTTTCACCCGCGGCGTGCAGGTTCGCGGCGAGGTAGTCACCGGGGGTGCCCGTGTCGATGAAGGTGCCCCGGTAACCGACAACGGTCAGCCGGCCGGCGGCTTCGGCCGGACGCCATACCGCGCGTACCAGGTCACCGAAGGTGGCGGGCAGGTCACGTACCAGCCGCCACGGCAGCAGGGAGAAACCGGTGAAGACGTGACCGTCGAAGGTGCCCGCCGCGGTCGGGTCGGTTGCCGGCTGGCCGAGCAGGCGCACCGAGTCGCCGTCCCAACCGGCCAGCAGCGCGGCGATGTCGGGGCCGGGCGGGGCCGTCGGGTCGGACAGGTAGGCGTCGGCGTTGCCGACGAGCACACCACGGCCGTCGATCCAGTCCCGTAGCCGTCCCACCCCGCCCGCAGTGCCGAGCGGTGTGCCCGGCTCCACCGAAAGGTGCGCCCGCGCCCCCACCCGACGCACCACCTGATCGCCCAGATAACAGGCGTTCACCGCGATCGCCGCCGGGCCGCTGAGACCGAGACCGGCTAGCCGGGTGAGTGCCCTGTCCAGCAGCGGCACGTTGCCCACCGGGCAGAGCGCCTTGGGTACCCGTTCGGTGAGTGGGCGCAGCCGGGTGCCCGCACCGGCGGCGAGCACCACCGCGCAGATCGGGCCTGGGTGCGTGACGGGCCGGTGGCTGACCGGCGGGCCCTCGGCTCCGGTCATGGTGTCGTGTCGGGTAGCGGTGGGGGGAACTGCCCGGCCAGCGGACCGATGTCGTAGTAGGCCAGTAGGCGGGTGGTCGGCCAGGTCAGCTTCGGCAGGTCGTCGAGCGGGTGCCAGGCGGCCTCGAAGACCTCGGCGCCGTCGACGACCAGTCTGGTGCTCGATGCCGGCACCTCGGCGGTGAACACCACGTCCACCCACCCTTTGGCGTGCACGATGGCGTTGGGTACCGCCGGGGTGAGTCGGGTGGGGGAGAGCTGGACCCCGGTCTCCTCGTACAGTTCCCGAGCGGCTCCCACCGCCGGGTTCTCGCCACGTCGCAGCAACCCCGCAGGCAGGGTCCATCCCCGACCCGGCGGCTGCCGCAGCAGCAGCAACCGTCCTGCGCCCGTGGTCTCGCTGTCCCGAAGCAGGGTGACGGCGCCGACGATGTACTTCGGTACGGCCATCCGGACCAGCCGACGTCGGACCGGCAGCGGCAGCCGGTAGAAGACCTGGTACGCGACGGCGCGCCCGGTGCGGCGGGTACGGGGGATCATGGTTCCAGGCTAGTTGCCGTGAGGTGCGCTCGCGCCACGAGGACCGCGCCGAGCACCACACGGGCCAGGGTGGTCACTGACGGTGGTCGACCAGGTCGATGAGTTGGCGTACCACGGCGTCTGGCTCGATGACCCGGTCGAAGACCGCGACCAGCAGAGTTTCCAGATCCGGATAGCCGAGTTCCTCCGACAGCCGCAGCAGCGGCAGGTCGCTGGCCAACCCCCGGTTGTGCTGGCGCAGTGCCAGCCCGATGGTGGCGCGACCCAGGCGTACCTTGTCGCTGATCGAGATACCCGGCTCGCTGTGCTCGGCGAACCACCTGTTGATCTGCATCTGCGCGTGCGGCGACTTGACGAAACCCAGCCATTCGCGGCGTGGCCCACGCGGGGCCATCTTGGCGTCGAGGCTGCTCTCCTCGTCGGTCTCGGTGAAGATCTCCACCACGTCACCCTCCTCAAGTTCGGAGGAGAGCGGTACCAGTCGACCGTTGACCCGGGCCGCCAGGCACCTGTCGCCCCGGTCGGTACCCAGTTCGTAGGCCAGGTCGACCGGGGTGGCGCCGGCCGGCAGCACGATCTGTCGCCCGTCGGCGACAACCTGGATCTGCGCCTCGGACAGGTCGCAGCGCAGCGAGTGCAGAAACTGGGCCGGGTCGGCCGCATCCTGTTCCCAGTCCAGCACCCGGCGCAGCCAGTCGAGCTGCCCCGAGCGGGCGGTGGCCGTGCCGGAGCGGGGAAAACGGAAGTCGGTGGCGACTCCGTACTCAGCCGCGCGGTGCATCTCCGTCGTGCGGATCAGCACCTCGACCGTACGGTTCTTCGGCCCGCAGACGCTTGTGTGCAGGGAGCGGTAGAGGTTGTTCTTCGGCGAGGCGATGAAGTCCTTGAACCGGCCCGGCACCGGCCGCCACAGGCCGTGTACCGCACCGAGCGCCGCGTAACAGTCGGTGGCCGGGCCGTCGACCACGATGGTGATCCGGGGCAGATCGAACGGGGTCGTGTGGCCACCGGCCACCGTGTCCTTCCAGATCGAGTAGAGGTGCCGGGGCCTGGGGGCGACCTCCGCGTCGACCCTGCTGCGCCGCAGTGCCACGCGGGCCCGCGAGACCACGTCGGCGAGGTAGCCGTCCCAGCCGGGCCGGTCGTGCACGTGCCGCGCGATGCGGGCGTGCTCGTCCGGTTCGAGGTGCAGCAGCACCACGTCGTCCAACTCCCGCTTCAAGGTCTGGATACCCAGCCGGTCGCAGAGCGGTACCAGCACCTCCTGGGTCTTACGGGCGATCCGTTCGCGTGAGGCGGCCGAGCGGACGCCCAAGGTGCGCATGTTGTGCAGCCGGTCGGCGAGCTTGATGATGAGTACCCGGACGTCCTTGCCGGCCGCGATGATCATCTTGCGGATGGTTTCCGCCTCGGCGGCTTTTCCGTAGAACGCCTTGTCGAACTTGGTCACCCCGTCGACCAGGTGGGCGACCTCGTGGTCGAAATCCTCGGCGAGGGCCTGCAACGTGTAGCGGGTGTCCTCCACCGTGTCGTGTAGCAGCGCCGCGACCAGCGTGGTGGTGTCCATGCCGAGTTCTGCGCAGATCTGTGCGACCGCCAACGGGTGGGTGATGAACGGTTCCCCGCTCTTGCGGAACTGGCCGCGGTGCATGTTGTCGGCGATGGTGTAGGCGCGTCGCAGCACCGCCGGATCGGCACCGGTATGGATGGTGCGGTGGGTGCGGACCAGCTGGCCGACCGGTTCGGTCTCGGCGGTCGGCCAGGTCAGCAGCGAACGAAGCCGTCTGGTCAGGGGCAGCTCGCCGGACTGTGTCGGGAGCGCACCGCCCAGGGCGCCGCCGTGTCCGGCGTTGACGTCCACCTGGGACACCCCCTCACGCCTGCTGCACCACCACCGTATTCCGGCAAGCGGGCGCAGGCCCTCGAAACGGGCAGGACTGCACTCCCTTAACAGAGTAAGTGAGTTGACGTAGTCCGATCGGACAGTAGCTCATGAGCGTTCGGACCAGAGTTGTCGGGATGCCGCATTCTCAGCCTTGGTCAACAGGTCGCGGAACCGTGCCGCACCGCCCACGGGCGAGGACCAACCGGCGGACATCTCCACCAGCCGGGTATCCGGTCGTTCCAACCAGGACAGGATCCGTTCCGACTCCTCCGGGCTGGCCGCGGGGACCGGGCCGTGCCCCGGCGGCACCGTCTCGGCGGTGGCCCGGATGACGGCCAACGTCGGTCGAGGATGGACCCCGGGCGGGGACACACCCGCCCCGGCGAGGCGGCCGTGCCGCACCAACGCCAGCTCCCAGCCGCCGCCGGCCGCCGGATGGGCGGCGGCCACCTCGGCCAGCCCACTCAACCCGGCGAGACGTTGCATACGTACGGTGGCCCGCAGCACCGCCGCGAGGCGGGAGCGCAACGCGGCCGCCTCCTCGTAGCGTTGGCCGGCCGAGAGCGCCTCGATCCGGGCGAGCAGGGCGTCCACCACCGGCTGTGGATCGCCGGTGGTGGCGGTGGCGAACGGCGTCACCGCGCGGGCGTCGTACTCCTCGGGGGAGATCCGGTGCTCGCACGGTGCCGGGCAGCGGCCCAACTCTGCCAACGCGCAAGCCGGCGTCACGGTGCGCAACGACAGCCGGTGGGTGCACTGACGCAGCGGCACTGCGTCGTGGAAGCCGGCGGCGGCCAACTCGGCGGTGCGCCGCGAGGTGAACGGGCCGAGGTAGGCGCGGTCACCCGCAGAGATCTCCCGGACCACCGACAGCCGGGGGTACGGCCCGTCGGTCAGCTTCAGCCAGACCACCCGCTCCGGAAACTTCGACCGGCGGTTGTACGGCGGCGCGTGCGCCGCGATCAACCGCAGCTCCCGCACCTCGGCCTCCAGTGAGTGCGCACACTCGACCGCCTCCACCCGTACCGCGGCGGCCAGCATCTCCGAGATGCGGGCGCGCTTCTCCGAGGCGGTGAAGTAGCTGCGAACCCGGGTGGCGATGTCCCGGGAGGTGCCGACGTAGAGTGCCCGGTCGTCGGCGGCGCGGAAGATGTAGACGCCGGGGGACCGGGGCAGGCCATCGGCCAGGTGCCGCTTGCGGCGCTGTGTAGGGGTGACCGCGCGGGCGAACTCGATGGCGTCGCCGATGGTGTCGACCCGGTGCCCGCCGAGGCGCCCGATGAGCCCGTGCAGCACGTCGACGGTCGCCTTGGCGTCGTCCAGCGCCCGGTGGGTCGGCTGGGTGGCGGCCCGGAAGTACGCGGCGAGGGTGCCGAGCTTGCGATTGGGCACCTCGTCGCGCAGCAGAACCCGTCGGGCCAGCGCCGCCGTGTCCAGCACCCGCGGGTTCGGCCAGCGGTAGCCGTGCTTCGCGCAGGCCGCTTTGAGGAAGCCGACGTCGTACGGCGCATTGTGGGCGACCAGCACGGCGTCCGAAACGAACTCCAGGAAGCTCGGCAGTACCTGCTCGATCGGCGGAGCCGGCAGCAGCATCGCCTGGGTGATGCCGGTCAGCACGGTGATGAACGGTGGAATCGGCACCCCGGGGTTGACCAGGGTGGCCAGCACCCCCAGTTCCTCGCCGCCGCGCACCTTCACCGCGCCGATCTCGGTGATGCCACCACTGTCGGGAGCGCCACCGGTCGTCTCGAGATCGACCACCACGAACGTCGTCGCGTACAGCGGCAGCGTCGGGTCGACGCCGTCCACGATCGGGTCGAGCCCGGCCAGCGCCGGCTGCCGGAACTCCTGTGCTGCCATCCGCGGCACCGTAGCGGCCCGGTGCGACACTCGCGCCCCACCGGTCCCACAGGTGACCACAGGTCTAGGATGAGAGATCGGCTCACTCACCGGGCGGTGGGCCCGGTCGCGGTGGGAGACTTGCCACATGCCCCTCACCGAGCCGCACGACGACAACCTCCGGCAGGAGGAGCAGGTCGTCGCGGTGCCCGCGGCCGGTGACAGCGCCGCCGCCGGCTCGGGGACGGACACCGGGCCGGCGGACCCAGGGCCGCCGGAGCCGGAGCCGAGCCTGCCCGAGCCGGTGCGACAGCGGATCGTCTCGCTCACCGCCGCCGTGTTGCCCGGCCTGCCTGCCGACGAGGTACCCGTACCGCTGCGCCGGGTGGCCAAGTTCGCCCCGAACCGGCGCGCCCGGCTCGGCGCGCGGGCGATAGCCGCCCAACTCGCCGCCGATCCGCTGTTCCGGCAGCGGGCCACCGCGCGGGTTCTGGCCGACGCCGGTGACCTGGGTGCCGCTGTGGTGCAGGGCACCGCTCCCGCCGCCGCGGATCCGGTCGAGGTGGCCGCCCTGGCGTACCTGGCCCGCCCGCCGGGCTGGCGTGAGCTGATCGAAGCCAGTGGGGCGGCGGTCCGCGCCGAGGCGGACACGGCGGTGGTTGCCGAACTGGTCCGGCAGGCCGAACAGCGGGCCACCCGGGCCGAACACGATCGGGCGGTGGCCCGGGTCGAGGCCGACAAGCTACGCGACGAGTTGGCCCGGGTGCGCGAGGAACTGGGCCAACTGCGCGAGGAGGCCCGGCAGCTGGCCCGAACGCTACGGGAGAGCCAGGCCCGGGAGCGTAGGGCGAACGAGCTGCTGGCCACCGAGCGGGGCCGGGCCAACCGGGCCGCCTCCGACGCGGACGCCGAACTGCGCCGGGTCCGGGCCCGGCTGGCCGAGGCCGAGGCCGTGGCCGGGGCGGCCCGCAGCAGCGCCAAGGAGGCCCGTTCGGTCGACGACGCGCGTCTGTGGCTTCTGCTGGAAACGATCGGTCAAGCCGCCGTCGGGCTACGCCGTGAGCTGGCCCTCGATCCGGTCGACAAGCTGCCAGCCGACTTCGTGGCCGATTCCTTCACCGACTCTCCCACCGCCACCGCAGCCGTGGCCCGTGCCCAGGACACCGACGACCCGGGCCGGCTGGACCAGCTACTGGCGCTGCCCCGGGCGCACCTGGTCGTCGACGGCTACAACGTGACCAAACGCGGCTTCGGCGACATGTCCCTGGAACAGCAGCGCAAGCGGCTGATCAGCGGCCTCGGTGGAATCGCCGCCCAGACCGGTGACGAGGTCACCGTGGTCTTTGACGGTGCCGAACGGGTGCACGGCCTGCCACCGGCGCCGCGCGGCGTTCGGGTGCTGTTCTCACGCAAGGGTGAGACCGCCGACGAGTTGATCCGCCGGCTGGTCCGTGCCGAACCACCGGGTCGTCCCGTGGTGGTGGTGTCCTCCGACCGTGAGGTGGCCGACGGGGTACGCCGGCACGGCGCGTACCCGCTGGGAGCCGACTCACTGGTACGCCGGTTGTCGCGGTCCTGAGTCCGCCGATGGTGAGTGGGCGGGCCGCCAGGCGTGGGACACGCGGGTACCGCGACATAGGATGGGCGCCCATGGCGACAGGAACGGCGGAATGAGGCGTACGGCGGGGGACTTCGTCATTCGTGTCCGCCTCGGTGTGTCGCCGGACGAGGCGTCGCGGTGAGCCCGCGAGGGTGGGCGCTGCTGACCCTGGTCGGGCTGGGCGTCGCCCTGCTCGTGGCGGCACTCGTGCTGATCCCGTGGCAGCGGCCACCAGCCCCCCGGGCCGACCAGCTAGCCGCCCTGCGTGACCTGCCCACCGGGCAGGTGGAGCGGGCCCGGCAGTTCCGGTCCGCGTTGCGTCCCGGCGGCTGGGCGGCACTCGGCGTCGGACTGCTGGTGGCCCTGGCGCTCGGGTTGACCCCGCTGGGCAGTCGCCTCGTCGAGCTGGCCGGGCGCCCCTTCGGCGGGCACTGGACCGCGCAGGCGATCGTCGGTGGCCTGGCCGTGGTGCTGGTCGCCGACCTGGTGACGCTGCCGTTCTCGGCCTGGCGGCACAGCGTGCTCACCCGATACGGGCTGGCCACCAACGGCTGGGGCGGCTGGGCGGTGGACCTGTTCAAGTCGTACGCGGTCAGCGCCGTCATCGGCGCGGTGGCGCTGCTCGGCTTCTACACCGTCGTACGACTCGCCCCCCGATGGTGGTGGGCGTTCGGTGCGGCCGGGGCCGCCACCCTGGTGGCGCTGCTCTCCTTCGTGCTGCCGGTGCTGGTCGAGCCGGTCTTCAACCGGTTCAGCCCGATGGAGCCCTCGCCGCTGCGCAGTCAACTGATGGAACTGGCCGAACGCGACGGCGTGCCGGTGCGCGACGTGCTTGTCGCCGACGCGTCCCGACGTACCCGGGCGGTGAACGCGTACGTCTCGGGGATGGGCCCGACCCGCCGGGTCGTGGTCTACGACAACCTGCTACGCGAGGCGACGCCGGCCGAGGTGACCGCCGTGGTGGCACACGAACTGGGCCACGCCCGGGATCGGGACGTGCCGGTGGGCACCCTCACCGGCGCGCTCGGTGCCGCCGCCGCCGTGGTGGCGCTCTACCTGATCGGCTCCTGGCCGCCGCTGCTGCGCCTGGCCGGCGTCGACTCGGTGGCTCAGCCTCGGGCGTTCGCGCTGCTGCTCGCCCTGGTGACGGTGGCTGGAGTGGTCTTCGCCCCGGTGCAGGCGTTGATGTCGCGGCGGGTCGAGGCTCGCGCCGATACGCATGCGCTCGCGTTGACCGGGGACCCGTCGGCGTTCGAGTCGATGCAGCGGCGGTTGTCCGCGATCAATCTCGCCGACCCAGATCCGCCCCGCTGGGAGTACCTCTACTCGGCCTCCCATCCGTCCACGGTGGAGCGGATCGCCGCCGCCCGCGCCTACGCCCGGGAGGTCGGCCGGTGAACCGCACGTTGCTGGTGACGAACGACTTCCCGCCCCGGCCGGGTGGAATCCAGTCGTTCGTGCACAACCTGGCGGTGCGCCAACCGGCCGGCTCGGTGGTGGTGTACGCGTCGCGCTGGGCCGGGGCGGACAAGTTCGACGCCGACCAGCCGTTCGAGGTGGTGCGGGAGCGCACCACGATGTTGCTTCCCACCCCGCTGGTGGCGCGTCGGGCCGCCCAACTGGCCCGGTCGTACGGGTGCGACACGGTCTGGTTCGGTGCGGCCGCCCCGCTCGGCCTGCTCGCCGCCGGGTTGCGTCGGCGGTCCGGGATCCGGCGAGTGGTGGCGCTGACCCACGGGCACGAGATCGGTTGGGCGGCGCTGCCGATGGCCCGGGCGGCGCTGCGGCGCATCGGTCGGGACACCGACGTGGTCACCTACCTGGGCGAGTACACCCGCACCCGGCTGGCCCGGGCACTCGACGGGCTGACCGAGCTACGGCGGCTCGCGCCCGGGGTGGACACCGACGTCTACCACCCGTCCGTCGACGGGACCGCGGTGCGGCACCGGCTCGGCCTGACCGACCGGCCGGTGGTGGTCTGCGTGTCGCGGCTGGTGCCGCGCAAGGGCCAGGACATGCTGATCCGGGCGATGCCGTTGATCCGACGCCGGGTGCCCGACGCGGCGTTGCTCGTGGTCGGTGGTGGTCCGTACCGCACCACGCTGACCCGGCTGGTCCGCCAGACCGGGGTGGAGCGGGACGTCGTCTTCACCGGTTCGGTGCCCTCGGTCGAACTGCCCGCACACTACGCGGCCGGCGACGTCTACGCCATGCCGTGTCGTACCCGCAACCGGGGCCTGGACGTCGAAGGGCTCGGCATCGTCTACCTGGAGGCGTCGGCGACCGGGCTGCCGGTGGTGGCCGGCAACTCCGGTGGCGCCCCGGACGCGGTGCGTCAGGGTGAGACGGGCTACGTGGTCGACGGTCGGGATCCGGCGGAACTCGCCGACCGAGTGGCCACCCTACTGGCTGATCGGGACCTGGCCCGGCAGTTCGGCGCGGCCGGCCGGGCGTGGGTGGAGCGGGAGTGGCGTTGGGAGACGCAGGCCCACCGCCTGGCGACGCTGCTGGCCGGTTGAGACCGGGCGGCTGCGGGTTGACTCAGCGGATGCGGGCAAGGATCTGGTCGGGGGAGGCGGGACGGCCGAAGTGCCAGCCCTGACCGGCGTCGCAGCCGATCGCCCGCAGTCGATCGGCCTGTCCGCCGGTCTCCACCCCCTCGGCGGTCACCGTCAGGTCCAGCGCGTGCGCCAAAGAGACGAGCGAGGCGAGGATCCGCTCGTCGGCGTGGGCCTGCGGGGTGCGCAGGCCACGGACGAACTCACCTGCCACCTTCAACTCGGTCACCGGCAGGTTCCGGAGGTAGGCCAGGTTGCTGTAGCCGGTACCGAAGTCGTCGATGGCGATCCTGATGCCCAGGTCGGCGAGGGCACGAAGGGCGCGTACCGGTTCCTCGGAGGTGGTCATCATCGCGCTCTCGGTGATCTCGAGTTGGAGCCGGTTCGGTGACAGACCGGTTCGCCGCAACAACGCCTGTATCTCCTGCACCAGACCGGGTCGGCGGATCTGGCGGACCGCGAGGTTGACGCTGACGTACGGGGGGCGGCCCGAGCCACCCACCCAGCCGACCGCCTCGCGGCACGCCTCGGCGAGCACCCAGCCACCGAGCTGCACGATCAACCCGGTCTCCTCGGCCAGGCTGATGAAGCGGTCCGGGCTCAGCACACCCAGTCGCGGGTGCCGCCACCGCACCAACGCCTCGACACCCAGCAGCGAACCGTCGTGCAACGAGGTCAACGGCTGGTAGTCGAGGAAGAACTCGCCCCGTTCCAGGCCTGCGGGGATGGCCGCGCTCAACTCCTGGCGGGCCTGTTCCCGGCTGTCGCGCTCCGCGTCGTACAGGGCCCACCCCGCGCCTCCGGCCGACTTGGCCCAGTGCAGGGTGCTGCCCGCGGCCCGCATCAGATCGTCAGGTGAGGTGCCGGCGATCCGCCGCTCCACGACGCCCACGCTGGCCGTGACGGTCACGTCGTGCCCGTCGACCACCACCGGCTCGGAGAGTGCAGCCAGTGCCGCCTCGGCGACGGCGACCACGTCCCCGGTACCGGTGGACCGTTCGACGAGGACGACGAAGCCGTCCCCACCGAGCCGCGCGACCAGGTGCGGTTCGACGGCTTGCCGCAGTCGCCGCGCCGCCGCCACCAGGGCGCGGTCGCCGATCTGGTGCCCGAACGAGTCGTTCACCCGCTTGAACCGGTCCAGGTCGAGGAAACACAGCCCTACCCGGCAGCGACCGTCTCCCGACCCGTCGACGGCGGCGGCGAGACGCTCGGCGAAGAGCGTCCGGTTCGGTAGCTCGGTCAACGGGTCGTGGGTGGCCTGGTGCCGGAAGCGGGCCTCGCTGGCCCGGAGGGCCTGCTCGGCCTGCGCACGGGCGGTCATCGCGGCACGCCTGATGGATTCCTGCTCATCGAGGGTCCGGTCCCGCAGTGCTCGGGCGTAGCCGGTGGCGACCGCGCCCAGCAGCCGTGCCATCCGGTCCTCGACGTCGTCGGCGACCAGGTCGAGATCGCGGATCAGCCGAAGCTGGATCACCTCGACGGTCCGGCCGAGTGCCTCGGCGGAGGCGACGTGCGAGGCGACCAACTCGTCGGCGACCCGATGCCCCACCCGCAGGTCGAGCGGCTCCGCCCGCAGTGCCTCGGCCAGCAGGTCGGTGAGCCGCTGCAGCAGCGTCTCCAGTTGGGCGTGCGTCATCGGCAGATAGCTGGTGCCCACCACCGCCTTCGCCCAGGCGCGGGCGAACACGCTGGTGCAGGGCTGGTCGCCCGACGGCTCACCCACCGAGGCGTCCGACCCCGCCGAGGAACACCGCCCGTTCGGCATCCTCGGCGCTCTCCGGGGTCTCCGGACGCCACTGCGGCACCCACACCACGCCGGGCTCGACCAGCTCGAAGCCGTCGAAGAACCCGGTCAGCTCGGCCCGGCTGCGGATCCACAACGGGCTGTCGGTACGCCGGTAGACCTCTTCGGCCTCGGTCCGCTCGGCTTCGTCCCGGCCGTCGTCGCTGGCCTGGGACAGGACCAGGTAGCTACCGGGGGTCAGTGCCGCCCGCAACGTTCGCAACACCTCGGTGGGCCGGTCGTCGTCGGAGACGAAGTGCAGGACCGCCACCACCAGCACGGCAGTCGGTTGGGAGAAGTCGAGCATCGCGCGTACGTCGGGGTGGGTCAGGATCCGGTCGGGGCGGCGCAAATCCTCCTGGACGACCGCAGTGTGGTCGTTGCCGGCCAGGATCTCCCGACTGTGCGCCACCGCGACCGGGTCGACGTCGACGTAGACCACCCGCGAGTCGGGGGCGTGCCGTTGCGCGATCTCGTGCACGTTGCCCACGGTGGGGATGCCGGAGCCGATGTCGAGGAACTGCCGGATGCCGGCGTCGGTGAGGAACTGCACGGCCCGGCGAAGGAAGGCACGGTTGGCCTGGGCCATCAGGGGTGCCTGCGGTACCGCCGCGACCATCGCGCGGGCGGCCGCCCGGTCCACGGCGAAGTTGTGTGAGCCGCCGAGATAGTAGTCGTACATGCGGGCGACGCTGGGGCGTTCGACGTCGATTGTCTCGGGTGCCCAGTCCGGCCGCTGCAAGTGCCCTCACCCCTCCGCACACCATCGGCGACAACGCCGCCCCGGCGGGTATTCTGCCCCGACTTCGCATGGGAGGCCATAGCTGGTACGTGCCAAAGATCGATCAACGCGAAGATCCGTGTCCCCGCCGCGTGGCGAGGCACGGATCCTCATCGGTGTCGCGCCGGTCAGAACTTCGGGGCGTCCGGTGCCTCGAGCAGACCGAGCCGCAACGCGGTCATCAACGCCTGAGCCCGGTTGGCCGCGCCGAGCTTCTCGTAGAGCTTCGAAATGTGGGTCTTGGCGGTCGACTCGCTGACGAACAGCTGCTTGGCGATGCCGGCGACGCTCATTCCGTCGGCGAGCAGCCGCAGCACCTGACCCTCGCGAGGAGACAGCTGCGGGCCGGACGGGGCGAGGCGCCGCTTCATCGCCTCGGCGAGGTCGGCGGCGGTGAAAGCGCTGGGGGAGGAGGCGGCGTGCCGGGCGGCGGCAACCACCTCGTCGGCCGGCGCGGTCTTCGGTACGAATGCGCTGGCACCGGCCTCCAGGGCACCGAAGAGCTGGTCGTCGCCGGCGTACATGGTGAGTACCACGATGCCCATCGTCGCGCTGGACTTGCGCAGCGCCCGGGTGGCCTCCAGACCACTGCCGTCGGGCAGCCGCAGATCCATGATCACCACATCCGGCTGTAAGGCACCCGCCTGCCGGACACCCTCCGCCGCCGTGGCGGCCTCGCCGACGACCTCGAACTGCCGATCGCGCTCGAATGCGTGCCGCAGGCCTTTGCGGATCAGGTCGTGATCGTCGACAAGGAGGACCTTGGTCCGGGTTGCCGGTGTCGGGCTTGTGGTCATCCTCGGCTTACTCCCCTTCTGCTGCGGCGGCGACACCGCGAACGTTATCGCGTCGGGGCGGTGAACCGAGCACCACCGCGACGGTCGTCCCACTCGGCTGTCGCGGCCTGATCTCCAAGCGGCCTCGGATACGTTCCGCTCTCTCAGCCATGATCGCAAGACCATAGTGCCCGTCCGGGCGCTGGTCACCCATGCCCTGACCGTCATCCGACACTTCGATCTGCGCGTACGGGGGATCGACCTCGCAGGTGACCCAGAGATTAGCCGCTCCCGCGTGCTTGCGCGCGTTGGTGACCGCCTCCTGGGCGATGCGCAGCAGCTCGGCCTCGGTCGCGGCGGGAAGCCGGGCGGTGGACTCGTCCAGGGACAGGTGCACCCGCAGGCCACCGGAGGCACCGACGGTACGGGCGTACTCGGCGATCGCGGCGGCGAGGCCACCGTGCCGGTCCACCTCGCTGCGCAACTCGAACAGGCTCAGCCGTAGCTCGGTGATCACCCGGGTCACCTCCTGGCGCAGCAGGCGCAGTGACTCGGCGGTCTCCTCGGCGTCGTCGTGCACGGTGGCCAGAGCGTTGTCGATGCCGTAGCCCACCATCACCAACTCCTGGGCCACCCCGTCGTGGATCTCCCGGGCCAACCGTTGCCGCTCCTCGTTGGTGGCCAGCGAGCGCACCTCGTCGAAGAGCAGGGCGGCCTCCAGACGCAGCGCGGCCGGGCCGGTCAGCCCGGTCACCTGCGCCACCACCGGGGGCGGGTAGGCCTGCGCCGTGTCCGTCTCCAGCACCACCAGACCCACCGTGCGTAGTCCGGCCACCAGCGGCACGATAAGTGCCGAGACCTCCCCACCGAGGTGCGACCGGGACTGCGAGCGGGCCGAAGTCTGTGACTGCTGACTGGCCCAGGCATCGGCGATGGCCGAGTCCGCGTCGATCGTGGTTTCCCAGTCGACCCGGTCCGCACCGAGTTGGGCGAGCACCACGAGCCGGCCACCACCGCTGGCGGAGAGCACCGCACCCCGGTCGGTACGGGCCACCGAGCGCAGTTCCTCCAACAGGTGCTCGGAGATCCCACCGGGGTCGAGCGTGGCACCGGGCAGTTGGCGGGCCACCGTACGCAGCTGGGTCAGCAGCCGGGTCGCCTCGGCGTACGGCTGGGGTTTGCTGTCGTGGCGGGCCTGCATGACCCGGTGCAGTGTGCCGGCCGCGTAGAGGCCGAGGGTGGCCAGGATCAGCCACTGCGCGCAGACAGCGAGATAGCCGGGCTGACTGAGCTGGCGGACCCCGCCGACCTCGGTGACCGCGCCGGCGAGCACCAGACTGCCGGCGGTCACCGCGATCAGTGCCGCGCCCTCACCGAACCGGCGACGCAGCGCCGTGACGGTCACCGGTACGGCCAGGTAGGGCAGCACGGCGGAAGCCCCCAGCCCGCCGATCTGTCCGCCGACGGTGGCCACTGCGGCGATCTGGCTGGCCGCCAGCCCGAGCACCATCACCTCTGCCACCCGGCTGAGCGGGCCGACAAGCCGGTGCTGAGGCGCCAGCATCGCCGGCAGCCCGGCCAGTGCCAGCAGGACGATCCACCACAGTTGGGTCACGTCACGGGTGGCGAAGAGGGTCAGGACAGCGACCAGCGTGAGCACGACGACGCGCGCCGCCGCAGCGAGCGGGTGTGAGCGGGCCAGGGCGGATGTGGAGGCGGGCACGTGACGGATCGTAGTCAGCCGCGGTAGATGTCGGCGATTTCCGACGCGTACGTCTTGTGTACGACCTGACGCTTGACCTTCAGCGACGGAGTCAACTCCCCGGTCGCCTCGGTGAAGTCGTGCGGCAGCACCCGGAAGACCTTGATCGCCTCGGCCTTGGAAACCGACTGGTTGGCCCGGTCCACGGCGGCCTGGATCTCCGCGCGGATCCCCTCGTGCTGGCGCAGCGTCTCGATCCCGGTGTCGGCCGGCAGCCCGGCCGACTCCAGCCACGCCGGCAGCGCCTCCTCGTCGAGGGTGATCAGCGCGGCGATGAAGGGCTGCCGGTCACCCACCACCACGCACTGGCTGACCAGGCGGTGTGCCCGGACCTGATCCTCGAGCACGGCGGGGGCGACGTTCTTGCCGCCGGCCGTCACGATGATCTCCTTCTTCCGGCCGGTGATGGTCAGGTATCCGTCACCGTCGAGCGAGCCCAGGTCGCCGGTGCGGAACCAACCGTCGGAGGTGATCGCCTCGGCGGTGGCCGCGTCGTTGTGCCAGTACCCCTGGAAGATGAGATCGCCGACGATGAGGACCTCGCCGTCGTCGTCGATGCGGATCGTCACACCCGGCAACGGCCTACCGACGGTGCCCATGCGGGTGAACCCGGGCAGGTTGGCCGCGGCGGCCGGGGAAGTCTCGGTCAGACCGTAGCCCTCGCAGACGGTCACGCCGACGCCCCGGAAGAAGTGACCGAGCCGGGCGCCGAGTGGTGCGCCGCCGGAGATGGCGTCCCGGCAGCGCCCGCCGAGCGCGGCCCGCAACTTGCCGTAGACGAGCCGGTCGAAGAGCGCGTGCTGGATGCGCAGGGCCAGGCCGGGCCCGCCGGGTGACTCCAGCGCCTCGCTGTACGCGATGGCGACCGCCTCGGCCCGGGCGAAGATCTTGCCCTTGCCGTCGGCCTCGGCTTTCTGCTTGGCGCCGTTGTAGACCTTCTCGAAGACCCGGGGTACCGAGAGTACGAAGGTCGGCTTGAACTCCTGCAACTCGGCGACCAGGCTCTTGGTGTCCGAGCAGTGCGCCATCGTGGCCCGGGCCTGCACCACACCGATCTGGATGAGCCGGGCGAAGGCGTGTGCGAGCGGCAGGAACAGCAGCGTCGACGCGTTCGGCCCGAACAGGTTCGGCAGCACCGGGACGGCGTTGGCGATGTCGGCGTACATGTTGCGGTGCGTCAGGACGCAACCCTTCGGACGGCCGGTGGTGCCGCTGGTGTAGATGATCGTCGCCACGTCCGAGGAGCGCATGTTCGCTCGGCGGCGCCCGATCTCGGTCGGCTCGACCTCGGCGCCGGCGGCCATCAGGTCGTCCACCCCGCCCAGGTCGATCTGCCAGACGTGCGACAGCGCGGGTAGCTGGTCGCGGACGCCGGCCACAAGTGTGGCGTGCGCGGTCGTTTCCACCACCACGGCGACCGCGCCGGAGTCACCCAGGATCCAGGCCGCCTGCTCGGCACTCGACGTTTCGTAGATCGGCACGGTGACCGCGCCGGCCGCCCAGACGGCGTAGTCGACGAGCGTCCACTCGTACCGGGTGCGGCTCATCAGCGCCACCCGGTCACCCGGCTGCACCCCGGCGGCGACCAGCCCGCGAGCGACCGCAGCCACCTCGTCACGGAACTGTCGGCAGGTCACGTCGGCCCAGCCTCCCGCAGCGTCGCGGCGGACGAACTGCACCGCGTCGGGTGCGGTCTCGGCGTTGTCCCAGACCGGATCGGTGAGGTTGGCCGAATCGCCGACGGTGACGATCGGCGGGACGGTGAACTCGCGCACCTGCACTCCCTCGTGCTCGCGGGACCCGGTGGGGCCGCCACCTGCGCCGGTGGCCTCGTCGAAACCTACCTGCCCGGCCGTCCGGGAGCACATCGCAGGTGGGCGCAGCGGCACGCGGGCGGTCACCGGACGGTAGCCTCCCACCATGGCGGACTCCTCCACCCAGTCGATCATCATCGGTGCGTCACCGGACCGGGTGGCCGCAGTCATCTGTGACTTTCCGAGCTACCCGGAGTGGACCGACGCGGTCCGTGTCGCGGAGGTGGTCGAGGAGTACGAGGACGGTTACGCCAGCCAGGTCCGTTTCGTTCTCGACGCCACCGTGATGGCTGACGAGTACGTGCTGGCCTACGCCTACGCCGAGGACCTGTCCCGGATCGAGTGGCACCTGGTGGCCCCGTCGAAGATGCAGAAGGCGCAGCGCGGCTCGTACGACTTGGCGGCCGGTACCGACGGGAGCACCACCGTGACCTACACCCTGGAGGTGGAGCTCGCGGTCGGGATGCTCGGCATGTTCCGCCGCAAAGCCGAAAAAATGATCATGGATGCCGCGTTGAAGCAGCTCAAGCGCCGGGTAGAAGCATCCGGTGCGGCGCAGTGACGCGTCCGGCGACCCGGCCGCCGGGGTAGAGGAGCCCAACATGGGTGCGAAAGAACCGGGCACGGCCCGGGAAGAGGCGGAGCGGCTGGTAGCCACTCTGCTGGCCACCGTACGGATGGCCGCCACCAACCCGGCGGCGACGCCGCTGGGCCCGCTCGGCGGGCTCGTGGCCGGTGTCCTCGGTCACAACGACGCCCCGGGTGCCACTCCCGGTGGCGCCAGGAGCGGGTTCGCCACCGGAGGTGCCGAATGCTGCGTCTGCCCGGTATGTCGGGGCATCGCCGCCCTACGCGATCCGAGTCCCGAGTTCGCCGAACGGCTGGCCACCGGCACCGGGGACCTGGCCGCTGGCCTGGCCAGTTTCCTACGCGCCTTCGCTCCGGCCGAGTCGGTGGTGGCCCCGACGTCCGGGCCCGCCGCCGGGGCCACCACCGACCCGTTCGACGACCACGTGTGGCGCGAGGCGACCCGGACCGGGCATGATTCTCAGCCGGCACCGGAGCGAGACGTCTGGGCCGCCGCGACCCGGGCGGACGACGTCGCCGTCCCGGCAGCCGCGCCCGTCGACGCCGCCGGGTCGGTCACACCGGCCGCACGCCGGGCGTCGACCGAGCGTCGTGTGGTGCCCGTATCCCGGGTACCCGAGGGCGAGCCCGCACCGGGTGACGAGGCCGCACCGGACGGCCGTACCGTGCCCGGCGCACGGCAGGACGCACCAGGCGACGAGGCCTGACCACGGACGACCCGCACCACCGGTGAAGACAGGTGCGCGGGTGGCACAGCAGAGGGGAGTGGCAGCGGTGACGCTGACCATCGGAGTCGACGTCGGTGGCACCAAGGTGGCCGGCGGTGTCGTCGACGACACCGGTACGGTCCTCGTGCAGGCCCGCCGAGACACCCCCGCCGACGACGTCGGCAAGACCCGCGACGTCATCATCGAGTTGGTCGCGGAACTGGCCACCGGCCACGACGTCCAGGCGGTGGGCATCGGCGCGGCCGGTTGGATCGACGCCAGCCGTTCCACGGTGCTCTTCGCACCCAACCTGGCTTGGCGCGAAGAGCCGCTGCGGGCGTACGTCGGCGCGGCGGTCGGACTGCCGGTCATCGTGGAGAACGACGGCAACGTGGCCGCCTGGGCGGAGTTCCGTTACGGCGCCGCCCGTCACGCCGAAGACTCGATGGTGATGTTCACGATCGGCACCGGCGTCGGCGGCGGCATCGTGCTCGGCGGTGAGCTGGTCCGCGGCGCTCACGGCATCGCCGCCGAACTGGGCCACATGCTCACCGTCCCCGACGGCCACCAGTGCGGCTGCGGCCGACTCGGCTGCATCGAGCAGTATGCCAGCGGCAGCGCCCTGGTCCGCTTCGCCAGGGCCGCCGCCCGGCAGGAGCCGCAGCGGGCCGCCGCCCTGCTGGAACTGGCCGACGGGGAGGCCGAGACGATCACCGGGCCGATGGTCACCGCCGCCGCAAAGTCGGGCGACCCTGTCTCAGCCGAGGCTTTCGCGCAGGTCGGGCGCTGGCTCGGCACCAGCCTGGCGGACATGGCGCAGATCCTCGACCCGCAGATCCTGGTCGTCGGCGGTGGCGTCATCGACGCCGGTGACCTGCTGATGGGACCCACCCGTCGCTCGTTCACGGAGGCGTTGGCCCAGCGCAGCCGGCTGCCGGTCGCCGAGATCCGCCCGGCCGAGCTCGGCAACTCCGCCGGGGTCATCGGCGCGGCCGACCTGGCCCGGCGGATCTAGGTGGCCGCGCACGGCGTGCCACTGCGCGTGTTGTCCTACAACGTCCACGGCCAGCGGGACGACACCGTCGCGCTGGCCAGGGTGGTGCGCGAGACGGCACCGGACGTGGTCGTCGTCCAGGAGGGGCCGCGCCGGTTCCGGTGGCGGGAGAAGTCGGCCGCGTTGGCCGAGTCGTTCGGCTTGGTCGTCGCCACCGGCGGCCTGCCGTCGTTGGGCAACCTGGTCTTCACCAGCCTCCGGGTGCGGGTGACCGGGACCCGCTGCCGGCGGTTCCCGCTCACCCCCGGCCGGCACCTGCGCGGCGCCGCGTACGCCGACTGCCGGGTGGGCACCTCGGCCCGGTTCACCGTCGCTGGATCCCACCTGTCCACCGACCCGGCGGAGCGTCCCGGTCAGGCCGGGCTGTTCAAGCAGGACCTGGCCGCCGCGCCGTACCCGGTGATCGCCGCCGCCGACCTCAACGAGGAACCGGGCGGACCGGCGTGGCACACCGTCGCCGACGGGCTGATCGATGCGGCGGAGGCAGCCGACCGGGCCGACCGGCTCACCTACTCGTGCGCTGATCCCCGACGGCGCATCGACGCGCTGTTCGTCGACGCGCGGATCGCCGTGATCGACTACGACGTGGTCGACACTCCCCTTGCCCGGCGGGCCAGCGACCACTTCCCGGTCCTCGTCGACCTGCTGCTGCCCGCCTCCGCCTGACACCGGCGCTGCGCCGGGCTGGACATCCCGCTCCGTTGTGGAGAGGATTTCGCGCGACCCGGCACTCGTGCCGAGACGAAGGAGATCCCCCGGTGCCCACCTCCACCGAGCCCGGCCGTCCAGATCCGCAGACGAACACGCTCTCCCCCGGCCACGACGGCCGCCCGGTCTCCGACCGGGGTGACACCGTCTGCGTCATCGGCGCCGGTGCCAGCGGCCTGACCGCCGTCAAGAACCTCACCGAGCACGGCTTCGGGGTCGACTGCTACGAACGCGAGACCGGCGTCGGTGGTGCGTGGAACTGGCGGCACGACCGCAGTCCGGTGTACGCGAGCACCCACCTGATCTCGTCGCGGCCGTTCACCCAGTTCCCGGACTTCCCGATGCCCGACCACTGGCCGGACTACCCGCACCACCGCCAGCTGCTCTCCTACTTCGAGCGCTACGCCGACCATTTCGACCTGCGCCGGCACATCTGGTTCGGCACCGAGGTGGTACGCGTCGAGCCGGTCGACGACGACCGGTGGGACGTCACCACCCGCAGCACAGGCGGCTACGGCCCCGAGCGCACCTCCCGGTACGCGGCCGTGGTGGTCGCCAACGGGCACAACTGGTCGCCGAAGCTTCCCCGGTACGAGGGGCTCGAGCAGTTCCGCGGTGAGGTCATGCACGCCTCGTCGTACAAGGACTCGGCGCAGCTGCGCGGCAAGCGGGTACTGGTGGTGGGGGCCGGCAACACCGGCTGCGACATCGCCGTGGAGGCCGCCCAGCAGGCGTCCCGTTGCTGGCACTCCACCCGCCGTGGCTACTGGTACGCCCCGAAGTACGTCTTCGGTCGCCCTGCCGACCAGGTCAACGATCTGCTACTGGCGCTGCGGGTGCCGCTGCGGGTCCGGCAGTGGCTCTACCACCGGACACTGCGACTGACCGTCGGTGACCTGACCCGCTTCGGCCTGCCGAAGCCGGACCACCGGGTGTACGAGACCCATCTGATCGCCAACAGCCTGCTCGTCTACCACGTGGGCCACGGCGCGATCACCCCGGTGCCGGACATCGAGCGGCTCCACCCGCACTCGGTGGAGTTGACCGACGGCCGGCAGATCGACCCGGAACTTGTCGTCTTCGCCACCGGCTACCTGCCGCGCTTCGAGTTCCTCGACGGCAAGATCCTCGGCGACGACGAGGGCGTCGGACGGCCCCGGCTGTGGCTCAACGCCCTCGTGCCGGACCATCCCACGCTCGCGGTGACCGGGCTGCTCCAACCGGACTCCGGCATCTTCCCCCTGGCTCACTGGCAGGCGGTGCTCTTCGCCCGGCTGCTGCAGACACGCGCCAGCGCGCCGCAGCGGGCTGCGGCCTTCGCCGCCCGGGTCCGCGCCGGGGCCGGCGAACGCTACTCGGGGCAGGTCAAGGACTCGACCCGGCACTGGTTCGAGGTCGGGCACGCCGACTACCTGCGCGCGCTTGAGCGCGCCCTACGCGAGCTGGAGAGCAAGTGACCGAGCGGGTGATGCGCAGCTGGGAGTGGGCGCGGCCGGTGCGCCCGGTCCGGCGTGAGGTGCTCAGTGCCGTTCCGGAGTTGGAGGAGGGGCGGCCACCGCTACTGTTCGTGCCGGGTTTCGGCCACGGTGCCTGGGCGTACGCCGAGCACTGGCTCGGACACGTCGCGGCCCGCGGCTTCGGTGCCCACGCGGTGAGCCTGCGTGGGCACGGCGGCAGCGACCCGGCGCCGGAGGCGACCCTACGGGCGTACGCCCACGACGTGGTTCAGGTGGCGGCGAGCCTGCCCCGCCAGGCGGTGCTGGTGGGGCACGGTGCCGGTGCCCTGGTGGTCGCGCACGCCCTGGCCCGCTACCCGGCCCGGGCGGCGGTACTGGTGGCGCCGGTGTGGGGTGATTGGGTGACCTTCGGCGCCGCGTTGCGTCGCAATCCGTTCGGTACCGTGCCGGCGGTCTTCGGTGCCGGGCTCCGGCTCCACCGCAGGCAGCTGTTCAGCCGTGAGCTGCCCGACGCCGACGCCCAGCGGCACGCCGCAAGGCTGGGCCGGGCGGGCCGACGAGCCCAGTGGCAGCTGCTGACAGGTGCCGATCCGGAACCGGCGGTGGGCGACCCGCCCGTGCTGGTGCTGGGCAGCCCGGACGACCGGGTGGTGCCGGCTGCGGCGCTGACCCGGGCCGCGCGGCGGTACGGTTCGGCTCCGCTGCTTTTTCCCGGTATGGGGCACGACCTGATGCTCGACGCCAGGTGGCGGGAGCCGATCGACGCGATCCTCGACTGGCTGGTCAAGGATCCGGCCCGCGACGACCTGGGCTGAGACGTCGCGTTTTGCTGAAGCGCCGTGGGCGTGGTGGGCCGAACTCAGCCGCCGCCGAGGTGGGCGAGCATCGAACCGCTCTGGTCCAGGGTGGCCAGATAGGAGCGCGCCCAGGCCCGGATGTCGTGCTCGTGCAGGTGCGCACGCATCGCTCGCATCCGTTCGCGTACGTCGGCGGGGTTGGCCCGCAGGGCCGCGAGCAGGCCCTGCTTGAGCCCTTCCAGGTCGTGTGGATTGACCAGGTACGCCTGCGGCAGCTCGGCGGCAGCCCCGGCGAACTCGCTCAGCAGCAGCGCGCCGGTGTCATCGACCCGGGCGGCGACGTACTCCTTGGCGACCAGGTTCATGCCGTCGCGCAGCGGGGTCACCGCCATCACGTCGGCGACCCGGTAGAGCGCGGCCAGCTCGGCGCGGTCGAATGGCTGGGTGAGGTAGTGGATGGCGGGCTCGCCTACCCGGCCGAACTCCCCGTTGATCCGCCCGACCTCCCGCTCTACCCGGTCCCGGAGGATCTGGTACTGGCTGACCCGTTCCCGGCTGGGCACCGCCACCTGCACCAGCACCGTGTCGCGGACCTTGACGTGCCCGCCGGCCAGCAGTTCGCTGTACGCCTTGAGTCGCTGCTCGATGCCCTTCGTGTAGTCCATCCGGTCGACGCTGAGGATCACGTGGTCGGGGCTGCCCAGGTCGTGACGCAGCCGGCGAGCCCGGTCGGCCACGTCCGGACGGTCGGCCAGCGCGGCCATCTCCACGGTGTCGATCGACACCGGGAACGCACCGATGCGTACCACCCGGTCCTCGACCCCGATCCGTCGGTCGGTGGCCGGCAGCCCCAGCACCTTCGTGACCAGTTGGGCGAAGTTGTGTGCCGCCTGGGCGCGCTGGAAGCCGATCAGATCGGCACCGAGCATCCCGCGTAGCAGCTCGGCCCGGCGGGGCAGTTGCATGAACAGCTCCGGTGGCGGAAAGGGCACATGCAGGAAGAAGCCGATGCGCAGGTCGGGCCGGAGGGTGCGGAGCAGCCCCGGCACCAGTTGCAGGTGGTAGTCCTGCACCCAGATGACCGCGCCGGACTCGGCGACCTGCGCGGTGGCCTCGGCGAATCGCCGGTTGACCCGGAGGTAGGCGTCCCACCAGCGCCGGTGGTGCTGCGGCTGTTCGACCGCGTCGTGATAGATCGGCCAGAGGGTCGCGTTGGCGAAGCCCTCGTAGTGGTCGCGCAGGTCGTCGCCGCTGAGCGGGACGGAGTGCATCCGTACCCCGTCGATGTCGGGCAGTTCGGGTGCGGGGCCGGTCCCACCGGCCCAGCCGACCCAGGTCGCGGGGGTGTGGCGCAGCAACGGGTGCAGCGCGCTGACCAGCCCACCGGGGCTGCGCCGCCACTCGCACGCGCCGTCGGGCGCCACGCTGTCGTCGATGGGTAGGCGGTTGGCCACCACCACGAGGGAACTCTGTCGCATCTCGGGCATTCCGATCAGCAGGGGAGTGACCGCCACGAGGGGGAAGAAACCGGGCAGTCGGCGGGTGTCGTGACGTGCTGCGGTATTCCTACTGACAGTAAGTTACACCACTGTTACGCGCGTCGGCATGGGCGGTCGTCGTCCCGGTATCCGGACGGCTACCCTGCGCGCCACTCAGACGACAGCGCCGTCGTCCGGGTCGCGGTCGTCGGCGTCCCCGGGCCGCAGCCGCCACACGAGGGTGACGAAACCGGCGAGTATGGCCGTGAAACCGAGCAACGTCACGATGCCCTGGTCGGCCGGGAGCAGGCCCGGGAAGAGGAACAGCGTGAAGCCGAGCAGCACAGCGAGGATGCCAGCCATCGCGAACTTCGACACGCGGGGCAACGGCGGTGGCGGCGGCGGTACGTAGCGCTCGTCGTCCGGGTCGTCGGGCAGGTCCCCACCGAAGGTGTCCAGGCCGTCCAGCAGCGACGGCCCCTCCCCGTCGCGGGGACCACGTCCCAACGAGACTCCGGAGACGTCGGCGGCGTACGGCAGCCGGCGCACGTCGGTGGCGGTCGGGCCGGGCTCCTCGGTGCTCGGCCGGGAAGCGGTGGCCGTGCCGCCGCCGCGCCCACTGGGGTCGTCCACGTTCTCGGCGGCGGGCCACGGGTGCTCACCGGCGTCCGGTGGGGCGTGGAACCCGGCGACGATCCGTTCCCACTCGGCGTCTATGTCCGGTTCGCCACCGGCGCGAGCGTCACCGGTCTCGTCGGCGAGCTGGCTGAGGTAGTCGCGGGCGGTGCTCAGGTGCGAGCGGTCCACGTAGAGCCGGTCCACCGGTCGCGGCGGCACGGTGGTGGTGCGGGTGACCGGGTTCAGGTCGGCCGACGGTTGCAGGTAGGCGGCGATCCCGCCAGCGGCCAGCACGTCGAGCAGGTGCTCGCCGACGCGCGGGTCGACGTCGCCGGCGATCGCGTACTCGCTCGCGTCGAGACCGTTGTCCCGCCGTCCCCGGCGGGCCCCACCCGCTGACACCGGACCACCCTCCTCATCGCGCCTCCGGCGCGTTGCCACACACCCCGTGCCCTGAATCGTGACACGTCGAGGGCGGGTTCGGGGAGTGCCTTGTGGCGCGGCGTACGCCCGACCCCTTCGGGCCCCCTCGCCGCGACCGTGCCTAACACACCGCTCGCCGGCCGGGCAGCGACACAGGGTGACGGCAACCCTGGGTGCCGAAGTCCCGCTCGACCCGGCGGTACCCAACGGCCCATGTGTTCGGCGTCAACCGGCGCACAGCTGCCTGACCAGGTGCGGCAGCAGCGGTCGAAGCCGGCACGGACTGCCGATCAGCATGAAAGGTGCACAAGCGCGAGGGCTGACGCCAGAACAAGATACGGCAAGTGAGGAGACAGATGGAGGTAGATCGACACCGAACGTGACGGCGGTTTCGGGTCGAGGGCCCATCGCTGCGGGGCGTCAGGCGGCACCGGGTGCCTCGGGATCCGCGACGGTCAGCAAGCGAGGGTCTGTGCGACGTCGGCGGTCGGGTGGGCCAGAGCGAGCAGGCCCGGAGCGGCGTTGCGGTGCGCGAAGGCACGCAGTTCGGCCAGGGGTACGCCGGCCGCAGCGTGATCGCCGGCAGCCGTCAGCTCGCGTACCGCGAAGGTCAGCGCCAGCATCCGATCGGTGACATCGGGGATGCCGGCATAGATCTGGGCGGCGGTCAGATGCAGCTCGGCGGCGTGCCGATGGTTGTCGTCGAGCCCAGCCAGCGCGCCGGTCACACTCCGCAGCGCCGCCTCCGACCAGGGCGTACGGTGACCAACCTGGCCGAGCATCGCGCGTACCCGGACAGCGGACTTGCGGCCGGCGAGGCTGGCCGCCCAGCCAGCCGCAGCGATCCACTCGCCGCTGGCCAACGCCGGTACCGCCGTCCACGACTCGGCCAGCTCGTCGATCAGCGCGGCGGCCTCGTCGACGCGACCCTGCACCGCCCGGCACAGCGCCCCCATCGCGAGCATCGTCCAGTGCGGCCGGTGGAAGCCGCTGCGCCGGGCGATGTCCAACGCGGCGGCCACGTCGTCGCATTGTGGTGTGCCGGCCGGCGAACCGTCCCCCGGCGGCCCCGGCGGCACCGGCTGGCCGCGCAGCACCAGCAGGCACGACCGCAGGCCGCGTACCTGCATGTCCCAGCTGCCGGTCGGGGTGTCCACGAACGCCTCGGCGGCGTCGATCAGTCGGCCGAAGTCCCCGTCGAACCAGGCCCGCATCGCCTCGGCGGAGTAGCTGGTGCTCAGGTTCTGCCCGCTTGCGGTGCGGGCCGGCGCAGCCGAGAGCAGAGCGTCGGAGCGCAACCAGTCCCCCTCCTCCCGTACCGCGTAGGCGAGGTTCTGGGTGGCCCGGGGCAGCGCGATCAACTGACTGGACCGGCCGAACTCCACGATCGCGTACAACTCGTCGAGTCCGGCCCGGTCACCGGCCTGATACCGGGCGGTGGCCGCGGTGATCCGGGCGTTGGTGCGGATCTCGGTGAGCCCGAGTCGTTCGCCGATCTCCGCCGCCGTGTCGGCCGCCGCCACCGCCGGATCACGCTCGTAGTTCAGCATGTGCAGCCGCCCCAGCTCGGCGAAGGCGTCGGCCTTCTGCGCGCTGTCGGGCAGCGGGTCGAACAGCCGCACCGCCCGGTGCAGGCAGGCCAGTGCCGCCGGACGGTCGGCCCGCAGCCAGGCCGCCTGACCGAGCAGCGTCCAGGCCCGCGCCGCGCAGGCCTCGTCGCCGTGCGCGTGCAGTCGCTCGGCGAGCGACTGCACCTGCTCCGGCCCGCCACCGGAGAGGAAGGCGTTGCCGTCGCGGTGGAATGAGATCTCGGTACTGAGCAACTCCAGCTGGAGTCGACCCACCGGATCGGAGTCGTCGACCAGACCGAGCGCCCGGGCCGCGTGGCCAGCGGCGGCGTCCAGCCCGTGCAGCGCGTACGCCCGACGTGCCGCCCGGTGCAGCGCGGCCCGGGCCGGCGCCGCGTAACGGCGGGTCTCCATGCCCAGCGAGCGGGCAATCTCGTGCGCCGCCCAGCGGTGGTGTGCCAGCACCTCGGCCAGGTCGGTCTCCCGGCTCTGGGACAGCGTGTCCAACCAGTCGGCGGTGCGTTCGTGCCGGGCCACCCGCTCGGCTCGGGGTAACCGCTGGTAACACACGTCGCGGACCAGGACGTGTCGGAAGCGGTACTCCGGCTGACCGGCCATCGTGGAGGCGGCCTGTTCGTGGACGAAGTCCCGCTGTTCCAGTCGACGCAGGGCACGCTCGACGGATTCGACCGGCTGTCCGACGGCGGCGGCCACCGCACCGGGCCAGAACTGCACTCCGACGACCGCGGCGGCCAGCAGCACCGCACGGTCCTTCGCGTCGAGCAGGTCGACCCGATTGGCGATGACCGCGTGCACACTCTCCGGCATCGGCAGATCCAGGTGCCTCTCCAGCGACCAGCCGCGCCCGGACTGCCGCAGGGCGCCCTGCTCGATAAGCATCCGGACGTACTCGTGGGCGTAGAGTGGATTGCCGCCGGCCACCTCGATCAGCGGGGTCAGCAGGTCGGCGGGGAACGCGGCCTGGCCGAACATGTGGGTGTACAACGCGGCGATGCCGGTGTCCCGCAACGGCGGCAGGGCGATGGTGACCGAACCGGTGATGGTCCCCGCCCAGCTCGGATCGCGGTCGACGAGCTCGGGGCGGGCGGTGCACAGCAGCAGCAGCGGTACGTCCCGGGCCGCCGCGCCCAGCAGCTCCACGAAACGCAGCATCGCGTCGTCGGCCCAGTGCAGGTCCTCGAAGACCAGCACGGTGGGGCGGCTGGCGGCGAGGGCCAGCAGGAACCGTCGCCATGCCGATTCCGCTTCCTCCGCGGGCAGTGGGTTGCCGGCCAGCCCGACAAGCGGACGCAGCGCGTCGGCCACCCGTTCCCGCTCTGCGACGCCGACCAGCCTGCTCACGGCGGCGGCGAGGCGTTGCGCGGCGCTGGCGGCCGGATCGGTGTCCAGGATGCCCGCCTCGGTCTTGACGATGTCGGCAAGCGCGGCGAACGTGACGTTCTCACCGAACGGTGGACACCTGCCGATCCGCCAGGTCAGCGGCTCGTCCACCAGCCGGCCGGTGTGCCGGTGCAGCTCACGGACCAGCCGGCTCTTGCCGATGCCGGCCCGACCGAAGACGGTCACCACCTGGGGTCGGCGGTCGCGCAGGCTGCGGTGCAGGGCGTTGATCAGCATGCCCAGCTCGTGCTCCCGATCGATCAGGGGAGTGGTGTCGGACTCCCGATCGGTGGGCTGCCGGCGGATGGCGGACCGGGCCAGCCACACCTCGGTCGGTGCGGACCGGCCGCGCAGGGTGATCGGGGGTCGCCCGTCGTACCGGATGGTGTCCCGGGTCAGCGCGTGAGTGGCACCGTCGACAAGAACCCCGCCGGGTGGCGCCGCGGACTGCAACCGGGACGCGGTGTTGACCACGTCTCCGGCGACGATCGCCTGACCACCGTCGCGGGCGGCAGCCACGTCGACGAGGGCCTCCCCGGTGGCCACCCCGACCCGGAAGCGCAGTCCTTCCGTGCCGGTGGGCGTGA
Organism: Micromonospora sp. HNM0581; assembly: GCF_012726175.1. Taxonomy (GTDB): domain Bacteria; phylum Actinomycetota; class Actinomycetes; order Mycobacteriales; family Micromonosporaceae; genus Micromonospora. The sequence continues at coordinate 103,250 of NZ_JAASAD010000002.1, forward strand.
AACGGGTCAGTACCCGCTGTAGTTCCAGCCCGGCCCGGACACACCGCAACCCGTCGGTTTCGGTGGCCACCGGCGCACCGAACAGCGCCATCACCGCGTCGCCGATGTACTTCTCCACCACGCCGCCGTACTGACCCACCACCCGACGGACGGCGGAGAAGAAACCGGTCTGCATGCCGCGGACCAGCTCCGGATCGGCCCGCTCTACGTACGGGGTGAAGTCGATCAGGTCGACGAAGAGCACGCTGACCCGGCGACGATCCTCCTGGCTGGTGGGGCCGGACAGGTCCGTGCCGGTGCGAGGTGCGCCGCAGGAGGTGCAGAAGGCCACGTCCGGCGCGAGGGGGCGCAGGCAGTGCGGACAGACGGCAGCGAGTTCCGCGCCGCAGCCACCGCAGAAGCGGTCGCCCTCGGCAGCGGTACGTCCACAGCGGTCACACTGCGCGGCGATGACACCCTCCAGTGGCAGGCCCCGACGCCTCGGGGCGCAGCGTCGAGTATCCCTGTCCGCCGCACTGTCGGGTACCGGGCTGTTGGCTTGTGGACACTCAGCCGGGCAGCTCCCGCCGCTTCGGAACGGCTAGATTCAGGCGGCCGATTCGTTGACCGCCGATCAGAAGGACAGCTCCATGGTGTACGTGATGCTGAAGAGTGACTGGACCGACGGTAGCGGGGTCGCCCACTCCGCGGGTGACTCGGTGGACGTGGACGCCGCGACCCTGGCGCAGTTGCAGGCGCAGGGCATCGTCGGCGAGGTGCCCGGCGGTGGCAAGGACGGCACGGACTGGGCCGGTCCCGGTGGCACCGACTGGGCCGGACCGGGCAGCACCAAGCCCTGACCGGGGGGCAGCGACGGGCGGGCCGGGACGATCGTCCCGGCCCGCCCGCCTTCGTCGGTGCCGGTCGCTCAGCGTTCGTTCATGCCGGCCCGGCGGCGAAGAGCGGGCACGTCGGTGACCACGATCCGCCGACCCTCGGTGCGCAACCAGCCCCGGTTGGCGAACGAGCCGATCGCCTGGTTGACGCTCTGCCGGGAACCACCGGCCATCTCGGCGAGCTGACTCTGGTTCAGCTCGATGGTGATCATCGGCGCCTGGCTCTCGCCGGCGAGTCGGACCAGCGTCTTGGCCACCCGGCCAGGCAGGTCGAGGAAGACGTGGTCGGCGTTCTGCTCGGTCAGCCGGCGGATCAACGCGCCGAGGGACCGCATCACCGCGTCGAGGATCCGCGCATTCGAGTGGACCAGCTCCATGAAGGCCGGCCGGGACAGTGCCAACGCGGCGGTGTCCTCGATCGCCTCGGCCGAGGTCGACCTGGTCGAGGCGTCCAGCAGGGACACCTCACCGAGCACGTCCGGCGGGCGCATCACGGTCAGGATCGCCCGTTCGCCGGTGGGGGCGGTACGGAACACGGCCACCGCGCCCCGGCGCAGGATGATCAGTGACTCGCCCGGGTCGTTCTCCACGAACAGCAGCTGACCCTTGCGGTACGTCCGGGGCACCGCGGCAGCGACCACCCGCTGGCGAACCTCCGGTTCGAGCCCGGCGAACATGTCCACGCCGGTGAGCGCGTCACCCGGCTCCGGCAGGCGCATCTCCACGGCCCCACCCCTCCCCCGGTCAAGGACCCCAACTCGCTCACCGGGTGAGCCTGAAGGCCCTGACGAGGTGATCCGACACCCGTTCGGCGTCCGGCAGCGGTAACACATCAGATCATGACGGTCCGGTCGCGTGCTGTACACCCCTCAATTCACTTCCGTGACCGGTTCGAGCCGGGTGTGGCGCTGCGACGACGGCTGGAAGCGCTCCCGGTGTCGCCGACCCGATCGACGGGCCGCGACGACGATCGGCGAGGATGGTCGCGATGGCCTACCGCTACTTCTACGACTGCGAGTTCATCGAGGACGGCCGGACCGTCGAACTGGTCTCGATCGGCGTCGTCGACGAGTACGACCGCGAGTTCTACGCGGTCTCCACCGAGTTCGACGCGTCCCGCGCGGTGCCCTGGGTGCGTCGCAACGTACTCGACAAGCTGCCCTCCCCGGCCGACCGGGCGTGGCGGTCCCGCGAGCGCATCCGCGATGACCTGTACGACTTTCTTCTCGAGCCGATCCGGGGACGTCCGGGCGAGGAGGTGGAACTGTGGGCCTGGTACGCGGCGTACGACCATGTGGCGTTGGCGCAGTTGTGGGGCGCGATGCCGGCGCTGCCCCGGGAGATACCCCGCTACACCAAGGAGCTGCGGCAGTTGTGGGACGACCGGGGGCGGCCCCCGTTGCCGACCGCTGCGGCGGCCCGGCACGACGCGCTGGTCGACGCCCGGCACAACCTGGCCCGCTGGCGGGCGATGACCGTCGGGACGGCTACCGGCCGGTAGTGGGGCGCTCTCCGAGCCGTACCGGGCGGCGACTACAGTTCGTAGGGACGGCCCGCCCCGGGCCGGCAACGGTGCCGAGGGTCCGCGCTGACACATATCCTGGGGCTTGATCGGGCTTGACCAGATGCTCCCCAGGAGGATGAGCAGATCATGCGTATCGGCGTGCTCACCGGCGGCGGCGACTGCCCAGGTCTCAACGCGGTCATCCGGGCGGTGGTCCGTAAGGGCGTCGCCAGCTACGGCCACGAGTTCGTGGGTTTCCAGGACGGTTGGAAGGGCCCACTGGAGGGGCTTTCCCGCCCGCTCGGCATCGCGGAGGTCCGTGGCATCCTGCCCCGGGGCGGCACGATCCTCGGCTCCTCCCGGACCAACCCCTTCAAAATCGAGAACGGCGTCGAGCAGATCAAGGACAACCTTGCCGCGCAGGGCGTCGACGCTCTCATCGCCATCGGCGGTGAGGACACCCTCGGCGTCGCCACCAAGCTGCACGAGCTCGGCGTCAATGTGATCGGCGTGCCGAAGACCATCGACAACGACCTCGGCGCGACCGACTACACGTTCGGTTTCGACACCGCCGTCAACATCGCCATGGAGGCGATCGACCGGCTGCACACCACCGCCGAGAGTCACCACCGCACCCTGGTGGTCGAGGTGATGGGCCGGCACGCCGGTTGGATCGCCCTGCACGCGGGTCTGGCCGGCGGCGCCAACGTGATCCTGCTGCCGGAGCGGAACTTCGACGTCGAGCAGGTCGCCGGGTACGTCGAGAAGCGTTTCCAGCACCAGTACGCCCCGATCGTCGTGGTCGCCGAAGGCGCCCAGCCGCTGGAGGGCCAGATGGTCCTGCAGAATCAGGAGCTGGACGCGTTCGGGCACGTGCGGCTCGGTGGCATCGGCCAGTGGCTGGCCGAGCAGCTGGAGGCCAAGACCGGCAAGGAGGCCCGCACCGTCGTGCTCGGCCACATCCAGCGTGGCGGCACCCCCACCGCGTTCGACCGGGTGCTCGCCACCCGGCTGGGGCTGCAGGCCATCGACGCCGTCCACGAGGGCGACTGGGGCAAGATGGTCGCGATGCATAGCACGAACATCGTCCGCGTTCCGCTCGCCGACGCCACCGCCGAGCTGAAGACCGTTCCGCTGGAGCGGTACGCCGAGGCCGAAGTCTTCTTCGGTAGCTGAACGTCGTCCGGCGTCGCGGCGGGCCACCGGGCCCGCCGCGACGCCGGCTCACGAAGGGGGTACGCCAGTTGTCAGCCGGGGCGCACACGATCGCGGTGATCGGTGCGGGCAAGATCGGCGAGCTGGTGCTCTCCGGGCTACTGCGATCGGGTTGGCCGGTGGACCGGCTGCGGGCGACCGCCCGCCGGCCGGGCCGAGCCGAGGAACTCGCCGCCCGCTACGGCGTCCGGGTGGTCGACAACCTCACCGCCGTGCACGAGGCCGAGGTGCTGGCTGTCTCGGTGAAACCGCAGGACGCCGCCGCACTACTTGACGAGATCGGGCCCAACGTTCCTGCCGGCAAGCTGCTGGTCTCACTCTGTGCCGGCCTACCGAGCGGTTTCTTCAGCCGCCGGTTGCCCGAGGGCATCCCGGTGGTGCGGGTGATGACCAACACCCCCGCCCTGGTCGACCAGGCGATGACCGCGATTTCCGCCGGGGCGTATGCCACCGGTGAGCACCTGGCGTTGGCCGAGGAGATGTTCAAGCCGCTGGGCGTCACGATCCGGGTACCCGAGTCCCAGCAGGATGCGGTGACGGCCCTGTCCGGTTCCGGCCCGGCGTACTTCTACCTGCTGGTCGAGGCGATGACCGACGCCGGCATCCTGCTCGGCCTGCCCCGCCAGGTGGCGCACGACCTGATCGTGCAGACCGCGATCGGGTCCGCGGTGATGCTGCGCGACTCCGGTGAGCACCCGGTGAAGCTGCGCGAGGCGGTCACCTCACCCGCCGGCACCACCATTTCCGCGATCCGCGAACTGGAGAATCACGGCGTCCGCGCCGCCCTGCTGGCCGCCCTGGAAGCCGCCCGCGACCGCGCCCGCGAACTAGCCACCCAAGCCGACTAACCCACCCCACCCACCCCACCCACCCCACCCCACCTATCCGGCGTTGATCATGAGGTTGGCGGCGGGAGTTGATCTTAGAACTGCCGCTAACCTCATGATCAACGCCGGATAGGTGCTTTTGGGGTGTACCGGAGGGTGGTGGGGGGTCGGGGTGGCAGGCGGGTGGCGCATACTGGCGCGGTGTTCACTCTCGCCCAGGCCCGGCACCTGGTGGCCACCCTGCGTCCTCGGATCGACGAACTGATCCGGGCCCGGGCCGACCTGGCCGAGTTGCAGGCCGACCTGGCCGGCCACGGGCTCAGCGCACTCGGCGGCCGAGCCGAGGTCAAGGGCCTGGAGGCGCGGCTGTACGCGGTCCTCGACGAGATCCAACAGCACGGTATCGAGGTCAAGAGCACGGCACCGGTTCTGCTCGATTTTGCCGGTGAACGTGAGGGCCGACAGGTGCTCTGGTGCTGGTTGGAGGGCGACACCGACGTGCGCTGGTACCACCGCGCCGATTGTGGCTTCGCCGGCCGCCGCCCGATCTGACCCTGGCTCGGCCGGAGCCCGCAGCGCCCGCTCACCCGTCGTGCCGACCCGACAGCTGCCGGGTCGCAACGACCCGCAGACGTGCGGTGCACCGACCGGCAGTGGGCGGCACGGGAGGCACCGGCTGGGACGGAGACGCGAGAGTGGCTAGTCTCTGCCGGTGAGTGGAGGCGCGATGCGGCGAGGTGGGCGCTGATGTTCACCATAGCGTTGGGTGAGGACGCCGAGCTGCGACCGTTGAACCCGTGGCACGCCGAGGAGTTCCTGGGCAATCTGGACCGGGCCCGGGAGCACATCTCGCCGTGGGTGTCGCCGTCCTTCGTGGCCACCGACCTCGACGGGGCGCGGCAGGTGCTTCGGCGTTACGCCGACCGGTGGGCCCGCGACGACGGGGGCATCTGGGGGATCTGGTCGGGCGGCATCCTGGTCGGCGGGGTGTTGCTGGTGTCGCTCGACGCGGCGACCGGGGTGTGCGAGGCGGGTTGCTGGCTGGAACCGGCCGCCGAGGGGCGGGGGCTGGTGACCCGGGCGGTGGGACGGCTCATCGACTGGGTGCTCGTCGAGCGTGGGCTGCACCGGGTGGAGTGGCGCACCGATGCAGGCAACGTGCGCAGCATCGCGGTGGCCCGTCGGCTGGGCATGCGCCGCGACGGTGTCCTGCGGGAGATGTTGCCGGGGCTGCGGGGCCGCGTAGATCTGGAGGTCTGGTCGGTGCTGGCCCCCGAGTGGCGGGCCTGGCGCGCCGGCACCGCGTCGCGCTGAGTCGAACGGCAGTTCGCGGGCGGGGTGCGGGCCTGCGGCCGGGTCAACCGGCGTCCGCGAGCGCGGCGCGCAGCATGCCTGCGCCGGCCGGGGTTTCCCTGGTCCCAGTTCGCCGGGTCGGTGGAGTAGATGACGCCGTAGGCCGGGGTGTCCGGCTGGAAGCGCCAACTGTCGGCGAGGGTGCCCACGTCCACCGACCATGCAGTTTGGGTCGTTTCAAAGGGTGTGAAAGCCCTGAAAGGGCGACCACAACTGCATGATCGACGAGGCGGGGGGCTTACGCGGGGAGGTTCTTGTCGATCGCGGTTCGTAGGGCGGGGTCGTCGGGGGTGACGGTGGGGGCGAAGCGGGCGGCGACGGAGCCGTCGGGGGCGACGAGGAACTTCTCGAAGTTCCAGCGGACGTCGCCGGTGTGACCGTCGGTGTCGGCGGTGTCCACCAGGGCCGCGTACAGGGGATGACGGTCGGGGCCGTTGACGTCGACCTTCTCGGTGATCGGGAATGTCACGCCGTAGTTGACCGCACAGAACTCGCTGATCTCCGCCGCGTTGCCCGGCTCTTGGCCGGCGAACTGGTTGCACGGCACGCCGAGCACGGTCAGTCCACGATCGGCGTGCTCGTCCTGAAGGGCCTGCAGGCCCGCGTACTGCGGGGTGAGGCCGCAGCGGGAGGCGACGTTGACGATTAGTAGGACGCGTCCTCGGTACTGCGCGAGGTCGGCCGGGCCGCCGGTGAGGGTGCCGATCGGAATGTCGAAAACGGTCATGTCCGGAGGCTACCGCCGGGTTCACATCCGTGGGCGGAGTGGGTGCCGGCCAGGTTACCTGTCGGTACCCGGGCTGTGGCCGGCGGTGATGTGGTTGCGTCGGATCGACTCCCCTGGTCTCGATCGATACATGTACATCTTGACGAAGTGGTTGCCGGTGAGTAGCGTCTCCTCATCATTTAGGAAAGTTTACTAACTGTTTGGAGGTGCCACATGAAGAGGTCGCTTCGCCGGGCCCTCTGGGTCGGCGCCGTGGTCGCGGTGACCGTCGCCACGGTCCCGATGGCTTCGGCGTTCGGCGCCGCAAGCGTGACCACCTCGTTCACCCGGGTGTCGGACTGGGAAACGGGGCACGAAACCCGGGTCACCATCACCAACGGGTCGAACGCCAGCGTCAGCACCTGGCGTGTCGAGTTCGAGCTGCCCCCGGGCACCAGCATCGGCAGCTCCTGGGACGCCGACGTCACCCGCGACGGCAACCGCTATGTGGCGGTCAAGAAGAGCTGGGCCGGTGCGCTCGCCCCGGGCGCCTCCTTCAGCTGGGGCTACAACGGCACCGGTGCGTACCGGGCACCGCTGAACTGCACCATCAACGGCGCTTCGTGCGGCGGCGGCAGCACGCCGCCGACCACCACCGCACCGCCCACCACGACCCCACCCACGACCACGCCCCCCACGACCACGCCCCCGACCACCACGCCGCCGAACCCGGGCGCGCAGAAGGTGGTCGGCTACTTCGCCCAGTGGGGCGTCTACGCCCGCAACTACCACGTGCGGAACATTCACACCAGCGGCTCGGCGGCGAAGCTGACGCACATCCTTTACGCCTTCGGCAACACCACCGGCGGGCGCTGCACCATCGGGGACAGCTACGCCGACTACGAGAAGGCGTACACCGCGGCGGAGAGCGTCGACGGAGTCGCCGACACCTGGGACCAGCCGCTGCGCGGCAGCTTCAACCAGCTGCGCAAGCTCAAGAAGATGTACCCGAACCTGAAGGTGATCTGGTCGTTCGGCGGCTGGACCTGGTCCGGCGGTTTCACCCAGGCCGCACAGAACCCGACCGCCTTCGCCGAGAGCTGCTACAACCTGGTCGAGGATCCGCGCTGGGCGGACGTCTTCGACGGCATCGACATCGACTGGGAATACCCCAACGCCTGCGGCCTGACCTGTGACGCCAGCGGCCCGAACGCGTTCAAGAACGTGGCCGGGGCGCTACGTTCCCGGTTCGGCGCGAACAACCTGGTCACCGCCGCGATCACCGCCGACGGCAGCAACGGCGGCAAGATCGACGCCACCGACTACGCCGGTGCCGCCGCGCACCTCAACTGGATCATGCCCATGACGTACGACTACTTCGGCGCCTTCGCTCCGCAGGGTCCCACCGCTCCGCACTCGCCGCTCTACTCGTACTCCGGTATCCCGCAGCAGGGCTTCTGGTCCGACGCGGCGGTCCAGAAGCTCAAGAGCAGGGGCATCCCGGCCAACAAGTTGCTGCTCGGTGTCGGCTTCTACGGCCGTGGCTGGACCGGCGTCACCCAAACCGCGCCCGGTGGCGCTGCGACCGGGCCGGCACCCGGCACCTACGAGCAGGGCATCGAGGACTACAAGGTGCTCAAGAACACCTGCCCGGCAACCGGCACCGTCGCCGGCACGGCGTACGCCAAGTGCGGCAGCAACTGGTGGAGCTACGACACCCCGGCGACCATCGGCGGCAAGATGACGTACGCCAAGAACCAGGGCCTCGGTGGCGCGTTCTTCTGGGAGCTTTCCGGTGACACGAGCAACGGTGAGCTGATCGGCGCCATCAAGGGCGGCCTCGGCTGAGCCGACGGCCGACGCACCACCCACACGACGGGGAGGGGGCCCCGCACCGGCCCCTCCCCGTCCGGCGTGTCCGGGGCGATCTCGAAGCCCGGATGGCGGTGTGACAGACTCGCCGCTCGACCGTGTCTCGATGTCCGTGTCGAGGGAGATGACGATGGTGGTCACGTACCGGCGTCCGGCGATCGCCGCTGCGCTGCTCGTCAGTCTGCCGTTCGTGCTTGTCGGCTGTGGGCCTGTCGGTGGCGGGACCGAGGCGGAGCAGCCTGGACGGGCGCCGGCCGAGGAGGCGGTGCTGAAGTCCCGTGAGCGGGTGCAGGCGTACCTCGACGCGATGGCAGCCAAGGACGTGGCCGCCGGTCGCAGCCAGCTGTGTGCGGTGCTGCACGATGCGTTCGACGCCGCCGCCACCGCGCCGAACGGCGACTTCGCCGACCACTTCGAGGTGTCGAAGTCCGAGATCACCGATATCCGACCCGGTCCGTCCGGCCAGCAGGTCAGCACTGCGGTCACGGTTACCGTCAGCAAGAAGAAGGCGACCCGGCCGCTGCTGTTCACCGTGACCCGTGACGGGCTGGACTGGTGCATCGCCGACGAGCGGCCCGGCGCGCACAGTCCCGCCGCGACGCCCACCCCCTGATCTGCGGGGTCGTCGAGGATCGTCCATCTGCCGGAACCCGGCCCCTCGCCGGTCGACCACCCGGCTGGTCGCCGTACGCTGAACAGCATGCGCCATGAGTGGCATCAGTTGAGTCATCCCGCGGTGGGCAGCCCGGTGCTGCAGACCAGCCGCCCGACTGTCGACTCCGCCGAGGACGAGGCTTTCGGCCTGGACCGTTGGCGGGAACTGCCGCGCGCCCAGACTCCGCCCTGGCCGGACGAGACCCAGGTCGCCGAGGTCTGCAAGGTGCTCGACACCGTACCGTCGGTGGTCGCCCCGTACGAGGTCGACCAGTTGCGTCAGCGTCTGGCACTGGTCTGTGAGGGCAAGGCTTTCCTGCTGCAGGGCGGTGACTGTGCGGAGACCTTCGCGGACAACACCGAGAGTCACCTGCTGGCCAACGCCCGCACGTTGCTGCAGATGGCGATCGTGCTGACCTACGGTGCCTCCCTGCCGGTGGTGAAGGTGGCCCGGGTGGCCGGTCAGTACACCAAGCCCCGGTCGCTGCCGACCGACGCGCGAGGGCTGCCGGCCTACCGCGGCGATATGATCAACTCATTGGAAACCACACCGGAGGCGCGGGTCGCCGACCCGCAGCGCATGATCAGGGCGTACGCGAACTCAGCCGCCGCCATGAACATGCTGCGTGCCTACCTGGCCGGCGGGCTGGCTGACCTGCATGCGGTGCACGACTGGAACAAGGGCTTCGTGCGCAACTCCCCGGCCGGCGAGCGGTACGAAGCGATCGCCCGCGAGATCGACCGCGCCCTCGCGTTCATCCGCGCCTGTGGGATGACCGACGATGAGGCGCTTCGCACCGTCACCCTGTACTGCTCGCACGAGGCTCTTGCGTTGGAGTACGACCGGGCGTTGACCCGGGTCTCCGGTTCCCGGCCGTACGGGCTTTCCGGGCATTTCCTGTGGATTGGTGAGCGCACCCGGCAGATCGACGGCGCGCACATCGACTTCATTTCCCGCATCGCCAACCCGATCGGTGTGAAGCTCGGTCCGACCACGAGTCCGGACGAGGCGATCGAGTTGTGCGAGAAGCTGAACCCGGACAACGTCCCGGGCCGGCTCACCCTGATCAGCCGGATGGGTAACCACAAGGTCCGGGAGGCGCTGCCGCCGATCGTGGCCAAGGTGACCGCCGCCGGTGCCAAGGTGGTGTGGCAGTGCGACCCGATGCACGGCAACACCCACGAGTCGTCGAACGGCTACAAGACCCGCCACTTCGACCGGATCGTCGACGAGGTTCTCGGCTACTTCGAGGTGCACCGTGGCCTGGACACCCACCCGGGTGGACTGCATGTCGAGCTGACCGGCGAGGACGTCACCGAGTGTCTGGGCGGTGCCCAGGGCATCGCCGACCTCGACCTGCCCGGCCGCTACGAGACCGCCTGTGACCCTCGCCTGAACACCCAGCAGTCGTTGGAACTGGCTTTCCTCGTCGCAGAGATGCTCCGTGGCTGACGCGAGGAGTGAGCTTGCGAGCCCCGCAGTCGGCGGCCGGGAAGGGATCGCTGTGGCTGACGCGAGGAGTGAGCTTGCGAGCCCCGCAGTCGGCGGCCGGGAAGGGATCGCTGTGGCTGACGCGAGGAGTGAGCTTGCGAGCCCCGCAGTCGGTGGCCGGGAAGGAGTGCCGTGGCTGATCTGATCGACCTGCGTTCGGACACGGTGACGCGGCCGACCGCCGCGATGCGGCAGGCCATGGCCGATGCGGACGTGGGTGACGACGTCTACGGCGAGGACCCGACGGTGCGGGCGCTGGAGGCCGAGGTCGCCGCGATGTTCGGACACGAGGCGGCGTTGTTCTGCCCGAGCGGGTCGATGGCCAACCAGATTGCCCTGCAACTGCTGGTGCCGCCCGGTGCGGAGCTGCTCTGCGACGCCGACGCGCACGTCGTCACGTATGAGATGGGGGCCGCTGCCGCGTACGGCGGGATCACTTCGCGGACGTGGCCGCCGGTGGGCGCCCAGGTCGACGCGGACGTGGTGGCCGGGATGGTACGTCCCGACGGTTTCTGGGCGGTGCCGACCCGGGCGATCGCGGTGGAGCAGACCCACAACCGTGGCGGCGGCGGGGTGATTCCTCTCGACACGCTGCGTGAACTGCGTCGGGTCGCTGATGCCGGGCAGTTGGCGCTGCACTGCGACGGTGCGCGGATCTGGCACGCCCATGTCGCCGACGGGGTGCCTCTGGCCACCTACGGCGCGTTGTTCGACTCGCTGTCGGTCTGCCTGTCCAAGGGCCTCGGTGCTCCGGTGGGTTCACTTGTCGTCGGCGCCTCAGACCGGGTCGAGCAGGCCCGGGTGATCCGTAAGCGGATGGGCGGTGGGATGCGTCAGGTAGGCATCCTGGCCGCTGCCGGGCGGCACGCGCTGACCCACCATGTCGATCGGCTCGCCGAGGATCATGCGAAGGCGGCTCGGCTGGCTGAGGCGATCGTGCCGTTCGGGGTGCTGGCCACTGCGGTACGCACCAACATCGTGCCGCTGGATCTGACGAAGGCCGCGTTCGACGCGCCCGCATTGGCCGCCGCCGCACGCGCCGAGGGCGTACTGGTTTCGGTGCTCGGGCCCCGTACCGCCCGTCTGGTCACCCACCTGAACGTCACCGACGCGCAGATCGACCGAGCCGTGGCCACTCTCACCCGCATTCTCCGCGACTGACCCGGCCACGTCGTCGATCTCGAAGTTGGCGGGGTGTTCGAGTTCTCTCAGCGCGGCCGGCCGACGTCGTTACCGGAGGGCGGGGGTGGGAGCAGGCGGCGGAGGGTGGTGATGTCGGCGGCGTGGCCCTCGTGGCGGTCGGTGGGGGTTTCCACGAGCACGGGGACGCCCGCCGTGGCGGGGTGACGCATCAACTCGGCGAACGCGGGTTCGCCGATCATGCCTTTGCCGATGTTCTCGTGCCGGTCCCGCGTGGAACCGCACAGGTCCTTGGAGTCGTTGGCGTGTACCAGCTTCAGCCGGTCCGCTCCGACTGCGCTGACCAGGGTGTCCAACGTGGCGGTCATCCCACCTTCGGCGGCCAGGTCGTGCCCGGCAGCCCAGGCGTGGCAGGTGTCGAAGCAGACACCGAGCCACGGGTGTCGATCCACCGTGTCGAGGTAGGGCCCGAGCTGCTCCACCCGGCAGGCCAGCGAACGGCCGCCCCCTGCGCTCGGCTCGACCAGCAGCAGCGGACCACCCGCGTCGGCGGCCGAGTCGAGCAGCGGCAGCAGGGACTCGCGTACCTGCCGCATGGCCGTGTCGGCATACCCGGCGTCCACCGCACTGCCGGCGTGGAAGACCACCCCCCGTGCGCCGATCGCGGCACCTCGGCGCAGCGCGTGCGACAGGATCTGTACCGATCGTTGCACCGTCGCTGCCGTCGGGGAGCCGAGGTTGACGAGCAGCGATGCGTGGATGTAGGCGGCGACGCCGCGTTCGGCGCAGCCGGCACGGAACGACTCATCCTGCACCGGGTCGCCGGCCGGCATCGCCCAGCCCCGAGAATTGCCGACGTAGACCTGCGCCACCTCGGAACCGGCGGCGTCGACGTACGGCAGCGCCGCTTTCGCCAGCCCACCGGAGGTCGGCGTGTGTGAGCCGACCGGCCGATGCCCCGGACCTGGGGCCGGCATCAGAAACACCCGATGGTGATTTGAGTCCCCGGGGCCACCTGAGCGTTTTCGTTCGGGTTCTGGAACCGGGTCACGGCGTTCGGGTTGAACTGCACAGTCACCGGGAAGCCCTGACTCTCCAGCACCTGTTTGGCCTGCTGGCAGGGCAGGTCGACGACGCGTGGCACGGAAACCAGCGGCGGCCCCTCGCTGACCTCCAGCCGGATCTGGGCACCTTTCTCCACACCGCCGCCAGCGGCCGGGCTCTGCCCGATCACTTCGTCACGCGGCTTGTCGGATTCCTTGCGCGTCGGCTCCACCAACACCAGGCCGAGCCGCGCGATCTGGTTCCGGGCGTCGTTGAGGTTCGTGCCGACCAGGTTCGGTACGGTGATCGGGGCCCGGCCCTTGCTGAGGAAGACGGTGATCTCGTCGCCTGGTCTGACCTCATCGCCCGCCTTCGGGTCGGTGGCGACCACGATGCCCTCCGGCAGGTTGTCGTCGTACCTGGCGGTGCCCTTGACGACTTCGAGTTGGGCGCTGACCAGGTCGGCCTCGGCCAGCGCGAACTCTCTGCCGACGACGTCCGGTACCTCGAAGCGCTCCGGCCCGAGCGACAGGGTGAGGGTGATGGTGCCGCCCTTGACGATCCGAGCCGACGAGGCGGGATCCTGGCCCACCACGCCGTCGCGGGGGATCTGGTCGTCGTACCGTGGGTCGGCGTAGGTCACCGCGAAGCCGGACTGGGAAGCCTCGGCCTCGGCCTCGGCTTTGGTCATGCTCACCAACTGCGGCGCGGTGGTGTACCGGCCGACCCCGAACCACCAGCCGCCGAGCGCGGCGACCAGTCCGAGCACGACGACGACGGCCGCGACGGTGAGCCGGTTGCCGCCCTGGCCGGTGAGCTGGGCGCCCAGCCCGGCCAGCCGGGCCCGCAGTTCGTCGCCGCCACTCGGCGTCGCCCGGCGCCTACCGCGAGCGGGCTGGTCGCTCCCCGGAAGGCGGGCCCAGCTCGGTCGCTCCGGCGGACGGACGGGGGAGACCAACATCGTCGGCTGTGACACAGCCGGACCGTCGGTCACCGCGGCGATCAGCGCGGTCTGGCTGTTCGCACTGCCCAACCCGTCCCGGGCCACCTGCACTTCGGTCAGCAGGGTGCCCGCGTCACCGGGACGGGTCGTCGGGTCACGACGGGTGGCGCGAACGACCAGGTCGTCGAGCACCCTCGGCAGGCCGGGCACCAGCGTCGACGGTGCGGGCACGTCGCGGTCGACGTGCTGCCAGGCGATGTCGATCGGCCGGTCCCCGTCGTACGGCACCCGGCCGGTGAGCATCTCGAACAACACGATGCCGGTCGAGTAGACGTCGGTGCGGGCGTCGGCCCGACCGTCGGTCACCAGCTCCGGAGCGACGTACGCCACGGTGGCCATCAACTGGTTCGCGTTGTCGTGGTCGGTGCTCGCCTCGACGGCTCGGGCCAGCCCGAAGTCGGTCACCTTGACCACCCCGTCGACGAGGTTCGCCGGTCCACCGCTGGGCGCCTCGGCGACCAGCACGTTCTCCGGTTTCACGTCGCGGTGCACCAGACCGGCCCGGTGGGCGGCACCGATGGCAGCGAGCATCTGTTCGGTGATGGCCAGTGCCTCGTCCGGGTTGAGCCGGCGCCGCTCGGCCAGCACTTCGCGTAGGGTGCGGCCCCGCACGTACTCCATGACGAGATACGGCCGCCCGGCGTGGGTGCCCTGGTCGTAGACCGCCACCACGTTGGGGTGGGTGAGTCGGGCGATCGTCTTGGCCTCGTCGGTGAAGCGGTCGACGAAACTGGGCCGGCCCGACTGGCCGGGCGTTCCCTGGGCGGCATGAATGATCTTGACGGCGACGGTGCGTTCGAGTCGCTCGTCGGTGGCGGTGTACACGGTCGCCATGCCGCCACGGGCCACGCGACCGCGAATACGATAGCGCCCGTCGATAAGTGAGCCCAGCAACGTGTCGGCGACCTGTGTGTCCATCGGCAGCTAGTCTATGTGTCGGGGGACGAAGGTTGAACAGGATGCTACCGGCAGCCGCTCATCCGCGGGTCCGACGCGCGCACAGGGTGACGGTCGTCCCGGTCCCGCGTGGTCGCGGGAGGTCGTTGACCGGGCTGCGGGGCGGCGTGGCAGGGTGGTGTCCGTGACCGATTCCGTACCCGCCGAGGGTGGCGCACCCCTGGCCGGCCCCGCCGACGCGGTGGCCTGGCTGACCCTGCCGGACGTCGCCGAGCGCCTCGACCTGCCGATCAGCAGGGTCCACCAGATGATCCGGGACCGCGAACTGGTCGCGGTGCGACGCGACGGTGTCCGCCGGATCCCGGCTGACCTGGTTGCCAACGGTACCGTGCTCAAACACCTGCCGGGCGTGCTCACCCTGCTCGCTGATGCCGGTTACGACGACGAGGCTGCGCTGCGCTGGCTCTACGAGCCCGACGACACCTTGGCCGCTGGTACCCCCGCGGCTGCCCTCGGCGGCGACCAGGCCCGTGAGGTCAAGCGCCGCGCCCAGGCCCTGGGCTTCTGAGTCAGTCTGCGCGGCGGGTGGCGGCGATGGCCAGGTCCACCAGAGCCTGCCGAGCCTCGGTGTCCAGATCGACGGCGGCGAGCGCGGCGAGGGCCGCGTCGGTGAGCGTGGCGATGCGCTGCTCGGTACGGGCCAAAGCGCCGGTGTCGACGATCAGCTGCCGCAACCGGGCCACCCCGGTGGAGTCCAGGTCCGCATCGCCGAGGCCGCCGAGCAGCAGCGTGCGGCTGGCGTCGTCGGCCACCTCCAGGGCCGCCGCGACCAGGTAGGTCCGTTTCCCCTCGCGCAGGTCGTCGCCGGCCGGCTTACCGGTCTGGGCCGGATCGCCGAAGACGCCCAACACATCGTCGCGTAGCTGGAATGCCTCACCCAGCGGCAGGCCGTACGCCGAGTAGGCGATACGGACGTCTGCGGGGGCGTCGGCCAGTGCCGCGCCGATCAGCAGTGGCCTCTCCACTGTGTACTTGGCGGACTTGTACCGGGCGACCTTGCCGGCCCGCTCCAGTGAGGTGTCGCCGGTGGCCTGGGTGAGCACGTCGAGGTACTGCCCTACGGTGACCTCGGTGCGCATCTCGTCGAAGTCCGGCCGGGCCCGGGCCACCGTCCGGGCGTCGAGCCCGGCGGAGTGCAGCAGTTCGTCGGACCAGACCAGGCACAGGTCGCCGAGCAGGATCGCCGCTGCGTCGCCGAAGCCGTCTGGGTCGCCACCCCAGCCGGCGTGACGGTGCCCGGTGGCGAACCGCCGGTGCACCGCCGGCTCTCCCCGTCGGGTGTCCGAGCGGTCCATTAGGTCGTCGTGGATCAGGGCGCTCGCCTGCACGAACTCGAGCGCCGCGAGGGCTGTCACCACCGGGTCGGTGTCCACCCCGCCGGCGCCCCGGTAACCCCAGTAGGCGAAGGCGGGGCGCAGCCGCTTGCCGCCACCCAGCACGAACGCCTCGATCGCCTCGGCGACCGGTACCAGAGCGTCGTCGACGCCGGTCATCCAGGTGCGTCGGCCGGCGAGGAAATCCGACAGCGCCTTGTCGACCCGCTGGCGCAGGCTGGCACGGTCGACGGGGGAGACAGGAGCAGCATGGGTCACGTCCCGACGCTAGTGGGTCGGGGTGCGCGGCGCCGACCCACCCACCCTTCGGCGCGTCGCGTTCGTCGCTGGCCGCGGCCGATTCGATCCGGTCGGCGCGGAGACGCGTCGTGCCGGGTGTGCCGGACCGACCGGCAACGCGAGGATCCGGACCAGCCAGCCGCGCCAGAAGCGTCCCGGTGCACGTACCCCCCGCTCCCATCGGGAGATCTCGTGTCGGCTCAGCGTGCACACGCCGGCGGCGGCGCACAGCTCGGCGGCGAGCCGGGACTGGCTCCACCCGCGGGCGAGCCGTGACCGGGCCACCAGCGGGCCGAGGGAGGCCGGTGTGGGCCGGGTGGAGGTGAACGGGGTCGGGGACATCGATCCTCCGGAGAGTCGGCGAGGGGACGGCCCGACCCCACCCGACCAGGGCGGTGCCGGTGCACCGTCTGCTGCTGACCCCCGCGCGGCCCCCCGGGGTGGGCTCCCCACCGCGCCCGCGCAGTTGAGCAGGCTAGTCCGGTGGTGCGACAGATTCTCGTGCCGTTCGCTGCGGCTGACCCCGGGGTGGTCGCGGCTGGGTGCGGTACGTCGGCACGCCCGATGTCACCCTGACATGTTCCGCCGGCCGCAGTCTCCACCGGTGGGAAGCAGGTGGGGGTGTCCGGCCCGGCCCGCTAGAGTCGGTGCGTGGCGCTCGGTCTTCCCTCGGTCCTCCCGAATCCGCAACCGGCGATCGGAGAGCTGGTCCGCGACTGCCAGCCGACCTTCTCCTTCGAGTTCATGCCACCGAAAACGGAGCAGGGCGAGCGGCAGTTGTGGCAGGCCATCCGCGAGCTGGAGCCCCTACGTCCGTCATTCGTCTCGATCACCTACGGCGCCGGCGGTTCGACCCGGGACACCACGGTCGCGGTCACCGAGCGGATCGCCACCGAGACCACTCTGCTGCCGATGGCGCACCTGACCGCAGTCAACCACTCCGTCGCCGAGCTGCGGCACGTGATCGGCCGGCTTGCCGGTGCCGGCGTGCGCAACGTGCTCGTGGTACGCGGTGATCCGCCAGGTGACCCCACCGGCGAGTGGATTCCGCACCCCGAGGGTGTCCACTACGCCGAGGATCTGGTCCGGCTGGTCCGGCACTCCGGCGACTTCAGCGTCGGCGTCGCGGCCTTTCCCTACCGGCATCCACGCTCGCCGGACGTCGACGCCGACACCGAGTACTTCATTCGTAAGTGCCGGGCCGGTGCCGACTTCGCGATCACCCAGATGTTCTTCGACGCGGACGAATACCTTCGCCTTCGTGACCGGGTGTCCGCCGCCGGCTGCGGCACCCCGATCCTGGCCGGAGTGATGCCGGTGACCCGGATCGGCACCATCGAGCGGTCGGTGCAGCTGTCCGGAGCGCCCTTCCCACCGGCGCTGGCCGCGCGGTTCGAGCGGGTCGCCGACGACCCGGAGGCGGTCCGCCGGCTCGGCATCGAGCAGACCAGTGAGATGTGCCGCCGGCTGCTCGACGAGGGGGTCCCGGGAATACACTTCATCACCTTCAACCGATCCACCGCGACCCGGGAGATATGGCAGAACCTGCGGGTGGGCGCCGCGACGTGACGCCCGGTGCGCGACACCTCGGCGCTGTCGCGACGGTTGAACCGTGGTGGGCAGACAGCTGAACTGGAACGAGTACGCCACGGCCTGGGCCCGGCTGCACGGCGGGTTCGATCCCCGGGCCGCCACTCCGGTGGTGCGTGGCTGGCTGCGCTTCTCCTACCACGTCGGGTTCCTGCTGGGGCGGCTACGGATCGGCCCGACCGCGGTGACGGTGACCGGGGTACTGCTCTGTCTCTGCGTACCGCTGCTCGCGGTCCGTCCGGGCGACGGGCCGTTCCTGGGTGCGCTGTTCGTGCTGCTCGCCTCGGTGGCCGACAGCGTCGACGGTGCCGTCGCCGTGGCCACCGGCCGTACCACCCGGCTCGGCTACGTCTACGACTCGCTCGCCGACCGGCTCGGCGAGGCCGCCTGGCTGGTGGCGTTCTGGCTGGTCGGCGCGCCGGGAGCATTGGTGGCCGCCGGCGGAGCCCTCTCCTGGCTGCACGAGTACGTCCGGGCCCGTGCGGTCGCCGCCGGGATGCGGGAAATCGGCGCGGTGACCGTGGGGGAGCGGCCCACCCGGGTCTGCGTGGCCATGGCGGGACTGCTGCTGGCCGGCCTGAGTGGACTGATCGAGGTGGACCTGGCCGCCGGTACCATCACCATGGCCACCGCAGTCTGGGTGCTGCTCGCCGCATACGGGCTGGGACAGCTGCTCTCCGCCGTGCGTCGGGCCTTGATCGACGCCGGCTGAGACGGCGCCCGGGTGAACGGCCCGGCCAGCTACCAGGCGGGGCCGATCGTGTCGGCGACGATCTGCGCGGACAGGGTCACCATCGGCAGGCCACCGCCGGGATGGCTGGAGCCGCCGACCAGCCACAGACCCCGGGCCGGCCCCCGGTTGGCCGGCCGGAGCAGGCCACCGGCCGTGCCGTAGATGGTGCCGCCCGGTGCGCCCGTGGCGGTGGCCAGCTCGGCCGGGGTGCGCACGTCACGGAACACCAGCCGGTCGCGTACGTCCACACCACGGTCGGCCAGCACGTCGAGAATCCGGTCGGCGTACCGCTGCGCCAGACCGGGCCGGTGCCAGTCGATCGCGCCCGGCGCGGTGCCGTGCCGGGCGGCGTTGACAAGCACGAACCACGCCTCGTGTCCGGCCGGGCGGACGCCCGGGTCGTTCGCCACGGTGACGAAAACCGTCGGGTCGGCGGCCGGACGGGCCCGCACTCCCCGCCCCGGATCACCGAAGACGGCGTCGAACTCGGCGTCGTAGTGCCGCGGGAAGAACACGTTGTGATGGGCCAGCCCGGAGACACCCCGTACACCGAGCAACAGCACGAAACCGGCCAGGCTGCGGTCGGTGAGCCCGGCCAGCCGACGCGGATCGGGCAGCAGGTCCCGGTAGACGGTGAGCGCGTCGACGTTGGCCACCACCACGTCGGCCGGGACCGGAATGGTCGAATCAGCGACGCGTACCCCGTGTACCCGGCCGCCCACCGCGTCGATCCGGGTGACCGTGGTGCCGGTACGCACCACCACGCCCAGGTCCAGGCAACGTGACAGCAGCGCATCGGCGAGGGTGCCCAGCCCGCCGCGCAGGTACCAGCCGCCGAAAGCGAGTTCGGCGTAGGGGACCGCGACCAGTGCGGCGGGCGCCCGGCGCGGGTCGGCCCCGGTGTAGGTGGCGTACCGGTCCAGCAGCATCCGTAGCCGCGGATCAGAGAGCAGGCTGCGGCCCAGCCCCCGCAAACTCTGGCCGGGGCGGATGGCGGCCAGGTCACCCAGCCGCCAGGCCAGCCGGGCCAGGTCCCGGGGAGAGTCGACGCGGCGGCGCAGGATGTCCCGTTCCGAGGCCTGCCACACCCGGGCGGCGCGGTGCCACAACCGTTGCCAGTCGGCGGCAGCCCGGTCACCGAGGGCCGTGTCGATCCGGGCGGTGAACTCGGCCGGGTCGGCGCAGGAGTCGAGCGTCGGTCCGCCACCGGGGAAGACGTGCCGCACGATCGGATCCAGCGGTACCAGGTCGAGGAACTCGTCGAGTTTCGCCCCGGTCGCCTCGAACAGTTCGTGGAATACCCCGGGCAGGGTCAGCAGGCTCGGGCCGGTGTCGAAGTGGAACGTCCCCTCGGAGGTGTCCCGGCGGTGCCGTCCGAGTTTGCCGCCGACCTCCTCGGCGCGTTCCAGGATGGTCACCTGGTGCCCGGTGACGGCCAGCCGGGCCGCGGTGGCCAGGCCACCTACCCCGGCACCGATCACCACGATCCGCGCCATACCGTGCCCTCCCAGGCTCTAACCCACCGGTCGACCACGCCAGGACAGGCGCCGCCGCTTGCGCAGATGGTACGACCGCAGGGTCAGCCAACCGAGGATCGCAACCGACACGGGGTGGCCCAGCGCGTCGGGCCAGGCCCGACCACCGGTACCCCGGGCGGCGACCACCCTCCCGGCCACCCCCACCAGGTACGCGCCGACGGCGACCCCCGCCACCGTCGGCGCACCGGCGAGCAGTGCCGCACCGGCCACCAACGGCGGTGCGGTGTAGAGCGCCAGCAGCAGGGCCAGCGTCACAGCCGCGGCGATCGGGTGCCCGAACGAGGCCCACAGTGACTTGGTGTAGCCGTCACGGAGCTGCGGCCAGTCCTCGTACATCCGGCACCTGGCCAGCCGGGAACCGTCGACGAGTGCGATCCGGCCGCCGGCCCGCTTCACCGCCCGGGCCAGTTCGATGTCCTCCAGCACCCGGTCGGCGACCGCCGCGTGCCCGCCGGCCCGCAGGTAGCCGGCCCGGTCGACGACCAGGAACTGCCCACCGGCCGCTGCCAGCGACGGCCGTGCCGAACGTTCCATCGCCCGCAGCGGCAGAAAAGTCAGCCACAACCACTGCAACAGCGGCTGCACCAGCCGGTCGGTCACCGTCCGTACCACGATCCGTGGGTACGGCGACAGCAGCGTCGACCCGGTGCCGCGCAGCTCGGTGACGGCCGCCGCCACGGCGTACGGTTCGAGTACCACGTCGGCGTCCACGAAGACGAGCGTGGTGGCCTCGTCTGCGGCACGGGTGGCCAACTGCCAGCAGGCGTGCGGTTTGCCGAGCCAGCCCGGTGGCAGGGCCACGCCGGTGAGCAGGGTGACCCGGGGGTCGTCGGCGACGACCGCGCGGACCACCTCGGCGGTGTCGTCCACCGAACCGTCGTCGAGCACCACGACGCGCAGCCCGGGCACTCCCCGCTGGGCGAGCAGGGCGCGCAGGCACGGGCTCACCCGGTCGGCCTCGTCACGCAACGGCAGCAGCACCGCCACCGTCTCGGTGATCTGCGTCGGCCCACCGGTCGGCCGGCGCAGCCAACGGCCGGCATTGACCATGGTGTGCACGGTCAGCGTGGTGACGCCGAGCAGCAGAACCAGGACGGTGGTCATGCCGCCACGTCGACCGGTGGGCGTGACGCGCCGGTGTCCCGGTCACGGGCGCGCCGCTCCCGCAGCAGCGTCACGGCCAGTGGTCCGGCGACCACCGCCATGCCGGCCGCGCCCCACACCGCCGAAGCGGGCAGGTCGAGGAAGACGGCGTGGGCGAGCACGCTGGAGCCGTACGTCCACAGGTAGAGCGCGTACATCGGACGGTCGTCGGTGCCGGTGGTGGCCACGGCGGGCCCGGCGAGCGGGCGCAGTGCGGTCATCATCAGTACCGCGAACAGCAGCCAGCCGAGGTAGTTGCTGACCGGAATTCCGGGCAGCCCGGGCAGGGCCGGTGTCGCGTTCCGCCACACCCAGTGGCCCTCGGCCACCATCTGCGGGTCGAGGAAGAGGTCCCAGGTGGCCAACCCGGCGGTGGCCAACGCGATCCGGCCCGGCCACCGCCACCGGCCGGATGACCCGCCGGTGAGCCGGGTGGCCGCCAACCAGGCCGGCCAGGCCATCCAGGTCCAGGCCAGCGGAATGATCAGCGGTACGCCGGCCAGCTTCGGGCCGAGTTGACCGGAGTAGTCGTAGCTGCCGAACGGGAAGCCGGTGGCCACCCCGAGCGCTTCGATGGCGTACCCGCCGCCGGTTGCCACCGCGACCAGCGCCGCCGCTGCGCGTGGCCCCCGGGTGGTCAGGGCGTGACCGACCGAGAGCAGGTAGCCGAGCACGACGGTGGCCACGGTCAGCCGGGCCCGGGTGACCCCGTCGGTCAGCGGGTAGCAGATCTGCGCCAGCACCAGCAGGGCCAGCAACGTCCAGAGGTAGCCGCGGGCCGGTGACCGCGCGGTCATGACCGGGCCGGCGGTGGGGTCGGCACCGCCGCCGGTGGCGTTGGTGGTGGTGCCGACCCCGGTACGGGCAGTGGCAGATCCCGGCCGAGCACCCCGAACGGGCGTTCGTCGCCGGGGAAACGGAAGTTGCGCAGCACGTCGAGGAAGCCGAACCGGCGGTACAACCGCCAGGCGCGTGAGGTCTGCTCGTCGGCTTCCGGGGTGGACAGCAGGGTGGTGGTGCCCTCGGCCATCGTGAGCAGGGCGCGCAGCTGCCCGGCGCCCAGCCCGTGCCCCTGGGCCGGTGGCCGCACGTGCAGCTCCACCACCTCGAAGCAGTCCGCCAGCCAGCGTCGCCGGGTGGCCTGGTCCAGTGCCCGCCAGACCTGGTCGTGCCACCACTGACCGGCGGCACCGACGTAGCCGTACCCGAAACCGGCCAGGTGACCCGAGTTGGTGAGGCTGGCCACGGCGCGGAAGCCGGGCCGTCGTACGTGGGTGGCGATGTAGCCGCGGCGGGCCTCCAACAGGTCGGCCCGGTAGCCCATAGCCTCACCGTAGACGGCCACCACGTCGTCAAGCCGCCGGAGGAGATCGTCCGGCGTCCACCGCACCAACCTCATGCCCGTTCACCCTTCGCCGGGTCACCGTCGTCGGTGACCCACCCCAGTACCGCCCGGTCGCCGACCACGTCCCGCACCTCGAACCGGGCGAAGAGTTCCTCCGCGTACCACCGTTGGGTCTCCGTACGGGTGATCGCGGCCCGGTGCTGCGGGTGACGGTACGCGAACGCCACGAGATCCGCCGGATCGCGCCACACGCTCACCGTGCCCTGCCAGCCCAGGGGTGCCTCGCCGACACCGAAACGGGCCAGCAGCCCCGGTGCGGCGTGCAGCGCAGTGGCCACCGGCGGGACCGCCCGCCAGAAGGTGAGTGCCCGGGTCGGGCGCAGCCGGGCCCGGGTCAGCGCCAGCACCGGGCCGGTGGCCCGGCCACCGGCGGGCGCACCGAACGGCTGCCGCCCGGACCATTGCCCCCGGCTGGTCAACGGTCGCAGGTCGAGGCGGACATCCGCGCGGGCGAGACCGGACCAGGCCCGGGCCACCGGCGAGTCGGCGAACCGGGCGGCGGCGGCGGGGGAGTCCCAGACCGTCAGCGCCGCCCACCGGGTCAGATCCGCGTCGGTCGGCCCGAAACCGGTGCCGGTCCCGGTGCCGAGCAGCTTGCCGAACCGTACGCCGGGTAGGGCCCGCAGCCGGCGTGGGTCGACCGCCATCCGGGTCAGCGCGCTGCCCAGAGCAGTCGGTGCGATCCGCCACACGTGCAGGGTGACCAGCTCGGGGACGCTCTGCGGCTCGTTCACGCCACGTCGGTCGGGGTGCCGCCGGTGACCCGAAGCAGCTCGGCGCAGGTGGTGGGAAACACCGCCTGCGGTATGCCACCGGCGGCCCAGATCTCGGCGTACGCGGCCAGGGCGGTGTCGACGAGTGTGCGTAGCGGCTGTGGGTGACCCACCGGAGCGACCCCGCCGATCACCTGCCCGGTGTGCTCCTTGACGAACTGCGGGTCGGCCCGGCGTAGCCGGGTGACGGCGAGCCGGCTGGCCAGGCCGGTGGTGTCCACCCGGTGCGCGCCGGAGGTGAGCACCAGCAGCGGGGTCCCGTCGGCGTCGAAGACGAGGGAGTTGGCGATGGCGCCGACGTCGACGCCGAGCGTCTCGGCGGCAGCCGCGGCAGTGTGCACGGCGTCGGGCAGCAGGCGGACCGTGGCGGGCGCGCCGGAGCCGTTCCGGGCGTTCGCGGCGTCGAGAGCGTCCTGCACCGCCTGGACGTTCGGGTGTGACTGCATACCGCCATTCTTCCCGGTCCGTGGCTGCCCGGTGCAGCCGGCAGGTCGCCCGCGATCGCCGCGTACCGCCGGCGTGCCGATCGTGCAGTTGGTGTACCTGGCAAGGGGACTTTCAGGAACTTTCCGACGCCGCAACTGCATGATCGCCGAAGGTGGGTGGGAAAGCCGCAGTTGGCGTTGCGTTTTTGGCGGCGGGAGGGTGTACTGTCGGCAGTGGTTAGAACGGGTGTTCGATTGCCTCGAACGTTCGTTCCAACTCCCTCCCGGAGGTGGGTGTTTCGCGGCACCGGCCTCCGACAGGTGCGGTGCCGCGGACCGCACCTGGGCTCCGGACAGTCGCGAGTCCGGGCCCATCAGGCAGGACCGTCGTCCGCCGCCCACCGACCCCCGGGCGGCGGACGACGGACCCGCCGGTACGCCGGCCGGGTGTGGTGTGGGGAAGCTCCGCACCCGGCCGGCCACCACCTGGTGCGTCTTCCTCCGCACCGACCCGCTGCGGGCTGTGGCGTCGACGGATCCGCCCCGTCGCGCACCACCCGTCCCGGCTCACCTGGAGGAGAGCATGCCGACCAGCCCGGCTCAGGTACCGACGGTGCCCACGAACGTGCTGCCGCACCGTACTCCCGTCCAGTTGCTCGCGGTGGCCCGGCAGGGACTCGCCGAAGCCGCCCGGACCGGCCCCGACGGCCTCCGGTACGCCGCAGCCCATCTCGCGGCCCTGCGCGCCGCCGCGGCGGTGCTCGCCGCCCGCGCCCGTCCCGCACCCACCCGACGTCACCGGATCACGAGCGTCTGGGTCCTGCTCGCCAGCGTCGCCCCCGAGCTCGACGAGTGGGCCGGCTACTTCGCCCTCGGCGCCGGCAAGCGGGCCGCCGCCGAGGCCGGCATACCCCGGGTGGTGACCGCCCGGGAGGCCGACGACCTGCTCCGCGCCGCCGAGGAGTTCGTGACGGTCGTGGAGACGGCACTCGGCCCCGCTCACCAGCCGACGATCGACGGTCTCGTCGCCTGAGCTGCGGCGTCCGGCCACCGTCGGTGGGACCCGGGGTGGTCGGACGCCGCTTCGTCACACGTGCGTTTCTTCTGATCCACGACAGCACCATCCACGGGCCGGATGCCCGTGGCGACGACGGGGGAGGTCCGATGGCGGGCCGCATGGTGGTCGGTTCCGCCGCGCTGGCCGGACTGGTCCGTCCGGCCAGCGCGCCCGACCCGGCAGGTGGGCACCGGGTGCTGCCCGTGCGGCCCGAACTGACCGGGTTGCTGCCCAGCCGGGGGCTGCGGCGTGGCAGCACCATCGCGGTCGGCGGTGGGCAGGTCCGATCCAGCGGCACCACCTCGTTGCTGCTCGCGTTGCTCGCCGAGGCGTCCCGCACCGGATCCTGGTGCGCCGTGGTCGGGATGCCGACCTTCGGGGCCGGGGCAGCGGCCGAGGCCGGCATCGTCCTGGACCGGCTCGCCCTCGTGCCGCAGCCCGGTCCGCAATGGCCCACCGTCGTCGCCGCGCTCATCGACGGAGTCGACGTGGTGGTCACCGCGGTCCCGTCCACCGTCTCCGCCTCCGTCACCGACCGGTTGGCCGCCCGGGCCCGGCAACGCGGCAGCGTGCTGGTGCCGTACGGCCGATGGGACGGCGCGGACGTGACGCTCCAGGTGGTCCGTGGGATCTGGCAGGGGCTCGGGTCGGGGCGGGGACGGCTGCGCCGCCGGGAGGTGACCGTCACCGCCAGTGGGCGCGGTGCCGCCGCCCGACCCCGTGAGGTCAAGGTCTGGCTGCCCGGTGACGAGTTGACCCGGGTCATCCCCGGCCCGGTCACCGCGGCCCGGTCGAGCACCACTCGCCTACGGGTGGTGGCGGGTCGTGCGTGAACCGGTCCGGACCCTGCTGCTGTGGTGCCCCGACTGGCCGGTACTCGCCGCCGAGATCGTCGACGGGGTGCCCGCCACCGAGCCGGTCGCCGTGCTGCACGCCAACCGGGTGATCGCCTGCTCCGAGCGGGCCCGCGCCGAGGGGGTACGCCGAGGTTTGCGTCGGCGGGAGGCGCAGGGACGCTGTGCCGGGCTCACCATCGTCGACCACGATCCGGGGCGGGACGCGCGTGCCTTCGAGCCGGTGGTGGCCGCTGTCGAGGAGGTGGCGGTCGGGGTCGAGGTGATCCGCCCCGGTGCCTGCGCGCTTGCCGCGCGGGGGCCGAGCCGCTATCTGGGTGGTGAGGAGAAGGCCGCCGAGCGGATCGTCGAACACGTCGCCCTCAGCTGCGCGGTGGAGAGTCAGATCGGTGTCGCCGCCGGGGTTTTCGCCGCCGGTCTGGCCGCCCGCGAGGGGCGGATCGTACCGCCCGGCGGGACATCGGAGTTCCTGGCCTGCCAGCCCGTCGAGGCACTCGGCCGTCCCGCCCTGGCCGACCTGTTGCGCCGGCTGGGGGTGGGTACGCTCGGCGACTTCGCCGCGCTGCCCACCGGCGACGTGCTGGCCCGGTTCGGGTTCGACGGGGCGCTTGCCCATCGACTGGCCGCCGGACAGGACGACCGGCCGCTCGCGGTGCGACGCCCGCCGGTCGACCTGACGGTCACCGCCGACCTGGACGAGCCGATCGACCGGATCGACGTGGCGGCGTTCGCGGCCCGGACCCTGGCCGGGCAGTTGCACGAACGGCTCGCCTCGTACGGACTGGCCTGCACCCGTCTGGGTATCGAAGCGGTCACCGCGCACGGTGAGGAACTGCACCGGGTCTGGCGGCACGACGGGCTGCTCACCGTGGCGGCGATCGCCGACCGGGTCCGTTGGCAACTGGACGGCTGGCTCTCCGGCGCGCGTCGCGGCGGTGACCGGCCGGCGCGTCCCACCACCGGAATCGTCCGGCTGCGGCTGCTACCGGACGGGGTGCTGGCCCAGGCCGGCCTGCAACCCGGGCTGTGGGGGGAGACCGGCGCGGAACGTGAGCGGGCGCACCGCGTGCTGAGCCGGGTGCAGGGACTGCTCGGACCCGAGGCGGTGGTCACCGCGGTCCTCGATGGTGGCCGGTCCCCGGCCGATCAGATCAGGCTGGTGCCCTGGGGCGACGAGCGGCGGCCCGCCCGTCCCGGTGGGCGGCGGTCGGGTTCCGCCCCGGCTGTACCGTCCTGGCCGGGGAGACTGCCGCCGCCCTCGCCGGCCGTGGTGCTACCCGTCCCGCTCGCCGTGAGCGTGCTCGACGTCACCGGCACGCCGGTCGTGGTGAGCGCCCGGCTGGCGGTAAGCGCGCCACCGGCCCGGCTGAGCATCGGCCCGGTGCCGCCGCAGGCCACCGGCCCCGCTCCCGCCCCGGGCCTCACCACCGCTTCGCTCACCGCCCTTCGCGGCGGGCCGGTCGAGATCGTCGGCTGGGCCGGTCCTTGGCCGGTCGACGAGCGGTGGTGGGCCCCGGCCGAGGCCCGCCGCCGGGCCCGGTTCCAGGTCCGCCTCGCCGACGGCAGTGCCCTACTGCTCGCCGTCGAGTCCGGCCGGTGGCTGCTGGAGGCGATCTATGACTGACCGGTGTCCAGGTACGGGACGATCCTCCGGAAGGGGTTTCACCAGTCGCGGTGCGCCGGGGCATCCGGGCCGGCCGAGGGCAGCAGAAACGGCGTTCTGCGCGACGGCGGGGTGGGGACGGTGAGTTTCCACAACCCGCGGTTGCCGTGGTCGGAGTTGGAGCGGGTGCTCTCCGGGCGGGGCGACCGTACGGACGCCGGCCGGCGGCGGCACCTGCATGTGGTGGATCCGCTGGCGGTCGACGCCGACGGTGGTGACTCGCCGGCCTGGAGCCGGCGGCGGGAGCACTACCGGCCGCCGGAAGTGACCCGGCCCGACGGCATGCCGCCGTACGCCGAACTGCACGCACACACCAACTTCAGCTTCCTCGACGGTGCCAGTCACCCCGAGGAACTGGCCGAGGAGGCCGTCCGGTTGGGGCTCACCGGGCTCGCCGTCACCGACCACGACGGTTTCTACGGCGTGGTGCGGTTCGCCGAGGCGGCCCGCACGTTGGGCCTGCCGACGATCTTCGGAGCGGAGCTGTCCCTCGGACTGCCCGGCCCGCAGAACGGCGTACCCGACCCGCACGGCAACCACCTGCTGCTGCTGGCCCACGGTCATGAGGGGTACGCCCGGCTGGCCGCGACCATCGCCCGCGCCCAGCTGCGTGGCGGCGAGAAGGGTCGCCCGGTCTACGGCGAGCTGGAGGAGATCGCCGCCGATCTGCGCGACCACGTGCTGGTGCTCACTGGCTGCCGCAAGGGCCACGTGCCGGCTGCCCTGTTGACCGAGGGGGTCGACGCGGCAGCCCGCGAGCTGGACCGGCTCACCGCACTGTTCGGCGCGGAGACGGTGGCGGTGGAGCTGACCGACCACGGGCACCCGGTCGACGGTGACCGAAACGACGCCCTGGCCGAGCTGGCGACCGTCGCGGGGCTGCCCACGGTGGCCACGAACAACGTGCACTACGCGACCCCGGGGCGGCGTCGACTGGCCACCACCCTCGCGGCCGTGCGAGCCCGGCGCAGCCTCGACGAGATCGACGGCTGGCTGCCCGCGGCGGGCACCGCCCATCTGCGCGACGGCGCCGAGATGGCAACCCGGTTCGCCGCCTACCCGGGGGCGGTGGCCCGGGCCGCCGAGTTCGGCGCCGAGCTGGCCTTCGACCTCCAACTCGTCGCGCCGCAGCTGCCGGCGTACCCGGTGCCGCCGGGGCACAACGAGATGAGCTGGCTGCGCCACCTGACGGCACAGGGCGCGCGGGAACGCTACGGCCCACCGGAAGCCCACCCGCAGGCGTACGCGCAACTCGACCACGAACTGAACATGATCGAGGAGTTGGGCTTCCCCGGCTACTTCCTGGTCGTGTACGACATCGTCGACTTCTGCCGCCGGGCGGACATCTACTGCCAGGGCCGGGGTTCGGCGGCGAACTCGGCGGTCTGCTACGCGTTGCGGATCACCAACGTGGATGCGGTCCGGCACCGGCTGCTGTTCGAACGGTTCCTGGCTCCCGAGCGGGACGGGCCACCCGACATCGACGTGGACATCGAGTCCGACCGTCGGGAGGAGGTCATCCAGCACGTCTACACCCGGTACGGCCGGGAGCACACCGCCCAGGTCGCCAACGTGATCTCGTACCGGCCCCGCTCCGCGGTGCGGGACGTGGCCAAGGCGTTCGGTTTCCCGCCCGGCCAGCAGGACGCCTGGAGCAAACAGATCGACAGGTGGGGCGAGGTCGCCACGGTGGACGTGCCGGAGATTCCCGAGCAGGTGATCGCGTACGCCAACGAACTCCAGACCTTTCCCCGGCATCTGGGTATCCACTCCGGCGGCATGGTGATCTGCGACCGGCCGGTGATCGAGGTCTGCCCGGTGGAGTGGGGTCGGATGCCCGGCCGCAGCGTGCTCCAGTGGGACAAGGACGACTGCGCCGCCGTCGGCCTGGTCAAGTTCGACCTGCTCGGCCTCGGCATGCTGTCGGCCCTGCACTACGGCTACGACATGATCGGGACAAGCCTGGACCTGGGTGACATGTCGCTCGACGACCCCGAGGTCTACGACATGCTCTGCCGGGCGGACTCGGTCGGGGTGTTCCAGGTGGAGAGCCGCGCCCAGATGGCCACCCTGCCCCGGCTCAAACCCCGAGAGTTCTACGACCTGGTGGTCGAGGTGGCACTGATCCGACCGGGGCCGATCCAGGGTGGCTCGGTGCACCCGTACATCAGGCGTAAGAACGGCCAGGAGCCGGTGACCTTCGCGCATCCGCTGATGCGCAACGCGCTGGAGAAGACCCTCGGCGTGCCGCTGTTCCAGGAGCAGCTGATGCAACTCGCCATCGACCTGGCCGGCTTCGACGCGGCCGAGGCCGACCAGCTGCGTCGGGCGATGGGCGCCAAACGGTCGGTGCGGCGGATGGAGCAGATCGCCGGCCGGCTCTACCGGGGCATGGCCGAGCGGGGCATCACCGGCGAGCTGGCCGACGACGTGTACCGCAAGCTCACCGCGTTCGCCAGCTACGGTTTCCCGGAGAGCCACGCGATGAGCTTCGCCTACCTGGTATACGCCAGCTCCTGGTTGAAGCGTTACCACCCCGGTCCGTTCCTGGCTGCGCTGCTGTGTGCCCAGCCGATGGGTTTCTACTCGCCGCAGACCCTGGTCGACGACGCCCGCCGGCACGGGGTGGAGGTACGCCGACCGGACGTCAACGCCAGCGGCGCAAGGCCGGTCCTGGAGTCGACCCCGGACACCCGGTGGGGTAGCCGGGCGGGTGAACCGCCGCACGCCTGGGGGCTGGGCGGTCCGGCGGTCCGGCTCGGGCTGTCGGGGGTGCGTACCCTCGGCGACGGCGTGGCCGAGCGGATCGAGGCCGAGCGGACGGCGTACGGCCCGTACCGCGACATGCCGGATCTGGCCCGGCGGGTGGGTCTGACCGCCGCGCAACTGGAGGCGCTGGCCACCGCGGACGCCTTCGCCTGTTTCGGGCTGACCCGGCGGCAGGCGCTCTGGGCGGCCGGCGCGGCAGCCCAGGAACGGCCCGGTCGACTGCCCGGCACGGTCACCGGTACGACGGCACCCGTGCTGCCCGGGATGGAGGCGGTGGACCGGCTGGTCGCCGACGTCTGGGCCACCGGGTTGTCGCCGGAGAACCATCCGGCCCGGTTCATCCGGCCGCAGCTGGACGCTGTGGGCGCGGTGCCGATCGACCGGCTGGGCCGGGTCGAGCCGGGCCAGCGGATCCGGGTCGGCGGGATCGTCACCCACCGGCAGCGCCCCGCCACCGCTGGTGGGGTCACCTTCCTCAACCTGGAAGACGAGACCGGCATGCTCAACGTCACCTGCTCACCGGGGCTGTGGCAGCGGCAACGACGGGTGGCACGCAGCAGCACGGCGCTCGTGGTGCGGGGTCGGCTGCAACGACACGAGGGGGTGGTCAACCTGGTCGCCGATCGGCTGGACCCGATCGACGTACCGGTCCGTCCCACCTCCCGTGACTTTCGTTGACGGCAGGACGACGGCGGGCAGGTGCCCCTGGCGATCCGTTCCCGGCTGACTAGGCTCGACCGGGTGGAACAGACCCCAGGCCCGGCCGGGCCGCCGCTCACCCCCCGTACCGCCGTGGTCTGGTCGGTGCTGCGCGCCGAGTTGGACCGCCGGCCGGCCGTCGAGCTGACCGTGCTGGATGTGGGGGGTGGCACCGGCGGCTTCGCGGTGCCACTGGCCCGAGCCGGACACCGGGTGACCGTGGTCGACGCCAGCCCCGACGCGCTCGCCGCGCTCAGCCGTCGGGCCGCTGAAGCCGGCGTGGCCGGGCGGGTACACGCGGTGCAGGGCGACGGTGACGCGTTGGTCGGGCTGATCGAGCCGGCCAGTGTCGACCTGGTGCTCTGCCACGCCGTGCTGGAGGTCGTCGACGACCCGGTGGCGGTGGTGTCCGCGCTGGCTGGCGTGCTGCGACCGGGCGGTGCGGCGAGCGTACTGGTTGCCGGGCGGGCCGCCGCGGTGCTTGCCCGGGCGATGAACGGCCATCTCGACGTGGCCACGGCGCTGGCCGCCGATCCGGCCGGCACCGCCGGTATCCGGGACACTCTGCGTCGCCGCTTCGACGCCGACGGTGCCGCAGCCCTGCTGGTCGCCGCCGGGCTCACCGTCGAAGAGATCCACGGCGTACGCGTCCTGGCCGACCTGCTACCCGCGGCGGTGGCGGACGGTCAGGCCGCTGCCCTGGTCGAGTTGGAGCGGACGCTGGCCGCGCAGCCACCCTGGCGGGACGTCGCGGCCCAGCTGCACCTGTTCGCCCGCCGTCCGGCATGACCGGCCCGGCCGACCCCCTGCCCCCCCGGGGCTGAGCTGGTGTCCGGTGGGGTGCCTTTCCTTGCTCCTGTAGCGCCGGGGTATGGCGGCGGGAGCCTCGCCGACGTACTGCCCAGCGCCCTGGCGGTGCTCGGTGTGCCCGGCGTCTCGGACCCACTCGGCCTCAGCGCCGAACTGCCGGGAGTGCGCCGGATCGCGGTGCTGCTCGTCGACGGCCTCGGCTGGTACCAGATCCCGACCGCCGCGCCGTACGCGCCGACCCTGGCCGGGCTGACCGCTGCCTCCGGCCGACCGCTCACCTCCGGATTTCCCTCCACGACCCCGACCAGCCTGGTCACCCTGGGCGCAGGCGTGCCACCGGGTGCGCACGGGGTGCTCGGCTTCACCGTGCGCGTGCCGGGCACCGAGCGGGTGCTCAACCACATCGAGTGGCGCGCCGGTGATCCCGATCCGCTGCGCTGGCAGCCGGTGCCCACCCGGTTCGAGCAGGCACGGGCGGCGGGCGTGGCGGTGACCGTGGTGAGCCGGCCGGAGTTCGGTGGCACCGGCCTGACCCTGGCCGCGAACCGGGGCGGTGACTTCCGGGGCGCGGCCGGGGTCGACGCGCTGGCCGCCGCCACGCTGGCCGCGCTGACCGCCGGACCCGGTCCGGCCCTGGTTTCCGCCTACCATCCGGACGTCGACCGGCACGGGCACCTCAGCGGCGTCGACTCGCTGCCGTGGCGGGCGGCGGTCACCGAGTTGGACGGTTTGCTGGCGCGGTTGGTGGACGGGTTGCCGCCGGATGCCGCGCTGCTGGTCACCGCCGATCACGGGCAGCTCGACATTCCCGCCTCGGACCGGTTCGACCTGGACACCGATCCCCGGCTGACCGACGGGGTACGGGTGGTGTCGGGTGAGCCCCGGGTGCGCTACCTGCACGTCGCACCGGGGGCCACCGCCGACGTGGTGGCCGCCTGGTCGGCCGTGCTCGGCACCGCCGCCCGGGTGCTGACCCGTGCGGAGGCGGTGGCCAGCGGTCGCTTCGGCCCGGTGGCTCCCGGCCACCTGGACCGGATCGGCGACGTCGTGGTGGTCTGCAACGACACGTACGCGGTGCTGGCCAGCCGATCGGAGCCGCCGATGGTGTCCCGGCTGGTGGCCTTCCACGGTGCGGACACCGCGGCCGAGATGACCATTCCGCTGCTGGTGGTGCGGGGATGAGCGGTCGCGATGTCACCCCTGCGGGCTAGTCTGCGCGGGTGGGTCGCAGTCAGTCGCTACCTCGGGGCGGTGATCCCCGGTTCGGGCCCGACGCCGACGACACCGGGTGTCCGGTCCTGCACGTCGACATGGACGCCTTCTACGCCTCGGTGGAGGTCCGGCACCGTCCCGAGCTGCGTGGTCGGGCTGTCGTGGTGGGCGGGGTCGGTCCGCGCGGCGTGGTCAGTTCGGCCAGCTACGAGGCCCGACGATTCGGCGTACGCAGCGCCATGCCCACCATGCGGGCTCGCGCCCTCTGCCCGCACGCGGTCTTCCTCGCCCCCGACTTCGCCCGCTACTCGGTGGCCTCGCGAGCGGTCATGCAGATCTTCCGGGACGTGACACCACTTGTCGAGCCGCTCTCTCTGGACGAGGCGTTCCTGGACGTGGCCGGTGCCCGGCGCCTGTTCGGGCGGCCTGCGGCGATTGCCCGCCGCATCCGGCAGCGGGTCGCTGAGGAGCAGGGCCTGACCTGCTCGGTGGGGGTCGCACCGAGCAAGTTCGTGGCCAAGCTCGGTTCGACCCGGGCGAAGCCGGACGGTCTGCTGGTGGTGCCGGCTGGGCGGGTGCTCGAGTTTCTCCACCCGCTTCCGGTCGCCGCGCTGTGGGGGGTGGGGGAGCGTTCCGAGCAGGCACTGCTGCGGCTCGGTCTGCGTACTGTCGGTGACCTTGCGCAGGCTCCGGCGGGGCTGCTGCGGACCGCGCTCGGCGAGGCGGCCGCCGCGCACCTGCACGAGCTGTCCTGGGGCCGTGACCCGCGCCGGGTCAGCCCGGAGCAGACGGAGAAGTCGATCGGCGCGGAGGTCACCTTCGACGTGGACGTCGATGATCCGGCCGAGATCCGCCGTACGCTGCTGGCCTTGGCGGAGAAGGTGGGTGCCCGGTTGCGGGCCGCCGGGCAGGTGGGTCGGACGATCTCGTTGAAGGTTCGTACCGCTGATTTCCGCACGGTGAGCCGGGCCCGCACCCTGGATGTGTCCACCGACGTGGCCCGCGAGATGTTCGACACCTCTTGGGCACTGTTCACCGTGCTGGATCCTGGTGAGCGGATCCGTCTGCTCGGTGTCCGGGCGGAGGGATTGACGGCAGCGGCCGAGACGCCGCGGCAACTCGCCCTCGGGCAACCGGAGCGGGGCTGGCGAGAGGCGGAGGTCACGGCCGACGCCGCAGCTGCCCGTTTCGGGCGGTCCGTCATAGGACCGGCCAGTCTTCTCACCGGACGAGACCCGCGACGAAACGAAAATCCGACCCGGCCGTAGGTCGTCCCGCTTTCCGACGCGCGAGGGCCCTCGTAGACTTGCGAGTAAGCAGCCGGTTGGCTGCCACGGTCTGTCGGTCCGACCGGACCGACCAACGTGACCGGGGAGGAGTGCCGTGCCGCTCTCGGAGCACGAGCAGCGGCTGTTCGAGCAGATCGAGCGGTCGCTTGCCGAGGACCCCAAGTTCGCCTCGGCCGTGCGCGCCAGCGATCCGCGTTTCCACGCGCGGCGTCGCCTGCTCGTCGCTGCCGGCGTGATCATCGCTGGCCTGGCGTTGCTGGTCTATGGCGCGGTGATCAAGACTCCGCCGCTGGCAGTGGCGGGATTCGTAGTCATGTTGGCATCGGCCGCATTCGCGGTGCAGTCGCACCGTCGGGCGCAGTCACCCGACCTGCACGTCGTCGGGGGCACGGCGAGTCGTCGTCGGTCCCGAGGCCGTGCCGGCCGGAGGTCAGGTTTTCTCGACCGGATGGAGGACCGGTGGCGGCAGCGCCCGGAGGGGCACCGCTGACACCGTTCCGCCGCTGACGAGGAAGCACTACCCTGGGCCGACACAGCCCGGGTGAGAGACGTGCGAGCGGCCTGGGTGCCGCGCGGAGCTTCGTGTTGCCCGTCTTCGGGCCCGCCGCCAAGCCCGGAGTCGGGCTTCGTCAGGTCCAGAGCATCTCAACGTGATGTCAGGGAGACATGAATACGTCGCCCTGACATCAGCAGCCACAGTGGGGCCGAGGCAGCGCGCCCCGTTGCCGGCGACCCGGATCGGTCGCCGGCAACGGCAGGTTCAGCGCCCCGCGCGGCTGGCGATCAGCCGGCGCGGGCTGAACCGCAGCAGCCTCCGGCGCAACTGCCCACCGGAATCGACCAGTCGTGACGAGTTGTC
The DNA here is from genome assembly GCF_012726175.1 of Micromonospora sp. HNM0581. Taxonomy (GTDB): domain Bacteria; phylum Actinomycetota; class Actinomycetes; order Mycobacteriales; family Micromonosporaceae; genus Micromonospora. Next base: position 138,324 of record NZ_JAASAD010000002.1, read on the forward strand.
CGCGAGAGCGGTACGCCACCGGGACAACACCGACGGCGGCAGGACGGTCGCCATCAACCGGGTCCGCCGGTCCGCCTGCCCGGCGAGCGCACCGCGCACCGTCCGCAGGGCCGCCGGCAGCGGTTCACCGGTCAACGGGTCCCGGGCGTAGCGGGCCCGCTCCTCGGCCCGCCCCAGCAGACTCAACGCCGACCCGGCGTCAGTCTGTGCGGCCAGCCGCTCCCGGCTCACCCGCTCCGCCGTGGCGCGCGGGGTCTCCGTCCGGTCCACCCCCACCCGGTAGTCGACAAGCGTGTCGATCAGTTCGTCCCAGGCCGCATGTGCGTCGGCACGTGCCCGTTCCGGGTCGGTGGCGACCACCACGACCGGCTGCCCGGTCGCGGACGGAACCGCGTCCGGCGCGTCGACCGTCCGCACCTCCGGCGCCGGTCGGCCCCGACGACGGCGCAGGGCGAGCCGGCGCAGTGCGGGCAGGGCCAGCAACACCAGCAGCGTCAGGACGCCGGCGGCGACCAGCCACGGCCAGACGGGCATCTGTTCGGTGGGGGCGGCAGAGCCGCCCACCGCACCCGGGTCCTCGCCCTCCTCGAACTGGTTGGGCCGCTGCTCCGCGCCGGTCGACGGATCCGTCTCGTCAGGGGTGTCCGAGGTGCTGCCCTGCGGCGTGCTCTCCTCCGGAGCGTCCACGTCCGGTGCCCACGCCGAGCGGGTCGAGCCAGGCACGCCGTAGGCCGGGGTGGCGTCGAAAGGCACCCAGCCGATCTGGTCGAAGTAGACCTCGGTCCAGGCATGCAGGTTGCGGTTGGTCAGGACGCGGGTGTCGTCGCTGCGCCGGCTGCCGTTGGTGAACCCGAAGGCGACCCGGGCCGGGATCCCCGCGTCGCGGACCATCCAGGCCAGCGCAGCGGCATACTGCTGGCAGTAGCCGACCTTGTTCTCCAGGAAGTCGAGAATCGCCTGGCCGCTGGTGCCCTGCTCGGTGCTGAGCTGGTAGCTGAAGCCGTTGTCCTCGGAGAAGTAGTTGTAGAGGGCCCGCACCTTGTCGTACTCGGTACGTGCCCCCCGAATCAGCTCCTCCACCAGCGCGCGGACCTCCGGAACGTCCGGCGTCACAGTCTGCTGCCGACGCAGTGGCACATCCGCCGGTAGCGGCTGGGACCGTCGCAGCGCCTGCGGGCTGTACGACGAGCGTACGTAGTCGAAGGAGTACTCCAGGCCCCGGGAGTCTTCCCGGTTGGAGAAGACGACCTGCAGGTTCGGATCGTAGAACCAGCTGTTGCCCAGCTCGGCGAAGGCGACCGGTTCGGCGTAGACCGGCAGCAGTGGCATGTTCAGCTCCCGGTTCACCTGCACGGTGGCCCGGTGCCGGGTGCGTTCGACGCCCGGCACCGAGCTGCCCGACGGGTCGGGCAGCTCACCGGTGACCCGCCTACCGTTGGGACCGCGTACCCGGAAGCCGTCGTTACGCAGCTCGTCGGCTGCCCCGAAGCGCAGGTAGAACGGCTCATCCTCCGTGGTGGTGACGGTGATCAGGTCGGTGACCTGGGACTGGTTGAGCTGTCCACTGAGCGCCGCGAACAGGTCGACGCGCCCGGGTGAACCTCCCAACCCGGCACCGATGCCGGAGCCGGCACCGGAGTTGAACGTGGTCATCAGTCCTGCGGTCATACCCGGCACAGCCAACGGCACGAGTACGGCAAGTGCGAGCCCCACCACCGCCAGGCGACGGCCGGCGGCAGCCAGCGGCGACGACTCCCAGACGTCAACGTCGCGACCATCACCGGTGAACCGTCGGCCGAACCGGCGGACCCGGTCCACGTTGTCGGTGACCAGCAACCAGAGGAAACCGGCAGCGCCGATCGCGAACGGTACCGGCGGGACGCTGTCCACGTAGACCGCCACCGGCACCGAGTAGATGGCCAGCATCGGCAGACCGGCCAGGGCGGGGCGGCGCAGCCCGACGCAGAGTACGTCCACCAGCACCGCCACCCCGCCGATGCCGAGTACGGTGACGAACAGCAGCGGGTCGGTGTCCGGGACCTTCACGCCGTGCGAGCGCATGTCGTCGACCGAGTTGCCGAGCAGGTCGGCGAAGTTGCCGAAGGTGGCCGGGGTGGGCAGCACCGCCAGCAGCTCGCTGCCGCTGGGGAACAGCCAGGTCAGGGCGAGTGTGAGACCGCCGACCATGGCCAGCATCTGCACCCACAGCGGTGTCCGGCCGAGCCGGGCCAGCGACGCCGCCGCAGCCACCGCAGCCACCACGATCACCGCTTGGACCAGCCACGTCCAACGTTCGAAGATGGCCGACAGGGGCGCCGCCGCGAGCAACGTCGCACCGGCGGCGACCAGTCCCAGGTTCCGATGGGCGATCATGAGGGGGACCTTCCGTTCATCGCACGCCACCGGCCACGGTCTCGGCCATCGCCGCGCGCAGCGCGAACCCCTGCGAGCCCCGTCCCGCCTGCGGCCAGAGCGCCGGCAGCCGGCCGCCGTGGTCGACGCCGATCACCCGCCAGCCGGACTGCAGCAGCGCCAGTGCCGCGGTGTCGTGTGCCTGGTCGGCCTCCGCCCGCGCGGGCGTCGGCAGGTTCAGCCAGGCGGAGCTGTCCAAGAGGAAACAGATGCAGGTGGCGCCGTTGGCCCGCAGCCCGGCCAACAGTTGCGCCTCGGCGGTGCTCAGCGACCCGAACAGACCGATGATGAGCCCACCGTCGGCGCGTTGCCGTACGTGCTGCACCAGGGTGGTGATCTCGACGCGCTGGTCCAGCCGGACCTCCGCGAGTTGGTCGAGCAGCAGGCCGTCGCCGGTACCCTCGGCGGCGTCGACGTCCGCCCCCGCGCCGGTGACCAGGCGCAGCTTGTACCCGGCCTGCCGCAGGTGCACCGTGATGCTGGCGGCGGCCGAGACCGCCCACTCGAAGCTGGCCGCCGGGCCGTCACCCTGATGGCCGTACGCGCGGGTGTCCAGCAACACCGTCGCCCGGCTCTCCCAGGGCTGCTCCTCCCGGCGCACCATCAGCTCGCCGGTGCGTGCGGTCGACTTCCAGTGCACCCGGCGCAGGTCGTCGCCGCGCCGGTACTCCCGGGTGGCTGCGTCGTCCTCGCCGTGCACCGCCACCGAGCGGGCCCGGCTCTCGCCGCTGCCGGCGTACTCACCGGGTAGCCGCACCGCCGGCAACGCAACGACCTGCGGGACGACCGTGAGCCCGTCGGTACCGGGGAAGGCGCGGCTGAGTTCGCAGAGACCGAAGGGGTCGGTCATCCGGACCACGAGTGGGCCCACCTCGTACCGGCCGCGCACGTCGGCGCGCACCGTGTAGGCCACGGAACTGGCCTGGTGCGCGCCGAGACGTTCCAGTACCACCCGGGGCCGGCTGCCGAGGGCGTACGGGAGTCGATCCTCCAGCAGCAGGGTGCCGGTGGGTAGCCGGGACATGTTCTGTAGGCGCAACACCACCCGGGCGGTCGAGCCGACCGGCACCCGGTGCGGCTCCAGTGACCGGTGACAGGCGAGCTTGTAGCGGCTGCGGCCGACGTAGAGCGCGGCGAGTAACGGCAGGACGGCCAGCAGCACGGCCACCCGCAGCAGGTCCTTCTCGCCGAGGATGCCGGCGGAGATGGCCGCCGCCATCGCCGCGGCCAGGAAGGAGCGGCCGCGGGTGGTCAGTCCGCGCAGCCCGACACGCACGTCACGGCCTCCGCGGCTCGAAGGGAGCCCGGCCGTTGCCGCTCGCGGGCCGGCTGTCGTAGGGCGAGCGGTGGCGGTCGTGCGGCAGGGGCAGCCGGTGCACCAGGTCGGCGACGATCGCGTCGGTGGTACGCCGGGCGAGCTGGGCGTCGGCCGTGGGGATGATCCGGTGTGCCAGCACCGGCACGGCGAGCACCTGGAGGTCGTCGGGTAGGACGTAGTCGCGTCCGTCGAGGGCGGCCACGGCGCGTGCGGTGCGCAGCAGTTGCAGTGTGCATCGGGGGGAGGCACCCAGGCGCAGGTCCGGTGACTCGCGGGTGGCGGTGACGAGGTCGACGGCGTACTGCTTGACCGCGTCGGCGACGTGCACCTGCCGGACGTGACCGATCAGCCGGCGTACCGTGTCGGCGTCGGAGACCGACCGCAGCCCGGACAGCGGGTCGACCGCACCGTGCCCGTCGAGCATGGCCAACTCGGCGTTCGGGTCCGGATAGCCCATGGCGATGCGGGCGGTGAACCGGTCGCGTTGCGCCTCCGGCAGGGGGTAGGTGCCCTCCATCTCGATCGGGTTCTGGGTGGCGATCACCATGAACGGCGTCTGTAGTTGGTACGTCACCCCGTCGACGGTGACCTGTCGCTCTTCCATGCATTCGAGCAGCGCGGACTGGGTCTTCGGTGAGGCTCGGTTGATCTCGTCGCCGACGACCAGGTTGGCGAAGACGGCACCCGGACGGAACTCGAAGTCGTGGGTCTCCTGGTTGTAGACGCTGACCCCGGTGACGTCGCTGGGCAGCAGGTCCGGCGTGAACTGGATGCGCCGCACCGAACAGTCGATCGACCGGGCCAGGGCCTTGGCCAGTTTCGTCTTGCCGACGCCGGGTACGTCCTCGATGAGCAGGTGACCCTCGGCGAGCAGGACGGCCAGTGCCAGTCGCACCGTCGCCGTCTTGCCCTCGATGACCTGTTCGATGTTGGCCACGATCGCGTCACTCGCGGTGCGGAACTCGTCGTACGGCAGCGGACCGCCAACGTCGTCCCAGGTCTGTTGTGTCACGGGCCTCCTCCTCGTCGCCGTCACGGCAGCTCTCTACGAGAGCACCTGGCCCCGCCGTTTCGTTCGCGACGTGCGAGCCTCATGTGCCGCGGCAATCTCACTGGCCTCTCAGGCTAACCATGTTTGTCGTCAACGCCGACCGCCGCAGGTGTTTGAAGGCTTACGCAGTGATTTGTCGTTACGCAGCGCATGTCACCGGTTCTGCCGGGTAAGCGGCCCCGAATCCGCCTGCCCGGGACGGGAGGACATGTCGAGGTGACCCTCGCCGCCGCGCTCGCCTGGCAGGTCGGCCTGGCGGCCTGCGTACCGCTGCTGGTGCGGCGTTTCGGCCGCGACGCTGGCTATCCGCTGGCCGTCGGCTACCTCGCCGCGGCGGCGCTGCTGCTGACCAGGTTGCCGGTGATCCTCGACGACCGGCAGGTCACCGTGGCGTGGCGGTGGCTGCCCAGCCTGGAGGTCGACGCCGCGCTGCGGATGGACGCGCTGGGACTGGTCTTCGCGCTGCTGGCGCTGGGTGTGGGCGCGCTCATCATGGCCTACTGTCCGCGGTACCTCGACGGCAGCGAGGACGAGCAGCAGCGGGTGTACGTCACGATGACCCTCTTCGCCGCCGCGATGCTGGGTCTGGTGCTCGCCGACGATCTGCTGGTGCTCTTCGTCTTCTGGGAACTCACCTCGATTCTCTCCTTCGTGCTGATCGGGCAGGGCGGCCGGCCGGCGGCGACCGGGCCCGCCGTACGGGCGCTGTTGGTCACGGTTTCCGGTGGCCTCGCGCTGCTGGCCGCGGTCGTGCTGCTGGCGGTGCACCTCGGCACCACGAGTATCGACACGATCGTGGCTGAGCCGCAGCGGTTGCACGGTGGTCCGGCCTGGGCTGCGGGGGCGCTTGTCATGGTGGCGGCGTTCACCAAGTCCGCGCAGCTGCCGTTTCACTTCTGGCTGCCGGGCGCGATGGTGGCCATCACTCCGGTGAGCGCGTACCTGCACGCGGCGACGATGGTGAAGGCCGGCGTCTACCTGCTGATGCGCTTCTCGGCGGTGTTCGCCGGATCCTTGCTGTGGGACGGCACGCTGATCGCTGTCGGACTGCTCACCGCGATCCTCGGTGCGCTGCTCGCGCTGCGTCAGTACGACCTCAAGGCGCTGCTGGCGTACTCCACGGTCAGTCAGCTCGGTCTGCTGGTCGGGGTGATCGGCGTCGGCACCCCGGCCGCCGACGCCGCGGCGATCCTCTACACCGTCGCCCATGCGCTGTTCAAGGCGACCCTGTTCATGTTGGTGGGCATCATCGACCATCAGGCCGGCAGCCGCGACGTGCGGCAACTGGCCGGACTGCACCGGGTGATGCCGGTGACCGTGTGGCTCACCGTGTTGGCGGCCATGTCGCTGGCTGGTCTCCCACCGACCATCGGTTTCGTCGGCAAGGAGGCGATGTTCGCGGCCCTCGGCGAGGCCCACGGGCAGTGGTGGCTGGGCTGGTGCGCTGCCGGTCTCGGGGTGCTCGCCTCGGTGCTCACCTTCGCGTACGCGGCCCGTCTGGTGCACGGGATGGTGGAGGGACCGACGCGGCAGCGCCAGCTGCGCGAGCCGTCCTGGGCTTTTCTCGCCCCGGCTGCGGTGGCTGCCGTGGCGGCGACCACGCTCGGTCCCACGGTCGCCGTGCTGAGCCCGCTGGTGGAACGGGCCGCGAACGATGCCCGGCCGCAGGGTACGCCACCCGATCTCGCCTTATGGCACGGCTTCACCCCGGCGTTGTGGCTGAGCGTGCTCACCGTGCTGCTGGGTGTACTGATGTTCCTCGGTCGGATCCGGGTGGAGCGGTGGATTCGGGACGTACCCACCACGGCCCCGTTCGCCGAGTTGTTCGAGCGCGGCCGGCAGGCGCTGCTGAAGACGGGCTCGGTCGTCGCGCGGACCGCGCACCTGCCGGAACCCGCGACCTACCTGGCCCGGCCGTTGCTGACGGTGGTGGCTCTGGCCGGGGTCGCGGCGGTGGCCCTGCCCGAGGCCCCGGCCGGTCCCGGTGGTGGTCCGGCCAGGCCGGGAGACTGGCTGCTGCTGGGGTTGCTCGTCCCGGCCCTAGCCGGGTTGCTGGTGGTGCGTTCCGCGTTGGCGGCCATCAGTCTCACCGGAGTGGTCGGGTTGCTGCTGTCGGCGTGGTTCCTGACTGTCGGGGCGCCCGACGTGGCGTTGACGTTGATGCTCGTGGAAGTGCTGACCGCCGTGGTCATCATGCTGGCCGTACGGCAGCAGCCGCGCCGGCTCGCGCCCGTCGGAGGACGTCTGTCGGTCGTTGGCGCGGCGGTGCTGGCGGCTGCCACGGGTGTCGCGGCTGCTGCCGGTACGGCCGTGCTGACCGGACGCGGCGAGCTGTCCGTTCCCGGCTGGTGGTACCTCGACCGGGCGGAGGAACTGACCGGCGGCGCCAACGTCGTCAACACCATCCTGGTGGACTTCCGGGCCCTGGACACCCTCGGCGAGGCGGTGGTGCTCGCGGTGGTGGCACTGGGGCTGGTTCGGCTCGCCCCCGGCCGTCCGGGTGGGCCGGACCACACCGTGCCAGCCGGCGACGATCTCGTCTTGAGTCTGGCCTATCGGGTGCTCGCACCGGTGCTGCTGCTCGCCTCGGCGGTGCTGTTCCTGCGCGGACACGAGGAGACCGGTGGCGGTTTCATCGGGGCGCTGCTGGCGGGCGCGGCCGTCGGGCTCGGCGAGTTGGCGCATCCGGGCGGGGCGCCGCTGCTGAGCCGGCTCAGGTCGGCACCGCTGGCGGCGGCCGGGCTGCTGACCGCGACGAGCGCCGCGCTGGTGCCGCTCGCGGCCGGACGGTCGCTGCTCACGCCCCTGGCGCTCGCGACACCGGAGCCGTTGCCGTCGCTGTCCACGTCGTTGCTGTTCGACTTCGGGGTCTATCTGATGGTGCTGGCACTCGTGGTCGCCGCCGTGCGGCGGCTCGGTGCGGCACCGGCCCGACCGAGCGTCCAGCCGGATTCCGGACGTGCCCGATGAGCACCGCGTTCGTGGTGGGCGTCCTGGTGGCTGCGGGGGTCTTCCTGCTGCTGCGGCCGGGCCTGCTGCGTGTGGTGCTCGGCTTCGTTCTGCTTGGCCACGCCGTGAACGTGGTGCTGCTCGCCGCCGGGGGGCTCGATCGGCGAACCCCGGCGGTGGAGGAAGTGGGCCCCGACACGGCAGATCCACTGCCGCAGGCGTTCGTGCTGACCGCCATCGTGATCACCTTCGGGATCACCGTCCACCTGCTCGGCCTGCTGCGACGCGGTCCTGGCGGGCAGGCCCACGGTGCGGATCCCACCGGCGGCGACGGCATCGGCGGGGCCGGCAGGGCCGGCGGGCGCCCGACGACGGGGCGGCGGCGGTGAACGTCCTGCTCCTGATCCCGGTGGTCGGCCCGCTGCTGGTCGCCGGGATGCTGCTCGTCCTGCCGAACCGTGCCGGGCTGCATCGGGTCGGCGGGTTCGCCACGATGACCGTGGTGCTGGCGGCCGGCGCGGTGTTGCTGGTGAGGACCAGCGGAGGTGCGCTGCCCGTGCTGCGGGTCGGCGGCTGGCCCGGGCCGATCGCCATCAGCCTGGCGGCGGACGCGTTGAGTGCCCTGCTGGTCACCGTGACGGCACTCGTGGTGCTCTGCTGCCTCGTCGCCGCCGTCGGTTCCGGGGACGACCGCCGCCCGTACTTCCTGCCGCTGGTCCTGGTGCTCACCGCCGGAGCCGACGGCGCGTTCCTCACCACCGACCTGTTCAACCTCTTCGTCCTCGTCGAGGTGATGTTGGTGCCCTCGTACGTGCTGGTTGGCCTGGCCGGTGGGGCCGGGCGGGGTGGGGCGGGGCGGGTGTACGTGGCCACCAACCTGCTCGGTTCCACGCTGCTGCTGGCCGGGGTGGCACTGGTTTACGGCACCACCGGGGTGGTCGGGCTGGGTGACCTGGCCGGGGTGGCCCGCGCTCAACCGGCCACCGCGGTCGCCTGCGGTGTGGTGCTGCTCGCCTTCGGCCTCAAGAGTGCGCTGGTACCGCTGCACGACTGGTTACCCCGTACCTATCCGGTGGTTTCACCGGTGGTGGTGGCGCTCTTCTCCGGGTTGTTGACCAAGGTCGGCATCTACGCGGTGATCCGGATCTACGCGGTGGTGTACGACGGCGATCCCGGATTCCGCTGGCTGCTCGGCGTGGTGGCGATGCTGTCGATGGTGGTCGGGGTGCTCGGGGCGGTGGGCGAGAATTCGATGCGGCGGATCCTGACCTTCCACATGGTCAGCCAGCTCGGCTACGTACTGCTCGGACTGGCCTTGTTCACCACTGCCGCGCTCGCCGCAGCGGTCTACTACCTGGCCCAGTACATCCTGGTGAAGGCGGCGTTGTTGCTCTGCGCGGCAGCGGTACGCGCCGGCCGGGGTACCGACCGGCTCGACGGTTGCGGCGGTCTGGCCGGGCAACGTCCCATGCTCGCCCTGGCCTTCGCCGGGGCGGCGTTGGCGCTGGCCGGCCTTCCGCCGTTCTCCGGGTTCGTCGCGAAGTTCCTGCTGCTTCGGGCCACCGCGGAGTCCGGTGCCTGGCTGGCGATGACCGTCGCGGTGCTGGTCAGCCTGGTCACCCTGCTGTCCATGCTGAAGATTTGGAGTGCCCTGTTCACCGGTGACCCTTCCGCCTCACCGACCGTGGCGCAGCGGATCGGGCCCACGCTTGTCGGTCCGCCGTTGGTGCTGGTCGGCCTCTCCCTGATGGCGGGGCTGGCAGCGGCACCGTTGCTGGCGGTCGCCGACACGGCGGCAGCTGGGCTGCGTGATCCGGCAGGTTACGTACGGGCGGTGACCGGTCGATGAGCGGCGACGCGATGACGGTCCCCCGCCGTGTGGCGGTACGGGCCGGCCGGGTCCTGCGCTTCGCCGGCTACTTCGCGCTCCGGTTGGTCCAGGCGAACCTCGCCGTGGCGTGGGAGATTCTGACGCCGGGTTGCGGGCTGGCGCCCGCGGTGGTGCGGGTGCCGCTGCGGGCGACCACCGACACCGAGGTGGCGGCGGTGGCGCTGGCGGTGAGCCTGACCCCCGGCACGCTGACGTTGAGTGTTCGGCGGGAGCCGACCGCCGCACTGTGGGTGCACGGAATGTACGCGGCGGAACCGGTGGCGTTCCGGCGGACGGTGGCCGAACTTGAGTGGCGGTTGCTGGCGGCGCTGCGCCCGGCAGCCAGTCCGGACGGCCCGGACGCTGGCCGTTCGGAGGTGGCGTTGCAGTGATGATCCTGCTCGACGCGGTGCTCGTGGTCCTCGCCGGTTCGATGGCGGTGGTGATCGGCCGGCTGGTCGTCGGTCCGACCGACGCCGACCGGGCGGCGGCGTTGGATCTCGGGTTCTTCGTGTTCCTGGCGGCCCTGGCGGTGCTCGCCGCCCGGCTGCACGCCCCGGACCTGCTCGATCTGGTCCTCACCGGAACTCTCGTGAGTTTCCTGGCGACGGTGGCGATGGCCCGGCTGGTGCACCGGAGGCAGCGGTGATCCGGACCGGGGCGGCGTCGACGCTGCTGCTGATCGGTACCGTGCTCATCGCGATCAGCGCGGTCGGCCTGATCCGCCTGCCGGACGTCTACCACCGGATGAACTCGGTGGCCAAGGCGGCCAGCCTGGGGGTGAGCTGCGTCCTGCTCGGCGTGCTGCTGCTGATCCCCAGTTGGCGGACCGCCGTGGTGGTGCTCGCTGCCGTCGGGCTGCAACTGTTCACGGCACCCGTCGGCGGCTACACCCTGGCGCGGGCCGCCTACCGGTCCGGAGCGCCGCTGGCGCCGGTGACCCGCTACGACGAACTCGGCGGCCGGGTCGGCGAGGACGGCGATGGGCGGTCCCGTGACCCGTTGTGAGGGGTACTGGACGGCGGTCGGCCATGCCGGCGCGGTACACTGCCGGCATGGCCGGAGTTTTCCTGCTTCTTACCGGGCCGTGCTGATGCGTTGACGCGTGACAGCACGGCGGCCCCTCCTGTGTGAGGGGCTTTTTCGTGCCCGCCGCCGGCCCGTGAGGAGCCGTCGAGGCGGACCCGAGACCAGCCAGCACTCCGACGGACTCCGCCGAGCGACGCGAGGAGAAGGCCATGACCGAGGTAGACGTCCCACCGTTCCGGTACACCGCTGCACTGGCCGACCAGATCGAACGCCGCTGGCAGGACCGGTGGGAGCGGGAGGGCGCCTTCCACGCGCCGAACCCGTCCGGTCCGCTGGCCGATCCGGCTCATCCGCGCTCCGGTGCGGAGAAACTGTTCGTGCTGGACATGTTCCCGTACCCGTCCGGGGCGGGGCTGCACGTCGGGCATCCACTGGGCTACATCGGCACCGACTGCTTCGCCCGGTACCAGCGGATGGCCGGCCGTAACGTGCTGCACGCGATGGGGTTCGACGCGTTCGGCCTGCCCGCCGAGCAGTACGCGGTGCAGACCGGCACCCACCCCCGGACCACCACCGTGGCCAACATCGACCGGTACCGGGCGCAGTTGCGCCGGCTGGGGCTGGCGCACGACCAGCGGCGTTCGGTGGCCACCATCGACACCGACTTCTACCGCTGGACCCAGTGGATCTTCCTGCAGATCTTCGATTCCTGGTACGACCGGGAGGCCGGCCGGGCCCGGCCGGTCAGTGAGCTGATCGCGGAGTTCGCCGAAGGCTCGCGACCGACCCCGGACGGTCGGCCATGGAGCGGGCTGTCCGCCGCGGAGCGACGTGCCGTCGTCGACGACCACCGCCTGGCGTACGTGTCGCAGGCGCCGGTGAACTGGTGCCCGGGGCTGGGCACGGTGCTGGCCAACGAGGAGGTCACCGCCGACGGTCGCTCCGAGCGGGGCAACTTCCCGGTCTTCAAGCGCAACCTGAAGCAGTGGATGATGCGGATCACCGCGTACGGCGACCGGCTACTGGACGACCTGGACAAGCTGGACTGGCCGGAACCGATCAAGCTGATGCAGCGCAACTGGATCGGCCGGTCGCACGGCGCCCACGTCGACTTCCCGACCCCGGTCGCCGCGATCCGGGTGTTCACCACCCGTCCCGACACCGTCTTCGGCGCCACCTACATGGTGCTGGCCCCGGAGCACGAACTGGTCGACACCTTGGTGCCGTCGGCCTGGCCGGCGGGCACCCGGCAGGCGTGGACCGGCGGGCACGCGGGGCCCCGGGAGGCAGTCGAGGCGTACCGCAAGGCGGCGGCGGCCAAGACCGACGTGGAGCGGCAGGCCGAGACGAAGGAGAAGACCGGCGTCTTCACCGGCGCATATGCCACCAACCCGGTCACCGGCGGGCAGATTCCGATCTTCATCGCCGACTACGTGCTGGCCGGCTACGGCACCGGCGCGATCATGGCAGTGCCTGCCCAGGACGAGCGGGACTGGGAGTTCGCCGAGGTCTTCGAGCTGCCGATCGTGCGTACCGTGCAGCCACCGGAGGGCTTCGACGGCAGGGCGTACACCGGGGACGGCCCGGCGGTGAACAGCGCCGCGCCCGAGCGTGGCCTGGACCTGGACGGTCTTTCGGTGGCCGAGGCCAAGGCCCGGATCATCGCCTGGCTGGAGGAGACCGGCAACGGTCAGGGCGCGGTGACCTACCGGCTGCGGGACTGGCTGTTCAGCCGGCAGCGCTACTGGGGTGAGCCGTTCCCGATCGTCTACGACGCCGACGGTGCCGCCATCGCCCTGCCGGAGGAGATGTTGCCGGTCGAGTTGCCCGAGGTGGACGACTTCTCCCCGCGTACCTTCGACCCGCAGGACGCCGACAGCGACCCCGAGACGCCGTTGTCGCGTCGCCGCGACTGGGTCGAGGTCGAGCTGGACTTGGGTGACGGGCCGAAGCGCTACACCCGGGAGACGAACGTGATGCCGCAGTGGGCCGGCTCCTGCTGGTACGAGATGCGCTACCTGGATCCGACCAACGGGGCCCGGTTCGTCGACGCCGACAACGAGCGGTACTGGATGGGTCCGCGTGGCGAGGGCGACTGCGGCGGGGTCGACCTGTACGTGGGCGGCGCCGAACACGCCGTGCTGCACCTGCTGTACGCCCGGTTCTGGCACAAGGTGTTGTACGACCTGGGTCACGTGTCGTCGTTCGAACCGTTCCGCAGGCTGTTCAACCAGGGCTACATCCAGGCGTACGCGTACACCGACGCCCGGGGCGCGTACGTGCCGGCGGAAGAGGTCGCCGAGCGCGACGGTGGTTGGTTCCTGGGCGACGTCCAGGTCAACCGCGAGTACGGCAAGATGGGCAAGTCCCTGAAGAACGTGGTCACCCCGGACGAGATGTGTGCCGCCTACGGCGCCGACACGTTCCGGGTGTACGAGATGTCGATGGGCCCGTTGGAGGTTTCCCGTCCGTGGGAGACCCGGGCGGTGGTCGGCTCGTACCGGTTCCTGCAACGGGTCTGGCGGGCCGTCGTCGACGAGCGGACCGGCGAGTCCCGGGTCACCGACGATCCGGCCGACGAGCAGACCCGACGGCTGCTGCACAAGGTCATCGACGGGGTCCGGGGCGACATGGAGCAGATCCGGTTCAACACCGCGATCGCCAAGCTGATCGAGCTGACCAACGGGGTGACCCGGTTGTCGGCCACCCCCCGCGAGGTGGCCGAGCCGCTGGTGCTGATGGTCGCGCCGTTCGCCCCGCACATCGCCGAGGAACTGTGGCAGCGGCTGGGGCACCCGACCTCGTTGACGTACGCGGACTTCCCGGTCGCCGACCCGGCCCTGCTGGTCGCCGAGACGGTCACGTATCCGGTGCAGGTCAACGGCAAGGTCCGAGGTCGTATCGAGGTGCCCGCCGACGCAGCCGAGGAGGCCGTGCGGTCCGCCGCGTTGAACGCCGTGGTCGGTGTGCTGGCCGGCAGGGAACCGCGCAAGGTCATCGTCGTACCCGCCCGCATGGTCTCCGTCGTCCTGTAACCCCGATCCACGCCCGTCGCGTCGATCATGAGGTTGGTGGCAGTTGTGGGATCGACCGTTGCCGTCGTCATCGACGCGACCGGTGTGGACGGGTGACGTGGTGTGTGTCGCTGATCGGGGGGACGGCGGGGGTCAGCGGTGGGAGCGGCGTTCGGCGCGCCACCAGCGGGCGAGCAGTACGGCGCCGGCGATGAAGCCCAGCGACGCCGGGGCGGCGGCGAACCAGTTGAACTCGTCAGGGCCGGTCACGGCCGCGCCGACGGCCGCGTAGCCGAACGCGGTCGGCGCGGAGGCGATCACGCTACCGACGAGGAACGGCAGCACCCGCGCACCGGTGGTGCCGTATCCGTAGCTGACCAGGCCGAAACCGGAGATCGGCAGCAACCGTACGGTGACCACGCCGAGGACGCTCTGCCGGGTGAACCAGCGGTCGAGGCGGGCCAGCCGACCTCGGACACGTTCGGCGACGAACTCCCGGCCCAGTACCCGACCCACGGCGAATCCGATCGCCGCTGCCAGCAGCGCGGCGCCGAGCGCGTACGCGGCCCCTTCCAGGGCTCCGAAGATTGCTCCGGCGGCGAGTGTGATGAAGGTACGGGGGACCAGCGCCACCAGTAGCAGCGCGCCGCCGACGACACCTGCCACCGGGGCGAGCCGACCCATCCGGTCGGCCAGGTCCGGCAGCGCTGTCGGTTCGGGGTGCGGCACCATCAGCAGCGTCAGCCCGAACGCGGCGAGCATGAGCAGCAGCAGTACGAACCGGGTGACCGATGGCGTCGCGGCGAGCAACAGCCGGCGCCGTGCGGTGGCCGGGGTGGTGTCGGGCTGCGGCGGGCCGGCTGCGGGGTCACCTGGCCGGCGCACCCTCAGGAGGCTGCGCAGCGCCCGGATCATACCCGGACGGTGGCCACCGCGGTCCGACGTTCGGCCCGCAGCCGGTCGGCCCAGGTGTCGTCCAACGGGGGCAACTGCTGGGCGCCGGTCGCCCAGCGCAGCAGCAGGTCGGCCAGGGCCGGGTTGCGGGCCAGGGCCGGGCCGTGCGAGTACGTGCCGAGCAGGTTGCCCCGCCAGGCGCCCTCGGTGGTCCCGTCGTTGCCGACCCCGGTGGTCACCCGGGCCAGCGGGGAGACGTCGGGGCCGAGGCGGGTGCGCCCGCCGTGGTTCTCGAATCCGGTGAGCGGTGGTAGGCCGAGGCGGGCGTCGATCTCACCGGCCAGCTCTCCCACTGCCCGGCTGGGGCCCCGGTCCGAGGAGAGATCGAGCAGTTCGAGGCCCTGGTACTGGGTGCCTTTGGCGAAGAAGGACGTGCCGAGCAACTGGTAGCCGGCGCAGACACCGAAGACCACCGAACCCTGGGCGACGGCCCGGTGCAGGCCGCCGTCGGCGAGCAGCCGTTGCGCGCCGAGCGCCTGTGGCCCGTCCTCACCGCCACCGATAAGGTAGATGTCGGCCGTGGTGGGCAACGGCTGGTCGGAGCGGACCTCCAGCACCTCGACCGGGAATCCGCGCTGCCTGGCCCGCCGGGCCAGGATCAGGGCGTTGCCCCGGTCGCCGTAGGTGGACAGCAGGTCCGGGTAGATCCAGACGATGCGCAGGTTCTCAGTTGACACGGTCCAACTCCGCTCGGATGTCCTGGAACGCGGTGTAGTTCGCGATGACCTCCAGCCGACCCGGCGGTACCGCCCGGACGGCGTCGTCGAAGGTGCGCACGTACTGGAAGGGCACGTCGTTGACCTCCAGCCGCACTGCCAGGTCGTACGCCCGGTCGCCGGTGATGAGCACCAGACGTCCGCGCAGCGGGGCGAAGTCGACGTCGAAGAGCCACGAGGTGTCGAGCCCGTCGGGGTCCCGGGCGTTGATGGACAGCAGCGTCGGCGCCTCGTCGGCCATGTCGAACGCCTCCAGCCAACTGGCCGGGTTCTTGGCCAGCAGCAGTCGCACGGTGCGGCCCTCCCGGACGACCTGGGCGTAGCGCCCGGCCACGGAGGTCACGTCGCCGAGGCGGGGGACCGCGTCGAAGGGGCGGACACCGAACTCGGCGGCGACCGCGAGTGCCGTCGCCGCGTTGCCGACGTTGACCTTGCCGGGGAGTTGGAGTTTGACCTTGTACCACGCGCCGGTCGGGTCGACGACGCCTTCGTCGTCCACGGTCCACTGTGGTTCGGGTCGGCGTAGCGGACAGCCGGTGCACCACCACTGCTCGCCGGAGCGTTGGATGGTGGAGCCGCACTCGGGGCAGACCCAGGAGTCGTCGTGCCATCGTTGCCCGGCGGAGAACCAGGTGACGTGCGGCGGGGTGATTCGCTGGTCGTGGGTGGCCGGTGGGGTGGCGGCCCAGACCACCATCGGATCGTCGGCGTTGGCGACGACACGGACGTCCGGGTGCCGGGCCAGTGCCGAGCGCCAGAGCTGCGCCATCATGGCGACCTCCTTGGCCCGGTCCAACTGGTCACGGGAGAGGTTCAGCAGCGCCACGACGTGCGGGTCGGTCGCCTCGATCACCTGGGCGAGATAGTGCTCGTCGACCTCCAGCACCGCGTACGGGGTGCTGCCGGCCTTGGCCAACGCGGAGGTGTGCCCGGTGGGCATGTTGGCGCCGAACGAGTTGGTGGCGACCCGGCCGAGCACTCCGACGGCCGCGGCCGCGAGCCGGGTGGTGGTGGTCTTGCCGTTGGTTCCGGAGACCAGCGCGATGGCCCGGCCGGCGGCGAGGTGGGCGAGCAGTTCCGGGTCGATCTTCAGGCCGAGCCAGCCACCGATCACCGAGCCGTCGCCCCGGCCCGCCGCCCGGGACAACGCCGCGGCGGTCCGTGACACGGAGCTGGCCACCTTCGCCCGCAGGGGCATCTTCGCGTCCGTCACCCGAGCGAGGTTACCGGACCAGTGGACCCGCGAGATCGCCACCGACAGGGTTCCGTCCGGGTCGGCTCTGCCGGCGTCCACGCGGTCGACGCGGGGCCGGACGGAGTCGATCTATGTCGGAAAGCGGACGCGGCCCGGGGCCCGCGCAGCCCTCCACTCCGCTCCACCCTGCTTGACGTGCGGTTTCGTGGCGCGCCACGCCCGCGCCACGCGATCAAATCTGGTTGCGGGTGGAGGGAAGTGGAGTAGAGTGGGGCGCATTGGTGGGGCCGGGAGGGGCTCACCGGCCCGGGGGGTCGGCGGCGCGCGAACGCTGCTCAAGGGCGAGGGGGTTGGGCCGATGTTTCTCGGCACCCACACTCCGCGTCTGGACGACAAAGGCCGGTTGATCCTTCCGGCGAAGTTCCGGGATGAGCTGGCGGGGGGTGTCGTGATCACCAAAGGGCAGGAGCGCTGTCTGTATGTCTTCCCGACGCCCGAGTTTCAGCTGATCGCGGAGCAGTTGCGCGCGCAGCCGATGACGCACAAGGCGGCCCGGGCCTACAGCCGGGTGTTCTTCGCCAGCGCGCACGACGAGGTGCCGGACAAGCAGGGCCGGGTGACCATCCCGGCGCACCTGCGCACCTACGCGGGGCTCGACCGGGATCTGGTGGTCATCGGTGCGAGCACCCGGGTGGAGATCTGGGACAGGGTCGCCTGGGAGACCTACCTCGCCGAGAGCGAAGACGACTTCGCCGACATCGAGGAAGGGGTGCTGCCCGGCGGTCTGTAGGGCGTGGCGACGCCCGGCGTACTGCGAGATCTCCAGCCGCTTTCGAGTTCCTGGCATCCCTTCCCCGGTGCCAGGCGCGCGATCCGACCCCCGGGCTGTGCCCGACGGGCGGGCGGAGAGCGGATGGGGATCTGGCGGTACGACGGCACGGCGTCGTCCGACGAACAGGGCGCATGTACACAACCGGTCAGGACAGTGGGGGTCGAGATGGGGGAGCTACGCGGCACGCACGTGCCGGTGCTGCTCGAGCGGTGTCTCGAGCTGTTGGCTCCCGCGCTGGGCCGAGGTGAGCGCACCGTGCACGTCGACGCGACGTTGGGCCTTGCCGGCCACGCCGAGGCAGTGTTGCAGGCCCATCCGGAGACGGTACTTGTGGGCCTGGACCGGGATACCGAGGCGCTGGCCCACGCCAGGGTCCGGCTGGCCCGGTTCGCCGACCGCGTTCATCTGGAGCACGCCGTCTACGACGAACTGCCCGAGGTACTCGATCGGCTGGGCTGTCCGTCAGTGGACGGTGTCCTGTTCGATCTCGGTGTCTCCTCGTTGCAGCTCGACGCGCCCGACCGCGGGTTCGCCTACGCGCAGGACGCGCCGTTGGACATGCGAATGGATCAGACCTGGGGGGTGACCGCCGAGGAGGTGGTCAACACCTACCCGCATCCGGATCTGGCCCGGGTGCTGCGGGTCTACGGCGAGGAGAAGTTCGCCGGGCGGATCGCCTCGGCGATCATCCGGGAGCGGGATCGTGGCCGGATCACCTCGTCGGCGCGGCTGGCCGAGTTGGTCCGGGAGTCGATTCCGGCACCGGCCCGGCGAACCGGGGGACACCCGGCAAAGAGAACGTTTCAGGCTTTACGGATCGAGGTAAACAGAGAACTGGCAGCGCTGGAGACAGCGTTACCGGCCGCTCTGGACCGGCTCGCTGTCGGTGGGCGCCTGGTGGTCCTGTCCTACCACTCGCTGGAGGACCGGCTCACCAAACAGGCGCTCGCTGACCGGGTCCGTAGCACTGGGCCGATCGACCTTCCGGTCGAGCTGCCCGGGTCGGAGCCGACGTTCCGGCTACTCAGCCGGGGCGCGGAACTACCCGGGGAGGGGGAGGTCACCGCGAACCCGCGAGCCGCTTCGGTGCGGCTGCGGGCAGCGGAGCGGATCGACCCACAGGCCCGGCAGCGGGGGCGTACCGACCGCGAACGGTATCGCCGCCGGGTGAAGGCGACGCACCAACCGGGGACGGGGTCGACCACGGCCTCCGATCCGGAACCGCGGCGGGTGCCGGGAGGCACCACGGACGAAGAGGGGGAGGGGACATGAACGTAGACAAGCGTCGGGACACCACCGGCGTCGGGCAGCGCGCACCGCGGTCGGGGGGCCGGATCGTGGCGGAGCGGACCCGGGGGACGGGCGACGGCGCCCGGCGGACGGACCGGCCGAACCGGCCGGCGGAAACTCGCGCCCGGGGGGCGCGCGAGTTCCCGACCCAGGGCAGCGCGGCGCTGCGTGCGGTGGAGCAGGCGACCGTCGCGCCCGAGCATCCGGAGGCACCACGGCTACGGGTCGCCCCGCCGCCGCCGGTGCGGGTACCGCGGGCGCCGTTCGCGGCGTTGGTGGTGGTGCTCGTCGTCGGCGGGGTGCTGGGAATCCTGGCGGTCAACACGAAGATCAACGAGAACGCGTTCCGGCTGGACGAGTTGCAGCAGCAACAGGCCAAGCTCGACGTGGAGCAGCAGCAGCTGAAGAAGCAGATCGCCGAGTCCGAGTCGCCGGGTAACCTCGCTGCCCAGGCCCGCAAGCTGGGGCTGGTCGAGTCGGGTGAGCTGGCGTACATCCGGCTGCCGGACGGCAAGATGATCGGGGTGCCGCAGCCGGCCGACGGCCAGGTCTCCATCACCAGCCAGCAGGGCGGACAGGGGTAGGCCGTGCCACCGAGGTCTGAGCAACCGCGCCGGGACGCCGAAGGCTCCCGGCGCGGTTCGTCGCGGGCTGGCCGACCGCGGGCCAGCCAGCCCCACCCAGCCGGTGAGCGGGAGATGCCGCCGAGCCTCGGCGGCATCTCCGACGCCCGCGCCTACACCCCCCGGGGCCGCTCCGTCCGAGAGGGCGGTGCGCCGTCCGGCACCGGACGCGCGGAGCAGCGCCGTACCCCCCGCAGCAACCGGTCGCAGGATCCGTTCCGGCCGGCGCTACAGGTCCTCGACGGTGGCCGTGGCACCGCTGGCCGGTCGTCCGAGCGAGCGGCCCGTCGCGACAGCGGTGTCGCACGTGCCACGGTGACCCGGACCGTCACCGACCGCAGCCCGCGCGACGAGCCTCCGGGCGTCCCCCGGCGGCGGGTGACCGGCGCGCAACCGCGTCGTGGGGACCGTACGCCCGAACGGCGCCCGTCGCGCAAGAGGCCGCAGCCGCCCCGACTGGCTGACCCGGGGCGCCGGCTGCGCCTGGGCACCGCGTTGACGCTGGCCCTCTTCGTCGCCGTCGGGGTGCGGCTCGTCGTACTCCAGACAGTCGACACCCCGGCGTACGCCGACGGTGGAATCGCCGACCGCACGACGACGGTGCAGCTGCCCGCGCCGCGTGGCGCCATCTACGATCGCTCCGGCGAGGCGGCTCTGGCCCACAGCGTCGAGGCCCGGTACGTCTACGCCGACCCGACCCGGGTCGGGGACATCGTGGCGACCGCGGCGGCGCTCTCCCCGCTGCTCGGCATCCCGGCCTCGGAGCTGGCCGAGAAGATGAAACCCCGTAAGCGCAAGGACGGCGTCGACTCGCAGTTCGAGTACCTGGCCCGGGGGGTGGACATCGACCGGGCCAAGGAGATCATGGCGCTGAAGCTGCTCGGAATCGCTACGCACCGCGACGAGCGACGCGAGGTGCCCGGTGGGGATCTCGCCGCGAACCTGATCGGCTTCACCAGCCCGGACATGGTCGGGTTGGAGGGGCTGGAGGCGCGCTTCGACGACGTGCTGCACGGCGAGGACGGCCAGGCGGTCTTCGAGGTCGGCCTCGGCGATCTGGCGGCCCCCATCCCCGGCGGCTACAGCAGCACCACGAAAGCCAAGCCGGGTAGCTCGGTGGTGCTCACCATCGACCGGGACCTGCAGTACACGGTGCAGCGCATCCTCAGCGAGCGTATGCAACAGGTGCAGGGGAGCACCGGCGCCGCCGTGGTGCTCGACGCGCACACCGGCGAGGTGCTCGCGCAGGCCAGCCACCCCACCTACAACGCGGCGAAGCCGTTCCCGAGCGAACCGACCGATCGGGAGGACGCGGCCACCAGCTTCGTCGTCGACCCGGGCTCGGTGCACAAGCCGATCACCTTCGGGGCCGCATTGCAGGAGGGTGTGATCACCCAGGAGACGTCGTTCCCGGTCGCCAACGCCATCCGTAAGGGCGACACCTGGTTCCGGGACACCTACCAGGCCGACGGGCGGCGGATGAGCGTGGCCGGGATGATGGCCTACTCCTCCAACGTCGGCACGATCCAGATCGCCGACGATCTCGGCCCGGATCGCCTGCTCGACTACCAGCGGCGCTTCGGGCTGGGAAAACCGACCGAGGTCGGGATGCCCGGCGAGGCGAGCGGCCGGCTGCTGCCGGTGCAGGAGTGGAGCGGATCGTCGTACGGGTCGGTGCCGATCGGGCACAGTGTGGACGCCACCCCGTTGCAGATGGCCGCCGCCTACGGCGCCATCGCCAACGACGGCACCTACATCCAGCCGCACCTGCTGAAGGAGACCATCGCCCCGGACGGGAAACGGACTCCCGCGCCCGCGCCGGAGACCCGGCAGGTGCTCAGCCCGGACAACGCCGCGGCCCTGCGTACGATCATGGAGGCGGTGACCACGGTGGAGGACGCCACCGGCCTGGCCGCTGCCGTCCCGGGCTACCGGATCGCCGGCAAGACCGGAACCGGATGGCGGTTGGTGGACGGCAAGAAGCAGCCCGGTGAGGTCGCCTCGTTCATCGGGATGGCACCGGCGGAGAACCCCCGCTACGTCATCGCGGTTTTCGTGCACAGCCCGAGCGGTGGTGGCGGTCAGATCTCGGCACCGGCCTTCCGCGACATGATGACGTTCACTCTGCGTCACTTCCGGGTACCGCCGTCGACGCAACCGGCACCGACGTTCACCGCCTTCCCGTAGTCGCCACCTGCGGTTCTACTCGATGGGACGGAGATTCAGGCGCGCCGTGCGGCCCGGACCGAGCGACCGGGTAGGGTCTGACGCCGTGCGCGGCAATCCTCGTCCCCGTACCGTGACCGGATTCCGGCTCGGTGACCTGGCCGCCCGGCTCGCCGTGGCGTCCCCTACCAGTGCCGACCCGATGGTGACCGGGGTGACCCACGCCAGCGGCGAGGTCCGACCCGGCGACCTGTACGCGGCCCTGCCGGGGGCCCGACGGCACGGTGCGGAGTTCGCCGGTGCGGCGGCGAGTGCCGGGGCCGTCGCGATGCTCACCGATCCGGTCGGTGCCGAGCTGGCCGCCGACAGCGGGTTACCGCCCCTGGTCGTCGCCGACCCCCGTACGGTGCTCGGCACGCTCGCCTCGGCCGTCTACGGTGACCCGACGGCGGGGCTGACCGTGATCGGGGTGACCGGCACCGCAGGCAAGACGTCCACCGCGTACCTGGTCGAGTCGGGGTTGCGTGCCGCCGGCCACGTCACCGGCCTCATCGGCACCGTGGAGACCCGCCTGGGCGACCTGGTGATCGACAGCGTCCGGACCACTCCGGAAGCGACCGACCTGCACGCCATGCTGGCCGCTGCCCGGGAGCGTGGCGTGACAGCGGTGGTCATGGAGGTTTCCAGCCATGCCCTGGCGATGGGCCGGGTCGGTGGGGTGCGGTTCACCGTCGGCGGCTGGACCAATTTCGGCTCCGACCACCTGGACTTCCACGCCGACGCCGAGGACTACTTCGCCGCGAAGGCCCGCCTGTTCGACGGCCGGTGCGCCGTCGAGGTGCTCAACCAGGACGATCCGGCGTTGAAGTCGCTGTTCACGCCCGCGACGGTCGGTTTCTCCGCGGCCGGGGACCCGGCTGCCACCTGGTGGGCGGACGAGACGACCGGCGAGGGGTACGCGCAACGGTTCACCGCTCACGGGCCGGCCGGGTCGGTGCTGGCCGCCCGGGTGGCACTGCCTGGCCGGCACAACGTGTCGAACGCCCTGCTGGCCATCGCCAGCCTGGTCGCTGCCGGGGTCGACCCGGCGACCGCTGCCGAGGGAGTGGCCGCCTGTGGCGGTGTGCCCGGTCGGCTGGAGTCGGTCGGTGTGGCCGGTGGGGTACGCGGGGTGGTCGACTACGCGCACAAGACCGACGCCGTGGTGGCCGCGCTGGCGGCGCTGCGGGAACTCAGCACCGGCCGGCTGATCTGTGTCATCGGGGCTGGCGGCGATCGGGACCGGGGCAAGCGGCCGGCGATGGGTGCCGCTGCCGCTGCCGGCGCCGACGTGGTGGTGGTGACCGACGACAACCCCCGCAGCGAGGATCCGGCGGCGATCCGGGCCGAGGTGCTTGCCGGTGCCCGCCGTGACGGCGCACCGGCGCAGGTCATCGAGATCGGTGGTCGCCGCGCGGCGATCGGCGAGGCGGTGCGGCTGGCAACTCCCGGTGACGTCGTGGCTCTGCTCGGCAAGGGGCACGAGCGGGGCCAGGAGATCGCCGGTGCGGTTCACCCGTTCGACGACCGGACCGAGCTCGTCGAGGCGCTGCGGGGCCGCTTCGGAAATCTGGAGGGCCAGTGATCACGCTCAGTCTGGCCGGGGTTGCCTCGGCGGTCGACGGTCGACTGGTCGCCGCCGACCCCGCCGGGCAGGTCACCGGCAGCGTGGAGTTCGACTCACGCAAGGTCACCCCCGGCGGGCTCTTCGTCGCCTTCGACGGCGAGCAGGTGGACGGCCACGACTTCGCCGCCGCGGCGGTGTCGTCCGGTGCGGTGGCGGTCATGGGTACCCGGGAGGTGCCCGGGGTGCCGATGGTCGTCGTCGCCGACGCGCTGACCGCGATGGGTCGGCTGGCCCGTGCGGTGGTGGACCGGTTGTCCGGGCTCACCGTGATCGGGTTGACCGGCTCCTCCGGCAAGACGACCACCAAGGATCTGATCGCCCAGCTGACCGCCAGGCTCGGTGAGACGGTGGCACCGCCCGGGTCGTTCAACAACGAGCTCGGGCACCCGTACACGGCGTTGCAGGCCGGACCGACCACCCGCTACCTGGTGCTGGAGAAGGGCGCGCGGGGCATCGGTCACGTGCGGTATCTCTGCGAGGTGGCGCCGCCACGCATCTCCGTGGTGCTCAACGTCGGGGTGTCGCACATCGGCGAGTTCGGGTCGCAGGCGAACATCGCACTGGCCAAGGGTGAGCTGGTCGAGGCGCTGCCGGCCGACGGACTGGCGGTGCTCAACGCCGATGACCCGTTGGTGGACGCCATGGCCGCCCGAACGGTGGCCCGGGTGATCCGCTTCGGTGAGTCGGCGCAGGCCGACGTACGGGCCGTGGACGTGACGCTCGACGAGCGGGGGCGGCCCGCGTACACCCTCGTCACGCCGGAGGGCAGCGCGCCGGTGCGGCTCGGGCTCACCGGTCGGCACCAGGTGGGGAACAGTCTGGCCGCGGCTGCGGTGGCCCGGGAGTTGGGAATGCCGCTGGCCGAACTGGCCGTGGCGTTGGGTGCGCTCGGGTTGGTCTCGACCCGTCGGATGGACGTCTTCGAACGGACCGACGGGGTGACCGTGATCGACGACTCGTACAACGCCAATCCGGCGTCGATGGCGGTGGCGCTACGGGCGCTGGGCGGCATCGGTGCGGGACGGCGTACCGTCGCGGTGCTCGGCTACATGGCCGAGCTGGGGGAGTTCGAGGAGCAGGGACACGCCGAGATTGGTCGGCTCGCCGCCGACCTGGGCGTGGACCGGCTGCTCGTGGTCGGCGAGGCGGCGGCGCCGATCCACCACGGGGCGACATCGGTAGGTGACTGGGGAGGAGAGTCGGTGCTGCTCACCGATCAGGCGGCGGCCGTCGAGGTGCTGCGCAGCGAGCTACGGCCGGGCGACGTCGTCCTGGTGAAGGGCTCCCGGTACCGGACCTGGGAGGTGGCCGACGCGCTGCGCGTCGACGCCGTCGGGAACGGCACGGGTACGTCGGCGTCGGCCGGAGGGGGCGCCGCGTGAGGGCGGTAATCGTGGCCATCGGGGTGGCCTTCCTCGTTTCGCTGTTTTGTACCCCGATCGCGATCCGGGTCTTCACCCGGCTGAAGGCTGGTCAGCCCATCCGGGCCGAGGGCCCACAGATGCACCAGGGCAAGAAGGGCACGCCGACGATGGGCGGCGTGGTGTTCATCCTGGCCACCGTCATCGCGTACGTGGCCGGTCACCTCGCCCTGACCACGCTGCCAGATGCGCAGATCGCCCAGGTCGAGCCGACCATCACGGCGCTGGTGCTGTTGGGGCTGATGGTGTTCTGCGGTGCGGTCGGCTTCATCGACGATTTCTTGAAGGTACGCAAGCGGCACAGCGGTGGCCTGAGCGCCCGGGGCAAGCTGCTCGGGCAGATCCTGGTCGGTGCGGTGTTCGGGGTGATCGCGCTCTGGTTCCCGTCGACCATGACCGATGCCGGCGGGGTGGTGACCAACACCGAGACGGTCGGCAGCACCACGCTCAGCTTCATCCGGGACATCCCGGCGTTGGACGTCACCAAGATCGGCGCGGTGGTCATCTTCATCTTCGTGGTGATGGCGGCGACGAACGGCGTCAACCTCACCGACGGTCTCGACGGGCTGGCCACCGGTGCCTCGGTGATGGTGCTCGGCGCGTACGCGGTGATCGCCTTTTGGCAGTACCGCCACTGGTGTGCCGACCCGGCGTACACCGCCAACCCGGACAACTACTGCTACACCGTTCGTGATCCTCTGGAGATCGCGTTGATCGCCGGGGCGGCGGCCGGGGCCTGCGTCGGCTTCCTGTGGTGGAACACCTCACCGGCCCGGATCTTCATGGGCGACACGGGAGCGCTCGGGCTGGGCGGGTTGATCGCCGGTATGGCGATGTCGACCCGTACCATCCTGCTCCTGCTGATCATCGGTGGCCTGTTCGTGATCATCACGATGTCGGTGGTGATCCAGATCATCTCCTTCAAGACCACCGGCAAGCGGGTGTTCCGGATGTCGCCGTTGCAGCACCACTTCGAGTTGGCCGGCTGGAGCGAGGTCAACATCGTGGTCCGCTTCTGGATCATCGCCGGCATCGGCGTCGCCATCGCCCTCGGCCTGTTCTACAGCGACTTCCTGGCCAACATGGGCTGATCCGCCCGCCGCGGGCGGGTCAGGCGCCGGCTCGGACAGCACCTGACCGACCCGGACGTCCTGACCGCCGTGACCCGGGGGTGTCGGTGGCGCAGCGAAGGGTGGTCGACGCAAGTGCGACACGCCGACCGGGGCGTACCGCCCCGGTCGGGTGCCGGCAGCGGAGATGATGACCCTGTGGGGCAGGCGCGAGGAAGTGACGTGACAGTGGGTCGGGCCCCGGCCGGTGGCCCTGCGGCGCCCGCCGACGCCGAGTCCACGTGGCGGGGGCTCGACGCGGTGGGGTCGTTAGCCGCGCTGCGGGGCCTGCTGTCCCGGCCGCTCGCCTCCTACCACCTGCTGCTGGCCAGCGCCGGACTGCTGCTGTTGATCGGGCTGACGATGGTCTTCTCGGCAACAAGTGTGCGGGATTACGCCGAGGGCGGGAACGCCTCGGCGTCGCTGACCAAGCAGGCGATCTTCGCGGTTGTCGGCGTCGTCGCCTTCTGGGCCTGCCAGCGTCTGCCGGGGAGCACCTACCGGGCCCTGGGACGCCCGATCCTGGCGGTCGCGGTGGGGCTGCTGGTGCTGCTGAACCTGCTCGGGGCGTACGGACGCCTGACGAATGGCGACGCGAAGATCGGCCCGCTGGAGGCCGACCTGCTCTGGTTGTACATCGGCGGAGTCAGCTTGCAGCCCTCCGAGTTGGCGAAGTTCGCGCTGGTGCTCTGGGGCGCGCACGTGCTGGCCCGCAAAGGCGCGGCGCTGGGCTGGTGGCGGGAGTTGGCCACCCCACTGTTCCCGGTCGTGGGGCTGCTCTTCGTCCTGGTCGGCTACAACGACCTGGGCAGCATGCTCTGCCTGCTGGCCCTGGTCGTGGGGTTGCTCTGGGCGGCCGGGGTCCGGCTGCGGGTCTTCGCCGCGCTCAGCGCGATCGGGCTGCTCGGCATCGGTCTGCTGGTCGCGGTGGCCTCCCTCGGTGCCGGTTCCGGTGTACGCGGCGAGGAGAACTACCGCCTGGCCAGGCTCACCGTCTTCATCGACCCACCGCCGCTCGACGCCTGCAAGGACACGCTCTGCTACCAGATGGTCCAGGCCCGTTACGCCATCGTCAACGGTGGCTGGTTCGGTACCGGCTTGGGTCAGGGGCGGACCAAGTGGGCCTGGTTGCCGGCTGCGGAGAACGACTTCATCTTCGCGGTGATCGCCGAGGAACTGGGCGTGGTCGGCTGTGCCGTGATCGTCACCCTGTTCGCGGTGCTCGGCTACACCGGCCTGCGTATCGCCCGCCGGCTCGACGACCCGTTCCGCCGACTGGCGGCGGCCGGCGCCACCGCCTGGCTCGTCGGTCAGGCGTTCATCAACATCGGCGGGGTGATCGGGCTGCTGCCGCTGACCGGCGTACCACTGCCCTTCATCTCCGACGGCGGTAGCGCCCTGGTGGTCACCCTCGCGGCGGTCGGCATGCTTGCCTCGTTCGCCCGCGCGGAACCGGATGCGGCCCGGGCTCTGCATGCCCGTCCGCCGGCCCGATGGGTCCGACTAGTGTGGGCACCGTTGCCGCCGCTTCCCGGCCGGCGTCGCGCGGCGCCGCCGCCGACCGCCCGGGGTCCCGTGCCCCGGGCACGCAAGCGGCGCAAGGACGACCAGGCCGCATCGCGTGGTGCCCGGGACGGCCGGGGCCGCGGCGGGGCGGCGAAGGAGAGGAGACGTTGATGGGTCCGCTGCGTTCGGTGGTGCTCGCAGGCGGCGGCACCGGGGGGCACATCTACCCGTTGCTGGCCTTTGCCGACTGCCTGCGCCGGCACGACCCCGGCGTCCGGGTTACCTGCCTCGGCACACCGAAGGGCCTGGAGAACGAGCTGATTCCGCCGGCCGGCTACGACCTGCGCAACATTCCGGCCTACCAGTTGCCCCGGTCGATAAACATGAACCTCGTCCGTACCCCGGGCCGGATGTGGACCGCGGCCCGCGCGGCGGGCAAGGTCATCGACGAGGTACGCGCCGACGTGGTGGTCGGCTTCGGTGGGTACGTCTCGGTGCCGGCCTATTTGGCTGCCTGGCGGCGGGAGATGCCGATCGTGATCCACGAGGTGAACGTGCCCCCGGGGGTGGCCAACCGGCTGGGAATGAAGTTCACCAAGCATGTGGCTGTCGGGTTCCCGCACCAGCCGGCGCAGGCGGAGTCGCTTCGCGACGCCCGGGTGGTGGGCGTGCCGTTGCGCCGCAGCATCGCCGGGCTGGACCGGGTGGCGATGCGCACCGCCGCGCGGGCCCACTTCGGGCTGCGTCCGGATCTGCCGGTGCTCTTCGTCGCGGGTGGCTCCCAGGGCGCCCGGTCGATCAACCTCGCGGTGGCCGGAGCGGCCAAGGAACTCGCCCGTAACGGCATCCAGGTGCTGCACGTCATCGGTGCCCGCAACGAACCGGTGTCCGTCCCGACCGACCTGCCCGTGCCGTACGTGACCCTGCCGTACCTGTCCGACATGGACGCCGGGTACGCGGCAGCGGACCTGATGCTCGGCCGGGGCGGGGCGATGACCTGCGCCGAGGTGGCGGCGATCGGTCTACCCACCGTCTACGTGCCGTACCCGCACAGCAACCAGGAGCAGAAACGCAACGCGTCGCCGGTGGTCGAGGCCGGTGGCGGTCTGCTCGTCGACGATGCGGAGATGACGCCGGACTGGCTCGAACGTACGGTGATCCCGCTGATCCGCGATCCGCAGCGGTTGCAGGCGATGGGCACCGCTGCAGCCGCCTACGGGCGGCGTGACGGCGACGAGGCGCTGCTCAGCTTCGTCCACGAGGCGGTGGTCCGGTGAGTGCGAGGAGTGAGCCGGTGTTGCGAGCCCCGCAGTCGCGAGCGGTGGGTGGCTTGGTGAGTGCGAGGAGTGAGCCGGTGTTGCGAGCCCCGCAGTCGCGAGCGGTGGGTGGCTTGGTGAGTGCGAGGAGTGAGCCGGTGTTGCGAGCCCCGCAGTCGCGAGTGAAGGGTCGGTCCCGATGACGACGTTCAGTCCGGCGGGTACGGTGACCGCCGAGGATCTCGGCCACATCCACCTGATCGGCGTTGGCGGCGTCGGGATGAGTGGGCTGGCACGGCTCTTCCTGACCCGGGGCCTGCCGGTCTCCGGCAGCGAGTTGCGGGAGTGGCCGTCGCTGGCCGGTCTGCGGGCACTCGGCGGAACGATCCACATGACTCATGAGACGGCCAACCTGGACGGCGTCGACACGGTCGTCTATTCCTCGGCGATTCCTGCCGACCATCTGGAGATGGTCGAGGCACGTCGTCGCGGGTTGCGGGTGCTGCACCGCTCGGAGGCTCTCGCGGCAGCGATGACGGGTCGACGCACCGTGGCGGTCGCCGGTACCCATGGCAAGACCACCACCACCTCGATGGTCACCATGGTGCTTCAGCAGGCCGGGGCCGATCCGTCCTTCGTGATCGGTGGGGAGATCTCCGAGGTCGGTTCAGGGGCGCACCACGGCACCGGTGAGCATTTCGTGGTCGAGGCCGACGAGAGTGATCGTTCCTTCCTCATCTACCGTCCGTTCGTCTCGATCGTCACGAACATCGAGGCGGACCACCTGAACACCTACGGCGACCTGGCCACTCTGGAGGCCGCTTTCGCCGAGTTCGCCCGACTGACCGATCCGGACGGCTTCGTCATCACCTGCGCCGACGATGCGGGTGGCCGGCGGCTGGCAGCGACGCTGCGAGCTGAGGGACGCCGGGTGTACACCTACGGGGAGGCCGAGGACGCTGACCTGCGGCTGACCGAGATGGTCTCCTCGGCGCGGGGAGTGCGTTACCTCGCCCATGTCGACGGTCGCGCGTTGGGCGAGTTCCGGTTGCCGGTACCGGGCCGGCACATGGGGCTCAACAGCGCTTCGGCGGTGCTGGCGGCGTACCTGCTGGAGTTGCCGTTGACGGCGGCGGAGGCCGCGCTCGCGGCGTTTCCGGGCGTGCGTCGCCGCTTCGAGCGTAAGGGCGACGTCGACGGGGTGCTGGTCTACGACGAGTACGCCTACCACCCGACTTCGATGACGCTGGCGCTGCGGACGTTGCGTGAGGTGGCCGGTGACGGCCGGCTGATCGCCGTTTTTCAGCCCTACCGGCTCTACCGCACCCGGGATCTGCTGGCGGAGATCGCCGAGGCGTTGGCGATCGCCGACGAGCTGGTGCTGCTCGAGGTCTTCGGTCCGGGCGAGGAGCGTGCCCCGGGCGAGGGCTCGTCGGCCCTGGTCGAGGCGGTGTCGCTGCCCGTGGAACGGAAGGTCTTCGTCGACACGTGGGAGGCGGCGCCGGCAGAGGTGGCCCGCCGGGCCCGGCCGGGCGACGTGGTGGTCACGATGGGCGCCCCGCCGATCTCGCTGATGGGTGACGAACTGCTCGCCGCGTTGGCGGCACGGACCGCCGGAGCGCCGGGTCTGCCGGGCACTGTTGCCGGTGGGCAGCTCGGCGGGCCGACGAGTGTCGGGGGCAGTGTTCCCGGAGCCGTCGGTGTGGACGGTGCGGCGCCGGTCGCGGAATGAGTCCCGGTCCGGCCCGGGGCCGCGGCACCGGTGTGGACGGTGGTGCGGGGCGACGCCCGGTACGTAGGTGGCAGCTGGTGCGTGCCGGCAGCGATGCGGTGCCTGCCTCTACCCGCCGGTTCATGGCCCGGGCCCGACGTCGCCGGATGCGTGCGGCGTTGCCCTGGGCGGTGACTGGTGGAGTGCTCGTGGTGGCCGCTCTGGTGGCATGGATGCTGCTGGGCACCGGCCTGTTCGGGGTACGTGAGGTGCGTGTGGAGGGTGCCGAACTGGTGACGGCGGTGCAGGTGCGGGACGCGGCGGAGGTGCCCGACGGTGCCCCGCTCGCCCGGGTCGACCTGGCGGCGTTGGCCCGCCGGATCGGTGCCTTGCCGCCGGTGGAACGGGTCACCGTCACCCGGGACTGGCCGGATACGTTGGTGGTTCGGCTGACCGAGCGTACGGGTGTGGCGGTGGTGCCGCGGGGGGAGCAGTTTGCGGTGGTTGACGCCGCCGGGGTGGTGTTCCGGACGATTCCGCAGCGTCTGGATGGTTTGCCGCTGGTCCGGCTGGACGCTCCTGGCCCGGACGATCCGGACACAATGGCCGGTCTCGAGGTGCTCGGCGTGCTCACCCCGGAGCTGCTCGACCAGCTGGTCGAGGTGAATGTCGACGGGTTGGCGCGGATCAGCCTGAGGCTGTACGACAACCGCACGGTTTTCTGGGGTGACGCGACCCGTGGCGCGGACAAGGCGCGGGTGGCCACCGCGTTGCTGGACCAGGACGCTTCCCGGATCGACGTGAGCGCGCCGGACGTGGTCACCTTCCGATGAGCGACCGGTCAGTGGTGAGCCGTCCCGCTACACCGGCGACACGCCGTAGAGGTCCTTGGCTCATCGCTCGGCTGCGCTTACGTTGCCCCGAAGAGGATCAGTGGTTGACATAACCCTAACCCTCTAGTAGAGGGTTAGGGTTTACCTCTCGGCCTCGGTGGTGGTAGCTGCGTCGACCGTCGGTCCGGCCAGGCCAGCCGGTCGGGGAGTAGCCGATCTCGAAGGAAAGGACCGGAGATGACACCTCCGCACAACTATCTGGCGGTCATCAAGGTCGTCGGCATCGGGGGCGGCGGCGTCAACGCCGTCAACCGGATGATCGAGGTTGGGCTCAAGGGCGTCGAGTTCATCGCGATCAACACGGACGCCCAGGCACTGTTGATGAGCGACGCCGACGTCAAGCTCGACGTGGGTCGTGAGCTGACCCGCGGGTTGGGCGCCGGCGCCAACCCGGACGTTGGCAAGAATGCCGCCGAGGACCATCGCGACGAGATCGAGGAGGTCCTCAAGGGCGCCGACATGGTCTTCGTGACCTGCGGCGAAGGTGGTGGTACCGGCACCGGTGGCGCGCCTGTGGTGGCGAACATCGCCCGCAAGCTCGGCGCACTGACCATCGGTGTGGTCACCCGCCCGTTCTCCTTCGAGGGCAAGCGCCGCCAGGTGCAGGCCGAGGCCGGCATCGACGAGCTGCGCAACCAGTGTGACACGCTGATCGTCATTCCCAACGACCGGCTGCTGGCTCTCGGCGACCGCAACATCAGCATGATGGACGCGTTCCGGACGGCGGACCAGGTGCTGCTCTCCGGTGTCCAGGGCATCACCGACCTGATCACCACGCCGGGTCTGATCAACCTGGACTTCGCCGACGTCAAGAGCGTGATGAGCGGCGCGGGAAGTGCGCTGATGGGCATCGGCAGCGCCCGCGGCGAGAACCGTGCGGTCGAGGCTGCCGAGGCTGCCATCTCCAGCCCGTTGCTGGAGCAGAGCATGGATGGCGCCCGTGGTGTGCTGCTCTCCATCGCCGGCGGCTCGGATCTCGGTCTGTTCGAGATCAACGACGCGGCGCAACTGGTCACCGACGCGGCCCACCCGGACGCCAACATCATCTTCGGTGCGGTCATCGACGATGCGCTCGGCGACGAGGTGCGGGTCACCGTGATCGCGGCGGGCTTCGACGGTGGTACCCCGGCGTACAAGGCGGCGGAGCCGGCCCGTAAGACCAACCAGAACCAGCCCGCGCAGCCGAGTACGCCGATCCTGCCACCGCCGGCCGCTCCGGTCGCTCCGCAGTCACCGCGTCGGGTGCTCTTCGACGACGTGGACGTGCCCGACTTCCTGAAGAACGGGTCCTGAACACCGCCGATGACCGACAGCCGAACCCCGCAGACAACTGACCGGCGCGTGGAGATCGCCGCCGGGCTTGCCCGCGTACGCTCCCGTATCGCCGACGCCTGCGCCGCTGCAGGCCGGAACCGGGCCGAGGTGACCATGATCGCGGTCACCAAGACCTATCCGGCGGCCGACGTGGTGACGTTGGTCGGTTTGGGCGTGACCGATGTCGGCGAGAACCGCGATCAGGAGGCGGCGGCCAAGGCGGAGCAGGTCGCCGCCGCCGGAGTCGTTCCGCGCTGGCATTTCGTCGGCCGGTTGCAGCGCAACAAGGTCAGGTCGGTGCTGCGGTACGCCGACGTGGTGCAGTCCGTCGACAGCGTTCGGTTGGCGTCCGCCCTGGACTCGGGCGTCACCTCCGTCGGCCGAGGTCGGCCGCTGGACGTGTTGGTGCAGGTCAGCATCGACGGAGACGTGGCACGGGGTGGTGCTGTGCCGGACTCGACCGACCTGGACGTCGGCCTGGGCCCCGTCACGGAGGCGGTCGCCGGCGCCGGTGGGCTGCGGCTGGCCGGCCTGATGGCGGTGGCGCCGCTGGGTTGGGAGCCCGAGCGTGCTTTCGCCCGCTTGGCCACTGTCGCGGCACAGGTGCGGATGGACCATCCGCAGGCGACCGAGCTGTCCGCCGGTATGAGTGGCGACCTGGAGGCGGCGATCGGGCACGGTGCGACACATGTCCGCGTCGGCAGCGCGTTGCTCGGAAAGCGTCCCACGCTGCGGTAGCCTGGCCGCGAGGGAAGCAAATTACATAAGTGTTGTTTGTGGGAACGGTCCTCCTCCTGGCGACGGGGGCGTGACGTGCAACGCGAATTGCGCGTCAGGAGATTGCCGTTCCGGTCCGGTGGGCAGGGATGGTCCATACGCGACAGGCGACACGGCGGGGGCGTGTGCCGCACGGCGGACGGGAAGGGCGCGGGGATGGGTGCACTGCGCAAGGCGGGGGTCTGGCTCGGACTGGTCGAAGAGGACGACGAGCGGGCCTACGACGACGGTGGCTACGACAAGGGTGGCTACCGGGAGTCGCGGTACCGGCAGAGCCGGTACGCCGAGGAGTTCGCCGACGAGGACGACGAGCCGGAGGAGCCGCCGGCGCCCCGCCCGCGCCTGGGCGAGCGTGGTCGGCTCAGCGAGCGGACAGGTCGGCTCGGTGAGGCGGAGCGGCTGGAGTCCGAGCGCCCGGAGCGTGCCGAGCGGTCCAGCGTCCGGTCGATCACCCGGTCCTCCGGTGAGCCGTCCGGCGCCCTGACGTACCACAGCCGGGACAACCTCGCCCTCGCGCCGCAGGTGCCATCGCGGGAGCGTGCGTTGGTGCCGGAGGAGGAGCAGCGTTACCAGATCACCACGCTGCACCCGACCACCTACCGCGAGGCGCGCACGATCGGCGAGCACTTTCGCGACGGGGTGCCGGTGATCATCAACCTCACCGAGATGGACGAGGCGGATGCCCGCCGTCTGGTGGACTTCGCCGCCGGACTGGCGTTCGGCCTGCGCGGTACGATCGAGCGTGTGACCAACCGGGTGTTCCTGCTCTCACCGGCCAATGTCCAGGTCACCGCGGAGGACAAGGCCAAGATCGCTGAGGGCGGGTTTTTCAGCCTGAGTTGACCCGCCCGACCAGAGGGACGCCGCCTGCCGTGTTGTCGATCTTGTTACAGGTCCTCTACCTGACCACGTATGTCTTCCTGATCGTTCTTCTGGCCCGTTTCGTACTCAGCGCGGTGTTGCAGTACGGCCGACGCTGGCAGCCCGGTCGGGGAGCTTCAGCCGGACTGGAATCCGTGTGGAGCGTCACTGATCCCCCGCTCCGGGCGTTGAGGCGTGTGATCCCTCCGCTGCGAATTGGTACCGTGAGCATCGACCTGGCCTCCCTTGTGCTCCTGGTTATCCTGTTCGTGCTGATGAGGTTTGTGTTAGAGCCGGCGATCATCAGGACCGCCTGATGACCGACGCGCTATCGCGGCCGCAACTGACCCGAGGAGTTTCGATGCCGCTGACCCCGGCCGACGTCCACAACGTCGCCTTCAAGAAGCCGCCGATCGGCAAGCGGGGCTATGACGAGGAGGAGGTCGACGCCTTCCTGGACGAGGTCGAGCGCGAACTCGCCCGTCTGATCGAGGAGAACAACGAACTGCGTGCCCAGGTGGAGCGCGGTGGGCGGGGTTCCGCCCCGGCCGGTCCCGGAGGCGACGCCCGTCTCGCCGCCGAGCTCAACGACGTCAAGGCCCAGCTCGACCGGGTGCAGCGCGACAAGGCCGCCGCAGAGCAGGCCGCCCGCGCCATGCAGGCCGAGTTGGAGCAGGTCCGAGCCGTCGGAGTCGGTGGCGCGGCGCCCGGCGGTGACGGTGAGCAGCAGGCCCTGCGGGTGCTCATGATGGCCCAGCGCACCGCCGACGATCACGTCTCCGACGCCCGCCGCGAGGCCGACCAGCTGCTCTCCGAGGCCCGCTCCAAGGCCGAGGAGGTCACCCGCGAGGCCCGCGCCAAGGCCGACGCACTGGAGCGCGACGCCCGGCAGCGGCACCAGGAAGCCATGGGTGGCCTGGACGCCAAGCGCACTGCGTTGCAGAAGCACATCGAGGAGCTCAAGCAGTTCGAGCGGGAGTACCGCACCCGGCTCAAGGCGTACCTGGAGAGTCAGCTGCGTGACCTCGACGGCCGTGGTCAGGGCCTCGAGGCCGAGATGACTCGCGGAGAGGGCAGTCGAGCCGCCGGCAACGGGCTCGCTGCGGCCGGTCTCGCCGGGTCTTACGGTGGAGGACGCTCCGGCGCGCTGGAGGCAGGTCGCTGAACCGGGTTGGTGGCTGCCGCCAGCGCGGCGATCACCACCCTGCCTCATCGGTACGACACGACGGGGGTGAGCAATGATCGTTGTCAGTCTCGCGCTCATCCTCGTCGCAGTGGTTCTGCTGATCTTCGGCCTGGCCGGTGGCTCCAGCCTACTGCTCGTGGTATCGATCGGGGCCAGTCTGCTGGCTGCCGTGGCACTGGTCGCGGGCGCCCGCCAGGCGGCCGGTCGGACCTCGTCTGCCAGCGGCACTCCGGACGGCCAGGGGCGACTCGTCGGCGACAGGCGTGAGCCAGGCATCCCGACCCAGCAGAACCCGGCGGACGTGGACAGAGGCGACGCCGGGTGGCGGCAACCACCCGGCTCCCAGGTGGCCGGCACCGGCGATCCGTCGGGCGTCGCCTATGGGTACGATGACGAGCCCGCAGCCGAGGACACCAGCGCTGAGCAGGTGATCCTGGTGGCCCGCCTGACGGATGAGGTGCGGGTCGTCGACGGTCGCCCGCGGTACCACCTCGACGAGTGCCCGCACCTGGTCGGCCGTGAGCACGAGCCGGTTCCGGTCGGGGAGGCGGTCGAACTCGGCTTCACACCCTGCGCGCACTGCACGCCGGCCACCGTACTGCTCGCGCAGGCCGAGCGCCGTTGAGTCAGGTCTGACGAACGAGGTGCTCTTCCTTGTTGCGCCGTACGGGCCGCAACTGGTCGGTCGGCTGAACGGGCTGCGTGACGGCGCCGAACCGCCGGGGTCAGTGGCGGTGGTCTGCTAGCGTTCCCCTTGCCCCAAATGGCAGTTATCGGGGCGGATCGGACGTTGCGGTGCGGCACATTGTCGGACGCCTTTACGTTCCGTATCCTTGCCAACCTCCGGAGTACGCGGCCTGTCGCCGCGTGCCCGTTTCGTACCTGGGGCGGCCGATGCTGGCGGCCCTGTCGAGGCGTCGCGGACTCACCGCGGCTCCGTGGCCGAGGGAGCGACGATGGCCAAGCCAGCCGACACCAGGACCGCAGGCCGCGAGCCGACGGCGAAGTCCACCCGCAGCGCCGCGGAGACGGAGAAGATTCGGGCCGCGTTGGCGGCTCGGCACGAGGAACTGAGAGCCGAGTACGATCAGACGCTGAGCGAGATCACCGAGCTGCAGCGCGACCGTCTCACCGATTCGGCCGGCGATGACCAGGCCGACACCGGGACCAAGACGTTCGAGCGGGAGCAGGAAATCTCCCTCGCCAACAGCATCCTGGAACGGATCACGCAGGTCGAGCGCGCTCTGGAGCGTCTCGACGAGGGTGGCTACGGCTGGTGCGAACGGTGCGGCAACCCCATCCCGGTGGAGCGGCTGGCCGCGTTCCCGTCCGCCACCCTCTGCGTGACCTGCAAGCAGCTGGAGGAGCGGCGCTGACGGTACGCTTCCCGGCGTTCGTGCGCGGCGGTGCGACCGCACCGTTGCGGTAGTCGATGGGGAGCAGATGAGCGCAGCACCGCCCGCTGGATCCGGCGCCACCGGGTCGGGCACCGCCACGAGAACGCGACGTCGGTCCGTCACGATCCTCCTCTCACTCGCGGCGTTCGCGCTGGCCGTCGACCTGCTGACCAAGCACCTGTCCCTCCAGGAACTCAGCGACCGGGAGCCGGTGCGACTGCTGGGTGGGGCTCTCTACCTGTCGCTCACCCGCAACAGCGGTGCCGCCTGGAGCATCGGCAGCGACTACACGTTCATCTTTCCGATCATTGCGCTCGGGGTGCTCGGCTGGATCGCCTGGATGGCGCGTACGTTACGTTCGGTTCCGTGGGCGATCGCGCTGGGCCTCGTGGTCGGCGGTGTCGTCGGCAATCTGATCGATCGGATCTTCCGGGCACCGGGCTGGTTCGTCGGGCACGTGGTCGACATGTTCAGCGTCTTCGACCCGTACGGTCGGGTCTTCCCGATCTTCAACGTCGCCGACAGTGCCCTGGTCTGCGGCGTGCTGCTCGCCGTCGGACTGGAGTTCACCGGACGCCAACGTGACGGCACCCGGGCGCTGGCCGACGACCGGCCGAGCGACACCGACCGGGCGGACACACCGACGCCGGACGGGGCTGCCGTCCGACAGCCGGCCGGGCAGGGCGACACCGACAGCGGACGGCAGGAGCAGGCGTGACGGCCACCTTCGCCACCGGGGGCGACCAGCGGAGCCTGCCGGTGCCCGACGGACTCGACGGGATGCGACTGGACCAGGCCGTCGCCCGGCTGTTCGGCCTGTCGCGGACCGCAGCCGCCGCGCTCGTCGACGCCGGGGAAGCGCTGGTTGACGGCGCGGTACGGCCCAACTCGCACAAGGTCCGGGCGGGTTCCTGGCTGGAGGTGACGCTGCCCGCGCCGGCCGCGGCACCGGTGGTGGTGCCCCGGGCGGTGCCCGGCCTGCGGGTGGTGTACGCCGACGACGACATCGTGGTGGTGGACAAGCCGGTCGGCGTGGCCGCCCACCCCAGTCCCGGATGGACCGGCCCGACCGTGATCGGCGGACTCGCCGCGATCGGGCACACGATCGCCACCAGTGGCGCGGCCGAGCGTCAAGGCGTCGTACACCGCCTCGACGTTGGCACCACCGGCGTCATGGTGGTGGCCAAGAGCGAGCAGGCGTACAGCGTGCTGAAACGAGCCTTCAAGTACCGGGAGGTGGAGAAGCGCTACCACGCGGTCGTGCAGGGGCACCTGGACCCGTTGCGCGGCACCGTCGACGCCCCGATCGACAGACATCCGCACCACGACTACCGCTGGGCGGTGGTATCCGGCGGCAAACCGAGTGTCACCCACTACGACACCATCGAGGCATTCCCGTCCGCGAGTCTTGTCGACGTACGGCTGGAAACGGGCCGGACCCATCAGATCCGGGTGCACTTCTCGACCCTGCGGCATCCGTGCGTGGGTGACCTCACGTACGGAGCGGATCCGACACTCGCCGCCCGGCTGCGACTGGACCGGCAGTGGTTGCACGCCAGAGAGTTGAGCTTCGAGCACCCCCGTACGGGGGACGAGGTTCGCTTCGTCAGCGACTACCCTGACGATCTGGGACGCGCGTTGGAACTCCTCCGCGACTGACGCGTCCACCCGTTTCGACCGACCGACGAGGGGACCGCCCGTGCGTGCCGGCGATCTGCTGCGGAAGTTGGACCAGCGGCTGCTGCCTCGCCTCGTGGCCACGGTGACACGCCTGGGCGATGGGCCGAACCGCACTCCGCTGCTCGGGTGGGTGACGATGCTGTCGTGTACGGCGGTGCTGGCCGCCGCCGTGCTCGCCACCGGTGGTCCACCTGTCCGGGATGGCACGGTCGGTGAGGTGACCCGGGTCGGGGTGGTGGACGGTGACTCCATCCCGAGGTACGCGGAGACGGCGGCGGCCGACCTGGCCGCGCTGGCCGGTTCACTCGGCGATGGCACGTACGCCCTGGTTTCGCTCACCGAGTACCTCACCCCGCAGCGGCTCGCCGCGGTGGTCGGTGACGTGGGGATCGCGGTGGTCTTCGGACGGGTGCCGCTTCCGCAGCGGCAGACCGAGGTCGTGCGCATCCCGACCCAGCGGGTGCCGGAGGACGTTACCGCCGGGATGGTCGAGCTTGCGGAGCTGAAGGAACGGGAGGCGGCCGACTACCGCGCCCGGGCCGCCGCGTTGGGTGGTGGTGGACCGCAGGAACGCGAACTGCGCGGCCTCTACCTCAGCGACGCCCGGGTCGCGGCGGCAGAGGCGGCGGCGTTCCGGGCCGAGTGCGCCTGCCTGTACGCCCTGGTGGTGCGTGCCGAACCGGCGAAGCTGCGGGGCGTCGCGGCCCGGTCCTCGGTGCGGGTGGTGGATCCCGCGCCCGAGGTACGGCGGCTGGAGCGGACGGTCTTCACCCCACCGTTGCCCGAGCAGCGCGATGTCGCGCGGCCACCGGTCGACCGGACGTCCACACCGGAACCGTCGAGGAGCGCCACCGTGCCCGCCACCGGTGACCCGTCCGCGCCGGAACCGACCGTGGCGAACCGGTCACCGGAACCGTCCACGGTGACGGATTCGTCACCGCCGTCACGTCCGTTGGCTCCCTCGGCGTCGACATGGACGCCGTTCACCTCGGTAGAAGTCCTCGCCGCGGTTTCCAGGGCCGACACGGTGACGGCCGGCGACACATCCGGGGGCCGCCCGGTGTGGCCTCAGTAGGCTTTCGTTCGTAGCCTGTCAGACGGAGACCGAAGCGCTGGGGAGGCAATCCGTGGAGGGCAGCGAGACCGGTTGGGGACGGCCCGCCGAACCGGCACCGCGGTGGCGGGCGCTGCTCGACCGAGCCCGCCTCGGTGGTCGCAGTGCGGAGCCGACCGCCAACGAGCGGCGGACCGAGGAGCCGGCACCGCCACCCGAGCCGTTACCGCGGCGTGGGCCGGGCGCCGGCTACGCGGGCCGGGTGCCGCCCGCAGGGCAGCCGGCAGACCGGTCGTACGGTGAGGAACCGGCCTACCGCACCGAGCCCGCCTATCGGGTCGACCCGGCGCGTCCCGCCCAGCCGTACCCGGGACAGCCGCCGTATCCGGCGGTGCCGGAGCCGCGTAGGCCGGAGCCGGTCGAGTCGCGGTACACCCTGCTGGACAACGGCTACCGGCATGCCGCGCCACCGGTCGAGTCCAGGTACGCCCTGCTGGACAACGGTGGTTACCAACCGCCCTCCGCGGCGGTGGTACCGCCGGCCGTGGCGCCACCGAACCCGCTACCGGTTGCTCCGCCACCGGTAGCCCCGTCCCCGGCTGCGGCGCCGCCGGGCATGGTGACCGGGCGCCCGGGACGCATCGAGTGGCGGGCGCAGAGCGCCGGCAGCGATCTCGAACGCGCTGCCGCCGCGCTCCGTCGCGATCTGGGTACGCCCCGGGTGATCGCCTTCGCCAACCCGAAGGGCGGGGTACACAAGACCACGGCCACCGTGTTGGCCGCGGCCACCATCGGCAGCGTACGTGGTCGTGGTGTGCTGGCCTGGGACGACAACGAGCTACGCGGCACCCTCGGTCTGCGCGCTGGCAGCGCCCGACATGCCCGCACCATCAGGCACCTGGTCGCCGACCTCGTCCAGATCGAGATCCGTGAGGGGGCTGAGCTGTTGGAAATTCTGGACGACTACCTGCGGCACGCCTCCGACGGGTCCTACGACGTGCTCGCCGGTGAGGAGAGCCCCCGGTTCGCCCAACGACTGGACCAGTTCACCGTCAAGCGGGTGCTGGAGTTGCTGCGCCGCACCCACGACGTCATCTGTGTGGACACCGGCAACAACGTGGAGAGTCCGAACTGGCGCACCGTCATGCAGGCCGCTGATCAGCTGGTGGTGACCACGGTGCCCCGTGAGGACGCCGCGTTCAGCGCGGACTGGATGCTCGACCTGCTCCACGAGGAGGGTATGGGTGAGCTGGCCGACAACGCCGTCACGCTCATCTCCTGCCCCACTCCGGGCCGGCTGCCGTTGCAGAACGACCTGGAGAAGCACTTCGCCACCCGGACCCGGGCGGTGACCGTGGTGCCGTACGACCCGGCGCTGGAAACCGGCTCTTCGATCGAGTACCACCAACTGCAGGGCGAGACCCGGCAGGCCTGGCTGCGGGCGGCCTCGGCGATGCTGGAGCCCTTCGGGCACTGAGTGGCCGCGGGCGGGCACATCTGTGCGCGCCACGTCACCGTGACATGAATGTGTCAGGGTGACATGACGGTGTCGGGTGAAGGTGCTCCCGCTTGGTTGCTCGGCGTGACCGGTCCGGGTCAGGTCGTGTGCGGTACGGGTCGCCGCGACACGGTGTACGAGCGGCGACGGTAGCTGCGAGGATCATCGGGTGAGCCCGACCACCCCTGCCGCCGAACCGCCCGCACGACCGTCGGCGGCCACCCCGCAGTCGTCGACCGAGCCGACCACAGAGCCGACCAGCCAGTCGACCACAGACTCGACTCAGTCGGCGACGGACGCCGCCGAGCCGACCGCCCAGCCGGCCGCTGGTCCACCCGGCGGGCTCAGCCGGGTGGTGGCGTCGGGGGTCGTCACCTTGTCGGTCCTGGGCCTGCTGGGAGCACCGTTGGGGTGGCTCTGGGCGGCGGTCGCGCCGGACACACCGGTCATCAAGAGCGGCGACGGCGCGGTGTACGGCCAGGCGCAACCGGAACAGCCCGTTGCCGCCGACGGGTGGTTCAGCCTGCTCGGGTTGGCATTCGGGGTGCTCGCCGCGCTCGCCGTGTGGTTCCTGCTGCGTCGCCACCGGGGACCGGTCGGGCTTGTCGTCGCCGCGGCCGGTGGCCTCACCGCCGCGCTCGTCGCCTGGCAGGTGGGGCGTCGGGTCGGCCTGGCCGGGTATCAGCGGCTGCTGGACACCGAACCGGACGGCACGTCCCTCAGTAAGCCGGCCGATCTGCGGGCCGGCGGGATCGAGCTGTTCCTCGGGGTGGTGCCGGTGCCCTACGGCAACGTGCTGCTGCCGGCGTTCGCCGCCGCGGTGACGTACACCCTGCTCGCCGGCTGGTCGCGGTGGCCGTCGCTGCGGCCCGAGCCGGAGCCAGACGGTGCCTGGCTCGCCGCGTGTCCGTCGCTGCCGAATGGGCCGACGGGCGGGTTCGGTTCCGCACCGGTGGGGTCGGCGGGCGAGGTCAGTTCGGGGCCGGCGGGGGCGAGGCCAGCTCCGTCAGCGGCACCGGAACCGCCCGCACCTGGCGCAGCAGAGCCGCCTCGCGGTTGAGTAGCTGCAGTTCGGCGCGGAGCCGGGTAGCGGTGTCGTCGATGGCCAGCAGTCGCTGGCGGTCGGTCACCGTCAACGCCGCGGTCGCGGCAACCAGGTGGGACAGTACCGTCGGGTCCTCGGGCAACTGCTCGGTCAAGTCGCCGGCCTCGGCCCGGATCACGCCCAGGTACTGCCGGAAGACGGCGGTCACCCGGGCCGCGAGTAGGTCGGCGGTCTCATCCGGGCCGTCCGGTTCTGGTAGCCACCGCACCTCGGCGGTCAGGTACGGCGCGGAGTCCCGGTCGACCTCGCCCAACCGGAAGCGTCGGCGTCCCACGGTGACGATGTCGAAGCCACCGTCCGCCAACTCGGTGACCTGCCGCAGCTCGGCCGTGCAGCCGACCTCGTGCAGGGTCACCTCGCCGGACGTGTCCTGACCGGCACCGGCGGCCACCTCCCAGCCGGTGCGGATGGCCACCACGCCGAACTCACGTGGCGCTCCCTCGGGCAGCTCGATCAGGTGTCGGACCAGCGTGCGGTACCGCTCCTCGAAGATGTGCAGCGGCAGCACCAGCCCAGGGAAGAGCACCGTGGCGAGCGGAAACACCGGCAGCCGTGCGGTCACGTGATCAAGCGTAGCCCTATCGGCG
Source organism: Micromonospora sp. HNM0581 (assembly GCF_012726175.1). GTDB lineage: Bacteria > Actinomycetota > Actinomycetes > Mycobacteriales > Micromonosporaceae > Micromonospora. Next base: position 180,764 of record NZ_JAASAD010000002.1, read on the forward strand.
CGCTGCGGCGTGTCCCGGCTCACCGTCTCGGACAGCGGACGGCGCGGCCGGCACGGCGGCCGGCGGCCTAGACTCGCAGGCGTGCTGAACCGGATCGACCTGCGCGGTGGTGCGCGTGACCCGCGCCACCTGCTGCCTCGCGCCCAGCTCGACGTCTCGGTGGCGGTCGAACGCATCCGCCCGATCGTCGAGGCGGTACGCGAGCATGGTTATCCGGCGGTCCGTGCGGCCAGCGAGCGGTTCGACGGAGTCGCCCCGGAGGTGCTGCGGGTGCCGGCTTCGGCCATCGCGGCGGCGGAGGGCGCGCTCGACGTGCGGGTCCGGGCGGCGTTGCTGGAGTCGATCGCCCGGGCCCGGCGGGTGCACGCCGACCAACGGCGCGCCGACCACACCACCCAGGTCGTACCGGGCGGCACGGTGACCGAGCGGTGGATCCCCGTCGACCGGGTCGGCCTCTACGTCCCCGGTGGCCTGGCGATGTACCCGTCGACGGTGGTGATGAACGTGGTGCCGGCCCAGGCGGCCGGCGTCCGGTCGCTCGTGGTGGCCAGCCCGCCCCAGCAGGACAACGGCGGCCTGCCCGATCCGCGGGTGCTCGCCGCCTGCGCCTTGCTCGGCGTCGACGAGGTGTACGCCGTCGGCGGCGCCCAGGCCGTGGCGATGTTGGCGTACGGCTGCGCCGTCGACGCCACCGGCAACGCGCACTGCGCCCCGGTGGACATGATCACCGGCCCGGGAAACATCTGGGTCACCGCCGCGAAGCGGCTGCTACGCGGCGTGGTCGGCATCGACGCGGAGGCCGGCCCGACCGAGATCGCGATCCTGGCCGACGACACCGCCGATCCGGTGCACGTCGCCGCAGACCTGATCAGCCAGGCCGAACACGACCCCCTCGCGGCGAGTGTGCTGGTCACCCCGTCGGTCGCACTTGCCGACGCGGTGGACCGGGAACTGGCCCGACTGGTCCCGGCCACCAAGCACGCCGAGCGGATCGGTACCGCGTTGGGCGGCGAACAGAGCGGTGTGGTGCTCGTCGACGACCTGGCCGCAGGGCTGCGGGTGGTGGACGCGTACGCGGCGGAGCACCTGGAGATCCAGACCGCCGACGCCCGCCAGTGGGCGATGCGGGTACGCAACGCCGGGGCGGTCTTCGTGGGCGCGTACTCGCCGGTGTCGCTGGGCGACTACTGCGCCGGCTCCAATCACGTGCTGCCCACCGGAGGGTGCGCCCGGCACTCGTCCGGGCTGTCGGTGCAGTCGTTCCTGCGCGGGGTGCACCTGGTGGAGTACACCGAGCAGGCGCTGCGGGAGGTCGCCGGGCACGTGGTGACGCTGGCGAACGTGGAGGACCTGCCGGCGCACGGCCAAGCGGTCACCGCCCGCTTACCCGGTGCCGGTGGACAACCGTCGAGCGGGCCGGTCAGGTCGGCACAGACCGGGGTCACCGCATGATCGGATTGGACGATCTGCCGATCCGTGACGATCTGCGGGGGCTGTCGCCGTACGGTGCGCCCCAGCTGGACGTGCCGGTGCGGCTGAACACCAACGAGAACTCCCACCCGCTGCCGGCAGCGGTGGCCGAGGCGATCGGTAAGGCGCTCACGGCCGAGCTACGTGATCTGAACCGTTACCCCGACCGGGACGCGCTGGCGTTGCGGTCGGACCTGGCGACGTACCTCGGCCACGGGCTCACCGCCGATCACGTGTGGGCAGCCAACGGCTCCAACGAAATCCAGCAGCAGCTGCTCCAGGCGTTCGGTGGGCCGGGTCGCAGTGCGCTCGGGTTCTCCCCGGGGTATTCGATGCATCCGCTGCTGGCGCTCGGTACGGGCACCCGCTGGGTGCCTGCCCGGCGGGGTGCCGACTTCGGGCTGACCGCCGACGAGGCGGTCGCGCAGGTAGGCGAGCATCGGCCGGACGTCGTCTTCCTCTGCTCACCGAACAACCCCACCGGCACCGCCCTCGACCCGGCGGTGATCCGCGCGGTGCTCGACGCCGCCCCGGGGATGGTGGTGCTCGACGAGGCGTACGCGGAGTTCGCCAGGCCGGGCACGGTGAGCGCACTGTCGGTGCTGCCCGGGCACCCACGACTGGTGGTCACCCGGACGATGAGCAAGGCCTTCGGGTTCGCTGGCGGCCGGCTGGGCTACCTGGCCGCCGATCCGGCGGTGGTGGCGGCGGTGCAGCTGGTCCGGCTGCCGTACCACCTCTCCGCGCTCACCCAGGCTGCCGCGCGGGCCGCGTTGGCGCACCGCGACGCCCTGCTCGGGACCGTCAGCGAGATCATCGAGCAGCGTGACCGCATCGTCGGCGAACTGCGCCGCCGTGGCCTGCGGGTCGCCGACAGCGACGCGAATTTCGTGCTGTACGAGGTGGGCGGCGACCAGTCGGTCGCCTGGCGGGCACTGCTGGAGTACGGCGTGCTGGTGCGTGACGTGGGCGTGCCCGGCTGGTTGCGGGTCACCGCCGGCACCCGGTCCGAGACCGACGCCTTCCTCGCCGCCGTGGACAGTGTTCAGCGTGGGGGGCCCGTCGCCCCGCAGCCGCGACCGACGAAAGGCACATCATGAGCCGGACCGCCCGGGTGGAGCGGATCACCAAGGAGACCAAGGTTCTGGTCGAGGTGGACCTCGACGGCACCGGTGTTGCCGAGATCAGCACCGGGGTCGGCTTCTACGACCACATGCTCAACCAGATCGCCCGGCACGGTGGCTTCGACCTGACCGTACGTACCGTGGGTGACCTGGAGATCGACGCGCACCACACGATGGAGGACACCGCGCTGGCCCTCGGTGCCGCGTTCGACCAGGCGTTGGGTGACAAGGCCGGCATCCGCCGCTACGGGTCGGCGACCGTTCCCATGGACGAGGTGCTCGTACGGGCGGCCGTCGACCTCTCCGGCCGGCCGTACGTGGTGCACGACGAGCCGCTCCTGGCACCGTACATCGGCCCGGTGTACCCGACCAGCATGACCCGGCACATCTGGGAGTCCTTCGGTCAGGCAGCCCGGATCACCTTGCACGTCGACGTGTTGCGGGCGGCCCGGCCCGGCGGGCATCCGGACGCCCACCATGTGGTGGAGGCTCAGTTCAAGGCGGTGTCCCGGGCACTGCGGGAAGCCACTGCGGTGGATCCGACGGTGGGCGGGGCGATTCCCAGCACCAAGGGGGCGTTGTGACGAGCCCGGTTCCGGGGCGGCGGAGGTGCCGCCGGTGAGTGGCGTCCTGCCCACGTTGCTGCTGATCCTGGCCGGTGTGCTTGTCGGTGGTGCGTTGTCCCTGCACCGGCAGGGGGCGCCCCGTGGTGCGGTGATCGTCACCGCGCTGCTGGCCGTGCTGGCCACCGCCGCCGGTGTGCTCTGGCTGCTGCCGGGGGACGGGTCATGACCGGCGGGGCCGACGGCGGGGTGAACCCCGCTGGGCGGCGCCGGATCGTGGTGCTCGACTACGGGTCGGGCAACCTGCGTTCCGCCGAGCGTGCCCTGGCCGCGGCCGGAGCGGACGTGGCGGTCACCGGCGATCTCGTCGCCGCGGCCGACGCCGACGGTCTGGTGGTACCGGGGGTCGGTGCCTTCGCCGCCTGCATGGCCGGTATCGAGGAGGTCGGTGCCGGGCCGGTGATCGCCGAGCGGGTCGCTGCCGGCCGCCCGGTGCTGGGCATCTGCGTGGGCATGCAGATCCTCTTCGACTGCGGCGACGAGCACGGGGTGGTGACCGAGGGACTGGGCCTGCTGCCGGGTACGGTCACCCGGCTCGCCGCCACCCGGTTGCCGCACATGGGCTGGAACACCGTTCAGGCGCCGGTCGGCTCGGTGCTCTTCGCCGGCCTGCCCGCCGACAGCCGGTTCTACTTCGTCCACTCGTACGCCGTCGGTGACCCGGCTGCGCTCTCCGCGTCCGGGGCCCGGGTGACCACGGCTCACCACGACTGTGACTTCGTCGCGGCAGTGGAACGTGGCGCGTTGTCGGCAGCCCAGTTCCACCCTGAGAAGTCCGCCGACACCGGTGCCTCGTTGCTGCGCAACTGGCTGGCCACCGTGCCCGCCGGTGACTGAGCCGGTGGTCGGTGCCCGCCGGGGGTCACGGTGAGCAGGGAACGGGCGCAACGCCGGGCGGCCCGCGAGGCGGAGGCGGCCCGGCAGCGGGTGTTGCGGGAAAGAGCCACCGCCCGGCGGGCCCGCCGTCGGGCGCTCGTCCGCCGGGTGGTGCCGACGGTGCGTCGTGGCCGCACCGGCCGCCTATCGAGATACTCCCGGGGTGAGCGGGCCGCCATCGTGGCTCTCACCTTGGCCGCGATCGCCCTGATCTGGGTGTTCGTGCCCGACCTGGCACTGCGGATCGGGCTGATCCTGCTGCTGCTGCTCGTCCTGCCGGTGATCGTGGTGATCGCCCTGGACCGCCGTTGACCATGCGAGAGGGACAAGACACATGAGCCTCACCCTGTTGCCCGCCGTGGACGTCGCCGACGGCCAGGCCGTCCGCCTCGTGCAGGGCGCCGCCGGCAGCGAGACCACCTACGGCGACCCGCTGGAGGCCGCGCTGGCGTGGCAGCGCGACGGCGCCGAATGGATCCATCTGGTCGATCTCGATGCCGCGTTCGGTCGGGGCAGCAACGCTGGACTGCTCGCCGAGCTGGTGCGTCGCCTCGACGTACGGGTGGAACTGTCCGGGGGCATCCGTGACGACGCCTCACTACGCGCCGCGCTGGCCAGTGGTGCCGAGCGGGTGAACATCGGTACCGCCGCGCTCGAGGACCCGCAGTGGTGCGATCGGGTCTGCGCGGAGTACGGCGACCGGGTCGCCATCGGCCTGGATGTGCGTGGCCGGACCCTGGCGGCCCGGGGCTGGACCCGCGACGGCGGCGACCTGTACGAGGTGCTGGAGCGCCTCGACAAGGCCGGTGCTTCCCGCTACGTGGTCACCGACATCACCAAGGACGGCACCATGCGCGGGCCGAACCTGGACCTGCTGCGCGAGGTGTGTTCCCGCACCGACGCCCCGGTGGTCGCCTCCGGGGGTGTCTCCACCCTTGACGACCTGCGGGCGCTTGCCGCCCTCGAGCCGGTGGGCGTGGAAGGCGTCATCGCCGGCAAGGCGCTCTACGCGGGGGCGTTCACCGTGGCTGAAGCCCTGGTGGTCCTGACCAACCCGTGACCCTGGCTGCTTTCCACCTACCGGGCGGTGCCATCGCCCGACGGCAGAGGAAGGACTCTCCCATGCCCACCAACCGTGAGATCCGACTGGCTTCGCGCCCGCATGGCTGGCCCACCGAGGACAATTTCCGGTTGGTGACCGCTGAGATCCCGACGCCCGGTCCGGGGCAGCTGCTCGTGCGTAACCAGTACATGTCGGTGGATCCGTACATGCGTGGGCGGATGAACGACGTGCGTTCCTACGTACCGCCGTTCGCCCTGGACGCACCACTCGACGGCGGAGCGGTCGGCGAGGTGGTGGGCGGCGAGGCCGACGGTTTCGCCCCGGGTGACGTCGTGCTGCACGGCCTCGGCTGGCGGGACTACGCGCTTGTCGAGGCGAAGGCCGCGCGGAAGGTCGAGCCGGGTCTCGCGCCGGTTACCGCGTACCTCGGTGTGCTCGGGATGACCGGTCTGACCGCGTACGCCGGGCTGCGGGAGGTGGCCGTGCTGCGTCCGGGCGAGACGGTCTTCGTGTCCGGGGCGGCCGGTGCGGTCGGCAGCATGGTCGGTCAGATCGCCCGGCTCAGTGGAGCGGGTCGGGTGATCGGCAGCGCCGGGTCGCCAGCGAAGGTCGAGCGGTTGACGGCGCTCGGCTTCGACGTCGCGTTCGACTACCACGACGGCCCGGTACGCGACCTGCTGCGGGCTGCCGCGCCCGACGGCGTCGACGTCTACTTCGACAACGTGGGCGGCGAGCATCTGGAGGCCGCCATCTCGTCGATGAACCTGCACGGCCGGGCGGCGATCTGCGGCATGATCTCGCAGTACAACGAGACCGAGGCGCCGGCTGCCCCGAGTAACCTGGCTCAGATCATCGGTAAGCGGCTCACCCTGCGCGGTTTCCTGGTCAGCGATCACGGCCACCTGCGGGAGCAGTTCGTGCGGGAGGTCTCCGGGTGGCTGCGCGCGGGGACGCTGACGTACGACGAGACGGTCGTCGACGGTCTGGAGAACGCTCCCTCGGCCTTCCTGGGTCTGCTGCGGGGGGAGAACCTCGGCAAGATGCTGGTGCGGCTGTGACCGTCGGTGCGGCTGGCCGGGGCGCTGGGCGGCGTACGGACGGCGATAGGCTCGTCACATGACGGTGGCGGTGCGGGTGATTCCCTGTCTCGATGTGGACGCGGGCCGGGTGGTCAAGGGTGTCAACTTCCTCGATCTGCGGGACGCGGGCGACCCCGTCGAGTTGGCTGCCGCGTACGACCGCGCGGGCGCCGACGAGTTGACCTTTCTTGACGTCACCGCTTCCTCCAGCGACCGGGGCACGATGCTCGACGTGGTCCGGCGTACGGCGGAGTCGGTCTTCATCCCGTTGACCGTCGGCGGTGGGGTTCGCACGGTGGCTGACGTGGACACCCTGCTGCGCGCGGGAGCGGACAAGATCGGGGTGAACACGGCGGCGATCGCCCGGCCGGAGCTGCTCGCGGAGATCGCCGAACGGTTTGGTCGGCAGGTGCTGGTGCTCTCGCTCGACGTGCGGCGGGCCCCGGAGGGTGCCACTTCGAGCGGTTTCGAGGTGACCACGCACGGTGGTCGGCGCGGCACCGGGCTGGACGCCGTGTGGTGGGCGCGTCGCGGCGCCGAGCTGGGCGCCGGTGAGATCCTGCTCAACTCGATGGACGCCGACGGCACGAAAGTCGGTTTCGATCTTGAGCTCATCGGCGCGGTGCGTCGGGTCGTCGATGTCCCGGTGGTGGCCAGTGGTGGTGCGGGTGAGGTGGCCCACTTTCCCGCGGCGGTCGGCGCGGGCGCCGACGCGGTGCTGGCCGCCAGCGTGTTCCATTTCGGCGAGCTGACGGTGGCGCAGGTCAAGGACGTGCTGCGTGCTGCCGGGCACCCGGTGCGCTGACGCCGGGAGTCAGCCGAGGTCGGAGCGTCCCTCGGGGGAGCGTCGGGGCATCGGGATGGACCGCACGAGATATTCCTGCACGGCGGCAGCGTGTTCCTGCTCGTCGAGGTGCCAGTCTGCGGTACCCGGCGTGTGTCGACGGCTGAGTACGCCCTGCACGGTGTCGACCGTGGTGGCTAGCCCGGCGCTGGGTCGTGATCGCCACAGGTGCTCGCCGTCCGGGGTGATCCGGAACCAGCCGTCGGAGACGTCGACGAGCCCGGCGCCGAGTAGGCGGCGGATCGCCTCCTCGATGTCGTGCCGTCCGGGAATGCTGCGGTCGAGGTGGTCGGCCGTGGAGAGTACGTCGGTGAGGCGTACTCCCTCTGGACGGCGGGTGGTCGTGGAGCGTCGGTGGCGTCCGGCACCGCTGGCGATCACCAGCGAGACGAAGATCCATGCGTCGGTGCGACGCCAGGCGTTGTCCCCCATGCGGAGATTCTGCCGGGCGACACCGTGTCAGGAAAACACCGGCCACTGTGCTGAGACCGTGAGTGGCGTCATGATTGCCGAGGGTCGTTGCGGGTGGACGGGGGCAGCCCGATCCGGTATGGGTCGTCGGCGCGGGCCGGTTGTCAGGTGGCCGGGGCCGGTTCGATTCGTTCCACGGTCGGCGGGGCCGGTTCGGCCACATCGAACAGCGGTAGGAACAGCTGGGCCAGCGGTCCGATGGTGAGCGCGTACGCGATGGTGCCGATGCCGACCGTGCCGCCGAGCACCGCGCCCACGGCCAGCACGCCGACCTCGATGACGGTGCGGACCAGGCGTAGCGACCAGCTGGGTCGGCGGGCGGCCAGGCCGGTCATCAGACCGTCCCGAGGGCCGGGTCCGAGCCGGGCGCCGAGGTAGAGCGCGGTGGCCGTACCGTTGCCGACGATCCCGGCGACCAGGAGGACGATCCGCAGCGGTAGTGGGCCCCCGGGGGGCAGCAGGGCCAGGGTCGCGTCGACCGTCAGGCCGATCACCACCACGTTGGCCAGGGTGCCGAGACCAGGACGCTGGCGTAGTGGGATCCAGGCCAGCAGCACCAGCACGCCCACCGCGATGACCACGGTGCCCATGCTCAGGCCGGTGAGCCGGGACAGACCCTGGTGGAAGACGTCCCATGGGTTCAGGCCGAGCCCGGAGCGGATCATCAGCGCCATGCTGAAGCCGTAGAGGACGAGCCCGACGAACAGGTGGGTCAGCCGTCGGGTCGGTCGGTGTCGGAGGTTGCCAATTAGTACCACGCATGCCACTCTAGGTGCCAGTTGGCTGCTCGATAGAGCCAATATCGGGAGAGTGGCCATGGTAAGTCAGGTGCGTGGGGTCCAATTGGCGCGGCTGCTCGGGCAGTGGCACGCCCTGCCCGGCCGGCGACGCAGCCCCGACTATGCGGCGCTGGCCGGTGCGGTGCGCGGTCTGCTCGCCGACGGGCGGCTACCCCTCGGCGTCCGCCTGCCCGCCGAGCGGGACCTGGCCGAAGCGTTGCGGGTCAGCCGTACCACGGTGACGGCCGCCTACCGCGAACTGCGCGACAGCGGACACCTGGCCAGCCGGCGAGGCGCCGGCAGCTGGACGATGCTGCCGGGGACGCACCGGGTGGCGCCGAACGGGCTCTGGATTCCACTGGACGACCGGGACATGCTCGACCTCGGGGTCGCGGCCTTGGCCGCCCCACCCGAGCTACTGCCGGCAGCCCGCGCCGCGGCCGAGGACCTGCCCCGCTACCTCAACGGTGCCGGGTACCACCCGATCGGGATCGTCGAGCTGCGAGAGGCGGTCGCCCAGCGGTACGCCGAGCGGGGGTTACCCACCTCACCCGACCAGATCATGGTCACCAACGGCACACAGCACGCCCTGGACCTGGTGCTGCGGTTGACGCTCGTACCCGGCGGCGGGGTGCTCGTCGAGTCGCCGAGCTACCCGAACGCGCTGGCGGCACTGAACGCCCGACGGGCCCGGATCACCACGCACGGACTCGCCGCCGACACCGGCGGCTGGGACGCGGACCTGCTGCTGGGCACCCTGCGGCAGGTGCGACCGCGGGTCGGCTATCTGATTCCCGACTTCCAGAACCCGACCGGGCACCTCATGCCGGCCGAGTTGAGGGAACGGCTGGTCGCCACCGCCCACGCGGTCGGCACCGACCTGGTGATCGACGAGTCGTTCGTGGACCTGCCGCTGGACGGGACCGACCTGCCCCCGCCGACGGCGAGCTTCGACAGGCACTCCCGGGTGGTGAGCATCGGCGGCATGAGCAAGCCGTTCTGGGGCGGGCTGCGGATCGGGTGGATTCGCGCCTCGGCACCACTGGTGCAGCGGCTCGCCGCGGCACGGGTGGGTGTCGACATGTCCAGCCCGGTGCTCGACCAACTGGTGGCGGTGCACCTCCTCGACGCCGCGCCGGCCATCGTGGCCGCCCGGCGGGCACAGCTGGCAGTGCAACGGGACGCGTTGCTCGCCGCACTGGCCGACCGGCTGCCGGAGTGGCGGGTCACCGCACCGCGCGGCGGAGTGACGCTCTGGGCCGAGCTGGACGGGCCGGTCTCCAGCGCCTTGGCGCGGGCCGCCGAAGAGGTTGGTGTGCGATTGGCGCCCGGCCCTCGCTTCGGCCTCGACGGGACGCTGGAGCGCTTCCTGCGGCTGCCGTTCACCCTGCCGGTCACCGACCTGGTCGAGGCTGTCGGACGGATCGCGGCGGTTCGCTACGACCTGGACCGGGCGGGGTCGTCCCGCTGGCAGGAGCCGAGCGTCATCGCCTGAACGGGGCGACCCCGTCGAGGCGGGTGTGATCGTGCGACCTGGGGCGGCCCCGCACCCTGGACAGGGGCGGGCGCGGGGCCGACGCGGTGGGTGTCAGATCTCGGCGACCGAGCCGTTGTACATCTTGTCGATCTCGTCGGAGAAGTTGCTCTCCACCCCGCGACGCTTGATCTTCAGCGACGGGGTGATCTCACCATCCTCGATGGTCAGGTCACGCGGGAGGATCGTGACCTTCTTGATGGTTTCCCAGCGGTTCAGCTTCTGGTTGAGCTGGGCGACGTATTCCTGCACCATCGCCTCGGCCTCCGGGGAGGCGACGATCTCGGCGTAGGGGCGACCCGCGAGCGGGGTGCCGGCCGCCCAGCCGGTGATGGCGTCCGGGTCCAGCGTGACGAGCATCGTGCAGTAGTTGCGTGCCTGGCCGATGACCACGGCCTGCGAGGTGTACGGGCAGGTGGCCTTGAACATGCCCTCGATGTACGACGGTGCGACGTACTTGCCGCCGGAGGTCTTGACCAGGTCCTTCTTCCGGTCGGTGATGCGTAGGTAACCGTCGTCGTCGAGACTGCCGATGTCACCGGTACGGAAGAAGCCGTCCTCGGTGAAGGCGGCGGCGGTCTCCTCAGGCAGGTTGTGGTAGCCCCGCATCACCGGACGCCCCTTGACCAGGACCTCGCCGTCGGTGTCGAGGCGGCACTCAAGGTCGCCCATGGCCTTGCCGACGGTGCCGATACGCAGCCCGTCGGGCGGGTTGACGAAGTTGCCGGCGCTGGTCTCGGTCAGTCCGTAGCCCTCGGAGATCGGCAGGTTCGCGGCGGCGAAGAAGGTGGCGATCTCCGGGCTGAGCGGGGCGGCACCGGAGACCAGTACCCGGATCCGGCCGCCGAGACGGGCCTGGAGCTTGCTGAAGACCAACTTCTCGGCAAGAGCGTACTTGAACTTCAACCCACCCGGCACCGGCTTACCGGCCTGCTCCAGGGCGACCTTCTCTTTGCCGACCTCCACCGCCCAGGCAAAGATCTTGGCCTTCGCTCCACCGGCGTCCTGAGCGGTGGTGACCGATTTGTTGTAGACCTTCTCGTAGACCCGGGGTGCGCCACACATCAATGTCGGGCGGACCACCGAGAGCAACTCGACGAGCTTGTCGACCCGGCCGTCCACGTACGTGGGCAGGCCGACGTGCGTGGCGCCGCAGAGCAGCGTCTTGCCGAACGAGTGGGACAGCGGCAGCCAGAGATACTGCAGGTCGTCTACGCGGAGCAGCCCGACCGCCTCCTGGGCCACACCTTCCCAGCACCAGCCGCCGTGCAGCAACTCGACGCCCTTGGGGCGGCCGGTGGTGCCGGAGGTGTAGATCAGGGTGGCCAGATGATCCGGGCCGATGTCGGCGACCAGACGTTCGATCAGCTCCGGCTCCTCGGCCAGCCGCCGGTTGCCCTGCTCCTCCAACTGGGCGAGGGTCAGTTGGGGAACGGTCGCGGTCGGGTCTGGGGCGCCGTCGAAGAGGATCACGTGGGTGAGCGCGGGTAGTGCAGCGCCGGCGATCTTCGCCGCCTGGTCCGGGTCCTCCGCGAACAGCACGCTGGAGCCGGAGTCGGAGATGATGTAGGTGGCGTCCTCAGGTTCTGTGGTCGGGTAGACCGTGGTCGTGGCCCCGCTGGCGCACATGATGCCGAAGTCGGCGATCACCCACTCGAGCCGGGTGTTTGCCAGGATGGCGACCCGGTCCTCCTGGCCGACGCCGAGGTCGTGCAGGCCGGCGGCGACCGCCTTGGCCCGCTGCGCGACCTGTGCCCAGGTCAGCCAGACCGGCCCGGTCGGCCCGGGGTGAGCGAAAGCGTGACGGTCGGGGGACGCTGCCACGCGCTTGAGGAACATGTCAGGGATGGAGCTGTACGGTACATCGAGAGCCATCGCTGTAGCCGCCTTCGGGGGTGGAGGCGTGACGGACGTCACGGTCGGTGTTCGTTACCGAAGGGTATTGCCTGCCCCCGGGCATCGGCTAGCCCTAACGATCATCGACCGGCCTGCTCCCGACGAACGGCACCACCGGCTCAGGCGTAGCGCGCTGCCGCTCGTGACCAGTCGTAGGTGGCCCGGATCCAGTTCCGCCGGGTGTCGAGCGCCGGGCGTACCGCGTCGCCGTGGGCGGCCAACAGATCGGTCTCGGCCGCCAGGTACGCCCCGAGTCGTTCGTTGAACCGGTCGGTAGCTACCCGCAGCGCCGTCGACTCGTCGCCGGTCTCCCTGGCCAGTACCGTGATCAGGTTGTGCGCGTCAGGCCCTCCGTGATGCTCCTTGCGGTAGGAGAAGACGTCGTTGCACCAGCAAATCAGGTCGGCGGCCAGGGTCTCCAGGGCAGCCCAGTCCGGGTCGGCGCGACGTACGGCTGACGGAAAGCCGTCAATCACCAGGTCGGTGAGGGTGAGGCTAGGGTACACGGCACCCGTGTACCGGCGCATCTGGACGTACTCGTCGACCGGTGGGACACGCTCGTGCTCCCGGTTCGCCGCCTCCCACAGCAGCGCGAGCAGGTAGTCCCGCATCCCGGCGACGAACCGCAGCAGCGCGGCGGGACGCCGGTGCCCGCGGATGCGTTGACACAGGTCGGCCAGGCCGAGCGCCAGCGTCCCGGCGGCTCCGGGCGGCACCGGACCGGGTGCGCCCTGACGGTCCAGCACGTCCAGCAGCGCGGCCACGGTCGGCGCGAGACGGGCGGGCTGGTCGCCGAGTCCGTCCTCGTCGCAGGCGTCGTCCATCACGAACAGCCAGGAAATCAGGTCGGCCAGCAGGCGCAGGCGTTCCCGGGGAACGTACGGGCAGGCCCGCCCGGCCAGCCCGGCAGCATCCGCGCGACGCAGCCGTTGCCCGTTACTGATCAAGCCAAGATCCTGTGCCCAACCCGTACTTTCCCGGGCCACGCTCTCGGTGTCGCCGTGCCGGACGCCGATGAACGGAGGCTCTCGCAGGGCCGAGACCACAAAGCTTCGCATCGCGCTCCCTGTCGCCGCCCCCCCACGAGGCGGCGCGGACAGCGTACGGGAGGCCCGAAGGCGGTCGGTCGATGCGTCGAATAACGTTTCGGATTTGGCGGCGACCCGTTCTGCGCAGAGCGTTACAGTCCCAGGCCGGCGGTACGAAGCCGGTCGACCAGGGCCGGGCCACCGTCGAGCTGAACCCGCGCCGCGCGTTGCCGCCCGGACAGGAACAGGGCCAGCTCACCGGGCGTGCCGACCAGCCGGAGCGGTTCGCCGCCACGGCCGGTGGTCACCTCGCCGTGGCCGGGGGCCTGCACCAGCAACTGGGCGGGGAAGCGGCGCAGGGCCAGCCGGCCAAGCATCGACACCCTGCGCCACAACGCCTGCTCCAACCCCACCGGCAGTTCACGGGGCTGCCAGTCGGTTCGGGCCCGACGTACGTCCTCGTGGTGGATGAAGAACTCCAACGTGTTCGTCAGCTCGTCGGCCAGCGGGTTGCTCATCGGGCTCCACAGCGGTGGGCGCCGCACCTGACCGAGCAACTCGGTCCAGTCGAGGGCGGCAGCCTGACGCCGCACCCGTTCGCCGTACCCGTGCAGAGGCGGGACGACGATGCCGGCCGCGGCGTCCGGGCGGCGCTCCCGGACCACCAGGTGTGCGGCGAGATCACGGATCGTCCAGCCCTCGTTGAGAGTGGGGGCGTCGGGGCCCAGGGTGGACATCAGCTCGGTGAGCGCCTCGCGCTCCGATCGGGCGTACCGCGGCATGACAGTGATCGTAGGCCGATGCGGGCGAGGTCGCGTGTCGAGCGTGCCGCGCGGTGGAAACGGCCCACGGGGTGACGTCGGACATATTGCCCCGGGTCGGCGTACCGGGCCCGCAGCGGTAAGGATGAGAGAGGATTGTGGTGGCTTACGGCGGGGGAGAATGTGGCGAGCGGGACTAGTCGGGACGTGCTCGGTCGCGGGCTGACCGTCCTCGGGCTGGCCATCCGGGAACAACCGAGGATCTTCGCGGTCGCGGTGTCCGGGAGCGTGCTGTTCGGCGTGATGGTGGTGGCCAGTGCGTTCGTGGTCGGCGCGGTGGTCGGTGATGTGGTGGTACCGGCCGTGGAGAGCGGTTCGGTGGCGAAGGGCACGCTGGCGCTGGCTGCCGCGGCACTGCTCGGGCTGAGCGTGCTGCGGGTGGTCGGCATCTTCGGCCGGCGGCTCGGCGCCGGTTACATGCAGTTCCGCCTACAGGCCGCCTACCGTCGTCGGGTCACCCGCCGCTACCTCGAACTGCCGCTCGCGTGGCACCAGCGCAACGCGACCGGCACACTGCTGTCGAATGCCAACTCGGATGTCGAGGCCGCCTGGCAGCCGATCGCGCCGCTGCCCTTCGCGGTGGGCACGCTCGTGATGCTGGTCGGGGCGGTTGCCTCACTGTTCGCCGTGGACTGGGCGCTGGCGTTGGTCGGGCTGGCTGTCTTTCCGGCCCTGTTCGCGCTCAACGTGGCGTACTCCCGTCGGATGGCGCCGCGTCAGGCGCAGGCGCAGCGGCTACGCGCCGAGGTCAGCGGCATCGCGCACGAGAGCTTCGACGGTGCCCTGGTGGTCAAGACGATGGGGCGGGAGTCTCAGGAGACCGCCCGCTTCGCGGCCCGGGCCGGCCAGCTGCGCGACGCGCTGATCTCGGTCGGTCGGCTGCGTGGCGTCTTCGACCCGATGCTGGAGACGCTGCCGAGTCTCGGCACCCTCGCGGTGCTCGTGGTCGGCGCGTACCGGCTGCGTCAGGGCGCCATCGAGGTGTCGGAGCTGGTGAGCGTGGCGTTCCTGTTCACCGTGCTGGCTTTCCCCGTGCGGGCCATCGGCTGGGTGCTCGCCGAGTTGCCGCGCAGCGTCGCCGGTTGGGACCGGATCCGCCGGGTGCTCGACGCCACCGGCGAAATGCCGTACGGCGACGTCCGGCCCGACCCGTCCGGTGCGGCACCGGCCACGCTCACCTTCGCCGACGTAGGATATCGCTACGAAGCCGCCGAGGCGCACCTACCCGGCACCGAGGTGCTGGGTGAGGTCTCGTTCACCGTGCCGGCGGGGAAGACAGTCGCCCTGGTCGGGCCGACCGGCGCCGGCAAGTCGACAGTCACCGCGCTGGCGGTCCGGCTCGTCGATCCCCGGTCGGGCACCGTGAGCATCGACGGAGTGGATGTCCGCGACCTGGCGGCGGACGTGCTCGCCGGTACCGCCGCGCTTGTGGCCCAGGTGCCGTTCGTCTTCGACGACACCGTGCGGGCCAACGTCGCGCTCGACCGCCCCGGCGTGGACGACGAGGCCGTCTGGGCCGCGCTGCGGCTGGCCGAGGCCGACGGATTCGTCGCCGCGCTGCCCGACGGGCTGGACACCATGGTCGGCGAGCGGGGCACCTCCCTCTCCGGCGGCCAGCGGCAACGACTCACCCTCGCCCGGGCGTTGGCGGGCCGTCCCCGCCTACTGGTGCTCGACGACGCGACAAGCGCCGTCGACCCCCGGGTGGAGGCTGCCATCCTGGCCGGGCTGCGCTCGTCGGCTGGCGGCGGCCCGGGCGCGTCGATCCTGGTGGTGGCCTACCGGCGGGCGACCATCGCCCTCGCCGACGAGGTCATCTACCTGGAGCAGGGCCGGGTGGTGGCGCGGGGCACCCACCGCACGCTACTGGCCACCGTCGCGGGTTACGCCGATCTCGTCACCGCCTACGAGCAGGCCGAGGTCGACCATGACCGGCAGCGCACGCACGACGAGGTCACCCCGATGACCTCCGGACTGGAGGTGGACCGGTGAGTGCGAAGGGCGACCCGGTGAGTGTGCGAGCAGTGCGGGTCGACGAAGCACCGGAGCCTGCCGAGTCGACATGGCGGACGCTGCGGCGGGGGCTGGCGCTCTCCCCGGAACTGCGGGTCGGGCTGGCCGGCACTCTCGGTCTGGCGCTCGTGTACATGGTCGGCCGGGTGGCGGTGCCGGTGGCGGTGCAGCAGGGCATCGACCGGGGCATCGTCGACGGGCTGAACCTGGACGCGTTGTTCGTGGTGGTGTCGGTCACCGCGGCGGTGCTCGTGGTGACCACGACCTGTGGCTATCTGATGATGCGTCGACTGTTCACGGTGAGCGAGACGGCGCTGGCCGGGGTACGGGTACGGGCCTTCCGGCACGTACACGACCTGTCGATGTTGCACCAGCAGTCGGAGCGACGCGGCTCGCTGGTCTCCCGGGTCACCAGCGACGTCGACCAGATCACCCAGTTCCTCCAGTGGGGCGGGGTGATCCTGCTCGTCAATCTGGGTCAGCTGGCGGTCACCACGGCGGTGATGCTGGCGTACTCGTGGCAGCTGACGCTTGTGGTCTTCGCCGCCTTCGGGCCGGCGGTGCTGGTCATCCGGCTGCTCCAACGCCGGCTCGCTGCGGCGTACGGGGTGGTCCGGCAGCGCACCGGCGCCCTGTTGGCCGCAGTCGGGGAGAGCGTCGTCGGCGCCCCGGTGATCCGGGCGTACGGCATCGCGGGACGCACCGCCCGGCGGCTGGACGAGGCGATCGACGGTCAGCGGCGGGCCCAGCAGAAGGCGATCCGGATCAGTATTCTCGGCAGCTCGGTCGGTGAGTTGGCCGCCGGCCTGGCGTTGGCCGGGGTGGTGGTGCTCGGGGTGTTTCTCGGTGCCGACCGGACGCTGAGCATCGGTGAGATCACCGCGTTCCTGTTCCTGGTGACCCTCTTTATCCAGCCGGTGCAGATCGCCACCGAGGTGCTCAACGAGGCACAGAACGCGATCGCCGGTTGGCGGCGGGTGCTCGACGTGCTGGACGTCGCCCCGGATGTGGCGGATCCCGGGCCGCAGGGTCGGGAACTGCCCACCGGGCCGCTGGACATCCGCTTCGCTGGGGTGCGGTTCGCCTATCCGGGCGGTTCGACGGTGCTGCATGACATTAGCTTGGAGATCCCGGCGAAGAGTCGGGTGGCGGTGGTGGGTGAGACCGGCAGCGGCAAGACCACCTTCGCCAAGTTGGTGACTCGGTTGATGGATCCGACGGCAGGGGCTGTGCTGCTGTCGGGGTTGCCGCTGACCGAGGTGCGTTTCGACTCGCTGCGCTCCCGGGTGGTGATGGTTCCGCAGGACGGCTTCCTGTTCGACGCCTCGGTGGCCGACAACGTCCGGTTCGCCCGTCCGGAGCTGACCGACGAGCAGCTCGCCGCCGCCTTCGCCGAGCTGGGTCTGGTCGACTGGCTGGAGGGGCTGCCCGCCGGGCTGGCCACCGGGGTGGGTGAGCGTGGCGAGGCGTTGAGTGTGGGGGAGCGCCAGTTGGTGGCGTTGGCCCGTGCGTACGTGGCCGATCCGGATCTGCTGGTGCTCGACGAGGCGACGAGCGCGGTGGACCCGGCTACCGAGGTGCGGTTGCAGCGGACACTGGACGCGGTGACCCGGGGCCGCACCACCTTGGCGATCGCCCACCGACTGTCGACGGCGCAGAACGCCGACGAGGTGATCGTGGTGGACCGGGGGCGGGTCGTGCAGCGTGGTCCGCACGACGAGCTGATCCGCGACCCGGATTCGGTGTACGGCCTGCTCTACGCCTCATGGCTTGAGCAGACCCGGTAGATGCCGACGGGCCGATGCCACATCCTCCAGGTCAGATGAGCCTGGTCTCCGGTCGGGTGCGCCCGCTGGGCGGCGACGAGGCGCGAACGGCGGCGGTGGACTTCGCAGCCGCGGAACCACCGGCGATCTGCTCGATGACGGCACCCGCTTCCGGCTGTTCCGCTTCGAGGTGGCCGAGACGCGTTGGCACCGGGCCGGCGACCTGCGCCGCATCGATTCAGTGCCGGCTGATCCGGCGTTCAACCGGGGAGTTCGCCGGTGAGATATCGGTGCACGGTCGGGCCGACCGTGGCGACCAGGGTCTCCGGCGGGGTGGAGGCGACCGGCTCCAGCCGGATCACGTAGCGCATCAGCGCCAACCCGACGAGTTGGCTGGCTACCAGCGAGCCGCGTAGCGGCACCTCGGCCGGTTCGATGTCCAGGTGATCGAGGACGCGGCGCAGCACCTGGGTGGTGAGGAACTCGCGCAGCAGCCGGGCGGTCCACTCACTGCTGACGGCGGAACGCAGCAGGGCCACCCCGGCGGCACCGGCCGGCGAGTCCCACACCGTGAGGAACATCCGGACCAGCCGTTCGCCGAGGGCGGCACGGTCACCGGCGAGCACCGTCGGCAGCAGTTCCCCCGGGTTCACCGGAAAGCGCATGGCGGCCAGGAAGAGTTGTTCCTTGGTGCCGAAGTAGTGGTGCACCAGTGCCGGGTCGACCCCGGCGGCGGCGGCGATGGTCCGGATGGTGCTGGCGTCGAAACCACGTTCGGCGAAAACGGACCGGGCCGCGTCGAGGATGGTGTCCCGGGTGCCGGGGTTGCCGGGTCGCCGTCCGCTGCGCCGCACCATCGCTCTCCCTTACTTCGTCGGCGATCTCAGCCGCTCCGTCGGCGTAGGGTGGCCGCCGCCAGCATCAGCGCCAGCACCGCTGCTCCAGCTACCACAGCCACGTCCCGCCACATCGTGCCGGTCGGTTCCGGGTGGGCGCCCACCTCCTGCAGGGCCTCGACGGCGTACGACAGGGGCAACACGTCACTTGCCGCCTGCAACCAGCCGGCCATCTCGTCGCGGGGCACGAACAGCCCGCAGAGCAGCAGCTGTGGAGCGACCACGACCGGCATGAACTGTACGGCCTGGAACTCGGTGCGGGCGAAGGCGCTGCAGAGCAGTCCGAGCGCGACGGCGAGCACCGCGTTCAGCGCGGCGATCATGATGACCAGTGCGCTGCTGCCGGCCGTCTGGAGGCCGAAGAACCAGTAGGCGACGGCTGAGGTGACGGTGGCCTGCACCGTACCGGCCAACCCGAAGGCGATCCCGTACCCGAAGAGCAGGTCCGTCTTGGCCAGCGGTGTGGTGAGCAGCCGTTCCAACGTGCCGGTGGTGCGCTCGCGCAGCATCGCGATGCTGGTCACCAGGAACATGACGATGAACGGGAAGAAGCCGAGCATCACCAGCGCGATCCGGTCGAAGCTCGACGGCTGCCCGGGTGCCGTGGGCTGGTCGGCGTACATGTAGTAGACCAGGCTGAGCAGGACGGCGGGTACCGCCACCAGCAGCGCGATGGTCCGCCGGTCGTGGCGTAGCTGCTGCAGGATTCGCGTGACCGTGGCGGTCAGGATGCGCGGATTCATCGAGTCTCCCCGGGCTGGTCGGGCTGGGTCGCTCTGATCAGTCGCAGGAACGCCTCGTCGAGGTCGTCCACTCCGGCGGTGGCCCGGATCGCCGCTGGCGTGTCGTCGGCGATGAGCCGTCCCTCGCGGATGAGTAGCAACCGGTCGCACCGGGCCGCCTCGTCCATGACGTGGCTCGACACCAGCAGGGTCGTCCCGGTCGCGGCCAGCGTGTGGAATCGGTCCCAGAGGTCGGCTCGCAGCACCGGGTCCTGGCCGACGGTGGGCTCGTCGAGCACGATCAGTTCGGGTTCGCCGACGAGTGCGCAGGCCAGCGATGCCCGGCTGCGCTGCCCGCCGGAGAGGGTGCCCACCAGTTGGCCCGCCGCCGAGGCCAGTCCGACGTCGGCCACTGCGGCATCGGCCGCCGCCCGGTCGCGGCCGTGCAGTGCGGCGAAGTAGTGGGCGTTCTCCCGCAACGTCAGGTCGGCGTAGACGCTCGGCGCCTGGGTCAGATAGCCGACCCGGCGGCGTAGGGGCGGCGAGCCGGCCGGGGCTCCGAGCACCGTCACGGTGCCGGCGGAGATCTCCTGCACGCCCACGACCGCGCGCAGGAGCGTGGTCTTGCCGCTGCCGCTCGGTCCGAGCAGGCCGGTGACCGAGCCGCGCGGCACCGTGGCGTCGATGCCGTGCAGCACCCGCCGTCCGCCCCGGTCCACGACCAGCCCTCGTACGGCGATCGCGTCTTCCATCGCCCACCTCCCCAATTCACCTTCTGTTGAAATCAACGGTAGGTGAAATGTGGTCGCTCCGGCAAGGCCCCACATCGGCCGGTGCGTCGAGGCAGGCAGGACGGCTGGAGTGCCGCCCGGCTGCCGGCGCGAAACGCCCCCTTCGGTCGTAACGCCATTAGCACGGTCACGCGGCATCAGATCGGACGGCAGGTCCGTCACCGGGCATTGCACACTGATCGGACGTACGGCACGATGGCGCAGTGGATCACGCTCCGTCACCGGACAGTGGGTTCTTCGACGACTGGGCCGCGCGACTGCGGGCGAGCGCCGACCGGCCCGTGGTGGGTATCCTGCTGCGCGGCAGCCACGCTCGCCGAGCCGCCACGGCACACAGCGACGTCGACCTCGACGTGTTGCTCGGTGGTGCTCCGTACGCGGCCCGCCGGGCGTACCTCGCGGAGCACTCCGGTCGGCTGACCCACGTGTCGGTCGCGGCCCGGGACATCCGCTCCTGGGTGATCCGGCTGGGTGAGCCGGCCGAATGGGCTTTCGGCCTGCCGGTGACGGCCCCCACCCGGCTGCTCTGGGCCGACCCGTACTGGCGGCACCGGATCGACCTGCCGGTGCTCTGCCAGCCGGCCGACGAGCCACGACTGGAGGAACTGATCGCCACGCTCGGAAAGCTGGCCGCGGCCCGGGACACCGGCGACGCACTCGGTGCCCGGCTGGCCGCCGCCGACCTGGCCCGGCTCTGCCCGTCGGTGCTGCGGCTGGCGAACCCGTGGGTTCGGGTGGTCTCCCGCCGGTCGGCCTTCTCCGCTGCGCTCGACCTGCCGGTGGCGCCCGCCGGCTACCGGGAGGACATGCTGCGCTGCCTCGGCCTGCGGCCCGGCTCGACCCTTCAGCTGTGGGAGGCGGCGGCTCGTCTGGTGACCGGCACCCTGCCACTGATCCGCCCCTACGGCGCCGAGATCGCCCGGGCAGCCGGTCCGGATCTCGTCGACGCACTGGTCGACGGGCGTCTGGACCGATACGTGGACCAGTTGGGCCGGCCCGGCGGCGGGGCGCCGTCCGGCAGTCGGGAGCCCGCTGGGGTACCGACGCCGCGTGCGGGACAATCGGTCACTGTGCCCGTACCTGACGCGCCGGTGACCGGCGCCCACCCTGACCAGCCGGAGTCCGCGGTCGATTCACCGCGATCGTCACGGCTCGATCCGGCTATCGCCGCCCGGCTCCGGCGTACGCCCGAGGGCCTGGTCGCCGCCGTGGTCCGCCAACACGACAGCGGTGAGGTGCTGATGATGGCCTGGATGGACGACGAGGCGCTGCACCGCACGTTGACCACCGGGCGGGCGACCTACTGGTCGCGCAGCCGGCGCGAGTACTGGGTGAAGGGCGCGACCTCCGGTCACCACCAGTACGTACGCTCCGTCGCACTCGACTGCGACGGTGACGCGGTGCTGGTGAGTGTCGACCAAGTCGGCGCCGCCTGTCACACCGGGCAGCGCACCTGCTTCTTCACCGAGCTGCCGGTAACCGGCGAGGTGGTGTCATGAGTGGCGGGCGGAGTGACGGTCGGGTGAGCCCGGACGCAGCCACCTTCGCCGAGCTGGCCACCAGGTGGCGGGTGGTGCCGGTCACCCGCCGGTTGCTCGCCGACGCGGAGACCCCGGTGGGCGTGTACCGCAAGCTCGCCGGTGGCCCGGGGACGTTCCTGCTGGAATCAGCCGAGCAGGGTGTCGGTCCGTCCGGCCTGGCCTGGTCCCGGTACTCCTTCGTCGGGGTGCGCAGCAGTGCCACGCTCGTCGAGCGGGACGGCGTCGCAGCCTGGCTCGGGGTGCCGCCGGCCGGACTGCCGACGACCGGTGACCCGGTCGAGGTGCTGCGGGCGACGGTGGCGGCGCTTGCCGGCCCGCCCGGTGCGCCGGGCGACGGGACGCCCCCACTGACCGGAGGCATGGTCGGCTATCTCGGCTACGACCTGATCCGCCGCTTCGAGCGGCTGCCCGCGATCACCGAGGACGACCTGCGACTGCCCGAGTTCGGCATGATGCTCGCCACCGACCTGGTGGTGCTCGACCATTTCGACGGGTCGGCGATCCTGGTCGCCAACGCTGTCCTGCCACCCCTGGACGAGCCGGGCCGCGACGAGCTGGTCGTCGCCGCCTATCACCACGCGGTGGGCCGCTTGGACGCGATGACCACGGCTCTGTCGCGGCCGATCCCGCCGATGGTCGCCACGGTTGCCGACCCGCCGGCTGGCGAGGTGCGCAGCCGTACCGTCGACGGCGGATACCCGAAGGCGGTGGAGGCGGCCAAGGAAGCGATTCGGGCCGGCGAGTGTTTCCAGGTCGTGCTCGCCCAGCGGTTCGAGCGGGAGACCGACGCCGATCCGCTGGACGTCTACCGGGTCCTGCGCACCACCAACCCCAGCCCCTACATGTACCTGCTGCGCTTCGACGATTTCGACATCGTCGGGTCGTCACCCGAGGCGCACCTGAAGGTGACCGGCGAGGTGGACGGGGAGCGGCGGGCGTTGCTGCATCCGATCGCCGGCACCCGTCCGCGTGGCGCGACCCCGCAGGCCGATGCCCGGCTCGCCGCCGAGCTGCTCGCCGATCCGAAGGAGCGTGCCGAGCACGTGATGCTCGTCGACCTGGGACGCAACGATCTGGGCCGGGTCTGCCGTCCGGGGACGGTCGAGGTGCCGCAGTTCGCCGCCGTCGAGCGGTACAGCCACGTGATGCACATCGTCTCCACGGTGGTCGGCACGCTGCGGCCGGACCGGACCGCCTTCGACGCGCTCGCCGCGACCTTCCCGGCGGGCACGCTCTCCGGCGCGCCGAAGGTACGCGCCATGGAGATCATCGAGGAGTTGGAGCCGGTCCGCCGGGGCCTCTACGGCGGGACGGTGGGTTACTTCGGTTTCGCTGGCGATCTCGACATGGCCATCGCGATCCGTACCGCGCTGCTGCGCGCCGGTCGTGCGTACGTGCAGGCCGGTGCGGGTGTGGTGGCCGACTCCGATCCGACTGCGGAGGATCAGGAGACCCGTGACAAGGCCGCTGCGGTGCTGGCGGCGATCGCCGCCGCGGGAACCCTCCGGTTGGCCCGGTGAGCGGCAGGCTGGCCCGGTGAGCGCGAGGGTGGGCCCGGGGGGCGCGGGTGCGCGGTCGGCGCCGGGCCGGCGCGAGTTGGCGTACGCCGTGCTGCTCTGCCTGGCTGGCGCGGGGTTGGCGTTGTGGGCGGTGACCCGCACGTGGGTGGTCGACGTCGCCGACCGGGCCGAGCTCTTGCCGTTGGTGGAGGAGGGACGCACCGGAGGGCAACTGCTTGCGTGGCTGCCGGCTCTGTCCCTCGTCGGGCTGGCCGGCGGCGGCGCGGTTCTGGCCACCCGGGGGCGGGTGCGTCGGGTGCTCGGCGGCCTGTTGGTCATTCTCGGCCTGACCCTCGCCGCCGGTGGTGGGTACGGACTCCTCGGCAACCTCGGTGACCTGGTGACCTGGGCGTGGCCGGCGCTCGTGCTGCTCGGCGGGATCCTGACCGCGGCCGGTGGTGCGTTGACTCTGCTGCGCGGCCACCGTTGGCCGGCGATGGGTACCCGCTACGAGCGTCGACCGGCCCAGTCGGCCGGTGGCGGCGGTCCGATCGTCGGTGCCGGCACCGTCGAGGCGTGGGAGGCGTTGGACCGGGGCGAGGACCCGACGGCCCACTGAGGAGTGCGGCTCGCGGATGATCCGACGTTGCCGAGCGGGCCGGGCCGATGAGCCCACGCACGGGCGACGGGCACTTGTCGCCCAGCAGGTGCCCGCACGAGTCGCCCAGCAGGTGGCGGGCGGACGGCGTGGTCAGCCGACCGGTTGCCGGGCACGCGCCCGGGCGGCGGTGAGCTCCGCGATGAGACGGTCCAGTTCGGCGCGCTGGTCGGCTCGGGCCCGGTCGGCGCAGATGGCCGCCCATGCGTTACCGGAGGCGGTCCGCACCCGGTCCGGCCCGACCACGGCCCGTTCCACCGTGTGGACGACGCCGACGGCGAGCGCCGCGACGGTGCGCGAGATGGTGGTGAGTCCGATGGTCCGGTGCGGCGCGGAGGTACTCATGATCACCCCGGGGAGAGATCGTCGTGGTGGTGAGGCAGGCGTGTCATCGAGTGTGCCCGAGCCTGATGCTGCTCGGCTCGGGTTTCGTGCTGATGACCGCTCCGTCAACTCTGCGGTAGCGGGTCTGACCGGCGCAGGGAACGGGCTCTTGAGCTTGGTCACAGCATCGCGGTGATCGGATCGCTGATCCCCCGACAGGCCGCCGGGCGACCATTAGATGGGCGGACGTCGATAATCTCGTGACCCAGAGTCACGATCTGTGCGCACAAGTCGGCCATTATGCCGCAGCCCAATTCGTGAGGAGCGCCATACCCCCGGCGGTCGGGTCCAGGTGGGGCCCCCTAGCATCGGCCCATGACACCCGGAGAGGGGAGTCCGTTGGTGACTGCTGAACATGCGCACGCGGAAGGGGACGAGCCCGGCCCGGCGACGACCGGCAGCGTGCTCGACGAGATCCTGACCGGCGTCCGGGAGGACGTGGCCCGCCGGCAGGAGCAGGTTCCGCTGGAGCGGATCCGGGAACTGGCCGCCGCGGCGCCGCCGCCACTTGACGCGTACGCGGCCCTGCGCCGGCCCGGCGTGGCCGTCATCGCCGAGGTGAAACGTGCCTCACCGTCCAAGGGGAAACTGGCCGAGATCGCCGACCCGGCCGACCTGGCCGGTGAGTACGCGGCCGGCGGCGCCCGTGCGATCAGCGTGCTCACCGAGGGGCGTTGGTTCGGCGGGTCACTCGACGACCTGGCCGCCGTCCGGGCCGCAGTGAACATCCCGGTGCTGCGCAAGGACTTCGTGATCTCCAGCTACCAGGTGCACGAGGCCCGCGCGCACGGCGCGGACCTGGTACTGCTGATCGTGGCCGCGCTCGAGCAGAACGTACTGGTCGGCCTGCTGGAGCGGATCGAGTCGCTGGGCATGACCGCGCTTGTCGAGGTGCACGACGAGGAGGAGACCGACCGGGCCATGGAAGCCGGTGCCCAGGTCATCGGGGTCAACGCCCGTGATCTGCGTACCCTTCAGGTCGACCGGTCGGTGTTCGAGCGAATCGCGCCCGGCCTGCCGAGCAACGTCGTCAAGATCGCGGAATCGGGCGTGCGCGGCCCACACGACCTGATCCGGTACGCCTCGGCCGGCGCCGACGCCGTCCTGGTCGGTGAGGGGCTGGTCACCCAGAAGAGCCCCCGGGAGGCGGTGGCCGAGCTGGTGAACGCCGGCAACCACCCGGCGACGCCCCGCCCGGTGCGCTGATCCGCGCCGCCCACGGGCCGGTTGTGAGCGAGAGGATGAGCGATGAGTGCTGACGCCACGAACGCCGACGTGCCGGCGCAGTTGCCCGACGCCGCCGGCCACTACGGTCCGTTCGGCGGTCGGTTCGTACCAGAGGCGCTTGTCGCCGCGCTCGACGAGCTGGCGTCGGCGCACCGCGCGGCGATGGCCGACGAGTCGTTCCTGGCAGAGTTCGCCGGACTGTCGCGCGACTACGCGGGCACCCCGTCGCTGTTGTACGAGGCCCGTCGGTTCTCCGAGCGGGCCGGCGCCCGGGTGCTGCTCAAGCGCGAGGATCTCAACCACACCGGCGCGCACAAGGTGCGTAACGTGCTGGGTCAGGCGTTGCTGACCCGCCGGATGGGCAAGCGGCGGGTGATCGCCGAGACCGGTGCCGGCCAGCACGGAGTGGCCGCCGCCACCGCCGCCGCCCTGTTCGATCTTGAGTGCGTGGTCTACATGGGCCAGGTCGACACCGAGCGGCAGGCTCTCAACGTGGCCCGGATGCGGATGCTCGGCGCGACCGTCGTACCGGTGACCACCGGTTCGCGCACCCTCAAGGACGCGATGAACGAGGCGATGCGGGACTGGGTCGCGAACGTCGACGAGACCCACTACCTGATCGGCACCGCCGCCGGCCCGCACCCCTTCCCCGCGTTGGTTCGTGATTTCGTCCGGGGCATCGGCGACGAGGCGCGGACGCAGTGCCTCGACCAGATCGGTGCGCTACCCGACGCGGTGACCGCCTGCGTCGGCGGCGGCTCGAACGCACTCGGCATCTTCCACGCCTTCACCGGCGATCCGCAGGTGCGGCTGTACGGCTTCGAGGCCGGCGGTGACGGGGTGGGCACCGGCCGGCACGCGGCCAGCATCACCGGCGGCTCCACCGGCGTCCTGCACGGCACCCGCACCTTCGTGCTTCAGGACGCCGACGGTCAGACACAGGAGTCGCACTCGATCTCCGCCGGTCTGGACTACCCGGGTGTCGGCCCGGAGCACGCCTGGCTGCACGACACCGGCCGGGCCACCTACCAGCCGGTTACCGACGACGAGGCGATGTCCGCGTTCGAGCTGCTCTGCCGTACCGAGGGGATCATCCCCGCGATCGAGAGCGCGCACGCCCTGGCCGGCACCCTGGCCGTCGCGCCGAAGCTCGCCGCCGAGCTGGGCCGGCAGCCCACGATCCTGGTCAATCTCTCCGGCCGGGGCGACAAGGACGTGCACACCGCCGGCGAGTACTTCGGCATCCTCGACAAGGAGAGGCCATGAGCGAGCGGACCAGCCGGATCGGGGGGGCCTTCGACAAGGCCCGGGTGGACGGCAGGGCCTTGCTGGTCGGCTGCATGCCTGCCGGGTTTCCCACCGTCGAGGGCAGCATCGCCGCGATGAAGGCGATGGTCGACGCGGGCGTCGACGTGATCGAGGTGGAGATCCCGTACTCCGACCCGGTGATGGACGGCCCGGTGATCCAGCGTGCCAGCGACATCGCCCTGGCCGGCGGGGTACGCACCCGGGACACGCTGCGCATCGTCGAGGCGGTGGCCGCGACCGGGGCCCCCGTGGTGACGATGACCTACTGGAACCCGATCGAGCGGTACGGGGTCGACGCGTTCGCCCGTGACCTCGCCGCGGCCGGCGGCACCGGGTTGATCACACCCGACCTGATCCCCGAGGAGGCCGGTGACTGGTTGGCCGCCTCGGACGCGCACGGGCTGGACCGCACCTTCCTGGTCGCGCCCTCGTCCACCGACGAGCGGCTGGCGATGACGGCTGGGCACTGTCGGGGCTTCGTCTACGCCACCGCGATCATGGGTGTCACCGGTGCCCGATCGCAGACCTCGCAGGCGGCGCCGGTGCTCGTGTCACGGGTACGCGAGATCACCGACCTGCCGGTCGGTGTCGGGTTGGGCGTGGGTACCGGCGAGCAGGCCGCCACGGTCGCCGGGTACGCCGACGCGGTGATCGTCGGCAGTGCGTTGATTCGCTGCCTGCTCGACACCCCCGACGACGCGGAAGCCCTGACCGCCCTGCGCGACCTCAGCACCGAACTCGCCGAGGGTGTCCGTCACGGGTTGCCCAGGGGCGCCGGCGGCCGACCGGGGTGACGCCGGAGGGGTCCACAGCGGTAGCGTGTGCACCCGTGAGTCTCGCCTCGCCGACCACCCTGGCCGCCATCCCCAGCCCGAGCGACGCCGTGTGGCAGCTCGGACCGATTCCCATCCGGGCGTACGCGTTGTGCATCCTCGCCGGCATCGTGGTGGCCTGCTGGGTCACCGAGCGGCGGCTACGTCAACGTGGCGTCGCCCCTGGAGCGGTGCTCGACATCGCCGTCTGGGCGGTGCCGGCGGGCATCATCGGCGCCCGGATCTACCACGTGATCACCTCACCGGAGAAGTACTTCGGCACCGGCGGGGACTGGTTCAAGATCTTCTGGGTCCATGAGGGCGGTTTGGGCATCTGGGGAGCGGTCGCCGGTGGTGCGGTCGGGGCCTGGATCGCGGCCCGCCAGTTGGGTATCCCGTTCGCGGTGGTCGCCGACGCACTCGCGCCGGGTCTGCCGCTGGCCCAGGCGGTCGGCCGGCTCGGCAACTGGTTCAACAACGAGCTCTACGGCGGGCGGACCGATCTGCCCTGGGGGCTGGAGATCCACCGGATGGACGGTGGGCAGGCGCTGCGCGACGAGGCCGGCCGACCGATCCTGGAGGAGGGTCTGTACCACCCGACCTTCGCCTACGAGTTGCTCTGGAACGTCGGCGTCGCCGCGATGGTCTTCTTCCTCGACCGTAAGCTGCGACTCGGCCGTGGCCGTGCCTTCGCCCTCTACGTGATGGGCTACACCGCCGGCCGGTTCTGGATCGAGATGATGCGTACCGACGATGCGAACACGATTCTCGGCGTACGGCTGAACGTCTGGACGGCCGCGTTGGTGTTCCTCGGCGCTCTCATCTACTTCCTGCGGGTACGCGGGCCGCGGGAGTACCTGATCCCGGTCGGTGCTCCGACCGTCGCCGCCACGTCGCCGGCCACCTCCGACGTCTCGCAGCTGGACCTGTCTGCCGAGGGTGCCTCCACCGAGCCGGCGGCCCCCGAGGGCTACCGGGTGGTCAGCGAGGAGCAGTTCGCACACTGGCGCCGCAGCGGCGAGGTGCCACCGGCGGCGGGGGAGCCGTCCGGCGACGGTGCACCGCCCGCCGCGGAGACCGGATCGGGGTCGGGTTCATCCGCCGACGGCACGGCGGCGGGGTCCACTGCTGCGCGTTCCGCCGATCCGGACAACTGAGGCCGGGAACGGTCATGCGGACCGCGGTGGTGGTCGGCGGCGGGCTGGGCGGCCTGGCGGTTTCCGGTGCGTTGGCCCGATCGGGCTGGCAGGTCACCGTCCTGGAACGGGCCGACCGGATCCGTCCAGAGCGGGCCGCCGTGGTGCTCTGGCCCAACGGGGTCCGGGCGCTGCGAGCCCTGGGGCTCGGCGCCGGTCTGGACGCCATCGCCACCACCCTGCCCGACGGCGGCGTACGTCGTCCGGACGGTCACTGGCTGGTGCAGCCGCGGCCGACGCCGCGCGAGCGCGTCCCGATGGTGGTGCACCGCGAGGACCTGCACGACGCGCTGATCGCGGGTCTGGGCGAGCGGGTCGAGTTGCGGACCGGGGTGACGGTGCGGACGGTACGCGTCGCCGCCGGTGTTCGACCGGCTGTCGGTGACGGTCGGCACACGTACGAGGCGGATCTGGTGGTCGCCGCCGACGGCGTGGACAGCGTGATCCGTCGCCAGCTCGCCCCCTCCTCGGAGGTGGTCAGTTCCGGCTGCGCCGCCTGGCGTGCGGTGATTCCCTGGTACCGCGCGCCGAGCCTGACCGATCCGGTGGGTGGTGAGATTCTCGGTGCCGGTTACCGGTTCGTCTCTGCCTCGCTGGGCGAGCGGGGTTCCTCCGGGGCGTCGAGCCGGGGCGGTGTCTACTGGATGGCCACCGCGGCGGGTGCCGCCCGACCCGAGCCGCCGCAGACGCAACTGGCGCTGTTGCGTCGCTGGTTCGCCGGCTGGCCCGCGCCGGTCGACGAACTGCTGGCCGCGACCGAGCCAGCCGACCTGGTGCAGCGGGAGATCCGGGAGTTGCGTCCGCTACCCCGGGCCTTCGGCTTCCCGGTCGGGCCGGGCGGGGTGGTGCTGCTCGGCGATGCCGCTCACGCCATGCCGCCGCATCTCGGGCAGGGTGCCTGCCTGGCGTTCGAGGACGCCGCGACTCTCGCTGCGTTGTTGCGCGAGTCGACCCTGCCCGACGCGGTGGTGGCCTACGACCGGGCGCGGCGCCCGCGTGCGGCGGCCGTGGTCCGGCAGACCCGGCGGATGTCCGCTGTGCTGCGTACCCGGGGTCGCCTGGCCCTGCGTGCCCGCGACGCCGCCCTCGGTACCATCACTCCTCGCCTGCTCGGCACCGCCGCCACCATCGCTGCCCAGTGGCACCCGCCAACCCCACCCGACCCGTCGCGCCGGTCATGATCTGGCGGCCGTTCCTGATCTTCGGAATGTCGCCAGAACATGTTCAACCGAGTATCGGGCGGGGGTACGCCAGGCACGCGGTGCCGATGCGACGGAAGCCGACACGCAGGTAGACCCGGGCGGTCTCCTCGCTGCCGGCGGAGAGGAAGACCAGGTCGGTGCCGGTGTCCAGCAGGGCGCGGGCCAGGGCGGCGGTGACCGCCGCGCCGAGACCCTGGCGGCGGGCGGCGGGAAGCGTGGCCACCCCGGCGATCTCGGCGACGTCGTCGACCCGCATGGCCATGCCGCTGGCCAGTGGGCCCTGCGTCGCGGTACCTGCCAACGCGGACAGGCGGCTGCCGTCGGCGATGCGGGACCGTTCCTCGTCGACGGCCGAGGCGTCCAACCCGAACGTAACGGCGTCGCGTTCGGCGGGCCCGGCCTCGCCCCGCTCGGTGCCGGGTGCGGCGAATCCGACCGCCGCAACGGCCCGACGGGCGGCCACGGCCGTGTCGAAGTCCTCGTCGGTGGGATCGAGTAACCGTACCGGCACGCCCAGGGTGGCCGGATTCGGCAGGGCGGCCGGGTCGAGCACCATCAGCGGTGCCTCGGTCACCGACAGGCCGGCTGACCGTGCCACTGCGAGCAGCGCGGGCGTGATCTCGTGCAACCACTCGAATGCCTCCGGTAGGCCCAGTTCCCGCTGGCGGGTCCGCACCGTCGTCAGGTCGGCGAGGGTCGGCGTCGTGGCGCAGTGCCGTTGTGGCCGGGCATAGAACGGCCAACCAGCACCATCGCGGACAAATAGCACCAGAGCGCCATGATTTTCCACTCGGGCCGCGTCCCGGGGCACCGCGTCGTAGAACCCTTCCAAGCGGTCGAGGAGGTCGCTACGGGTGGAATCCACGGCGCGAGACTACCTGTCCCAGACTCTGGACGGTGTGATCAATCTGCACTGGCCTTGCGTGCCGGGCCCTAACGTAGACTCAATAGTCCGATACAGGGCCGACGTCGTCCCGACCATGATCCAACCCTGAGTGACGACAGGAGGCCCGGTGGCCCTTGCGTACCCACACCGCCCCCAGCCGGCGCCGCGAGAGGGCCAGGTAGCGTCCCCTGCCGGCCTCCACGACCCCGCGTACGAGCATGACGCGTGCGGCGTGGCCTTCGTGGCGGACCTGCACGGCCGACGCTCGCACACGGTGGTCGCCAACGGCCTCGGCGCGCTCTGCCGGCTGGACCACCGAGGTGCCCGGGGTGCCGAACCGAACACTGGTGACGGCGCCGGCATCATCATCCAGGTACCGGACGCGTTCCTGCGTGCGGTGGTCGACTTCGGGCTGCCCCCGGCCGGCGAGTACGCCACCGGTCTGGTCTTCTTGCCCGACGACGACACCGCCGAGGCCCGTGCCCGGCAGGTGGTCGAGAAGTACGCCCTGGTAGAGGGCGCCGAGGTGCTCGGCTGGCGGGACGTGCCGGTCGACCCGAGCGGCCTCGGTGAGACGGCCCTGGCGGCGATGCCCCGCGTCCGTCAGGTCTTCCTCGCCGCGAAGCGGCTCACCGACACCCCCGCCGGCCCCGCCGGTGCCCCGTTGGGGGGCGTCGAGCTGGAACGGGTCGCCTTCTGCCTCCGCAAACAGGCAGAACGCGAGTCCGCCGAGCGTGGGGTGCCGGCCTACTTCCCGTCGCTGTCCAGCCGGACCATGGTCTACAAGGGGATGCTCACCCCGGACCAGCTGCCCGCGTTCTACCCGGACCTGACCGACGAGCGAGTCGCCAGCGCCATTGCCCTGGTGCACTCCCGGTTCTCCACGAACACCTTCCCGTCGTGGCCGCTGGCCCACCCGTACCGCTTCATCGCGCACAACGGCGAGATCAACACCATCCGGGGCAACCGGAACTGGATGCAGGCCCGTGAGGCGCTACTGCGTACCCCCGACCTGCCCGGCAACATCCGGCGAGTCTTCCCGATCTGCACCCCGGCCGCCTCGGACTCGGCCAACTTCGACGAGGTCCTCGAACTACTGCACCTGGCCGGGCGGAGCCTGCCGCACGCGGTACTGATGATGATCCCGGAGGCGTGGGAGAACGACCCCGACATGCGCGCCGACAAGCGGGCATTCTACCGGTTCCACGCCAGCCTGATGGAGCCGTGGGACGGTCCCGCCTCGGTCGCCTTCACCGATGGCGAGATCGTCGGCGCGGTGCTCGACCGCAACGGACTGCGTCCGGGGCGTTGGTGGCAGACCGCCGACGGGCTGGTGGTGCTGGGCAGCGAGGCGGGCGTACTCGACCTCGACCCGGCCGCCGTGGTGGCCAAGGGTCGGCTCCAGCCGGGAAGGATGTTCCTGGTCGACACCGCCGCCGGCCGTATCGTGCACGACGACGAGATCAAGACCGAGCTGGCCGCGGCCCAGCCGTACGGTGACTGGCTGCGTACCGGGCTGATCGAGCTGGACGACCTGCCGGCCCGTGAGCACGTCGTGTACACCCATGACTCGGTACGCCGCCGTCAGCAGAACTTCGGCTACACCGAGGAGGAGCTGAAGATCCTGCTCGCCCCGATGGCGCGTACCGGCGCGGAGCCGATCGGCTCGATGGGCACCGACACCCCGATCGCCCCGCTGTCCACCCGGCCACGCCTGCTCTACGACTACTTCCACCAGCTGTTCGCCCAGGTGACCAATCCGCCGCTGGACGCCATCCGGGAGGAGTTGGTGACCAGCCTGGCCACCACCATCGGTCCGGAGGGCAACCTGCTCGACCCCGGCCCGGCGAGCTGTCGCCAGATCGTGCTGCCGTACCCGGTGATCGACAACGACGAGCTGGCGAAGATCCTCTGCATCGACGAGGACGGTGACCTGCCCGGGTTCAAGGCGGTCCGGGTTTCCGGGCTCTACCGCATCCGTGACGGTGGCGCCGGTATCCGGGCCCGGCTGACCGAGATCTGTCGGCACGTCTCCGAGGCGATCGAGGACGGCGTGCGGATCCTGGTGCTCTCCGACCGTGACTCCAACGCCGATCTTGCCCCGATCCCGTCGTTGCTGCTCACTGCGGCGGTACACCAGCATCTGGTCCGGGAGCAGACCCGTACCCAGGTCGCGCTCATCGTCGAGTCGGGTGACTGCCGGGAAGTGCACCACGCGGCGTTGCTGATCGGCTACGGAGCGGCGGCGGTCAACCCGTACCTGGCCTTCGAGTCGGTGGAGGACATGATCTCCACGGGCGTGTTGGCCGGGATCGAGCCGCAGACCGCGATCCGCAACTACGTCAAGGCGCTCGGCAAGGGTGTCCTGAAAATCATGTCCAAGATGGGCATCTCGACGGTGTCGTCGTACTGCGGCGCTCAGGTCTTCGAGGCTGTCGGGTTGGACACCCGCCTGGTCGAGCGGTATTTCCGGGGCACACCGAGCACCATCAGCGGTGTCGGGCTCGACGGCATCCACGTCGAGGTGGCCGCCCGGCACGCGCTGGCCTGGCCGGCGCCCGGTGCCGAGTCGGTCGACCTGCTGCCGGTGGGCGGCGAGTACCAGTGGCGCCGCGAAGGCGAACTGCACCTGTTCAACCCGGAGACGGTCTTCCTGCTCCAGCACGCCACCCGCAGCCGGCAGTACGACGTGTTCCGCGAGTACACCGCCAAGGTCGACGATCTGTCGGCGCGGGCGGGCGCGCTGCGCGGGCTGTTCCGGCTACGCAGCGGCGTCCTGCCGCCGGTGCCGATCGAGCAGGTGGAACCGGCGAGCGAGATCGTCAAGCGGTTCGCCACCGGAGCCATGTCGTACGGGTCGATCTCGGCCGAGTCGCACGAGACCCTCGCCGTCGCGATGAACCGGCTCGGCGGCAAGTCCAACACCGGCGAGGGCGGCGAGGACGTCGAGCGGCTGCACGATCCCGCCCGGCGTTCCTCGGTCAAGCAGATCGCCAGCGGCCGGTTCGGTGTCACCAGCGAGTATCTGGTCAACGCCGACGATCTTCAGATCAAGATGGCGCAGGGGGCCAAGCCCGGTGAGGGTGGACAGCTACCCGGCAACAAGGTCTGGCCGTGGATCGCGCGTACCCGGCACGCCACCCCCGGTGTCGGCCTGATCTCGCCGCCGCCGCACCACGACATCTACTCCATCGAGGACCTCGCCCAGCTGGTGCACGACCTCAAGTGTGTCAACCCGTCCGCCCGCGTACACGTCAAGCTGGTCAGCGAGGTGGGTGTCGGCACCGTCGCCGCCGGGGTGGCCAAACTCAAGGCCGACGTCATCCTCATCTCCGGTCACGACGGCGGCACCGGCGCGTCTCCGCTGAACTCGCTCAAGCACGCCGGCACGCCCTGGGAACTGGGGCTGGCAGAGGCACAGCAGACGCTGCTGCTCAACAGGCTGCGTGACCGGGTCACGGTGCAGGTCGACGGTCAGCTCAAGACGGGGCGAGACGTGATCGTCGCAGCACTCCTCGGCGCCGAGGAGTTCGGTTTCGCCACCGCGCCGCTCATCGTCTCCGGCTGCATCATGATGCGCGTCTGTCATCTGGACACCTGCCCGGTCGGCATCGCCACCCAGAATCCGGTGCTGCGCGAGCGCTACACCGGCAAGCCCGAGTTCGTGGAGAACTTCTTCCTCTTCCTCGCCGAGGAGATCCGCGGCTACCTGGCAGAGTTGGGTCTGCGCAGCATCGACGAGGCGATCGGGCGCACCGAGCTGCTCGACGTCGTACCTGCGGTGGAGCACTGGAAGGCAGGGGGGCTCGACCTCGGTCGGGTGCTGCACCTGCCGGAACTGCCCGAGGGCGCCGCCCGGCGCGGGGTACGCGCCCAGGACCACGGCCTGCAGTTGGCACTGGACAACGAGCTGATCGCGTTGGCCGGCCCGGCGCTGCACGCCACCGGGCCGGACGAGCCGGTCCCGGTGGTGCGGGCTGACGTGGCGATCCGCAACGAGCACCGTAGCGTCGGCGCGATGCTCGGCGGCGAGGTCACCCGGCGCCATGGTGGTGCCGGTCTGCCCGCCGACACCATCGAGTTCACCCTGCGCGGCACCGCCGGGCAGTCCTTCGGTGCGTTCCTGCCACGGGGCGTGACCCTGCGCCTGTACGGCGACGCCAACGACTATGTCGGTAAGGGCCTTTCCGGTGGCCGGCTGGTCGTCCGGCCGGACGCGGCGGCACCGTTCGTGTCCGCCGACGCCGAAGCGGGCCGCCGCGCCGAGGATCAGATCATCGCCGGCAACACGATCCTCTACGGTGCGACCGCCGGTGAGGTGTTTCTGCGGGGCCGGGTGGGCGAACGCTTCGCGGTCCGCAACTCGGGCGCGGTGACGGTAGTCGAAGGTGTCGGCGACCATGGTTGCGAGTACATGACCGGTGGCACGGTGGTGGTGCTCGGTCCGACCGGCCGTAACTTCGCCGCCGGGATGTCCGGCGGGACTGCGTTCGTCTGGAATCTCGACCGGCGTCGGGTCAACACCGAGCTGGTGGACCTGTCCGCTCCGAGCGAGGCGGAACGGAACCGCCTGCACGAGTTGGTGCAGCGGCACTTCGCCGAGACCGACTCGGCGGTCGCGGAGCAGTTGCTCAAGCGTTGGCCGGAGGCGGTGGAGGAGTTCACAGCCGTGGTTCCCCGGGATTACCGCCGGGTTATGGAGATCATGCGGGCCGCCGAAGCCGCCGGCCAGGACGTCGACGACGCGGTGATGAGCGCCCTGACGGCACCGGCGCAGCCGGGCGTCGGCTCGTCCGCGTCGGTAGCGCTCGCCCCGCGGGCGGTCGCTCAGGAGGTGGCTCGTGCCTGACCCGAACGGATTCCTGCGCTACGGCCGGCGGATGCCGGCCCGCCGGCCCGTGCCGGTGCGGATCAGCGACTGGCGGGAGGTCTACCCGCCGGCCGGCGAGACGATGATTCGTGAGCAGGCCACTCGCTGCATGGACTGTGGCATCCCGTTCTGCCACAGCGACACCGCCGGGTGCCCCCTGGCGAACCGGATCCCGGACTGGAACGACCTGGTCCGTACCGGCAACTGGGACGCGGCCGTCGAGTCGTTGCACGCCACCAACAACTTCCCCGAGTTCACCGGCCGGCTCTGCCCGGCGCCCTGCGAGGCCGCGTGTGTGCTCGGCATCGGCGGTGGCGAACCGGTCACCATCAAACAGGTGGAGGTGGAGATCGCCGACGCGGCCGCGGCGCGGGGGCTGACCCCGCGTCCGGCGTCCGCGCCCTCTGGCCGCTCGGTGGCCGTGGTCGGCTCCGGGCCGGCCGGGCTCGCCGCCGCGCAGCAACTGGCCCGCGCGGGGCACGCCGTGACCGTGTACGAGCGTGACGACGCGATCGGCGGCCTGCTGCGCTACGGCATCCCTGACTTCAAGTTGGAGAAGCGGCACATCGATGCCCGGATGGCACAGCTGAGCGCCGAGGGGGTCGTCTTCCGTACCGGGGTCAACGTCGGGGTGGACGTCACCGCCGAGCAGTTGCGCGTCCAACACGACGCGGTGCTGCTGGCCTGCGGCGCGTTGCAGGGGCGGGACACCGACACGCCGGGTCGGCAGCTGCGTGGCGTACACCAGGCGATGGCTCATCTGGTGGCAGCCAATCGGGTGGTCGCGGCGGCCGGCGAGGGACAGCCCGCCTTGGCCACCCTGCCCGACGGTACGCCGATCGATGCGGCCGGCAAGCACGTGGTGATCATCGGCGGTGGTGACACCGCGGCGGACTGCCTGGGCGTGGCACATCGGCAGGGCGCGGCCGGGGTGCACCAGCTCGACCTGTACCCGCAACCGCCGCGGGGCCGCGACGAGGGCCGTGACCCGTGGCCGACGTGGCCGTGGGTGCTGCGGGAGTACCCGGCCCACGAGGAGGGTGGCGAGCGCGTCTTCGCGGTGGCGGTGCAGGAGTTCGTCGACGACGGCACCGGCGCGGTGCGGGCGGTACGGATCGCCGAGGTGAGCGTGGACAAGCGCGACGGTCGGCGGGTTGTCACCGCGGTGCCGGGTACCGAGCGGGAACTGCCCGCCGACCTGGTGCTGCTGGCGATCGGCTTCGAAGGCACCGAGGAGCAGCCGTTGCTGGCGCAGCTCGGGGTGGCCCGTAACGCGCGGGGTGCGGTCGACTCCCGGGCGGACTGGCAGACCGCGGCCGACGGGATCTTCGTCGCCGGTGACATGCACCGGGGAGCGTCACTCATCGTCTGGGCTATCGCCGAGGGGCGGGCCGCTGCCGCGGCGATCCACGGGTACCTGGACGGCGTCGGTGTCCTGCCGGCGCCGGTCCATCCGGCCAGCCGTCCGTTGGCGGTGCACTGACACCTGGTCGGGCCAGGCCCGGACGAGGCCGTGTCCACGCGGGACGACCGCGCGGACACGGCCTCGCCGTATCCGGTGCCGTGTCGGCTATTCACTTTATCCAGCTGTTTCGATAGCATTACCGATCAGTAACAACCCTTGGCCACGCGCGCGGCTCTCGGGCTCCACCACCACCCCTGTGGAGGTCCGTCATGCCACACCGTCCACTGGCCCGCGCCCTGACCGCGCTGGTCGCCCTCCTCACCGCTGCCGTGGGTGCGCTCGCCGTCCCCGGCGTCGCCCAGGCCACCGCCCCGATCCACTATGTCGCGATGGGCGACTCGTACTCCTCCGGAGTCGGTGCCGGACCGTACGATCTGTCCACCTGCCTGCGCAGCCAGAAGTCGTACGCCCCGCTGTGGGCCGCCGCGAACAACGTGACCAGCTTCCGCTTCCCCGCCTGCGGTGGCGCGGTCACCGCCGACGTGCTCAACAACCAGCTCAGCTCGCTCGACGCCACCACCACCATGGTCACCATCACCATCGGTGGCAACGACGCCGGCTTCGCCGACGTGATGACGAGCTGTCGTTTCGGTAGCACCTCGACCTGCACCAACGCCGTCAACACCGCCAAGGCGTTCGCCACCGGCATGTTGCCGGCCCGGCTGGACCGAACCTACGCCGCGATCCGGGAACGGGCCCCCAACGCCCGGTTGATCGTGGTCGGCTACCCGCGGCTGTTCGAGACCGGGTACTGCGGACTGCTGGCGATGAGCAGCCACAAGCGCACCCTGCTCAACGAAGCCGCCGACGTCCTCGCCAGCGTGACAGCCGCCCGCGCCGCCGCGGCCGGGGCCACCTTCGCCGACACCCGACCCACCTTCGCCGGCCACGGCGTCTGCGGTGCCAGGCCATGGATCCGTGACGTCACCGGGGTCATCGAGGCGTACCACCCGAACGCCGACGGCTACCGCCACGGCTACCTACCAGCGCTCAACGCGGTCACCGGCTGACCGCACACTGCGGCCGACGGTCCGGTCCGGGCCGTCGGCCGCGGTGCGTCCGCATCCGTCCGGGGCGGCGGCTCGACACGTCCGCTTCGGACACGTGCCGGTGTCGCCGCCGTCCGTTAGGGTTTCTGCGACCAGGCGGCGCTCGGCGGTGAGGGGCAGGGTGTGAGCAGGCTCGCGTCGGCGTACGAGCAGGCGGTCGCCGCTCACCGGGCGGCCCGCGCCCACCTCGAATCCGCCCGTACCGCGCTACGGGCCACCACACCATCCGCCCCGGTGGTCGACACCGACCTGCTGACCCGGCTGGCCCGGGTCGGCGCGGAGCTGGCCACCCCCACACCGGGCACCCCACTGGCCCGCCGACCCGTCGCGGTACGCGTAGGTGACGCCGTCACCCCCGACGGTGGCTTTCCCGTCCTGGTGCCGCTGGGTGCCGGGCACCACATGGCTATCGACGGGGACGCCCGTCACCCGGTGATCGCCGGGCTGCTACGGGCCCTGGTGCTGCGGCTGCTGGCCGCCGCCGCACCCGGCGGCGTCCGGGTCGTCGCGCTGGACCCGGCTGCCCTCGGCGCCACCTTCGGTCCCCTGCGAACGCTGTTCGACTCCGGCGCCGTCGCTCCGCCGGCCACCACCGAGGCCGAGGTCACCATCCTGCTCGACACCGTCGAACAGCACGCCCGGGCCGCGCGGCAGGCCGACCGGCCAGACCAGGACCTGCTGGTGCTCGTCGCCGCGTCCGTCCCCGCACCCCGCGAGGCAGCCCGGCTGGCCGCGCTCACCCACGCCGGTCCGGCCGCCGCCGTCTGTGTGCTACTCGCCGGCTGGCCGCCGGCCGGGTCCGGGGAGTCGGCATCCCCGCTGGGTGCCACCACCATGCTGCGGCTGAGCGACGGCTACGCCTGGGTCGGCGATCCGCCCGGCATGCCGTTCAGCGCCGACGGCAGCGGACTGGCCGTGCCGGTGACCCTCGACGGCGACCCCCCGCCGACCTCCGTCGCCGCACTCGCCGCCCGTCTCGGCGAGGCGGCCCGGCGCGGCGAGGTGGTCGGCTTCGCCGACCTGCTGCCCCAGCGGCGCTGGAGCGTCTCCGCCCGGGCGGGCCTACGCA
The DNA here is from genome assembly GCF_012726175.1 of Micromonospora sp. HNM0581. GTDB lineage: Bacteria > Actinomycetota > Actinomycetes > Mycobacteriales > Micromonosporaceae > Micromonospora. The sequence continues at coordinate 219,726 of NZ_JAASAD010000002.1, forward strand.
CGGTGGTGGGCCGTGCCGGACGGGACCCGTTCGTCATGGGCTTCGACGACGCCACCCCGCACTGGCTGGTCGGTGGGCGTACGGGTGCCGGCAAGACGGTCTTCCTGCTCGACGTCCTGTACGCACTGGCCACCCGCTACTCGCCGGCCGAGTTGCAGCTTTACCTCCTCGACTTCAAGGAAGGGGTCAGCTTCACCGAGTTCGTGCAGACCGAACGCGACCCGTCGTGGTTGCCGCACGCCCGCGCCGTCGGCATCGAGAGCGACCGGGAGTACGGCGTGGCCGTGCTGCGCGAACTGCGCCGAGAACTGCACCGCCGGGCCACCGTCATGAAGCGGCACGGCGTCACCAAACTCGCCGACCTGCCTGCCGACACACCGGTGCCCCGGATCGTCGCCGTGATCGACGAGTTCCACGTGCTGCTCGCCGGCAACGACGCGCTCGCCCGCGAGGCGGTGGACCTGCTGGAGGAGTTGGCCCGCAAGGGCCGTTCGTACGGCGTACACCTGGTGCTGGCCAGCCAGAGCATGACGGGGATCGAGGCGCTCTACGGCCGCGCCGAGGCGGTCTTCGGGCAGTTCGCGCTGCGGGTGGCGTTGCCGGGTGGCGGGGGAGTGCTCGACCAGCTCAACGACGCCGCGACGACGCTGCCGGTGGGCGCGGCGGTGGTGAACACCGCCGCCGGTGCGCCCGGCGTCAACACCGTGATCCGCTTCCCCGACGCGCACGCCGCGACCGACGAGTTGACCCGGTTACGCCACGAGCTGTGGCAGGCCCGGCCGGCGGCGGCCCGCCCGCCGGCGGTTTTCCGTGGCTACGAGGGCGCCCGCGTCGACGACGACCCCACCTTCACCGGGTTGCGTCCCGGCGGCCGGCGTCCCCTGGCACTGGTCGGCCGGACGGTGGACGTGGACGGCACCACCGCCTTGTTCATCATGGACACCGCTCCCGGTCGGCACCTGGCCGTGGTCGGCACCTCACCTGCCGGAGCCGAGGTGCTGCGGGCGGCCACCCTCAGCCTGGCCCGACAGCATGCCGCTGGTGAGGCGGTGTTCGTGCTCGCCCCGCTGGTTGCCGCCGCCGACCCGGCCGCCGACGACACGGCGGCCACGTTGGCGACCGCCGGGCATCGGGTCGAGCGGCTCGACGCCGCTGACCTCCGTGACCGGATCGGCGCCCTCGCCACCGGTGTGGCGCAGCCGGGCGTGGTACCGCCAGTGCGCAGCTACCTGGTCGTGTTCGGGATGGACGCCGCCGCCGGCCCGCTCGGCGAGAGCGACCCGACGACGTTCCGCTCCGGCCACGACGACCTGCGGGTTCTGTTGCGCCAGGGGCCCGGGCACGGGGTGCACCTGCTCGGCTGGTGGCGCGGCCTGCGCCGGCTCGCCGACGACCTCGGCGGCACGCAGAACCGCGACGACGTCGCCTGCCTGGTCGCGCTGAACGTGCCCGGCGCCGACCTTGGTCTGCATCTCGGGGTGCACGACCTCGCGTACACCCCACGGGCGGATCGGGCGTTGCTGGTGGACCGGCACGACCAGCGGGTCCGGCTGATCGTGCCGTTCGCCCGTGACGGTCACCCCTCCGACGGGCAGGAGTGAGGCATGTCCACCTTCGACGAGTACGCGGCGCTGGCCCGCCACCTCGCCGTGCAGCTGCGCGCCGGGGAGCAGGGCGCCGCCGCCGAGGTCACCCGGCAGCGGGATCTGGGTGCGGCCGTGGAGTACCTCGACCGGCGGCTGACCGCCCAGAGGCAACGCCTCGACCATCTCGGCCGCACCATCGGCATCGCGCCGGCCGGTGCCGCGCCGAACGGCACCGCGCCGGCCGGTGCCATGCCGAACGGCACCGCGCCGGCCGGTGCCATGCCGAACGGCACCGCGCCGGCCGGTGCCATGCCGAACGGCACCGCGCCCGGTGGCTCGCCTTACGGTTCGCCCCCGACCGTGCCGCCGGTGTCGGGCCTGCCCGGTCGGCCGCCGAGTTCGCCCGGATACCCGGGCGGTGGGTGGGGACCGGGGACGGGGTCGGACGGCGGCGTAGCCGCCGCCCCGGGGCGGCCGGATGGCGGGGCGTACTCCCCGGTTGGTGTGGGACAGCCGGGCCCGGAGCTGCCGGCGGCGGTCAGCGCGACGGCGGCAGGGGTGCCGGCCCCTCGTGCGGTTGCGGCCGACCCGGCGACGGAGCTGGAGCTGGCCCGGCGGTGGGCCGACGAGGCGGACCGGCACGGACAGCAGGCCGAACTGCTCGCCCAGCGGCCGGCGCTGCTGCCGACGTGGTCGTCGCGGGGCCGAGCGGTCGCCGTCTACGCCGGTGCCGCCGGCATCGCCGTACTGTTGTTGCTGGTCCTGACGGTCGGTTGGAGCCTCGGCGTGGTCGGGTGGGGCACCCTGCTCGCCTTGATGCTCGCCGGCCTGCCCGCCACGGCGCTGATCGGCGGTTGGTTGGTGCTCGGCCGCTGGGGGCGGCCGGCGGTCGGCACCGTCAGCCCGCCGCGCCACCCGGTCCTGGGTTTCCTGATCTGCTTCCTCGCGGTTCCCCTCGCCTACTGCGGCTACCTGCTGCTCTTCCGCGGCCTCCGCTGACCCGGAGCGGTCGGGATTCGCGAACCGCCGCCGTGACGTCGACGGTGTGCGACACGGTGGTGGGCGTCGTGGCCCTGGCCCGGTGCCGTCATCGGCGAACTCGGGATGCGGTCGATGTCGCGGGACGGCAACAGGATCACGGTGGCCGGCGGGTCGACTGGTCGCGGCAGGTGGCCGGATCTCGTACCCTCCTGTGTGGTTGCCGCTCGTACATACCTGTGCGGTGTGATCGTGGGGAGGGCGTGTGAGCGCAGCGGAGATGATCGCCAGGCTGGCGGCGGCGGCGCAGAAGTTGGACGAGGCGAAGGCGAAGACGGCGGCAGCGGCGCAGGACGCGGCCGAGGCCCGTCAACTCGTGGCGGGCGCCCTGCAGGGTGTCGCCGCCGGGCCACTGATCAGCATGATCGACTCGTACCGTCAGGCGCTCGCGCAGGCCGCCCAGGGGCACGATCCCGCCCGGCAGCACGTCCAGGAGACGATCGCCAAGGTGCGCGCGCTCGGCAACTGACCGGATGAGGGCGGTGGGATGAACAGCGGTGAGGTGTGCGACGGCGCGGTGCTCGACGGTTTCCATGTCGGTCGGGTGCCGGCCGGTGTCGGCGACGAGACGTCGGACTTCGCTACCGAGTGGGACGACGTAAGCTTCGCCAGCCGGGTCTGGGAGCGGCAGACACCCGAGGGACACCGCGCGGATCTGCGGGTCCACGTGCTGCGCGGCGACCGGCTGGTCGACCTCACCGCGCTACGGGACTTCCTCTGCGAATATCACGAGCGTGACCCCGTGGGGTGGCACCTTCGCGAGTTCCAGCACGGATCCCGCGTCGGCCTGCACGACGAGGTGCAGGCGTTCTGGCTCGTCGAGCCAGGCGTCGCGGTCACCGTGCTGACCCTCCCGGAGTTCGGTGACGGGCTGCTGCCGTTCGCCCGGTCCATCCACACCGGCGACAGCGGCGCAGCGACGTGACGAGGACGGCCGGTCACCGCGGTCTGGGCCGATCAGGATGCTGTCGCGGATTGCGGTGTGTCGGGGCTTCCCGGCTTCCGCAAGGGCCGTGATGCTGTAACTCGGGCGGCTGGGGTTGTAGAGCGGATGGCAGCCGGGTAGGTCATCATGTGCAGATCAGCCGATGGTCCGGGTGCCGACCCGGCGGCCGTTCGTGGAAGTCGAGGATGGCATGGAGTTCCTGACCAGTCCCGAGCTGTGGATCGCGTTCGCGACCCTGCTCCTGCTGGAGATCGTGCTGGGCATCGACAACGTCGTGTTCATCTCGATCCTGTCCGGCCGGTTGCCTGAGCATCAGCAGGCCCGCGCCCGGACGATCGGCATCTCGCTCGCCCTGATCACCCGCCTGCTCCTGCTGGCGTCGTTGTCCTGGATCATCGGCCTGACCGCGCCGCTGTTCACCGTGCTGGGGCAGGAGATCTCCGGGCGTGACCTGATTCTTCTGCTCGGCGGGATTTTCCTGGTCGGCAAGGCGACGTACGAGATCCACGAGCATCTGGAGGGTTCCGATCACGGCCGCGAGAACGGCAAGGTGGTGTCCTTCGGCGCCGTGATCGCGCAGATCCTGGTGCTGGACGTGGTCTTCTCGCTCGATTCGGTGATCACCGCGGTCGGCATGGTCGACGAGCTCGCCATCATGATCGCCGCCGTGGTCATCGCGATGATCATCATGTTGGTGTCGGCCGGGGCGGTCAGCAGGTTCGTCAACCAGCACCCGACGGTCAAGATGTTGGCCCTGTCGTTCCTGCTGCTCATCGGAGCGAGTCTGATCGCGGAAAGCTTCGACCAGCACGTCCCGAAGGGCTACGTGTACGGCCCGATCGCCTTCTCGATCTTCGTGGAGTTCCTCAACCTACGGGTTCGGGCGCGGCAGCGTCGTCAGCAGGAGAGGCAGCCGGTGCAGTTGCACCCGACGTACGTGAAGCAACGTTCGAACCGTCCGGAGTCGGAGTCTGAGACGACGCCGGCCGGCTGACCCGCGCCGAACCTGACGCCGCACGCATCCGTCCGGTGCGTGCGGCGTCCGTCGTACGACGGGAGGGCTGGCAGTGTCACGGCGGGTCCGATCCGGTGCGGCGCCGGGTCAGCCGGTCGGACGGCTTCGGGCGCGGTCCGACCGGCTGGTCGGGCATCGGAGAACAGGAGGCGCGGGGAGGATCGGTGGAGTGCCCGTACGACCGGATCGTTCGTGGGAGGCTGGACGGTACCGCCGCGTGCACCGTCCAACGTCGGCGGGCGGTGTGGAGGGGTAGGCATGTCAGGGGAGCCGCAGGTCGACTTCGCGCTCGACACGTACGAGTGCATCGTGCTGTACCCGGGCGCCGCCGGCAGGGCGTTGCCGGCCGAGACCATCCAGCGGTTACAGGCCGAACATGCCCGGCACATGCAGGCGATGCAGCGGCGGGGCGTCATCCTCGTCGCCGGAGCGGTGGACGGCCAGGCCCGTGAACCGGACCCGCCGCTCGGGTTCGGTCTGGCCCGCACCGGGTCGGTCGACGATGTGCGTAGCGTGATGGAAGCCGACCCGGCGGTGCAGGCCGGCCTCTACCGGGTGGACGTGATGACCTTTCTTTGCCCGGCCGGCTCGCTGGAGTTTCCGCTGGTCAAGACGGAAAGCTGAACCAGTAGGTCCTGATCGGCACCGATTCGTCGACGGCTGTTGACCGGAGCGCCTCGCCGCGTCACGGCGCCGGGGCGTACGATTCCGGCGCGCGGTCGCTGTTGCCCGCCATCGACGTCCGGAGCGTCCCACGCTCACCGGCTGCGCGCCTGAGTCGCGCGCCGTTGGACACCAGTTCCCCGCTGCGCAAGGGGTCGGCCGGTGGTCCGATCCGGAGGAGAGACTAGCCTGATGGGCGTGACACGCCGCGCGAAGATCGTCTGTACTCTTGGCCCTGCCACCTCGTCGCCCGAGCGCATCCGTGGGCTCGTCGAAGCCGGCATGAACGTGGCGAGGCTCAACTTCAGTCACGGTAGCCACGCCGACCACGAGTCGGTCTACCGGCTCGTCCGGGAGGCGGCCGAGGCGGCGGGTCAGCCGGTGGCGATCCTGGCCGACCTCCAGGGGCCCAAGATCCGGCTGGGTCGGTTCGCCGACGGGCCGCACGAGTGGCGTACCGGCGACTCCGTGGTGATCACCGGTGACGACATCGTGGGTAGCAAGGAGCGGGTGTCCTGCACATACCGCAAGCTGCCCCAGGAGGTCAAGCCCGGTGACCGGCTGCTGATCGACGACGGTCGGGTCGCCGTCGAGGTCACCGACGTCACCGGCAACGACATTCGGGTGCTGGTCACCGAGGGTGGGCCGGTCAGCAACAACAAGGGTGTCTCGCTGCCCAACGTGGCGGTGAGCGTACCCGCCCTGTCGGAGAAGGACGCCGCTGACCTGCGCTTCGCGCTCGGCCTCGGTGTCGACCTGGTGGCCTTGTCCTTCGTCCGCTCCGCCGACGACATCAAGCTGTGCCACTCGATCATGAGTGAGGTCGGCGTGCACCGTCCGGTGCTCGCGAAGGTCGAGAAGCCGGAGGCGGTCGACCACCTGGAAGCGATCGTGCTGGCCTTCGACGGGGTCATGGTGGCCCGCGGCGACCTCGGCGTGGAACTGCCCCTCGACGAGGTGCCGTTGGTGCAGAAGCGCGCGGTGCAGTTGTGTCGGGAGAACGCCAAGCCGGTCATCGTGGCCACCCAGATGCTCGACTCCATGATCGAGAATTCGCGGCCGACCCGTGCCGAGGCATCCGACGTGGCTAACGCGGTCCTCGACGGTGCCGATGCCGTGATGCTCTCCGGCGAGACGAGCGTCGGCAAGTATCCGGTGCTCACGGTCAGCACCATGTCCAAGATCGTCAGCACCACCGAGGCCGGATCCATCCTGGTGCCCCGCCTTCAGCACGATCCACGCACGCACGGCGGTGCGCTCACCGTGGCGGCCTCGTCGATCGCCCGGGCCATCGGCGCCAAGGCGCTCGTCGCGTTCTCCCAGACCGGTGACACCGTGCGCCGACTCAGCCGACTGCACTGCGACCTGCCGCTGCTTGCCTTCACCCCGGTGCCCGAGGTGCGGGCGCAGCTCGCCCTCTCCTGGGGGGTGGAGACCTTCCTGATGCCGTTCGTGCAGCACACCGACGACATGTTCCGCCAGGTCGACCAGGCGCTGCTCGGGCTGAACCGGGGCAACCCCGGCGACTACGTGGTGATCGTGGCGGGCAGCCCACCCGGCAGCCCGGGCTCGACGAACACGCTGCGGGTGCACCAGCTCGGCTCGCTCGTCGACGCCGCCACCGCGCGGGCCCTGCAGTGACCGACGGCGTCCTTGTCGGTCAGGCCGCCGTCGACCATCTGCTGGAAGTGCTGGACCTGGCTCCGACCGGCGCCATGTCGTTTCGGGGAATGAGTCCGCCGGTCGGCCCGCAACGGGTGTACGGCGGCCAGGTCGCCGGTCAGGCCCTGGTGGCCGCCGGCCGCACCGTCGATCCGGAGCGGGTGGTCCACTCTCTGCACGGCTACTTCGTGCGTGCCGGTGATCCGGTCGAGTCGATCGAGTACGAGGTGGAGAACGTCCGCGACGGCCGCTCGTTCTCGGTGCGCCGATCGGTCGCGCTTCAGCACGGCGAGCCCATCTTCTTCATGTCCGCCTCGTTCCAGCGGCCGGAGGAAGGGCTCGATCATCACGCCCCCGTCCCGCCGGACGTGCCCGGGCCCGAGTCGGTGCCGACGATGAGCGACCGGCTGTCCCGGTACCCGGAGCGGCTGGGTATCTGGGGGCAGATTCCCCGGCCGATCGACGTACGCTACGTCGGTGAACCCGGGTGGGTGCGCCCCGGGGACCGTCCGGCGGACCCGCACCAGCGGGTGTGGATGCGTATCGACGGCAAGTTGCCCGATGATCCGTTGCTGCATGCCTGCGCCCTGACCTACGCGTCAGACCTGACCCTGCTCGACTCGGTGCTCTCGGTGCACGGCGAGGTGTGGGGACCGGGTGGCGTGGTCGGCGCGAGCCTGGACCATGCCCTGTGGTTCCATCGGCCGTTCCGGGCCGACGAGTGGTTCCTCTACGACTGCTGGAGTCCGTCGGCCTCCGGAGCGCGGGGGCTGGCGACCGGCCGCATGTTCACCCTGTCCGGCAGTCAGATCGCCAGCGCCGTGCAGGAGGGCCTGCTGCGCCGCGTCGGCGACTAAGGCGGTTGCCGGGATTGCGTTCAGTGGGCCGCCTGGTTAACGCCCGGGTACGGGACGGTTAACCTGTCCGGCATGCGTCTCTCAGCCCGGGTGGATTATGCCCTTCGCGCGGTTGCCGAACTGGCCTCGGTGACCGGGGTGGGGCGAGGTCGCCCGGTCACCGCCGACCAGATCGCACGGGCGCAACAGATTCCGCCGAAGTTCCTGGAGAGCATCCTGCTGCAACTGCGTCGTGCCGGGGTGGTGCAGGCTCAGCGCGGGCCGGAGGGCGGCTACTGGTTGGCCCGGCCGGCTGAGGAGATCTGCCTGGCCGAGGTGATCCGGGCGATCGACGGGCCGCTGGCCCACATCCGCGGCCAGCGGCCAGAACATCTCGGTTACCAGGGTGCAGCCCGTGCGTTGCAGGAGGTCTGGATCGCCCTGCGGGCCAGCGAACGGCAGATCCTCGAACTGGTCACCGTCGCCGACGTGGCCCGGGGTGATCTGCCGGAGCCGGTCAGCGAACTGGTTGCCGACCCGGGAGCCTGGAGCTGACGGCACCTGGTGCCGGTTCCGTCGTTGCGCCCGGCCGTGGCGCGGCTGTCGTCTCACTGACTGATCGTGGGCTTGACCGGAGGGCGACCGATGCCGCATTCTCGACCAAGTCGATAGGAGATGCCGCTTAATCGGGAGGCGTCGTGCGCAAGCTGCTCGTGATCGCGCTGGTGGGGCTCGCCGCGCAACTGGTCGATGGTTCCCTCGGCATGGCGTACGGGTTGACCTCCTCCACGCTGCTGCTCCTGGCCGGCGTCGCACCGGCAGCCGCCTCCGCCTCGGTGCACCTGGCCGAGATCGGCACCACCCTCGCCGCAGGCACGGCGCACTGGCGGTTCGGCAACGTCGACTGGCGGGTGGTGCGCCGTATCGCGTTGCCCGGCGCGCTCGGCGCGTTCGCCGGTGCCACCTTCCTCAGTGCGCTGTCCACCGAGTCGGCCGCACCATGGATGGCCGCGATCCTGTTCACGCTCGGCGCGTACCTGCTCATCCGGTTTTCCCGGCCGCTGCGCCGGAACCCGGCCGCAGGCCGACTGCGCGGGCGTTTCCTCGGCCCGCTCGGCCTCGTCGCCGGCTTCGTCGACGCCACCGGCGGTGGCGGATGGGGGCCGGTGGCCACCCCGGCGCTGCTGGTCAGCGGCCGGATGGAGCCGCGCAAGGTGATCGGCTCGGTGGACACCTCGGAGTTCGTCGTGGCGTCCGCTGCCAGCCTCGGCTTCCTGATCGGTCTGGGCACCGAGGGCTTCCTGCTGCCGATCGTGCTCGCGCTGCTCGCCGGTGGCCTGATCGCCGCTCCGGTAGCGGCCTGGCTGGTGCGTATCGTGCCGGCCCAACTGCTCGGCGCGGCGGTCGGCGGCGTGATCGTCCTGACGAACGCCCGGGTCCTGATCCGCACGGTGGACCTCGGTGGCTCCCTGCCGGTGATCGTCTACCTGATGCTGGGCGCCGGATGGATCGCTGCCCTGACGCTTGCGGTTCGGGTGTTGCTGCGTACCCGCCGCGAGCGGGCCCTCGCCGCCGCCCTTGCGACGGACGACCTGCCGCCGACCTCCGCACCGGCCGACGTCCCGGTCGAGTCGGTGGGGGCGGGCGTGGCCGCCGGCACTGATCCCCGCTGACCACGAGGTGGTTGTCCCTGACGCGCCGGGTGGACGGCCACGATCCCGCGATCGACGCAGTTGCCGTGGGGGATCACGTCTCTCGGCGTACGGCTGCCGCGCCCGCTGAGATCAGCGTCCACGCCTCGTCGACATGTGCCCGAGTGGTCTGCGGGGCGCCGACGGACAGCCGCAGGGTGTGTCGTCCGTCGACCCGGGTGTGGGTCAGGTAGACCCGGCCGGAGGCGTTCACCGCCGCCAACAGCCGCTCGTTCGGTTCGTCCGGGCCGCGCAGCCGGAAACAGACGAGCGCGTACGGGTGCTCGGCGACCAGCTCGAACCGCTCGTCGGCGCGGACCCGCGCGGCGAACCCGGCGGCCAGCGACACCCCTGCACGGATGTGCTCGCGCAGTCCCTCGACGCCGTACCAACGCAGCACGAACCACAGTTTCAGGGCGCGGAACCGCCGGCCCAGCGGCACCTGCCAGTCCCGGTAGTCGATCACCGCACCGGATTCGCTCGCCGCGTTGCGCAGGTACTCCGGCAGCACCGTCAACGCCTCGACCAGTTCACCGGCGTCAGCCACCCAGAACGCGTCGCAGTCGAAGCCGGTGAGCAGCCACTTGTGCGGATCGAAACAGTACGAGTCGGCGTACTCCAGGCCCGCGTGGCCGAACCGCAGCTCCGGGCAGACCGCCGCCGCGCCCGCGTACGCGGCGTCGACGTGCAGGAAGACACCGTGCTCGGCGCAGACCGGGCCGATCTCCGGCAGCGGGTCCACCGCCGTGGTGGACGTGGTGCCGACGGTGGCCACCACCAGGGCGGGGACCACCCCGGCAGCCCGGTCCGCCTCGATCGCGGCACGCAGTGCCACCGGCGACATCGCCCGGGTCACCGGATCCGCCTCGATCAGGCGTACTCCGTCGGCACCCAGTCCCGCGATCCGGGCGGCCTTCTCCACCGACGAGTGTGCCTCCGTCGAGGCGTACACCCGGTAGCGGCGGTCCACGCCGACCTGGCGCCACCGCCCGTCGGCGGCGCGGTGCAGCGCGACCAGGGTGGCCACCAGGGTGGCTGAGGAGGCCGAGTCCTGGATGACGCCGCCGCCGCTGCCGGCGGAGCGGAACCGGGCCGGCAGGTCCAGTAGGTCGGCGAGCCAGTCGAGCAGTGCCGTCTCCAACTCGGTGCAGGCTGGCCCGGTGGCCCAGAGCATGCCCTGTACGCCCAGCCCGGCACTCACCAGGTCGCCGAGCACGCTCGGGCCCGAGGTGTTGGCCGGGAAGAAGCCGAAGAAGCCTGGATGCTGCCAGTGGGTGAGCCCGGGCGTGACCAGTTTGTTCAGGTCGGCGAGGACTGCCTCGATCGGCTCACCTCGGGCGGGTGGCCCGGCCGGCAGCCGTGCGGCCACCGCACCGGGCGGCCCTGCTCGCCGCGGCCACTGCCACTGCGGTAGTTGCCGCCGGCGTGTTGACCACCCTCACCGCCTCGGTCGCCGCCGCCGGCTGTCGCGTCGGCTACCGCGTCACCAACCGCCGCACCCGAGCTTTTTCCTTGGCGACGGCATGACCACGCCACCCACTCCCGGTATCCACCTACGTTGATCGGCGGACCGACCAAGCGGTAGACAGTTGACCGGCGCACCGACCAAGCGGTAGACAGAGGAAAAGGCACCGGGCCGCAATCGCGGAATCCGCACAACTGCGGCCCGGTGCCCCACACCGCGGCACCCCCGACCCGTCCCGACCGAGGAGTGCCGTACCACCACCGGATACCAAGCTAGGCGGGCTCCGCGTCGCGAGGGTGACGCTGCCGTGAAGATCGTGTTTCGCGATGCCCGGAGGTGCTGTGACCTGGGCCACCGTGCTCCCGGTCCGTCGCGGTCCACCGCGTCAGCGCCGTAGGCCGCCGGCCACCTCGGTCGCGATCAACTCGAACGAACGCATCCGGTCGGCGACGTCGTACACGAACGAGGTCAACATCAGCTCGTCCGCGCCGGTGCTGGCCAGCAGCTCGTCCAACTGCCGGCGTACCGTCTGCGGTGAACCGCTCGCCTGACCCTGCCGACGTTGTGCCAGGAACTCCCGCTCGAGATCGGTGTACGGGTACGCCGCCGCCTCTTCTGGTGTCGCGAGGGGCTCCGGCCGCCCCGACCGCAACCGCAGGAACGACAACCCGGCCGGCCCGGCCAGCCACTCGGCATGCTCGTCGGACTCCGCACACACCGCGTTCACCGCAACCATCGCGTACGGCCGCTCCAGCCAGCGCGACGGGCGGAAACTCTGCCGGTACAGCGCCAGCGCCGGCAACGTGCTCCGTGCGCTGAAGTGATGCGCGAAGGAGAACGGCAGGCCGAGCGCGCCAGCCAACTGGGCACTGAACCCGCTCGAACCCAACAACCACACCGCCGGGCGCTGCCCACGCCCCGGGTTCGCGGTGATCCGACCCGTCGCCGTCTCGTCGAAGTACCCCATCAGATCCTTCAGTTCCTGGGGGAAACCCTCGGCCGACAGGCCCTCCATCGTCCGGCGCAGCGCCAACGCGGTCACCTGATCGGTGCCCGGAGCACGGCCGATGCCCAGGTCGATGCGCCCCGGATGCAGCGCTTCCAGGGTGCCGAACTGCTCGGCTACCACCAGCGGCGCGTGGTTGGGCAGCATCACCCCACCCGAACCGAGCCGGATGTCGGTGGTGTGTGCGGCCAGGTGCGCGATGAGCACCGCCGGCGCCGAGGACGCGATAGCCGGCATGTTGTGGTGCTCGGCCACCCAGAACCGGTGGTAGCCCAGCTCGTCGGTGCGCCGCGCCAGCTCGGTGGTGTGCCGCAACGCCTCACCGGCGCAGGCACCGGCGGCAACGGGGGCGAGGTCGAGGACAGACAACGGAACGTCGATCACACGGCTTCCCAACCCGGTGTACGCCGGTTCTGTTCCCGCACCGGCCGGCGACGTGATCAACCCGACCCGCGAGCCTGCTCGAAGATCAGGCTGGTCTGGGTGTGCTGCACCGCCGGATCCACCGCCAGATGATCCAGCACGAAATCGCGCAACGCCTCTGCCGAGGCCGCCCGCACGTGCAGCACGTAATCCTCCGCGCCGGCCACGTGGAACACCGACACCACCCCCGGCAGACGTACCGAACGGGCCCGGAACGCGTCCACCGCCGCCCGCGCGTGCTCGGTCAGCCGTACCGACACCAGCGCCTGCAACGGCAACCCCAACGCCGCCGGATGCACCTCGGCGTGGAAGCCCCGGATCGCCCCGGACTCCCGCAACGCGCGGGTGCGCGCCAGGCAGGTCGACGGTGCCACCCCCACCCGTTCGGCCAGGGCATTGTTCGGTAGCCGACCGTCACCGGCCAGCTCGGTCAGGATGGCCCGGTCGGTGTCGTCGAGGGCCTTGAAGGGCCGAACATCGTTCGATGCGAGGGGCATGCCGGCATTCTCCGCCGAACACCTCCGGCAGCGAAAGCGATTATTGCGAACAATATTCTGAAGTATTGCCTCAGCGGGGTGAGATGTTCGATTCTTTCGCCATGACGACGGTGGACACCCGAGCCGTACACGCCGGCCGCGACGACCTCGCCGCCCTCGGCGTACACGTGCCGCCGATCGACCTGTCCACCACGAACCCACTGCCCTCGGTCGACGCCGGCGGCGACGCCTACGAAACCCTCGCCACCGGCGGCACGCTCCCGACCGGCGGCAGCGCCGTCTACCAACGGCTGTGGAACCCGACCGTGGCCCGCTTCGAAACCGCCCTCGCCGAACTGGAGGGCACCGAGGAAGCCGTCGCCTACGCCAGCGGCATGGCCGCCCTCACCGCAGCTGTCCTCGCCGCCACCCACGACGGCCGTCGGCACCTGGTCGGGGTCCGACCCCTCTACGGCGGCACCGACCACGTGCTCGCCACCGGACTGCTCGGCACCGAGGTCACCTGGGCCCACCCCCACACCGTCGCTGCCGCCGTCCGCCCCGACACCGCCCTGGTGATCGCCGAGACGCCCGCCAACCCGACCCTCGACCTGATCGACATCACCGCCCTCGCCGACGCCGCCGGCGAGGTTCCCCTGCTGATCGACAACACCGTCGCCACCCCGGTACTGCAGCAGCCCACCCGCCACGGTGCCCGGCTGGTGCTGCACAGCGCCACCAAGAGCATCGGTGGTCACGGCGACGTCCTCGCCGGCGTGATCGCGTGTGACACGGAGTGGGCCGGTCGGTTGCGCCAGATCCGGGCGCTCACCGGCGCGATCCTGCACCCTCTCGGGGCGTACCTGCTGCACCGCGGCCTCCAGACACTGCCGCTGCGGGTGCGCGCCCAGCAGGCCGGCGCGGAGAAACTCGCCCGCTGGCTCGCCGGTCACCCGGCCGTGCTGCGGGTCCACCACCCCACCGTGAACGACCCCGCCGGGCTCGTCGGCCGGCAGATGTCCGGGCCCGGCAGCCTCCTCGCCTTCGAGGTACGCGGCGGCGCACCCGCCGCCGCAGCGGTCGCCGACGCCTGCCGGCTGATCACCCATGCCGTCTCACTCGGTGGCGTCGACACGCTCATTCAGCACCCGGCGTCGCTGACCCACCGCCCCGTCGAGACGGAGGCCAAACCCGACGGTGGACTGTTGCGCCTCTCCGTCGGCCTGGAGGACCCGGAGGATCTACGCGCCGACCTGGCGAACGCACTCGCCGCGAACTGATCCCGCGAGTTGTCCTGCCGAATTGCGGGAGGACTCACACCGCCGTCATCGGACCCATGTAGGGCGGAAGTGCCGGGAGCGGGATTCGAACCCGCAAGCCCTTTCGGGCAGAAGTGTTTGAGACTTCCGTGTATGCCGTTCCACCATCCCGGCGGGTGGGGCTTACTGTACCCGACTACGCTCGTGCGGGAGCATGGGTGGTAGCCGTGCCGGAAACGATGGTGGGAGTGGCTCGTGGCCGAGACGCAGACGGATGCCGCGCGCAGGCGGGTACTGATCGCCGAGGACGAAGCGCTGATCCGGCTGGACCTGGCTGAGATGCTTGTCGAAGAGGGCTACGAGGTGGTCGGCGAGGCCGGTGACGGCGAGGCCGCGATCCGACTGGCCGAGGAACTCAAGCCCGATCTGGTGATCCTCGACATCAAGATGCCGATCATGGATGGGTTGGCGGCCGCCGAACGGATCGCCGGAGCCCGGATCGCCCCGGTGATCATTCTGACCGCGTTCAGCCAGCGGGACCTGGTGGAGCGGGCCCGCGCGGCCGGCGCGATGGCGTACCTGGTCAAGCCCTTCCAGAAAAGCGACCTGGTGCCGGCGGTGGAGATCGCCCTGTCCCGCTACTCGGAGATCGCCGTGCTGGAGGCCGAGGTCGCGGGGCTGACCGACCGGCTGGAGGTCCGCAAGACCGTCGAGCGCGCCAAGGGTGCGCTGATGACCACGTACAACATGAGTGAGCCGCAGGCGTTCAAGTGGATCCAGCGCACTGCGATGGACCACCGGATGACCATGAAGGAGGTCGCCGAGCGGATCCTCGCCGAGACCACCGGCGGTGAGGTCGCCGAGCCGGCCCAGTAGCTCCGCCCGGGACCGCACGACGGCGGGGCCTCCGTCCGGCGGTGACGTCGATACCATCAGGCATGCGCCGAGGAGGAGTCGACGCCGTAACCCGCCCACGCGGTGCCGTCGCTCCCGCTCTGGCGCGTACCGCCGCACTGGTCGTGATCTCGCTGCTGCTGGTGCCGGGCTGTCGGCTCGGCGCGCCGGGACCGGACGAGCGGGCGTCGCAGCCGGTACACCCGGACTGGCAGGAGCTGGCTCTGCCCGCTCCATCAGGCGCACCGGGCCGGTTGATGCTCCGGGACGTCACCGCGTGCGATGGACGTTGGTTCGTCGTCGGTGCGATCGGCGGGCCCGACGATGCGACCCGGCCGGCGGCCTGGACGAGTGCCGACGGGGTGTCCTGGGAGCCGGTACGGATCGTGGCGGACTCCTACTACGGACGACAGCACGTCCTGTACTCGGGGGCCTGCCGGGACGGCCGGTTCGCGGCACTGGGTGCGAAGAGTGGCGGTGCCCACGCGAATCCACGGGTGAGTAGCTGGGTACGGCGGGCGGACGGTGCGCTCGTCGAGGTCCTGGCCGGGTTCGAGCTCTACGGCGGTCCTCAGGCGGTCAACGTGGCGCGGATGGTGGCTGGCGGAACCGGTTTCATGATCGTGGGGAACCGGGTCAGCGGTGCGGCGGTCTGGCTCTCCGTGACAGCGGGCAGCTTCGAGATCATCGAGGGCGTGCCCGATCTGGCGACCGACGAGCGAGGGGCCACCTGGTTGTTCGACGCGACGGCGGTGCCCGGCGGCTGGGTGGCGGTGGGCGGGGTTATCGCTCCCGGTCGCATCGATCGGGACCCGCTGGCCTGGCGCTCCACGGACGGACGGCGTTGGCAGCGGGTGCCCGTGCCGGGCACCGACGAGTACGACGAGATGCAGCGGGTGGTCCGGGTCGACGGCGTACCCCTGGCGGTCGGCCTGCGCGGTCGCGCTTTCGGCGGTTGGCGGGCCGGGGCGGGTGGCTGGGAGCCGGTGGCGGGGTTCGGTACGGCCGCGTCGTCCGGGGTGCCCGCCGTACGCGGGCTGACGGTTCTCGACGGCCAGCTGGTGGCGGTGGTGAACGACGGTGCCCGGCATGCGGTGTGGAGTTCGGCGGACCGCGGTGACTCGTGGCGTCCGGTGGCGTTGCCGAAGGCGGTACCGGCGGGGCCGGTCAGCTCGGTGGCGGTGTTCGGAGCGCCGGGACGGCTGCTGGTGGTGCTGGACGACGGGGCAGGCGGTGCGGTCTTCGGGCTCTCTGAGTTGGTCGGCTGAGCACGGGGCGGTGCTGTGACGGGAGTGGTCGCATCGGCGCTTGTGTTCGTAACGGTTTGGCAAGCGTGGCTCACGGGTCTTCCGAGACTGTTTACGGACGCAGTACGCTCCGCCATCACGAGCCGTAACGCAGGTGAGCGGATTCACGCCTGGGTGGTGGCCGCCGAGCTGGCCGGCGACGCTGCCCCGGGTGCGCCCGATGCCTGTATCTGGAGGAGGTCAATAGCCGTGAGGCGAAAGTACGTACGGGCGCTGGGCGCCGTCGGGCTGGCGGCAGCCCTGTTTGCCGCGGCGGGCTGCCAGGCGTCGGAGGGCGACAGCGAAGCTGGCGGCGACGGTACCTGTGGTGGCAAGCTGGCCATCTTCGGTGCCTTCAGCGGCCCGAACTCCGGGCTGGTGATCCCGTCGCTCAACGGTGCCAAGCTCGCTGTGAAGCAGCACAACGAGGCGAACGCGGACTGCCAGGTCACCCTGCAGGAATTCGACACCCAGGGTGACCCGACGCAGGCCACGCCGGTCGCCAACCAGGTCGTCGGTGACGAGTCCTTCCTGGGCGTCATCGGTGGCGCGTTCTCGGGTGAGACCAAGGCGACGATGGACGTCTACGAGGCCGCCGGAATGGTGATGGTGAGCCCGTCGGCGACGGCGATCGAGCTGACCGCCGGCGACAACAAGGCGTTCCACCGGGTGGTCGGTAACGACGCCACCCAGGGTGCCGCCGCTGCCGTCTACTTCCGGGACGTGGCGCAGGCCAAGAAGGTTTTCGTGATCAACGACGGCACCACCTACGGTGCCGGTATCGCCAACGAGCTGACCAAGGCTCTCGGTGACCTGGCCGCTGGCACCGACCAGGTCCAGGAGAAGCAGGTCAACTTCGCCGCCACCATTTCGAAGATCAAGGCTGCGGCGCCGGACGCGGTCGCCTACGGCGGCTACACCAACGAGGCGGCCCCGCTGCTGAAGCAGATGCGGGAGGCCGGTATCACGGCGACCTTCCTCGGCTTCGACGGTCTGTACGACCCGGCTTTCCCGTCCGGTGCCGGCACCGGTGCCGAGGGTGCGGTCGTGACCTGCCCGTGCCTGCCGCCGGACAAGGCCGGTGGCACCTTCTCGGCGGACTACGAGAAGGAGTACGGCTCGGCTCCGGGTTCCTACGGTGCTGAGGGCTTCGACGCCGCGCAGGTGCTGATCGAGGGTCTGGCCGAGGGCAAGACCACGCGGAAGGACCTGATGGAGTGGGTGGACGCCTACGACAAGGAGGGCGTCTCGAAGTACCTCAAGTTCGACCCGACCGGTGACGTGGACAAGTCCCGGGTGGTGATCTGGGCCTACGAGATCGAGGGTGGCACGATCACGGCCCAGCAGGAGATCAAGCTCAGCTGAGCCAGGATGACCGTAGCGCGGCCGGGGGCTTTTCCCCGGCCGCGTCACGGTGCCAAGGGAGAAACCCGTGAATTTCGATGCCTTGTTCGGCAACCTGGCCCAGCACACAGTGGACGGGTTGTCCAAAGGGGCCATCTACGCCCTCGTCGCACTGGGGTACACCCTCGTCTACGGTGTGCTTCGTCTGATCAACTTCGCGCACTCCGAGATCTTCATGGTCGGCACGTTCGCGATTCTCGGTACCTGGTCGCTGCTCGGGGTCACCGACACACCCTCGATCGGTATGGCGATCGTCTATCTGCTCATCGGTCTGCTTGTCGGCGCGGCGGCGTCCGGTGCCACCGCGTTGACGGTCGAGCGGATCGCCTACCGGCGGCTCCGTCGGATGAACGCGCCACCGTTGATCTTCCTGATCACTGCCATCGGTGTCTCGCTGGTCCTGGTGGAGATCTACGCGCTGTGGATGGCGGGGTTCTTCTCGGGGCGCGGTTTCAGCGAGAACCGGCTCGTGATCGGGATCCCGGCGATGCTGAAGCAGGAGACGGTGCTTTCGGTGGCCGGCGCCAACATCACCAATGTGCAGATCATCATGGTGGTGTCGGCCCTGGTGATGCTCTACGGGCTGGACCAGTTCATCAACCGGACCCGGTACGGCCGAGGGGTACGCGCCGTGGCGCAGAACCCGGACACCGCGGCGCTGATGGGGGTGCACCAGGACCGGGTGATCATGCTCGTCTTCGTCCTGGGTGGACTGATGGCTGGTGCGGCCGCCCTGCTGTGGAACATGCGGTACGGGATCACCAAGTTCGACATCGGTTTCGTGATCGGGCTCAAGGCGTTCACCGCCGCGGTGCTCGGTGGCATCGGAAACCTGCGCGGCGCGCTGCTCGGTGGCCTGCTGCTCGGTGTCATCGAGGTATACGCCGCGACGCTGACTCGGTCGACCTGGGAGGACGTGGCCGCCTTCGTGGTGCTCGTGGTGGTGCTGATCTTCCGCCCGACCGGTCTGCTCGGTGAGTCTCTCGGGAAGGCGAGGGCATGACACAGGCACTGCGACAGTTCAACGAGCGGCGCCGACACGCCATGGGTGGCATGGCCGACCGCTGGCGTGCGCTGCCCCGCTGGCAGCGTGTGCTGACGTTTCTCGCGGGGATCGCGTTCCTCTACTACCTGCCGTTCCTGGGTGACATCCCCGGGACGAACCTGATCATCCCCGGCCTCGACTGGTTCCGGACCGACTCCATCGCCGGCGGCTCGAACTGGGCCGGGGTGCTCTTCGTGTGCGCCCTGTACGTGCTTGTCGCGATCGGGCTCAACGTGGTGATCGGCCTGGCCGGTCTGCTCGACCTCGGCTATGTCGGCTTCTACGCGGTGGGCGCCTACAGCGTCGCGCTGTTCGGGTCGACCCAGTCGCCGGTCGTGCAGTCGCTGCAGCGGCAGTTCGGTTTGTCCGAGGAGTGGGCGGTCGCCTGGGCGGTCTGCATCCCGATCGCGCTGGCCTTCTCCCTGGTCGCCGGTGTCCTGCTCGGCTGGCCGACGTTGCGGCTGCGGGGCGACTACCTGGCAATCGTGACGCTGGGCTTCGGTGAGATCATCCGGATCGTGGCCAAGAACTCGGGGTGGGCCGGTCAGGCGCAGGGCGTCGCGGGTATTCCGGGTCCGGAGGGGCCACCGTCGGCCGACAACAACGTGTTCGGGCTACTCAAGATCGAGCCCTGGTACTGGTTGGCGCTCACCGTGGTGTTGCTGATGGTTCTGCTGGTGCGCCGGCTGGAGCACAGCCGGGTCGGGCGGTCGTGGCTGGCCATCCGGGAGGACGAGGACGCCGCCGCGGTGATGGGCGTGTACCCGTTCAAGTTCAAGCTGTGGGCGTTCGCCATCGGCGCCGCCCTGGGCGGGTTGTCCGGACTGCTCTTCGCCAGCCGGTCGGCTTTCATCCAGCCGGAGACGTTCAACGTCCAGCTTTCCATCCTGTTCGTCGCGATGGTGGTGGTCGGCGGATCCGGCAACATGGCGGGTGTGGCGCTCGGTGCGTTCCTGCTCGCCTACCTGCCGGAGCGGTTCCGGGACTTCTCGGAGTACCGGGTCCTCGCCTTCGGGCTGGCGCTGGTGCTCATCATGCTGCTGCGCCCGCAGGGTCTCCTGCCGAGCCGGCGACGAACGCGGGAGTTGCAGGACCGGGCGAAGGAGGCTGCCGTCAATGTTGCCTAAGCAGATGACGTCGCCCGAGGATGCCACTGCACGTGAGGTGTTGCTCGAGGTGGATAAGGTCACGCTCCGTTTCGGCGGTGTGGTGGCGCTCGACGACCTGAGTTTCCAGATCTACAAGGGCGAGATCATCGGGCTGATCGGCCCGAACGGGGCCGGCAAGACCACCTGCTTCAACGCGATGACGGGTGTCTACCGGCCGACCTCGGGTCAGGTCCGGTTCGACGGGCAGCAGGTGAGCGGCCGGAAGCCGCACCGGATCAACCGGATGGGCATCGCCCGGACGTTCCAGAACATTCGGCTCTTCCCAGAGATGACCGCCTTGGAGAACGTGCTGGTGGGTGCTGATTCTCGGCACCGCACGAGCGTGATCGGGGCACTGTTCCGGCTCTACCGCGTCAAGCCCGCGCCGGAGGAGTTGCCCGTGGTCGACTCGACGAACGGGCTGGTGCGGTTCTGGCAGCAGGTTCGCCGGTCGTCGGCGCAGGTGTTCGGCATCTCCCGGCACACGCTCGAGGAGCGTGCCGGCGAGCGGAAGGCGCTGGAGCTGCTGCGGTTCGTGGGTATCGTCGACCGGGCCAACGACCTGGCACGTAACCTCCCGTACGGCTACCAGCGGCGGCTGGAGATCGCCCGTGCCCTGGCGACGGAGCCGAAGCTGCTCTGCCTGGACGAGCCGGCCGCCGGGTTCAACCCGGCGGAGAAGGAGGAGCTGCTCGACCTGATCCGCAAGATCCGGGAGCGGGGGTTCACGGTCCTGCTCATCGAGCACGACATGCGGCTCGTCATGGGGGTCACCGACCGGATCGTGGTCCTGGAGTTCGGCAAGAAAATCGCTGAGGGTTCCCCCGCCGAGGTGCGGGACGACCCGAAGGTGATCGCGGCCTACCTGGGGGAGCCCGCAGATGCTGCTTGAGATCAACGACCTGACGCTGCGCTACGGCCGGATCGAGGCGCTGCACGGCATCAGCCTGCACGTCGAGGAAGGCGAGGTGGTGGCGCTCATCGGCGCCAACGGTGCCGGGAAGTCGAGCACGATGCGGGCCATCTCCGGGCTCCGGCCGGTGGCTCTGGGGTCGATCCGGTTCAACGGTGAAGACATCACCAGCCTCCGGGCCGACCTGCGGGTTCGGCGGGGTATCTGCCAGGCACCCGAGGGACGCGGCATCTTCCCGGGTATGACGGTGCTGGACAATCTGGACATGGGGGCGTACACCCGGCGGGACCACGCCGGGATCGCCGCCGACCTCGAACGGGTGTTCGCGCTGTTCCCCCGGCTGGCCGAGCGGCGTCGCCAGCATGGCGGCACGCTCTCCGGCGGTGAGCAGCAGATGCTCGCGGTGGGCCGGGCGCTGATGAGTCGGCCCAAGCTGCTGCTGCTGGACGAGCCGTCGATGGGTCTCGCTCCGATGATCATCCAGCAGATCTTCGACATCATCACGGAGATCAACCAGCAGGGCACCACGATCCTGTTGGTGGAGCAGAACGCGCAGCAGGCGCTCTCCCGTGCCCACCGCGGGTACGTGCTGGAGACCGGCCGGATCGTCAAGGAGGGCACCGGGCAGGATCTGCTGCACGACCCGTCGGTCAAGGAGGCGTACCTGGGCGTGGCCTGAGTGGCGTCGCGGACCGGCCGGTGGCGATCACCGGCCGGTCTGTGCTGTTGCGGCCCGGCCTCGACGTGCCTGCCGGGTCGGTGTCCGGTCCGGTGGCCCCGCACGAAGCCTCCGCTCGGCCATGAGCTGCGGTTCGGTCGGATCGTCACCTGCTGCGGGCCGGCCATGTCGGGGCGATCGCTGTCGGCGGTACGGACTAGAGTCGCAGCCGTGACAGCTACGACCCCGCGCCTGCTTCTCGTCGACGGACACTCCCTGGCATACCGGGCGTTCTTCGCTCTGCCGGTGGAGAACTTCTCCACCACGACCGGGCAGCCGACGAACGCGGTCTACGGCTTCACCTCGATGTTGATCAACGTGCTGCGCGACGAGCAGCCCACCCATATCGTCGTCGCCTTCGACGTGTCCCGTCGCTCTTTCCGCACCGAGCGGTACGCCGAGTACAAGGCGGGTCGCAGTGAGACTCCTGCTGACTTCAAAGGCCAGGTCAGCCTGGTGAAGGAGGTCCTGGCGGCGCTTCGGGTGCCGGTGGTGGAGAAGGAGGGCTTCGAGGCCGACGACGTCATCGCCACGCTGGCCTGCCGGGCCCGCGACCAGGGCATGCCCGTGCTCGTCTGCACCGGTGACCGGGACGCCTTCCAACTCGTCGACGAGCAGATCACCGTCCTCTACCCGCGCAAGGGTGTCTCCGACCTGGCGCGGATGGACCCGGCGGCGATCGAGGCCAAGTACGGTGTTCCGCCCGGCCGCTACCGCGACCTGGCCGCCCTGGTCGGTGAGACCAGTGACAACCTCCCCGGTATCCCCGGCGTCGGCCCGAAGACCGCAGCGAAGTGGATCAACACTTACGGTGGGGTGGAGGGCGTCATCGCCCGCGCTGACGAGATCAAGGGCAAGGCGGGCGACAGCCTGCGCGAACGGCTCGCCGACGTGATCCGCAACTACGAGATCAACCGTCTGGTCGCGGATCTTGAGCTGCCGTTGCGCCCCGAGGAAACCCGCTGGCAGGGTTGGGACCGGGAGGCCGTGCACCAGGTCTTCGACACCCTCCAGTTCCGCATCCTGCGGGACCGCCTCTACCAGTACCTCGAAGCGGTCGAACCGGAGGCGGAGTCGGGTTTCGACCTGGCCGGCGAGGTGCTGACCGCTCCCGGTGCGCTCGCGGGCTGGCTGGAGACGCAGGCGCCGGCCGGGACCAGTGTCGGCGTCGCGGTCAAGCTCGACACCGGCCCGAACCGCCGGCACACCGCGACCGTCACCGGGATGGCGCTCGCCACCGGCGACGGCACGGCGGCCTGGTTCGACCCGGGGCAGTTGGACGCCAGCGACGACGCGGCGCTTGCGGCGTGGCTGGGTGACGACACCCGGCGGAAGGTGCTGCACGACAGCAAACCCGCCGTGCTCGCCTTCGCCGCGCACGGCTGGGCGCTCGCCGGTATCTCGCGCGACACCCAGATCGCCGCCTACCTGGCCCGCCCCGACCAGCGCTCCTACGACCTGACCGACCTGGCGCTGCGCTACCTGCACCGGGAGCTTCGGGTCGACGCCCCGGAGACCGGCCAGTTGACCCTGGACGGGCTCGGCGGCGACGGTGCGGCCGAGCAGAACCTCATGCTCCATGCCCGTGCCACCCTTGACCTGGCCGACGCCATCGACGCGGAGCTGTCCCGCGACGGGGAGCAGTCCGCCCGGTTGATGGCCGGTGTGGAGTTGCCGCTGATGCGGGTGCTCGCCCAGTTGGAGCGCACCGGCATCGCCGCGGACACCGACTACCTGACGGAACTGGAGGCGCACTTCGCCGCTGAGGTCAAGGCCGCGGCGCAGGGTGCGTACGAGGCGGTGGGGCGGGAGTTCAACCTCGGCTCACCCAAGCAGTTGCAGGAAATCCTCTTCGGTGAGCTGAACCTGCCCAAGACCAAGCGGATCAAGACGGGTTACACCACCGACGCCGACGCGCTGCAGTGGCTCTACGCTCAACACCCGCACCCGGTGCTGGCTCACCTGCTGCGGCACCGAGACGTGGCCAAGCTCAAGTCGACGGTGGACGGGCTGCTCAAGTCGGTTTCCGACGACGGGCGCATCCACACCACTTTCAACCAGACGGTGGCTGCCACCGGTCGGCTCTCCTCCACCGAGCCCAACCTGCAGAACATCCCCATCCGCACCGAGGAGGGACGGCGGATCCGTCGCGCCTTCGTGGTGGGGGAGGGCTACGATTGCCTGCTCACCGCCGACTACAGCCAGATCGAGATGCGGATCATGGCGCACCTCTCGGCCGACGAGGCGTTGATCCAGGCGTTCAACTCCGGTGCCGACTTCCACGCCGCGACGGCCTCGTCGGTCTTCACCGTGCCGCTCGCCGAGGTCACCCCGGACCAGCGGCGCAAGATCAAGGCGATGAACTACGGCCTGGCGTACGGGCTGAGCGCCTTCGGTCTGTCCCAGCAGCTCGGCATCAGCGCCGAGGAGGCACGCGGGTTGATGGAGAACTACTTCGCCGGGTTCGGCGGTGTCCGGGACTACCTCCAAGAGATCGTTGCCCGAGCCCGCCAGGACGGCTACACCTCCACCATCCTCGGCCGGCGGCGCTACCTGCCCGACCTGGTCAGCGACAACCGGCAACGGCGCGAGATGGCCGAGCGAATGGCGCTCAACGCCCCGATCCAGGGTTCCGCGGCGGACATCATCAAGGTGGCCATGCTGCACGTCGACACCGCGCTGCGCGACGCCGGACTGCGCTCCCGGATGCTGCTCCAGGTGCACGACGAGCTGGTCTTCGAGGTCGCGCCTGGCGAGCGGACGGTGCTCGAGGAACTGGTCCGGCGGGAGATGGGTGGTGCGTACCCGCTGTCGGTGCCGCTGGAGGTGTCGGTGGGTGACGGCCGCGACTGGAACAGCGCCGACCACTGACCCGGGCCGACGGGTCACGACCGCTCGATCAGCGGGTCGTGGCCCCAGTTCATCAGAGACCAGCGCCACTTCGTGTCCCGCACGTCGCCGGAGGGACGCTGTGCCATGTGGCGGTGTACGTAGCCGGTCACCTTGCGCATGTGCTGGTAGTCGGCGGCGTTGAGCTGGTCGCGCTTGCGGCGTAGCAGGTCGACGATCCGCCGGCCCGACTCGTGCCCGACCGATTCGCCGCCGCCGGACTGGCCGCCCTTGTGCCAGCCGACCCGCTTGGACTCCTCGCTCTCCAGCCAGGCGGCCAGCTCAGCGGGCTTCATGTTCACCGCTTCGGTGAACTCCCGGTAGGTCTGCTCGTCGTCGGCCATGGAGCCCGCGTACCCGGGGCCCGCCGGTGGAAACGCCGACGCCGCGTACCGCCCGCCGGGGGGACGCTGCCGCCGGGAGGGCGACACCGTACTGCCGGTCACCTGGCCGCCGCTGATCCTCCTCGACACCAGCTGTCGTGCCGATCGCCGCGATCCGTACCGTTACCAGGATGAACGACCAGCCGCCCCACGCCGAGCCCGCCGTGACCCGCCGCACGGTGTCGGGTGATGAGGGTAGAGCTGCGAGTCGCCGTTGGTGGGACCGCGATGCGGACAACTACCAGGAGGAACACGGCGCGTTCCTCGGAGACGTCGACCTTGTCTGGTGCCCCGAGGGTCTACGCGAAGCGGACGTGCGACTGCTCGGTGACGTCGAAGGTGCTCGGCTACTGGAATTGGGCTGTGGCGCGGCTGCGGGCTCCCGATGGCTGGTCGGTCAAGGGGCAGACGTGACGGCGCTGGATCTGTCTGCCGGCATGCTGAGACACGCCAGGCTGGCCGCCGACCGCTCAGGCGTACATGTACCGCTCGTGCAAGCTGACGCACTGGCGCTCCCGTTCAGGGCGGGCACGTTCGACATGGTGCACACCGCGTTCGGGGCCGTTCCGTTCGTCGCAGACTCCGAAGCCCTGATGCGCGAGGTCTTCCGGGTGCTCCGCCCCGGCGGGTCGTGGATCTTTGCCGTCACTCACCCGATGCGCTGGATTTTTCTGGACGACCCCGGCGAGGGTGGTCTGTTGGCAGTCCACTCCTACTTTGACCGCCGCCCCTACGTCGAAGAGGACTCGGCGGGTGTACCGACCTACATCGAGGCACACCGCACCTTCGGTGATCGCGTCCGAGAGCTGACAGCCGCCGGCTTCATCCTCCGTGATGTGGTTGAACCGGAGTGGCCACCGGGACACGAAGAGATCTGGGGCCAATGGAGTCCTCTGCGCGGCCGGTTGTTCCCGGGCACGGCCATCTTCGTGGCTCGGCGTCCCACCACCTGATGACCCAGTCTGCGACCCAGGGCGGCACGTCATGCGGCCGTGGCATCGGGCGTGAACAGGAATCTTTGAAGTAGTGGGATCATACCCACTTGGTCGGATCGGTGGCCGAGAAGACCCACCGGCCGCCCGGCCGCAGCAGGTCCACCACGACCGGCCGGGCGCCCTGGGGGCCGGCCAACGTGAGCAGGACGCCGCGCCGCAGCCGACCTCCAACATTCGGAGGCGCGTCACCCGGTCGGGCCGCGTCTGGTCGAAATCTCCGCTTTGGCGGCTGGTGCGCCGACGAGTAGACGGGAGGCCTTGCACGCTGTGGTAATGCAGCAGGTAGGGTAGACGATGCGCTCGCGGATCGTGTGCCTCGGCAGGGAGCAGGTGCGCGGTCGGCGGAGTCACATCAAGATCTCGTTCAGCGATTTCCAGGTGGGCCCGCCGACGGATCCGTTGGCGCGCACAGGTCACCGCGACACCAGCCTGCTGTGACACACCATCCGACCGGAGCAACCGCCCACATGACGAGCAGCATCGAGGCCCCCTCGAGCGCCACCAAGGTCACCGTCGACGATCTCGGCTCCGAGGAGGCTTTCCTCGCCGCGATCGACGAGACCATCAAGTACTTCAACGACGGCGACATTGTCGAAGGCACCGTCGTCAAGGTCGATCGGGACGAGGTCCTGCTCGACATCGGCTACAAGACCGAGGGTGTCATTCCCTCTCGGGAGTTGTCGATCAAGCACGACGTTGACCCGGCAGAGGTCGTCTCGGTAGGCGACCACATCGAGGCCCTTGTCCTCCAGAAGGAGGACAAGGAGGGTCGGCTGATCCTCTCCAAGAAGCGGGCACAGTACGAGCGGGCCTGGGGCACGATCGAGAAGATCAAGGACGAGGACGGCGTCGTTCGTGGTTCGGTCATCGAGGTGGTCAAGGGTGGCCTCATCCTCGACATCGGGCTGCGCGGCTTCCTGCCGGCCTCCCTGGTCGAGATGCGGCGGGTGCGTGACCTGCAGCCGTACGTCGGCCGCGAGCTCGAAGCCAAGATCATCGAGCTGGACAAGAACCGCAACAACGTGGTGCTGTCCCGCCGGGCCTGGCTGGAGCAGACGCAGTCCGAGGTGCGCACCGAGTTCCTCAACAAGCTCCAGAAGGGGCAGGTCCGCAAGGGCGTCGTCTCGTCGATCGTCAACTTCGGCGCGTTCGTCGACCTGGGTGGCGTGGACGGCCTGGTGCACGTCTCCGAGCTGTCCTGGAAGCACATCGACCACCCTTCCGAGGTCGTCGAGGTCGGCCAGGAGGTCGAGGTCGAGGTCCTCGACGTCGACCTGGACCGCGAGCGGGTGTCGCTGTCGCTGAAGGCGACCCAGGAAGACCCGTGGCGTCAGTTCGCCCGCACCCACGCCATCCAGCAGATCGTGCCGGGCAAGGTCACCAAGCTGGTGCCGTTCGGTGCTTTCGTCCGGGTGGACGACGGCATCGAGGGTCTGGTCCACATCTCCGAGTTGGCCGAGCGTCACGTGGAGATCCCCGAGCAGGTCGTTCAGGTCGGCTCCGAGGTCATGGTCAAGGTCATCGACATCGACCTGGAGCGCCGCCGGATCTCGTTGTCGCTCAAGCAGGCCAACGAGGGCTTCGTCGAGGGCGAGGAGCACTTCGACCCGACCCTCTACGGCATGGCCGCGACCTACGACACCGAGGGTAACTACATCTACCCCGAGGGCTTCGACCCGGAGACGGGCGAGTGGCTCGAGGGGTACGACAAGCAGCGCGAGACCTGGGAGAACCAGTACGCCGAGGCACGGCAGCGCTGGGAGGCGCACCAGAAGCAGGTGCAGACCTCCCGGGCCGCCGAGGCCGAGGCCGCTGCCAACCCGCAGCCGGCTCCCGCCAGCAGCGGGACCACCACCTCGACCAGCGCGGCGCCGAGCCGGCAGGCCGAGGAGCCGGCAGGCACGCTGGCCACCGACGAGGCGCTCGCCGCACTGCGGGAGAAGCTCGCCGGCGGTAAGTGAACCTGCGACACCTCCAGCGGCGGCGTGTCAATCATCGCGCCGCGAGCTGGATCTGTCGGCTGACGTAACGGGCCCCGCCCCGACCCGGATCCCCGGGTCGGGGCGGGGCCCGCGCCGTCGGCGGGCCCCGCCAACTACCGGCCACGGGTGAACCTTCGCCGTCGCGCCGTCCCGGGCGTCCGGTTGGCACGTTGCCGATGATCGGGTTGACTGGGTGCCGTGCTGAAAGTGGGGTTGACCGGCGGAATCGGTTCAGGCAAAAGCGCGGTGGCGGCGCGGCTGGTCGAGCGGGGCGCGGTGCTCATCGATGCCGATCAGCTGGCCCGGGAGGTCGTCGCGCCCGGCACCGACGGTCTCGCCGAGATCGTGGCGGTCTTCTCCGACCGGGTGTTGGATGCCGGGGGGGCGCTGGACCGGGCAGCCATGGGTGAGTTGGTGTTCGCCGACGAGTCGGCCCGGCGCCGGCTGGAGGCGATCATCCACGGTCGGGTCCGGGCTCGAACGGTGGAACTGACCGCTGCTGCCCCGCCGGACGCCGTGGTCCTCAACGATGTCCCGTTGCTGGTCGAGGTGGGACTGGCGCCGGCCTACCACCTGGTGGTCGTGGTGCGGACGGAGGTGCAGACGCGGTTGGCGCGGCTGGCCCGGGACCGGGGGATGAGCCGGGTCGAGGCGCAGCGCCGGATCGCCGCTCAGGCCGACGACGCCCGCCGGGCAGCGGCGGCGGACGTGCTGTTGACCAACGAAGGCACCTTGACCGACCTGCACAGGGAGGTTGACGCGCTCTGGCGCGACCGACTGGTGCCCTTCGAGGAGAATGTGCGTCACAACCGGGCGGCGCCGGACGGCCGGGTGGCGCTCGTCGATCCGAATCCGGCCTGGCCGCAGCAGTACGGCCGGTTGGCGGACCGGATCCGGCACGCGGTTGCCCCCGCCGACCTGCGGATCGACCACATCGGTTCGACCGCGGTGACCGGACTGGCCGCCAAGGACGTCCTCGACATCCAGCTCAGTGTGCCGTCCCTGACCGACGCCGACGGTGTGTTGGCCGAGCGACTGGCGCAGGCCGGTTTCCCCCGGCTGCCCGGTGACTGGTGGGACACCCCACGACCAGCCGGCAGCGGTCGATGGGAGAAACGGTTGCACGGTAGTGCCGACCCGGCCAGACCGGTGCATCTGCATCTGCGGGTGACCGGATCACCCGGCTGGCGGTACGCCCTGTTGATGCGTGACCATCTGCGTGCCGACCCTGACCAGCGGGCCGCGTACCTGGTGTTCAAACGGGATCTGGTGGCGTCCGCGCCGGACAGCGGCGCATACGCGACGGCGAAGGACCCGTGGTTCGACGAGGAACACCTCCGGGCGGAGGAGTGGGCCGCCAGGACCGGTTGGCGTCCCTGACGGGTTCCTGCGGTCGCGGGTGAACTCCTGCTCGGTCAGCGCTGACGCTCTGGCGGCGTCAGCCGGGGTACCCGGCCCGTAGCCAGGTCGAGCTGCGCCCAGGCACCCGAACTCGTCGGCAGTTCCAGCCGGCGCAGCATCCCGGACCGGTCGACCCAGTAGCGCAGGGGTCCTCGGGCGGTGTCGACCCGTACCACGTCGACGGTGGCCCCGGCGAGATGGTCGCCGCGTTCCCGTTGTGCCCGGCCCGGCACGCCCGCGGCCTGCGCGGCCCGAAGCGCGGCGGCCACCAGCGGGTCGAGGTCTTGCGTGTGATGCGGTCCCGTCCGCCAACCGGCAACGGGTGGTGGTAGCGGCGGGCGGGTCGACCCGCCGGGGCCGTCGATCCGGGTGATCTTGCCTTTGTGGTGTCGGACCAGGGTGCGTCGACCGTCCACGTCGAGATTGGTGACACCGAGGTACGCGGTACCCGAACTCCAGCTCAGCCAGCCGGTGCCGCGCAGGTTGGTGGCGGCGGAGACCGGCATGGTCAGGGTGACCGTCGCCCCGCCGGCGGTGCGCAAACGGGTCGGTAACCGGCGCCAGCGGTCCCGTTCGGCGGAGGTCAGGGCCCGGGGCAGGCCGGGGCGCCCGCCGAGCGCCTCGACTGGTCGCAGCGTCGGTCGGTCGGCCCGGTTCAGGGACACCGTGACTGGTCCGATGCCGGCGAGGTCGGCCTGTACCCGATGCAGTCGGGCAGCCGGGTCGAGCCAGTACCGGACCGGTGCACCGGTATCGGAAGCGGTCGCTGTGGCCTTGGCGACGGGGCTGGTCGACGTGGTGGGGTCCTGCGTCGACGCCTCCAGCACGTCCACTGGCTCACCGTTCAGGTGTTCCCGGCCCACCCAGCGTCCGACCCAGTGGTTCACCGGGTCGGGCCGGTCGGCGGCGAGAGCGAAGACCAGTCCGAGCAGTGGATGGAGATCCCGGTCGGCGGGCAGCCGCCATCCGTCGGCCGGTGGCACCAACGGTGGCATCGCCGGCACCGGTACCGCCGTCGGGTCGGGCCTGATCACCAGCACGGTGGGGGTGGCCTGGGCCAGTCCGCGTGATCGGCCCGCGCCCGGGCCTCCCACGTCGAGGTAGGCAAGCCCTCGGGCCCAGTCGACCCAGCCGAGCAGGTCGGTGCGAGTGGCACCAGTTCCGGCGGTGAGGTGTAACCCGGCCCGCAGCTCGCGGTAGTTGGTCACCCGCATGGCAGCCAGCCGTTCCCGTTCGATCGAGGTCAGCTCCCGTGCCGGCGGACCGTCCGGCGCCCAACTGACTAGCGTTGCCACCAGCGTCACGGCGGAGAGCACTGCGGTGAGGGTCAGCCCGGTGAGGGTGAGACGGCGTCGGCGGTCGGCCGCCCGCCGTGGTTCGTCGGCCTGGGTGGCCGAGCTGGCCAGATCCTCCTGATCGGCCTGGTTCCCGACGGCGAAGTCGAGCAGCCCGCCGGGGACCACGGCGCGGCGGATGCCCGGCCGGGGCCGTGTCGCCGCGGAGCCGGTCAGGCCGAGGGCCGCGGGTGGCGTGCGGCCGGACCGGTGGCGACGGTTGCCTGCGCGGTGTCGACGGCCGGGGTGGGCCTGATCGGTGCGCGGGCTACCGGGTGCGCGAGGGCTGTCGGACGGCGACGGTGAGCTGTTGTCCACGGGAGGATGAACGGCCCGGAGTGCGCCGGGGTGACGAGCAGGGGCGCTCGCGGCGGCCGGTCAGCGCGACATGCGCGACCACGTCCGGTGCGCACGCCAGGCATGCCGGGTGCTGCGACCCTCGGTGCCGGGGGTGGCGCGGCCTGTGTGGCCCGCCACCGGCCCGGTCGGCCGCCGCGAGCGGCCTACAGGAAAAGGGTAGCCGGGTGAGCAGGACCACACAATGTGAATATCGAAGCCGATCAGATGCCGCACGTAGTCGCCGGGGCACTGGCGCGTGGCCGGACCGGGTTGCGGATCGTCACCGCAGCCCCGCCCTCGGCGGACCGACGGTCCGCCGAGGGCGGGAACGGGTCTGGCTGTCGGAGCCCCGGCGTACCGTTGACCTCATGGCGCTCGACATACCCCGGCTCGACGGTCGCTTCCAGGTCATCAGTGATTTCCGGCCGGCCGGTGACCAGCCGGCGGCGATCGACGATCTGGAGCGGCGGGTCCGACGCGGCGACCGGCACACGGTGCTGCTCGGCGCGACCGGCACCGGCAAGAGCGCCACGACTGCCTGGCTGATCGAGCGGCTGCAACGCCCCACACTGGTGCTGGCGCCCAACAAGACGCTCTGCGCGCAGCTGGCGAAGGAGTTCAGCGAGCTGCTGCCGGACAACGCGGTGGAGTACTTCGTCTCGTACTACGACTACTACCAGCCAGAGGCGTACATTCCGCAGACCGACACCTACATCGAGAAGGACTCCTCGATCAACGAGGAGGTCGAGCGGCTACGGCACTCGGCCACGATGTCCTTGCTCACCCGTCGCGACGTGGTGGTGGTCGCGACCGTCTCGGCCATCTACGGGTTGGGTACCCCCGAGGAGTACCTCGATCGTGCGGTACGGGTGGCCGTCGGTCAGGAACTGGACCGGGACCAGCTGCTGCGTCGTCTGGTCGACATCCAGTACACCCGCAACGACATGGCCTTCCAGCGGGGCACCTTCCGGGTCCGTGGCGACACACTGGAGATCATTCCGGCGTACGAGGAACTCGCCGTGCGCATCGAGCTCTTCGGTGACGAGGTGGAGAAGCTCTACTATCTCAATCCGTTGACCGGTGACGTGGTGCGCGAGGTGGATCACCTGCTGATTTTCCCGGCGACGCACTACGCGGCGGGCCCGGAGCGGATGGAACGGGCGGTCCGCGACATCGAGACGGAGCTGGGCGAGCGGCTGGCCGAACTGGAACGGCAGGGCAAGCTGCTTGAGGCGCAGCGGTTGCGGATGCGCACCACCTACGACGTCGAGATGATGCGGCAGGTGGGCTTCTGCTCGGGCATCGAGAACTACTCGATGCACATCGACGGCCGGCTGCCGGGCAGCCCGCCGCACTGTCTACTCGACTACTTCCCCGACGACTTCTTGACTGTCGTCGACGAGTCGCACGTGACGATCCCGCAGATCGGCGGAATGTACGAGGGGGACGCGTCACGCAAGCGGATGCTCATTGACCATGGGTTCCGGCTGCCCAGCGCGGCCGACAACCGGCCGTTGCGGTTCGACGAGTTCCTGGAGCGGGTCGGCCAGATGGTCTTCCTGTCGGCGACCCCCGGCCCGTGGGAGCTGGAGCACGCCCAGGGCGAGTTCGTGGAGCAGGTGATCCGCCCGACCGGTCTCATCGATCCGGAGGTGGTGGTCAAGCCCACCAAGGGGCAGATCGACGACCTGATGCATGAGATCAAGCTGCGTACCGAGCGCGACGAACGGGTGCTTGTCACCACGCTCACCAAGAAGATGGCCGAGGATCTGTCCGACTATCTCCTGGAGAACGGCATCCGGGTGCGTTACCTGCACTCGGAGGTCGACACGCTGCGCCGGGTGGAGTTGCTGCGTGAGCTACGCCGTGGCGACTACGACGTGCTGGTCGGGATCAACCTGTTGCGGGAGGGCCTCGACCTGCCCGAGGTGTCGCTGGTGGCGATTCTGGACGCCGACAAGGAGGGCTTCCTGCGCAGCGGCCGGTCGTTGATCCAGACCATCGGGCGGGCCGCCCGTAACGTCTCCGGCCAGGTGCACATGTACGCCGACAAAGTCACACCGTCGATGGCGGACGCGATCGAGGAGACGAACCGCCGGCGGGCCAAGCAGATCGCCCACAACGAGGCCCACGGAGTCAGTCCGGAACCGTTGCGTAAGAAGATCCACGACATTCTCGACGACATCTACCGTGAGGCAGAGGACACCGAGGCGACCCGAGTCGGCGGTGCGGTGCGGCAGTTGTCCCGGGGCAAGGCGCCGGTGAAGGAGACCCGCAGTAGGGCACGGGGTGGGGCGGCGACTCCGGCACGGGAGGGGCTGGCGCGTGCCGAGTTGGCGCAGCTCATCCAGGAGCTCAACGACCAGATGCTGGCGGCTGCGCGGGAGTTGCAGTTCGAGTTGGCCGCCCGGATCCGTGACGAGGTCGCCGACCTGAAGAAGGAGCTGCGGGGGATGGACGCTGCCGGCGTCCGGTAGGTCACGGCGGGCGGATCCGGCCACCCGCATTGGCGCAATAGCGGAATGCGAGCATTCTATTGCGCTAAGTGATCGCCGTGCGTACTCTCCCTCGGTGGGGAGGCGGGGATGCCGTTGCCAACGAGTCCGATTATTCGACGTGCGCGACTGGGTGCAGAGTTGCGTCAGCTACGTCGACGGGAGGCGCTGACGCTGGAGCAGGTGTGTGAGCGGCTTGGTTGGGCGTCCACCTCGAAGCTGTCCCGCATCGAGCTGGGGCAGAGTCGTCCCGACCTGGCGGACGTGCTCGATCTGCTCGATGTCTACGAGGTGCCGTCGTGGCAGCGTGACGCCCTGATCGTCATCGCCCGGGACGCGGCGACCAGTCGGGGCTGGTGGAAGTCGCTCGGTGAGATGGGGGAACGGCAGCGCACGTACGCCGAACTCGAAGCCGGGGCGGCGGGCATCGTGGAGTACCAGCCGGTGATCGTGCCCGGTCTGTTGCAGGTCCCGTCGTACGCCCGGCTGCGTATCGTCGCCGGTCAGCTCATTGACCCGTCGGTCGACGTGGAGGCCGATCTGCGTGCCCGGGCCGGCCGTCAGGCGGTGCTGCACCGTGTCGAACCGCCCCGCTACACGGCGTACGTCACCGATTTGGCCTGTGGACCAGGTGACGATCCGGTGGAGGTGTGGCGTGACCAGGTGGGGCGTCTGCTCGAACTTGCCGCGCTGCCGCACGTGACGATCCGGCTGTTGCCGGTGGGGGCGGGGCGGCGTCCGTTGCCGTTGACCCCTTTCTCCTGCTATTCCTTCCCGGATCCGGCGGATCCGCGCACGGTGATGCTTGAGGCGCTCACCACCGATGTGCGGCTGACCGCCGCGACCGATGTCGACCGGTACGACCGGATGGCCGACTGTCTGCTGGAGATGGCGTTGCCGAAGGAGGAGACGGTGCGGGTGTTGGCTCGCCAGCTCGACGCGTGACGCACGGATCTGTTGCCTGCGGCCTCGGCAGATCACAGAAGGCGTCGGCACCGGACCCGGCGCCCCCGAAGCCGTCGGGGTCGGTGCCGACGCGGTATGCACGATAGATGGCCGGTGCGACACTTTCTCGTTTCGGTGCGTGGCGATGCGGTGTCAGACAGGTACGTCGACGAAGTGTTCGACCTGAGGTGACGTGGCGAAGTGCGGGCTGATCAACTTCCTCGTGACCGGGAACTACATCGATGAGCGCGATCTCGAGGACGATGCCGGCGGCCTGCCACATCGCTACGGGTCACGTGTCGGCAGTCGAGATCTCCCGACGGTGGGCACTGGGGCGGACTACCGCCACCGGGTAGCCCATCCTCCTAGGATGCCCAGCGGAGGTGGGGCGACTATCCGATCGCAAAAGGCGTACCGTGTGCCGATTGCTGAGTGGCGGCCGGAGGAATGATCTGTGAACGTGTCCGGACTGGTGTGGGCGGCGACGCTCACGGCCTTGACCACGGTTCTCGTGGTGGATCTACTCATCGTCGGGCGCCGACCACACGAGCCGAGCGTGCGGGAGTCGAGTCTCTGGGTCGCCTTCTACGTCGGGTTGGCTCTGCTGTTCGGTGGCGGACTCTGGCTCACCGCCGGGGCGGGCGTGGCGGGGCAGTTCTACACCGGCTGGCTGACCGAGTACAGCCTCTCGGTGGACAATCTCTTCGTCTTCGTGATCATCATGGCCCGCTTCGCGGTTCCCCGGCAGTACCAGCAGAAGGTGCTGCTCATCGGCATCGTCCTCGCGCTCGTCATGCGAGGTGGTTTCATCGCCGCAGGAGCTGCGTTGATCTCGCAGTTCACCTGGGTCT
Organism: Micromonospora sp. HNM0581; assembly: GCF_012726175.1. GTDB lineage: Bacteria > Actinomycetota > Actinomycetes > Mycobacteriales > Micromonosporaceae > Micromonospora. Next base: position 254,814 of record NZ_JAASAD010000002.1, read on the forward strand.
TCTACGTGTTCGGGGCCTTTCTGATCTACACCGCGATCAATCTGGCCCGGCAGGGCGAGTCGAGCGAGGAGGAGTTCACGGAGAACGTCCTGATCCGTTGGAGCCGTCGGGCACTGCCCATCTCCCGGAGCTACGACGGTGCCGCGCTGACCGTACGGGAGAACGGCCGACGGAAGTACACACCGATGCTGATCGTCATGATTGCCATCGGTACCACGGACCTGATCTTTGCGCTCGACTCGATTCCGGCGATCTTCGGGATCACTCAGGAGCCGTACCTGGTCTTCACCGCAAACGTCTTCGCGCTGATGGGACTACGGCAGCTCTACTTCCTACTCGGTGGACTGCTCGACCGGTTGATCTATCTGAGCCACGGGCTCGCAGTGGTGCTCGGCTTCATCGGGGTCAAGCTGATCCTGGAGGCGCTCGCGGAGAACAATCTGCCGTTCATCAACGGCGGCGAGCACGTCGGCTGGGCACCGCACATCCCGATCTGGTTGTCCCTGCTGATCATCCTCGGCACCCTGGCGGTGGCCACGGCGGCGAGCCTGATCAGATCCTCACGCGCCCGACGACGTGAGCTGACATCGGCCCGACGCTGAGCGGTGCCGTGGGCCGGGCACCGCGGACGGCAGGATGTGTCGGGACAGGGACGGATCGTCGGGTACGGGAGGGGCTTACGTCTCGGCCGTGCTGCTCGGCCACGACCTGAGCGAGTACGCGGAGCTGGCCCGGCAGGGCGCACCGGCCCGGGAGGGTTTTTGCCGCCGCGGTCCGGCTGGCGGCCGACGAGCGCAACCTTCCGCTTGCCGACCACTGCTCGGCGGGTAGAGACCGGACCGGTTGGCTGACCGTGCTGCTGCACGCGCTCGGCGTCGACGAGGCGGCTATCCGTGCCGACTACCTGACCCACGACCCGCTGACGGAGAGCCTGCGAGAGGTCCTCGTCGACGCGATGCGGCAACGTCATCCGGGGCTCGACGAGATGAGCACGCTGAGGTCGTGGCGGGCCCGCCACACCTGTCGGGAGACGTCGGCCACCAGTTGACGGGCGTCGACGTCGGTCTGGTCCTTGCCTACGGTGGTGCAGACGACGAGCAGGTATGCCTCGGCGTCGGCGGGGTAGACCACCGCGGCGCCGTGCCGTACGCCGCGTACCCAGCCGTTCTTGTGGGCGAGTCGGGTGCCGTCGGGTAGCCCTTCGGCGATGTCCTGACGGATCTGCTGCGCGCAGAGTACGTCGAGCATGGCGACGCAGCCCGCGGGTGAGGCGACCGGTCCGGGTCGGGTGGCGCCGGTGGCGACCGCACTGAGCAGCGCCGCCAGGTCGGCGGCGGTGGCCAGGTTGCTGATCCCCGCCTCGCGGGCGGCGAAGTCCTCGATACCCCGCCCGGTGACGCTGTGCTGGGCGCCGGCCAGTCGCCAGACCTCGGCCACCGCGGGTAGGCCGACATGCTCGATGATCAGATTCGTGGCGAGGTTGCTGGAGCGGACGATCATCCGCTCGGCGAGCCAGCGCAGCGAAGCCCGGCCGCCCAGGTGGTCCCACACCGCCGCGTCGTTGTCGTACGCGCGGCGGCAGGAGTACGGGGGAGCGTCCGGCCGGGCGGAGGTGAAGACGTTGTCCACCTCGACCGGGGTGTCCAGGTCGAGGTGGCCCGCCTCGGCGGCTCGGTGCAGCGCGGCGAGCACGGCCAGTTTCATCGTGCTCGCCGCGTAGTGGGTGGCCTCGGCTTGCCGGGTCCAGGTGGGCGGGGCACCGAGATGCCCCGTGAACACCGAGATCGTGCCGGGCTCCCGGTCCAGCCGCGCGTGAAGATCTTCTGCGGCCATCGGTCGGCTCAGCCGGCGTGCTTGCGCCGGGCGGCGGCGCGGGCCCGCTGGGTCTGGTCGAGCATGACCTTGCGGATGCGGACGGCGGCCGGGGTGACCTCTACGCACTCGTCCTCGCGGCAGAACTCCAGCGCCTGCTCCAGCGACAGTTTGCGTGGCGGGATCAGCTTCTCGGTCTCCTCGGCGGTGGAGGAACGCATGTTCGTGAGCTTCTTTTCCTTGGTGATGTTGACGTCCATGTCGTCGGAACGGGAGTTCTCTCCGACGATCATGCCCTCGTACACCTCGGTGCCGGGCTCGACGAAGAGCGTGCCACGCTCCTGGAGGTTCATCATGGCGAACGCGGTGGCGGCACCGGAGCGGTCGGCGACGAGTGAGCCGTTGTTGCGGGTCCGCAGTTCACCGAACCATGGCTCGTACGACTCGAAGACGTGGTGCAGGATGCCGGTGCCCCGGGTCTCGGTGAGAAACTCGGTGCGGAACCCGATCAGACCGCGGGCCGGTACCAGCCACTCCATCCGGATCCAGCCGGTGCCGTGGTTGACCAACTGCTCCATCCGGCCCTTGCGGGTGGCCAGCAGCTGGGTGATCGCACCGAGGTACTCGTCGGGAGCGTCGATGGTGAGCCGTTCCACCGGCTCACAGGTTCGCCCGTCGATCTCCCGGGTGACGACCTGGGGCTTGCCGACGGTCAGCTCGTAGGACTCGCGGCGCATCTGCTCCACCAGGATGGCCAGCGCCAGCTCGCCCCGGCCCTGAACCTCCCAGGCGTCCGGTCGTTCGGTGGGCAGCACCCGCAGCGACACGTTGCCGATGAGCTCCTTGTCCAGGCGGTCCTTGACCATCCGGGCGGTGACTTTGGCGCCCTTGACTCGGCCGACCAGGGGCGAGTTGTTGGTGCCGATGGTCATCGAGATGGCCGGTTCGTCGACGGTGATCAGCGGCAGCGGAACCGGGTTCTCGGCATGGGCCAGGGTTTCGCCGATCATGATCTCGGGGATGCCGGCGACCGCGATGATGTCGCCCGGGCCGGCGCTGTCGGCGGGCTTGCGCTCCAGTCCCTCGGTCATCAGCAGCTCGGAGATGCGGACCCGCTGGGTGCTGCCGTCGGTGCGGCACCAGGCAACGGACTGGCCCTTGGCGATGGTGCCCTGTCGTACCCGGCACAGCGCGAGGCGGCCGAGGAACGGGGAGGCGTCGAGGTTGGTGACGTGTGCCTGCAGGGGAGCGTTCTCGTCGTACGCGGGTGGTGGGATGGTGTCCAGCAGGGTGCGGAACAGCGGTTCGAGGCTGTGGCTGTCGTCGGGCACCGAGCCGTCGGCGGGTTGGGTCAGCGAGGCGATGCCGTCGCGGGCGCAGGCGTAGACGATCGGGAAGTCGATCTGCTCCTCGTCGGCGTCGAGGTCGAGGAAGAGCTCGTAGGTGTCGTCGACGACCTCCTTGATGCGGGCGTCGGGGCGGTCCACCTTGTTGATCACGAGGATGATCGGCATGCGGGCCTTGAGGGCCTTGCGGAGCACGAACCGGGTCTGCGGCAACGGTCCTTCGCTGGCGTCGACCAGCAGCACCACGCCGTCGACCATGGTCAGGCCGCGTTCGACCTCGCCGCCGAAGTCGGCGTGACCGGGAGTGTCGATGATGTTGATGGTGACGGGGTCCGAGCCGTCGGCGGGCAGGTAACGCACGCCGGTGTTCTTGGCCAGGATGGTGATGCCCTTCTCCCGTTCCAGGTCCATCGAGTCCATCACCCGCTCAGTCACCTCGCCCCGGGCGCCGTAGGCACCGGCCTGTCGCAGCATGGCGTCGACCAGGGTGGTCTTGCCGTGGTCGACGTGAGCGATGATGGCGACGTTGCGAAGGTCCGTGCGAAGCTGCATGTGCTCCATCCTCCCGCCTGGGCGGGAACGGTGTGGCGTCGGGGTCACCCCGGGTGGTTCCGCCGCTGCGGCGTGGCGCTGTCACACTTGTGGGGCAGTCCTGCCGAGGTGATCCGGGGGCGTCGTGCACGATCTGCTCAGTTCGGTGCAGAGCCTGCCACCGGGGCTGATCTACGTGGTGGCGGCGCTGATCGTCGCCGCCGAGACGGCATTGATCATCGGTCTGGTGGCGCCCGGTGAGGCGACGCTGTTGCTGGTGGGCTTTCTCACGTACACCGGCACGTTGCGGTTCGGTCCGGCGTTGCTGGTGATGATCGCAGCCGCCGCGCTCGGCGATGCGTTGGCGTTCCGGGCCGGTCGGCGTTACGGGCCTCGGTTACGCGCCAGCAGGTGGGGTGTGCGGGTGGGCCCGCAGCGGTGGGCCCGCGCCGACGCGATGCTCGCCCGGATGGGCGGGCGGGGAATCCTCACCGCCCGATGGGTGGCGTTCGCCCGTACGCTGGTGCCCCGGCTGGCCGGTGCCTCCGGCATGCCGTACCGGCACTTCGTGTTCTGGAACCTGGCCGGGGTCAGCACCTGGGTGGGTGCTTCGGTGCTCGTCGGGCAGCTGGCCGGGGAGTCGTACGAGACGGTTTCCCGGATGCTGGGCCAGGCCACCGGTGCGGTGCTGGTGTTGGTGGCCGCGTTGGTTGCGGTGGTGCTGGCCGGCCGCTGGCTGGGCCGGAACCCCGATCCGGCGCGGGCGTTGCTGATCCGGGCGGCCCGGCTGCCGCCGCTGCGGTGGCTGTCGGCCCGCTACGGGCTGCTGTTCTTTTTGTTGAGTCTGCGTCTCGGGCCGGCGTGGGCGCTGCTGGCGAACCTGGCGGTCGGGGTGCTGCTGCTGTTCGTGGTGGCGCTGCTGATCGCGTGGGCCCTGCGGATGGTGGTCCGCAACAGCGGGTTGGCCCTCGTCGACGGGGTGATCGCGGGCTGGTTCACGGCGCGGCGGACACCTGACGCGGTGGCGGTGACCGAGGCGGCGGTGTCGGTGCTGCGGGGCTGGCCGCTGATCGTGGCGGTGGCAGCGGTGGCCCTGGTGCAGGCCTGGCGGCAGCGGCCCTGGCGGGCGGATCTGCTCAGTGTGGTCGGTACGGTTGGCGCTTTCGTGCCGCTCGTGGTGTTGGCGGCTGTGGCGGACCTGGCCGCCGGTGGCCGGGTGGTGTTGTTCTCCACCCAGAACGTGGTGGTGACCGCGAGCCTGTGCACGCTGGCGTGGCTGGTGTCGCGGGGGGCCCGGTGGCCGGTGGCGGTCGCCGCGTGGACCGTGGCGGCGGCCGGTGTGGTCACCATCGGCGGTGCCCGGCTGTACCTGGGGTTGAGTACGGCCAGCGGCACCGTCGGCGCGGTGTTGTTGGGCGCCGCCTGGACGGCGGTGTTCATGGTCGCCTGGGCTACCCGGGACCGGGCGGTGGCCGGGGGTGGGTCCGCCGCACGGTGAGCGCAGCCGACCACCCCCGGGTGCGGGGGCTACGACGTCTGGGCGCTGGAGTCGGCGTGCCGCTGACTGGGGTGCTGACCGTCGCGGATTCGGCCGGGCCACCAGAAGCGTTCGCCGAGGAGGAACGCCAGTGCCGGAACGACGACCGTGCGAACCAGCAGAGTGTCCAGCAACACACCGAGGCAGACGATGATCCCGATCTGGGTGAGGGTGATCAGTGGTAGCACGCCGAGAACCGCGAAGACGGCGGCGAGCAGGATACCGGCGCTGGTGATGACGCCGCCGGTGACGCGCAGCGCGGAAAGCATTCCCTCGCGGGTACCGGCGGTGCGGGCGTCCTCGCGGGCGCGGGTGACCAGGAAGATGTTGTAGTCGACGCCGAGCGCCACCAGGAAGACGAAGGCCAGCAGCGGCACGCTGGTGTCCAGTGCGGGGAAGCCGAGCACGTAGTCGAAGATCAGCCAGGCGCCGCCGAGGCTGGCGAAGTACGACGCGACGACGGTGACCACGAGCAGCACCGGAGCGAGCAGGCCGCGCAGCAGCAGGATCAGGACGGCACCGACCAGGAGCAGGATCAGCGGGAGGATGAGGCGTAGGTCCTCGGCGTCGGCCGCCGATGCGTCGTACGCGCCGGCCACGGTGCCGCCGACGATGGCGCCGGTCGGGGTGTCACCGCCCGCGGCGGCGGGTGGTGCGGAGCCGGGTACGGCGGCGACCGCGTCGCGTAGGGCCTCGAGTGTCCGGTCGGAGGCGGTGGTGCCGGGTTCGGCGTCGAGTACGACGTCGATCTGGGCGACGGCGGGGCCGGCGGTGCCGGGACGGGCGGAGGCGACCCCGGGTACCGCGGCGGCGGCTGCGGTGACCGCCGGTACGGCGTCGGGTCGGGTCAGCACCGCGACCGGTTGGGTGGTGCCGGCGGGGAAGGCGCTCGCAAGGGTCTGCGCCCCGGCGACAGCTTCCGGCTGGACCCGGAACTGTTCGGTCTCCGACAGCCCGGTCCGTAGGCCGAGGCCGCCCAGGGCCAGGCCGACCAGCAGCAGGGTGGCCAGGGCCGCGACAGGTACGGGACGGCGGATCACGGCGGAGCCGAGCCGACCCCAGATCCGGCCCTCTCGGCCCTTGCTGCCGACGTGCGGTACGAAAGGCCAGAACAGGCGTCGTCCGAGTAGCACCAGTGCGGCCGGTAGCACGATCAGGGCCGCCGCCATGGCCAGGAGAATTCCGGTGGCGCACGCGACGGCGAGAGCCCGGTTGAGTTCCCGTTCGCTGAGCAGCAGGGTGAGTACGCCGAGCATGACGGTGCCGCCGCTGGCGAGGATCGGTTCGGCGGTGCGGTGCAGCGCGGCACGCATGGCCGCGAACCGGTCCGCTTCGCGGCGCAGTTCCTCCCGGTAGCGGGCGATCAGCAGCAGGGCGTAGTTGGTGGCTGCGCCGAAGACGAGGACGCTGGCGATTCCGGACACGGCCCCGCCGGGGTAGTTGATGCCGACTGCGGGGATGACCGTGTCGAGGGCTCGCAGGGCGACCTGTTCGGTGGCTGCCACGACGGCCAGTGGCACCATCCACAGCAGCGGGCTGCGGTAGGTGACGAGCAGCAGCAGCGCGACGACAGCGGCGGTGACGGCGAGTAGGGTGGTGTCGGCGCCCTGGAAGACCTTCGTGAGGTCGGCGGTGAAGGCCGGAGCGCCGGTCACCTCGACGGTCAGGTCTGCCGGTAGCGCGGTGAGTGCCTCGCGGATCTCGGCCACGGTGGCGGCCACCGCTTCCTGGCCCCCGTCGGTGCTCAGCGGTACGGCGACCAGGGCCACGGTGCCCTCGGGGGAGAGCCGTGGCGGCGGGACCTGGCCGGTGGCGAGGCCACTGAGGGAGCTGGTGCCGGCGGCGACGGCGGTGCGGTCGCTGTCGGTCAACGGTGTTCGGTCGTTGCGGGTGACCACCACGATGGCCGGCTGGACGTCGCTGGCGGGTAGTTCGCCCTGAAGCCGCTCGACCTGGGTGGATTGCCACTGGCCGGACAGACCGGTGGCGGAGACGGGCGCCGGGTTGGCGGGGGTGGGCAGCCAGTAGATGGCCGCGCCCACGGCGAGGGCTGCCAGGATGGTGAGCCAGGCGTTGCGGTGACGGCCCGCCACGCGGGTGAACACGGACATCGAACTCCCCAACGAACGAGTATCTAGACAGTCGAGATTTTCACCTATCAAAAAAGATGCTGCAACCGCTCGCAGGTGAAGATTCTCGTCGGTCGAGACGGGCGGGTGGCTCGGTTATGCTGCGAACCCGGGAACGTCGGGAGGAAGCGGCGGGATGTGACAGCGCACGGTATGTACCGCCGGCGCGACACGCGCCGGGACGAGTTGATCGCCGAGATCACGGCCGAACTACGTCGTTACGGCGTGAACGCGCAGCACGTGGGTCATGCCTTCGCCGGCCAGCACGGTCTCAACGCCACGGACCTGCAGGCACTGATCGCCGTGATGGACGCCGAGCTGGTCGGTGACCCGATCACGCCCGGTCGGCTCGGCGAACACCTCGGACTCTCCTCCGGTTCGGTGACGGCCCTGATCGACCGCCTGGAACGCGCCGGGCATCTGCGCCGAGACCGGGACACCACGGACCGGCGAAAGGTGCTGCTGCGCTACGCCCAGCGCGGCGCCGAGCTGGCAACGGGTTTCTTCCGGCCGTTGGGTGAACGTACCGACCGGGTGATGGCCGGCTTCCGCGACGACGAGCTGGAGGTGGTGTACCGGTTCATCACGGCGATGGGAGCCTCGCTGCGGGAGCACCGGGACGAGGTCCGAGCCGCCCGGACCGAGCCGCATCGACGCCGGTCGGAGTGATCCGTGCTCGATGCTCTGGCGGCTGGACTCGCCGCCGTCGCGCTGCGACTGCCCCCACCGCGGACCCGACGGGTCTCCGTCACCCGGGACATCGCGCTGCGGGTACGGGACGGCGTGCTGCTACGCGCCGACCACTACGCGCCCAACCTGCCCGCCGCGCCCACCGTCCTGATCCGCACCCCGTACGGGCGGGCCGGACCGATGCGGTTGCTCTGCCGACTCGCCGCCGAGCAGGGATTTCACGTGGTCATCCAGTCGTGCCGGGGCACCGGCGGCTCCGGAGGCGAGTTCGAGCCGCTCGTGCACGAACGTGACGACGGAATGGACACGCTCGACTGGTTGCGTCGACAGCGGTGGTGGACCGGAGCGTTCGGCATGTTCGGCGCCAGCTACCAGGGTTTCGTCCAGTGGGCGCTCGCGGCGGACGCCGGCCCCCAACTACGGGCGATGGTCGCGGTCGCCACCGCCTCGACAACCCGCGACTCCACCTATGCCGGAGAATCGTTCGCCCTGGACACCGTGTTGACCTGGGCCGAGCTGTTGCAGGCGCAGACCGTCCCGTGGCTGGCCCGCCAGTGGGAGCTCAAGCGCGGCCAGCCGAGGCTGACCGCCGCCCTGTCCCACCTGCCGTTGGTCGAGGCCGACCGGGTCGCCACGGGGGTGACCGTGCCGTTCTTTCAGCAGTGGCTACGGCACCACACCCCGCACGCCGACTACTGGCGCAGCCGGGTCTTCGACGACCGGCTGCACCTGGTCACCGCCCCCGTGGCGATGATCAGCGGCTGGCACGACATTTTTCTGCCGGCTCAACTGCGCGACTACGCGGCGCTGCGGGCCGTCGGTGCGCGGCCACGTCTGGTGGTCGGGCCATGGACACACGGCAGTCCGGGTATGTTCGTCGCCGCCCTGCGCGAGGGACTGGGCTGGCTTGGCACCCACCTGTGCGACGAGCGGTCCGGTGACGTCACCGACGCCCCAGCCGACACGGCGGTGCGGGTGCACGTCGGTGGCGCCGGTGGTGGCTGGCGTGATTTGCCCGACTGGCCGCCGCCCGCCGAGGTCGTACGGTGGCACCTGCACCCTGGCGGGGTCCTGCGAGCCGCTGAGCCGGTGCCGTCGCCGCCGGACGGATTCTGGTACGACCCGGCCGATCCGACGCCTTCTCTCGGCGGTCCGCTGCTGGTGGCTCAACGGGCCGGACCGTTCGACAATCGCCCGATCGAGGCGCGGCCCGACGTGCTGACCTGGACCAGCGAACCGCTGACCGCCGGAATCGAGGTGGTCGGGCCGGTACGTGCCCAGATCTACCTGCGCAGTGACCTCAGGTACCTGGACGTTTTCGTTCGGCTGTGCGATGTGGATGCTCGGGGTCGCTCGTGGAACATCTGTGACGGGCTGGTCCGGCTCGACCCGCAGCGCTTCCCCGCCGACGACACGGACACCGTCGCGGTGTCGGTCGAGATGTGGCCCACCGCTCATCGTTTCGCTCCCGGGCGCCGGCTGCGGCTACAGGTCTCCGGCGGGGCCCATCCCCGCTACGCACGCAACCCGGGCACCGGTGAACCCCTCGGTGAGGCTGTGACACTCCGTAGTGGATTTCGAGAGATCATGCATGATCCGAAGTGTCCGTCCGCAGTGGTCCTACCGGTCGTCCACTCTGCCTCTCAGCCTCCTCCAAGCTGATTCAAAGCCCATCTGAGCTGGGCATTTGCCGGCAGTTCGAGTTATCGTGGTGGTACGCCCGGCGCCGTGCAACCGATCGACCGGGCCTGCCGGTGAGCCTCTCCACCGCGTACGCGGTGTCACTGTCGCGCCTGGTCCTCAATGAATAGCGAAGGGGGATCCATGACGCGGGCACCGGCAAATCTTCTCGCCGTCCGTAGTCTGCTGCTTGAGCATCTCGACCGCGATCCCAAGCGTGGTCGAGACGAGGATCTCGAACCCAACGAGGTCGGCATCGTCGGCGACGCCAACCATCGAGGGGGCTACCACTGCGGGTCGGACCGGGTCGTCACCAACGACTACTCGGTGGTCGAGTCGAGCCGCGACCGCAACGGGCTCACTCTCGACGCCGCAGCCCTGGACGTGGGAACGTTCCGACTCAACTCCCGCGGCCGAACCCACAACCTGTTCACATTCTCGACCTGGTGTGTGGCGCAGTGCGCCGCGAACGCCCCGGACACCCGCGACATCCGAGAGATCATCTATTCGCCGGACGGCAAGGTGGTCCGGCGCTGGGACCGGCTCGGTCGCCGCAGCACCGGGGACCGGTCCCACCTGTGGCACACCCACTTCAGCTTCTTCCGAGACTCGATCAAGGCGAAACGCGACCAGCGGCCCCTGTTCCGCCGCTACCTGACCGCCATCGGACTACTCGACTCCGAAGATGGGGAGAATGACATGACACCCGAGGAGCACAACTGGCTCAAGACCGTCCACCGCAACCTCACCGTGCTGGACGGTCGCAACCCGGTCGGACAGACCTACACCCGGATGGCTATGGGGGAGGACCACATCAACCCCGACTTCCAGGTCTCCCATCCGACGCTACGTAGCATCGGCGCCCAGCTCACCGCCCTGCAGGGCGCGGTGGAATCGCTGGTCAACCGGGATTTCACCGACGAGCAGGCGATAGTCGCCGGGGTGCTGGCCGGTCTCACCCCGCAGGAGATCGCGGCAGCGATCCCGCCCACCGTGGCGGACCAGGTCGTCAGTGAGCTGAGCCGGCGCCTGGCGGCCTGAGGCGGCACCCTGACGGGTGGCGGCCGGTTCCGGCCGCCACCCACCGCCGTGCGGTCAGCCCCACGGGACCGGTACGAGTCAGAGCGGACGGACGTTGTCCGCCTGCGGGCCCTTCTGCCCCTGGGTCACGTCGAACTCGACCTTCTGCCCCTCGGTCAGCTCGCGGTAACCGCTGGACTGGATGGCCGAGTAGTGGACGAAGACGTCGGGTCCTCCGCCGTCCTGCTCGATGAAGCCGAAGCCCTTTTCGGAGTTGAACCACTTCACGGTGCCGGTTGCCATGCGTACTCTCTCCCTGTTCCATGCGGTCGACCGCTGGCTTGCGCGCCGGTGATCGCCCAATACCATCCCGACAGTAACCGGTGGATTGGGGATTTGCCGGGCGAAGCGCCTCAGGCGCTGCCGCGGATGACGACGACGCGACGGGGATCGGGGTACACCCGCAGGGGCCTCGCCGAAGAATGGGGGCGAAACCTGATGTCCGCGGTGGCGGGCAGGCCCTAGCGTACGAGGAATGGTAGACCAGTTGGCCCAGGTCGGGGAACTGCCCTTGGTGGTGCTGATGGCGGTGCTCGGGGTGGTCATGCTCTTCGACGCGGTGCCGCTGCTCGGGGTCCTCGTACCCGGTGACGTGGCGGTGCTCGCCGCCGTGGCGGTCGGCGGCCCCGCCACCGGGCTGGCGGCCTTCGTCGCCGTGGTCACCGGATGCCTAACCGGCTGGTCGCTGAGTTTCATGGTCGGCCGGCTGTGGGGCGACCGCCTGCGGCGCAGCCGCGTCGGTAGCTGGATCGGCGAGACGCGGTGGGCCGCGGCGGAGGGCATCCTGCGCCGCGACGGCGGGCGGCTGGTGCTGATCGCGCCGTTTCTGCCGGTGTTCAACGCGTTGCTGCCACTGGCCGCAGGCGGGCTGCACATGTCGTACCTGCGGTTCCTCGGGTACGCGGCCCTCGGCGCGGCCGGATGGACCGGACTCTACCTGGTGGCGGGTACCGCGTCGCGGACCTTGGCCGGGCTGGTCCCCGCCGGGGTGAGTCCGCTCCTGGTGACCATGGTCGGAGGGCTGCTGCTGGCAGTCCTGGTGCTGCTCGGTACCCGACGCCGACTGCGCGCGGTCACCAACCGCTGACCCGAACGGTCGACGGGACCTGCCCCGTCGACCAGCGGGCTGTCACCAGCCGCGGGCGCGCCACTCGGCCAGGTGGGGACGCTGCGCGCCGAGCGTCGAGTCCTGGCCGTGCCCGGGATAGAACCAGGTTTCGTCGGGCAGCCGGTCGAATAGCTTGTGCTCGACGTCGTCGATGAGTGCCGCGAACCGATGCGGATCCCGATCGGTGTTCCCCACCCCGCCGGGGAACAGACTGTCCCCGGTGAATAGGTGCGGTACACCGGTCGGGTCACGGTAGAGCAGCGCCACCGAGCCGGGGGTGTGGCCCCGGAGGTGGATGACCTCCAGGGCACAGTCACCGACCGGCACGACATCACCGTCGGTGAGGGACTGCGTCTCGATCGGTAGGCCGGCCGCGTCGTCGGCGTGCACCAGGGCACGCGCGCCGGTCTTGGCCGCCACCTCTTCCAGACCCACCCAGTGGTCCATGTGCTGATGGGTGGTCACCACCGTGGTGAGGCCGGCGTCGCCGATCAGATCCAACAGGCGGGGCGCCTCGTTCGCGGCGTCGATCAGCACCTGCTCGCCGGTGTTGCCGCAGCGCAGCAGGTAGGCGTTGTTGTCCATTGGCCCAACCGACACCTTGGTGATGGTCAGCCGGTCGAGTTCGCGTACCGCAGGCGGGCCGCCGGGGGTGACTTCTCCGCTGTAGGCCATGGTCCCTGGATCCGTTCGGGTGGTGGGCCGCTGTCCGCGGGGGGTGACGGTCAGGGTGACGCCGGGGGTCGGAGCCGGTCCGCGGCAGCGAATCCATCGTCACGGTGCTGACCCTAGTGGCCCGCGCCCACCACGTCGCGGCGGAACTCACTTCCGACGTGGCGGGACCCGACCGGCGGTGCGCTGCTGGCCGCAGCCGTCGGCGACGTCACCCGGCTACGCTGAATGTCCGTCTTGTCGGATGCTTCGACTGCATGATCGATGGGACTGTCGGGGAGGGGGCGCTGGCTGGGGGAAGTTGTCGGAGGGCGGGTCTACAGTTGCCGGGGCGCACGCTATGCGCTGGCACAACCGCTGAGTTTATCTCATTAGCGGACAGATCCTTCTCTTCGTCTCACCCGGGAGTACACGGACCGTGGCCGACCGTTTGATCATTCGTGGCGCACGCGAGCACAACCTGCGTGACGTCAGTCTCGACCTGCCCCGGGACGCCCTGATCGTGTTCACCGGGCTGTCCGGGTCGGGCAAGTCGAGCCTGGCCTTCGACACGATCTTCGCCGAGGGACAGCGTCGGTACGTAGAGTCGCTGTCGTCGTACGCCCGGCAGTTCCTCGGCCAGATGGACAAGCCGGACGTCGACTTCATCGAAGGCCTGAGCCCGGCCGTCTCCATTGACCAGAAGTCCACCTCACGCAACCCCCGCTCCACCGTCGGCACGATCACCGAGGTCTACGACTACCTGCGGCTGCTCTTCGCCCGGGTCGGCGAGCCGCACTGCCCGGTCTGCGGCGAACGCATCTCCCGGCAGAGTCCGCAGCAGATCGTCGACCGGGTGCTCGCCATGGCCGAAGGGACCCGCTTCATGGTCCTCGCACCAGTCGTGCGGGGGCGCAAGGGCGAGTACGTCGACCTGTTCGCCGAACTCCAGGCCAAGGGATATGCCCGGGCCCGGGTCGACGGGGTGGTGCACCAGCTCACCGATCCGCCGAAGCTGAAGAAACAGGAGAAGCACACCATCGAGGTGGTGATCGACCGGCTCAGCGTCAAGCCCAGCGCCAAGCAACGGCTGACCGATTCGGTCGAGGCGGCGCTGGGACTTTCCGGGGGCCTGGTCCTGCTCGACTTCGTCGACCTGCCCGAGGACGACCCCGGCCGGGAACGGCGCTACTCCGAGCACCTTGCCTGCCCCAACGACCACCCTCTCGCCATCGAGGACCTGGAGCCACGGGTCTTCTCCTTCAACGCGCCGTACGGAGCCTGCCCGGAGTGCACCGGCCTGGGCACCAAGAAGGAGGTCGACCCTGAGCTGGTCGTCCCCGACCCGGAGCGCAGCCTGCGGGAGGGTGCGATCCAGCCCTGGTCGACCGGGCACAACCTGGAATACTTCCTGCGCCTGCTGGAGGCGCTCGGCGAGGCGGAGCACTTCGACGTCGACACACCCTGGCGGGCGTTGCCGTCGCGGGCGCAGAAGACGATCCTGCACGGCTCCGGCGACCAGGTGCACGTGCGCTACCGCAACAAGTACGGCCGGGAGCGTTCGTACTACACCGGCTTCGAGGGCGTGATGCAGTGGATCGAACGCCGGCACTCCGACACCGAGAGCGAGTGGTCGCGGGAGAAGTACGAGGGCTACATGCGCGACGTGCCCTGCGCGGCCTGCGGTGGAGCCCGACTCAAGCCCGAGGTGCTCGCGGTCACCCTGGCCGGACGCAGCATCGCCGAGGTGTGCAACCTGTCGGTGGGTGAGTGCGCCGAACTGCTGGCCGGCATCGAGCTGACCGACCGGCAGAAGTTGATCGCCGAGCGGGTGCTCAAGGAGATCAACGCCCGGTTGCGTTTCCTGCTCGACGTCGGGCTGGACTACCTCTCCCTGGACCGACCGGCCGGCACCCTCTCCGGCGGCGAGGCGCAGCGGATCCGGCTGGCCACCCAGATCGGCTCCGGCCTGGTCGGGGTGCTCTACGTGCTCGACGAACCGTCGATCGGGCTGCACCAGCGGGACAACCACCGGCTGATCGAGACCCTCGTGCGACTGCGCGGCCTGGGCAACACACTGATCGTGGTCGAGCACGACGAGGACACCATCCGTACCGCCGACTGGATCGTCGACATCGGTCCCGGAGCCGGGGAACACGGCGGTCGGATCGTGCACAGTGGTTCGGTGCCGGCGCTGCTGGAGAACCCGGAGTCGCTGACCGGGGCCTACCTCTGCGGCCGGCGGGAGATCCCGACACCCGACAGACGTCGACCGCAGACCACGGGGCGTGAGCTGGTGGTGCACGGGGCCCGCGAACACAACCTGCGTAACCTGACCGTGAGCTTCCCGCTGGGCCAGCTGATCGCCGTCACCGGGGTCAGCGGCTCAGGCAAGTCGACTCTCGTCAACGACATTCTCTACACGGTGCTGGCCAACCAGATCAACGGTGCCCGGCTGGTGCCGGGTCGGCACACCCGGATCTCCGGACTGGAGCACGTCGACAAGGTCGTCGGCGTGGACCAGTCGCCGATCGGGCGTACCCCACGGTCCAACCCGGCCACCTACACCGGGGTGTGGGACCACGTGCGGAAACTGTTCGCCGAGACCACCGAGGCGAAGGTCCGTGGGTACGGTCCCGGACGGTTCTCCTTCAACGTCAAGGGGGGCCGGTGTGAGGCGTGCTCCGGTGACGGCACGATCAAGATCGAGATGAACTTCCTGCCCGACGTGTACGTGCCGTGCGAGGTCTGCAAGGGTGCCCGGTACAACCGGGAGACCCTGGAGGTGCACTACAAGGGCAAGACCGTCTCCGACGTGCTGGAGATGCCGATCGAGGAGGCGGCTGAGTTCTTCTCCGCCATCCCGGCCATCCACCGACACCTCAAGACGCTGGTCGACGTCGGTCTGGGCTACGTACGGCTGGGGCAGCCGGCGCCGACGCTCTCCGGTGGCGAGGCGCAGCGGGTCAAGCTCGCCTCGGAGTTGCAGAAGCGTTCGACCGGGCGGACGGTCTACGTGCTCGACGAACCGACCACCGGCCTGCACTTCGAGGACATCCGCAAGCTGCTGCTGGTGTTGGAGGGTCTGGTCGACAAGGGCAACACGGTGATCACGATCGAGCACAACCTCGACGTGATCAAGAGCGCCGACTGGCTCATCGACATGGGTCCCGAGGGTGGCCACCGGGGCGGTACGGTGCTGGCCGCCGGTAGCCCCGAGGAGGTCGCCGAGGTCACCGAAAGTCACACCGGGCAGTTCCTGCGTACCGTGCTCAAGCTCGACGGCACGGCGAAGGGTGCCGTGGCGGCCACCGCCCGGGCGGCGAAAGCCAACGCCGGCCGGTCCCGCGGCGGCCGGAAGACCGCCGCCGGCACCCGCTGACCGGCGTCCGGGACCGCGTACCCGGTGGCCGATCGGGTGAACCGCCAGGCAGAACGGTACGTGTAGGGAGAGTGGTGGCAGACCATTGACCAGGGTGACCGACGGAGAGGTGAGGCATGAGCGAGGCGCAACGCAGCACTGGTACCAGCGACGACCAGGCACCGGCGGGGCGTGGAGTGCGTACCCGCCGAGCCCTGCTCACCGGCGCGGGTGCCCTCGGCGCGGTGGCGGTGCTGACCGCCTGCGGCGGTGACGGCGACGACGGTGCGGCGCCGAGTCCCGGGCCGGAGGTCACCAACACCGGCGACGCCGGTGGCGGGGACCGGGAGGGCGCCCAGTCACTGGCCCGCACCACCGACATCCCGGTCGGCGGCGGCGCGGTCTTCGCCGCCCAGGGCGTGGTGATCACTCAACCCGCCGCAGGTGACTTCAAGGGCTTCGATCCGATCTGCACCCATCAGGGCTGCCCGGTGTCGAACGTCGACGGTGGCACGATCAACTGCACCTGCCACGGCAGCAAGTTCTCCATCGAGGACGGTTCGGTCACCGCCGGCCCCGCCACCGAGCCGCTGCCGGTCAAGGAGATCACGATCGACGGCGACCAGATCGCGCTTGCCTGAGCCGATCGGAGGGCGGTCGCGGCCGGGACGGTGAGGCCCGGCCCACGACCGCCGGCATCACTGGGTGTAGACGGACCTCTCCCAGAGCGGGAAGCCGTAGGAGGTGCCGCGGGTCAGGCCGTATCTCGACGAGGGTGGCGTTGCCGCTGTGGCCGGGCGGCAGGATCTCGGCGCATTCCCTGAGGAAGTAGTCGTTGCCGGCGAAGGCGTCGATCGGGATTCTCGTGGCGAGAGCCCGGTCAACTCGAGAAGGGTCATCCAGGGACGATTCGGGCTGTCGGAGGTGGCGACTAGTCTCGGGCTGTGGCTGATCCGTCGACCTACCGCCCCGCGCCGGGCACGATCCCCGAGGCGCCGGGGGTCTACCGCTTCTACGACGGCACCGGTCGGGTCATCTACGTGGGCAAGGCGAAGAATCTGCGCAGCCGGCTCAACTCCTACTTCGCCGACCTGTGGGGGCTACACCAGCGCACCCAGCAGATGGTCACCACCGCCGAGGCGGTCGACTGGGTCACCGTCGGCACCGAGGTCGAGGCGCTCCAGCTCGAATACCTCTGGATCAAGCAGTACGACCCGAGGTTCAACGTCCGGTACCGCGACGACAAGTCCTATCCCTACCTGGCGGTGACCCTCGACGAGGAGTACCCACGGCTCCAGGTGATGCGCGGGGCCAAGCGCAAGGGGGTGCGCTACTTCGGGCCGTACTCACACGCCTGGGCGATCCGCGAAACGCTCGACCTGCTCCTGAGGGTCTTCCCGGCGCGCACCTGCTCAGCCGGGGTGTTCAAGCGGGCCGGTCAGGTTGGCCGTCCCTGCCTGCTGGGCTACATCGGCAAGTGCTCGGCCCCCTGCGTCGGTACCGTCTCCGCCGAGCGGCACCGCGAGATCGTCGACGACTTCTGCGACTTCATGGCCGGGCGCACCGACACCATGGTCCGCAAACTGGAACGCGAGATGGCCGAGGCCAGCGAGCAGCTGGAGTTCGAGCGGGCCGCCCGGCTGCGCGACGACGTCGCCGCGCTACGCCGGGCGATGGAGAAGCAGACCGTGGTGCTCGGCGACGGCACCGACGCCGACGTGGTGGCCTTCGCCGACGATCCGCTCGAAGCCGCGGTCCAGGTTTTCCACGTGCGCAGCGGCCGGGTACGCGGTCAGCGCGGTTGGGTGGTGGAGAAGACCGAGGAGCTCACGACGGGCGACCTGGTGCACCACTTCTGCACCCAGGTCTACGGCGGCGAACACGGCGAGGCCGACGTGCCACGGGAGTTGCTGGTGCCCGAGCTGCCGGCCGACTCGGACGCCCTGGCCGACTGGCTCTCCGGCCACCGGGGTGGCCGGGTAACCCTGCGGGTGCCGCAGCGTGGTGACAAGCGGGCCCTGATGGAGACCGTCGAACGTAATGCGAAGGATGCCCTGGCCCGGCACAAGCTCAAGCGGGCCGGTGATCTCACCACCCGCGGCAAGGCCCTCGACGAGATCACCGAGGCGCTCGGCATGGGAACGGCCCCGCTGCGCATCGAGTGCTTCGACATCTCACAGATCCAGGGCACCGACGTGGTGGCGAGCATGGTCGTCTTCGAGGACGGGCTGCCCCGCAAGAGTGAGTACCGTCGGTTCATCATCCGGGGCGCCACCGACGACCTCTCGGCGATGTCCGAGGTGCTGCGCCGCCGCTTCGCCCGCTACCTCGACGCCCGAGCGGAGACCGGAGAGGTCGGTGTCGAGTCTGCCGCCGACCTCGTCATCCCGCCCGCCGCCGTGGACACCGCCGCCGTGGACACCGCCGACGCTGACACCGCCGACGCTGACACCGCCGCCCCTGACCCGGCCACGGTCGCGGCGTACCCCCTCAGCGGCGCGTCGGCCGCTGTCGACGGTGGTGACGCAGGCGTCGTCGACGGCAGCGACGAGCCCCGGATCGGCACGTTGGTCGACCCGACCACCGGCCGGCCACGCAAGTTCGCGTACCCGCCGCAACTGGTGGTGGTCGACGGCGGAGCGCCGCAGGTCGCCGCCGCGGCGCAGGCCCTCGCCGAGCTGGGCGTCGACGATGTGGCGCTGTGCGGCCTGGCCAAGCGGCTGGAGGAGGTCTGGCTGCCCGACGACGACTTCCCGGTCATCCTGCCGCGCGCCTCCGAGGGGCTCTACCTGCTGCAACGGGTACGCGACGAGGCGCACCGCTTCGCCATCACGTTCCACCGTCAGCGTCGCTCCAAACGGATGACCACCTCGGCGTTGGAGGACGTTCCCGGCCTGGGCGAGGTACGCCGTTCGGCGTTGCTGCGTCACTTCGGCTCGCTGAAACGTCTCTCGGCCGCCACCGTCGAGGAGATCATCGAGGTTCCCGGCGTCGGCCGGCGCACGGCCGAGGCCATCCTGGCCGCGCTCGGCGCCGGCGGCGACGAGCGACAGCCCGCCGAATGACCACCGTCGATGTTGCGTCGTCGAGGTCGCCAGGAGAGCCTGGTACCTGGCAGATGCGGTGCGGGTGTGGGTGGCGACCCTGTCGAGCTGACAGCACGAACGGGTCGCCGACGGTGAACTCAGCCGTCGGCGAGCACCCCGAGAAGCTGGTCGCCGTACCTGGCCAACTTGTTCTCGCCGACTCCGCTGATGCGGGACAGCTCGGCTAGGCTGGACGGCGCATCGGCGGCGATCTGCCGCAACGTCGCGTCGTGGAAGATGACGTACGCGGGTACGCCCTGCTCCTTCGCGGTGGCCGCCCGCCAGGCCCGCAGTCGCTCGAACGTGCCGGCCGCCTCCGCCGGAAGCTCGGCCACCACGGTGGCCGCGCCCCGGGGCTTCGCGACCTTCGCCGGGCGTGCCGCCTCGCGGCGAAGCATCACGGTGCGCCGCCGGCCGAGCACCTCGGCGCTGGCGTCGGTCAGCGCCAGGGTGCCGTAGTCGCCCTCGACGGCGAGAAGTCCCTCGGCGAGCAGTTGCCGGACCACGCCGCGCCACTCCGCCTCGCTCAGTTCCCCGCCGATGCCGAACACGGTGAGCGAGTCGTGCCGATGCTGGCTGATCTTGTCGGTGGTACGACCGAGCAGGATGTCGATGCAGTGCCCGGCGCCGAACCGTTGGTTGCGCTCCCGGTCGAGTCGGACAACGGTGGAGAGCAGCTTCTGCGCGACCACCGTGCCGTCCCAGGACTCGGGCGGCTCCAGGCAGGTGTCGCAGTTGCCGCAGCCGCCGGTGCCCGGCTCGCCGAAGTACTCCAGCAACTGCGCCCGGCGGCAGCGGACCGTCTCGCAGAGCGCGAGCATCGCGTCGAGATGGGCGGCGAGGTTGCGCCGGTGCGCCAGATCGCCCTCGGAGGTGTCGATCATCTTCCGTTGCTGCACCACGTCCGGTAGCCCGTAGGCCAGCCAGGCGGTCGACGGCAGGCCGTCGCGGCCGGCGCGGCCAGTCTCCTGGTAGTAGCCCTCGACCGACTTGGGCAGGTCGAGGTGGGCGACGAATCGTACGTCGGGCTTGTCGATGCCCATCCCGAAAGCGATCGTCGCCACCATCACCACGCCGTCGGCGCGGAGGAAGCGTTGCTGGTTGGCGGCGCGGGTCGACGCGTCCAGTCCGGCGTGGTAGGGCAGCGCGTCGATGCCGTTGGCGACCAGGAAGTCGGCGGTTTTCTCCACCGAGGCACGGGACAGGCAGTAGACGATGCCCGCGTCGCCGGGATGCTCGTCGCGCAGCAGGGCCAGTAGCTGCTTACGCGGCTCCCGCTTCGGCACGATCCGGTACTGGATGTTGGGGCGGTCGAAGCTGGCCACGAAGTGCCGCGCCTCGGTGAGGCTGAGCCGGGTGGCGATCTCGGACCGGGTGGCGCTGGTCGCGGTGGCGGTCAGCGCTATACGGGGTACGCCCGGCCAGCGTTCGTGCAGCATGGACAGGTTGAGGTAGTCGGGCCGGAAGTCGTGGCCCCACTGCGACACGCAGTGCGCCTCGTCGATGGCGAACAGGCCGATCCGCCCCCGGTCCAGCAGGTTCAGCGTGACCCGGCTGGCCAGCGCCTCCGGCGCCAGGTAGAGCAGATCGATTTCGCCGGCCACGAACTCCGCCTCGACCAGCCGGCGGGTGCCCGGGTCGAGGGTGGAGTTGAGGAATCCGGCCCGCACCCCGACCGCGGTCAGCGCGTCGACCTGGTCCTGCATCAGCGCGATCAGCGGCGAGATCACCACGGCGACGCCGTCGCGGACCAGCGCGGGAATCTGGTAGCACAACGACTTGCCGCCGCCGGTCGGCATCAGCACCAGCGCGTCACCGCCGGCCACCACATGGTCGATGACCTCCCGCTGGAAGCCCCGGAAGGAGTCGTACCCGAAGACCCGCCGCAGCACGTCCAGCGCCGCGGTCACCCTTTCCCCGGTCGGGGCGTCGGAGGTGGCCAGGTCGGTGACGTTCACGTCGGCGGGAGAGACCATCCGAGGATTCTACGAGCCACCCCGGACAGCGACCGTACGCCGTTGCCGGCCGGCGGGACGTCAGTTCCGACTCCTCGCCCGTCCTCCCGCTCGCCCCGCGCCAGCGCCGGTCGGTCTGCTCAGGTGAGCACGGCGTACGCCTCGATCTCGACCAGCACGTCCGGTTCGAAGAGGTAATCGACGCCGATCACGGACAGCGGCGGCAACGGGCGGGGGATGCCGAGCTCGTCGGTGACGCTGTCGATACCCGCGAAGAAGGCGGTCATGATGGCGTTCCGGTTCTCGGCGCTCCACCCGGTGACGAAGAACCGTAGGCGCACCACGTCGGTGAAGCTCGCGCCCGCGCCACCGAGTCCACGCGCCGTGTTGCGCAGCGCCTGCCTGATCTGCCCGGCGAGGTCGCCCGTGGCGACCGGATTTCCGACGCCGTCTCGCGCGATCTGCCCGGCGACGTGGACGTGCCGGGTGCCGGCACCTACCGCGACATGGTGGTACGGCACCGGCTGGAACATGCCTTCCGGGGTGAGAAGCTGCGTGGCCATCAGAGATCCCTTCGCCGATCAAGTAGGTATCTCATGACTACCTGGTACCCCGAGGGCACTTCAACTAGCCTAGGTGTCGTGCGGGAAACCACGTCCTTCCATCACTCTCAGGTCACCGCGGAGCAGCGGGAGTTGCTCGACCAAGTGCTCGACAAATGGTCCCTGCAAGTTCTCGACCAGCTGTGCGGGCGATCACTGCGGTTCAACGAACTGCGCCGTGCGCTCCCGGTCGTGACACAGAAGTCACTGACGACGACGCTGCGACGGCTGGAGCGCAACGGAATGGTCGAGCGAGTGATCGTGGGCACGCGACCGGTCGCAGTCGAGTACCGCATCGCACCGTTGGGGAAGACGCTGCAACAGCTCATCGACGCGTTACTCGGCTGGAGCGAGGCCCACCTGCCCGAGGTGCAGCGAGCCCGGGAACACTTCGACGCGCGGTCGCCAGGAGCAGGGTAGCCCGGCCTGACCGAGTTGCTGGCAGTCCGGACGCGCAGCGACGCAGCCCGGTGTTCAGTCGGCCGGTAAGACGGGGACCCGTTTGGCCCAGCGGACGTCGCCGTCGGGGGCGACGTAGCAGAACGCCACCGCCAGGCGCGACGGGTCGGTCAGCGGCACGGCACCGGGCACCAGCCGGAAGACGGCGATCAGGCTGCCGTCGGCGGTCGCACGGGTGCCCACCGCGCCGACGTTGCCCGGGGTGCCGAACGTGCCGTCGGGCTCCTCGCGGGTGGCGGTGTCGGCGAGCCAGGGGTAGCGGTCGGCCAGCACGTCGTACGCGCCGGCCCAGTTGAAGCCGGTGCCGCCGGCGGCGTCCCAACCGGAGTACGGCTGGACCACCCGGGCCGGTTCCATCCGAGAGTCGAGCAGGATGACCTGGTAGTGGCCCTTCCGGGTCGGCCCCGACCAGCGCAGTCGTAACACCACCGACTGCCGGTCGGGATCACCGATGACACTGTCCACCGGCTCGGGCCAGCCGAACGCGACGACCGAGTCCGCCACCTGGTCTGGCTCCGGCAGCACGGCCTCGACGGTCACCGCCACCTGGTCGCCGCCGTGTGCCCACTCGCGTTCGCGGTCGACGTAGCGGTCCACCGTGGCCAACACGGCGATCGTGACCGACACCAGGGCAACCACCCAGCGCAGCCGCGCCCCGTGCCTGCCCATGGCCGGAGGATAACCGTCTCCCGCGCCGCGCGCCGTCAGTCAGCCGACATCCGACGCGCACAGCGTCGCCCGACACCATCAGCCGGTGGTGGGATCGGCGCGGCGGCGGTGCGTCCCGCGGAGCCGGACACCGGCGAGCTAGAGTCGCTGCTTGACCACGCCCGGCCGCTGACGCCGGGGCAGCGCAGTTGGAGGGGCAGACGGGTGGGCGAGGCGCACACGACCGGTCACCGTGCGGGCGTACCCGGTGAGCAGACCGGGACGACTGCCGAAACGGACACCACACTGGTCGTTGTCACGGGCCTGTCCGGTGGCGGACGCAGCACCGTGGCCAGGGCCCTGGAGAACGTGGGCTTCTACGTCGTCGACAACCTGCCGCAGGCGCTGCTGCTGGAGATGGCGGAGCTGGCGGTGAAGGCGGGCGGGGCGGCCCGACGCACCGCCATGGTGCTGGACGTGCGTTCCCGAGCCTTCTCCACGGATCTGGCCGAGGCGATCCGCGAGCTGAAGGAGCGCGGCTACGCCCCCCGGGTGGTCTTCGTCGACGCCGACGACGAGGTGCTGATTCGCCGGTTCGAGAGTGTGCGGCGTTCGCATCCGTTGCAGGGCGAGGGTCGGCTCGCCGACGGCATCGCCGTCGAACGGGGTTTGCTGGAGGAAGCCCGCGACCAGGCCGACGTGATCATCGACACCAGTCACCTCAACGTCAACCAGCTACGCCGTCGGGTCGAGGAGCTGTTCGGTGGGGAGGACGCCCGCCGGTTACGACTGACGGTGATCTCCTTCGGTTTCAAGTACGGACTGCCGCCGGACGCCGACTTCGTGATGGACGCCCGGTTCCTGCCCAACCCGTACTGGGTGCCCGAACTGCGCGAGCACACCGGACGCGAGGAGGCGGTGAGTGCGTACGTGCTGGGGCAGGAAGGCGCGGACACCTTCGTCGACGCGTACGCGGACCTGGTGAACGCCACTACGGCCGGCTTCGAGCGCGAAGGCAAGCGGTACCTGACCGTGGCGGTCGGGTGCACCGGCGGCAAGCACCGCAGCGTGGCGATCGCCGAGGAGTTGGCCGCTCGACTCCGCCGGATCGGGCTGGCCGCCAACGCCCAGCACCGCGATCTGGGGCGGGAATGACGATCCGGGTGGTGGCGTTCGGTGGCGGGCACGGCCTGTCCGCCTCCCTGCGCGCACTGCGCCGCTGCGCACCCGAACTGGATCTGGACATCACGGCGGTGGTGACCGTCGGTGACGACGGTGGCTCCAGTGGCCGGCTGCGCGCCGAACGGGGCGGGCTGCCACCCGGTGACCTTCGGCAGGCCCTTGTGGCGTTGGCCGGCGACCATCCCGCCACCCGGCGCAGCGCGGGTCTGTTCCAACACCGCTTCGTCGAGGTGGCGGTCGGCGGTCGGGGTGACGGGTTGGCCGGGCACGCGGTGGGCAATCTGGTGCTCTGTGGGCTGATGGAGCTGCTGGGCGACCCGGTGGCGGCGCTGGAACACGCGGGCGCGATGCTCGGCTCGGTAGGGCGGGTGCTGCCGATGTCCCGGCAACCAGTCGACATCGAGGCCCGGGTACGCGGGGCCGACCCGGGACGTCCCGACGAGGTGTACACGCTACGCGGACAGCACCAGGTCGCGGTCACCACCGGGCGGGTCGAATCGTTGCGGCTCACCCCGCAGGCGCCGGCGGCATGTGCGGAGGCGGTCGGTGCCATCGGCATCGCCGACTGGCTCATCTTCGGGCCGGGCAGCTGGTACACGAGCGTGCTGCCGCACCTGCTGGTGCCGCAGCTGGCCGCCGCCATCCTGGCCAGCCCGGCCCGACGACTGGTCACCCTCAACCTCGCCGCCGAGAAGGAGACCCTCGGGCTCTCCGTCGCCGACCACCTGGCGGCGTTGGGCTGGTACCTGCCGGAGCTGACCGCCGACGTCGTACTCGCCGACGCCAAGGCGGTCGGTGACCCCGAACCGGTCCACCGTGCGGCAGAATCCCTGGGAGCTCGGCTGGTCCTCGCTCCCGTCGCGGTCGACGACGGCACTCCCCGTCACGATCCGGCTGCTCTGGGCGCCGCCCTGGTGCCTGTACTGGGCGCCGATCGTTAGACACGTACGTAATCTCCGGCGACACGCCGGAACCGGTCCGTGAGGGGACGCACAATGGCGATGACGGCTGCGGTGAAGGACGAGCTGAGTCGGGTCGACGTGCCCAAGCCCTGCTGCCGGCGGGCGGAGATGGCGGCGCTGCTGCGGTTCGCCGGTGGGCTGCACATCGTGTCCGGGCGGGTGGTGGTGGAGGCCGAACTCGACACCGGCGCGGTGGCCCGGCGGCTGCGGCGCGAGATCGCCGAGGTCTACGGCTATCCGAGCGAGATCCACGTGCTCGCGTCCGGCGGGCTGCGCAAGGGCAGCCACTTCATCGTCCGGGTCGTCAAGGACGGCGAGGCGCTGGCCCGGCAGACCGGGCTGCTCGACGTGCGTGGCCGACCGGTGCGCGGGTTGCCACCGCACGTCGTCGCCGCCAGCGTCTGCTGTGCGGTGTCCGCTTGGCGGGGTGCGTTCATGGCCCACGGCTCGTTGACCGAGCCCGGTCGCTCCAGCGCCCTGGAGATCACCTGCCCGGGGCCGGAGTCGGCGCTGGCGCTGGTCGGCGCGGCCCGTCGACTGGGCATCACCGCCAAGAACCGGGAGGTACGCGGCGTCGACCGGGTGGTGGTCAAGGACGGTGACGCGATCGCCGCACTGCTCACCCGTATCGGTGCCCATTCCAGTGTGCTGGCCTGGGAGGAGCGCCGGGTCCGGCGGGAGGTGCGGGCGACGGCCAACCGGTTGGCGAACTTCGACGACGCCAACCTGCGGCGGTCGGCCCGGGCTGCGGTGGCCGCCGCCGCCCGGGTGACCCGGGCGTTGGAGATCCTCGCCGACGACGCGCCGGAGCACCTGACCTCGGCCGGCCGGCTGCGGCTGGAGCACCGCCAGGCGTCCCTGGAGGAACTGGGCGCGCTCGCCGACCCGCCGCTGACCAAGGATGCCATCGCCGGGCGGATCCGCCGCCTGCTGGCGCTCGCTGACCGGCGGGCTCGCGACCTCGGTATCCCGGATACCGAAGCGGCCGTCACGCCCGACATGCTCGTGGTCTGATAGGACGGTGGGGCGACCACCCGGCGCAGTGCGGCTCGGCGCGCTCGGATATGGTCGCTGCGTACGGCAAGGGGGCCGGCACCGGCTTTCCCCGCCGTACCCACCGCCTCGACGGTGGTCAGGTCCCCTGGACCGGCGGGGTGGCCGGGATGAACCGTCAACGGCCGGCTCCAACGGTCGGCGCACAACAATTCCGCCGGCCGAGGGTCTCCACGCCGGCGGACCAGAACGCGAGGAGATGGGACCTGTGACCATCCGGGTTGGCATCAACGGCTTCGGCCGGATCGGCCGTAACTTCTTCCGGGCAGTGCTGGCGTCCGGCGCCGACGTCGAGGTCGTGGCCGTCAACGACCTGACCGACAACGCGACGCTCGCCCACCTGCTCAAGTACGACAGCATCCTGGGTCGCCTCCCGCAGGAGGTCAAGGCCACCGCCGACGAGATCACCGTCGGTGGAAAATCCATCAAGGCGTACGCCGAGAAGGACCCGGCGGCGCTGCCGTGGGGTGACGCCGGTGTGGACGTGGTCATCGAGTCGACCGGCTTCTTCACCGACGCCACCAAGGCCAAGGCGCACATCGACGGCGGGGCCAAGAAGGTCATCATCTCCGCTCCGGCGAAGAACGAGGACGTCACGGTCGTGATGGGCGTCAACGACGGTCAGTACGACCCAGCCAAGCACACGATCATCTCGAACGCCTCCTGCACCACCAACTGCCTGGCGCCGATGGCGAAGGTCCTGCACGACACGTTCGGCATCCAGCAGGGTCTGATGACCACCATCCACGCCTACACCCAGGACCAGAACCTGCAGGACGCGCCGCACAAGGACCTGCGTCGGGCCCGGGCCGCCGCGCTGAACATCGTGCCGACCTCGACCGGCGCCGCGAAAGCCATCGGCCTGGTGCTGCCGGACCTCAAGGGCAAGCTGGACGGGTACGCGCTGCGGGTGCCGATCCCGACCGGGTCCGCCACCGACCTGACTGTCACCGTCGGTCGGGAAACCTCGGTGGACGAGGTCAACGCCGCGCTGAAGGCTGCCGCCGAAGGGCCGCTGCGGGGCATCCTCACCTACAACGAGGACCCGATCGTCAGCGCCGACATCGTCACCGACCCGGCGTCGTGCATCTTCGACGCGCCGCTGACCAAGGTCATCGGTAACCAGGTGAAGGTCGTCGGTTGGTACGACAACGAGTGGGGTTACTCCAACCGCCTGGTAGACCTGGTGAAGCTGGTTGGTTCGTCGCTGTGAGTGCGAGGAGTGAGCTTGCGAGCCCTGCGGTCACGAACGGAGGACCATCTCGGTGAGTATCCGTAACCTCGACGACCTGCTCGCCGAGGGGGTTTCGGGTCGGCGCGTGCTGGTGCGCGCCGACCTGAACGTCCCGCTCGACAAGCAGACCGGCGACATCACCGACGACGGCCGGATCCGAGCGGTGCTGCCGACCCTCGGCGCGTTGACCGAAGCCGGTGCGAAGGTGGTCGTCTGCTCCCACCTGGGCCGGCCGAAGGGTGCACCGGACCCGCAGTTCAGCCTCGCCCCGGTCGCCGGGCGGCTCGGTGAGCTGCTCGGTACGGCGGTGCACTTCGCCACCGACACGGTCGGCGAATCCGCTCGGGCGACGGTGGCGGCACTCGCCGACGGCGAGGTGGCGCTGCTGGAGAACCTCCGTTTCAACAAGGGGGAGACCAGCAAGGACGACGCCGAACGGGGTGCCTTCGCCGACCAGCTCGCCGCCCTGGGCGACGTGTACGTCGACGACGCGTTCGGCGCGGTGCACCGCAAGCACGCGAGCGTCCACGACGTGCCCGTGCGGCTGCCGCACGTGGCCGGTCGGTTGGTGCTGCGCGAGGTGGAGGTGCTGTCGCAGCTCACCGGTGAACCCGAGCGGCCGTACGTGGTGGTGCTCGGCGGGTCGAAGGTCTCCGACAAGCTCGCGGTGATCGAGGCGCTGCTGCCGAAGGTCGACCGGCTGCTCATCGGTGGCGGCATGTGCTTCACCTTCCTCAAGGCCCAGGGCCACGAGGTCGGCTCCTCCCTGCTGGAGGCGGAGATGGTGGAGACCTGCCGCAACCTGTTGGAGCGCGCCGAGGGCAAGATCATGCTCCCGGTCGACGTGGTGGCGGCCGACGCCTTCGCCCCGGACGCCGCGCACGACACGGTGCCTGCGGACGGCATCCCCAGCAAGCGGGTGGGACTGGACGTCGGCCCGAAGACGGTGGCGGGCTTCGCCGCCGCCGTCAAGGACGCCCGGACGATCTTCTGGAACGGCCCGATGGGGGTGTTCGAGATGCCCGCGTTCGCGCACGGCACCCGTGGGGTCGCCGAGGCGATCGCCGCAGCCGACGCGTTCAGTGTGGTCGGCGGCGGTGACTCGGCCGCAGCGGTGCGGGCGCTGGGGCTGGACGAGAAGTCCTTCGGGCACATCTCCACCGGTGGCGGCGCGTCCCTGGAGTACCTGGAGGGCAAGACCCTCCCCGGCATCGCAGCCCTGGAGAAGTGATGGCGAGCGCCCCCCGCCGGCCGCTGATGGCCGGCAACTGGAAGATGAACCTCAACCACCTCGAGGCGAACCTGCTGGTGCAGAAGCTGGCGGCCAGCCTCACCGAGAAGCAGCTGACCGAGGTGGAGACGGTGGTGCTGCCGCCCTTCACCGACCTGCGTACGGTGCAGACCGTGGTGGAGGGCGACAAGCTGCTCATCGGCTACGGCGCTCAGGACCTGTCACCGCACGCCTCCGGCGCGTACACCGGGGAGGTCTCCGGCGCGATGCTGGCCAAGCTCGGCTGCTCGTACGTGGCGGTCGGGCATTCCGAGCGGCGGCAGTACCACCGCGAGGACGACACGTTGGTGGGTGCCAAGGTGCAGGCGGCCCTCACCCACGGCCTCACCCCGATCCTGTGCGTGGGGGAGGGGCTGGACGTCCGCGAGCAGGGCACCCACGTGGCACACTGCACCGACCAGCTCGACGCCGCGCTCAAGGGGCTCAGTCCGGAGCAGATGCTGCGGGTGGTGGTCGCCTACGAGCCGGTGTGGGCGATCGGCACCGGCAAGACGGCTACCCCGCAGGACGCCCAGGAGGTGTGCGGCGCGCTGCGGGCCCGGCTGGCCGACACGGTGGACCAGACCACCGCCGATGGCGTTCGCATCCTCTACGGCGGCTCAGTCAAGTCGTCCAACGTCGCATCGATCATGGCGCAGCCGGATGTGGACGGCGCCCTGGTGGGCGGCGCCAGCCTGGACGCCGAGGAGTTCGCGAAGATCTGCCGGTTCCCGGAGCACATCACCGGCTGATCGCTCGCTATCCTTGACTCCGCCCGTCCGCCGGTCGGTGCCGCCGTGCCCGAACTGTCCGGGCGAGGATCGTAACGAGAGGACTGACCCCCGCCATGCCGATCTGGTTCGCCTACACGTTGATCGTGTTGCTGGTCATCACGAGCTTCCTGCTCGTCCTGCTGATCCTGCTGCACCGGGGTAAGGGCGGTGGGATGTCCAGCATGTTCGGTGGTGGTGTCAGCTCCAGCCTGGCCGGTTCGTCGGTGGCAGAGAAGAACCTGGACCGCTACACCGTCCTGGTGGGCATCGTCTGGTTCGCCTGCATCATCGGGCTCGGCCTGTGGCTCCGGCTCGAAGTGGGCACGGGCGTCTGAAGCGGCCGTCGAGGCGTACAATTTGCGCGCGGTCCGTCACTTGACGGGCCGCGCGCAGTCCGTTTCACCCGCTGCACCGCGTCGCCCGCCGTCCCCTCTCCGCCGGCGGTCCCCTCCGACGACAGGAGTCAGCGCCGTGCCGAACGGCCACGTCATCCGGGGCGCCCGCGTCGGGTCCGCGCCCGCCCGTCCCCTCGAACGCCATCAGCCGGTCCCGTGCCGGTCGGTCAGCTACTGGTGCCGCAACGGGCACCGCACCGACATCCGGATCGTCGCCGACGTGACAGCCCCGGACGTCTGGGATTGTCCACGCTGCGGTCTGCCCGCCGGTCAAGACGCCCAGGATCCGCCGGGCCGGAACCGGGCCGAGCCGTACAAGACCCACCTGGCGTACGTGAAGGAACGTCGTACCGATGCCGAGGGCCAGGCGATTCTCGCCGAGGCGCTCGCCGCTCTGCGGCAGCGTCGCGGCACCCGCAGCTACTAGGCCACCGTGCAGGTCAGCGCAGGCTGCGGAAGCGGGCCGGCAGGTCGGCCGCCGCGGCACGGTCCAGCAGCCAGAGGGTACGCCCGATCCCCTGCGCACCGGCCGCCGGCACCTGTACCGGACCGGCACCGGCGAGTGCCAGGCCGACCGCCCGGGCCTTGCCGCCGCCGCTGGCCACCAGCCACACCTCCTCCGCCGTGTTGATCGCCGGGAGGGTGAGGGTGATGCGTACCGGAGGCGGCTTCGGGCTGCCCCGTACCGCGCTCACCGGTCGGCTCTCGTAGTGCACCGGATGCTCCGGGAAGACCGAGGCGACGTGCCCGTCCTCGCCGACACCGAGCATCAGCACGTCGAAGTGGGGCAGGGCAGAGGTGCCGGGACGGGCGGCCCGGGCGAGTTCAGCGGCGTACCGGGCGGCGGCCTCCTCCGGGTCGGCGCCGCCGTCCGAGGCCGGCATGGCGTGGATCCGGGCTGGATCCACCGGCAATGCGTCGAGCAGCGCCTCACGTGCCTGCGTCTCGTTGCGTTCCGGGTCGCCGGTCGGTAGGAACCGTTCGTCGCCCCACCAGAAGTCGACCCGGGACCAGTCGACCGCGTCCCGGGCGGGCAGTGCGCCCACCGCCCGGTGGACCGCTGCGGCGATCCGACCACCGGTGAGCACCACCGACGCCTGGCCACGCTCGGCCTGGGCGTCGAGCAGCCGCACCACCAGTCGGGCCGCTACCGCCTGTGCCAGCAGGTCGGGGTCGGCGTGGACGGCGACACTCGCCTCACTCATGATGTCCTTCCGCGACCGCGGGACGGTCGGTGTCGTGCGTACCAGGGATGGGAGGGTCAGGAACCGGTGTGCGTCGTGGTGTGGGCGGTGACGCCGGCCTCGGCCCGCTGGGCGGTGGCCGGATCCTTCCAGACGTGCACCCGCTGGCTGGGCCGTCGGTCGAGGTTGTTGAGCCCGGCGAAGGTACCCAACGCCTCCGCGTACACCTGGTCGGGACCGAGCCGGCGCAGTTCCTCGGCCAGTTCGTCGCCGAGCGGCCGGCGGACCAGCGGCAGGATGCGGTCCTCCTGGCCGGTACGCCGGAACGTGGCCACACTGTCCTCCCGGGTCAGCGTCAACTCGTCGCCGTTGGCGCAGCGCAACTGGACCTCCCGCATCCGTGGGAACTCCCGGGTGCGGTCCCAGCGTGGCTTGATGCCGAGCCGGCTGCGCAGCCAGCCGCGCATCAGTGCGGCGGTGGGGTCGGTCGGTGGCGCGACCACCGCCGCCTCGGTCAGCTGTGCGTCGGTGGTGTCGAAGGCGCCGGCCACCAGGGTGCGCCACGGCGTGATCCGGGTCCAGGCGAGGTCGGTGTCGCCGGAGATATAGTCGCGGGCCCGTTGCCGCAGCGCCGCGATCGGGTCGGCGGCCTGCGCCGAATCCGTGATACGCCGGTCGGCGACGACGCCGAGGAAGTCGGTGGCGATCTCCTCCGGTGGCTCACCATGCCACCAGGTGACCACCGGCACGTCCGGTACCAGCAGCGGCATCACCACGGATTCGGCATGCAGCGCCAGCCGCCCGTACATCCGCATCACCACGGCCTCGCAGGGGCCCAGCCGTCCACCGACCACGATCTCGGCGTCGAGTCGGTTGCGGTCCCGCTCCACATCGGAGCGGACGACCACCAGCAGCCGACACGGGTGCGCGGCGGCGGCGATGGTGGCCGCGGCCTCCGCGTCTCGGACCCGCTTCTCGTCCACCACCACGATCAGGGTCAGTGCCATGCCGCTGGCGACCCCGCCCGCGCTGCGCCGCTCCGCAGCCAGCGCCTTGACCACCTCGTTACCGGTGGTGTCCCACAGTCCGATCACCGCAGCCTCCTGCTCCGCTGGCCCCGCGCCGCCGCCTCGCTCCGCTCGCTCATGCCCGCCGCCAGGCCCGGCCTTCGCGGGCCAGCATCTCGTCGGCGGCCCGGGGCCCCCACTCGCCGGACCGGTAGGGCTCGGGTTTCGTGCCCTCCCAGGCGTGCTCCAGTGGGTCCACCACGGCCCAGCTCTGCTCGACCTCGGCGGCGTCCGGGAACAACGTCCGGTCACCGATGAGCACGTCCAGCACCAGCCGCTCGTACGCCTCCGGGCTGGACTCGGTGAAGGCCTCGCCGTACTGGAAGTCCATCGCGATGTCGCGGACCTCCATCGTGGTGCCGGGCACCTTCGAGCCGAACTTGAGCACCACGCCCTCGTCCGGCTGAACCCGGATCACCAACTGGTTGTTGCCGAGCATCTCCATGTCGGCCGGGTTGAACGGCAGGTGTGGCGCCCGCTTGAACATCACCGCGACCTCGGTGACCCGCCGTGGCAGCCGTTTACCGGCCCGGATGTAGAACGGCACCTCCGCCCACCGGCGGTTCTGGATGCCCAGCCGCACCGCCACGTACGTCTCGGTGGTCGAGGTCTGCGGGACACCGTCCTCATCCAGGTAGCCTCTGGCCCGCTGGCCACCGACCCAGCCGGGCAGGTACTGACCGCGTACCGTGCCCAGGTCGACGTCGTCCGGCAGCGTGATGGCCTTGAGTACCTTGAGTTTCTCGGCCCGGATCTCGTCGGCGTCGAAGCTGGTCGGTTCTTCCATCGCGACCAGGGCCAGTAGTTGCAGCAGGTGGTTCTGCAACACGTCGCGGGCGGTGCCGACCGAGTCGTAGAAACCCGCCCGACTGCCGATGCCGACGTCCTCGGCCATGGTGATCTGCACCGAGTCGACGTACTGCGAATTCCACAGTGGCTCGAAGAGGCTGTTGGCGAAGCGCAGGGCGAGGATGTTCTGAACCGTCTCCTTGCCCAGGTAGTGGTCGATGCGGAAGACGTCCTGCCGGGTGAAGACGTCGTCGACCAGGTCGTTGAGCGCCTTGGCCGAGGGCAGGTCGTTGCCGAACGGCTTCTCCACCACCACCCTGCGCCAGCCACCGCACCGTTCGTTGTCTGCCATGCCGGTGCGGGCCAGCTGCTTGAGTACCACCGGGAACGCCGCCGGTGGGATGGAGAAGTAGAAGGCCGCGTTGCCGTGGATGCCGTGACTGTCACGCAGACCGTCCAGGCAGCGCGCGAGGTTGTCGAACGCGGTGTCATCGTCGAAGGAACCGCCGACGAACTTGATGTTGTGTTCGAGCCGTGACCACACCTCCTCACGCCACGGCGTCCGGGCGTGGGCCCGTGCCGCCTCGCGGGCCAGCGAGGCGAAGTCGTCGTCTCCCCAGTCGCGTCGGGCGAACCCGACGACCACGAAGCCGGGCGGCAACAGTCCCCGGTTGGCCAGGTCGTAGATCGCGGGTAGCAGCTTCTTCTGGGCCAGGTCGCCGGTCACCCCGAAGATCACCAGAGCGCACGGCTCCGGAATCCTGGGTAACCGCCGATCCTGCGGGTCGCGCAGCGGGTTCACGCCGCCTCCTCGCTCCGCTCGTCCACGTCGTCCATCGTCATGCCCGTCGCGACCCACCGTGCCGACCGGCCGGACCGGCACCGACGGTTCGGCCGGGTACCGGTGCGGCAGCGGACGTCGCCAACCGGCCGGGGGCTCCGGTCACTGCCGATCTCGGGTATGAGTACGGGCTTTCGGGTACCGGTAGATCAACGTCGACCGTACCGGTTGTCTGAAGAAAGCTACCCACCCGCGAACCGTTCGCGTAGTACCACCGACCGACGCCGCCACCCGGACCGGGTGGCGGCGTCGGTGCTACCGGACGGCACCGTCACGCATTTCCTCCGGCACGCGCGGCGGCGTCGGCGTTGCCTCGGGCGGCGTCGCCGGGGCTGCTGCTGCCCTGGCCGGCCGCGGCAAGCGACTTGCGGACCCCGTCGAGCAGTTCCTGCCAGCTGGCCTCGAACTTCTCCACGCCCTCCCGCTCCAGGGTGGCGATCACGTCGGCCAGGTCCACGCCCACCGACTCCAGGTCGGCGAAGACCCGCCGGGCGTCGTCGTACGCGCCGGTGACCGTGTCCTGGTGCGTCTCGCCGTGGTCGGCGTAGGCGTGGATGACCGGCTCCGGCATGGTGTTCACCGTGCCCGGCGCGATCAGCTCCTCGACGTAGACGACGTCGCGGTAGTCCGGGTTCTTCGTTGAGGTGGATGCCCAGAGCGGGCGCTGCGGGTGGGCACCGGCACCGGCCAACGCCTGCCACCGGTCGCTGCCGAAGACCTCGCTGTAGCGGTCGTAGGCCAACCGGGCGTTCGCCACCGCCGCCTTACCGCGCAGCCCCTTGGCCTCGGCGGAGCCGATCTTCTCCAACCGGGCGTCGACCTCGCTGTCGACCCGGGAGACGAAGAACGAGGCCACCGAGCCGATCGTGCTCAGGTCGTGACCGTTCGCCTTCGCCTGCTCCAGCCCGGTCAGGAACGCCTCCATCACCTGGGAGTAGCGGTCCAGGCCGAAGATCAGCGTGACGTTGACGCTGATCCCCTCGGCCAGGGCCGCGGTGATCGCCGGTAGACCGGCCTCGGTCGCCGGGATCTTGATGAACAGGTTCGGCCTGTCGACAAGCCACCACAGTGCCCGAGCTTCGGCCACGGTGCGCTGCGAGTCGTGGGCCAGCCGCGGATCCACCTCGATGGAGACCCGACCGTCCACGCCCGCGCTGCCGTCGTACGACGGGCGCATCACGTCGCAGGCCCACCGCACGTCGTACGTGGTGAGCATGCGGACGGCCTCTTCCACGTCGACACCCCGGGCGGCCAGATCCCGTAGCTGCCAGTCGTACTCGTCGGCGTCGCTCAACGCCTTGGCGAAGATGGTCGGGTTGGTGGTGACCCCGGCCACGTGCTTGTCCCGGCGTAGCTGGTCCAGCCCGCCGGAGGAGAGTCGTACCCGCGAAAGATCATCGAGCCAGACCGCCACTCCTGCGGCGGTCAGCTCGCCAAGCCTGTCGGTCGTCATGTGCGCCAACGCCTCCCTCAGTTGCCGGTCGTGGAACCGGTGATGTCGCCGACCCGGGTCTGCGCCGCGTGTGCGGCGGCGACGATCCGGTCCGGGGTGAAGCCGAACTGTTCGAAGAGCACGGAGTGCGGGGCACTCGCGCCGTAGTGCTCCAGGCTGACGCTCTCGCCGCAGTCTCCGACGATTCCGCGCCAGGACATCGCGATGCCCGC
This sequence comes from Micromonospora sp. HNM0581, assembly GCF_012726175.1. GTDB lineage: Bacteria > Actinomycetota > Actinomycetes > Mycobacteriales > Micromonosporaceae > Micromonospora. Next base: position 289,904 of record NZ_JAASAD010000002.1, read on the forward strand.
CTCCACGCTCACCCGGGCCCTTACCCCGCGCGGCAGCACCGACTCCCGGTAGGCCTCGTCCTGCTCGAAGAACCACTCCTGGCAGGGCATCGACACCACCCGGGTGGGGGTGCCGTCGGCCTCCAACCGGTCCCGGGCGGTGAGGCAGAGCTGCACCTCGGAGCCGGTACCGATGATGATGACCTCGGGCTTGCCGTTGGACGCCTCGGCCAGCACGTAGCCGCCCTTGGTGACGCCCTGCGCGCCGGCCAGCTGCGTGCGGTCCAGGGTCGGCAGTGGCTGCCGGCTCAGCGCCAACGCGGTCGGCCGGTCGGTGTGCTCCAGGGCCTGCCGCCAGGCCCAGGCGGTCTCGTTGGCGTCGGCCGGGCGGACCACGTCGAGGCCGGGGATGGCCCGCAAAGCGGTCAGATGTTCCACCGGCTGGTGGGTCGGGCCGTCCTCGCCGAGACCGATGGAGTCGTGCGTCCAGACGTAGACCACCGGCAGTTTCATGAGTGCGGCCAACCGGACGGAGGGGCGCATGTAGTCGCTGAACACCAGGAAGGTGCCGCCGTAGGGGCGGGTGCCGCCGTGCAGGGCGATGCCGTTGAGGATCGCGCCCATGGCGTGTTCGCGGATACCGAAGTGCAGTGTCCGGCCGTACTCGTGGCCGGGGAACTCCTTGGTGGCGTACTGGCTGGGGACGAAGGAGGGTTCACCCTTCATCGTGGTGTTGTTGCTCTCGGCCAGGTCGGCGGAGCCACCCCACAGCTCGGGCAGTACCGGTGCGAGTGCCGCCAGTACCTTGCCGGAGGCGGCCCGGGTGGCGACGCCCTTGGCGTCGGCGGGGAACTCCGGCAGCGCCTCGGCCCAGCCCTCGGGAAGCGTCCGACCGGCGAGCCGGTCGTAGAGGGCGCGTCGCTCCGGGTTGGCCTGCGACCACGAGTCGAAGGCGGCCGTCCACTCCTGCTGCGTGGCCTCGCCACGCCGCAACGCCGACCGGGTGTGGCCGAGAACCTCCTCGCTCACCTCGAACGTGCCGGCCGGGTCGAAGCCGAGGACCTCCTTGGTGGCGGCCACCTCGTCGGCGCCGAGCGCGGAGCCGTGGATCTTGCCGGTGTTCTGCTTGTTCGGTGCCGGCCAACCGATGATGGTGCGCAGCGCGATGAACGACGGGCGGGTGGTCTCCGCCTTGGCGGCGAGCAGCGCCTGGTACAGATCCTCGACGTTCTCGTGGTAGTCGCCCTGCTCTGCGTCGCCGCGCCGCCAGTCGACGGTCTGCACGTGCCAGCCGTACGCGGCGTAGCGGGCCGCGACGTCCTCGCTCATCGCGATGCGGGTGTCGTCCTCGATCGAGATCTCGTTGTCGTCGTAGACCAGGCAGAGGTTGCCCAGCTGCTGGTGTCCGGCGAGGGCGCTGGCCTCGTGGCTGATGCCTTCCTCGATGTCGCCGTCGGAGGCGATGCACCAGATGTGGTGGTCGAAGGCTGACTCACCGGCTTCGGCCTCCGGGTCGAACAGGCCGCGTTCGCGCCGCGCCGCCATCGCCATGCCCACGGCGTTGCCCAGACCCTGCCCGAGTGGGCCGGTGGTCGTTTCCACACCGGGGGTGTGGCCGTGCTCGGGGTGTCCGGGGGTGAGTGACCCCCACTGCCGCAGTGACTTGAGGTCGTCCAGGCTCAGTGGGTAGCCGGCGAGGAAGAGCTGGATGTACAGCGTCAGGCTGGAGTGCCCGGCGGAGAGCACGAAGCGGTCCCGGCCGGGCCAGTTCGGATCTGCCGGGTTGTGCCGCATCACCCGGTTGAACAGCAGGTACGCCGCGGGGGCGAGACTCATCGCGGTGCCCGGGTGGCCGTTGCCGGATTTCTCCACGGCGTCCATGGCCAGGACGCGGACGGTGTCGACGGCACGGCGGTCGAGGTCGGACCAGTCAAGTGCGGGGTGCTCGGGTCGGTTGGCAGCCACGGTGGTTTGTGCTCCTCGGCGAGTTGGGCGGAACCCTCAGTGGTGACCCTATCGAGCGCGGCTAAACATGCGCCCGAGGATCTCAGCATGCTGGTCTGTACGTTTCCGCGGTGTTCTGCGGTTCACCCCGGTCGTCGGTGCGGCACCAGCCTCCGGTGTGACGGCTGGCACCGTTGCCGGGTCGCCCGGGCAGCTAGAACGACGACGCGTAGTGTGTGGTCGGTGTGTGGATCCGAGCCGGTCCCGCCGCCGTGACATCCCCTCCCGACGCCGGAAGGTGGCAATCCGTGAGCATGATCACCGAGCGCCCCGTCAGTAACCCTGCCGGGCAGACGCCGGTGTGCGCGGGCGGGGAGGCCCCAGCAAGTTCCCGGGACCTGCGGGCGGTTTTCGCGGCGTACCTGACGCTCACCAAGCCGCGGATCGTGGAGCTGTTGCTGGTCACCACGGTGCCGGCGATGATGCTCGCCCACGGTGGCCTGCCGTCGCTGTGGCTGGTCGCGGTGGTGCTGGTCGGCGGCTCGCTCGCGGCGGGCGCGGCCAGCGTGCTCAACTGCTACATCGACCGGGACATCGACCAGTTGATGCGGCGGACGAAGCGCCGCCCGCTGCCGGCGCACACCGTGACTCCCCGCAACGCGTTGGTCTTCGGCCTGGTGCTGTCGATGGTGTCGGTCGCGTTGATGGCGCTCTTCACCAATGTGTTGGCCGCCGCCCTCACGCTTGCCGCGATCGTCTACTACGACGTCGTCTACACCCTGTGGCTCAAGCGCACGACGACGGCGAACACCTTCTGGGGTGGTGCCTGTGGGGCAGCGCCGGTTCTCATCGGTTGGGCGGCGGTCACCGGCTCGCTGTCGCCGGTGGCGTGGGCGCTGTTCGGGGTGGTTTTCTTCTGGCAGATGCCGCATTTCTATCCGTTGGCGATGAAGTACAAGGACGACTACGCCCGTGCCGGTATCCCGATGCTTCCGGTGGTCGCCTCGGTCCGGCGGGTGAACGCCGAGATCGTGCTGTTTGCCTGGCTGACCGTGCTGACCTCGCTGGCGGTCTGGGCGTTGGGGCTGAGTGCGGTCTACGGCGTCCCGACGCTCGTGGTCGGCGCGATCTTCCTGATCGAGGCCCACCGGCTCGCAGGTCGGGCCCGCCGGGGCGATGCGGTCAAGCCGATGCGGCTGTTCCACTGGTCGACGTCGTACCTGACCATCGTCTTCGCGGCCGCGGCCCTCGACGCCCTGCTCTGACGGCTTACCGCGGCGTACGTTCCTCCCGTCGGTTGGTCCGTTTGAAGCGTTCTTGTCGCTTCGATTGGCCCGATTCAGGGCTGATAAATGCGGTCGAAACGCCTGCTGTCCTGCTTAAACCTGCAGGTAATGGGTATCACAAAAGGTTGGTGGTTCTCGCCCGTCCGGGTTCGTCTCTGTTTAGTCTTCACGTTATGGCAGATGGTTCCGATACGACGCTGACGGCTGACCAGACCGCCTCCGGGCAGGCCCCCAACGGCCTGGTCGCGGGCATCAGGTCGTTCGCCGCCGAGCATGACGGGGCGAAGGCGGTCATCGAGTACGTCGGCAAGCGCGGCGCCCGCATCGTCCTGGTGGGCTCCGATGGCGCGTGGGGCGACCAGTTCGCCGAGGACACGGTGACCGCGCGTGAGGCGTGTGCGCAGGCCGGGGTCGCCGTGGAGAACGCCTGGGAACGGGAACTGATGGACCAGATGCGCCCGAGCAACGACCTGTGGCGTTCGATGGCCCGGCGCACCATGGCCCGTTGAGATAAGTTGACCGATCACCACCAACCGGCCCGGGGGGAACCCCCGGGTCGCTCTCATCACCTGCACCGAGCTGGCTGGCCTCGACGACGACGAGCCACCCGTCCTCGCCTATCGTGAGCTTGGCGGCGATTTCGTCCTGCTGACGCCAAGCAGGGGCCGGCGGAGGTCAGGCGGGCGTCGGGGCGTGGGGGTGGGGCTGGACGGGTGGATTGGTGACGGGACCGACCGGGCTCGATGACCGGGTCGACCAGATAACCGCGAGGGTCGCGAGCCAGACCAGGCAGGAACCGAGCATGTGCAGGCCGACGAGCAGTGCCGGCAGGTTGGTGAAGTACTGCACGAAGCCGATCACTCCCTGACCCAGTTCGATCAGGAGCAGGGTCAGCGCTGCGCGTACGGTGCGTGCCGGAGCCTTGACTGCCCGTAGTGCCAGCCACAGTCCCACGGTCAGGCCGACCAGCAGGAAAACCAGGTCGGCATGGATCTGGGAGATCGTCTGGGGGTCCAGCCCGTTGCGTACGGCGTCGGCGTCTCCGGCGTGCGGACCGCTGCCGGTCACCGCCACCCCGACGACGATGACCGCCGCGCTCGCCACCAGGGTGACCCAGGCGAGGGACCGCAACGGCGGCGGCACCACCGCGAGCCGGGGGTCGTCCGCCTCGCTCACCCGGCGCCACAGGGCGTACGCGAGCAGCAGCAGCAGCATCGAGACCACGAAGTGGATGCCCACGATCGAGGGATGCAGCTGGGTGCGGACGGTGATCCCGCCGATCACGGCCTGTGCCACGATGCCGAGTACGACGGCCAGCGCCAGCCGCACCGCACCTCGTCGCCGGGGGCGGTGCACCAGTGCGGCGAGCAGCGTCGCTCCGGCGATCAGCACCAGCACGAAGGTGAGCAGGCGGTTGCCGAACTCGATTGCGCCGTGCATGCCCATCTCGGCCGTGGCGGTGTACGACTCGTCGGTGCACCGGGGCCAGGTGGGGCAGCCCAGTCCGGAGGCGGTCAGCCGCACGGCCCCGCCGGTGACGACGATCGCGGTGTTGGCGACGATGTTGGCGAACGCCAGACGGCGCAGCAGGGAGGTGGAGACCAGGGAGCGGTCGGGGCGCTTCACGGGGCGAATCCTACGCACCGTAGTTGTCGCCGATCCGGTGACTCGGCCCCTGCGGTGGTTCGGATCACCGGGGTCACGTTTGCGGGCCCCGATCGAATTACGTAACGTGGACGTTGTGAAAAAGGCCAGTGCGCTCACCGGGCACCAGTCGACGGTCGGTCCGGCCGCCGGCCGGTCGCTGCCCGTCGCGAGCGGCTCGCCTGCCCGGTCTACCCTGCCCGGCACGCCCGTCGGCGAGTCGTCGACCCGGGACCGGGTCACCCTGCTGCTTCTCGAACGCCGTGCCGCCACCGCAGCCCAGTTGGGCGACGCTATCGGGCTCAGCCCGGCGGCCATCCGTCGCCATCTCGACGCGATGCTCGCCGACGGTGACGTCGTCGCCCGGGAACAGTCGGTCCGCGGTCACCGCGGACGGGGCAGGCCGGCAAGGGTGTTCCTGCTCACCGACGCCGCCCGCAGTCGGTGTGGCACCCACCACTACGACAACATGGCCACCGCCGCGCTGCGCTGGATCGCTCGCACCGGAGGTACGCAGGCGGTGGAGCGGTTCGCCGCCGAGCAGGTGGCAGCCCTGGAGTCGCGCTGTCGGGCCGCTCTGGCCGGCGCCGGCGACGATCCGATGGCTCGTGCCGAGGCACTCGCCGCGGCGCTGACCGCCGAGGGTTACGCTGCCAGTGCTTCCACGATCGCCTCCGGCGGCCAGCTCTGCCAGCATCACTGCCCGGTGGCGCACGTGGCCGCCGAGTTTCCACAACTGTGCGAGGCCGAGACCACGGTGATCTCCCGCCTGGTCGGTACGCACGTGCAGCGCCTGGCCACCATCGCGCACGGCGACGGGGTGTGCACCACGCACATTCCGGGCCCGCCGCACGCCCAGTCCGGTAAGACCGTCACCACTGTGAGGACAGATAGATGACCGAGCAGATCGTCCAGCCCCTGACCCAGGAGGAGCAGCTCGCTGCCCTGGGCAACTACGAATATGGCTGGGCCGACCCGGACGTCGCCGGGGCCTCGGCCCAGCGTGGCCTCAACGAGGCGGTGGTACGGGACATCTCGGCCAAGAAGAACGAGCCGGCCTGGATGCTCGACCTGCGCCTGAAGGGCCTGCGTCTGTTCGAGCGCAAGCCGATGCCGGCGTGGGGCGCCGACCTCACCGGAATCGACTTCGACAACATCAAGTACTTCGTGCGTTCCACCGAGAAGCAGGCCGCCAGCTGGGAGGACCTGCCCGAGGACATCAAGAACACCTACGACAAGCTGGGCATCCCGGAGGCGGAGAAGCAGCGCCTCGTCGCCGGTGTCGCCGCTCAGTACGAGTCCGAAGTGGTCTACCACAAGATCCGAGAAGATCTTGAGGAGCAGGGTGTGGTCTTCCTCGACACCGACACCGCCCTCAAGGAGCACGGGGACCTGTTCCAGGAGTACTTCGGCACGGTGATCCCGGTCGGCGACAACAAGTTCGCCGCGCTGAACACCTCCGTGTGGTCCGGCGGCTCGTTCATCTACGTGCCGAAGGGCGTGCACGTGGAGATCCCGCTGCAGGCGTACTTCCGCATCAACACCGAGAACATGGGCCAGTTCGAGCGGACGCTGATCGTCGTCGACGAGGGTGCGTACGTGCACTATGTCGAGGGCTGCACCGCGCCCATCTACTCCTCGGACTCGCTGCACAGCGCCGTGGTGGAGATCGTCGTCAAGAAGAACGCCCGGTGCCGGTACACGACCATCCAGAACTGGTCGAACAACGTGTACAACCTGGTCACCAAGCGCGCCGTGTGCCACGAGGGCGCGACCATGGAGTGGATCGACGGCAACATCGGTTCCAAGGTCACCATGAAGTACCCGGCGGTCTACATGACCGGCGAGCACGCCAAGGGCGAGGTGCTCTCGGTGGCCATGGCCGGCGAGGGTCAGCACCAGGACGCCGGTGCCAAGATGGTGCACGCGGCTCCGCACACCAGCAGCACCATCGTGTCGAAGTCGATCGCCCGGGGCGGTGGCCGGACCTCGTACCGGGGTCTGGTGCAGGTGCTGGAGGGTTCGCACAGCAGCGCCAGCACGGTCAAGTGCGACGCACTGCTCGTCGACACGATTTCCCGTTCGGACACCTATCCCTACGTCGACATCCGTGAGGACGACGTGTCGATGGGTCACGAGGCGACCGTCTCCAAGGTCAGCGACGACCAGCTCTTCTACCTGATGAGCCGGGGACTGAGCGAGGACGAGGCGATGGCGATGATCGTGCGTGGCTTCATCGAGCCGATCGCCAAGGAACTGCCCATGGAGTACGCCCTGGAGCTCAACCGCCTGATCGAGCTTCAGATGGAAGGCGCGGTCGGCTGACCCTGGCCGCCCCAGATCACCTGACACCGTCGTCGTAGACACAAACAAGGACGAGATGACTACCCAGGCTTCCGCGCCGCCCAGCACCAAGTCGCAGGCGCTGCGTTCGTACGATGTCGCCGACTTCCCGGCCCTGACCGGCCTGGAGGAGGAGTGGCGTTTCACCCCGCTCAAGCGGCTGCGGGGGCTGGCCGGTGACGACCCGACCGCTACCGGCACGGTTCGGCACGAGTATGCCGACCTGCCCGAAGGCGTGACCGTGGAGCGGATCGCTCACGACGATCCGCTGGTCGGCAGTGTGCTCACCCCGTTCGACCGGGTCAGTGCGCTGGCGTACGGCGGGGCCGGGCAGGCGTTGCGGGTGCGGGTCGCACCGGACGCGGTGGTCAGTGGACCGGCTGTCCTGCGGGTGGTCGGCGGCGGAGCCGAAGGCACGGCCTTCGGGCACACCGTGGTCGAGGTGGGCCGCTTCGCCGAGACGGTCGTGGTGCTGGAGCACGTCGGCTCGGCCACCCTCGCCGACAACGTCGAGGTGTCGGTGCAGGACGGGGCGAAGCTCACCCTGGTCACCGTGGCCGACTGGGCCGACGACGCGGTGCAGGCGCAGCACCTGAAGGTGCGGTTGGGTCGCGACGCGCGGGTGCTGCACGTTCAGGTCACCCTCGGAGGCAGCCTGGTCCGGCAGTTCACCACGATCGAATACACCGACCGGGGCGGCGAGGCCGAGCTGTACGGTGTCTACTTCGCCGACTCCGGGCAGCACCAGGAGCACCGGCAGCTGGTCGACCACACCGTGCCGGACTGTCGCAGCTATGTGGGTTACCGGGGCGCGTTGCAGGGGGAGAGCGCGCACACCGTCTGGGTTGGTGACGTGTTGATCCGGGCCGAGGCGACCGGCACCGACACGTACGAAATCAACCGGAACCTCCTGCTCACCGACGGTGCGCGGGCCGACTCCGTGCCGAACCTGGAGATCGAGACCGGCGAGATCGCCGGTGCCGGTCACGCCAGCGCCACCGGCCGCTTCGACGACGAGCAGTTGTTCTACCTGATGGCCCGGGGCATTCCGGAGGCCGAGGCACGTCGGCTCGTGGTGCGTGGCTTCTTCGCCGAACTGCTGAACAAGATTCCGGTGGAGCCGCTGCGCGAGCGCCTGGGGGACGCTATCGAGGCTCGGCTGACCAAGGCTGGCGCATGATGATCCGCATCTGCGCCGCCGAGGACGTGCCGAAGGGCACCGCGATCAGCGCCGACGTCGACGGCAACCAGATCGCCGTTGTGCACGGCGGGGACGACCAGTTCTACGCCGTGTTCGACGAGTGCTCACACGCGGCTGTGGCGCTCTCCGAGGGGGAGGTCGAAGGCTGCACGATCGAGTGTTGGCTGCACGGCTCCCGTTTCGACCTGCGTACCGGTGAGCCCAGCGGTCTGCCCGCCACCGAACCCGTACCCGTCTATTCCGTCGAAGTCCGCGACGGTGACATCTATCTTCCCGTGGACGGCGAGGGCCGTCCGCTGCCGAGCAATGGAGTGACCCGATAATGAGCACCCTGGAGATCCGCGACCTACAGGTGTCGGTGAAGCTGCCCGAGGGTGAGCTCAAGCCGATTCTGCACGGCGTCGACCTGACCGTGAAGTCGGGGGAGACCCACGCGATCATGGGCCCGAACGGCTCTGGCAAGTCGACCCTGGCGTACTCGGTCGCCGGCCACCCGAAGTACGAGATCACCGGTGGTTCGGTGACCCTCGACGGCGAGGACGTCCTGGAGATGTCCGTCGACGAGCGGGCCCGTGCCGGCCTCTTCCTCGCCATGCAGTACCCGGTCGAGGTGCCCGGCGTGTCCGTGGCGAACTTCCTGCGTACCGCCAAGACCGCCATCGACGGGGAGGCGCCGAAGCTGCGTACCTGGGGTGGCGAGCTGCGCGGTGCCATGGAGCGGCTGCACATGGATCCGGCCTTTGCCCAGCGCAACGTCAACGAGGGCTTCTCCGGCGGTGAGAAGAAGCGACACGAGATCGTGCAGCTGGAGCTGCTCAAGCCGAAGATGGCGATTCTCGACGAGACCGACTCGGGCCTCGACGTGGACGCGCTGCGGGTGGTGAGTGAGGGAGTCAACCGGGTGCGCGACACCGGAGACACCGGTCTGCTGTTGATCACCCACTACACCCGGATCCTGCGTTACATCAAGCCGGACCACGTGCACGTGTTCGTCGCCGGTCGGATCGTGGAGCAGGGCGGCCCGGAGCTGGCCGACAAGCTTGAGGAGTCCGGATACGAGCGGTACGTGGCCGGAGCCGGCCCGGCGCGGGTCTGATCTGCGAGGGAAGGGCCGGTCACGACGATGACCACCATCGCGATCCCACCGGGGATGCCGCAGCACGACGACGTGCCCCGCTACGACGTGGCAGCGGTACGCGCCGATTTCCCGATCCTCGATCGGGAGGTCAACGGGCACCCACTGGTCTATCTGGACAGTGCCAACACCTCGCACAAGCCTCGGCAGGTGCTCGACGCGTTGGCCGGGCACTACGCCCAGCACAACGCCAACGTCTCCCGTTCGGTGCACACGTTGGGTACGGAGGCCACCGAGGCGTACGAGGGGGCCCGGGCGAAGGTCGCCGCCTTCGTCAACGCGCCGAGCGTCGACGAGGTGGTCTTCACCAAGAACTCCACCGAGGCGATCAACATCGTGGCGTACGCGTTCTCCAACGCGTCGCTGCGTTCCGATGCCGATCCGCGACTCCAGTTGGGGCCGGGCGACGAGATCGTCATCTCGGAGATGGAACACCACTCGAACATCGTTCCGTGGCAGTTGCTGGCGGAGCGGACCGGCGCGACACTGCGTTGGTTCCCGGTCACCGACAACGGCCGGCTGGACGAGTCGGGCCTGACCGACCTGGTCAACGAGCGGACGAAGATCGTCTCGTTGGTGCACATGTCCAACATCCTCGGGACCGTCAACGCCACCGCGCGGATCACCGCCCGGGTCCGCGAGGTGGGTGCCCTGCTGCTGCTGGACTGTTCCCAGTCGGTGCCGCACATGCCGATCGACGTGGTCGATCTCGGCGCGGACTTCATCGTCTTCACCGGGCACAAGATGTGCGGCCCGACCGGCATCGGAGTCCTCTGGGGTCGCAGCGAGCTGTTGGCGGCGATGCCGCCGGTGTTCGGCGGCGGATCGATGATCGAGACGGTGTCGATGGGCGGATCCACCTACGCCGCTCCGCCGGCCCGTTTCGAGGCCGGCACTCCACCGATCGCCGAGGCGGTCGCGCTCGGTGCGGCCGTGGACTACCTGACCGGCATCGGTATGCGGGCGATCCAGTGGCACGAGAAGCAGCTGACCGCGTACGCCCTTGATGTTCTGGGTGCCGTGCCAGGCCTGCGGATCTTCGGCCCGAAGGTGCCGGTGGGCCGGGGCGGCACCATCTCTTTCGCGCTCGGCGACGTGCATCCGCACGACGTGGGGCAGGTGCTCGACGCCCTCGGCGTGCAGGTGCGGGTCGGCCACCACTGTGCCCGTCCGGTCTGCACCCGGTTCGGTGTGCCGGCCACCACCCGGGCCTCGTTCTACCTCTACACCACCACGGAGGAGATCGACGCGCTGGTGGCGGGCCTGGAGCAGGTGCGGAAGGTGTTCGCCTGATGCAACTTGAGTCCCTTTACCAGGAAATCATCCTGGATCACTACAAGCATCCGCACGGCCGGGGGCTCCGCGCTGCCGCCGACCCGGCCGACCGGGTCGGCGAGGCGCACCACGTCAACCCGACCTGCGGCGACGAGATCACCGTCCGGGTGGCGACCGACGGCGGGACGCTGCACGACGTGTCGTACGACGGGATGGGTTGTTCGATCAGTCAGGCGTCCGCGAGCGTGCTGCACGAGCTGCTGACCGGCCGAGACGCGATGGAGGCGTTCGAGGTGCACGAGGCGTTCGTGGCGCTGCTGTCCGGTCGTGGTCAGGTCACGCCGGACGAGGACGTGCTCGGTGACGGGGTGGCGTTCGAGGGCGTCGCCCGCTACCCCGCCCGGGTCAAGTGCGCGCTGTTGCCGTGGATGGCGTTCAAGGACGCCGCGGCACGCGCCGGTGTGGGCGCGAGCCCGACGGAGGTGAAGGCATGAGCGAGAACACCGCGCCGGCCGGCGGCAAGGCCGCTGTCGCCGACATCGAGGAGGCGATGAAGGACGTCGTGGACCCGGAGCTGGGCATCAACGTGGTCGACCTCGGCCTGGTGTACGGCGTGCACGTCGACGACCAGAACGTGGCCACCCTGGACATGACGCTCACCTCGGCGGCCTGCCCCCTCACCGATGTGATCGAGGACCAGGCCCGTCAGGCGCTGACCACCGGCCCCGGTGGTGGGCTGGTCGACGACATCCGGATCAACTGGGTGTGGCTGCCCCCGTGGGGGCCTGACAAGATCACCGACGAGGGTCGGGACCAGCTCCGCTCCCTCGGCTTCAACGTCTGACGACGCCTCCGCTCTTCGCCATTGGTCGTGCACCGGTGCCACCCGAACCGTCGGCGCCGCCTGTGGCGTACGGTCGGCTGATGACCAGTCGACCCGCCGCCGGGGGTGGCCGGTGGGTGGAGGTCGCTCCGGCCCGTACCGCCCGTTGGGTCGCCGGCTTCACCGACCGGCACGGCCCACCCGTCGCCGGTGTGCGGGCGTACGGCCTGCTGATGTCCGCTCCGGACGGGACAACTGCCGAGCTGCATCTACCTCCCGGGGCGCCGCCCGTCGTGAATCTGGCGGGTTTCGTGGCAACGGTGACGGCGCCGCGCCGGATCGGGCTGCTACTGGTGCGTAAGGGCGCGATGGCGATGGGCATCGCGGAGGGAGAGCGGCTGTCGGTCCACAAGGTGGACACCCACTACGTGCAGGGCCGGACCGCTGCGGGCGGGTGGTCGCAGCAGCGGTTCGCCCGCCGGCGGGACAACCAGACAAGGGCGGCGCTGGCCGACGCGGCGGATCTGGCCGTACGCCTGCTGCTGCCGGAGGCCGGACGGCTCGACGCCCTGGTCGCCGGTGGTGACCGGCGGGCGGTGGACTCCGTGCTGGCCGACAGTCGACTCGCTCCGCTCGCCGCGCGGCGCGCCGACCGGCTGCTCGACGTCCCGGAACCCCGGTACGCGGTGCTCGTCGCCGCTGTCGCCGCCGCCCGTGCCGTGCACATCCTGGTACGCGATCCCGTCCCCGATGCCGCCAGCTGACTGGTCAGGGGACGTGGCCCGGTCGTGGTGACCGGGCTTTCGCCGTGTCACGACTGGTCAGACCGCGCCGCTGAAGGTGTCGCAGGAGGCAGGGTCGCCGCTGTCGTAACCCCGGTTGAACCACTGCCTGCGTTGCTCCGACGAGCCGTGGGTGAACTCGTCGGGGTTCACCGGCCGGTCGGCGCGCCTGGAGATGGCGTCGTCACCGATGGCCTCGGCGGTGTCGATGGCCTCGGCGATGTCCCGCTCGGTGATGCTGGTGAAGATCCTCTGGCCGCTGTCGTCGGCGGTGCCGGTGGCGTTCTTCGCCCACGCACCGGCGTAACAGTCGGCCTGCAACTCCAGGCGTACCGACAGGTCGTTGGCGTTGCCCGGGTCGCGCTGCTGCTGACGGCGTACCTGCTCGTTGGTGCCGAGCAGGTTCTGCACGTGGTGGCCGTACTCGTGGGCCAGTACGTACGGCTGGGCGAATTCCCCCTCCGCCCCCAGTTGCGTGGCGAGTACCTCGTAGAAGGAGAGGTCGATGTAGACGAGCGAGTCGGCCGGGCAGTAGAACGGGCCGACACCGGAGTCGGCCTGGCCGCAGGCGGTGTTGACGGCTCGGCTGAAGAAGACGGTACGGGTCGGCTGGTACTGCTCACCGAGGTCCTGCGGCAGGGCGGTGCGCCAGTACGCCTGGATCGAGTTGACGTAGAGGGTGTTGCGGCAGTCCAGCTGCTCCAGGGCGTCGTCGGCGGCGCAGCGCTGCTCCAGTGCGGTGTTGTCGCCCTGCTCCTCGCCACCGGTCATGGCGTTCAGGCCGAAGCCGCCGCCGACGAGGGCCACGAGCACGGCGATGACGATGCCGACGATGCCGCCGCGTCCGCCACCGATCGGGATGGGGATGCCCAACCCACCGCCTGCGCCGCCGCCTCGGCGGTCCTCGACCTGGCTGGTGTCGATCCGGGCGTTCTCGTTCAGCTCCATGGTGACCCCGATCAGTGAGTGTCTCGTGGCCGGTACCGGTCCGGTCGGCGATCCGGTACCCGACGATCTTGGTCGGTAATCCGCGTGGGTCGACAGCCGGAGCCCGGTACACTTGTCGTCGTGCTGCGCTGCGAAGGCTGAACGCCCCGCGCCGACGGGTCACCGGGATCCGCCGGCGCTTTCGTGTGCCCTGAGTCAGCCCTTCGGATCCCCGGAAGCGAGTACCTGAAATGATCACTGCAACCGGCCTGGAACTACGTGCCGGAGCCCGGATCCTGCTCTCCGACACCACGCTGCGGGTGCAGCCCGGTGACCGGATCGGCCTGGTCGGGCGCAACGGTGCCGGCAAGACCACCACCCTCAAGGTGCTCGCCGGTGAGGGCCAGCCGTACGGGGGGCAGGTCGACCGGCGCAGCGCCGTCGGCTATCTCCCACAGGATCCGCGGACCGGCGACCTCGACGTCACCGGGCGGGACCGGGTCCTCTCCGCCCGTGGCCTGGACGCCCTGATGGCCGGGATGAAGGACCTTGAGGCGCGCCTCGCCGAGGACGCCGACGAGCGCCTGGTCCGCCGTTACGGCGCTCTGGAGGACCAGTTCGCCGCCCTCGGCGGGTACGCGGCGGAAGCCGAGGCGGCCCGCATCTGCGCCAACCTCGGGCTGCCCGATCGTGCTCTCGCGCAGACCATCGGCACCCTCTCCGGCGGTCAGCGTCGGCGAATCGAGTTGGCCCGGATCCTGTTTCGGGACGCGGGTGAGAACGGGGGCGGGATCCTGCTGTTGGACGAACCGACCAACCACCTGGACGCCGACTCGATCACCTGGCTTCGGGGTTTCCTCGCCAACCACAAAGGCGGGCTGATCGTGATTTCGCACGATGGTGATCTGCTCGAGTCGGTGGTCAACAAGGTGTGGTTCCTGGACGCCACCCGCAGCGTGGTCGACGTCTACAACCTGGGTTGGCAGGCGTACCTGGAGGCCCGGGAAACCGACGAGCGTCGTCGTCGGCGGGAACGGGCCAATGCCGAGAAGAAGGCCGGCGCGCTGATGGCCCAGGCCGACAAGATGCGGGCCAAGGCCACCAAGACGGTCGCCGCGCAGAACATGGCCCGCCGGGCCGAGCGGTTGATGTCCGGCCTGGAAGAGGTGCGGGTCGCCGACAAGGTGGCCAAGGTGCGTTTCCCGGCTCCGGCGCCTTGCGGCAAGACGCCGCTGACCGCGACCGGCCTGTCGAAGTCGTACGGCTCGTTGGAGATTTTCACCGACGTGAACGTGGCCGTGGACCGGGGATCGAGGGTCGCCATTCTCGGGCTCAACGGTGCCGGAAAGACCACGTTGTTGCGGATGCTCGGCGGCCTGCTGGAGCCGGACACCGGCGAGGTGCGCTCCGGTCACGGTCTGCGGCTGGGGTACTACGCCCAGGAGCACGAGACGCTCGATGTGGAGCGGACGGTCCTGGAGAACATGCGGGCCGCCTCGGTTGACCAGACCGACACCGAACTGCGCAAAATCCTGGGTGCCTTCCTCTTCTCCGGCGAGGACGTCGACAAGCCTGCCGGGGTGCTCTCCGGCGGGGAGAAGACCCGGCTGGCCCTGTCGACCCTGGTCTGCTCCGGTGCCAACGTGCTGCTGCTCGACGAGCCGACGAACAACCTGGATCCGGTCAGCCGTGAGCAGGTGCTCGACGCCATCGCCCGCTACCCGGGGGCGATCGTGCTCGTCACCCACGACCCGGGCGCGGTCCTCGCGCTCAAGCCGGACCGGGCGATCCTGCTCCCCGACGGCGACGAAGACGCCTGGAGTGACGATCTGCTGGAACTGGTCGAGTTGGCCTGATTCCGTTGCGGCATCACCTATCGGGAAGCTGACATTGCATAGCGTGTCGGTTGGCGAATAGTTGATATCTGGCGCATGATCGTTCGAGACGGTCTAATAGGTGGGACCGTATCCGAACCGCACAGTCTGGGACGTGAGGACACAGCATGGCAGCCACTGGCACAGCCACCAGCACTGAGAAGGGTCGCCGGATCGTCGGAGCCGAGCGTCAGACGCTCGCGAAGGACCTCGTCAAGCGGTACACCGGGGGCGAGAGCATCCGGGCGCTCGCGGCCTCGACCGGGCGATCGTACGGATTCATCCACCGCGTACTCACCGAGTCCGGGGTGCAGCTGCGGCAGCGTGGCGGCGCTCGGCGCCGCAAGAAGGCGTGACCCGCCGGTCAGCGGCGTTCAGCAGCACCGCCACCACCACCGTGACCCGGGCCGCCCGGTGACCGCCGAGGCGACCGGGGTCCGGCTGGAATGCGACGGGCCGGTTGCCACGGTCACCCTGTGCCGGCCCGACGTGCTCAACGCGCAGACACCGGCGACGTGGCGCGCGATGAGCGACTTTTCCCGGGAGCTTCCCGGCGACGTGCGCGTGGTCGTGGTACGCGGCGAGGGGCGGGCCTTCTCCGCCGGCCTCGACCTGTCGGTGGCCGCTGCCTCCGGTCCCGGTTCCTTCGCCGCGCTGGCCACCCTGCCCGAGCAGCAGTGCGCCGACAAGATCGCCGACTATCAGGCCGGGTTCACCTGGCTACACCGGCCGGACATCATTTCGATCGCTGCCGTACAGGGGCACGCGATCGGCGCGGGCTTCCAGCTCGCCCTCGCCTGCGACCTGCGGGTACTGGCCGAGGACGCGAAGTTCTCCATGGCTGAGGTCACGTTGGGCCTGGTCCCCGATCTGGCCGGCACCCGGCGCCTGGTCGAGCTGGTCGGCTACTCCCGCGCCCTGGAGATCTGCGCCACCGGGCGGCGGCTGGACGCCGCCGAAGCGGACCGGATCGGGCTGGCCACCCTCGTGGTTCCCGGCGCCGAGTTGGACGACGCGGTGCGTGACCTGACCGCCGGGCTGCTCGCCCACCACCGAGACGCCGTCATCGAAATCAAGGCGCTGCTGGCCGGAGCCGCCGGGCGTACCCACGCCGCGCAGCAGCGCGCCGAGCGGGAGGCACAGACACGACGGCTGCGGGATCTCGCCGGCCAGGGAGAGTAGTAAGTACCGTTCGGGAAGATTCGCGTCACCCGTGTGGTTGTCTCAGTCGTCGGCGAACTGACCGACGGCGAACGACGTATTGATCCGGAGGTGCGCGTGTCCAACCCGATGTCCGCTGGCGGCATGGGCGGCTGGAGCATGCTCCGGTCGATGCGCAGTCAGGACGACATCTCCGCACACCGCCTCAAACGCGGCGTCGCGCGTCGGATCGTCGCGTTCGCCCAACCCTACCGGCGCGACATCGTCGTCTTCCTGCTCACGGTGATCGTCGCCGCGGTGATCGGGGTGGCGACCCCGCTGCTGGCCGGCGACGTCATCGACGCGATCACCCGGGGCGGTCCCGACGCCGGTGCGTCGGTGATCCGGCTGGCCCTGCTCATCGCCGGGTTGGCGGTCGCCGACGCTGGCCTGTCGCTGGCCCAGCGGTGGTATTCGGCCCGCATCGGCGAAGGCATCATCCTCGACCTGCGTACCCGTGTCTACGGACACGTGCAGCGGATGCCGTTGCAGTTCTTCAGCCGGACCCAGACCGGTGCACTGGTCAGCCGGCTCAACAACGACGTGATGGGCGCCCAGCGGGCATTCACCTCGACGCTGTCCGGCGTGGTCAGCAACGTGATCCAGTTGGTTCTCACCGCCGTGGTGATGCTCACCCTCTCCTGGCAGATCACGGCGCTCTCGCTGGTGCTCCTACCGGTGTTCATCATCCCGGCCCGCCGGGTGGGACGGCGGCTGGCCGAGATCACCCGAGAGTCGTACGACCTCGACGCCAAAATGAACGCGACGATGACCGAACGGTTCGGGGTCGCCGGTGCGCTGCTGGTGAAACTCTTCGGCCGACCCGACGCGGAGGCGGCCCGCTTCGTCGCCCGTGCCGAGCGGGTCCGCGACATCGGCATCACCTCGGCGATGTACTCGCGGACCTTCTTCGTGGCGATGTTGCTGGTGGCCTCGCTGGCCCAGGCCCTGACCTATGGCCTCGGCGGCTGGCTCGCGGTGAGCGGTCAGGTCAGCGCCGGCACCGTCGTCACCCTCGCACTGCTGCTCACCCGCCTCTACGGCCCGCTCACCGCGCTGAGCAACGTCCGGGTGGACGTGATGAGCGCACTGGTCTCGTTCGACCGGGTCTTCGAGGTGCTCGATCTGGAGCCGGGCATCAAGGAACGGTCCGATGCGGTACCAGTTCCTCAGGGTGCCGGGCGCGTCGAGTTCCGCGACGTGAGGTTCCGCTACCCGAGCGCTGCCGAGATCTCACTCGCGTCGTTGGAGGAGGTCGCCGCACTGGAACGTACGGTCAGCGAGCCGGTGCTCAAGGGGGTCTCGTTCACCGTCGAGCCGGGCCAGATGGTGGCGTTGGTCGGGCCCTCCGGTGCCGGCAAGTCCACCCTGTCCATGCTGATCTCCCGAATCTACGACGTGACCGACGGACGGGTGCTGGTCGGTGGCGTCGACGTCCGTGACGCCCGGCTCGACTCGCTGCGCGACGAGATCGGCGTCGTCACCCAGGATTCGCACCTGTTCCACGAAACCATCGCGGAGAACCTGCGGTACGCCAAGCCGGACGCCACCGAAGAGGAACTGTGGGCGGCACTGGCAGGTGCCCAGGTCGCCGGCCTGGTCAGGTCGCTGCCCGACGGGTTGGAGACCACCGTGGGGGAGCGTGGCTACCGCTTCTCCGGTGGTGAGAAGCAGCGCATCGCCATTGCCCGGTTGCTGCTCAAGGCACCGTCGATCGTGATCCTCGACGAGGCGACCGCGCACCTGGATTCGGAGAGCGAAGCGGCGGTGCAGCGGGCGCTCTCCGTGGCGCTGACCGGGCGTACCGCCCTGGTGATCGCCCACCGGCTCTCCACCGTCCGGGACGCCGACCAGATCCTGGTACTCGATGACGGCCGCATCGTGGAGCGGGGCCGTCACGACGAGCTGGTCGCGGTCGGTGGCCTCTACGCCGAGCTGTACCGCACCCAGTTCGCGGTGGTCGACTCGCCCAGTCCGTACGCCGACGCCACCGGTCCAGAACCAGTGGTCATCCCCACCCGGGAGTACGTGGCCGACGAGGCCATGCCGCCTGCCGCCTCGAACTGAGGACACCGAGTTGGTGCTGTGATGGCCCGACGACACCGTCCGACACTCGGATCGGTACCCGGTCGGCGGGGCGACCGGTCGGTGGTCACAGCCCGCGTAGCGCGCCGCCGTCGACGGCGACGGTGACGCCGGTCAGGTAGCTGGCCGCAGGGGAGAGCACGAAGGCAGCGACCCGACCGAACTCGGCTGGTTCACCGATGCGGCGTAGTGGGATGGCGGCCTCCGCCTCGGCCCGCGCCTGTGCGGGGTCGCCGGTGGCGGCGAAGAGCTCCCGGTTGCGGTCGGTCAGGATCCGCCCCGGCAGCAGCCCGACAACTCGGACGCCACGCGGACCGTACTCGTCGGCGACATCCTTGGCGACGCCGGCCAGCCCCGGCCGTAGGCCGTTGGAGATGCCCAGCCCGGGCACCGGACCCCGTGCCGAGGTGGAGAGCACCAGGGCGATGGCGCCGCCCTCGGGCAGCGCGGCGGCGACCGTCCGTACCGTGCGGACGGTACCGAGGAAGACAGTCTCGAAGGACTGTCGCCACTGCTCGTCGTCGACCGACGCGGCACTGCCGGCGGGCGGACCACCGACGGAGACCAGGGCACCGTCGACGCGACCGAAGTGGTCCTGCGCGGCGTGCAGCAGCCGTCCGGGCGTCGCCGGGTCCGCCAGGTCGGCGGTGACGCCGATGGCCCGGTCCGGCCCGCCGAGGCCGGTCACGGCGGCCTCGACCGCGTCGACGTGCCGGGCGCAGAGCACCACCCGGGCACCGTCGGCCACCAGGCACTGTGCGGTGGCGTAGCCGAGCCCACGGGAGGCGCCGGTGAGCACGTACACCCGATCGGTCAGTCCGAGATCCATGCCGAAGATCCTGCATCACTTTGCCCGGCGACGGCCATCCGGTCCCGGTGCGGCGGGACATCGTGGGTGTTTGCAGGGTGCCCGGCGGCGACGGAGCAGGTGTATTCGACCGGCTACCTGGAGGGCGAGCGCGTCACCGGCCCGTCCGAGGGCGGGTAAGCGGCGACGGCGCGGTGCCCGCTGCCCGTCGTAGTAGAGATCAGACTCCCGTACGGCCAGTTCCTCCGCACCCAGCGCGGGCAGGGCGGCGCGGGCGTGCAGCGCGCGGGCCAGATCCCAGCCGTCGCGTAACCCGCCAGCACCTGGCCGGCCGGCCGCCCACTCGATGAACACGGTCGGCCAGGCCGGGCCGAGCCCGGTGGCGAGCAGTGGCCAGTGCCGGGCGACCTCACCGGCGCGCTTACGCAGCAGCGCGGCGCGGGCGGCGGCCAACGGGCCGGGCGCGAAGCCGGACGGCGGCGGTCCACCGGCGACCAGGGACGCGACAAGCGCGGCCTGCCGTGCGGCGAGGGAGGTCGGTTCCCCGGCCGGCGTCACGTCACCTCCGGGAAACCGCAGGCGGTGGCGACGGCGTCCAACTCGGCACGTAGCTCCGCCGCCGGTGGGTAGCGCCCGTCGCGTTCCAGCAGCACCGCGGGTGGACGGTGGCGAGCGCACACCTCGGTGAGCAGCTCCAACACCTCCTGCCCAATCGGGTCGGCGTGCGTGTCGTGGTAGAAACCGCCGCCCTCGGCGCCACCCGCGACGTGCAGGTACGCCACCCGTTCCAGCGGCAGCCGGTCCAGTAGCGCCAGCGGGTCGGTGCCCCGGTTACGGGCGTTGGCGTAGACGTTCGCGACGTCGAGTAGCAGCAACGCCGAGGTACGTTCCAGGATTTCGGTGAGGAACGCCGCCTCGTCGAGGTCGTCGTCCGGCCAGTCGAACAGGGCGGCGATCGGCTCCAGCGCTATCGGCACCGGCAGGTCGGCCTGGGCGCGGGAGATGTTGGCGCAGACCGCGTCGATCGCCTCGTGGGTGCGCGGCAGTGGCAACAGGTGACCCGCCTCCAGACCGCCGGCCCGGACGAAGGCGATGTGCTCGCTGACCAGAGGAGCCGCGAGCAGCTGCGCAACCGCTGCGAGGTGAGCCACGCGGTCCGGGTCGACCGGTTCTGCGCTGCCGAGGGAGAGGCGCACGCCGTGGGGTACGACCGCGACGCCTCGGTCGCGCAACTCGACCAGCTCGTGCGGGGCTGGTCCGGCGGTCGGCACCGACTCGGCGATCACCTCGACGAAGCGCAGGCCGGGCAGCCCGGCCACGAACCCGGAGATCTCCGGGCGCCAGCCGATCCCTACACCGTGCGGGGTGCTCATCCGCCGCATCCGCCGCCGCAGCCTCCTCCTCCGCCACAGCTGGTGTCGCCGGCTCCTGACGTGCTGCCGCCACCGCATCCGCCGGTGGAACTCGCGCCGCCGGCCGCTGCTTGGCGTTGGATCTCGGCCTGCTGGGCGAAGGTCGGATCAAGTGCCCAGAGTGACGCGGGTCCGTAGAGGGCCACCCCCATGGCCGCGCCCGCCGCGCCGTAGGTGGCGTACGCCGGTTTCGAGGCGGGTGCCAGGTGCCGGTTGCGCTGGCGGAGAGTCCGGAGCGCGGCATCGGCTGCCCGGGTACGGCGGGGTACCCGCAGGAGCAGCACCGTGGTCAGCACGCCGAGTGTGAGGACGGTGAGCACCAGATACCAGACCGGGCGGTTGTTGGCGAGCCCGCCGACGATCCGGGCGATCCCGATGGCCAGCAGCGCGGCCAGCAGCAGTGGTGCGCGGCGCAACGACGCCCGTCGGTCCGGCCCGATCGTGAGACCGCGTTGGTCGAGCCCGTCGCGCAGCTCGGTGAGGGCGCGCTGGACCCATTCGGTGCGCCGCACGTCCCGGGCGAGGGTGCGCTGCGCCGCGGAGTAGTGGACGGCCCGGTCGAGTGGGGTGGCGTCAGCCGGCAGTGGACCGTCGACGGTCAGCCGGTGGTCCGGGTCGACACCGAGCGCGCCCTGGCTTCGCAGGGTGCCCAGCGAGGTGCAGACGGCAAGGTCGTCGCCGCCGTTGAGGTAGGCCACCTGCTGTGCGCCGAGTTGGTCGGCCGGTGCAGCGGTCCGGCCGTTCAGCAGCGTCCGGCGGCGGACCAGGACGATGGCGACGGCGACCACCACAGCCGCCAGGTAGAGCGTGATGAAGGTGGGACCGGGAACTCCCCAGGTGTCGTAGTCGGCAGCGAAACCCGTCATGGCCTGCTCCTGTCACGGGAGGGAACGCGGCTTCATTGTCCAGCGGCGATGCCAGCCCCAGGCCGCCCAAACAGTTGAGTCATCTTCTCGTCAGCTGTCGGGGTCAGCGGCGGCGTACGGCCTCCTCGACCAGGTCGAGCACCGCCCCCAGGTCTCCGGCGGGTCGCCCCATGGCCAGGTGCAGCACCAGCCCGTCGTAGGCGAGTTCGAGGAACCGCGCCAGCACGTCGATGGGGATGTCCTCGCGGAGCACGCCGGCCTCGCGTTGGCGGGCCAGCCGGTCCCGGGTCGCCTCGGCGATGGCGGCCGACCGCTGTGCCCAGCGGGTGGCGAAGTCGGGGTCGGTACGCAGTCGTCGTGACACTTCCAGCTGGCTGCCCAGCCATCCGGTGGTGTCCGGGGAGACGGCCCGGGCGAGCAGGTCCCGCATCACCTGGACAAGCCCGTTGCGGGCGACGGTCTCCACCATCGTGGCCGCGTCGTCCTCGGCGACGGCGAGGAAGAGCGAGTCCTTGTCCCGGAAGTGGTGGAAGATGGCGCCGCGGGACAGGCCGGTGGCCTCCTCCAGTCGACGTACGGTCGCGCCCTCGTAGCCGTGCCGGGCGAAGCAGGCTCGCGCGGCGGCGAGGATCTCCTGTCGGCGGGCGTCGAGTTGATCCTGGCTTACTCTTGGCACGAGTCGATCGTGTCAGCTCCCCTCGGCCAGCGCAAACCGTACGTACGGCTTGGGAACCTCCGGCCGGGACACCCGCGCGACACCGCTCCTGACCGACATCACTACGTAACCTTCCGCCCTGTCGGCAAGGTGCCCGGTTCCCGTAAGGTGCCCGAGTGCCGCTGCTCCTGCTGGATCTGGACAACACCCTGCTCGACCGGGCCGGGCCGTTCCGCATCTGGGCGCAGCAGTTCCTCGACGAGATCGGCGCACCACCACACGACATCGAGTGGTTGCTGTCCATCGACGCCGACGGTCTGACGGATCGCTGGGACGTGGCGGACGCCATCCGGGACCGCTACCGGTTGCGGATCCCCTCCATCGACCTGGTGGAGGAACTGCACGACGGGGTCGTGCAGTTCACCCGACTGGACCCGCTCGTGGCGTGCGCCCTGCGAATCGCCGACGATGCCGGCTGGACTCCGGTCGTGGTGAGCAACGGCGCGGTCCGGCAGCAGGACGTCAAGATCCGCCGCACCGGGTTGGACCGGTACATCGCTGACTGGGTGATCTCCGAGGAGGCCGGGGTCAGCAAGCCCAACCCCCGCATCTTCGCGCTCGCCGCGCAGCGGGCCGGGATGCCGCTGCGCGGTGCCTGGGTCGTCGGGGACGGCCCGGAGGTGGACATCGGTGGAGCTACCGCCGTCGGCCTGCCCAGCATCTGGCTGCACCGGGGGCGTCCCTGGACCGACGCCCGCTTCGCGCCCACGGCGACGGTCGACACCGTCATCGCCGCCATCGCCGAGATCATGGGTGCCTGACCGAGAGCGAACCGGCTGGTCCGGCACGTCAGCTCGGCGTGCTGGCGCCAATTCGGTTGACCCCGCCGTGAACTCTCGGCGAGCATGGTCCGCGCATCGCGCACCCGGGCGTCCGCCCGGTCGAGGAGAGGAGGCCGATCATGGCCGTCTTCGCAGGTCACTTCCCACCTGTCCACAACTCGACCGAGGAATCCGCATCATGCGCGACAGCGACTCTGCGAACCCCGAGCGCCGGCCTCGCGGCCGACGCCGTTTCGACGACGACGAACCACACTTCCTGAAGCGGGGCCGACCAAACGGCCCCGCCCCCACCGACGACGGGCCGGACCCGGAGACCGACGACACGTGGTCCACCTGGGACGATGCGCTGCACGGTCCGCAACCACACCCGCACTGGCTGGTCACCGAGCTGGCGGCGAAGGACACCGAACTCGGTGTGCTCAAGACCGGCAAGGAAGCCGACGTCCACCTGGTGCGCCGTGGCCTTCCCGGCACCGACCGGTCCTGCCTGCTGGCGGCGAAACGTTACCGGGATCCTCGGCATCGGCTGTTCCACCGCGACGCGGGCTACCTCGAAGGGCGCCGGGTGCGCCGCTCCCGTGAAATGCGGGCGATGACCGGTCGGACCATGTTCGGCCGGCAGATGATCGCCGGACAGTGGGCGGCGGCGGAGTTCGCCGCCCTGAGCCGGCTCTGGGAGATCGGTCAGCGCTACGGCACCGTCACCGTGCCGTACCCGGTGCAGCTGCGGGGTACCGAGCTCATGCTGGAGTTCCTCGGCGACGCGGAAGAGGGAAGAGCCGCACCCCGGCTGGCTGAACTGCGCCCGTCCCCGACGGAACTACGTGGCCTGTGGGGGCAGTTGGTCGACGCCCTGGTCGTACTGGCCCGGGCCGGGTACGCGCACGGCGACCTGTCGCCGTACAACCTGCTTGTCTGTGCCGACCGGCTGGCGCTGATCGATCTGCCGCAGGTGGTCGACGTGGTGGTCAACCCGCAGGGGCGGGAGTTCCTCGCCCGTGACGTACGGATCGTCGCCACCTGGTTCGCCGCCAGGGGCCTGCCGGCAGACGTGGTGGACCCGACGGCGCTCACCGACATGCTGTGTCGCGAGGCCGGCCTGGCCTGACCAGCGGGCTCCGGGTGGCGGTCACCGCACCCGGAGCCCCTCCCGGTTGCACGACCTCAACGTGGCGGCGCGCACCGCCGGAGATCCGGGGCAGCGGCGATCACTGCAGATACCGTTCGACCTCGGCCACCGGGCGGGCACCCTGAGCCTCGGGATCGCCGTGCGCCTGCCGAGCGGCGCGGCGGCGGCGCAGCAGATCCCAGCACTGGTCGAGGGATTCCTCCAACTCACGCAGACGGGTACGGGCCTCGTCGTCGGTGCCCGCCTCGTGGGCCTGCGCCTGTGCGCGTAGCCGGTGCTCCTCGTCGACCAGATCCGAGATCCGGTTCAGGATGGTCTTGTCGTCCATGTCCCTGAGCCTGGCACAGCGGTACCGGCCGCGGCCCGCGTTCGCGTCGGCGGCGTCCCCCGGAAGACCCGGCGCAGCGAACCGGTGGGCCCGGCATGACGTAGATCACCCGGATGGCGACGGGCGAGCCGGGGTGCCCTAGGCCGACCAGGGCATGATCACCGGCGCTATCACCGGCGCTTGAGTTGCTGCGGTGACGTTGTTAGGTTGCGCCGGTGTCGGCGTGCGGGGTGACGTACTCCCGACTGACCGATAAACCAGTTCAGGGCCAGGGACGGTGTAATGGGTTCCCGCAGTAGGGATCTGCGTGCCAAGGTAGTGGCCCGATTGGCCCCGCCGGTGGCACTCTCGACGGTTACCGCCCGGAGCACCGACCGCGATGGAGCCGGCGTCGATGCAGGTCAAGCCTGCCGATCCGGATACGCCAGGTGAGCCCGGCACCGCGATGGCAGGCCGATCCCGAGACTGTGGACGAGGGCGACGACCTGATCCGCGACCCGAACAGGTTCGACACACGATGAGTTCGTACCAGACCGGCACCCGGCGGGGAGACTCCGACGACACACGGCTGCCCGGTGCTGGTGACAGGCCCGGGCCCGACGACGCCGACGAGCAGGTGCCCTGACCGGGGTGCGGCGGCCCGGTGAACCGGGGGATGACGGTCAGGCCCAAGTGAGCCGGCGACGAGCCGGAGGAGAAGAGGACGACGAAGTGGCGCAGAAGACGGCTTCGAGTGCCGACCTGACGTGGTTGCTGGATGATCTGATCGGTCGGGTCAAGCAGGCCGAGCACGCGGTCGCGCTGTCCGCCGACGGTTTGCTGATGGCATCCTCGCAGGGGCTCGGCCGCGACGACGGCGAGCATCTGGCGGCGATGGCGGCCGGCATCCAGAGTCTGGCCCGTGGTGCTGGCAAGCGATTCGGTGGCGGGCAGGTGCAGCAGACGATCATCGAGATGCAGTCGTCCTTCCTCTTCGTCACCGCCGCTGGCCGCAACGCCTGCCTGGCGGTACTGGCCAGCGCAGGCGCCGACGTCGGTCTGATCGCGTACGAGATGGCCATGCTCGTCACGCGGGTCGGCAGATACGTCGTGTCGCCGTCACGGTCAGCCGAACAGACCGGCGGGGAGCAGTAACCGGATGGCGGCGCAGGGAGAATCCGCGGACCACCAGTGGATGGACGACCACGCTGGCCCGGTCGTTCGCCCGTACGCGGTGACCGGCGGCCGGGGCCGCCCGGTCACCGGTACCTTCGACCTGATCTCCCTGGTGACCGCCACCCGCGATGACGTCCCTCCGAAGGCAGGCCTGGGCCCGGAGCACCTGACGATCGTCGGTCTGTGCCAGCGCGTGCAGTCCGTCGCCGAGATCGCGGCGCACCTGGACCTGCCGGTAGGCGCCGTGCGGGTCCTGCTCGGTGACCTGGTCGCGCGCGACCTGGTGCAGATCCGCGAACCACACATCACCCTCGGACCACCCGAACACAGCATCTTCGAGGCGGTAATCAATGGACTACGGGCACTCTGAGCGGCAGGCGGGCGGAGTCGTGCTGCCCACCGCGATCAAGATTCTCATCGCTGGCGGGTTCGGGGCAGGCAAGACCACCCTCGTCGGCGCGGTGAGCGAGACGCGTCCCCTGCGGACCGAGGAGGTCCTCACCGAATCGGGAGTGGGCATCGACGACCTGGAAGGCGTCGAGGCGAAGCGGACGACCACCGTCGCGATGGACTTCGGTCGGATCACCATCAGTGACGACCTGGTGCTGTACCTGTTCGGCACTCCGGGCCAGGACCGGTTCTGGTTCGTCTGGGACGAGTTGGCACTCGGCGCGATCGGCGCGGTGGTGCTGGCCGACACCCGTCGATTGGCCGACTGCTTTCCCGCCATCGACTACTTCGAGGGCCGGGGGACACCGTTTCTCGTCGCCGTCAACTGCTTCGAGGGGGCCCGCAGGTACCGGCTCGACGAGGTGCGGGCGGCACTGAACCTCGACCCGGAGGTGCCGGTACTGCTCTGTGACGCCCGGCAACGGGAGTCGGCCAAGGAGGTGCTCATCATGCTCGTGGAGCACGCCATCAAGATCCGAAACGCCCGTCACGCCGACTGACGGCGCACGACTGTGGGCTCCCACCCCGCCCGGGATGGGAGCCCACAGGTCAGCGCTGTCAGTCGGCGATCATGCGCCGCAGCACGTACTGCAGGATGCCGCCGTGTCGGTAGTAGTCGGCCTCACCGGGGGTGTCGATCCGCACCACCGCGTCGAACTCCACACCTCCGTCGGTGCTGACCTTCACGGTGCGTGGAGTGTCGCCGTCGTTGAGGGCGGTGACCCCGGAGATGGAGAACGTCTCGCTGCCGGTGAGCCCCAACGACTCGGCGTTCTCCCCGGCGGGAAACTGCAACGGCAGCACGCCCATGCCGATCAAGTTCGAGCGGTGGATCCGCTCGTACGACTCGGCGATGACGGCCTGCACGCCGAGCAGCATGGTTCCCTTCGCCGCCCAGTCCCGCGACGAGCCCGAGCCGTACTCCTTGCCGGCCAGGATGACCAGCGGGACACCCGCCGCCTGGTACGCCATGGCGGCGTCGTAGATCGAACTCTGCTCGCCGGTCAGGTGGTTGACGGTGAAGCCACCCTCTACCCCGGGGACGAGCTGGTTACGCAACCGGATGTTGGCGAAGGTGCCGCGGATCATCACCTCGTGGTTGCCCCGGCGGGAGCCGTAGGAGTTGAACTCGTGGCGGGGCACGCCGTGCTCGGCGAGGTACGTCCCGGCGGGTGAGTCGGCCTTGATGGCACCGGCCGGTGAGATGTGATCGGTGGTCACCGAGTCGCCGAGCTTGGCCAGCACCCGGGCGTCGGCGATGTCGGTCACCGGTTCCGGCTGCTGCCGCATGCCCTCGAAGTACGGCGGCTTACGCACGTAGGTCGAGTCGCCGTCCCAGGCGAAGGTGTCCCCGGTCGGCGTCGGTAGGGACTGCCAGCGCTCGTCACCGGCGAAGACGTCGGCGTAGGCGGAGCTGAAGCCGTTGGCACCGATCGCGGAGGCGATGACGTCCTGGATCTCGGCGGTACTCGGCCAGATGTCACGCAGGAAGACCGGGTTGCCTGCGCTGTCCTCCCCGAGCGGTTCGTTGGCCAGGTCGATGTCCATCGTGCCGGCCAGGGCGTACGCCACCACGAGCGGCGGGGACGCCAGGTAGTTCATCTTCACGTCCGGGTTGATCCGGCCCTCGAAGTTCCGGTTGCCGGAGAGCACCGACACGACCGCGAGGTCAGCTTCGTTCACGGCGGCGGAGATCTCTTCCGGCAGCGGTCCGGAGTTACCGATGCAGGTGGTGCAGCCGTAGCCGACCAGGTGGAAGCCGAGCTTCTCCAGGTACGGCGTCAGACCGGAGCGCTCGTAGTAGTCCATGACGACCTTGGAGCCGGGGGCGAGAGTGGTCTTCACCCACGGCTTACGGTTCAGGCCCTTGTCCACGGCGTTGCGGGCGAGCAGCGCCGCACCGATCATCACCTGCGGGTTGGAGGTGTTGGTGCAGGAGGTGATCGCGGCGATGACGACGGCGCCGTGGTCCAGCTCGAACTCGGTGCCGTCGGAGTCGGTGACCCGGATCGGGTTGCTGGCACGTCCACCGGAGCCGACGGCGGCATTCACCAGGTCGCGGGGTGCGTCGGCTGGGTCGTCGATCCCGTTGGCCGGGGCGTCGCTGGCCGGGAACGACTCGGCGCTCGCCTCGTCGGCGTGGCCGGTCACTCCGTACGGTTGCTCCTGCTGCGGGACACCCGACCTGCGCCCCGGGTCGCCACCGGTCTCGTCGGCGGCCACGTAGTCGGTGAGCGCGGAGCGGAACAGGGTTTTGGCGTTGCCCAGCGGCACCCGGTCCTGGGGGCGCTTCGGCCCGGCCAGCGATGGCTCGATGGTGCCCAGGTCGAGTTCCAGCTGCTCGGAGTAGACCGGCTCGTGGTTCGGGTCGTGCCAGAGGCCCTGCTCCTTCGCGTACGCCTCGACCAGGGCGACCTGCTGCGGGTCGCGGCCGGTCAGCTCCAGGTAGCGGACGGTCTCGGCGTCGATCGGGAAGATCGCGACGGTGGAGCCGTACTCTGGGGACATGTTGCCGATGGTGGCTCGGTTGGCCAGCGGCACTGCGCTCACACCGGGGCCGTAGAACTCGACGAACTTGCCGACCACACCGTGCTTGCGCAGCATCTCGGTGATGGTGAGCACCAGGTCGGTGGCGGTGGTGCCGGCGGGCATCTCGCCGGAGAGCTTGAAGCCGACGACCCGGGGGATCAGCATGCTGACCGGTTGGCCCAGCATGGCGGCCTCGGCTTCGATGCCGCCGACACCCCAGCCCAGTACGCCCAGGCCGTTGACCATCGTGGTGTGCGAGTCGGTGCCGACGACCGTGTCCGGGTACGCCTGACCGCCACGTTCCATGACGGTACGGGCCAGGTACTCGATGTTGACCTGGTGCACAATGCCGGTGCCTGGCGGGACCACCTTGAACTCGTTGAAGGCGTTCTGGCCCCAGCGTAGGAACTGGTAGCGCTCCTTGTTGCGGGCGTACTCCAGCTCGACGTTGCGCTCGAAGGCGTCTTCGCGGCCGAACAGGTCGGCGATGACGGAGTGGTCGATGACCAGCTCGGCGGGGGCGAGGGGGTTCACCTTCGTCGGGTCGCCCCCGAGCTCGCGGACGGCCTCACGCATGGTGGCCAGATCGACCACGCATGGTACGCCGGTGAAGTCCTGCATGAGCACCCGCGCCGGGGTGAACTGGATCTCGACGTTCGGGTCCGCGGTCGGGTTCCAGGCACCGAGCTGGCGGATGTGTTCGGCGGTGATGTTCGCGCCGTCCTCGGTCCGCAGCAGGTTCTCCAGCAGGATCTTCAGGCTGTAGGGGAGCCGTTCCTGGCCCTCCACCTTGCTGATCTTGAAAATTTCGTAGCTCGCGTCTCCGACGCGTAGCTGGGTCTTCGCACCGAAGGTGTCGAGGCTCGCCACGTCGTACTCCTTCACACCAGCGACCGTGAGTAGTCCTGAGCAGTCTTTCGTACTGGTCGGGGTGCTGCCGTGGTTAGGCCACACTTACCGCCGGTACGCACCGTCAACAAAACCGTACGTCCGTCTTGCTATTCACGCAACCTGGCGGACGGCATCGTCGAGATGGTGCCGCCTCGTCCGTGCCGACCGGCACCTCTCCAGACAGCGGGCGCGGCGGGACGCGTGGGTACGACGAAGGGCCGCCCCCGGGTGGGGGCGGCCCTTCGCGACGGATCATTCGGTCAGGAGGTGGCGTAGCCGCGGGTGGCGATCCAGTTGGCCAGATCCTCGGTGGTCAGCCAGTAGGAAGCCTGGTTCGGGTCGGCCGAGTCGGCGATCTTCACCTGCTCACCGCCGTCGCGGTAGCCGACGACGCTCACGTAGTGCCCACCCTCGAAGCTGTGGGCGGTGCCGTCGGTGTCGGTGGCGGTGCCGGCGATGTTGGCGACGACGGCCCGTCCGGCGTCCACTGTGTGCACGACATCTTCGCGCAGCTTGTCGGCCTGAGCGGTGTCGGCCTTGGCGCCGGAGATCTCGACGGAGCGGTACACGTCCTCGCCGGTCTCCTTGTTCAGCACCGGGGTGATGTCGTTGATGGAGTCGGTGCCGGCCTCGGTGGTGCCCATGCGTTCGGCCATGTCGTGCTGGTCGATGTCCTTACCCTGCACCGACAGGGCGTTGCGGGTCGCGGCGGGTCCGCAGTAGTAGAAGGTGTCCTGGGCCTGGTACCGCACGTCGAGCTGACGCTCGCCGCCGGGCTTGCGCTCGGCTTGCACCTGGGCGACCGGTGCGGTCGCGGGGGCGGCCTGGGCGGCGACGGCGGGGCCGGCGATGCCACCGGCGGTGGCGGCGGCTGCGGCGATGGTCAGGGCGGTCCTACGCAGGATGGTGGTAGCCATGATGATCTGCACCTTTCGTCCGGGGGTGCGCGTCGGCTCCGGCCCGCTGGGGGATGCGGGTGGCCGTCGCGGGAAAGGGAGATGTGCTACTCGGTCGTCCTCGCGGTTACGCCCTGTACAACCGTCGGACCTGTCCCGCGATTCCGCCAACGCGGTGACCGACGTCACCACACAATACCTTATACCGGACATTCATTGCATATGCGCCCGCCCGCCCGCCGCGCCGCACGCCACCCCGTCTGGCTGTCCGGCTGTCCGCCGGCCCGGTTGCTCGATCTGGTGCCGGGTGAGCCGGTGGGACGTACACGACGAGGCGTTTCCGGCACCGGCGACGGGGAAAGCCGCAGCCGTCGAAAGCCACGACCGAGGGAGGGGCTGTGCCGCAGCAGGGTCGAGTGATCGCCACCCGCGAGCGTCCGTCACCCGTGGCCGGGGCGCCCCTGTGGTGTGACGCGCAGGACTTCGGACTCCGGGGTGACGGCGTAACGAACGATCAACCCGCGCTGTCCGCACTCGTCGACCGCCTCGGTGAGGGATACGCAGCAGACGGCCGGGCGCGCGTCATCTACTGCCCGCCGGGGATCTACTCGATCCGGGACGCCGGCACGATCTGGCGCAGCGGGGTGTCGCTGATCGGGGCGGGGCCAGGCGCGACCCGGTTCATGTTGAGTAACGAGGGCAACCGTGCCGCCCCGACTCCACTCGCCTACTGGACCACGGTGCAGCACGGCGCCGACCGGGAGCGCCACATTGCCGACTGCACCTTCGCCGACTTCGAGATAGACGGCTCAGGTGTGGCGATGGCCGAGTACAGCTATCTGGCCAAAGGGCTCGGACTGCAGTACGTCGTGCGGGGTGTCTTCCGCAACCTCTACATCCATCACACCGGTGCCACCGGCCTCGGCTGCGACTTCCTCCAGGACACCCTGATCGATGGCGTCGTGGTGGTTGGCTGCGGTCGGCTGGACAACGGCGAGGAGATGGGCGGCGCGGGCATCGGCATCGGCATCGGCGGCTGGGGTGCGGTGGAGCGCTGCACCATCAGCAACTGCACCACCCTCGGCAACGGCACCAACGGGATCTTCCTGGAGTTGCAGAAGCCGCACTGGACGCCTCCACGCGGGTACCGCATCGTCGGCTGCCACAGTCAGGCCAACCGGTTCGGCATCTCCGACTGGGGCGCCGACGGGCTGATCGTCTCTGCCTGCACGCTCACCGAGAACCTGGAGGCCGGGTTCGACGTTTCGGCCAACGGCACGGCCGGTATCGCCGGGCGGGGTGGCATCCTCAGCGACTGCGTGATCGACCGTAACGTCCGTGACGGCATCAGCGTGGGCAACACCCCCGGGTCGTACACGATCCGGGGCAACCGGATCAGCGGCAACGGCTGGTACGGGTACCACCAGCACGATCTGGGCAACGGCTACGAGGGTCCGGCATCGGACGTGGTGATTGACAACAACGAGTTCTGGGACAACGGTCTCGACGGGATCCGGGTGGACCGGCCGATGGTCGACGCGACGGTGACGAACAACCGGATCCGGAGCAACGGACGGCAGTGCGCCCCGGCGGCCAGCGGCTCCGGCGAGTCGGTGCGGTACGACCGGCGCGGTGTGTCCGACCGGGCGGCGGTGTGGACGACCGACGGGCACCGCGGGAAGCTGCTCCGAGCGGGGTCCCGACGGGCACTCGTGATCGGCAACACCGGGATGGAGTTGGAGCTTGCCGATCTCCGGCCGGATGCCGCAATCGCGTGGAACGAGGACGTACCGCCACCCGGGACACGCTACGAGTTGCCGGCCGCGGCACCGGTACGGGCCGGGATCACGGTGAACGCCCGTTTCGAGTCCGCGACGGTGCGTGGCAACCGGATCTGGGACAGCCACGACGACCCGACGCAGAGATACGGCATGTGGATCAGCGATCGGGGCGCCTGCGTCTCGTGTCGGATCGAGGACAACGACCTCGCCGGCAACGCCGAGGCGGCGCTGCGGCTGGACACCCGACCGGTCGGCGGCCGGTGGGACCGCAACCACGTCGAAGTGGACTGAGGTAGGTCAGTCGTCAGGGGAGACCGAGTTGGCCTCCGCGTGCCGGACACGCAGCCGGGTCCGGATCTCCTCCGGGGTGTACGCGCGTCGCCGCCGTTCCGCCCGGGCGATCACCACGCCGGAGGCTGCGACACCGGCCAGACCGGCCAAACCGAGGACCTTCCACCACCGCACCCGTCGCCGCATCCGCATAGGGTAGTCCCCTATGAGTATCAGCCTGGACGAGGCGGTGGAGCTGACCCGGACCGGCGATCTGTGGGTCTTCCGTGGCCGCAGCGTGCCCGACCGGGCCATCCAGCTGACCACCAACAGCCCGGTCAACCATGTCGGCATGGCCGTGGTGCTCGACGACATGCCGCCGCTGATGTGGCATGCAGAGCTGGGCCGGTCGCTGCCGGATCTGTGGACCGGCACCCACCAACGTGGGGTGCAACTGCACGACCTGCGGGACGCTGCCTGCGTCTGGGCCAACCGGTACGGCCAACGTGGTTGGCTGCGCCAGCTCGAACCGCCAGCCGACGCGGAGATGGAGCGGTCGGTGCTACGGACAATTGCCCGGCTGGACGGCACACCGTTCCCGTCCACGGCTCAGCTTGTCTGGCGCTGGTTGCGTGGCCGGGTGCCGTCGCCGCGGTCACCGCGGTCGGTGGTCCACCGACCTGCTCCGGCCGCGCGGGAGCTGGCCCTGGAGACCGCGTACTGCGCGGAGGTGGTCGCGGTCACCTACGAGGCGATGGGTCTGTTGCCGGCCGGGCGTCGACCGAACTGGTACGACCCGGGCCGGTTCTGGAGCGGCGACGACCTGGGTCTGCACGGCGGTGTCCGGCTGGGTAGTGAAATCGAGGTGCGGATCCCGCCGCGTTGAGGTTTCGGGCTGATGCGCCCCGGCAATTGCTTGCGGCGTGACCGCTTCCACCGATCTCGACCTGCTCACCGAC
Source organism: Micromonospora sp. HNM0581 (assembly GCF_012726175.1). Classification (GTDB taxonomy): domain Bacteria; phylum Actinomycetota; class Actinomycetes; order Mycobacteriales; family Micromonosporaceae; genus Micromonospora. Next base: position 323,373 of record NZ_JAASAD010000002.1, read on the forward strand.
TTCTTCGACCGGTACGGTGTGGCGTTGATCGTCGGGGACCTGCCGACGATCACCGGTTGTTACGCCCTGCCTGGGCTGGTGGTGGCTGACACCTACAGTTTCTCGTTCAGTTCCGCGGCCGCCGTCGCGTTGTCCTTCGTGGGCGCCGCGCCGGACTACACCGAGCTTGAGTTGGTCGCGGCGCACGCCGGCATCGAGCAGGTACAGCAGGTTTCGTCGCTGCTGGTGGAGGTGGCGGTGCGCTGGGAGTTCCTGGACAGCCAGGGCCGGCAGGTATCCGGTGAACGGTACCGCTACCTGCTGCGCAGCACCGAGCAGGGGCCGGCCATCTGCACCGTCGTGCGAACGGGCTGAACACCGGTACGACGGTGACACCGCCCGGCCACAGGGCGTAGAGGCGTCCGTCATGCCGGCCGGGTCGGACCTCTCTTGCCCCGTCCCCGTTTCGCAGCCGGCTGTGGCCTGACTAGGCTGTCGCGTCGGCGACGACGAGTGGGGACCTCAATGTCAGAGCGGCCGTCCGGTCAAGCGCGTGACGATGTCACGGGGAACCAGATCGGTGATTCCGATGGAGGAGTACCTGCCTCCGGTGACCAGAGTGACGACGCCGCCGGTGGTGGTCACCTGTCCCGGGTCATCGCCTCCGCGCCCTGGGTGGTGGTGCTCGTCGGTGTCGCGGTACTGACGGTGTTGATGGTGGCAGCGCTGCTGTCGTTCCGCGGGCCGGAGCGTCCGGCGGCGTGGACACCGGGCGATCCGATCACCCTGCCCACAGTCACCGGTGGGAGTGCGGAGCCCGTGCCCACGGCACGGCCAAGTGTGTCTCCGGGGGTCTCGATCTCCGCCACGCCGACGGCTTCGGTCACTCCGACCGGCTCATCGACGCCTTCCGGGTCACCGGCACCGGCCGATGACCCGCCGGCCACCACCGCGCCGGTGAGCGACGACGCCACGACCGCTCCCGCCCCGGTGCCGCCGGCGGAGGAGGGTGCGGCCCTGACCGCCAGCTACCAGGTGCAGGACAGCGGCGCGGACTACGTCGAGGCCGGGTTGCTGGTGCGTAACGGTACCGCTCGGTCGGCGGACTGGCAGGTGGAGTTGCGCTTCAACGGCGGGGTCACCGGCATCCGTGCCTCCAGCGGCCCAGGTGTGTCGGTGACCATCAGAGGTAGCGGTTGGTACCTGCTCAGCGGCACCGGACAGTTGGACGCCGGTGCGCAGCAGTCGGTGGATCTGCGGCTCACCAGGTCCGGCGGCGGTGAGCACCCGGCACAGTGCACCGTCAACGGCCTCGCGTGCCGGGTGAACTGATCGGACTGAAAGGACAGTCGGCTATCCGTCGGACTTTCCGCCTCGGCCGTAGATCGTTATCCTTGCCGGGGTCGCCCGCTGAGGAGAGAAATGTCCGGCATGCGTCGCGCTTCTCGTCAATCCCCATTTCCAGGCTCCAATGCGGTGGCGTCTTCACCGTGGATCGTGGTGTCGATCGGTGTCGCCGTCATGCTGGTGCTGTTCGTCATCGCGATCGGCGCGTACCGGGGGCCCGGGCCGAATTTTGAACCGGTGCCGCCGGGAGCACCACCGGTCGCCGCCGCACCGATACCGGAGCGGGCCTCGTCGGCGGGGTGGGAGTTTCCGGTGCCGCCGTCCCTGGCGGTGCCGGGGCTGTCCCCGCGGCGGTCCGACTCACCGAGTCCTACCCCCGACGGGACGCCCGCCCCCGATGCGCCGCCGACCGGAACGGCGTCGGTGGCGGCACCGCCATCACCGGCACCGCCATCACCGGTGCCGGTGCCGTCGGCGTCGACGTCATCGCGTCCGGCGGCGTCCCCGGCATCACTCGATGCGCGCTACCGGATCATGCAGACGTTCCATGGTGGCTTCATCGCCGAGGTGAACATCCGCAACACCTCGCGCAACAACCTGAGCTGGGTGGCCCGCATCGACTATCCGGGTGGCCGGGTGGTGACAGCCTGGTTGGAGGGCGTGCCGCAGGGCACCTTCAACGGCGATGGCGGCGTGCTCACCTACCGCAGCGGGCCGGAGCTGGCACCGGGCACATCCGTGCAGCTGCGTTTCCACATCGAGGCTGGCCGTTCCCGGCCGGCGAGCTGCACCGTTTCGGGACAGGTCTGCGCCGACAGCTGATCGCCTGCTGCCGTCCAGTGTGGGTCGGCCGTGGGCTTCTCCGTCGGTGAAGCGACGTCGGCTGACGCCGCGGATCGCTTGCTTGCGCAAGACACTGCCGCGTAGCGCGGACATTCGCAAGGCATGCAGAGTGTTTCGGCAAGGGCTAGCGTGCGGGCCAATATGGACAGTCCGGCGGCAAGGCAGATCAGGATGAGGGCACGGTCCTCGGCCCCGGCCACCGGGAACGCGGTGGCGTGCGCCTTGGGGACGTCGGCGGCGTGCCGTATCAGGCCCTCCATCATCGCCGCTACCTCCGACGATCCGAACTTCTTCGAGTCGCTGGCGCAGGCGGTGCCGGCGCCCCACCAGCGCGGGTCCCGCTCGCGCAGCGTCGCGCCGACCACCGCGCCGACCACCGCGCCGACCACCGCGGCGATCGCGCGGCGCAGGCCGTCGCGGTTGACGAACAGGTGCCGGGTGCGGCGTAGCCGCGCCTCGGTGACGCCGTGGTCGCCGGAGTGCACGATCCGCTTCACACCGATGTTCGTGCCGAGTGCGAACAGCACCAGCAGCAGCCGCTTGCGTAGCTCGGCAGCTGGCAGGTGGTCACGGGTGGCGATCGACGCGAACTCGGTGTGCAGGCCGGTGAGCCAGTCGGTCTCCTTGAGCACGTCGAGCAGGCTGACCACGCCCCACCGGCGGATCACCTCGTCCTTGAGCGCGTCCAGGTTCGCCGGCACCGGCTGGGCCGGCTGCTTCGACACTGATCCACACCTGGCCCTTGCGGATGCCGATTGTGGTGCCGGCGGCCCGGCCTGCATCGCCTCGGCCCACCTTGCCAGGGACGCATCCAGGCGGGTGCGCAGGGCGGTGACGAACTCGGTCGGGTCGGTCGGCTGCGCGATCGCGGTGTAGTGCATGTCGCGGTGTAGGTCGAAGTCGACCGGCAGGTCCGCCTCCGGGTTGCGCCACGCCCGGGCGCCGACGACCCAGATCTCCCGGCGGCGCAGCGTCGCGGTCTTCGTGCAGCGGTAGTGCCGCGCCGGGAACACGACGCGCACATGCCTCGGCCCCGCCGGTCCGATCCGTGTGGATCGTCCCGGCGGGGCCGAAGTCCCGTCACCTTGGTCCGGCGGAGCCGGCACCGTGTCGATCAGCCGAAGCAGTTCGGGATCGGGGTCGGGATACCGGCGCAGTTGGTCGGCTTGTTGGCCGTGATGGCCGACTTGTCGTCCACTTTCACATTGCTGAGGAAGCTGAACACGCCGCCGGGAGCGAGGGTGGCGAAGTTGTGCGACACCTTCGTCTTCTGCAGGTCGATCTCACCGGCCACGGTGAAGATGCCTCCACCGATGCCCAGCGGGCCGACCGCCCGGTTGCCGCTGATCTCGCTGTGGCGGAAGGTTGCCGCACCGGCGACGTTGAACACGCCGGCACCGAAGAAGCCCGCCTTGTTCTCCACGATCTTGCTTTCCGTGACGTTGGCGATGGCCCGGAAGCCGAGCGCCAGACCGCCGCCGACGCCGGCCGTGGTGTTCTTGGCGACCTCGGCGTGCGCCAGCTCGACGGTGCTGTCGTCGCCCGCGGCGGTGACACCGGCGCCGGCCAGGACAGCGGTGTTGCCGACGATCTTCGTGTACTTCACGGTGGTGTTGCCCTGGATGTCCAGCAGGCCGCCACCGAAACCGAGAGCCTCGTTGCCGGTGATCTCGGCCTTCTCGATCAGGACGGTGCCACCGTCGATGTCCCGCCGGAAGATGAACGCGGCACCGTTGGCCACGCCACCGCCGCCGATGATGGCGTCGTTGTTGAGGACCCTCGACTCGCCGACCCGCAGGACGCCGGCGTTGAAGATTCCGCCGCCGTAGAGGAAGGCGGTGTTGTCGGCGACCGTGGTGTGGTGCAGGCTGGCCTTACCGAAGTTGGCCAGGCCACCCCCGACACCGCCGGCCTGGTTGGCGACGATGTGCGTCTCCTCGAACGAGGCGCTGCCGCCGGGCTGGACGAGTACGCCGCCGCCGTCGTTCGACAACGGGTCGACGAGCGTCGACGGGGCGCTGTCGGCCTTGGCCTTGAGCGCGATGCCCTTCGGCGTGGCCTGGAGCAGCGGCAGGTACTCCTTCTTGGCCTCGGCGGCCTTGGTCGCCTCGACCGAGTTGGAGAACCGTGACCAGACCGCTTCCGGCGTTTCGTTGTTGATCGGCAGTGCCCGGGTCTGGCCGTTCTTGATGGTCAGGCCCTTGACGGTCAGGTTGCCGCCCCGTCCCACGTTGAGGATCCGGAACTCCGCCGCTGTGGCGTCCCGGGTGATCGTGGTGTCGTGTCCCTTGAGGACGACATTCTCGGTGATGACCGGAAGTCCGTTGGGACCGGTGAGGTCGTGGCCGGCGTCGGACCGGGTCAGCTTGTAGGTGCACCCCTTGGCCAGGTTCAGCACCCCGCCGTGGTTCTCGTTGGCGAAGATCAGTGCCTGGATCAGCCTGTCGCTGTCGCAGGGCACATCCTTGCCCTTCTGTGGGGGGACGGGCATCCCCCGGTCGTCGCGGTTGTCCCGGCCGTGGTCGTCGCCGCGGTCGGCCTGCCCGGGTGCGCCCTTCTTGCCCGCAGGTGCTGCGGGTGCCGCGGCAGGCCGGTCTTCGTCCTGGCTGACCTGCTGGGCGGTGGACCACCGCAGGCCATCGGTGCCGACCGCTCCGGCGCCGGTGGCGACTCCGACGGCGGCGATGCTGACCACGCCGGTGAGCCCGGCGACGCCACTGGCCAGCCAGAGCTTACGACGCCGTCTGGGCGTCGCCTCCGGCTCGCTGGCGTTGTTCTTAGCTGCGTAGTTGGACATCGGAGCTCTCTGCCCTCTCGTCGTACCAGACAGGGTCGTCACGCACAGGCGAGCGTCCCCTGCTACAAATCGGTTGTAGCTCCCATAAACACCGTATGAGAGGTTTCCTCGCCTCGGACCCTTATCGGAAAAAAACCCGCATTCGGTACGCGCGCCGTCAGTGGCCCCAGGTCCACGCGCACCGGCACGCCGTGGTGACTTCCGCCCGGAAGGGCGATGAGCGCGGTGACGGAGGGTGGGGCTCCTCCACGCCGCCGTGCGGCACGGAGGAGCCCCTCTATGTGGTGGTGCTGTCCTGTTACCTGTCGCTCGCCTCGACGATGGTCAGCCGAAGCAGCGGTCGGGGACCTGCGGGCTGCCGACGCAGTTGGTCGGCCGGTTACCGGTCACCGCGGACTTCCGGTCGATGTCCACCCGGTCGTTGTCGGTGTGGATGCCGCCAGGTCGGTTGGTGGCCATGTTGTCGGCCACGCTCGTCCGGATCAGCGTGGTCACGCCGCCCAGGTTGGCGATGCCACCGGCGTGGCCAGCCGGCCCCGGCGCCTGGTTGGCCCACACCTCGGAGTCCTGCAGGGTCACCGAGGCTCCGTCGTTCGACAGGCCGCCGGCAGCTCCAGTGGCGGCCACGTTCTCCTTGATGGCGCCGTGGGTGACGACGGCGGTGGAATTCCCGGCGATGCCCAGGCCGCCCGCGTCGTGGGTCGCGAAGTTCCGGGCGACCAGTACGTGTTCCAAACTCAACCGGCTGTCTCCGAGAGCGACCAGGCCGCCGCCGTCGAGGTTGCTGGTGTTGTCGGTGAGTTTGCTCTGGACGGCGGTGGTGTCGCCGCCGTCGACGAAGACACCGCCGCCGAGCGCGCCGGTCCGGTTGTGGCTGATCGTGCTCTTCCAGATCCAGACCGTGCCGCCGGAGCCGTTGATCGCGGAGCCGTTGGCGATGCCGCCGCCCCCGAGTTCCGAGTTGTTGTAGACGATCGTCGACTCCTCGACCCGCAACGTGCCCGTGCTGAACACGCCGCCGCCGAAACCGCCGGCACTGTTCTTCTCCACGGTGCTGTGGCGGATCGTGGTGGTGCCGTAGTTGGCGACACCGCCACCGTTGCGGGCCGCCTGGTTCTGCACGATCCGGGTCTGCTCAAGATCCGCAGTACCACCCCGCTGCACCAGAATGCCGCCGCCGTCGACACCGTCAGCGATGACGGCCGGGACGGTGACGTCCGCTCCAACGGCCCCGGTGCCGGATGCCGGTTCTACGACCGGCGCCGCAGTCACCGTGCTCGGTGCGGTCTGCCCGCCCTTGACCGTCACACCCTTCAGCGTCAGGTGACCACCTCGACCGACGTTGAGGATGCGGAACCGCTCGGCGTTCGCCGCCCGGACGATCCTGCTGTCGTCGCCGGTCAACGTGATCGGCTTGGTGATCACCGGCAGCCCGTTGCCGTCGTGGCTGCGGGTCAGCTCGTACGTGCAGTGCCGAGCCAGGGTGAGTACCGCACCGTGGTTCTGGTTCGCGTGCACGATCGCCTGGATCAGCTTGTCGGTGTCGCAGGGCACCCGGTGGGGCCTGCCCGCGCTGTCACCTCTGCTGTCGTCCTTGCGGCCGACACCCTCACTGCCGGCGCGGGCGTCCGCCGAATCACCGGTGCCCCTCTCGGTCGCGTCGGCCGTCCCGGCGTCGCTGACGTTCTGCCGGGCGTTCGACTGCGCGTCCGTCCGGTCAGACGTGCCGGACCGGTCGTCACGGGCGGCGACTCCGCCCAGGGCGGCCAGACCGACGATGCCGGTCAGGCCGGCGACGCCCGCGGTCAGCCATAGTTTTCGTCGTCGAAGTCCCGGCGGTGCCGCCGGTGGTGGTGCCGGGGGCGGCCCACCGTAGGAAGTGGTCACGTCATCGGACATCAGAGCTTTCCGCCCTTTCTGCTACCAGACTGTCCCGTACAGAGCACCTGGGTGCGAACAGCTACAAATGGGTTGCAGCCTCTGACGACCACCGTATGAGAATGTTCCTCGCTAGAAGGATGAAACAGAAATAACTCCGCATTTGCACCGGATCGGGCATCGCGCTCACCAACCCGGAAGGCCGTGGCCCACACCACTGACAAGGACAAACCACCGGTCCGCAAGACAACCGAAGGCGGACCCCGTACCAGGAGCAACAGTCTGGTCGCTCCGGTGGGATCCGCCCCCTACAGCCGGTTCCGTGGCTCGGACGAGCCACGTGCAACGCGGTCTACACGCATCACCCGATCAGTCGGGCGCCCCGGTCAGCCAGGCAGTCGAGGCCCGGCCTCGCGCTGCTCGGCCAGCCAGGTCTCCACCTCGTCGGCCCGGCGCGGCAGGCCCGCCGACAGGTTCACTGCGCCGGAGGTGGTCACCAGGACGTCGTCTTCGATCCGGATGCCGATGCCGCGTAGCTCCTCCGGCACCAGCTCGTCCTCCGGCTGGAAGTACAGCCCTGGCTCGACGGTGAGCACGTACCCCTCGCCCAGGCTGCCCCCGCGGTACATCTCCTTACGGGCGTTAGAGCAGTCGTGCACGTCGATGCCTAGCATGTGCCCGAAGCCGTGCAACGTCCAGCGGCGGTAGACGGACGAGGACTCGTCCATCGCCTCGTCCACGCTCACCGGCAGCAGCCCCAGATCGGCCAGACCCGCAGCGAGCACCCGCATGCACGTCAGGTGGACGTCCTTGAAGGTCACGCCCGGCTTGATGACGTCGATGCCGGCCTGCTGCGAGGCGTACACGACGTCGTAGACCTGGCGCTGCAACGAGCTGAACCGTCCGTTGACCGGAAGCACCCGCGTCACGTCCGCCGTGTAGAGGTGGCGGCCCTCCACGCCCATGTCCATCAGCAGCAGCTCGCCCGGTCGGGTCGTGCCGTGGTTGTGAACCCAGTGCAGGATCGTGGCGTGCTCGCCGGCGCCGACGATCGAGCCGTAGCCGACGTCGTTGCCGTCGTGCCGGGCCCGCAGCGCGAAGATGCCCTCCAGCAGCCGCTCGGAGACACCCCGGTCAGCCGGCAGCGCCCGGGCCACGTCCTCGAAGCCGCGTACGGTGGCGTCGACCGCCGCCTGGAGCTGGGCGATCTCCCACTCGTCCTTGACCAGCTTCAGCTCCGCCACGGCGCTCGCCAGCTCACGGTCGCGGGTCGGCCGCCCGTCCACCCGCGGTCCGTCCCAGGGCCGCACCGCGGCGTCCACCCGGGCGTCGAAGCCGCGCAGCACCCGGGTACGCGCGGGCGCCAGCTCGGCCAGCACGGCGTCCAGACCGGTCAGGTCGGCGGTGGGTAGGCCCAGCTCGGTCGACTTCTCGGTCAGGGTGTGTCGTCGACCCACCCACAGCTCACCGTGGCGGCTGCGGAAGAACTCGTCGTTCTCCCGTGACGAGCGGGGCCGCATGAACAGCGTGGCGTCGTGGCCGGAGCCGGTCGGCCGCAGCACCAGGACACTGTCCGGGTCGTGGTCACCGGTCAGGTACGCGAAGTCGCTGCCCGGTCGGAACCGGTACTCGGTGTCGTTGGCGCGTACCTTCTCGCCGCCGGTGGGGATCACCAACGTCTCGCCCGGGAAAGCCGCCGAGAGGGCGGCGCGGCGCTTGGCGTAGTTCGGCACCTCCGGGCGCGGTCCGACCGGCAGGGTGGTGTCCCGCCAACCCTGCCGCATGAACGACAGGAACGCCGGTGGGAAGTCCGGGTCGTGCGACTCGGTGCCGTCGGTCGGCTCGCCGTCGGCGCGTTGCTCGGTCATGCCCCGCTCCCTTCGCCTCGTTGCTGGCCCCGACGGTACCGCGAATCCGGGTGCGGGCCAGCCGCCGGTGGCCGTCGCGGTGAGCCTGGCAGTGCCGCGACAGCCGATCAGCACGCGTGGAAAGATGACGGACATGTGCGGACTCCTGGCTTTCTTCAGTGCGCGCGGCGATGCCGCCGCCCACCGCGACAACATCGCCGGGGCGTTGGAATGCCTGCACCACCGAGGCCCGGACGAAACCGGAGTCGAGGTGGTCGGCGACGCCTCCGGCCAGTACGCGGACGGGGTGTTCGCCCACAAACGGTTGGCGATCATCGACGTCGCGCTCAGCCACGAACCGCTGCCCTACGCCGGTGGCCGATACCTGCTGACCTTCAACGGCGAGATCTACAACTACATCGAGCTGCGCGAGGAGCTGATCCGCGACTTCGGAGCCCGGTTCGCCACGAACGGCGACGGCGAAGTCATCGTCGCCGGCTTCCACCACTGGGGCGAGCAGGTACTCACCCGGCTGCGGGGCATGTTCGCCTTCGTCATCTGGGACCGCCAGGAGCGTCGTGCTTTCGGTGCCCGTGACTACTACGGCATCAAGCCACTGCACTATCTGGAGACCGCCGACGGGCTCTACCTCGCCTCGGAGAAGAAGGCCCTGCTGCCCTTCGCCCAGTCGGCGTACGCCGGTGACGCCGGAGTGGACCCGGCGAACCTCAGCCACTACCTGACCTTGCAGTACGTGCCCGAGCCCGGCACTCTGCACCGGGGGATCAACCGGATCGGCTCGGGGGAGTATCTCACCTGGACCCCGGGTGGCCGGCTCGACGTACGGCGCTGGTACCGGCCGGTGTTCCGGCCCGCCCCGATCGCCGACGAGCAGAAGCTCTATCAGGAGATCCGCGAGACGCTGCGCGAGAGCGTACGCATGCACATGCGTTCCGACGTTCCGGTCGGCTCGTTCCTGTCCAGCGGGATCGACTCCACGGCGGTGGTCGCTCTGGCGCGGGAGTTCAACCCGAACATCCTCACCTTCACCGTCGGCTACGACGTGCCGGGCTACTCCGAGATCGACGTCGCCCAGGACTCGGCCCGTCACCTCGACGTCACCACGATCCCGACCAAGATCGGGCCGCAGGACATGATCGAGGCGCTGCCGAAGATCGTCTGGCATCTGGACGACCCGGTCGCCGACCCGGCGCTGGTGCCGCTCTACTTCGTCGCGAAGAAGGCCGCCGAGCATGTCACCGTGGTGCTCTCCGGTGAGGGCGCCGACGAGTTCTTCGGCGGGTACACGATCTACCGGGAGCCGCTCTCACTGAGCGGGGTCAACGGGCTGCCCGACGGGGTGCAGAAGGGCCTGCGGGCGGTCTCCAAGGCCATCCCGCAGGGGGTCAAGGGCAAGAGCTTCCTGGAGCGCGGCACCACCCCGATCGAGCAGCGCTACTACGGCAACGCGCGGATGTTCACCGAGGAGGAGAAGCAGCAGCTGCTTCGCCGCTACGACCCCTCGGTGCGCTACACGGACGTGACCGCGCCGATCTACGCCGAATGCACCGAACTGGACGACGTCACCAAGATGCAGTACGTCGACCTGTACACCTGGCTGCGTGGTGACATCCTGGTCAAGGCGGACCGGATCTCCATGGCGCATTCGCTCGAGGTGCGGGTGCCCTTCCTCGACCGTGCCGTGTTCGACGTGGCAGCGAAGATTCCGGTCGAGCTGAAGCTGCCGCCCCGCTCCGACGCCACCAAGTACGCGATGCGGCAGGCGTTGCAGGGTGTGGTGCCACCAGCCATCGTCAACCGCAAGAAGCTGGGGTTCCCGACTCCTACCCGGGTCTGGCTGCGCGGCGAGATGTACGAATGGGCCCGGCACGTGCTGACCACCTCCGGTGCCGGGGATCTGCTCGATCTGTCGTACGCGCTGCGTCTGCTGGAGGAGCACAAGCGGGAGGAGTTCGACCACTCCCGCAAGGTCTGGACCGTGCTGATCTTCTGCATCTGGCACGCGATCTTCGTTGCGAAGACCCTTGACCCGGGCATCCAGCGCAACCAGTCGGCGCTGCTGACCAAGCCGGTCGTCGGCTCGATGGTGCGCTGACGGCACACACGACGCGGAAGGGGGCCCCGGCCGGGGCCCCCTTCGTGACGCTGCGGGTCAGCTGCTCGAGCAGGTCGCCGTCGGCGTCGCGTTGCTGCCGCTGGCGAGGAAACCGAAACTCGTGCTGCCGTTGGCCGCGACGGTGCCGTTGTACGACACGTTGCGAGCTGTCACCGACGATCCGGACGTGGTCTGGGTGGCGTTCCAGACCTGGCTGATCTGTTGCCCGCCGGGCCAGGTCCACCTGGCGGTCCAGCCGCTCAGCGGCGAGGTGCCGGTGTTCTTGATCTCGACCTCACCCTGGAATCCACCGGACCAGCTGCTGGTCACCTTGACCGTGGCGGTGCAGCCTCCCGGGCCGGGTGGCGGGGTGGTCGGGTTCGGCGGCGGCGTGGTCGGGTTCGGCGGCGGGGTGGTGGGGTTCGGCGGCGGCGTGGTCGGGCTGCCACCGATACCGGTCACCTCACCATTGCCACCGTCGAAGACCACGTCGGAGCAGCCGAAGAAGTTCTCCTGGCTGTCCGAGCGGACCCACCGGGAGTAGATGATGTGCCGGCCGCTCTTGTTCGACGGCAGGTTGCCGGTGAAGTAGTAGTGGCCGTCATTGGTGCCGACCGCACCGCGCTGCGGCGGGTTCGTAACCGTCAGGAACGGCTGGGCCTCCAGGTCGCTCCAGGCCAGCGCCCGGGTCGGGCTCCAGCTGTCCCGGGTGACGTAGAAGTAGAACGTGCCCGGGTGGTGGGCCCAGTTGCTGTACTTGAACTCGATCGACCGGCCCGCCGTCAGGTGCGTCAACGGCCAGTCGTTGCGGGCCAGGTCGTAGCCGCGGAACCCGGTGGCCCCGCCGCTGCACAGCTGCCCGTCCGGGATGAAGCCGGTGGTGCGACCGCCGGCGTCCGAACGCAGCACGCTGAACCAGTTGTAGAGCGAGTTCGTCCCGCTCTGCGCGACGGCGGCGGCGCAGGCCGGGTTGTTCGGCCTGATCTCGCCGGTCTGGGTGAGGCCGTCGCGCCAGCACAGGAAGGTGCGGGCGCCCGGCGTCATCGCCGCGCCGTGCGCGGCGGCCGATTCGGCAGTGGCGGTCACGACGACCGCACCCGCGAGAAGAGTGAATGCCGCGGTGAGCAGCGCGGCCAAACGTGGACGGTGCACTGTGTTCTCCTGACTTGCGGGGCGCGATGCGTGATACGCCCCGCTGAAGGCGCGGGTGACGGGTGCGGTGCCGCCCCCGCTGCTGCGGGCGGATGCGACTACGCGGCGAGCGCGCGGATGGGGACGGATAAGCCCAGCCGGCACGCGGTAGCCAGCGGAGTGTCGACGCGTGATTGCCCTCGCGCGATGTGAAGCCCGGCACCGGTGGACGCGCAGCCCCGCGTCACCTGGCACCACTATCCCACCACGCCGGGTCGCCGCGTGCAATAGTCGCCTCTCGATGTATCGAAGGGTCCGGTGTACGGCGTCCGGGCCGCGCCAATACCGTCGCTCGTACGCCCGGCGCACACCCGCCGTGCCAGCCTGGGCATCACGTACGGCATACGGAAGGGACCTGACGATGGGATACGCGGTGGTGCTCGGCGAAGCACTCGTCGACCTGCTGGACACCGAGTGCGCCGGTGCGCCGGTCTACCGGCAGGCAATCGGCGGTGGACCGCTCAACGTCGCCGTCGGCGTCGCCCGGCTCGGCGGCACGGTGCAGTTCGTCGGGTCACTCGGCGACGATGCGCTCGCCGACCGGATCCGTGCCTTCCTCACCGTCGAACAGGTGGGACTGGCCGGTGCGGTGACCGCGCCGGTGGCGACGACGCTGGCCGTGGCGACCTTCTCCGGCGCGGAGCCGGATTTCCGCTTCTACGGCGAGCCGCCTTCCTACGCACTGCTCGGCCCCGACGAACTCGACGCCACGCTCGTCGAGGGAGCCGACGTGCTCTACTGCGGTTCGATCGTGCTGTTGGCACCGACGACGCTCGCCGCCGCCCGCCGGGCCTGGGCAGCGAGCCGAGGGCTCCGGGTGTTCGATCCGAACGTCCGCCCCCGGCTCCTGACCGGTCCGCGGGCGCTGGCCGGGCTGCGTGAGGTGGTCGCCGAGTTCGCCGCGGGATCCCACCTGGTCAAGCTCAGTGGCGCCGACGCGGAACTGCTCTATCCCGGTGAGCCCGTCGAGTCGGTGGCGGTCCACCTACGGGAACTGGGTGCGGCCACCGTCGTGGTCACCCTCGGGGCGGCCGGTGCCGTGGTGGCCGCCCCGGACGACGACCCGGTACGCGTACCCGCCCCGAAGGTCGACGCTGTCGACGCCACCGGCGGCGGCGACTCGGTGATGGCCGCCCTCGTCGCCGACCTGTTGACCGCCGGTGAGCCGGGTGGACCCTCCGGCTGGCACCAGCGGGTCGGCTACGCCCTGCGCGTTGCCGGACTGGTCTGCGAACGTCCCGGTGGCGCGGTCGCGATGCCGACCCGTGCGGAGGTGAGTCAGCGATTCGGCGACTGACGGACAGCCCGTCCTCACCGGCGACGGTGGTGCAGGGCCTCAGGCGGTGCCGTCGAGTTCGGCGTACCCACGCCGGGCGGCGATCAGCGCCTGACGGGCTGGGAAAGGCGCCTCGGCAGCCACCCGCTCCGGCGGTGCGCCGCCAGTGTGTCCGGCCCGGATCAGCCAGGCCAACTCCACCAGCTGGGCGTGCTGGGCGCGGACGAACTCCGCGTCGACCGGCTCGCCGTGCCCGGGAACGACCACCGTCGACGGTGAGGTCGACCGCGCGAGCTCGGCCAGCGTGTCGGGCCACTGCAACGGGTACGAATCCTCGAACGCCGGTGGGCCGGCCTGCTCCACAAGATCACCGGCGACCAGCAGGTCGGCGTCGGGCACCCACACGACGAGATCGGCATCGGTGTGGCCCCGCCCAGGATGCCGCAGCACCACCGATCGGCCACCGACATCGAGGACCGCCTCGGTACGCACGGTGTGGCTGGGTGCCAGCAGCACGGTCTCCGCCAGTTCGGCGGCCAGCTCCGGATGCCCGGCGTGCAGCTCCGCGTACGCCTCCCGGCGCAGTCGGTCCGCCTCGTCACGGATGGTCGCCGCAGCGAGCTCGTGGGACCAGACCGGGCGGGGCGGATCACCGGCGAGCGTGGCGTTACCGAAGCAGTGGTCGAAGTGGTGGTGAGTGTTCACCAACGTCAGCGCGTCGGTGGTGACCGCCCGTACGGCGACAGCCAGGTCGGCCGCCTGCCCGGCGGTGGACAGGGTATCGACGAGCAGTGCCGCGCCGTCGCCCAGCACCAGGGTGACGTTCACCGCGAGCGCCGGCTCACGCAGCACGAACACCCGGTCGGCGACCTCGACGAACAAGCCCGTCGTCATGTCGCCCCGCCGGCCCGTGCCACGAACCGGTGCCGGTCGACGAGGACCCGCTCCACCCGCCCCTCGGCGATGATCTGCCCGCCCTCGGTGACGGTGATCTCGAACACCAGCCGGCGACGGTCGACGGCGGTGAGCCGGGCATGCGACACGACGGTACGACCCACAGATGTCGCGGCGCGGTGCTCCAACTCCACCCGGGTGCCCACGGTGGTCGAACCGTCGGGCAGGTGGCCGGCGGTCGCGGCGACGGTTGCCGCCTCGGCCAGGGCGAGCACCCGTGGGGTGCCGAGCACCGGGACGTCACCGGAGCCGACCGCCTGAGCGGTGTCGGCGTCGGTGACGGTCAGCTCGACCCGGGCGGTCAGACCCGGGGCAAGGGCTTGCTCCGTCAGCTCCCGCATGGGCACAGCGTAGTGCCCACCGGGACCCGGGCCACGTCACCGGGCAGATGCGCCACGCAGGTGCTCCTGCGTCCGGTCCCGCCCCGGTCGCGGCTAACCTTGTCCGCGATGTCTGCCGTGACCGACCCCCAGCCCTCAGCCTCGACCGAGCCGGCCGCCCGGCCTGACGGTGGCCGCCGCCGTGTGATCGCGATGTCGGTCTGGAGCGTCGCCTTCGTGGCGGGTTGGCTCGTCATCGGCCTGCCCACCGACCCGGTGTACGCGTTCTTCTGGATCTGGGCCGGCACCATCGCCTGGTACTCCAGCCGTCCGTGGCGCAGCCACCTGCAATTCGCCCGGGACTGGGTGCCGGTGGTCCTGCTGCTGGTGGCCTACAACCTCTCCCGTGGGTTGGCCTACCACGACGGGACGGTGCCGCACGCCTACGAACTGATCCTGGCCGACCGGCTGATGTTCGGCTGGGCCATGGACGGCCAGGTACCGACCGTCTGGTTGCAGCAGCACCTCCACCGGCCGGAGGTGCGCTGGTGGGACGTACTCGTCAGCTGGGTGTACTTCTCCCACTTCGTGGCGGCGCTGACCGCTGCTGCGGTGCTCTGGTTGCGCGAGCGCAGCCGGTGGGCGGCGTTCATGCGTCGCTGGTTCTTCCTCTGCGCCACCGGCCTGATCACCTACTTCCTCTATCCGGCCGCGCCGCCGTGGTGGGCAGCGCAGAACGGGCTGATCGAGGAGGTCGCCCGGATATCCACCCGGGGCTGGAAGGCGTTCGGCATGCACGGCGCGGGCAACCTGCTCAACGCCGGGCAGTTGGCCTCGAACCCGGTGGCCGCGATGCCGTCGCTGCACACCGCGTTCGCCCTGTTCGTGGTGCTGTTCTTCCTACCCGGCGTCCGTCGCCGCTGGTGGCCGCTGCTGCTGTCCTACCCACTGGCGATGACCTTCACCCTGGTCTACAGCGGCGAACATTACGTGATCGACGTGCTGGTCGGCTGGGCGTACGTCGGGGTGACCTTCCTGGCGGTCGGTCGGGCCGAGCGCCTCTGGGCCCGCCGCAAGTCCCGTCACATCTCGACCGACCCCGGCGCCCCGCCACCCCCCGCGCCCCAACCCGACCCCGCCGGCCCACCGAAACCTTCCACCCTGTCCACCCGCTGACCGCGCTGGCTCCCCACCGCCCCGCCGAGTCTCGCGGCCCGACCTTCGTCGGCCCGGTCGACACGAGGATGCCGAAGTGCGGGTGGACCGGTCAGGGTCAGCCGACCCTGCGGGCGGCCTGACCTCGGGCGGTCAGCTCCGCCGCCAACTCCCAGGCATCGGCGAGATCCCGGTCCACCGCGGTCGCACCGGCCCCACCCGCGGTGTCGGCGTGTACGGTCGCCAGCCGGAGCAGACGCTGCACCGGCCCCTGCACCACCCGTACGCTCTGCAACCGTGCGTACGGCACGATCGTCAGCTGTCGGGTGAGCAGGCCGGAGCGGACGGCGAGGACCTGCTCGGTCAGGCCGGCACCGAGCACCTGGCGACTCAGCGGGTTGACCCAGCGGGCCCGGGTCGGCGGTGGTCGTAACGGCAGCGACGACAGGGCGACCCCGGGCAGCACCTCGGCGACGATCATTTCGCCGGTCGGTTGGTCACCCACAGGCAGCAACCGGTCCGGCCGGTTACGTTCGTCGGCCTCACCGGCGGCGTAACCGGCGACCTCCAGACGTAGCCGCAGCCAACCCTTCATCCGCCAGAGCAGCGGCCAGGTGACCCGTACGGTCTGCACCCGATGCAACGGGACGGTCTGCGACCTGGTCTCCAACAGGCCGTTGCGGATTCGCAGCCGGTCCTCGTCGCGGGCCAGCTGGAACCGCCAGTCGTCGAGGACCCGCCGGACGGGCTGCAGCAGCACACCGGCCATCGCAGTGAGCGTGCTCGCCACCGCGACGAAGGACCAGGACCCCTCGGACAGGAACTGCGTCGCCACGAAAGCCACCCCGAAGGGCAGCAGGAACGCCTGCGGGGTCAGCAGCTGACTGACCAGCAGATCCCGGTTGTCCACCGCGTGCAGCGGCCGGCCGGGGGGCCGGGGCAGCTCGGCACCGGCCGATGCCGGCTGCGCCTGACCTGCCGGTACCGTGCCGGAGGGCTGACCGGCCAGATGCAGCAGACGCTGCCGCAACGCCGCGGCCTCGGCGACACCGAGATACGCCAGCGGCGCCTCGGTCTTCCCGCCGCCGACCACCTCCAGCCGCAGCTCCGCGAGCCCGGTGAGCTGGGCGAGCAACGGTCGGACCACCTCGACGGCCTGGAGCCGCTCCAGCGGAATCGCCCGACTGCGGCGCCAGAGCAACCCTTCGTGGATGCGCAACTCCCGGCCCACCACCTGGTAGCCGGTGTTGTACCAACTGACCACAGCCAGCACGCTCGCGCCGAGTGCCAGCACGATCACCATGGCGGCGAACCAGCCGAACCCGACCCGCGACAGCGTCGACCACGACAGCCCCGCAATGACCACGACCAACGACTTGGCGCCGTGCAGCGCCGGACTCAACGGATGCAGTCGTTGCCGTGCCGGCATCGCCGTTGCCGGCGGGCCGGCCCAATCGGCGGGCGGCTGCGACGTCAAGGCGGGCGATGGTGACCCGGCTTCCTGGTACGGGCCGAGGAGCGGACCCGCGCCCCGGGGTGCTGTCGCGGTGGGCACCGCCGGCTCGGCTGGCCCCGACAGGCGGCCGGGATCATCGGCACCGGGCGCGTTCTCGACCTCGTCCCGGCCGTCGGCGATCTGTGGGTTCCGGTCCGGTGCCGGGCTGGTGGACCCGCTCACAGCCCTTCCGCCCGGTCCTCGCCGAGCGCAGTCAGGCGGTCCCGCAACCGGGACGCCTCCGCCGGACGCAGTCCCGGCACCCGGGCGTCGCTCGCCGCGGCCGCCGTGTGCAACTGCACCGTCGCCAGGTCGAAGGCACGCTCGAGCGGGCCGGCGCTGACGTCGACGAACTGCATCCGCGAGTACGGGACGATCGACAGCCGGCGTACCAGCAGACCGTGCCGGACCAGCAGGTCGTCCTCACGTTCGGCGTAGCCCCAGGCCCGTACCGCCCGGAAGATGGTCACCGTCCGCCAAAGGGCGAACAGCACGACGGCGCCGAGGGCCGCCCCGAACGTCCAGGAACTGGTCAGCGCCCAACCGACTCCGAGTACCGCCGCGACGACGGCCAGCCCGGCCGCCAACCGGAGCAACTCCACCCAGATCAGATCGGTCGATATCGACTGCCACCGGACAGTGTCCGGCCACGGTTCGAGCGGGTTCGTCGGCGCGGCAGGAAGCGGAACCTCAGCCGCGTCACCGCTCACGGGGCCTGCCTTTCGTTCACGGCTGCGGGGCTCGCGGGCTCACTCCTCGCGCTCACGGGGCCTGCCTTTCGTTCGCGGCTGCGGGGCTCGCGGGCTCACTCCTCGCGCTCACGGGGCCTGCCTTTCGTTCGTACCCGTCCACTCTTCGAGCGTAGGCGATCCCGCCATCGGAGCGACCTCACGGAGGAAGCCCCGTGCGTCGAGGAAAGCGCCGAGCGACGCCCGGTGGGCGGCACAGGCGAGCCACGTCTTGCGCCGTTCGGGTGGGTGCAGCCGGGGATTGTTCCAGCGCAGCGCCCACTGGGCCGGGGCGCGACACCCACGGGCCGAACAGGGCAGCGTCTCTGCGGAGCTGGCGGGGTGGGTCATCCCGCCCAGTCTAGGCCGGCGGGGGAGAGTGAGCGCCGGGCGGCCACGGGGGAAGCCGCCCGGCGACGGATGAATGGTACACACGCTGGGGCGACCTTTGTCCACTGGTGACCGGCGATTCTCCCTCCCGGGACGGCGGGGCGGAAATCGGTCGCTCCCACCGTCGGTACCCAGTCGGGCATGCGAGGCTTGGTACCGCACACGCCGCGACGACTGATCACGCTGTGGAGGACCAGTGGCCCAGCCGACCACGCCCGAAGCCCCGCCGCCCAACGGGGCGCAACCGCAGGCGCCCTCGCCGCCGACCACCCCGGCGCAGGACGCCACCCTGCTGGAGCGGGCGCTGTTCGAGATCAAGCGCGTGATCGTCGGGCAGGATCGGATGGTCGAGCGGATGTTCGTCGCGCTACTCGCCCGTGGGCACTGTCTACTTGAGGGCGTACCGGGGGTGGCCAAGACCCTCGCGGTGGAGACCCTCGCCAAGGTCGTCGGCGGATCGTTCGCCCGGGTGCAGTTCACCCCGGACCTGGTGCCCGCCGACATCATGGGCACCAGGATCTACCGGCAGTCCAGCGAGAAGTTCGACGTCGAGTTGGGCCCGGTCTTCGTCAACTTCCTGCTCGCTGACGAGATCAACCGGGCGCCGGCAAAGGTGCAGTCCGCGCTGCTGGAAGTGATGAGCGAGCGGCAGGTGTCGATCGGCGGTGAAAGTCACCGGGTGCCGAATCCGTTCCTGGTGATGGCGACACAGAACCCGATCGAACAGGAAGGGGTGTATCCGCTGCCGGAGGCACAGCGGGACCGCTTCCTCATGAAGATCATCGTGGGATACCCGACCGACGCCGAGGAACGGGAGATCGTCTACCGGATGGGCGTCGCGGCGCCCGAGCCCACCGCCGTGTTCGACACCGACGATCTGGTCGCCCTGCAACACAAGGCTGACCAGGTCTTCGTGCACAACGCGCTGGTCGACTACGCGGTCCGGCTGGTGCTGGCCACGCGTACGCCGGCGGAACACGGCATGCCCGACGTCGCGCAACTAATCCAGTACGGTGCCAGCCCTCGTGCCTCGCTCGGGTTGGTGCGGGCCACCCGGGCGTTGGCCCTGCTGCGCGGGCGCGACTACGCCCTGCCGCAGGACGTGCAGGACATCGCCCCTGACATTCTGCGGCACCGGCTGGTGCTCAGCTACGACGCGCTCGCCGACGACGTACCGGCTGACCACGTTGTGCACCGGGTGATGTCTACCATCCCGCTTCCGTCGGTGGCGCCTCGGCAGCAGGCCACCCCGCCTGTCGGGGCGGTGGCACCTACCTCGGGGTGGCCTGGGCAGCGGCCGTGACCTCGACCACCCCTCGACCTGGTCAGCCGGACCACGCGGCGGGCACCAACCGAACCGGTGCCGTGCTGTCCCGGCTGCAACTGCTGGTGACCCGGAAACTCGACGGGCTGCTGCAGGGTGACTACGCGGGTCTGCTGCCCGGTCCAGGCAGTGAGGCCGGCGAGTCGCGCGAGTATCGCCCCGGTGACGACGTGCGCCGAATGGACTGGCCGGTGACCGCCCGAACAACCACCCCGCACGTGCGGCGTACCGTGGCCGACCGTGAGCTGGAGACGTGGCTGGCGGTGGATCTGTCGGCGAGCCTGGACTTCGGCACCGGCCGGTGGCTCAAACGGGACGTGGTGATCGCGGCAGCCGCGGCCATCACGCACCTGACGGTGCGGGGCGGCAACCGGATCGGCGCGGTGGTGGGCAGTGGTGCGGATCTGCCCGTGTCGCGGCGCAGCCGGCGCGGCGCAGCCGTGCCGGCGGAACCGGGGCGGCTCGTCCGACTGCCCGCCCGGTCCGGGCGGAAGGAGGCTCAGGGCATGCTGCGCGCCATCGCCGGCACCGAGATCCGGCCCGGGCGCGGTGACCTGGGGGCGCTCGTAGACATGCTCAACCGGCCGCCCCGGCGGCGCGGCGTCGCCGTGGTCATTTCCGACTTCCTCGCCCCGCCGGACCAGTGGGCGCGTCCGCTGCGCAAGCTGCGGGTACGTCAGGACCTGCTGGCGATCGAGGTGGTCGATCCGCGGGAGCTGGAACTGCCCGACGTCGGGGTGCTCCCGGTGGTCGACCCGGAGACCGGCGAACTGCACGAGGTGCAGACCGCCGACCCGAGCCTGCGACACCGCTACGCGGCGGCTGCCGCCGCCCAGCGGGCGGAGATCTCCGCTGCGCTGCGGGCCGCCGGCGCCGCCCATCTGCGTCTGCGTACCGACCGAGACTGGCTGCTGGACGTGGTGCGCTTCGTGGCCGGCCAGCGGCACGCCCGGACCC
Source organism: Micromonospora sp. HNM0581 (assembly GCF_012726175.1). GTDB lineage: Bacteria > Actinomycetota > Actinomycetes > Mycobacteriales > Micromonosporaceae > Micromonospora. The sequence goes on from NZ_JAASAD010000002.1 coordinate 343,970, forward strand.
GAGGAACGACACGATGATTCGACTGCTGCAACCGTGGTGGCTGCTGGCCGTGCTGCCGGTGCTCGCCCTCGCCGCGCTCTACGTCTGGCGGCAACTGCGTCGGCGCGACTACGCGCTGCGGTTCACCAACGTGGACCTGCTGCGAACCGTGGCGCCGAAGGGACTCGGCTGGCGCCGGCACCTACCGGCCACCGCTTTCCTGCTGGCCCTGCTGGTGCTGGCCGGTGCGCTGGCCCGGCCCGCGGTCGACACCCGTGAGCCGCTGGAGCGGGCCACCATCATGCTGGCCATCGACGTGTCGCTGTCCATGCAGGCCGACGACGTACCACCGAACCGGCTGGAGGCGGCCCAGGAGGCGGCCATGCAGTTCGTGGCGGAGCTGCCGGAGACGTACAACGTGGGGTTGGTCTCGTTCGCGAAGTCGGCGAACGTTCTGGTGCCGCCGACCAAGGACCGTCCGGCGGTGACAGGTGCCATCGACGGACTGGTGCTGGCCGAGGCGACGGCCACCGGCGAGGCGGTGTTCACCTGTCTGGAGGCTATCCGGTCGGTGCCGGCCGATGGCGCCTCCGGTATCCCCCCGGCCCGGATCGTGCTGCTCTCCGACGGGTTCCGCACGGCCGGACGGTCGGTGGAGGAGGCGGCGGCCGCCGCCCAGGCGGCGAACGTGCCGGTCTCCACCATCGCCTTCGGCACCGACTCCGGTCATGTCGACATCGGCGGCCAGTTGCAGCGGGTGCCGGTGGACCGGCTCGCCCTGGCCGAGTTGGCCGAAAGCACCGAAGGGTTCTTCTACGAAGCGGCGACGGTGAGCGAGCTGAAGCAGGTGTACCAGGACATGGGCAGCTCGATCGGGTTCCGTACCGAACCGAGGGAGATCACCCAGTGGTACGCCGGCATCGCCCTGCTACTGGCCCTGTGCGCAGGTGCGTCCAGCCTGGTCTGGTCCTCCCGCATGATCTGATCCGGGGCGATGGTGCCGTGCCGGCCGTCGGGTCAATGGTTGCCACTGGCCAGGACGAACAGGACGGCCACCCAGACGGCGGCGAGGGTGAAGCCCAGCGGGGCGACGTAGCGGCTCATGACAGCTCCGACGTGGCGACTCGGCGGCCCGGGCAGAGCGGACCGCGAAAGGGTGGATCAGGACGCGCGCACGTGAAGTCGTGACCGGGCTGCTTCCGGTGTCACCCGACCGGTTCGCCGCCACGGCTCGCGATGCCGGGCGTCGGGGCGGGTGTGCGGAGGAGCGGGCCAGCCAAGGCGGAGCGGGGCTCAGCGTGACTGGCGGTCGGCCCGGCCACGACTGGGAGGATCGCCATCTGGCACAGCGATCACCTCCTGTGGTCGGATTCCGGGGCGACGGGGGCCGCGATACGACCCGCAAACGTGGATGATCGTACACCCGGACGGTGTGCCCTCGGACGCCGGTGAGCGAACCGTGTTCGGGTATCGGTCCACGTCGTTCATCGGCCCCACCGTGCGGGAGAAAACGTGGCCATCCGTGCAGTGGTGGTCCGGTGACGTGCGGCGGGTTAGTGATTACCGTGCGGTAACGCCTAGTCTCCAAGCCGCAGCGATCTTTGGGAGGGGACGCATCGTGTCGCGAACAGTGCTGGTCACCGGAGGCAACCGGGGGATCGGTCTGGCCATTGCCCAGGCCTTCGCCAAGCAGGGGGACCGGGTGGCCGTCACCCATCGGGGCAGCGGGGCTCCGGATGGCCTGTTCGGCGTACGATGCGACATCACCGACAGCGAGTCCGTCGACGCGGCCTTCACGGCCGTCGAGGCGGAGCTGGGGCCGGTGGAGGTGCTCGTCGCCAACGCGGGCATCACCGACGACACGCTGCTGCTGCGCATGTCCGAGGACCAGTTCACCAGGGTGCTGGACACCAACTTGACCGGGGCGTACCGCTGCGCCAAACGGGCCTGCGGGAAGATGCTGCGGGCCCGGTGGGGGCGCATGATCTTCGTCTCCTCGGTGGTCGGCCTGTCCGGCGGCGCGGGCCAGGTCAACTACGCGGCCAGCAAGGCCGGTCTGGTCGGGGTGGCCCGCTCGGTCACCCGGGAACTGGGCGGCCGGAACATCACCGCCAACGTGGTCGCGCCGGGCTTCATCGAGACCGACATGACCGCAGGGCTCACCGACCAGCGCAAGGCCGAGATCCTCTCGTCGATCCCGGCCGGCCGGATGGCCGGCCCGGACGAAGTGGCGGCGGTGGTCACCTGGCTGGCCGGCAACGGCGCCGGGTACGTCTCCGGCGCGGTGATCCCGGTCGACGGTGGCCTGGGCATGGGCCACTGAATCCCGAGCACGGAGGAACAAGAAATGTCCGGACTGCTGGCCGGTAAGCGGCTGCTCGTCACCGGCGTCATCACCGACGCCTCGATCGCCTTCTCGGTGGCCAAACTCGCCCAGGAGAACGGCGCGCAGGTCGTGCTCACCGGGTACGGCCGACTGTCGCTCGTACAACGGATCGCCAAGCGGCTGCCCGAGCCGGCACCCGTCATCGAAATGGACGTGACCGACCCCGAGCACCTCGCCGGTCTGGCCGACAGGGTCCGCGAGCACGTCGACGGTCTGGACGGCCTGGTCCACTCGATCGGATTCGCCCCGCAGACCTGCCTCGGTGGCGGGTTCCTCGACGCTTCCTGGGAGGACGTGTCGACGGCGCTGCACGTCTCGACGTACTCCTACAAATCCCTGGCCGTCGCGGCGCTGCCGCTGATGTCGCCGGGCGGCTCGGTGGTCGGCCTCACCTTCGACGCCACCCAGGCGTGGCCGGTGTACGACTGGATGGGCGTGGCCAAGGCCGGGCTGGAGTCCGCATCCCGCTACCTCGCCCTGCACCTGGGCCGGCAGGGCATCCGCAGCAACCTGGTGGCAGCCGGTCCGCTGCGCACCATGGCCGCGAAGTCCATCCCCGGCTTCGAACAGTTCGAGGAGGCCTGGGCCGAACGCGCCCCGCTGGGTTGGGACCTCACCGACCAGGAACCAGCCGCGCGAGCCTGCCTCGCTCTGCTGTCGGACTGGTTCCCGGCGACCACCGGCGAGATCGTGCACGTCGACGGCGGCTACCACGCAGTCGGCGCCTGAGGTGTCAGGAAGGGCACCTTCCTGACACCTGAGGTACAGCAGGGGCGTAACTGCCCGGCTACCCGGGGGCGTTGCCGGGATGCCGCAGGCCACCGGCAAGAATGGGCCCATGACGTACGACGCGGTGGTGCTGGTGTCCTTCGGTGGCCCGGAAGGGCCCGACGACGTGATGCCGTTCCTGCAGAACGTGACCCGGGGGCGCGGTGTCCCGCCGGAGCGGCTGGCCGAGGTCGCCGAGCACTACCAGCACTTCGGCGGAATCTCCCCGATCAACCAGCAGTGTCGCGACCTGTTGGCGGCCCTCCGTACCGACTTCGCCGCCAACGGGCTCGACCTGCCGGTCTACTGGGGCAACCGGAACTGGGCCCCGATGCTCGCCGACACGGTGGCCCAGATGCGCGACGACGGAGTACGGCGGGCGCTGGCCTTCGTCACCAGCGCCTTCGGCGGGTACTCCTCGTGCCGGCAGTACCAGGAGGACATCACCGCCGCTCGGGCGGCGGTCGGTCCCGACGCGCCGGTGATCGAGAAGCTGCGCCAGTTCTGGGATCACCCGGGCTTCGTCGAGCCGCACGCCGATGCGGTACGCGCCGCGCTGGCCCAGCTCGACCCGGCGCGGCGGGACAGCACCCGGCTGGTCTTCACCGCCCACTCGGTGCCGATCTCGGCAGCCGACAGCGCCGGCCCACACGGCGGCCGGTACACCGCCCAACTCGCCGAGACGGCGCGGCTGGTGCACGCGGCGGCAGCCCCGGACCTGCCGTACGACCTGGTCTGGCAGAGCCGGTCCGGCCCACCCCACGTGCCGTGGCTGGAGCCCGACGTCAACGACCACCTGGAGACGCTCGCCGAACAGGGGGTGACCGCAGTGGTGGTCAGCCCGATCGGCTTCGTCTCCGACCATCTCGAGGTGGTGTGGGACCTCGACACCGAGGCGTTGGACACGGCCAACCGGCTCGGTGTCGACTTCGTCCGCGCCGGCACTCCCGGCCACGATCCCCGCTACGTCACGATGGTGCGGGAGTTGGTGCGTGAACGGATCGATCCGGATGGGGCGGGGCTGCGTCGTCGTCTCGGTCAGCTGCCGATGTGGGACACCTGTCCCACGGTCTGCTGTGTCCCGCTCCGCCGTCCGTCCTGACGCCGCGGCGAACCCGACGACACCCTGGGGATGATCATGCAGGACCGTAGGCCTGTCGAGAGCTGGCTCACCGACATGGACGGGGTGCTGGTACACGAGGGACAGCCGGTGCCGGGCGCGCCCGAGTTCGTCAAGCGGCTGCGTGAGTCCGGTAGGCCCTTCCTGGTGCTCACGAACAACTCCATCTACACACCGCGTGACCTCCAGGCCCGGCTGGCCCGGATGGGGCTGGACGTGCCGGAGCAGGCGATCTGGTCGTCCGCGCTGGCCACCGCCCAGTTCCTGGCCGACCAGCGGCCGGGTGGGACGGCGTACGTCATCGGGGAGGCCGGGCTGACCACCGCCCTGCACGCGGTGGGCTACGTACTGAGCGACTTCGCCCCGGACTACGTGGTGCTGGGGGAGACCCGCACCTACAGCTTCGAGGCGATCACCAAGGCGGTCCGATTGATCAACGACGGGGCGCGGTTCATCTGCACCAATCCCGACGCCACCGGGCCCTCGGTGGAGGGCGCCCTGCCGGCCGCCGGTTCGGTGGCTGCGATGATCTCGAAAGCCACCGGGGTGGAGCCGTACTTCGTCGGCAAGCCCAATCCGATGATGATGCGGTCAGCCCTGAACACGATAAACGCACACTCGGAGAGCACCGCGATGATCGGTGACCGGATGGACACCGACATCCTCTGCGGCCTGGAGGCCGGGCTGGAGACCATCCTGGTGCTGACCGGGATCAGCTCCCGGGCGGAGGCGGAACGCTACCCGTACCGCCCGTCCCGGATCGTCAACTCCGTCGCCGACCTGATCGACGAGGTCTGAGTCGGCACCCGGTCACTGGCGTGCCGGGTCACGGCCCAGGAACTCGGTCAGCACCGGGGCGAGGGTGGCGTGGGTCAGGGACGCAGGGGGGCGTTGCAGGCGGCGACGAGGGCCTGGCGGCAGGCGGCGGTGAGCGGGCGCAGCGCGGCGTCGCGCTGCTGGGCCTCGTAGTTGTTGACCGCGCCGCCGGGTGCCGCGTGCCCGGCCAAGGCGAGGACCCGGTCGAGCACGGCGGCGCGGGCGAACAGCCGGCGGGAGCGCGGATCGAAACCGGGAGGCAGGTCGGTGGTGCCGTCGGGGCGACGCAACGCCTCCAGGGCACCGGCCAACTCCGGACGCCACTGGGCCACGTCGAGGCGGGTGAGTGCGGCGGTGGTGTCGGCCAGGGCGGCGGCCAGCTCAGCCTCCGCTTCGGCTGCACCTGGCAGGGTGAGGCAGGCGGCGGGGGCGTCCGCCGGCAGCGGGTGCGTTCGCCAGAGCACCGTCTCGAAGGTGTCGCCGGAACCGGAGGTGTGTACGCGTACCTCGGGGATCAGCCCCAGCGCGCCGGCTATCACGGCCTCGCCGGCGAGTAGCGCGGCACCGGCGAAGTCACCCGGGCCGGGTAGGCCACGTGGATCACCCGGCGCCGGTAGCACCAGCCGGATCTCATCCGGCGAGAGTTTCGCCAGGGTGGGCAGCGCCTCCCGCAGCGACACGTCCTTCCAGGTGCCCGGGGCGTCGGCGACGAGATGTTCCTCGGTGCCGGCGACCGCGTCGGCGACCTCGTCGAAGGGCACCAGCCCGGCGCGCCATGCGCGCACCCAGGCAACGAACCGGCTCGACCGGCGCGGCGCGAGGATGGCCGCACCCGCAGCGGGGGTGGACATGCCGAAAGAGTACGTGGTGACGCCCGTCCGTGTCTCGACTGCCGCGCCGCCGCCTCCCTGCCGCGCCGATCATGCAGGTGTGGTGGGCGATTGGCTCATCTTCACGACTTTTGTCATTTGCCACGTCTGCATGATCGCGATCGGAAGGAAGGGGCGGGGTGTGTCGGGTCCCGGGCGTGGCAGCGGCGGGTCTAGCGTGGCGGGATGGGGCGGCGGTACGGCGAGGACGTGTTGGCGGGGGACTGGCGGCGACGAAAGGTCACCCCGGAGGTCGACGCCGAAGCGGACCTTGTCGTCGAGGACGCCGAATCCGGTTTCTGCGGGGCGGTCGTCGGCTTCGAATCCGGCGCGGTGGTGCTGGAAGACCGGCACGGTCGGCGGCGCAACTTTCCGCTGCTGCCGGCGGCGTTCCTGCTCGACGGCCGCCCGGTCACCCTACGCCGTCCCACTCGGCCGTCGGTGCCGGCGGCGCGGCGGCGTACCGCGTCAGGGTCGGTCGCGGTGGAGGGGGTACGCGCCCGGGTGGCCCGGGCCAGCCGGATCTGGGTCGAGGGTGTGCACGACGCTGCCCTGGTCGAGCGGATCTGGGGCGACGACCTGCGCATCGAAGGCGTGGTGGTGCAGCCGTTGTCCGGTATCGACGCCCTCGACACCGAGGTACGCGACTTCGGTCCCGGCCCGGGTCGCCGACTCGGTGTGCTTGTCGACCACCTTGTCCCCGGCTCCAAGGAGAGCCGGATCGTGGCCCGGGTCGACTCGCCGCACGTCCTGGTCACCGGTCACCCCTACGTCGACGTGTGGCAGGCGGTGAAACCCGCTGCGGTGGGCATCGCGGCGTGGCCGGTGGTGCCACCAGGACAGCCGTGGAAGGAGGGCGTCTGCGCCGCGCTCGGGGTCGCCGAACCGGCCGACATGTGGCGACGGATCCTGTCCCGGGTGGACAGCTTCGCCGACGTGGAGACACCGTTGATCAACGCGATGGAGCGGCTCATCGACTTCGTGACCGAGCCGGACTGACTCGCCCGGACCCACCGGCGGGGTCGTCGACGGCTACCGTGAACGGCCTGATCCCTACCACCCCCTGGGGGTACGCACGTGAGCCGGTTGGGGCAACTGCGACAGCGGTTGCGTGAGGCGTACGCGGCAGGACGGGAGTCGGCGCGTATCGCTCGTGAACGGGAGAAGGCGCGACGCGACGAGTGGACGGCCGAACAGGAACGGTTCGTCGCCGAACCGGTGGCGCCGACGGCGGACAGTTCCGCCTCCACCGTGAGTCGGGACGACGCTGACGTGCCGAGAGGTCTGCGCATCGCCGCCGCCTGGTCATGGCGGCTGCTCGTCGTCGGGATCGTCGGCTGGGCGTTGTTGCGGATCTTCGGCGCCGTCCGCGTCGTCATCGTCCCGTTGCTCGTGGCCCTGCTGCTCGCCGCCCTGCTGGCCCCGGCTGTCGGGTGGCTGTTGCGCGCCAGGTTCCCGCGTACGCTGGCCACCGCCGTGGTGCTGATCGGTGGGCTGGCCGCGGTGGTCGGCACCCTGACCCTGGTGGTCGACGAGTTCATCGCCGGCCTGCCCGAGCTCAGTGCCAGCGCCGCTGCCGGCATCGGGCAGATCCAGGACTGGCTGCGTGACGGGCCGCTCAATCTCTCCGACGGACAACTCGACCAGTACGTCGAGGCCGGGCAGAACTGGATCAACGAGAATTCGCAGGCGCTGACGAGCAATGCGATCGCCACCGCCGGCACCGTGGTGGAGGTGTTCACCGGTGCACTTCTGGTCCTGTTCGCCCTGTTCTTCTTCCTGCGCGACGGCGACCGGATCTGGCGTTTCCTGGTCGGGACGTTTCCGGCCGCCGCTCGCTGGCGGGTCGACGACGCCGGGCGTGCCTCCTGGCGGACCCTGGTCGCCTACGTACGCGCCACGGTGCTGGTGGCGTTCATCGACGCGGTGGGCATCGGGATCGCCCTGGTGCTGCTCGATGTGCCGTTCGCCTTCCCGTTGACGGCGCTGGTGTTTCTCGGCGCGTTCATCCCGATCGTCGGCGCGACGCTGTCCGGCGCGGTCGCTGCCCTGGTGGCTCTGGTCGACGGCGGCTGGGTCACCGCGCTGATCATCCTCGGCGCGGTGATCGTGGTGCAGCAGGTGGAGGGCAACGTCCTGCAACCGTGGATCATGGGGAGGGCGGTGGCGCTGCACCCGTTGCCGGTGGTGCTGGCGGTGACCGCCGGAGTGGTGCTGGAGGGCATCGTCGGTGCGCTCGTCGCGGTACCACTGATCGCGGTGCTCAATACTGCGGTGCGCCGCCTGTCCCGGGAGTCGCCGACGCCGCAGACGGTGGTGGTCCGCTCCACTGCGAGGTGACGTGCCGGTCGGGCGTGTCGGCGGTGGCCGGACGGTTCCGGACGCGGGGGCATGAATTGTCGTCGCAGTGCTGGTGGTCGCGGCTCTGAGATCATGACAGTTCGATGACGCGTGCGCGGACATGTCACGATCGTTACGTGGATGCCGTGCTGTGGATCGTGCTGGGTGTGGTGCTGGCGGTCGCCGAGATCTTCACGGCGACCCTGTTTCTGATCATGTTTGCGGTCGGTGCGTTCGCTGCCGCGGGCGCTGCCGCGCTCGGGGCCCCGGTGGCTGTGCAGGCGGTCGTCTTCGCGGTTGTCTCCGCGCTCACCGTCTTCGCCGCGCGGCCGGTCATCCAGCGACACAAACAGACCAGCTCCGACAGCGGCGACGCCACCTTCGGGCTGGAGGCGATCGAGGGCTCGACCGCCCTGGTGTTGGAGCAGGTGGACGCCGACCAGGGCATGGTGAAGATCGACGGCGAGGTGTGGAGCGCTCGCGCCTACGACGCCACCCAGGTTTTCGCACCCGGCGAGCGGGTGCAGGTTATCCAGGTCAAGGGAGCGGTAGCCCTGGTCTGGCGGGACGTCACCACTCCCGGTGAGTTACCCGAAGCGGAAAGGTGAGCGGATGGAAGTCGTAGTTCCCGTCCTGCTGATAGCAGTGGCGCTGATCGCGGTGGTCACCCTGGCCAAGTCGGTGCGGATCGTGCCGCAGCAGCGTCAGGACGTCGTCGAGCGGCTCGGTCGGTACAAGCGCACGTTGAATCCTGGCTTGAACATTCTCGTACCGTTCGTCGACGCGGTGCGTACCAAGGTCGACATGCGCGAGCAGGTGGTCAGCTTCCCGCCGCAGCCGGTGATCACCTCGGACAACCTGGTCGTCTCGATCGACACCGTTCTATACTTCAAGGTGGTGGACTCCGTCCGGGCCACCTACGAGATCTCCAATTTTCTCCAGGCGATCGAACAGCTGACCGTCACCACGCTGCGTAACGTCATCGGTTCCCTGGATCTGGAGCGGGCGCTGACCAGCAGGGAGGAAATCAACCGGCATCTCTCCGGCGTGCTGGACGAGACCACCGGCCGCTGGGGCATCAAGGTGACCCGGGTGGAGATCAAGGCCATCGAGCCGCCGCCGAGCATCCGTGACTCGATGGAGAAGCAGATGCGGGCCGAGCGGGACCGCCGGGCTGCGATCCTCAATGCCGAGGGTCACAAGCAGTCGCAGATCCTGTCTGCGGAGGGTGAGAAGCAGGCGGCGGTGCTGCGGGCCGACGGTGACCGGCAGGCGCGCATCCTGCAGGCCGAGGGTCAGGCGAAGGCGATTCGTACCGTTTTCGACGCCATCCACCAGGCCAATCCGAGCCAGAAGGTGCTCGCGTACCAGTATCTGCAGGCTCTGCCGCAGATCGCCAACGGCACGGCCAACAAGGTGTGGATCGTGCCGACCGAGCTGACCAAGGCACTGGAGGGTATGGGCGGCGCACTCGGTGGCCTGGGCCAGATGGTCGGTGACGCGCCGAGCAAGGAGGCCTCCGACGACGCCAGCGCCGTCGAGCGGGAGGCGGCGGAGGCCGCGCAGGCCGCCGCGGCGGCGGCCCAGCAGATCCACGACGAGGTACGCGTGGCCGAGGCGCAGGCCACCGGCGGCAACAGCCCGCAGGGGTTGCCGGCGCCGGAGCCGGTCTCTGCGGGCGCGTTGCTCAACGACACCTCGGATCAACGCGAGCGCGGCTGATCCGATCCGGAACCGGCCCGGACCGCTCGCAGCGGTCCGGGCCGGTTCGGCGTTCGGGGCCGGCTCCTGGCCTGGTCGGCTGTTGCAGGGGCGGTTTTGATTGTTTGGCCCGGACGCGACGTCAAATGCGAAAAACGCTCATGAGCTGGTGTGGCGCCTGCGACCATCGGTCCTAGTGCGGGTGGTGACCAGGCACCGGGACACCTCGACGTGTCCCGGCACCGCCTGCGGGTGAGCGAGGTGACTCATGGAGCCGGTGCGGCGGCTGTGGTCGACGCCGGAGGCGGCCGGCGTCCACGATCCGAAAGGGCCGATCGGGACCCGGCGTACCGGCGGGGGGTTCGGCGTCCTGCCCTTCATCGACGAGCCGGTGCCACCGGGACCCGCCACCAACGCCAGTTGGGCCTGGTCGCTGCGGCGGCTGGCGCGGGCCGCGGTCTGGCTGCTACCGGCGTACGCGATCCTCTACGGTGCGGTGGCGATGGCGAGCGACGGCGGGGTGGGCAACGATCCGTACCCGGCTGACGGCCGCGCGTTGTATCTGATCGGATGGGTCGCCGCGGTCTGGCTCGGCCTGCTGGCCCTGCTCGGCCTTGCCGGTCTGCTCGCCGCGACCCGGAGCCGGCACGCGGCCGTGGCCGGCGTGCTGGTCAGCATCGCCGGTACGGTGCTGATGCTGCCGTTCGCCGGGCTGTCCGAGCAGACTCCGGTCTTCGGCACCACCGCCAGGTCGCTGGTACTCGTCGGTGCCACCTGCTACAGCGCCGGTTGGCTGCTGACCGGGTGGGCGGTGGCCCGTTCGGGGATGTTCAGCATCGGGGACGGGGTGATGTTGATGATCGCGAGCCCGCTGCTCGGACTTGGTGGCGCGTTGATCGGCTCGCTGCAGACCTTCGGGGCGATCTTCGCGTTGATCTCTGGCATCGGCATCTGCTACCGCTCGGGTCGCCTGCTGCCCCGGGAGATCCTCCGCGACGCCACAAGTGCCAGCGTCGCCACCGCTGGTCCGGCTGCTCCGGCGGGACCTGGTGGCGCGGGCCCGCTCGGAACCGCCTGAGGAACTCCGTACCACCCTGCGGCCCGGACCACTCGTAGCGCGGGCACGGAACGGTCGGCGGGCGCCGGGCCGGGCCGTCGACTGCCGGCTGTCGGGTTGCCGACAGGGTGGACTCGTTGGACTGTCCATACACCGGATGCGCCGGATGCCGGCTATCGGGTTCATTCCAGCTATTCGCCGTCGGCCAGCACAGCAGCAGCTGGCAAATGGCGGTGAATTGCCTGACAACTGGCCAATTGTGTTGGCCGGAAGGCGGCTTTCGTGGCAATCCTGGTGACCATGGCCACCCCTACGCCGCTGTCGCGGCTGTTCACCGTCGTGCTGACCGGCGCACTCGCCGGTCTGGTCCTGGCGGTCGCTGTGCTGCCGGGCAACCTGCTGCTCGGGTTCGCCGCGAAGACGGCACTCGGCCACTACGCCGCGCTGCCCGACGCGTTGCGGACCCCGGCCACCCCGCAGCGGTCCTACCTCTACGCCAACGACGGCAAGACGTTGATCACCACCTTCTACGACGTCAACCGCACCGATGTGCCGTTGGCGGAGATCGCCCCGGTGATGCGCGAAGCAATCGTGGCAGCCGAGGACCGGCGCTTCTACGATCACGGCGGGGTCGACCTGCGCGGCATGCTGCGTGCGGTGGTCAGCAACGTCACCGAGGGCACCGGCCAGGGCGGCTCGACGCTCACCATGCAGTACGTACGCAACGTGCTCAAGACCGACCCGAGTCGCAGCGCGGAGGAACGGGCCGCGGCCACCGAGCCGACGATCGGGCGCAAGCTCCAGGAGATCCGGTACGCCAACGCGCTGGAAGAACGTCTCGACAAGGACGAGATTCTGAACCGTTACCTGAACATCGCGTACTTCGGCTCCGGGGCGTACGGAGTGGCTGCCGCCAGCCAGCGCTACTTCTCCAAGGCGCCGGCAGACCTGACCCTCGCCGAGGCGGCGCTGCTCGCCGGTCTGGTGCAGTCGCCGGAGGCGTACAGCCCGATCGACGGTGACGCCGACGCGGCGCTGGAGCGGCGGGGATACGTACTGGACTCCATGGTCGAGACCGGGGCGATCACCTCCGAGCAGGCCGCCGAAGCGCGGTCGGAGGAGTTGACCCTGGTCCCGAGCGAGCAGGCGAACGGTTGCGCCGCCACCGCCAGCGGGCGCGACGGGTGGGGCTTTTTCTGCGACTACTTGCGCCGCTGGTGGACCACCCAGCCGGAGTTCGGCGAGACCGTCGCCGAGCGGGAGCAGGCGCTACGACGCGGCGGCTACACCGTGGTCACCACGCTCGACCCGGAGATCCAGGCCACCGCGCAGCGCGAGGCCACGAGCATCTACGGGTACGACAACCCGCACGCGGTGCCGATCGCCGCCGTCGAGCCCGGCACCGGTCGGATCCTGGGGATGGCTGTCAACCGGCACTACAGCCTCGAAGGCAACCCCGACGGGCAGGTCAACTACCCGAACACCGTCAACCCGTTGATCTCCGGCGGCGTCGACGTCGCCGGCTACCAGGCGGGCTCCACCTTCAAGTTGTTCACCATGCTCGCCGCGCTGGAGTCAGGGCGTACCCTGTCCACCGGCTTCGACGCGCCCAGCCGGCTACCCACCCGCTACCCGGCGGACGGGGACAGCAGCTGCTACGGCCGCTGGTGTCCAGCCAACGCCAACCCGGAGTGGATGGACGGCTACCGGATGATGTGGGACGGCTTCGGTCGTTCGGTGAACACCTACTTCGTCTGGTTGGCCGAGCAGGTCGGTCCCGAGAAGGTGGTCGAGATGGCCCAGCGGCTGGGCATCACCTTCCGCGCCGAGAACGACGCGGCCTTCGCCGAGAACGACGCGGCCGACTGGGGCGCGTTCACCCTCGGAGTGGCCGCCACCACCCCTCTGGACCTGGCCAACGCGTACGCCACCGTGGCGGCCGAGGGGACGTACTGCACGCTGCTTCCGGTGGTGTCGGTGACAGCGCCCGACGGACGACAGCTGGCGGTCGGTGACCCGTCCTGCCGGCAGGTGCTCGACGCCGACGTGGCCCGAGCCGCCACCGACGCGGCACGCTGCCCGGTGGGCCAGCAGTCCGCCTTCGGGCAGTGCAACGGCGGCACCGCCACCGCCGTGAACCGGATCCTCGACGGGCGTCCCGTGGCCGGCAAGACCGGCAGCTCCGACCAGGCCGCCACGGAGAGCTTCGTCGGGTACACCCCGCAGGTCGCGGTGGCCGGCATCGCCGCCAACCCGGACGATCCGAGCGACCCCGTCGGCGCCGCCGTGCAGGCCCGGGTGATCGACGCGGTCGCCAGGATCATCGGCACGGCCGTCGAGGGCCAGCCGGAACAGGCGTTCACCCCGCCCAGCCCGGAGCTGGTCGGCACCCCCCGACGCCCGGTCGAACGAGAACCGCGCACCGAACCGCGTCGCACCGAGGAGGAAGACCCTCTGTCCGACCTCCGCCGCTGGCTCCAGAACCGCCGGGGCTGACCCGCCGCAGGTGCGGGTCAGCGGCGGGGGCGGTAGGTGGCCACGACGCTGGGGACGCTGCGGCGGATGATGCCGGCCCGGTCGCTGTCGCCACGTAGTACCGCGGCGGCGGTGTTACGGGCCTGCTCGGCGGTGAAGTGCGGAGGCATCATCAGCTCGGCGGGGTCGACTAGCGCGTTGATGACCGTCGGGCGGTCGGCGCGCAGCGCCCGGTCCCACACATCGGCCACCTGGTCGGGACGGTCGACGAGTTCGCCGCGTAGTCCCAGCACCTCGGCCCAGCGGTGGTAGGCGATGTCGGGTACCTGTTGACTGTCGGGGAACATCGGGGTCCCCTCGGTCGAACGCTGTTCCCAGCTGACGAAGGCCAACTGCCGGTTGTTTAGCACCAGCACCACGAACCGTGGGTCGGTCCAGCCCTGCCAGTACTTCGCCACCGTGATCAGCTCGTTGACCCCGTTCATCTGCATCGCCCCGTCACCGATCAGCGCGACCAGCGGGCGGTCCGGGTGGGCGAACTTGGCCGCCAGGGCGTACGGCATGGCACCGCCCATCGACAGCAGGGTGCCCGACAGGCTGGCCAGCATCCCCGGACGCACCTTGAGGTGCCGGGCGTACCAGGCGGTGGTGGTGCCACAGTCGACGGCGAGCATCACGTCGTCGGGCAGGCGCTCGTCGAGGCTGGCGAAGAGCAACTGCGGGTTGACCGGATCGGCGTCCTGCTCGGCCAGCTCCCGCTGCGACTGCCGCCACGCGGCGGTGGCCCCGGCGATGGTCTCCCGCCAGCGGGTCGGCCCCGGGCCCGGGCCGAGTGCGGCCAGCAGCGCCCGGAGGGTCGGCGCGGCGTCACCGGTCAGGTTGACCTCCGTCGGGTAACGCAGACCGAGCTGGGTGGCGTCATGGTCGATCTGCACCGCGCGTGCCTGTCCGGGTGACGGATAATACTCCGAGTACGGCATGTTGCTGCCGACGATCAGCAGCCGGTCACACTGGTTCATCAGCTGCCAGCTGGGCCGGGTGCCGAGCAGTCCGATGGCGCCGGTCACCCAGGGTTCCCGGTGATCCACGGTGGCGAAGCCGAGCAGTGCCGTCGCCACTCCCGCCCCGAGGCGGTGGGCGATCTCGCGGACCTCGTTCTTGGCGCCGAGCGCGCCCTGCCCGACGAGCATGGCCACCCGCTGACCGCTGCCCAGCACCTGCGCGGCGTGCCGGATCTCCGCCTCCGGCGGCGTGGTCGGGCCGCTGCTCGGCACGCTGCTGGTGTGGTAGAAGCCGTGCGCGTGCGGTGGGTCAGGCACCGCCGGCAGGTCCTGCACGTCGAGTGGCAGCACCAGCGCGGTGACGGTACGCCGGGCCAGCGCGGTCCGGCACGCCCGGTCGACCAGATGGCCCACCTGGGAGGGGTGATCGAGCTGGGCGAGGAACGCCGCCGCCACGTCCTTGTAGAGGGCGAGCAGGTCCACCTCCTGGTAGTAGCCGCCGCCCTCGGCGGTGAGCGCGGTGTGCCCGACCAGGGCGACCACCGGCTGGTGGTCCAGCTTCGCGTCGTAGAGCCCGTTGAGGGCGTGGATGGCGCCCGGACCGCTCGTCACGAGTACCGCGCCGAGCGGTCCGCCGCCGTACTTGACGTGCGCCGAGGCGGCGAACCCGGCGGTCTCCTCGTGCCGCACCTGGACGAACTGCACCTGCTCGTTGGTGCGTTGCAGGGCGGAGGTCATCCCGTTGATGCCGTCGCCGGGGAAGCCGAAGTAGCGGCGGACACCCCAGCAGGCGAGCCGCTGCACGAGGTGGTCCGCGACGCTGGCCGCACGGGGCAACGGCCACGGATCGGCCGACACGTGGGTGCCGACGTGGTCTGCGCTCATCGGGTACGCCTTCCGGGTCGGGCTGCGAACGCCAGTGGCCCGGCATTCCCGTGCCCGCAACGACGAAACCGGCACCCGTGGCGTGGCGCGGTCGTGAGCTCGGACAGGTCGTCGGGCGACTCACGGGTGGGACGGCCCCGCTTGACATGCAAGTGCTCGCTTGCCTATAACTGTGCCTGTGGACGCGGACCGTGACCTGTTCAAGGCCATCGGCGACGCGACGCGACGCACGATCCTCGACGAGCTGGTCGACCGGGACGGTCAGACGCTCTTCGAGATCTGCGGCCGACTGGCCATGAGGCACAACCTGACCTCCTCGCGCCAGGCGATCTCACAGCACCTCGCGGTGCTGGAACAAGCTGGCCTGGTACACACCCGAAGAGAAGGTCGGTACAAGTTCCACCACCTCGACACGAGCCCGCTGCGCTCGATCTTCCAGCGGTGGCCCATCGACCGAGAGGCACCAAGTTCGTGATCCGTATCCACGTCACCAGCGTGTACGTCGACGACCAAGCCAAGGCACTCGCCTTCTATACGGAGAAGCTGGGGTTCATCAAGAAGACCGACCTGCCCGCCGGGGACGCCCGCTGGCTCACCGTCGTCTCGCCGGCCGACCCCGATGGCGTCGAGCTGCTGCTGGAACCGGCCGGCCACCCGGCCACCGGCCCGTTCCAGCAGGCGCCGGTCGCCGACGGCATCCCGGTCACCTCGTTCGCCGTCGACGACGTGTACGCCGAGGTCGAACGCCTCAAGGGACTGGGCGTCGAGTTCACCCAGGAGGCGACCGATATGGGCCCGGTGGTCACCGCCGTGCTCGACGACACCTGCGGCAACCTGATCCAGCTCGCCGCCATGAAGTGACATCCCGCCCGCCAGTCGATCACGTCGTAGGTGTCCGGTGCGCCGCCGGCACCTGCGACGTCCCGCGTCGGCGAGTCCGGCAGAATCGGCGGGTGCCCGTCCACCTGATCACCGAGCCCGACGACGAGCGGATCGCCGACTACCGGGCGCTCACCGACGTCGAGCTGCGCACCCGCTGGGAGCCTCCGCACGGACTGTTCATCGCCGAGGGGGAACTTGTGCTGCGGCGGGCCCTGCGGGCCGGCTACCCGGCCCGGTCCTTCCTCGTCGACGCGAAGCGGGTCGACCAACTCGCCGACCTCGACACCGGCGACGCCCCGGTGTACGCCGCCACCCCCGACGTGCTGCACGAGGCGACCGGATTCCACGTACACCGGGGCGTGCTCGCCTCGTTCCGGCGCAAGCCGCTGCCGACCGCCGGTGAGGTGCTCACCACCGCCGGTCGCGTGGTGATCCTCGAAGACGTCAACAACCATACGAACCTGGGCGCGATCTTCCGGGCGGTGGCAGGGCTGGGAGTGGACGCCGTGCTGCTCTCGCCCACCTGCGCCGACCCGCTCTACCGGCGCAGCGTACGGGTGAGCATGGGTGAGGTCTTCGCTGTGCCGTACGCGAAACTGGAACCGTGGCCGACCGCGCTGGCCGACGTCCGATCCGCCGGTTTCACCGTGCTGGCGATGACGCCGGCACCGGACGCGGTACCTGTCCAGCGACTGAACCCGGCCCAGCGGTCCCGGGCCGCGCTGCTGCTCGGTGCCGAGGGCGCCGGGCTGACCGGCGCGGCGATGGCAGGCAGCGACGTCCGGGTGGTGATCCCGATGCGACGCGGCGTCGACTCGCTGAACGTCGCTGCCGCCACCGCCGTGGCCTGCTGGGAGCTGGGCCGCGACGATCCACTCTGAGTTGCTGCCGGTGGCCTCGCGCCGACTGCGGCGCATCCCGTCCGGTTTCCGCCTCGACCGGGTCCTGGCAGCCGGAGAGGCACCGTCGAGCACGCGACGCGCGTCACGGACGGTAGCGTGGCGCGGGTGTTCCCTACCGTGCGTGAGGTTCTTGCCCTGGATCCGGTCCGTCACGGCGCGCCTCGCCTGGCAGCCGGGGAGGTCGGGCTGGACCGCCGGGTGCGTTGGGTGCACGTCGCCGAGGTGCCGGACATCGCCACCCTGCTCGGCGGGGGCGAGCTGGTGCTCACCACCGGTATCGGGCTGCCCGGCGACGACGCCGGGTTGCGGGCCTTCATCGGGGACCTTGCCGGCGTCGGCGTCTCCGGGCTGGTCGTCGAACTGGGGCGTCGCTATCTCGACGGCGTACCCCGGGTGATGGTGGCCGCCGCCGAACGTCACGGTCTGCCGTTGGTGGAGCTGCGTCGGGCCACCCCCTTCGTACGGGTCACCGAGGCGGTGCACGCGTTGATCGTGGACGCGCAACTCACCGAGCTGCGCGCCACCGAGGAGATCCACCAGCGGTTCACCGAGCTGTCGGTGGAGGGCGCCGAGGCCGGGGAGGTGGTCCGGCAGGCAGCCGAGCTGTCCGGTTGCCCTGTGGTGTTGGAGAACCTGTCCCGCCAGGTGCTGGCGTACGACCCTGCGGGGGAGAGCGCCGAGCTGCTGCTGGACGGGTGGGAGCAGCATTCCCGGCGGATCCGACCCGAAGGGCGCACAGCGTACGACCAGGATCGGGGCTGGCTGGTCACCATGGTGGGTGCCCGTGGTCAGGACTGGGGCCGGTTGCTGCTGCGCTGGCCGCCCGGCGGTGACCTGACGGGTGGGCAGCCACTGGCGGCGGCCGGCGGGCGGTCCGCACCGGTGCCGGCCCACTCCCCGGCCGGGCACGGCGGCCCGTCCTCGACACCACCGACCCGACTGACGATCCTCGTGGAACGGGCGGCGTCCACGCTGGCGCTCGGTCGACTGATCCGACGCGACGCCGAAGGTCTGGAACGTCAGCTGCACCGAACCCTGCTCACCGCCCTGCTCGACCATTCCCGGCCGGTGGACGAGGTCGCCCTGCGGGCGCGGGCACTGGGGGTGGTGCTGGAACGACGTCAGCTCATCGGGGTGGTGGTCCGCCACCGGGGCGACGACGGCGACACGGACACGCCGCGCCGCCACCGACCAGTGGGCAGCGGGCCGCTGATCGAACCGGGACACCCCGGCGAGGCGCCCGAGAACGCCGACGCCGGTCCGGCCCGGTTGCGTGACCTCGCCGAGGCTGCCGGGCAGGCCCTACGGGAGGCCGGTCTGACCGGGCTGACAAGTGCGGTGGACGACCAGACGGTGGGTGTCCTGCTCGCCCTGCCGGACGCGGCAGCGGAGGAGCGGTCGCTGTCCGCCTTCGCCGCTGCGCTGCGCCGGTCCCGCCCCGACGTGCCGGGCCGCGTCGAGCCGTCCGGCCGCGCCGACGACAAGGCGAGTTCGGCCCGCCCGCCCGGTGCCGGGCTGCTGGTCGCCGCGGGCTCCGGGGTGGGCAGCCTGCGGGAGGCCCGCCGGTCACTGATCGAGGCCCGTCAGGTCGCTGACGCGGCCCGCCGGGACCGGCGAGACCTGCCGATCTTCCGGCTGCCGCACGTCGGGTTGGCCGGGCTGCTGCACCTGCTGCGCGACGAACCCCGGGTACAGACCTTCGTCGAGCGGCAACTCGGCCCGCTTCTGGCGTACGAGGCGCAGCATCCCCGGGAGCAGTTGCTCGGCACGCTGCGGGCCTACCTGGAACAGGGCCGCAACAAGTCGGCGGCAGCCACTGCCGCCCATCTTTCCCGGCCGGCGTTCTACGAGCGGCTGGCCCGCATCGGTCGGATCCTCGACGTCGACCTCGACTCGGTCGACGCCTGCCTCTCCCTCCAGGTGGCCCTTCTCGCTCTCGACGCCATCCGCACTCCCTGACATCCCCTACCCGCCCGGTTGCGCCGATCATGCAGTTGTGGCGGCTGACAGAAGCCGCTGAAGTCATGAAACGACTGCCGTAACTGGTCGGGGGAGGTTGGGGGTCAGAAGGTCAGGGTTTGTAGGGTTTTCTGGTAGGTGGAGGGGATGTGGTGGTTGGCGGCAGCGGGGGTGAAGGTGTCGGAGGTGGCGGCGGTACTCCACGCCCCCTCGGGAACGGCGGCGACCAGGGCGGCCACCACCGGGGCGTCGCGCCAGTCGGCCTGTCGGGCGAGCAGGCTCAGCGCGACCACCGATTCCTCCACCTCGCCGACACACTCGAACGGCTTGTGCCCATCGATGCCGAGAAGTTCACGGTAGCCCGGAATCTGCGTGGAGTCGGCGAGCAGGTCGCCGCCGAAGATGCCGGTGATCCGCTCCCGGGACATGAAGGGAGCCAGCGCCAGGAAGACGAACCGGCACTTGGGGCAGGCTCGGCACCAGCGTGCGCTGGCGTCGCGCAGTTTGAACGCGGCATTGCAGCTGGTGACCACGTCGTCGTAGCGGTCGATGCCGGCGAACAGCCGGGCGATGTGTAGTTCCGACAGCGGGCGAAGCAGAGAAAAGTACGGTTCGGCCAGCCCGGCGTGCTCGGCGAGCGCCGCCCGCAGCATTCCTTCGGCCTCGACGCCCTTGGACCACTGGTGGTTGATCTCGTGCCCGTTCCAGATCAGGTTCGGATCTGACGCCGAGCGTTCGTTCGACATCACCACCGGGCCCAGCCCGTGCAGTACGGCGGTGGCCACCGCGATCAGCGAGTTGATCGCGGTGACCGGGATGTGTCCGTTGCGGGCCCCGGCCGCGTTCAGTTCGAACAGCACCGGGTCGATGCGTCGCCGGGCCGCGAGGGGAGCCAGCCCGGATGCCTCGTTCACCGCGTTGATCACATGGTTCGGGTTGACCGAGAAGGGCACCGGGTCGAGGCCGGCCCGGCGCAGCGCCTCCAGGCTGACGATCGAGTCCTTGCCACCGCCGACCGCCGACAGCGGGCGCCGGTCGGAGCTGTCGTACCCGGGCGCCTCCTGCACCTGCCCGTCGGGCACCTGCGGGCTCAGCTCCAGCACATGCGGCAGTTGGTTGCGGTACGCGTACTCGGCGAGGCCCTTGGTGTAGACGGCCGTGACGAACTCGACGGCGGCCGGGCCGAGCGGTGCCGGCAGTAGCAGTCGACCCGGCGCGGCCGTCTTGTAGTAGCTGACCCCCGCCACCACGTGCAGCAGCTCCAGCACCCGACCCAGCGCCGCCACGGCGGCGTCCGACGGGGACTCCGCCGGTACCGGCAACGTGACCACCTCGGTGAACCGCTGCTCACCAGCAGGTCCGGTCAGGGCGTAGTCGAACAACGCCTCGCCGGTGGACAGGTCGATCGAGTAGGACGGAAAGGTGAAGGCGTCCATCCGCGCCAGCTGCGTGTTGAGCACACGCCATACTAGGCCCTGGTTCGTCCGGCCGCGTCCGGTACGGGTGGACCGTGCCCTGCCGCCGTCGTACCCGAGGAGAGCCTGTGCGCTTGTCTGACCTGCGCGGACGTAAAGTCGCCGTCTGGGGTGCCGGCCGAGAGGGTCGGGCTGCGGTGACGGCCATCGCTGCCCACGGCCCGGCCGACCTCGTTGCCGTCGACGACGGCGCGAACTTCCTCACCCTGCCCTGGGAAGGGTCGCTGGCGGAGGCCGCGCCGCTCGTCACCGGGGAGGAGGGTTTCGCCCGGTTGGCCGCCGCCGACGTGGTGGTCCGCTCCCCGGGTGTGCCGCAGACGCATCCCTGGCTGCTGGAGTTGCGTCGTCAGGGTGCGACTGTCACCCAGGGCACGTCGCTGTGGATGGCCGACCATGCGGCGCGCACCATCGCGGTGACCGGAAGCAAGGGCAAGAGCACCACGTCCAGCCTGATCAGTCACCTGTTGACCGCGGTGGACCGGCCGAATGTCTTCGGCGGCAACATCGGCGTACCGACGCTGGACCTGCCGGAGGCGGAGCTCTATGTCCTTGAGCTGTCCAGCTACCAGTGCAGCGACCTGACCGACTCGCCCCGGCTGGCGGTGGTCACCGCCCTGTTCCCCGAGCACCTCGACGCGCACGGCGGCGAACGGGAGTACTACCGCGACAAACTCAACCTGCTCGCGTACGGCCCGCGCACGGTGGTGGTCAACGGCGCTGATCCGCGGCTGGCGTTCGAGCTGGGCGACCGTGCGGCGGTGCGCGCCGGCACCGCCGATTCGGTGAACGTCGCTACCGGCCCGGACGGTACGCCCTGGTTCCACCGGGTCGACCAGCCGCTCTTCCCTCGGACGGTGCTGCCGCTGGTCGGCCGGCACAACGAGGGAAACCTCTGCGTGGCCCTGGCCGTGCTCGATGCCCTGGGCATCGACCTGGTCGACCGCAAAGACGCCCTGGCCGTGGCGGTCGCCGAGTTCCAGGGACTGGCCCACCGGCTCACCGAGATCGCCGACCCGTCGGGCCTGACCTTCGTCGACGACACGTTGGCGACCAGCCCGTACGCGGCAATTCACGCCATCGACGCCTACGACGGGCGTCCGTTGACCGTCATCGTCGGGGGTAACGACCGCGGGGTCGACTACACGCCGCTGCGCGAGCACCTGGCCGAGCGGGAGATGACCGTGATCGGTATCCCGGACAGCGGTCCGCGGATCGTCGGGGCACTCGACGGGCTGCCGAAGGTGCGCACCGAGCTGGTCGACGACCTCGCCGAGGCGGTGCAACTGGCCCGGCAGGTGACCCCGGCCGGTGGAGTCGTGCTGCTCTCACCCGCCGCACCCAGCTACGGCCGCTTCCGCAACTTCGAACACCGCTCGGAGGTTTTCGCCGAGGCCGTCCGCGTCACCGCCCCTGTCTGACCCGTCAGCGCCGACCGGCGAAGATCCAGCCGGTCGGCGCTGACCGCCGCAGCACCGCACTGCCCCTGCCGGCGTCGGAAAACGCTACGCAGCGACCGGTCTGGCCACCGAAATCGTGGCGATGTCGCAGAATAGCGCCGGAAAGCGTTGACGCGTTGTCAACGTTCGCAGGGCATCGCCGGACAGTCTGGCACTTGTCCGACAGTGACGGTGGTGAAAGCGTTCGGGGACGCGACCGAAGGGGCCGACGATGACCGCCGACGACCTGCTGGCCCGGCACCGGGCTGTGCTTCCGTCCTGGATGACGCTCTACTATGCCGAGCCGATCGAACTCGTCCGTGGCGAAGGCCGTCGGGTCACCGACGCGCAGGGCCGCACCTACCTGGACTTCTTCGGTGGGGTACTGACCAACTCGCTCGGCTACGACATCGCCGAGGTACGCGAGGCGGTGCACCGGCAACTCGCCACCGGGATCGTGCACACCTCGACGCTCTACCTGATCCGTCAGCAGGTCGAACTGGCCGAGAAGGTGGCGCGGCTGTCCGGCATCCCCGACGCCCGGGTCTTCTTCACCACCTCCGGCAGCGAGGCCAACGAGGCGGCTCTGCTGTTCGCCACGAACCACCGACGTTCGCACCAGATCCTCGCGGTCCGCAACAGCTACCACGGCCGGACGTACGCGACGTTGGGCGCGACCGGTAACCGCACCTGGTCGGCGACGTCGATCAACCCGCTCCAGGTGGCCTGGTTGCACTCCGGTGAACGGCTGCGTGGCCTGCTGGCCCGGATTCCACAGGAGGATCGGATCGACGCGGCGGTGGAGGATCTGCAGGAGGTGCTCGCCACGCAGACCAGCGGGGACGTGGCCTGCCTCATCGCCGAACCGATCCAGGGCGTCGGTGGTTTCGTACACGGCCCCGACGGTCTGTTCGCCGCGTGGAAGAAGGTGCTCGACGAGCACGGAATCCTATTGATCTCCGACGAGGTGCAGACCGGCTGGGGGCGCACCGGTGAGCACTTCTGGGGTTACCAGGCCCACGGCGTCACCCCGGACCTGCTCACCTTCGCCAAGGGCGTCGGCAACGGCTTCTCGCTGGCCGGGGTGGTCGGCCGGGCGGAGGTGTTGGAGTCGGTGCAGGGCATCAGCTTCTCCACCTTCGGTGGCAACCCGCTCTGCACCGCCGCCGGCAATGCGGTCCTGGATTACCTGCTGGAGCACGACCTGCAGGCCAACGCCGCACGGGTCGGTCGGATCCTCGGCGACGGCCTGCGCGCGGCAGTCGCCGACCTCGACCGGGTCGGCGAGGTACGCGGCAAGGGGCTGATGCTCGGCATCGAGTTCGTCCGTCCGGGCAGCGGCGAACCCGATGCGGCACTGGCCTCCCGGGTTCACGAGAGGTGCCGGGAGGGTGGGTTGCTGACCGGCAAGGGCGGGTTGTACGGCAACGTGGTGCGGATGGGGCCGCCGTTGACCCTGACCGAGGAGGAGGCCCGGGAGGGCCTGGCCATCCTGGTCGACGCGATCCGTGGCGGTGTGTGGGAGGCGAGCGCGTGAACGTCATCGGTCACTTCGTCGGCGGAAGGCGCTCCCGCGGCACCTCGACGCGGCACGGCGACGTCTTCGACCCGGCCACCGGCAGGCGTACCGCCCAGGTGGAGCTGGCGGGCGGGGACGACGTCGCGGCGGCGGTACAGTCGGCTGAGCGTGCGGCCCGCACCTGGCGTGACGCGTCATTGGCGAAGCGGACGGCGGTGCTGTTCGCCGTCCGGGAACTGGTCAACGCCCGCCGCGACGAGTTGGCCGAACTGATCACCGCTGAGCACGGGAAGGTTCTCGCGGACGCCGCCGGGGAGGTGCAGCGCGGCCTGGAGGTCATCGAGTACGCCTGCGGCGTTCCTTCGGCTCTGCGCGGCGGTTTCAGCGAGAACGTCTCCACCGAGGTCGACTCGTACAGCCTGCGGCAGCCCCTCGGGGTGGTGGCGGTGATCAGCCCGTTCAACTTCCCGGTGATGGTGCCGCTGTGGTTCGTACCGGTGGCGGTGGCCGCCGGCAACGCCGTGGTGCTCAAGCCGAGCGAGAAGGATCCGAGCGCGGCGCTGCTGCTGGCCGAACTGTTCGTCGAGGCCGGCCTGCCGGACGGGGTGTTCAACGTGGTGAACGGTGACGCCGAGGCGGTCGACGCGCTGCTGGACCATCCGGCGGTCCGGGCGGTGTCTTTCGTGGGTTCCACCTCGGTCGCCCGACACGTGTACCAGCGGGGCACGGCGGCGGGCAAACGGGTACAGGCGCTCGGTGGGGCGAAGAACCACATGGTGGTGTTGCCCGACGCCGATCTGGACCTGGCCGCCGACGCGGCGGTCAATGCCGGGTTCGGCTCGGCGGGGGAGCGGTGCATGGCGATCTCGGCGCTGGTCGCCGTGGAGCCGGTCGCCGACGACCTGGTGGCGCGGATCGCGAGTCGCATGGCGGCGCTGCGCACCGGGGACGGGCGGCGTGGCTGTGACATGGGGCCCTTGGTCACGGCCGCGCACGCGGCGCGCGTGCACGCCTACGTCGAGGCGGGCGTGGCCGCCGGGGCGGTGCCGGTGGTGGACGGGCGGGACGTGACAGTCGACGGTGACCCGAGCGGCTTCTGGCTCGGGCCGACCCTCTTCGACCGGGTCACCCCGCAGATGTCGATCTACACCGACGAGATATTCGGGCCGGTCCTGTCGGTGCTGCGGGTCGATTCGTACGACGCGGCGGTGGCGCTGGTCAACGCCAACCCGTACGGCAACGGTACGGCGATCTTCACCAACGACGGTGGTGCCGCCCGCCGCTACCAGCACGAGGTGGAGGTCGGTATGGTGGGCGTCAACGTGCCGATCCCGGTACCGATGGCGTACTACTCGTTCGGCGGTTGGAAGTCGTCGCTCTTCGGTGACCTGCACGCCCACGGCGCCGACGGCGTCGCCTTCTTCACCCGGGGCAAGGTGGTGACGAGCCGGTGGCTGGACCCCCGCCACGGTGGGGTCAACCTCGGCTTCCCCACCCAGACCTGAGCAGGCGCAACGTGCCTGCGCCGGCCAGGTAGGCCAGCAACGCGACCACCGGCCATCCGAGCGGCTCCGGCGCGGTCTTGGCCGCCGCACCGTTGGCGGCCAGCGCGTACACGACGGCGGCGAAGGCGGCGACGGCGAGTGTCGCGCGGGCACCCGCCCACCTGACCGGCGCCCTCAGGTGTCGAGGGTGACCGGTGGACGCCTCGATCGGACCGAAGACGGCGACCAGCACGGCGAGCACCACCGTGAGCATCAGTACCCACGGCAGGCGCCAGGCCAGCCAGGTTGCCGTACCGGCCACGGGGGTGGGGAGCAGGCCGAGCCCGTGTAGCGCGCCGACCAGCAGTACGGCCGCGCTCAGGTGCCACAGAAAGACCGTGAGTACGACCGAGTTGACGGCGATCACCGCCTGCCACGGGCGGTCGTGGTGCAGCCACCGTTCCGCCCGCTCCCGCAGCAGGAGGATCAGCCCGAGCTGGGCGGTGGCGACCGCGAGCAGCGCCACGGTGGGTGGGGCGGCGTTGGCCAGGCGCTGCCCGGGAAGATTGATCATGCTGATCGGGTAGGGGCCGGGACCGGTGAGCAGGGCCGCCACGGCGAGACCACCGAGGAGCAGGGCGATCGCGGACCGGCGGGACATCGGCAGGCACCGGCTGCGTAGCCCGGCCCGGCGGCAGTGTCCCCGCCGGGCGTCGTACCAGGCGAAACCGAGCTGGTGGACGGCCAGCCAACCCAGGAGATGACCGGGCAGGGCCAGTTTGGCCGGTCCGATGGCGCGACCCAGGTCACTGGCGGCGACGAGCAGCGCCAGGGCAGGTGGCACCAACAGCCCGAGGCGACGGTGCAGCGCGTACATGACGGGGGTCAGCGGCACCACGGCCAGGTAGGCGGCGAGAAACCACAGGGGAATGGTGGCGAACCAGACGACCGGGCGGACTTCGTCCGGCTGGGCGCCACCGAGCCGGGCCACCAACGCGCCGCCGGCGAGCACCAGCACCAGGGCGCTGGTCGGGCGCAGCAGGCGTGCGCTGCGGCCGAGCAGCCAACCGACCGTGTCGCCGCCACGGCTCCGGTGCGCGGCCAGTGAGGCGGCGTTGGCGTAGCCGCCGACCAGGAAGAACAGCGGCATGACCTGGACCGCCCAGGTCAGCGGGTGCGCCCAGGGCAGGTCGGGCAGCGCCGAGTGCCCGTCGGGTCGGCCAGTCTCGTCGTACTCGACCACCGCTATCGTCCAGTGCCCGAGGACCACCAGGACGATGGCCAACGCCCGGAGCAGGTCGAGGTAGCGCTCCCGGTCCGGTGGCGTACGGGCGGCGAGGCGGGCCAGGTGGCGCATGACCCGAGCGTAGGGCCAGTACCGGCGCGGGTCGGGCGGATCAGCGGGGCGGTATCGACCCCGGTGGTGTCGACGGACTGTCCACTTCCACTCGGCCGGCGCCGCTGGCATTCGTGCTGGTCAAAGTGATTGATGGGGCCTGTCGTCGGGCTTCGCCCCAGGTAACGGTTTGAAAACTTCACCCATGGTCTTGACACAAGGGGGCTTTTAGTAAGAACTTTTACCACTAACAGTTAACAGTCTTTTCCGAAAGGCGTCCCATGGTCGATCATGAGTCGGACACCTCCGCGGGTACCGCGGTGGCGCAGGCCGACGGGATCGACCGGCGTAGCGCCCCCGACGGGACCGGCAGGCGGGTTGCCATCGTCGCCTCCGGCGGGACGCTGGCCCGGGTCCGCACCGGTGCCACGGAACTGACCGGCGCGCTGCGCCGGGTCGCCGACCACGTGCTCAGCGACCCGCAGGCGGCGGTCCGGGCGACGATCGTCGAACTCGCCGAACGCAGCGGCACCTCACCGGCCACGGTCACCCGGTTCTGCCGGGCGATGGGCTTCGACGGCTACGCCGACCTGCGTCTGGGCATCGCCGCCGAGACCGGCCGGGCCCGCTCGGCCGGGTGGGCCGTCGACATCGGACGGGAAATCCAACCCAGCGACCCGCTGGAACGGGTGTTGGAGCAGATCATGGCCGCTGACACCCGGGCCATGCACGACACGGCCGCGTTACTCGACCTCGCCGAGGTGGAGCGGGCGGCGGTGGCCATCGCCGGAGCCGAACGGGTGAGCATCTTCGGTGCCAGCGGCAGCGCCCTCGTCGGCGAGGAGATGCAGTTCAGCCTGCACCGCATCGGGGTCGCCGCGTGGGCCTGGAACGACGTGCACTCCGGGCTGGCCGCCGCCGCATTGCTGCGCCCCGATGACGTCGCGCTCGGCATCTCGCACAGCGGCCAGACCCGGGAGGCCATCGAGATGCTCGCCGAGGGCGGCAGCCGGGGTGCCACCACCGTCGCGTTGACCGGATTCCGCCGGTCGCCGTTGGCCGAACTGGCCGACATCGTGCTGCTCACCGCCAGCCAGGCCACCACGTTCCGGCCGGACGCCCTGTCCGCCCGGCACCCGCAGCTGGTTGTGCTCGACCTGCTCTACATCGCCGTCGCCCAGCGCACCCACGATCGGGCCCATGCGGCGTTCCGGCGTACCGCCCAGGCCGTCGACGGACACAAGGCCGCGCGGGAGAGCGACGCATGACCAGCGCCCAGGGCCGCAGGCGGGCGGCTCCGTGCCGCCCCTGCAGGCAGCGGTTCGTCGACTTCGCCGACAGCGTGCTGGACGACGGCGCGCCGCACGGCGCCGCACCGCTGCCGCCTGAGGTCGGCGGTGCGGTCCGTGCGGTCTCCTCGATCGTGTCGCCGCCACCGCTGACCGCTGAGGTCGTCCGGCCGTTCCACCAGACCGGAGAGGTACCCCCCGTCTATCTCTCCGCCAACGTCCCCGGTGGGGACGAGCATCACCTCGCCCGCGAGTCGCGGTGTGCCGGGCGATTCCGGCGCACCTCCTGGCCCGACATCACAAGGAGAGTCACACGATGTCCGTTACCCCCGATCTCGACCGCCGGACCCTGCTGCGCCGCGCGGCGGCCGCAGGTCTCCTGGTGACCCCGGCCGTCGGCCTGCTCAGTGCCTGCGCTGGAAGCACGCCGAGCCAGAACGACGAGAGCGCCGGAGAGAAGAGCGACGACAACCCCTTCGGTGTGCAGGACGGCAGCGCCCTGAAGGTGGTCGTCTTCAACGGCGGCTTGGGTGACGCCTGGGCCAAGGAGGACCAGGCGATCTTCAGCGCCAAGTACCCGGACGTCACCGTCAACATGAGCTCCACCCAGAAAATCAAGACCGAAGAGCAGCCCAAGATGGCGACGACGCCCAGCGACGTCGTGATGAACGCCGGCGCCGACATGATGGACATCAGCACCCTGGTCAACGAGGGCGCCATCGAGCCGCTGGACGACCTGCTCGCCGCGCCCGCCTGGGACAGCGAGGGCACCGTGGCCGACACGCTGCTGCCGGGCACCGTCGGTGACGGTACCTACCAGGGCAAGTTCTTCGTGGTGAACGTGGCATACACGGTCTGGGGCAACTGGTACAACTCGGTGCTGTTCGACAAGGAGAGCTGGACGCCGCCGAAAACCTTCGACGACTTCTTCGCCCTCGCCCCGAAGATCAAGGCCAAGGGCATGGCCCCGTACGTGTACGACGCCGTGCACGGCTACTACCCGCGCTGGGCGCTGATGGCGACGGTCTGGAAGTCCGCCGGCAAGCAGGCCGTCGTCGACATCGACAACCTCGAGGAGAACGCCTGGCGTGCCGAGGGCGTCCTACCGGCGCTGGAGGCGTGGGAGAAGCTGGTCAAGGACAAGCTGCTGCTGCCCGGCAAGCTCGACCACACCCAGTCGCAGCAGGCCTGGCTCGACGGCAAGGCCGCCTTCATCCAAGTCGGCACCTGGCTGAAGAACGAGATGGCGGCGACCATCCCGCCGGGCTTCGAGATGAAGATCTCCGACTACTGGGGTCTGGGCGCCACCGACAAGGCTCCCGACGACGTCTACGCCGGTGCCGGCGAGGGCATCGTCGTCCCAGCCAAGGCGCCGAACAAGGCCGCCGCCAAGGAGTTCCTGCGCGCGGTGCTCTCCAAGGCCGGCTCGACGAAGTTCGCCGAGCTGACCAAGTCCCTCGCGTCGACCAAGGGCTCCGGTGACAACGTGCAGGACGCCGCCCTCGCCAGCGCCAACGAGCTGATGAAGAACGCCAGTTCGGACCTGATCTCGATCAAGCTCTGGAACTTCTACGCCGACCTGGACAAGGAAAGCCAGAACCTCTCCGCCGAGTTGATGGCCGGCCGGCTGACCGCCGCGCAGTTCGTCGACAAGATGCAGGCCGCCGCCGACAAGGTCGCGAACGACTCGTCGATCACCAAGCAGACCCGCGACGCCTGATCCGAACGGAAAGAGTGAGTCCCATGCGGCACGGTGTTGCACGTTTCGTCACGGGCTTCCTGGCCCTGCCGGTCGGGCTGTACCTCTTCTACGTGGTGTGGCCCTTCCTTCAGGCTGCCGGCTATTCGCTCACCGACTGGGGTGGCTATTCCGACCGGCAGCAGTTCGTCGGCCTGGACAACTACCTCCGGCTGTTCACCGACGAGCTGATCAGGAAGGCGTTCTGGCACAACGTCTTCTTCCTGATCACCGTGCCGCTGTTCACCATCGCGCTGGCCTTGTTCCTCGCGTTCCTGCTCAACGTGGGCGGACGCGAGGACAAGGCCGGCATCCGGGGCGTGTTCGGCTCCGGCCTCTACAAAGTGATCTTCTTCTTCCCGCAGGTGCTGTCCCTGGTCGTCATCGCCGTGATGTGGCAGCAGATCTACCGCGCCGACGGGCAAGGGCTGATCAATGGCGTACTGATGGGGATCGGGCTGGTCGACGAAGACGACCCGATCACCTTCATGTACGACCCGGAACCGTTCCTCGGCGTCCCGGCGGTGCTCTGGTGGCTGCTTCTGATCGCGGTCTGGAGCGGCGCCGGCTTCTACATGGTGCTCTTCTCGGCGGCGATGCAGTCGATCCCGAAGGACATCTACGAGGCAGCCATCCTGGACGGGGCCGGGCGCTTGCACACCTTCTTCCGGATCACGCTGCCACTGTTGCGGGACACCGTCTCGGTGGCCTGGGTCTACCTCGGCTTCATCGCGCTGGACATGTTCGCGCTCGTCTACATCATGACGCCGAGCCAGGGCGGCCCGAACCACGCCAGTGAGATCTTCGCCTCGGTGATCCATTTCAACGCGTTCCAGAAGGGTCAGTTCGGCTACGCCTGCGCGATCGCGGTGGCGTTGGCGATCTTCACGATCCTGCTGGCAGCGTTCCAGCTGAGGATCACCCGTCGTGAGCGCATCGAGTACTGAGGAGGGCGGGACGATGAGTACGCTGACCCAGACCCCGGGCGGTTCGGCCGGGCCCGGCCAGGCTCCGCCACCGGACCGTACGCGGGGCGGAAGCGCCACCATCGGGGGCAGCCGGGCCGGCGCGAGGTTCTTCAACGGCTTCTCGCACCTGTTCCTCGCCGTCTGGGCGGTCATGGTGATCTACCCACTGGTGTGGGTGGTGATGTCGGCGCTCAAGACCGACTCCGAGGTGATCCGCGAGCCGCTTTCACTGCTTCCGAAGCGGTTGCAGTGGGACAACTTCGCCCGCGTCTGGACCGAGGGAAACATCGGGTCGTTCTTCGTCAACACCGTCCTTGTGCTGACCGGCAGCATCTTCCTCACCATGCTGCTCGGCTCGATGGCCGCCTACGTACTGGCCCGGTACGACTTTCCCGGCAACCGGCTGATCTACTACATGTTCCTGTCCGGGCTGACCCTGCCGATCTACCTGGCCGCGGTACCGCTGTTCAAGGGCGTCTACAACCTGGGCGTGACACTTCCCTTCCTCGGCCCGAACAGTCACCTCATGCTGATCCTGGTCTACGTGGCCTGGTCACTGGCGTTCACCGTTTTCTTCATGCACTCGTTCTTCCGTACCCTGCCCAACGCGATCGCCGAGGCCGGCATGGTCGACGGCGCATCGCACAGCCGGCTGTTCTTCAGCGTGATGCTCCCGATGGCGAAGCCCGGACTGATCAGCATCGGCATCTTCAACGTCCTCGGTCAGTGGAACCAGTGGTACCTGCCGACCCTGCTCATGCAGTCGGTGGCCGGCGAACCGAAGAATCAGGTCATCTCGCAGGGCCTGATCGAGCTGTCGGTCAACCAGGGCTACCGCTTCGACTGGTCGGGCCTGTTCGCCGGGGTCACCATGGCGATGCTGCCGGTGCTGGTCGTCTACCTCGTCTTCCAGCGTCAGGTGCAGTCCGGTCTCACCGCCGGCGTCGGGAAGTAGCCCCGGCGTGACGCCGGGCGGTGGGGTTGGTGGTCAGTGGCCGATCAGCCGGTGCAGCCGGAGGAACGTCTCGGTGAACCCCAGCTTCGGCCAGGCGCGGGAGGAGAGCAGGTTGGTGACCCGCCAGTCGGTGACCACGCTGTCGTAACCGGTCGAGGCCGCCCAGTCGATGACGGTGGTGGCGAGGGCCTGTCCGGCGCCGACGCCGCGGGCGTGCGGCAGGACCGCCGCGAACCCGAGGAACCCGGCGTTCTCTGGGCGGGCCAGGCTCAGATGCGAGCTTGACTTCTCCAGGGCGCAGCCGATGGCGGATCCGATGACCTGGCCGTCCGCTTCGGCCACGAAGGTGGCGTACTCGGGGTTGTCGATGTCGACCGTCCATTCGGCGGTGGCCTCCTCAAGCGTGCCCACCGGGCCGGCTGAGAACGTCGGGGCCTGTCCCTGGTGCAGCGGCAGCTCGAGGTCAAGTCGGGCGAGCGTCGGAATATCCGCCCGGGTAGCCCGACGCACCGACAGCCCGTCCGGTGTGCCGGCTTGCGGCCGGACGGCGGGTCGGATGGCGTGTGCGTGCTGCTGGCCGAAGCCCAGCCGGAACCAGGCCCGCACCAGCTCCGCGTCATGTGCCGGAACGACGACGTAGTGCGCGGTGCGGCCCTCGTCGACCCAGCGGGCGGCGGCGAGCGCGTACAGGTCGCGCATCACCTCGGGGTCGGTGGCCGCCAGCCCGGCAGCCTCCACCCAGATGTTCGGCCCCCACAGCGATGCCGGTTTCGGGGCACCGAGGACGAAACCCACCGGGACGCCGGCGCGACAGGCAACCGCCCCCGACGTGCCTTCCGACTCGTACGCGGCGGTCAGCTCGGCCCGCGCCGCAGCGGTGCCCTCGAATCGGGCGGACAGCAGCGGCTGGGCGGTACGGTGCCGGCGGTGCCGCTCGGCCAGCAACGTGGCGCAGGCAGCCAGGTCGGCGGCCGTGAACGGCCGTAGCTCGGTGCGAGGCATGGCCGGACCCTACGCGCCGCCGCTGTCGTGGTCATCCTGGTTTCGTCGACGTGGGCAGGGCGGCGTCGCTGAGATGGATCTCGTGATGCTTACCGCTCATGCGCAGGCCTACGACAGCACTGCTGCTCCGAAAGCAACTCCGGACCACGGTGGCAGGCAGCTGAATTCCTTGCCACTGTAAACATATACCGCACCCCGGGTATTGCGGCAAGACCCAGGTCGTGGCGCACAATCGTCGACCGAGTGGAAGAACTGGCACACCCGGGGGGATTCATGTTTGATGCGATCATCGTCGGCGGCGGGCCGACCGGCATGATGCTGGCGAGCGAATTGTGTCTGCGGCACGCCAGCGTGCTCGTGCTGGAGAAGGATCCCGAGCCGGCGCCGTTCGTGCGGTCGCTCGGGCTGCACGTGCGCAGCATCGAGGTGATGGACCAGCGGGGGTTGCTGGAGCGGTTCCTGGACAACGGTAAACAGTTCCCGATTCGGGGATTCTTCGCCGGAATCGACAAGCCCGCTCCCGCCGGACTGGACACCGCACACGGATACGTGCTCGGTATTCCGCAGCCGCTGACCGACCGGCTGCTCGCCGAGCACGCGGCCGACGCCGGAGCCGAGATCCGACGCGGCTGTGCGGCGGTCGGGTTGGAGCAGGACGACGACGGGGTGACCGTCCAGCTAGGCGACGGCACCGCGTCGCCGGTGCGTGCGCGGTTCGTGGTCGGCTGTGACGGCGGGCGCAGCACGGTTCGCAAACTGCTCGGGGTCAGTTTTCCCGGCGAACCGTCGCGGGTGGACACGCTGCTGGGCGAGATGGCGGTCATGGCGTCTGCGGAGGAGATCACCGAGGTGGTGACCGAGGTGCGTAGGACCGAGAAGCGGTTCGGCATCGGGCCGTCGGGCACGCCGGGGGTGTTCCGGGCGGTCGTGCCGGCGCAGGGCGTGGCCGAGGACCGGTCGACGCCGCCGACGCTTGCCGAGTTCAAGCAACAGTTGCGGGCGTACGCGGGTACGGACTTCGGTGTGCATTCGCCCCGCTGGCTGTCGCGCTTCGGCGACGCGACCCGCCAGGCCGAACGCTACCGGATCGGACGGGTCTTCCTGGCCGGGGACGCCGCGCACGTCCACCCGCCGTTGGGTGGGCAGGGGCTCAACCTCGGTCTCCAGGACGCATTCAACCTGGGTTGGAAGTTGGCGGCGGCGATCGACGGCTGGGCGCCGGACGACCTGCTGGACACCTACGAGTCCGAGCGGCATCCGGTGGCGGCGGACGTGCTCGACAACACGCGCGCCCAGATGGAGCTGACCACAACTGCGCCCGGTCCGCAGGCCGTCCGACGGTTGCTGACGCGACTGATGGACTTTGACGACGTCAACCGGTACCTGATCGAGAAGATCACGGCGATCAGCGTCCGGTACGACGTCGGGGAGGGACCCGCCCTGCTCGGGCGGCGGCTGCGCAACGTCCGGGTCACGCGCGGGCGGCTGTTCGAGCTGATGCGCGGTGGCGCTGGGCTGCTGCTGGACCAGACCGGGCAGCTCTCGGTGGACGGCCGGCGCGACCGGGTGGATCACGTGGTCGACACCAGCGAGGAACTGGACGTGCCCGCGCTCCTGCTGCGGCCCGACGGGCACGTCGTGTGGGTCGGCGAGGACCAGCAGAGCCTTGAGGTGGCGCTGGCCAGGTGGTTCGGTGGTGTTCACTGACGTGCACGGAGAACGAGGAGGTCGGCAGGACGTACCAGACCCCGCTCGACGCCCATTCGCTACCCGAAGGGTCCCGGTCTGTCGCAGGGGCCGGGCAGAATCATGTTCGTGCTGGTGGCGGTGCTGTCTGACGAGCGGGGCGGGGGAGTGCTGCAACCCCTCGACCCGGCCGGTGCGCCGCTGGGTAGAGCCGAACCGGTCGTCAATCTTCCCGCTGTGGTGGCCGCCCGGGAACGCACCGACAAGCCCCGCTGGGTGTGGGCGTCCGGGGCAGCGCTCTATCCGACCCTGTTACGTGCCGGGGTCGTGGTGCAGCGGTGCCACGACGTGGAGTTGACCGAGGCACTGCTGCTCGGCTACGCGGGCCGGTGGGGCGAGCCCCGCGCCTTGGCGGCGGCTTGGGCGCGGTTGACCGGGGCGCCGGTGCCAGCCGATCCGCCGCCGCGCGTCGCCACTCCGCCCGGCGCCGGTCAGACCGCGCTCTTCGACGCCGTGCCGGGGCCGCCGGGTCCCGGCATTACCGCGCTGACCCGCGTGTACGCCGACCAGCTCTGCCGGGTTGCGATCACCGGTGACCCGGGGCGGTTTCGGCTGCTGGTGGCGGCCGAGTCGGCTGGTGCGTTGGTGGCGGCCGAGATGGGGGCGGCCGGGCTGCCCTGGCGGGCCGACGTGCACGACGCGGTGCTCGCCGATCTGCTGGGTGAGCCCTCGCCGGTGGGTGGGCCGCCGCGCCGGCTGGTGGAGCTGGCCGGGCTGATCGCCGCCGCGTTCGGGGTCCGGCAGGTCCACGCGGACAGCCCGGCCGAACTGCTGAAGGCGTTCGCCCGGGTCGGGGTGGAGCTGCCGAACACCCGGGCCTGGGTGCTGCGCGCGGTCGATCATCCGGCGGTGCCGCTGGTGCTGGAGTACAAGGAGCTGTACCGGATCTGGACGGCGCACGGCCGGGCGTGGCGGGAAGCCTGGGTGCGCGACGGCCGGTTCCGGCCGGAGTACGTTCCCGGCGCGGTGGTGTCGGGGCGGTGGGCCACCCGGGGTGGTGGAGCGTTGCAGATCCCGAAGGTGATCCGGCGGGCGGTGGTGGCCGACCCGGGGTGGCGGTTCGTGGTGGCCGACGCCGGGCAGTTGGAGCCACGGGTGCTGGCCGCCGTTTCCGGTGACGTTCGCTTCGCCGCCGCCGGGGCGACAGGTGACCTCTACGCCGCGCTGGCCCGCGACGCGTTCGGCGGTGATCGGGCCCGTGCCAAGCTCGCCCTTCTCGGCGCGATGTACGGGCAGACCGGCGGTGCTGCGGTGCCGGCCCTGGCGGTGCTGCGACGCAGCTACCCGACTGCGTTCGGCTACGTCGAGGCGGCGGCGCGGACCGGCGAGACGGGTGGGTTGGTGCGGTCCTGGTTGGGGCGGACCTGCCCGCCCGGCACGGCGGGACTCGGTGACGACGGCCAGGTGGACCCGGACGAGCCCGGTGAGGTCCAGCCGTCCCGGGCGCGGGCGATCCGTTCACGGGGCCGGTTCACTCGCAACTTCGTCGTCCAGGCGAGCGCGGCCGAGTGGGCGTCCACCCTGCTTGCGGTGCTTCGCGGTGAGTTGGCCGGTACCCGGGCAGAGCTGGTCTTCTTCCAACACGACGAGGTGATCGTGCACTGCCCCGCGGCGCAGGCCGGGCAGGTCGCCGAGGCCGTCGAGTGGGCCGGTCGACGGGCCACCGCGCTGCTGTTCGGTGACACTCCGGTCCGCTTTCCGCTTGATCTGTCCGTCGTGGAGTGTTACGCCGACGCGACGTGAGCAGCGTCGACGAACGTGGGCGTCGGATGCACCGGCAGGCAACTGTTCACCCGAATGCCGTGGTCTGTACATGTTTCAGACATGGGGAGTTCGTCCACGGCGGAAGGTGTCTCCCGCTGTTCCGGCGTACCTTGCGGTGTGCCACCCTGGCTCCGCGAACGTGACCATTGAGCTCGACATGACGTCGTTGTCCGGGAGGCGGCATGGCCAGACGCGTCTTTCTGCACATCGGTGCGCCAAAGACGGGAAGCACCTACGTACAGAATGTGCTCTGGAAGAATCGTGCCGCCCTGCAGGAGGCGGGAATCCTGCTGCCGGGCAGCGTGGCGGCGCACGACCAAGCGATGGCCGATCTGCGCGCGGCGCCCTGGCGGGACAGCGACGCCTACTGGACGTGGGACCGGCTCGCCGAGCAGGTACGGGACTGGCGCGGCGACGTGATCATCAGCAACGAGGGGCTGGGCGCGGCCACGGAGGCGCAGGCCGCCCGGGCGGTGGAGAGCCTGGAGGCCGCCGAGGTCCACGTCATCGCGGCCGGTCGTGACCTGTGGCGTACCTTCCCGTCCTTCTGGCAGCAGAGCATCCGGGCTCGTGCCGGCTGGCGGTTCGGCGCCTTCATGCGCGCCGTCGAGCAGGGCGGTGCCGAAGCCTTCTGGAACAGCCACACCGCGCCGAGCATGCTGCGCCGTTGGGGCGACCTGGTCCCTGCGACACACCGCTATCTGGTGACGGTACCGCCGTCCGGCGCGCCGCGGGATCTGCTGTGGCGTCGGTTCGCCGGGATCCTCCAGATTCCGGACGGGCTGTGTGAGCTGGCGGAACCCACCTCCAACCCGTCGCTCGGCGCGGCCGAGATCGAACTCCTTCGCCGGGTCAACCTGGCGTTGGGCGACAACTATCCGCTGCGTACGCCGTACCAGAAGGTGGTCCACCGGCACCTGGTCGACGCCGTGCTCAAGAAGCGCGAGGGGGTGAGCTTCGGCGTCGGTCTGGACCGGGCGGACTGGGTGCGGGAAAAGGCGGAGCAGCAGATCAGGGAACTACAGGACTACCCGTGCCAGGTCGTCGGCGACCTCGACGAGCTGCGGCCGACTGCGATGCGGCAGAGCATCAGCCCCGACGAACTGGACGACCACCAGCTGCTCCAGGTCGCCATCGAGACGATCGTCGGCATGCTGGCACACACCGATGCCCTCAGCCAGCGGCCAGAGGCCGAACACGACGACGTCAACGTTCTCAGCCGGCTCCGAACTCGCGCTGGTGGCGTCAGACGTCGGCTGCGCCGGGTCACCCGTCGCGAATCGTAGCCGGGAACGACGCCGGCATGTCCGAACCGGCGAGGGACCGGGCGCGGTGACCCGTCGGCCGGTACCCGCTGAGCGGACACCCGCGAGTTCCCTGTTGACCGAACGGTAGCCGTCTCACGGTCAGCTCGTACTGCCACCATGCCCCGGTGCTGACACCGAGGAGCGTCTCCGCGTACCGGCTTCTGGGCGGGGCGGGAACCGCCCTGCTGGCGGTCGCCGGTTGCGGTGCCGGTGCCCTGCCGGTGCGGGACGTCCTCTGGTGGACGGCCCTCCGCCACGCCGACCGGCCCACGCTGGCTGCCGGCTACGCCGGCCT
This sequence comes from Micromonospora sp. HNM0581, assembly GCF_012726175.1. Classification (GTDB taxonomy): domain Bacteria; phylum Actinomycetota; class Actinomycetes; order Mycobacteriales; family Micromonosporaceae; genus Micromonospora. Next base: position 381,424 of record NZ_JAASAD010000002.1, read on the forward strand.
GACCCTGCTCGCGCTGGCCTGGTGGTGGGCCGGCCGTGACCTGTGTCGTCCCGGCCGCACAACGGACAGCCCCGCCTCCGTGCGCGGTGCGGCCCTCACGCTGGCCTGGTGGGCCGCACCGTTGTTGCTGGCGCCGCCCATGTTCTCCCGTGACGTCTACAGCTACCTGGCCCAGGGTGCGATGGTCCTGGCCGACCTGGACGTCTACCGGGTCGGGGTGGCGCATCTCGGTGGACCCCTCGCCGTCGAGGTGCCGCAGATGTGGCAGCAGACGCCAGCGCCGTACGGGCCGGTCTTCCTGTCCCTCGCCGCCGGAGTTTCCTGGCTCACCGGCGGGCACCTCACGCTCGGTGTGTTCACCTTGAGGCTCGTTGCACTGGTCGGCGTGGCACTGATCGTCGTCAACCTGCCGAGCGTGGCGCAGCACTGCGGCGTCGACCCCGCTGGCGCGCTCTGGCTGGGGGTGCTCAACCCGCTCGTGCCGCTGCATCTGGTCGCGGGTGCCCACAACGAGGCGGTGATGCTGGGACTGCTCGTGTTCGGCCTCCGGCTGGCACTTTCCGACCGGTTCGCCGTGGCGACCGTACTGGTCACGCTCGCCGGGCTGGTCAAGGTGCCGGCGCTGCTGGGTCTGCTGGTGGTGGGCGCGCTCGCCACCCGGCGTCTCGGTACCCGTCCGGCGGCGCTGCGGGTCGTCGGCCTCTCGGTGGCCAGCGGTGTGGCGGTGACCTGGGCGAGCGGAATCGGCTACGGCTGGGTCGGCGCCCTCGCCACACCGGTGTACCGGCACAGCTGGTCCATCTCGACCGCCCTCGGCCGGTGCGCTCAGCGGCTCGCGGATTCGCTCGACCTGGAGCTGGGCGACGCGCCGATGCGCGCCGGGGTTCTGGTGGGTCTGCTGGGTCTGTTCGCCGTCGCGGTGATCGCCTGGTACCAGCGACACCGGATGGGTCCGTCGTACGCCGTCGGCCTGGTCCTACTGGCCGTGGCGCTGCTCGGCCCGGCCACCCGGCCCTGGTACGTGCTGTGGGGGCTGGTGCTGCTTGCCGCGGCGGCACCGGACGGGCGGTTGCGGCAGGCGGCGTCGTTCGCGGTGACGGTGCTGGCGTTCGCGGTCCTGCCCAGCGGTTTCGGTCCGGACTTCGTTCAGGTGGTGCTCGCAGCGGTCGGGGTGTTCACCGGGCTGGCCGCCGCCGCTGTGGTGGGACTTCTCACCCGTCCCGTTGCACTGGCCCTGGTGGGGCGCCGATGACCACCACCGCCGGTCGGTCTAGGGTCGGGACCGCCGCCGCGAGTGGACGTCCCACGGCCAACGGGCCAGCCCCGACGGGGTGGCGGCGGTTCATGCTGGTCGTCGCGCTGGCCACCACCATCGGGGTGGCGATCGCCGTGCTGCCCGGGCATCGGGGCTGGTTCGACATCGGTGTCTACCACGGCGCGGTCCGCCACTGGGCGGGCGGCGGGCAGCTCTACGAGTGGGTGACCTGGAACCAGTACGGCTTCACGTATCCACCATTCGCCGCGCTGGTCATGCTGCCGGTGGCTGCTCTGCCCTGGCATCCGGCGGTCGCGGCGAACCTGGCGTGCACCGTCGTGGCGGCCGGTTTCCTGCTGCATCTGCTGGTCGGTCCTGTGACGCGGCGTGCCGGTTGGCCGAAGTGGTACACCTTCGCGTTGGCGGGCTGCCTGTTCGCCGCCCTGAATCCGGTCCGAGACACGGTCAGTTTCGGACAGGTGAACGTGCTTTTGATGGCCCTGGTCTATGCCGACCTGTGGTTGTTGGAACGTCGGCATCAGCTGGCTGGTGTCGGTATCGGACTGGCCGCCGCGATCAAACTGACGCCGGCGGTCTTCGTCGTGTACCTGCTGGCGACCCGCAGGTGGCGGGCCGCCGCGACGGCCTCGGCGACCACGGCGATCGCGACCCTGCTGGCGGCGGCGGTGGCGCCGAACGCTACCCGTACCTTCTTCACCGAGGCGCTGTGGGACACCGGTCGGGTCGGCAAGCTGGATTACGTGTCGAACCAGTCGCTGCTGGGTCTGGTCGCCCGGCTCGACCCGACGCACCCCGACCGGCTGCTGTGGCTCTGCCTGGTGACTGCGGCGCTGATCGTGTGGTGGGTGCGGGTGCGGCGGGCCACGGCTGACGAGCGCGTCGGGTTCGCCCTCACCGGGATCCTCGGTGTGCTGGTCAGCCCGGTGAGCTGGGCGCACCATCTCGTGTGGCTGGTGCCCGGGTTGGTCGTCCTCGTCGGCGCGACGCTGCCGTGGCCACCGGATCGCCGTGCGCGGCGGCGGCTGCGAGCCGCTGTCGTCGCGTACGCGGTGCTGTGTAGCGGGGTGGTGTGGATTTTCGCCAACGGGTCGGACGGGCCGCACGGATTCCTCGGTGGTAACGCCTATCTGCTGGTGGCGGCGGGAATGCTGGTGTTCCTACCGGCGGGCGGCGACAGGAGCCGACCGGCGTGGGATGAAATGTCCGTACCGCTCGAATAGATACGCAATCTAGGCCAAATGTCCCGCCACTCTCCTTCGGTCACCGTCGTTGCAAACGGTGTGCGTAGGACGGGACCGGTCGGGGCCACGCGGCCCCGACTGCTCCCATGCTGGAGGGAGCGCAGCTCTGAACCGGATCGCAGGAATGATCATCGCTGCGGGGGGTGGCCGCCGCATCGGCGGGCCGGAGGCCCTGCTGCACCAGGACGGCAAACCCCTGGTCGACCAGATGATCGACACGCTGACGGAGGCAGGCTGCGGGCAGATCGTGGTCGTCCTGGGCGCGGCGGCCGACCAGGTCCGCGAAACCGCCGACCTCGGGCGAGCCACGGTGGTGGTGAACCGGGCCTGGGGCACCGGCGTCGGCTCGTCCATCCGGGCCGGGCTCGCCGGGATCGATGACGACCGGGTCGAGGCTGCGGTGGTGGTGCCGGTGGACATGCCCGGGCTCACCGCCGCCGCGGTAAGCCGGGTGACGGCACTGCCCTTCCCCGACGTACTGGTCTGCGCCACCTACAACGGGCTGCGCGGCTACCCGATGCTGTTCGGACGTCGGCACTGGCCGGGCATCGCCACTTTGGCCAGTGCCGACGTCGGTGCCCGCCCATACCTGTTGGCGCACAAAGACCAGATTGTCGACATCGCCTGCGACGCGGTGGCCGACGGCAGCCGGGTAGACACCCCCGAGCTGATGGCCCTCTACGGCCTCACCGTCCCCGAACAACGCGTCGGAGTCTGATCCCACCCCAGTTGCTACCTGTCGGCCAGGACGGCGGCGCCCCTGATTGATCGTCAGCGGCAGGGTGGGGTAGTCGCGGTGCAGGCGTAGCAGCAGCTCGGTCCGACCGGCCGGCTCGATGTCATGGCCGCGGGCGACCAGGTGGTAGCCAGGCGGCCACGGCGGCGAGGAACCGACCATCGCGGCGGCCCGGCGCCCGAAGTCAGATATCGAGGTCGAATCGGTCCAGTACCGAGGGCGCGGCCAGTCCTGTCGCCGCCAGCACCGACACGATCGTCAGCGCGGTACGGACCACGACGATCTCGGTCCTGCCGCCGGCCCGCAACGCGATCCTGTCGGGGAGACTGATCGGCGTCCACATCCGGCGTTTGATCGGAATCGGCCAGAGTATCGGCACGCCGGCCCTGGTGATCATGTCGCCGAGAATGTGTACGAAGCTGCCCACTCCGACGGCCAGCCCGATCATCGGATACCCCCGGTCACCCGGAAGGTTGGCGGCGGTGAAGAAGGCCGCACCCGCCGAGACCAGGGTGACGATGACCCAGCCGGCGCGCTCGGCCCACTCGTCGAACAGGCCGCGCAAAGCAAGGCCGATCATGAAGAACAAGATGCCGATGACCGCCCACTTGCCGTACCGCGCGCACAGTGTGGTGGTGCCCCAACCCACGAGCACGGTGAACGGGATGGTGTGGGTCAGCGTACGGTGACCGTTGCTGCGCTTGGGATCGCGGCTGAGTTTCGTGGCGTAGTAAACGCCGAGCGAGACCTTCTCCACCACCTCGGCGACGAACAGCGAGAAGACGCCGAAGGTGCGGGCGACCGTCGCGCCACCCTGGTTACGGGTGACCTTGCCGGACAGGTCGAGGTCGGGCAGCAACGCCCCACCGGCGCAGACGGCCGTGCCGACGGCCAGCGCCAACGGCGACTGTTCGTAGCCGTAGAACTGCTGTAGCGCCCAGGACCCACTCAGCCATACCGCCGCGCCGGACAGCGCGTGCGACGGTCCCATCATCTCGGCTCGCCCTCCCCAGGGATCTTGAGCGCCCAAAACTACGCCACTGTAGTTCGCAATGACACCGCAGGGGGACCACCCGACGAGTCCACTCAGGATTACGATCGAAGTCGGTCGCTGGGTTGGATCAGTCACCAGGGAGTATGGCAGCGCCCGGGGACCACCCATCCGTCGAATCCACTCAGGACGCTGCGCCCACCGTGAGGAGGTTGCCGTCCGGAATGGCTATCGCCTGTCGGCTCGGCGGCGGCTCGGCGGCGGCGCGCCGGGCGCGTGGCGCGCAGTGTGCGTGGTGGGCAGCGCTGTACGTCTCGGCGGTGCGGGCGGCGATGGTCGCCCAGCCGTACCGGCGCCCGACCATGCTGCGGGCCTGCCGGGCGACCCGGCGCGCGAAAACCTCGTCGCCGAGGAGCTGCCCCACGGCACCGGCCAACGCAGACGGGTCGCTGTGTGGGAAGGTCACGCCGGTGACGCCTGGCTCGACGATCTCGGCGAGCCCGCCGGTGCGGGCCACGGCCAGTGGCGCACCGGCCGCCGCAGCCTCCAACGCCACCATGCCGAAGGGCTCGTAGAGGCTGGGCACGACCGTCGCGTCGGTGGCACCGAGCACCGCCGGTAGCTGCGTGTTGTCCAGGAAGCCAGCGAATCGCACCGTGTCGGACAGCCCGAGCTGACGACTCCGGTCCTCCAATTCGCCCCGGTAGGGGCCGTCCCCGGCGATCAACACCCGCAGCCCTGGGTGCCGTGCGCGCAGTTTCGGCACCGCGTCCACCAGATGCTGCACGCCCTTCTCGTAGACGAGCCGGCCGGCGTACCCGACCAGCGGCCCGTCCCCGGCGAAGCGGGCGCGGGCTGAGGCGACCGCACGGGGTCGGGCCCGCCAGGCGCGGTCGTCGACACCGTTGGGGATCACGTCCACCAGGTGCCCGGGGGTGCCGAAGAGCGTGCAGACCTGATCGCGCATGTAGCCGGAGCAGACGATGGCGCGGGTGGATTCGTTGCTGAGCCAGTGTTCGACGCCGTGGATGGTGCGGTTCATGTCGTCGGGGAGCCAGCCTTGGTGTCGGCCGGCTTCGGTGGCGTGGATGGTGGTGACGAGGGGGATGTCGAGGTGGTCGCGGAGCGTGAGGGCGGTGTGGGCGACGAGCCAGTCGTGGGCGTGGATGACGTCGTAGGTGTCGGTGGTGGTGGCGCGTAGGGCGGTGCGGGTGAGGGTGTGGTTGAAGGCCATGGTCCAGGCCAGCAGTGAGGTGGTGGTGAGGGGGAAGGTGACGGGGTCTTCGGGGGCGCGGAGGATGCGGACGCCGTCGAGGTATTCCTCGTGGGGTGCGCCGTCGGTGTGGCGGGTGACGACGGTGACGTGGTGACCGGCGGTGGCCAGGGCGACCGAGAGGGCGTGTACGTGTCGGCCGAGGCCGCCCACGAGCACCGGCGGGTACTCCCACGACAGCATCAGCACCCGCTGGGAGCGGGCGGGGTTGATGTCGATCACGTCGGCGTTCGGTGACATGCGCGCCCCCTTCGAGTTGTCTCCGCGCACCCGTCGGAAGCCCCCTGGACAGGTGGCGTACGGACAGCGGCCGGATCGGGGCCAATCCTGCTCGCGGCTGGATAACCAGCGGAGACATAACCGTTGCGGCGGTGTAAAGCGCTACCGGCGGACGCGCAGCAACTCCGCGACCGACCAGGCCTGGAAGGGACAACCGGTGGCGGTGTGCGGGGCCACGCCATCGGCGGTTTCGCTCACCGACCCGAGGCCGTACTCGCCCAGGTGCGCCTCCAAGCCGGTGAACAGGTCGTCGACCGGCAGACCGGCCCGCCGGACCGTGTCGGTGTACGGGCCGATCAGCCACGGCCAGACCGTGCCCTGGTGGTACGCGGTGTCCCGCTCGGCGGGCCCGCCCCGGTGCCGGCCCAGGAAGTCGGGACAGTCGGTGGACAGGCTGCGCGGGCCGAGCGGAGTGAGCAGCCCGGCACCGAGGTGCCTCAGCGCCCGGACATCCGGCTCCATCGGCGCGAACGGCAACGACCAGGCCAGCAACTGGTTGGGGCGAAGCAGGTCGTCGTCGTGGACGGCCGCACCACCGAGCGGGTACGCCGGCGCGGGAGCGTCGACCACGTCGTGCAGCCAACCGGCCGGGCTGGGGAACCGGTCCCGGAACGTCTTCGCCGCCCGGTCGTGCAGCCGGTGCAACCCGTCCGCGTCCTGCCCGGCGAGTTCGGTCAGCTCGGCGACCCCGGCCACCCCGTTGACCCACAGGGCGTTGACCTCAACCGGCTTGCCGTGCCGTGGGGTGACCGGCACCCCGTAGACCCGGGCGTCCATCCAGGTCAGTCCGGCCCCCGGGACACCCTGGGTGAGCAGCCCGTCGGCCGGGTCGACGGCGATGCCGTACCGGGTGCCGGCCACGTGGGCGTCGATCACCGCACGCAACGCCGGCAACAGCTCATCGCCGAGGTCGGTGTCACCGGTGACGGTGACATGTCGGCTGACCGCGTGCAGGAACCACAGCGTCCCGTCGACGGTGTTGTACTCGACCCGCCCGGTGTCGGCGGTGTTGGCGAGCATCCCCTCCGACAGCGTCGCCGCGTACGAGCGCAGCAGCTCACGGCCCGTGCCGGCGCGGCCGGTGCGCAGGAACAGCCCCTCGTAGGAGATCATCGTGTCCCGGGACCAGGCGCCGAACCACGGGTAGCCGGCCACCACGTCCGGCCCGGTGGTTGTCCGCACCACGAACGCGTCAGCGGCCAGTGCCAGGGTCGCGCCGACCGCGTCGGCCGGCCTCGCCGCCGCGACCACCTGCCGGTTGCGTTGCCGTGCCGCTGCCACCACCTGAGGCCCCGGCGGCGGCTCCTGCTCCAGGTCCGTGGCCCAGGCCAGCACCGAGAGCGTGTCCCCGGGACGGTGCAGGGTGTCGCGGAACTGGCCCGCGTACCACAGGTCCTCCTGCGGGTGCAGGCCCCGCGCCGCCTCCTCGCGGTGGTACACGCCCCGCCACCAGTGGCCCTGCGGCGACCAACCGGGCCCGGACAGCCGGTACGCGCCCTCGACGACCGCACCACCGTCGACCGGGTCCATCCGCAGCGGCGGCCCGTCGCCGCGCCGCTCACCGTGCGCGTCCCGCCAGGTGCAGGCGGCGGCCAGTTCCAACTCGACGGGGCCGCCGTTGACCAACCGGTGCACCACCGCCACGCAGGAACGGCCCGGCAGCATGGCCAGCTCCCGCTCGATCACGGTGTCGCCGACCCGCCACCGCCAGCGCGGTAGCCCGTCGGCCAGATCGAAGCGCTCCAGCAGTTCGAAGCCGCGCGGATCCACGTCACCGGAGGCCCATTCGTGCGCACCGAGGCGCACCCGGGTGCCTGCGGGCAGCAGCACCGCCGGATCGAGGCTCACCAGTCCCACGTTTCGGGAGGCCGGAGTTTCTCCCGGCACCACCAGCAGTCCGTGGTATCGGCGGGTGCGCAGCCCGCCGACAGTGCCCATGGCGTAACCCCCCAGGCCGTCGGGGACCAGCCACTCGCGGCTGACGGCGCTGGTCAGCTCGCCGCAGACCTGCGAACCGTAGCGAATCTCGATCAACTTTCCTCCACCGCAGCGAGGCGTAACACGACACGACGACAATGGCCGCTGTGGTGAAGTACCCCGGCGGCGTTGAAGATGTTCAGATGATCACTGACGGTTCGCCCCCTGTCCCGGCTCCCGACGTCGAGCGGATCCGGCTCGCCCAGGCCGACGCGGGGGAGCAGGACTGGCGCGCATGGGGTCCCTATCTGTCCGAGCGGGCGTGGGGGACGGTACGGGAGGACTACAGCGAGCACGGCACGGCCTGGGACTACTTTCCCCACGACCACGCGCGGTCCCGAGCCTACCGGTGGTCCGAGGACGGCATGGCGGGCGTGTGCGACGACCGCCAGACGTTTTGTTTCGCCCTCGCGCTGTGGAACGGACGCGACCCGATCATCAAGGAGCGGATGTTCGGCCTCGGCGGCGACGGGGGCAACCACGGCGAGGACGCAAAAGACTACTGGTGGTACGAGGATTCCACCCCCACCCACTCGTGGATGCGCTGGCGTTACCACTATCCGCAGGCCGCCTTCCCGTACGACGAACTGGTGGCGGTCAACGGCCTGCGGGGCCGCGACGACACCGAGTACGAGCTGGTCGACACCGGCATCTTCGACGACGACCGGTACTGGGCGGTGAGTGTCGACTACGCCAAGGCCGGCCCGACCGACATGTGTGTCACGGTGACCGTGGCCAACCGGGGCGCGGAAGCCGACCGGCTGCACGTGCTGCCACACCTGTGGTTCCGCAACACCTGGGCGTGGGGACTGTCAGGTGGGGACCGGGTGCCCCGGATCGTCGGCTCCGGACGGCGGCTGGTCGGCGAACACTGGGTGCTCGGGCAGATCCTGCTCGAGGGTGACGGTGACCCGACGCCGTTGCTGTGCGACAACGACAGCAACGGCGAGCGTCTGTGGGGGCTGCCGAACCGGACTGCGTACCCGAAGGACGGCATCAACGACCATGTCGTCGACGGTGCGGAGACGGTCAACCCGGACCTGGAGGGCACCAAGGGCGCGCTGCACTACGTGCTGGACGTGCCGGCCGGTGAGCAACGGCGGATCCGACTGCGGCTGACCCGTACCGCCCCGCCGCCGGGCGGCGGCGCCCCGCCACCGGCCGACCTGGGTGACGGCTTCGACGCGGTGGTGTGGGCCCGTCGTGCCGAGGCGAACCGGTTCTTCGACACGGTCATCCCTGCCGAGGCCAGCGCCGACGAGGCGCTGATCGCCCGGCAGGCCATCGCCGGGCTGATGTGGGGTAAGCAGTTCTACCACTTCGACGTCAAACGGTGGCTGGAGGGTGATCCCGGCTCGACGCCGCCGGCGGGTCGCCGGTACGGGCGCAACAGCCACTGGTGGCACATGACCAGCTTCGACGTGATCTCCATGCCGGATCCGTGGGAGTACCCGTGGTACGCCGCCTGGGACCTGGCCTTCCACTGTGTGAGTATCGCCCGGGTCGATCCCGGTTTCGCCAAGGAGCAACTGCTGCTCCTGCTGCGCGAGTGGTACCTGCACCCCAACGGGCAGATCCCGGCGTACGAGTGGGCGTTCGGTGACGTCAATCCGCCGGTGCACGCCTGGGCGGCGTTGAAGGTCTTCGAGATCGACGGCAGCCGGGACCACGACTTCCTGGCCCGGATGATGCACAAGCTGATGATGAACTTCACCTGGTGGGTCAACCGCAAGGACACCGGCGGCAACAACGTCTTCGAGGGAGGCTTCCTCGGGCTGGACAACGTGGGACCGTTCGACCGTTCGGCGGCGCTGCCGGTGGCCGGCGTGCTGGAGCAGTCCGACGGCACCGGCTGGATGGCGATGTACGCGCTCAACCTGCTGGACATCGCCATCGTGCTGGCCGAGCACGACCGCACCTGGGTGGACACCGCGACGAAGTTCTTCGAACATTTCGCCTACATCGCGGCTGCCGCCTACGACCAGGGGCTGTGGGACGACGAGGACGCGTTCTTCTACGACGTGCTGCGGTTGGCCGACGGCACGAAGGTGCCGTTGAAGGTGCGCTCGGTGGTGGGCCTGCTGCCGCTGGCCGCGGTGACCCGACTGACCGCGCGGACCCTGCACCGGCTGCCCGAACTGGGTGCCCGCCTGCGCTGGTTCCTCACCAACCGGCCCGAGTACGCCGCGGTGGTCGGCGCGCGACGGCTCGGCCCGGACGGGCGGCAGCAACGGTTGCTGTCCATGTGCGGCCCGGAGCAGGTGGTGCGGCTGCTCGCCCGGATGGTGGACACCGACGAGTTCCTCTCCGAGTACGGGCTGCGGACGTTGTCCCGCGCCCACCTGGACAAGCCGTTCGCGGTGACCCTGGGCGGGCAGGAGTTCTGCGTCGGCTACGAGCCGGCGGAGTCGACGAGCGGCCTGTTCGGTGGCAACTCCAACTGGCGCGGCCCGATCTGGATGCCGACCAACTTCCTGTTGATCAGCGCGTTGCGGGACTACGCTGCGTTCTTCGGCGACGATCTTCAGGTGGAGTATCCGACCCGTTCCGGGGTGAAGAAGACCCTCGACGAGATCGCCGACGATCTGTCGGCCCGGCTGATCGCACTGTTCACCCGCGACGGCTGGGGCCGTCGGCCGATCTACGGCGCGGCGCAGTTGTTCCAGACCCACCCGGACTGGCGTGACCTCATCGCGTTCCCGGAGTACTTCCACGGCGACAACGGCGCCGGCCTGGGTGCCTGGCACCAGACGGGCTGGACCGCTCTGGTCGCCGACCTCATCCTCACCCTGCGCCGCTGACCGGGCCGACGCCTACAGTCGCCAATCCGTCGTGACCGGGTGACTCTGCGTTACGCGGGCTAGCATCGGCGGCGTGTCCGGAGCAGACGAACCAGGCACCGGGCGGGACGGCGACGCCATCGTCACCACCGCCTGGCAGCTGGCCGAGGCCGAGGGCCTGGCCGCGGTGACCACCCGCCGGCTCGCCGAACGCGCCGACGTCGACCTCGGTGCCCTCTACCAGCGCTTCGCCGACCGGGACGCGGTGGTCGCGGCCGTAGCGGTGCGGGGCTTCGCCGACCTGGCCGCCGCACTGACCGGGGCACGCATGTCTGTCGATCGCCCGGCGGGGGTCTGGCCGGCGGTGATGGCGGCCTACCTGGACTTCGCGTACGCCAATCCCGAGGTCTACGACGCGATGTTCGCCCACACGCCGGAGCTGACCCTCGGCGCCGAGCAGGTCCCCGAGACGGTCGCGGCCACCTTCGGTGAGCTGCGCACCGCGCTCACGCCGTTGGCCGCCGGCCGGGACGCCGACATCCTCGCCGAGCTGGGCTGGAGCCTGCTGCACGGCATGGTGATGCTCACCCGTGGCGGCCGACTACGCCCCGAGACACAGGACCACCGCGAACACCTCCTCAGCACCGACCTCTTCAACCCCCGCCCCTCGTCTCGGTGATCAAGAAGTTTGCGAACCGGTGGGGGTGGCGGGGTCGACGGGGCCGCCGTTATGGGGTCGTCGGCGTGCGGGTGTTCGTCTAGTGTCCGTGTGGTGACGCGTGGGGTGGCCATCGAGCCGGGACGGGTGCTGGTCTTCGACGCCGACGACACCCTCTGGGAGAACAACGTCGTGTTCGAGCGGGTGATCGACGACTTCCTGGAGTGGCTGGACCATCCCACCCTCGACCGGGTGCAGCTGCGGGCCGTGCTCGACGACGTCGAGCGGGCCAACGCCGTCGCCCACGGGTACGGCAGCAAGGTCTTCCTGCGCAGCCTGCGGGAGTGTCTGGAGCGGCTGCGTGAGCGTCCCGCCACCGAGGTGGAGCGTCGGGAGATCGACGAGTTGGCGGTGGCCCTGGTGACGCACCAGGTCGAGCTGATGCCGGGGGTGGCCGACGCCCTGGACGAGTTGGCCGGTAGGCACGAGCTGCTGCTGCTGACCAAGGGCGAGCGCGATGAGCAGCAGCGCAAGCTGGACGCATGCGGGCTGTTGCACCACTTCTCCGCCGCGCACATCGTGGCTGAGAAGAACGTCGAGACCTACCGGTGGCTGGCCGGGCGGCACGCCGTGGATCCGGGCCGCGCCTGGATGATCGGCAACTCGCCACGCTCGGACATCCTGCCCGCGCGGGCCGCCGGCTGGAACGCGGTCTTCATCCCCAACGCGAACACCTGGGTGCTGGAGCATGACGAGCTGGATCCGGCCGACGCCGGCGTGCTGCACCTGGACGCCTTCCCGGACCTGCTGCACCACTTCTGATCACGGAGGTGACGCCACTGGACGGCGACGGCGCGACCGAAGCCGTCTGCTCGACGTCGACAACCGTCGGAGGCCGGTGAGGTGTCACGCGGTACTGCCGGGATCGCACGTTGCTGGAAACCGCGCGGCTCGCCGGGGGTGGGCCGCGCGTCGCTGCCCGGACGTGAGGCACCGTGGAGTTGAGTGCGGGCGGGTCGGTTGCCGTGCCGGGCTGGCCGGTCCGTCGTACGGCGCCCAGCAGGCCCGCCGTCCACACCCGGCCCGGGTCAGGACCGGAGCCGGTGGGTCCGTCCTGACCCGGGTCAGGTAGGGCGTCCGTCAGGTGATCTCGCCGCGCACGATGGCGACCGCCACTCGGCACAACTCGTCCATGTCCGGTTCGAAAGCCGCCGCGATGTCGGGGTGCAGGCCGGCGCGGGTCTCGTCGAGCAGCCGTTGGCAGACCTGCTCCACCGGCTCACCGGCGTAGCTGTCGCGCACCCGGTCGGCCGCCACCTGCAGGGCAGAGGTCAGCTGCTCCTCCAGCGGCCCGCGCAGCTTCTCCTGCACCGGGTCGTGTGGATCCAGCGTGACGTGTGGCTCCGACATTGGCGCTCCCTTCGTCGGCGGCTGCGGTACCCCACCGCTGCCGTCGGTCAAACCCCGTCCGGCACGGCGGCAACGCGTACCTGGTACGAGAACTCCTCGGCTGGCTGCTCCAGGTAGGACAGCCGGCGGATCTGCCTGTCGTCGTCGTAGAGTGCGACGTCGACAAGCACGCCGAGGTGGGCCAGCCCGATGTTGGAAACCCGCTTCTTGTCCTGGAGCACCGCACACACCCCACCCAGCAGCGTGCTGGCGTCGGAGGTGCGGTGCCCGGGCGGGCAGCGCAGGATCAGGTCGATCTCGACCGGACCGGACAGGGGCGTCCAGCCGGTCTCCTGCGCAGCCGCACAGGCGGCCTGCAACAGGGCACGTACCCTCGTCGCCTGCCGATGCCCGGCGGCGAAGATGGACAGCGCTTCGGTCTTGACCGGTGGCAGGCCGCTCACCTCGAACGTCAGGGTGAGAGCGCGGGTGTCCTGCACCACGGCGGCACCTCCTCGTTGGGGACGATCCTGCCCAACCGGTGACCGGTGAGGGGCTGTTCCCGCGAGAACCAACCGATCGGGCGGGTCGGGGTCGGCCGGTGGCGTATCGACGGCGACGGCGTACGCGCTGGCAGCGGAGCGTGTTCAACGCTAGTGCACTGAACGGCCGGCCGGTAGCGCCGGACGGTCGGTCGTGGTCGGCGGGCATGTCACTCGGCGCACGGCGGCGAGGACCACGTTGCGCCGCAGACACTGTCGAGCTGATCCGTCCGCGCTGTCGCCGGCGAACGGCGCCACATCTCCCAGGTGTCCGTGCGTCGACGCCCCGGTGCGTGACACGGGCCACACGTCATCGGGTTTAGCGCGTGCCGGCTCGGGCAGGTTTCGCGACTCCGCAGGTCGGGCAGTGTTGCAGCCACGAAACGCAGGGGTGTGAAGCCGCAGGTCAACGCCCTGAACGTCTCGCCGTGCGCCGGGGCGCGGAGACCTCCCCGGCTGATTGGCCGAGAACGAGGGGAGGGGTCATGAGCGGGCGGAAGTATCCGGGCGGCGGTCGGCGTCGGCCCCGCGTACGGGTGGCGGCTGCGGCTGCGGCGCTGACGCTGGTGGCGCCGATGGCAGCCTGTGCCTCTGGCGACGACGCAGGGGAAACGACGATCAACTTGTACTACCCGCCGGAGCAGAACTTCCAGCAGGTGATCGACAGGTGCAACACCGAGGCCGACGGGCGGTACCGCATCGTCAACCGGGTGCTGCCCCGAGAGGCCGACGAGCAGCGGGTGCAGATGGTACGCCGGCTCGCCGCCGAGGACGACGGCATGGACGTGCTCGGTCTCGACGTGACCTGGACGCAGGAGTTCGCCAGCGCGGACTGGCTCCTGGAATGGACCGGGCAGGACCGCGCCGAGGCGGAGGAGGGCACGCTCGAAGGCCCCCTCGAGACCGCCCGCTACGAGGACAAGCTCTTCGCCGCGCCGAAGCACACGAACGTACAGCTGCTCTGGTATCGCAAAGACCTGGTGTCCGAACCACCGGCCACCTGGGACGAGATGATCTCGATGGCGCAGCAGCTACGGGACCAGGGGCAGCCGCACCAGGTGCTCACCATGGGAGCCCAGTACGAGGGACTCGTGGTGCTCTACAACACCCTCGCCGTCAGCGCGGGCGGCAGCATTCTCAACGACGACGGCACCGAGGCAGTCATGGACGACGGTGCCGTACGCGCCCTGGAGGTGCTGCGTGACTTCGCCACCTCCGGAGTGACCTCACCGTCGTTCAGCAACGCCACCGAGGATCCGGTACGGCTGGAGTTCCAGTCCGGTGACGGGGCGTTCCAGGTCAACTGGCCCTTCGTCTACCCGGCGATGCAGGAGTCGGCCCCCGAGTTGGCCGAGAAGGTCGCCTGGGCCCGGGTGCCGGGCGTCGACGAGGGAACTGCGGGCCGGGTCACCATCGGCGGAATCAACCTTGCTGTCAGCCGCTACTCCCCGCATCCGGAGGAGTCCTTCGAGGCGGCCAGGTGTCTGCGCAACGCGGAGAACCAGAAGTTCTCCGCGATCAACGACGGGGTGCCGCCGACCATCGAGAGCGTCTACGACGACCCGGAGATGGACGAGGCGTACCCGATGAAGGAGACCATCCTCGAACAGCTGCGGGACGCCGCGGTGCGACCGCTGACCCCGGCGTACCAGAGCATCTCCACGGTGACCTCGGCGATCCTGTCGCCGCCGGCTTCGATCGACCCGCAGGCCACCGCCGACGAGCTGCGCGATGCCATCGCCGACGCGCTGGAGTCCAAGGGAGTGCTGCCATGAGCGTGAACGCGACCCCGGCCGGCGCGGAGGTCGCCGCCGACGGCACCGACAACCCGGGCGCCCGGCAGGCAACGGTCCCCGGGCAGCGGAACAACCGGCGGGGTAGGGCGGCACTCAGTGAGAACAAGCGGGTCGAGCGTCGGCTGGGCTGGCTGCTGTGCGCTCCGGCGGCGCTGGTCATGCTGGCAGTGACCGCCTACCCGATCCTGTACTCGGTGTGGCTGTCCTTGCAGCGCTACGACCTGCGGTTTCCCGCCGAGCGGGAGTTCATCGGGTTGCAGAACTACGTCACCGTGCTCACCAACGAGTTCTGGTGGACGGCGTTCGGGGTGACCATGCTGATCACGGTGGTCACCGTGGCCGTGGAGCTGGTGCTCGGCATGGGCCTCGCGCTGATCATGCACCGTACGCTGGTCGGGCGGGGGATCGTGCGGACCTCGGCGTTGATCCCGTACGGCATCGTCACGGTCGTGGCCGCCTTCTCCTGGCGGTACGCGTGGACGCCCGGCACCGGGTACCTGGCCAACCTGTTCGCCGACTCCGCGCCGCTGACCGAGCGGGTCAGCTCGCTGGCGATCATCATGCTGGCGGAGATCTGGAAGACCACGCCGTTCATGGCGCTGCTGCTGATGGCGGGCCTGGCGCTGGTGCCGGAGGATCTGCTCAAGGCCGCCTCCACCGACGGCGCGACCGCCTGGCAGCGGTTCACCAAGGTGATGCTGCCGGTGATGAAGCCGGCGATCCTGGTGGCGTTGCTGTTCCGCACCCTCGACGCGTTCCGGGTCTTCGACAACATCTACGTGCTCACCTCGGGAGCCAACGAGACCTCGTCGGTGTCGATGATCGCCTACAACAACCTGATCCGAGGGCTGAACCTGGGCATCGGCTCGACCATGTCGGTGCTGATCTTCATCACCGTGGCGATCATCGCGTTCGTCTTCGTGAAGCTGTTCGGTACCGCTGCCCCGGGCAGCGACGACGGGGAGAGGCGCTGACATGGCTGACACCACCACCAAGGCCAAGGTCCGCTGGGGTCTGCTGGACGTCGCCGTGGTCGTCTTCGCGCTGACTCCGGTGCTGTGGATCATGTCGCTGTCGTTCAAGACACCGGCGACGCTCACCGACGGGAAGTTCATCCCCCGGGAGTGGACGCTGGAGAACTACCGGACCATCTTCGTGACCGACCAGTTCGTCCGGGCACTGGTCAACTCCATCGGCATCGCGTTGATCGCCACCACGATAGCCGTGGTGCTCGGCGCGATGGCCGCGTACGCGATCTCGCGGCTGGACTTTCCGGGCAAGCGGGCGCTTGTCGGTGTATCCCTGCTGATCGCGATGTTCCCGCAGGTGTCGCTGGTCTCGCCGCTGTTCGAGATCGAGCGGCAGTTGGGCCTCTTCGACACCTGGCCCGGCCTGATCCTGCCCTACATCACCTTCGCGCTGCCGCTGGCGATCTACACCCTGTCGGCGTTCTTCAAGCAGATTCCGTGGGACCTGGAGAAGGCCGCCAAGATGGACGGTGCCACCCAGGGGCAGGCGTTCCGGCGGGTGATCGCCCCACTGGCCGCACCGGGACTGTTCACCACGGCCATCCTGGTCTTCATCTTCTGCTGGAACGACTTCCTGTTCGCCATCTCGCTGACCTCCACCGAGCGTTCGCGCACGGTGCCGGTGGCGTTGTCGTTCTTCACCGGGGCCTCACAGTTCGAGGACCCGACCGGCGCGATCTGCGCCGCCGCCGTGGTGATCACCATACCGATCATCCTGTTCGTCCTCTTCTTCCAGCGCCGCATCGTCTCCGGCCTGACCTCCGGCGCCGTCAAGGGATAGGTGAGTACTCATGGCTGACATCGTGCTCGACAAGGTGAGCAAAGAGTTCCCGGACGGCACCACGGCGGTACGAGACGTCGACCTGGAAATTGCCGACGGCGAGTTCGTGATCCTGGTCGGCCCGTCCGGCTGCGGCAAGTCCACCACCCTCAACATGATCGCCGGTCTGGAGGACATCAGCTCCGGTGAGCTGCGGATCGCCGGGCAGCGGGTCAACGACAAGGCACCCCGGGACCGTGACATCGCGATGGTCTTCCAGTCGTACGCGCTCTATCCGAACATGACCGTCCGGGAGAACATGGCGTTCCCGCTGCGGCTGGCGAAGCTGGACAAGGAAACCATCGACCGCAAGGTCGAGGAGGCGGCCAAGGTCCTGGAGCTGACCCCGCTGCTGGACCGCAAACCGGCCAACCTCTCCGGCGGGCAGCGGCAGCGGGTGGCGATGGGTCGGGCGATCGTCCGGCAGCCCAAAGCGTTCCTGATGGACGAGCCGCTGTCCAACCTGGACGCCAAGCTGCGGGTGCAGATGCGTACCGTGGTGTCCCGGTTGCAGAAGCAGCTCGGCACCACCACCGTGTACGTCACCCACGACCAGACCGAGGCGATGACCCTCGGCGACCGAGTGGTGATCATGCGCGGTGGTGCGGTGCAGCAGGTCGGCCCGCCGCAGGAGCTGTACGACCACCCGAACAACCTCTTCGTGGCCGGGTTCATCGGCTCACCGTCGATGAACTTCCTCACCGCCACGGTCGAGGAGGGCACGCTGCGTACCGCCCTGGGCGACGTGCCGATCGGCGACCGGATCCGCCGCGAGCTGGAGAGGGCCGACGCCCCTCGGGAGCTGATCCTCGGCATCCGTCCGGAACACTTCGAGGACGCCGAACTGATCGACGAGGAGACCCGCCGTCGGGGCATGGAGTTCACCGCCCCGGTCGACATCGTCGAGTCGATGGGCTCGGACAAGTACGTCTACCTGAGCGTCGAGGGGGAACGGGCCACCTCCGCCGAGTTGGAGGAGTTGGCCGCCGACGCGGGCGCGGCCGACTTCAGTGGTGCCGGGTCGAACCTGGTCACCCGGCTGTCGGCGGAGTCGAGCGTCACCGAGGGGGAGGACCGGCGGGTCTGGTTCAACCTGGAGAAGATTCACCTGTTCGACCCGTCCGACGGCCGCAACCTCACCCTGCACGAGGGCCGCCTCACCGAGTTCCCGGGCTCGCCAGCCTGACCCCCGTGGTCGCCTGCCGGTTCAGTCGCTCCAATTGACCCGGGGCGGCAGGGCGAGGAAGTCGGCGTACCGGTGCAGCGCCTGGTCGATCTGCTCGCGGCGGGCCGGGCCGAGGTCGGCCAGCGGTTTCACGGTGAGGGTGACGCGGGTCTTGGCCAGGCTGCGTTTCCAGGTGCCGACCACCCGGCCACCGACCACGATGGTGGCCTGGAAGACGCCGTTGCCGCCGGGGACGACGGCCTGCTTGTGCTCCGGGTCGAGCATCAGCGCGCGGTCCTTGTAGCCGAGCAGGTATTCGTCGAAGCCGGGCAGGGTCAGCACGTCGTCGACCACGGCGCGGGGTGCGTCCAGCAGCGGCGTGTGCAGCACCGCCTCGACGCCGTCGACCAGAACGGTGGTCAGGTCCGCACCGGCGGCGGCGATGCCGCGTTTGGCGTCGGCAGCGGTCAGGCCCGTCCAGCCGGCGAAGTCCTGCCGGGTGGTGGGGCCGTGGCTGCGGAAGTAACGCAGCGCCAGGGTGGCCAGCGCCTCGTCGCGGTCGAGCTGTCGCTGGCCGGGAGCCCACTCGTCGAGCAGCGCGAAGGTCTGCTCGGCGCCGACGTTGGGGGCGATGCAGGTGACCCCGCGCTGGGCCGCGTACCACAGCAGGTGGTAGCCGCGCTGGCCAGCACCGTCGATGCCGGCCGCCACCAGCGCGGCCACGCACTCGGTGCGGGTCAGCCGGCCGCCACCGGCGAGAATTCCACCCAGCACGTCGGCCGCGCGGTCCGCCTCCGCCTCGGACAGACCGAGGAACTCACGTCGCTTCGCCGCACCGGCGAGCGCGCGTACGCCGGTCAGCTCCAGCAGCCAGCGGGCGTCAGGGGCCGGCACCAGGTGGATGGTGCCGCGCATCGGCCAGGTCCGCAGTGCCTCCCGGCGCTCCAACGCGGCGTGCACGTCGGCGTGCGTCGACCCGGGCAGCCGTACGCCCAGCGACCACATGCCGCTGGCCAGGTCCTGGGCCTGCATGGCACCGAACCACTGCACCACGTCGGCCACTGTTGTCGGCGGGGCGGCGGTGGGGTGGGGGTGCAGCGAGAGGCTGGTCATCCGCAGCGCGAGGGCCTCGGAGCCGCTCAGCGCGATCGTGCCGGGAGGTGCCACGACATCGGCCGCCTTCCTTTCGGTGGTCGACGGCAGCATAGGCGCGGACACCGACAAAACCGATCGGGCCCGGAACACCGGGCGATCCCCCGTTCAGGTCGACGGGTGCACGGGCGGCTACGGAAACGCTGGCACCGGTGTCACCAGGATGACGTCTTCCTACCTGTGCCGAGAACTGTGGACCACGCGACGTGCGGACATCTTGAGCAAGCCGGTCGAGGGCTCGCGGTCAGCCCCGGCGAGGTTGCGGCACCCGGACGGCGGCCATGCCCGCTGCGGTCGCGGCCGCGATACCCAGGTCCGCGTCCTCGAAGACCAGGCAGGACGCCGGCGGTACGCCGAGCAGTTCGGCGGCGCGCAGGAACGGCTCGGGGTCGGGCTTGGGGCGGCTGTAGTCACCGGCGCAGACCAACACGTCGAAACGGTCGAGGATGCCCAGCGCTTCCAGCGATGCGGTGACCGCCTCCCGGGTACTGCCGGAGACCACGGCGAACGGGATGCGTCCGTGTGCGTCGTCGATGTGCCGTAACACTCCGGGGATGCCGGTGGCGGCTGGCAGTAGCTGCTGGAAACGCGCCTCCCGGTGCGCGACGACCGTCGCCACCGGCATGTCCAGGCCGTGTCGTTCGTTGAGGGCGACGACGATGTCCGTGGTCGGTCGCCCGGCCCAGGCGTAGAAGAGGTCCTCGGGGAAGGCGCAGCCCCACCGGTCGAGGGTGTCCCGCCACGCGGTGTAGTGCTGGGGCATCGAGTCGACGATCGTGCCGTCGCAGTCGAACAGGTAGGCCTGGAATTCGCCGGTCGGCAGGGGCAGTATCACCGGCCCAGGCTATCCGGCGATGCCGCCGGTCGGCGCGCCGCTCGGAGTCGCCGATACCTCACGAGCAGGTCGACGGAGCCTTCGGAGGAGTACCGGAAGCCTTCCGAGGGTCGGGGGTCGCGATCCTGATCTCCATCACCGGACAGCCAGCCCGATGTTTGTCTCCGCAAACATCGGGTAGTCGCCGGAGCTGATCCCGAAAAGGAAGGACGAGCGATGGCGGCACAGGTCAAGGTGGCGGTGATCTACTACAGCGCGACCGGCATCACCTACCAGATGGCGCGGGCGACCTGCGAGGCCGCCGCAGAGGCAGGAGCGGAGGTGCGGCTACGCAAGGTACGCGAGCTGGCACCGGACGAGGCGATTCGTTCCAACTCGGGATGGCAGGCGCACCGGCTCGAAACCCAGGATGTCGAGGAAGCAGAACCAGACGATCTGACCTGGGCCGATGTAGTGATCTTCGGGTCGCCGACCCGCTACGGGCTGATCGCCGCCCAGCTCAAACAGTTCATCGACACCACCGGTCCGTTGTGGGCCCAGGGCGCACTTGCCGACAAGGTCTACTCGGCTTTCACCTCCACCGCCACCGAGCACGGCGGGCAGGAGTCGACCCTGCTGTCGTTGTTCCACGTCTTCTATCACTGGGGCGGGGTCGTGGTCACTCCCGGATACACCGACCCGAGCCAGTTCACCGCCGGCAACCCGTACGGTGCCTCGCACACCAGCAACAACGGTGAGACCCCGCCCGACGAGGTCGCGTTGAGGGCGACCGCGCTGACCGCCAAGCGGGCGGTGCGTGTCGGCGCGGCGCTCAAGCAGGGACTGGCGGCCTGAGTGGTTCGGCCACACAGGACCGGCGGTCCGGGCGGGGGCTCTCAGACCCGCCCGGACCGCCGGTCGTACACAGCGCTACCCCGGGATCGGACCGGCTATGCCTGCGGAACCGGAGACAACTCACCGGCTGGCGTCGGCAGCAGGTCCCGCAACAGGTCGGTCAGGACCGTCACCCCGTCCGGGCTGAGCACCGACTCGGGATGGAACTGCACCCCGGCGTAGCGACGGCCACGCAGGGCGTGCACCGCACCGTCGGTTTCGTCGCGGGCCAGCTCCACCGGCCCGTACGGGCCGTCGAGCTGGTCAGTGGTGGCACGGGCGGTGAAGGTGGCGTAGAAGCCGACCCGACGGGGTGTACCGAAGAGCGTGACCGTGCGTTGCAGCCCCTGGTAGGGCGCGTCACGACGGTGCACGGGCAACCCGAGCAGACCGGCGAGGAGCTGATGGCCGAGACACACGGCGAGCGTCGGGTGCCCGGCGTCGAGCAGTTCCGTGAGCAGGGCGCGCAGTCTGATCATCTTCTCCGCGCCGCCAGTCGGATCACCCGGTCCCGGGCCGACCACCACCAGGTCGTACGCCTGGACCGGCTGCTCGTCCTGCCACCGCCGGACGGTCACCGAGAACCCGAGGGCGCCGAGCTGGTGGGCGAGCATCCCGGTGAAGGTGTCCTCCCCGTCGACGATGACGGCGCGACGGCCGGTGAACGCGGGCAGCGCCAGGGCACCCGGCGGCCGCTGCTCAAGCCAGAACCGGGCCAACGAGGCGTTGCGGGCGGCCAGAGCGGCGCGTACCTGCGGATCGTCGGCCAGCCGGTGCGACGAGTGTGGCCCGGCTGGCGCCTGCGGGCCTAGACCGAGGGCGGCCAGGACACCGGCCGCCTTGGCGTGGGTCTCCGCGACCTCGGCGGCGGGAGTGGAGTGGCGGACCAGGGTCGCGCCGACCGCGACCCGCAACTCGCCGGTGGGGGAGATCTCGGCGGTACGGATCAGGATGGGTGCGTCGAGGGTCTGCCGTCCCGCCTCGTCGTGACCGAGCAGGGCCAGCACCCCGGAGTAGTAGCGGCGTCCGGTGCGTTCGTACCGGGCGATCACCCGACAGGCGTTCTCCATCGGACTGCCGGTCACCGTCGGCGCGAACATGGTCTCCCGCAGCACTTCACGGACGTCCTTGGAACTCCGTCCGGCCAGGAGATACTCCGTGTGCGCCAGGTGTGACATCTCCTTCAGGTACGGCCCGACCACCTGGCCACCACCGTCGGCGACGGTGGCCATCATCTTCAACTCCTCGTCGAGGACCATGTACAGTTCCTCGGTCTCCTTGGGATCGGCGAGGAAACGCAGCAACGCGGCGCGGTCCGCGGCGGCGCCGGTGTGCCGGAAGGTGCCGCTTATCGGGTTCATCATCACCAGACCGCCGTCGACGCTGACGTGCCGCTCCGGGCTGGCGCCGACGAGGGTGCGGGTGCCGGTGTGCACCACGAACGTCCAGTACGCCCCGCGTTCCCGTATCAGCAGTGCACGCAGCGCGGCCAGCGCGGCGGTCAGCGGGGCACCCTGGATCCGGGCACGCAGGGTGCGGTGGATGACGAAGTTGGCACCTTCGCCATGGCCGATCTCCTCGGTCAGCACCCGGGCAACGATCGCGGCGTACTCGTCGTCGCTGATGTCGAAGGCGACGTCGGCGGTGCGTACCGAGGTGGTTGGCAGGGCCTCCAGCGTATCGGCCAGCGGTAGCCGGTGGTGGCCGTCGATGCGGAGGCATTCCAGTGGTGTGCCGTCGTCGATGCAGGCGAAGCCGCGCTCGGTGACCTGCCGGTACGGCACCAGGGCCAGGGTCGCTGGACCGGTGGGTGCGGCGGGCAGGGGGACGTCGGCGAGCCGGTCCGCTGTCGTGACGGTGCCGGTGAACAGGTCGACATGTTCGGCGCCGTCCTGGCGTAACAGGACGAACGGCCCGGGGTCGAGGCCGGCGGTGAGCGTGTCGAGCAGGTCGGTGAGCTGGTGCATCGGTCTCCTCGGGCCGGGTGACCGCCGTCGGGGGCGGCCCGGGCACCGGGTGACCGTCGGCCGCCTGTACGGGCGGCCGCGTGGGATGAAGCTACGCGCGGAGGTGGGCCGCCGGGTCGGCGGGCCACCAGCAGGTCAGACGCGCGAGCATGCGAACACTCTACGCGTCGGTCGGTCGGTTCGGAAGCTGATCGGCGTAGCGGGTGCGCGCGAGTCGAACGGCGTACCCGGTGCGCGGCAGCGTGGTGGCGGGGCGATCACCGGGTACGTTGACCCGCGATGAAGACTCTCGCTCTGGATCTGGGCACCTCGTCGGTGCGTGGGCTCGTACTGGACGACGCCCTGGCGTTGCCGGTGGCTCTGGCCCGCCGCCGTATCGAGGTCACCGCCGACGACGAGGGAGCCGGCACCCTCGATGCCCGCCACTACCTGGCCTGCCTGATCGAGTGCCTGGACGAGTTGCACGGGCAGGGTCGACTGGACGGTGTCGAACTGGTGGCAGTCAGCGGCCAGTGGCACTCGGTGGTGGCACTGGGTGCCGACGACGAGCCGCTCGGACCGGTGCTCACCTGGCTGGACACCCGGCCCGAGCCTTCGGCCGCAACGGTCGGACCGGCGGACCCGGCGGCCTTCCACCAGCGCACCGGCACCTGGTGGCACCGCTGCTACTGGTCGGTGCGACTGCCCTGGCTGCGGGCCCGTGCCGGCGGCCGGGTGTCCCGGTTCACCGGACTTGTCGAGTATGTGCTCGGTCAACTGCTCGCCGAAGTGCCGATGTCGATGTCGCAGGCGTCCGGTACGGGCCTGCTGGACCTGCACACCCTGCACTGGGATCCGGAAGCCATCGCCCTGGCCGGCAGCGACGGCACCGACCTGCCCGAACTCGCCCCGCGCGACTGGCACGGCGGACTACGCGTCGAGTACGGCAGGCGGTGGCCTGCCCTGGCCGGGGCCCGGTGGGCGCCACCGCTGGGCGACGGTGCCGCCTCCAACGTCGGCTCCGGCTGTGTCGATCCGACCCGGGCGGCGGTGACCGTGGGTACGTCCTCGGCGGTGCGGCTGATGCAGCGGATGTCGACGCCCGCCGAGTCGACGGTCCTGCCGCACCGGCTGTGGCGCTACCGCGTCGACCACGACCACGTGGTGACCGGGGTCGCGTACTCCTCCGGGGGAAACCTCTTCGCCTGGGCCAACCGGGAGTTGCGGTTGCCGACCGGCCGGGCGTTGGAGGAGGCGCTGGCGCTGCTGCCGCCCGACGGCGGCCGGCCCGCCGGAGTGCGTTTCGGCGGTGACCGGCCACCGGGAGTTCGCCCAGCTGGCCTTGGTGAGCTGCGAGGACTGGGCTTCGGCACCACCGCGGTGGAGATGCTCGCCGGACTCATGTACGGAGTGTGCGAGCAGATCGTCGACGACCTGGTGGTGCTGGAGTCCACCGTGGGCAGGCCGGTGGAGGTGGTCCTCGGTGGCGGTGCGACAGCGGCCTCGACCTGGTGGCGGCAGGCGTTCGCGGCGGTGCTGGCCCCCCGACCGGTCCGCTTCGCGCGACACCCGGAGATCGGTGCCACGGGCGCGGCGCTGGTGGCCACCGGTCGGATCGCCGATGCCGCGGCGGTGGCCGACATCGGCCGGACGGATGATCAAGACCAGGCGACTTCGGCATAGGCTGGCGGCCAGCGGTACCCTTCCTGAACCCTTCATCAGGGCAGGGCGTTGACACTGCTCTCGGGCCTGGTTGGATGGACGGCGCTCCCCGGGACCACGGCGGACGCGTGGGGGAGGAGGAGCGGTGGGTGTAGGACCGGAGCAGGCGCACGGGGTGTCGCAGCACCGCCGGCGTCGGTTCGACGTCCGGGTGGTACCCCACCGGCGACGCTCTGCCCTGCGCCTGCAGGACTGGCGGATGCGGACCAAACTGGCCACGGTTCTCGTCATCCCGTCGGTCGCGTTCCTGGTGCTGGCGGGGGTGCAGACGCAGAGTCTGGTGAGCCGGGCAAGCGTCCTGGGTGACTTCGCCGCCCAGGTCGGCATCGGACGCGAGATCACCGCGCTGACCCACCGGCTGCAGGTGGAGCGCGACCGTACGGCCGGTGAACTGCCCGCGCTGCGGGACGCCGCCGACGAGGAGGCCAGTGAGAAGCAGCTGGCCGTGTTGCAGCCCTACCGTGACGCCGCCGACCAGGCGGCGGCGCAGCTACGCGTGGCGGCCGAGCCGTTGGCTGAGGCGGACGCCTCGTGGCGTGACGTCTACGTGGTGGCCTCCCAGGCATACCAGCAGGTCGGCTACATTCGGGACACGATGACCACGGTGCTGCTCAGCGACGACACCATCATCGGCAATTACCACCGGGCGATCGACGCGTTGCTGAATCTGCTCGCCCAACCGACGCCGGGCGCCGACCGGCCGGAGCTGGCCGACGCAGTGCTGCGGTACGTGCAGTTCGCCAGGGCCAAGGAACTCTCGTCGCGGGTCCGGGCGGAGCTGTACGCGGCGGCCCGGGCCGGCAGCTACGACTCTGAGGACTCTGCCCAGGTGCCCGACCTGCGGGCGCGGCAGTTGACCGCCCTCGGTGCGTTCCGGATCGCGGCGACGAACGTCCAGGTGAGCCGCTACGACGAGATGAGCCTGGACCCGGCCTTCGTCACCGCTTCCCGCCTGGAGGAGCAGGCCCTGTCGCAGGGCACGTCCGGTTCGGCGGTGCTTGACGCGGAGCAGTGGTGGGCGGCCAGTGAGGCCCGCCACGAGCTGTTGCAGCGCTTCGAGGCGGAGGTGCTGTCGGCGTCGGCACAGCAGGCCGACGACGCGAGCGGCACGCAGTTGCGACAGACGCTGCTCGTCGTCGGTGTGATCATCACGGTCCTGTTGGTGGCTGTGCTGATCTCGGTGCTGATCGGCCGGTCGTTGGCCCGGTCGATCCGGCTGCTGCGTTCCCAGGCGTTGCGGATCGCCCAGATCGAGTTGCCCGAGGCCCTTGCCCGGTTGCGGTCGGTTTCCGGTGGCGTGCCGCCGATCGATGTCTCGCCGGCGGTCGTACGGTCGCTCGACGAGATCGGCGAGCTGGCCGAGGCGTTCGTCGCGGTGCACCGCAGCGCGGTCGGGGTGGCGGTCGAGCAGGCGAACATGCGCCGCAACGTCAACGCGATGTTCGTCAACCTTGCCCGACGCAGCCAGGTACTCGTGGAGCGGCAGCTGGAGCTGCTCGACGACCTGGAACGCGAGGAGGGCGACCCCGAGCAGTTGGAGAATCTGTTCAAGCTCGATCACCTCGCCGCCCGGATGCGTCGTAACGACGAGAGCCTGCTCGTGTTGGCCGGTACCGAGTCGACCCGCCGGTGGAACCGGCCGATCAGGCTCAGTGCGGTGCTGCTGGCGGCCAGCGCCGAGATCGAGCAGTACCAGCGGGTGCGGCACGAGGCGGTGGCCGACCTGCACGTGGTCGGGCACGCGGTGGGTGAGCTGGTGCACCTGCTGGCCGAGTTGCTGGAGAACGCGACCGCCTTCTCCCGTCCGGACACCATCGTGCAGGTGATGGCCCGGATGGAGGGGCCCGGGGCGGTCGTCGAGATCGCCGACCAGGGTCTCGGGATGAGTGCGACGGCGCTGTCCGAAGCCAACGCGGTACTGGCCACGCCACCGGCGGCGGACGTGGCGACGGTCGAGCGGATGGGTCTCTTCGTGGTCGGCCACCTCGCCGCCCGGCACGGCATCGAGGTGCGGCTCCACGGCGGTGCCGGTGGACTGGTGGCCCGGGTACGGCTGCCGCGTCCGCTGCTCGCCGCGGCACCGCCACCGAGCCTGGACCCGGTGCCATCGCCGCGCGGGCTGCCCGTCGCGACGCCTGGCCCCGTCGACCCGGGGCCGGCGGAACTGCCGGTGGCCGGCCGGCGTCCGACCACCGTGCCCCGCCAGGCACACACGGTGCCGGTACGGGCCGAGGACGTACTCGCCTCCGCGGTGCCGAAGGCGAGTGGCGGTGGTGGTTGGTGGTCGAGGGAGGGCCCCTCGTCGGTGGTGTCTGCCGCCGGTGCCGGCGCACCGGCACCGCCGGCCGTCCCGGTGACCGCCGGTACGAACGAACGGGGCCTGCCGATGCGGGTGCCGATGGCGCAGCTCAACGCGGTGCGTCAGCCGGCCCGTCCGGAGCAGCAGCCGGCGACCCGCGACGATCCGGACCCGGACGCCGTCGGCGGGATGTTGTCCAAGTTGTACAGCGGTGTACGGCGGGCGGAGGCTGAGGAGACCACCGAGTTTCCCGTGCCACCGCTCGGGGCGTGGAGCGAAGGAGGACGGAAGTGACGACGTTGTCGCAGGAGGCTCGCGACCTGAGCTGGCTGGTCAGCGGGTTCGCGGAGCGGGTGCCCGGGGTGGCGCACGCGGTGGTGGTCTCCTCCGACGGGCTGTTGGTCGCGATATCCGACCATCTGCCGAGGGACCACGCCGACAAGCTCGCCGCGGTGACGTCGGGGCTGATGAGCATCACCGCCGGTGCCGCCCAGATGTTCGACGGGGACGTCGTCAAGCAGACCGTGGTGGAGATGGGCCGGGGCTACTTCCTGGTGATGCAGGTACGCGACGGCTCGATCCTGGCCACTCTGGCGGCGGCCGACGCCGACATCGGCGTGGTGGGCTACGAGATGGCCCGGCTGGCCAAACAGGCCGGCGAGATGCTGACCCCGGCCCTGCGCGCCGAACTTCAGCAGGCGCTGCCCCGCTGAGGTGCCTTGCCGGCCGAACCGCCGGTCCTCACCGTGGGGTGCGCGACGCGTTCACTCGGGCGTAGGGCGTCACCGGATACCAGCCGGCGCGGACCGGCGTCCTGGTGATGCCGCCCTGCGTGAAGGCGGCCCGGGAACGCAGCGCGATGAGCGCCCGGTCGAGCGGGGCAAACCGGAAGTCGTAGAGCATGAGCTGGCCGCCGGGACGGAGCACCCGGGCCAGCTCGGTGGCGGCTGCGTCAAGGTCGGGCCAGTGATGCAGGCTCAGCGTCGAGACGACCACGTCGACGCTGCCGTCGGGATGGGGCAGGTCTGCCACGTCGGCGATCTGGAACCGTACGCGGTGGCCCAGCGAGCGGCACGATGCCGCCTGCTCGGCTACCTCGATCATGTACGGGGACGGATCGACGCCGGTCAGGGCGAGGTCGGGGCGGCGGTCGGCGAGTTCGTGCAGCAGCCGCCCCGGGCCGGTGCCGACGTCCAGGACCGTCGCCGACTCCGGTGCGATCGCCGCGACATCGGCGGCGACCTTCCGGTAGAGGCTGCGTAGCACCCGGCGTGACATCCGGTCGTAGGAGACGCTGCGGCGCCGGTCGAAGCCGGCGTGGTGGGAGGGGTGAACGACGGCGTGCAGCCGTTTGGCGATCGACATGATTTTCTCCTGCGGCACGTTCGACCCGGACACTTGACAACACGGGCAACGGTGCACGTTCATGTCGACATGAAGTCAAGCCGGGGAATGGTCATCGGTGAGGTGGCGGCGATGTACGGACTGGCCCCGCACGTGTTGCGGCACTGGGAGCAGATGGGGCTGCTGACGCCGGCCAGGGCCGCTGGTGGCCGGCGGGTGTACGGTCCGGCCGACGTGACCCGGATCGCACTGGTCCTGCTCGCCAAGGATGCGGGGCTGACCCTGGACCAGGCCCGCCACCTGTTTGCCGAGGTGGCCGACAAGCGGGCGAGGTCGGCCCTGTACCGGCGACACGGTCACCTGCTGCGCAGCCGGATCGCCGCAGCACAGGAGTCGTTGGCCATCGTCGAGCACGCGGCAGCGTGCGACGCCGAGGACATCACTGTCTGTCCCCGGTTGCGGGAGAAGGTGGCCGCCCGCCTGCCGGCTGGGCTGCGACACGACGCTGCGGCGTGGCCGACGCTCTAGCGTAGGCCGAGCGCGGTCCCGGGGCCGGTGGGGCGGGAGGCGACCCACCAGGCGATGGTGGCGGCCACGGCGACGACGCCGCTGAACAGGAACGGCGCCTCGATGCCGGCTCCGGCGGCCAGGGCCCCGCCGGCCAGCGCGCCGAGTGCGGTGCAGCTGTAGGTGACCACGCGGGAGGCGGCGATGACCCGACCGAGTAGCCCGCCCGGCACCAACCGTTGGCGTACCGACAGCGCGGCGACGTTGAGCACGGCGAACGCGGCGCTGGTGGTGACCACCACGACCACCGCGACGGCGCGGTGCCCGACGACGGCCAGCAGGACCGGCACGCCGGCGGTGACGGCCATGGACCAGGTCAACACGGACCGGTGCTGGAAGCGGTCGACGAGACGGTCGGCGGCGAACGAGCCGATCAGTCCACCGGCGGCGCCGGTGGCCAGCAGCAGACCGAAGCCGAACGCGCCGAGGCCGAGGGCATCGCGGGCGTAGAGCACGAAGATCGCGAACCAGGCGGTGTCCGCGGCGGCCACGGCAGCGGTGACGAGCACCAGGGTGCGCAGCATCGGCTGGCGGACGAGCCAGCGCAGACCGGCCAGGGCCCCGTCGCCGTCGGCGCTCGGCGGGGCATCGCCGGCAGCTGCGGTGGCCCGTTGCGCCAGGGGCAGCGGCAGCGAGAGCACGAGCATCACCGCCAGAGCCAGGGTGGCCCCGTTGACGGCGAACGGGATGGCGGCACCCAGCACGAACAGCAGGGCGCCCACCGGTGGGCCGACGAACTCGTTGCCGACGATCTCCCCGGCGACCAGCCGCCCGTTGGCCTTCTCCAGCTGCGCGTCGGAGACGAGCCTGGGTACGGCGGTCTGTGCGGCGGTGTCCCGGATGGTCTCGCCGACGCCGAGCAGGAACGCGGCGGCGACGACGAGCGAGATGGTGGCCCAGCCCAGGGCGACCGTGGTGGCCAGCGCGGCCAGCACCACGACGCGGCCGGTGTCGGCGGCGGCGAGCAGCGTACGGGTGGCTCGGCGGTCGGCGAGGGCTCCGGCGAGCATTCCGGAGACGAGCCACGGCAGGAACTGCGCGGCGGCAACCGCACCGACGGCCAGCGGGTCGTCGGTGAGTGCGGCGGCCAGCAGCGGGAAGGCGGCCACCCGGATGCCGTCGCCGAGATTGGCCAGCGCGGCGGCGCTCCAGAAGGTCCAGAACGGCCGGCCCAGACGGTTGTGCTCAGGCATGTCGGGATCGTACGTGCCGCGGCGGCGGCCCCGGGCCGGGCCGCCGCCGCGCTGACGTGTCAGACCGCGTTGTCCGCGATGACCTGGCGGTACCAGTGGGCGCTGCGCTTGAACACCCGACGTTGGGTGGGATAGTCGACGTAGATCAATCCCCAGCGTTGCTCGTAGCCTTCGGCCCATTCGAAGTTGTCGAGCAGCGACCAGACGTGGAAGCTTTCCAGCGGCACGCCTTCGGCGATGGCCCGGTGCGCGGCCCTCAGGTGATCACGCAGGTAGGTGACGCGGCCGTCGTCCGCGACGGTGCCGTCGGCGCCGAGCACGTCGGGCGTGGGCAGGCCGTTTTCGGTGACGGTGAGGGGGATGGGCCCGTAGTCGCGGGTGACGCGGGTCAGGGTGTCGTACATCCCGTCGGGGTAGATCTGCTGCCAATCCGCCTCGGAGGTGGGCCAACGGTGTGCCGTGCCGCCGGACGCGGTGACGTAGATCGGGGTGTAGTACTGCACGGCGAGCAGGTCGATCGGGCTGGATATGATGTCGAGGTCGTCGTCGCGGATGCCCCTGACCATCCGGCTGTCGGATCCGAGGTCGGCCAGCACGTCGGCCGGATAGTTGCCGGTCAACGCGGAGTCGAGGTAGAGGCGGTTTTCGTACCCGTCATACAGACGGGCGGCCGCGGCGGCGGCGGCGGTGTCGTCGCCGGGATAGCACGGATGCAGGTTGAAGGCGGGTCCGATCCGGCTGGTCCCGCCGGTGGCGCGCAGTGCGCGGACGGCGAGGCCGTGGGCGAGCTGTAGGTGGTGGGCGACCAGGTACGCCGCGTCGGGGTCCTGCCGGCCAGGTGCGTGGTGGCCGGACAGGTAGCCGTTCTGCACCACCGTCTTCGGTTCGTTGATGGTCAACCAGACCGGTACCCGGTCGCCGAGGGCGTCGAAGACGATGGTGGCGTAGTCGGCGAAGCGTTGGGCGACGTCGCGGTTCTCCCAGCCGCCGGTGTCCTGCAGGCTCTGCGGCAGGTCCCAGTGGAACAGCGTGGCCATCGGGGCGATCCCGCGTTCGTGTAGGCCGTCGACGAGGCGTCGGTAGAAGTCGAGGCCGCGTCGGTTGGCGGCGCCGGTTCCGTCGGGCTGGATGCGCGGCCAGGAGATGGAGAACCGGTAGCTGCGCAGCCCCAGGTCACGCATCAGATCGAGGTCTTCGGCATAACGTTGGTAGTGGTCGGCCGCGACGTCGCCGGTGTCGCCGTTGCGGATACGTCCGGGGGTGTGGCTGAACGTGTCCCAGATCGACTCGCCGCGGCCGTCCTCTTTGGCGGCGCCCTCGATCTGGTAGGCGGAGGTTGCGGCACCCCAGCCGAAGTCGGGTGGGAAGGAGCGTCGGGTGGCCGGATCAGATGCCGTCGCCGTGTCGTCGGCCTGATCAGTGGGTTGGCAGCCGCCGAGCCCGGTGGCGGTGGTGGCTAGGGCGGTGGTGCCGAGCACCGCACCGACCGGGGTGGCGGCGGCTGAGAGCGCCGCGCGGCGCAGCAGGTGCCGC
Source organism: Micromonospora sp. HNM0581 (assembly GCF_012726175.1). Lineage (GTDB taxonomy): Bacteria > Actinomycetota > Actinomycetes > Mycobacteriales > Micromonosporaceae > Micromonospora. The sequence continues at coordinate 412,839 of NZ_JAASAD010000002.1, forward strand.
CTGGTGAGTATCGACATGGGTTCTCCTCGTGGATGGTGACGACCGCCTGAGCCTCGGGAGCGCTCCCAAAGGGGAAGGGGTTAGGCGGTTGCGAGTCGTCGCGGAGGGTGTGTCGGCGGACTGCCTCGGTGACGGTTTCCTGGGGTGGGAAGGGCGCTGTGCCGGTCGGGCGGTCGGTGCGGCGGGACCGGGTGCGCCGATTACCGCAGCGGACCGGCGGTGCGCGCCCGGGCGGTCGGCGGGGCGTCGCGGGTGGCGGTCGGCGGACGGGTCGACTGCGGTGCGGGGCGCGCTGGTGGTGCGCGTCTGACCCGTCGGCCTCTTTTCCCATCGTGTACGGGGGTTTAGTGTGGGGACGGGGGAGGGCAACCCCCGTCCCCACCGTGTTGCGGTACACGCACGTTCCGGATTGGCGTCCCAGTTGTGCGTGTCGCGCGGGAGCCGGGCCACGCGAGTGGCTGAGGATCCACCTCCCTCCACTGTGGTGGGGTGACGGCTGACGGCGGTGTCCGGGCTGGTCCGCCGTCGGCCCGTGGTCTGTTCCCCGGAACCGTGGGCGCGGTGCCGGGCGTTAATCCGGGTGTAACCCTGTCGATGGAAGCGCTCCCATCGACGTTGCTGCGACTGTAACGCTCGTCACGGCTTTGTGAAACCCCCAAAACGAGATCGAAACAACTCAGCGTTTTCCGGAAGCCCTGGCCTTGGTTTTGGGAGCGCTTCCATGGCACACTGTCGATCGACCGCGCGGAGCCAAGGTACGCGTGAGCGCGGGTCGCCGAGGGCTTCCGGCTCGTCCGGTACGGCGTCCTGCCAGCAGCGGGAGCGGCTGCCGTTCACACGGCGCCCCGCCGCGCCGGCCCAACCGGGCCGCAGCGACCACCATCCACGGCACCTCGGCGGACCCGTCCTTGCCGGGGTGTCACCGCCGGGGCGTCACCGCTTCCGGCCTGGTCCGAGGAGACACCGCGTAGATGAAAACTCAGACTAGACGTCGGCGCCTGGCGTGGCTCGCAGCCGCGGCGCTGGCAATCAGTGGGGCCACCGTCCCCGCCGCCGCCGCGCAGGCCGCGCCGGCCTGCGACGTGGTCTACACGACGAACGACTGGAGCACCGGCTTCACCGCCAACGTGACCATCAAGAACACCGGCGACGCGATCAACGGATGGACGCTGCGGTTCGCCTTCCCCGGCAACCAGCGCGTCACCCAGGGCTGGTCGGCCCGGTGGAGTCAGAGCGGTAACCAGGTCACCGCCGTCAACGAGTCCTACAACGGCAACATCGCCGCCGGCGGCAGCACCAGCATCGGCTTCAACGGCTCGTACTCCGGCACCAACGCGAAACCGACCTCCTTCTCGGTGAACGGAGTCACCTGCGGTGGTGCGGCACAGCAGCCACCGACGGTCAGCCTGTCGGTGCCCGCCGGACCGTTCACGGCACCGGCGACCGTGCCGCTGACCGCCACCGCCAGCGACCCCGACGGCACCATCGCCCGGGTGGAGTTCTACCGCAACGGACTACTCGTCAACACCGACACCACGGCACCGTACGCGTACACCCTGGAGGGCCTGCCGGCCGGTGACTACACCGTGCAGGCCCGGGCGTTCGACAACAGTGGCCTGTCGGCGGTCGCCGAGCGGTCGTTCACCGTCGCCGGCTCCACCTCGCCGGCGCTCGTCGCCACGCCGACCGCACTGACCGTGCCCGAGGGTGGCAGCTCGACGTTCAACCTCAAGCTGAACCGGGCACCCACCTCGAACGTGGCGGTGGGCCTGGCCCGCACCGGCGACCCGGACGTCACCGTCACCCCGACCTCGGCGACGCTGACCACGTCGAACTGGAACACCGGTGTCAACGTGACCGTCCGGGCGGCTGAGGACTCCGACACCGTCGGTGGCACCGCCACCGTCACCGCCTCGGCCACCGGCCACACCCCGGCGACGGTCACCGTCACCGAGATCGACAACGATGTGCCCGGTGGCGACGGCGAGTACGTGCAGCGCTTCCTCACCCAGTACAACAAGATCAAGAACTCGGGCTACTTCAGCCCGGAGGGCGTGCCGTACCACTCGATCGAGACGCTCATCGTCGAGGCACCCGACCACGGCCACGAAACCACCTCCGAGGCGTTCAGCTTCTGGCTGTGGCTGGAGGCCTACTACGGCCGGGTGACCCAGAACTGGGCACCGTTCAACAGCGCCTGGACGGTGATGGAGAAGTACATCATCCCCTCCTCGGCCGACCAGCCGACCGCCGGCGCCGCAGGCGACGCCCAGTACGCCGCCGAGCACGACCTGCCCAACCAGTACCCGTCGCAGCTGCAACCATCGGTACCGGTGGGCGCCGACCCGCTGCGCTCCGAACTGCGCTCCACCTACGGCACCGGTGACATCTACGGCATGCACTGGCTGCTCGACGTCGACAACGTCTACGGCTACGGCCGCTGCGGCGACGGCACCACCCGCCCGGCGTACATCAACACCTTCCAGCGGGGCACCCAGGAGTCGGTGTGGGAGACCGTGCCGCAGCCGTCCTGCGACACCTTCGCCCACGGTGGCCAGTACGGCTACCTCGACCTGTTCATCAAGGAGTCGGGTACCCCGGCCAAGCAGTGGAAGTACACCAACGCCCCGGACGCCGACGCCCGCGCCGTGCAGGCCGCGTACTGGGCACTGACCTGGGCCAAGGAGCAGAACAAGGCGGCCGACGTGTCGGCCACCGTGGCCAAGGCCGCCAAGATGGGTGACTACCTGCGGTACGCCCTGTTCGACAAGTACTTCAAGCGGGTCGGCAACTGTGTCGGGGCCAGCACCTGCCCGGCCGGCACCGGCCGCGAGGCCGCCCACTACCTGCTGTCCTGGTACTACGCCTGGGGCGGGGCGTACGAGACCAGCCAGAACTGGTCCTGGCGGATCGGCTCCAGCCACAGCCACTTCGGCTACCAGAACCCGTTCGCGGCCTGGGCGTTGACGAACGTCAACGAGCTCAAGCCGCGCTCGGCAACCGCTGCGGCCGACTGGACCAACAGCCTCAACCGGCAGCTGGAATTCTACACCTGGCTCCAGTCGGCCGAGGGCGGCATAGCCGGTGGCGCGACCAACAGCTGGGGCGGGCACTACGGCACGCCACCGGCCGGCACGGCGACCTTCTACGGCATGTTCTACGACGAGGACCCGGTCTACAACGACCCGCCGTCGAACCAGTGGTTCGGGATGCAGGCGTGGTCCATGCAGCGCATCGCCGAGCTGTACCTGGTCAGCGGAAACGCAAAGGCCAAGGCGCTGCTCGACAAGTGGGTGCCGTGGGCGATCGCCAACACCACGCTGGGCGCCGACTGGTCCATCCCGTCGGACATGAAGTGGACCGGCCAGCCCAACAACTGGAACCCGAGCAACCCGCAGCCGAACACCAACCTGCACGTCGAGGTGACGGTCAAGGGCCAGGACGTCGGCGTCGCCGCCGCCTACGCTCGCACCCTCATCGCGTACGCGGCCAAGTCGGGCAACACGGCGGCGAAGACCACCGCCAAGGGCCTGCTCGACGCCCTGCACGCCGCCAGCGACGCCCAGGGTGTCTCGACGGTGGAGAAGCGTGGCGACTACCGGCGCTTCGACGACGTCTACAACGCCTCCACCGGGCAGGGCCTCTACATCCCGCCAGGCTGGACCGGTCGGATGCCCAACGGCGACCAGATCGCCCCGGGCAAGAGCTTCGTCGACATCCGGTCGTTCTACAAGAACGACCCGGCGTGGCCGAAGGTGCAGGCGTACCTCGACGGTGGGCCAGAGCCCGAGTTCCGCTACCACCGTTTCTGGGCCCAGGCGGACGTCGCCATGGCCTACGCCGACTACGGAAAGTTGTTCCCCAACGGCTGAACGAACTCCTCCGGACGGGCGGTCACCCGCCCGGAGGCACCGGCCGAGCCTCGGGGTAGAGGTCAGGTCCGGTTGACGGCCTGACACCCACGGTCAGGCCGGGGTGGGTCGACCCTCTGGCCGACGCAGCGGAGTGGCCGACCCACCCCACCCGACCCCGACCACCGGGCACGACGCGCACATGGCGCAAAAAAGTGACTGCCCCCGGATCACAAGCCGGCTCGGGACGGAGTAACGTACATCACCGGAGAGGCCGCTCCCCCCGTGGCGGCCTCTCCCTTATCGTGTCGGCCCCGACGCCTCGGACCCGCCGTCGTCGCATGCTCTCTCGGCCGGATCGGCCTGCGCTGGCACCGGGTGTCGCAGCCCTGGGTGACCGGCCGGCAACGACTTCCGCAGCACAGCCCAACTGACCGCCAACGCGGCCGCCACCAGCGGCCAGGTGAGCCCCACCCGGGCCGCCGTCAGGGCGAGCACGTGACCGCCGAGATACAGCGGCACGAACACCGCCAACCGCAACAGGTAGGTCGCCGTCCACACCCAGCTCGCCCGGCCGTACCCGCGCAGCAGCGCCGGGTCACGACGCCACCTCCCACGCTGCCCCAACACCGTGCCGACGACCACACCGAGCAGCGGCCAACCCACCACGATGCTGACCGCCCACACCAGCGCGCTGGCGGCGTTGGCCAGCACCTGCAGGAGAAAGAAATCCTCGGCCCGCCCGGTCCGTACCGCCACCAACGCGGCCACGCAGACCGCCAGCAGCCCGACAAGCACCGACCGGGGCCGGTCACCCCGACGCAACCGCCAACCGGCCACCACCGTCCCAGCGACCAGAGCCGCCGCCACCCCGACCCCCACCGACCGGCCGGCCACCAGCCAACCCAGAGTGAACGCGACAGGCGGTACGGTGGCGTCCACGGCTCCCCGACGCCCACCGAGCAGATCGGCCAGCGACTCCGGCCGCCCGACCGTGGTGGCGTCCCGCTCCGACGAACCGGTCACGTCCCCTCCTTCACCTGCGGCCCAACCTATCGCCACCCGGTGGGCGGGCCACCGGCCGGACGCCTGTGATGTGCCGCTAAGTTGTGCGGGTGCCTGTGACGCCCCGGGGTGGTACCGCGGTCTGGTTGGTTGTGCTGGCCCTGGCCCAGACAGCGGCCTTCGTCGCTGTCTGGCAGTTCGCCCTGCACACGGAGGTCGGTCAATGGATCGACACCGTGGCCCTCACCGGCAACCAGATCGGCCGTGACCACATCGAAGGACCGGTCGACCGGATCCTCAACGCGATGTCCGTGGTGTCGTTGCTGGCGGCGACCCTGACGATCGGGTTCATCGCCCTGATCCGGGGACGGGTCGCGCTCGCCGTCGCGGCCACCCTGCTGATCGCCGGCGCCAACGTCACCACCCAACTGCTCAAGTACGGGCTCAACCGCCCCGACTACGGCATCGACCTGGAACGGGTGTACGTCGGTAACAGCCTGCCCAGCGGGCACACCACGGTCGCCGGATCGGTGGCAGTGGCCCTGGTGCTCGTACTGCCGCCGAAGGTCCGGGCGATCGCCGCCGTCATCGGAGCCGGCTACGCCGCGACCGCCGGAGTGGCGACCCTGTCGGCGGGTTGGCACCGCCCCAGCGACGCGGTCGCCGCGTTCCTGGTGGTCGGGGTCTGGGCGGCGCTGGCCGGCCTACTGCTGCTGATCACCCAACGGGAACGGGCGGAAGTTGCATCCGGCGACGCGCACCGGCTCACCGTCCTGCTGCTGGGGGTGGGCGGGGCGCTGGTGCTCGCCTGCTGCGCGCTGGCACTGTGGTGGCTGGTGGGCCTGCGGTTCACCCCCGTGGCGGATCTGTCCCGCCGTCCGCTGTTCCTCGGCTACGCCGGTAGCGCCGCCGGCATCGCCGGTTCCATGGCGGTGGTGATGGCCCTGGCACTCACCGCCGTGCACCGGCTCGTCCCGCGCCACCAGGGCTGACCGGATGGGCGCCGCACGATCAGCGTTCCACGACGAGTGCGAACAGCTCGGCACCGTGTTACGCACGCTGCACCGGTCGGACCTGGACCGCCCCACCCGATGCCCACCGTGGACGGTGGCCGACCTGCTGGCCCACGTACGCATCGGAGCCGGCCGACTGGCCGACATGCTCACCGCCGTGGTCCCCGGTCCCGCCCAGGTAGACGCCGCTGGCTATTTCGGGGCGGCGAAGTTCGTGCCGGAGGTGGATGCCGCCCGTATCGAGTACGCCCGCTCGGCGGCGCACCGACACCACGCCGACACGCCGACGGACCAGACCGCAATAGCGGTCGCTATGGCTTTCGACCGGACGTGGCGAGCTACCCTCGCTGCGGTAGACGCCCACCCAGCCGACCAGGTGGTGCGTACCCGACACGGCGACGCGATGACGGTGACGGATTTCCTGCGCACCCGAGTGGTGGAGGTCGGCGTGCATGGACTCGATCTTGCCGAGGCGCTGGACCGGTCACCGTGGCTGACCCCGACCGCAGCACAGGTGATTGCCGACCTGCTCACCGACGGACAGTTGCTCCCCGCGGACCTTCACTGGGACCGGCTGACGTTGATCCGCAAGGCCACCGGGCGCAGCCCGCGTACCCGGGCCGAACAGGAAGCCCTCGACGCCGCTGACATCCGACTGCTCGCCTTCGGTAGCTGACCCGCTGATCAGGCGGCGGTGCGGGGCGCCGGGACATGTGGGACCGCCGTGCGCAGGTGGGCCAGAACGACCGGATCGATCCGGCCGGGCGCCAGCCGCTCCTCCAGATTCTCCAGCCCGGCCCAGGCCACCAGCGCATCCTCCGGCCCGGCCGGGTCGGCCGGATAGCCGAGGGCGGTCAACAGGCCGGCGACCTCGGCGGCCAGCCCGCCGGAGAGGTCCAGCAGGGTGGCCGGATCAGGTCGGCTGAACAGCATCGTGTGCACGGACAACAGCCTGCCGAGCTCGCTGACCGGATCGGGATGGTCGTCAACCCGCAGGTCGATCATGACGTCGCCGGTGCCGCCGTACCCACCGCCGCGACGCACCACCAGGAGGCCGGCGCTCTGCCGGCCACGCCGGTCACCGCCCGCGGCCTCGCCGGCCCGCAGCGCCGCGAGTAACCGCTGCCCGAACGGCAGATCGGTGCCGGCCAGCCAGGCGTCGCGTAGGTCGTCGACGACCTGCGGGCCGGTGAGGATGTTGCCCTGCGCAGCCCAACCGTCGCCGGCCTGACCGCCGGCCCAGCCCCGGCAGCGCGCCCCGGTCCACGTCGCACCGGGACCGGTGGCCGCGACCACGGCGAGCTGCCGATGATCACGTTCCGGGTCGGCGGCGACCAGACCGGCCACGACCCCGGCGGCGGACACGCCGGTCCGCAGCAGCGCCAGCCCCTGCGGCCGGTAGGCCAGGTTGACGTGCGCCTGTGTGGCGATCGCGCCGACGTCGGCTGCGGCACCCGGCACGAGGGCCCCAGCGGCCAGGAAACGGCTGGCCACGACGACGCCGTGCAGCCGGCCGTCGTCGGAGCGGGCCACGAGCGAGAAGGTCACGCAGGGAAGATTAGCGCTGGTGACGGTCCTGGTCCGCCGAGGTCAACGGGGCCGACGCGTTCACCCCACTGGCGCTGGCTGCCGCCTGGCAGCCCAGGCTGCGGCTGGGCACCGCGATCACACCGGTGCTCACCCGGGGACCGGCCTGCTGGCGATGAGCGCCGCCGCGCTCGCCGACACCGCCCCTGGCCGGTTCGCCCTCGGCATCGACGCCTTCGCCGTCCGCCGGTTCGCCCTGGACGGCCACCAGCCGCCGAGTACGCCCGGAACCTCGGCCGGCGGATGATCGCCAGCTACCTCAACGTGCCCCGTACGCGGAGTTCCACCGCCGGCTCGGCCGGCAGGAGGTGCTTGCCGACATGTGGGCGGGTACTGGCGTTGCTGCCCACCCCGGAAGTCACCGCCACCGACCCGGTGGCCGTCGCCAGACTCGGCCACGACGCGAAGGAGGCGGCGTGAACCTCACCGACCGGGTGGCGGTGATCACCGGCGGCGCCGCTGGGATCGGCGCGGCGTCGGCCCGGCGGTTCGCCGCCGAAGGAGCCGCCGCGCTGGTCCTGGCCGACCTGGAGGACGCCGCCACCGAGGCGGTCGCCGCCGCCGTCGGCCCGTCGGCCCGAGGTGTGACGGTCGACGTCAGCGCGCCGTGCCCGCAGGGAGCCGACACCCCGATGCTCGCCGACGGACTGCCCGCCGGGCACCTCGGTGCCCGGGTCATCGCGGCCTACGGCGCGATAATCAGCCCGGACGAGGTAGCCGCGGCTGCGGTGGCCGGGATGGCTAACCCCTGACAGCCCCCGCAGCCCATCGCGGCGGAGGGCGGACGAGTCAGCGGGGCCAGCGGAGGGGGCCGGGGTGCACCGACCAGAGTAGGCGACGCCAGTAGGGGCGGGCGGCGCGCAGCGTCGCGCTGTAGGTCGTGGCGGCCCTGGCGGCGTACTCGGCCTGTTCGACGGTGGCCGTGCCCGGTGCGAAGCCGACCTGGTTGATCAGGGCGGCCAGGTGATCGACAGCGAGGTGTGTCTCCGTCGGCCCCCGACGGTCGTCGAAGGCGGCGCCGACGGCAACACCTCCGGCGGCAGAGGTGACCTCGGTGGCGGAGACGTCGCCACGGACCGTCCCGGTCAGCGCATCCCGGGCCACCGCAGCCACCTCGGTGGCGGACAGATCAGCGGCGACCGGCCGGCCAGCCAGCCGCAACGTGTCGGTCAGCTCCCGCCAGGCGCCGGCGATGCGGTGACCGGGGTCACCCCGGTGCAACCGAGCCCGGCTCTGGGCCCGACGAAGGCCGGCTAGGGTGACAAGCAACGCCACGACGACGAACAGCAGACCAGAACCGGTGCCACCGACGAGCACCGGTGTGGGGATGCCGCCGGTGTCGGTGGGGCCGCCGGGACCGGCCTGTGCCGGTGGTGAGGCGGTCGGTTCCAGGGCGGACTCCGGTTGCTCCGACGGTGGCGGATCCTCCGACCGGGGACGGAAATCCTCCTCCACCGGACGAGGTTCCTCCTCCGGTCGGGGCAGCGGGTCGAACGCCACCCAGCCGAGGCCGTCGAAGAGCACCTCCGGCCAGGCGTACGCGTCGGCGGCCCGCACCGGACCCGACCGCGGAGCGGCGAACCCGACCACCACCCGGGTCGGTAGCCCGGCGAGCCGACCCAGCACCGCGAACGCCGCCGAGAACTGCTCGGACGTGCCGCGTTGCCCACCGCCGTTACGCGGCCCGAACAGGAAGAACGCCAGATTCGGGTAGGCGTGACCACTCGGCGCGTCGGCGACCAGCCGGTAGTGATCGGCCAGCCACTGCTCGATCGCCGCCGCCCGCGCGTATGATGCGCCGTTCTCCTCGGCCAGCTGAGCGGCCAGCCGCCGCAACTGCTCGGGCACCCCGTCCGGGACGTGCAACACCCGGGCCACCTCGTCGCCGGCCGGCGTCTCAGCGATGGCCAGCAGATTCAGGTCGGGACGTTCCCGGGCCGAGGTCACCGTGTAGCGCACCCCGGGGGTGAGTCCGTCGGGATGGATCAGCGTGCCGGTGCCCGGGTCGTAGGCGACCCGGGCACCGCTGACCTCACGAGGAGCCGGCACCGCCGGCATGAGCCGCCCACTCAGGCCGACCACCGTGATCTCCTGGCGCACGATGTCGACGGTGGCGTGCGGGGCAGGTTCCGTGGCCGGCAGGACCCGGCCGGCGTTGCGGTAGGTCGCCCCCACCTGCCAGGTGACGCCGTCGTAGTCGTTGAGCACGGCCAGCCGGATGCGCGTCCCAGCACCGTCGGCCGCCGGAACCTGCGGTGCACCGGCCGGGTCCGTCGATGCGGGTCCGGCACCGCTGTCGGTCACCACCTGAAAAAGTTCCTGCTCCGGATGCAATGCCCAACCCGAAATCCGGATCAGCGGGTTCTCGTCGAGCGTCTCCACCTGCGGCGGCTGCACATACCGCCGCGGATCCACCGGTCGGGTGTCGACCAGAGCGGCCACCGCCGGGCCGAGCAGCGCCGCCAACGCCACCACCACCGCCGTGCCGGCGACCGAAGCCACCACCGCCGTCCCGGCGGGCGAAGCCACCAGCCCGGATCGCACCGTCGGGGAGAGCCCGTCAACCATGCCACCGTGCGACGATCGTGACGACACCGCCAACCCGAGGGCGACGGTCACCACCGACGCCACTGTCGCACCGATCGCCGGCTCCGCGTTCGGTCCGACCACGTAAACGGCACCGGCCTGCAGCAGCACCGGCGGCAGACAGCCCAGCAGCACCCGCCCGGCCCGCAACGCCACCTCCGCACCAGCCAACCCGGCCAGCCAGGCGGCCACCACCGGCAGCAGGATCGTGTCCGGCGCGGCCTCCACCGGAATCATCGCCGTCAGCAACCGGGGAACGGCGTTGCCGGCGGCGTCGCTGGCCACCTCGGCGAACCCGCCCGGCACCTGCGCCTCGACCGCGGCCACCCGAAGGCAGACCACCGTCCACCCGAACATGGCCAGCACCGACAACGGCGCCACCAGCCACGACCGAAGCCGCCGGGTCAGCACGCTGACAAGTACCGACCCGACCGCCGACCCGGCTACCAGCAGCGTCAGCAAGGACCCCGCGTACACCCGGTCGAGCACCACACCGGCCAACGAGACAAGCACGACAAGCGCCACCGGCACCACCGCCGCCCGTAGCAGCCTCACCACCGGCGTACCCCGTCCCACTCGGCGGCGAAGGCCGCCCCGTCCACCACGTCGACGACGACCAGTCCCGCCGTGCCCGGCGGCGTCGGCTCCGTCGCCCCGAAAACTGCCACGAGCACCGCCGGGTACGCACCGCGCAGCGCGCCGATGTGCCCGATATCGCCGGTCGCACCCGGCCCGGTGAGGACGATCAGGGTGTCGCCGAGCCGGTCGCGGCGCAGTCGCTCCGCCACAGCATCGAGCGAGCCCTCGCCGGCCAACGCCACCGCCGCCAGCCGGTCCAACGGCCCCATTCGACCGGTACCCGACTCGCTGCCGACCCCAGCCGCCCGACCGCCACCCGTCACCGCCCCGCCCGGCCCGCCACCATCCGGCATCACGCCGCCCGGCCAGCTGCCACCAGGCATCTCGCTGCCCTCGCCGCTACCAGCCGGCGCACCGGCTGCCGGACCGGCAGTCGACGAGCCTGTCAACGTGTCCTCGGCGACGACGAACAGCAGCACCACCGGCAGGTCCTCGCGCAACGCCGCAGTGACCACCGACGCCGCCGCCTCGCAAGCAGACTCGAACGACTCCACCACCCCGCCGGCCTTGTCCGGATGCGCCGCGACCCGGTTGTCTAACAGCACCACGATCCGGGGCAGGGCGGTGTCCATGTTCTCTCGCACCATCAGCTCACCCACGCGGGCGCTGGTGCGCCAGTGCACCCGACGCAACTCGTCGCCGACGACATACTCCCGCAGCGAATCGAAGGTGATCGAACCGTGTGGCACCGCGTCGACCCGCCCGTCGAGACTTCGCCCCGCACCGGTAGGCACCGCCCGCAGCGGATGGACGCGCGGGTGCACCCACACCGGTACGACACCACCGTAGAAGCGGGCCAGCACCACCAGACCGAGCGGGTCGCGGCGGGTCACCCGCAGCGGCCCGACCGGCACCACCCCGCGCCGGCCCGTCGGCACCGGGTAACTGACCGTCGTGTCCGCGCCGCGACGCAGCCGAAGGACCGGCACCGGCACCACCCGGTCACCGCAGCGGTCGGTGGCCAGCATGATCGCCGCCCGCAACCTTCCCACGTTGCGTATGGTCAACGTCATCGCCGCGGACTCACCCCGGGCCACCCGATCCGGGTCCGCCAGCCGGGACACCAGCAGCCGGGGCCGCCAGGCCGCAGAAACCAAGGCGACCACCAGGGCGGTGGCAGCCGCCGCGCCGAGCAGCGTCAACTCCGGGTAGCCGAAAAGGAACCCGGCAGCCAGCAGCAGCACAGCCGCGACGAGCAGACCGGTGCCCCGGGCGGTGATCCCCACGCCACACCTCGCCGGTCAGTGGTGCGTCGGGGCCGGCTGGCCCGACGGCAACGGCACCGGCACCGAGGCGACCGCCTGCCGCAGTACGTCCGCGGCGGTCACCCCGCGCACCTGAGCATCGGGAGTGAGCAGCAGCCGATGCGCAAAAACCGGTTCGGTGAGTGTCTTCAGATCCTCCGGCATGATCCAACCCCGGCCGTCGATCAACGCGTACGCGCATGCCGCCCGGGTCAACGCGATCACCCCGCGCGGACTCACCCCGACCCGGACCTGCGGATGAGTCCGGGTGGCCGCCGCCAGCCGCACCGCGTACGCGTACAGCGGCTCGGCGATGTGCACCCGCCGAGCCATCCGGACCATCTCGCCGACGGTGGCGGTGTCAGTCACCGCCGCGAGTGCCTCGGGGGAACGGATCGTCGCCCCGCGCAGCACCTCCACCTCCACCGACTCGTCCGGATAACCCACCGACAACTTCACCAGGAACCGGTCCAGCTGCGCCTCGGGCAGCCGGTACGTGCCATCCATCTCCACCGGATTCTGCGTGGCCACCACCAGGAACGGCTGCGGCACCGGATGCCGCACCCCGTCCACGGTGACCGTCCGCTCCTCCATCACCTCCAGCAGCGCCGACTGCGTCTTCGGCGACGCCCGGTTGATCTCATCGGCGATGACGATGTTGGCGAAGACCGGTCCGGGGTGGAACTCGAAGCCCCGGGTGGCCTGGTTGAAAATCGTCACCCCGGAAACGTCCGACGGCAGCAGGTCCGGCGTGAACTGGATCCGCCGCCACTGCCCCTGCACCGTGGCGGCCACCGCCCGCGCCAGTGTCGTCTTACCCACCCCGGGTACGTCCTCCAGCAGCACGTGCCCCTGGGCGAACAACGCGGTCAACGCCAGCCGCACCACCTGCGGTTTGCCGAGCACCACCGTGTTGACGTTCTCCGCCAGCCGGGCAGCCAGGGCGGCGAAGCCCTGCACCTCCTGCTGGGTGAGCGGTTCCTGGCTGTTCACGGTGGTGCTCCTCGCCTGGGTGGATCAGCAGGTAGGCAGGACGTCGATGTCGTCCCCGCCCTCCAGGTTGAGCCAGGCCCAGGGGATGTAGTTGCGCCCGCTGTACTTGACCTGCACCCACCAGGTGCTCTGCTTGTTGTCGTTGTAGATCCAGGAGTCGATGTTCGTGCCCCGCACCCTGCAGTACGCCTCCAACCGGGTGCCCGGCTTCGCCCAGCCGACCTGCCGGTCGTCGTCCTGCCGGGGCACCGAGAAGATCTCGTTGCCGTTGCGGCCGCCACGGTCCTGGTCGCAGTAGGTACGCTGATCGCCGTCCGGACCGTTCTCGCAGGTGGCAACGCCAAACAGGGCGTCAGTCCGCTGAGCTCTGGTGCCGGTGCCGCTTCCGGCGGCGTTGGTCGCCGTCACCGTGAACGAGTAACTCGTGTCAGGAGCCAACCCGCCCATCGTGATAATCGAACACGGGCCACTCTTCGCCGCTTGACCCGACCGGGACAGCGTACAGCTGGCCTGACCGCCACCAGCGTCCACGGTGAACCTCACCGTCACCGCCGTCGCCGTCGCCGACGACCCGGTCACCGTCACCCGGGGAGCAGCCACCGTACGCGCCGTCGTCGAAGCCGGCACGCCCTCACCGGCCTCGTTCACCGCCCGGACCCGCACCGTCACGTGTTGCCCGTCACCGAGCCCGTCAACGGTCGCCCGAGTGTCGGTGACCTCACTGCGTCTGTCACCCACCTCGACCACATAGCCGGTCACCGGCCGGCCGTTGGCCACCGCGGGTGCCCACAGCACCGCCACCGTCCCCGGTGCGTCGGCCACCGTGCTCGCCCGCAACTCGACCGGCTCACCGGGAACCGCGAACGGCACCACCGTGTTGCTCACCGGCGAGGCATCCGATGCCGCACCCTTGTCGTCGACCGAGACGACCGTGAACGCGTACTGCGTGCCGTACTCCAGTTCACCGGCCTTCACCACCAACTCGGTACCGGTCGCTTCACCGACCGGGGCGTTCGCCCCCGCCGAGGTCGCCGACACCGCGTACCGGGCGATCGTATTGCCCTGACCGTTAGCCGCCGGCCAACTCACCACCACCGTCCCGTCCGGCCGCGCCGCGGCGGTCACCTCGTCCGGCGCGTCCGGCACCTCCGCAGTCGGCGTCACCGGGTTGCTGGTCCGTGCTGGACCCGCGCCCTTCGCGTTCACCGCGTGCACCGAAAACCGGTACGTCTCACCATTGGTCAGCGCCTCGACCTCCACTGACCGCTGGTTCGCGCCGACCTCCAACCGCTGCCCGGCGCCCTCCACCACGTACCTGACGATGTCGGCACCATTGGCTGCCGCCGGACGCCAACTCACCCTCGCCTGTGCGTCACCGGCCGCCGCGTTGACGTTGCGCGGAGCACCCGGCTCACCCACCTGAGGTTTCTTCGGCGGCGGAGGCGGCGGCGGAGGCTCCGACGGCGGATCACCACCAAGTACGTCGTTGGCGTACTTGTCGACCTCCCGCACCCGGTGCGAATCGTCGACCACCCGCGCGGCAGCCGCCTGCGGCGCATTGATGAACAGATGACTCTCCCGAACCTCCAACTCCAGCGGGCCACCCCACCTTCCCCGGATCGTGTCGGTCAGCTGCCCGGCCGCGTCGAACGCGAACACCGCCCCCGCCGCCTCGTCCGCGCAGTAGAACCGCCCGGCCCAGGCCACCGCCGGACCGAGCCGGTCACCGTCACCCGGCACCGCGAACGACCGCACCTCACCGCTGCCGCCGACGGCGTGCACCCGCCGCTGCCCGGGCACCGTCACCGGCACCACCGAGCCACTGGTACGCACCGGCAGGATGCCCGGACCGGTCAACGTCGACGTCAACGCCGTGCGTCGGGTCGTACCATCCACGACAGTCACCAAGACCCCGGCGGTACGGTCGAGGACCGCCACCCCGTCATCCAACGTGGAAACCACCAACTCGTGGCTCGCCTCCGCCACCTCGTACGTCCGCACCCGCGGCGACCCCACCGGCGTGTGCGCCGACCCCGACGGCAGCATCGCCGGAATGATCGCCGAAACCGTGCCCTCGGCCGGCACCGCCACCCACAGCCGGCCCTGGCCGTCGAACGCGCCCCCGGTGATACCCGGCGGAAAACGCACCGGCTCGCCCACCGGAGCCAACGACCGCGGATCCAACTGCCGCACCACACCCTGGACCGTGTCCACCACGAACGCCGTCTCATCGTGCAACGCCACACTCACCCCGAGCCCGGGAGCGGTCGGCAAGGTAGCGGTGATCTGCAACGTCGCCAGGTCCAGTGCGCTGATCTGACCCGTACTCAGGTCCCGCAGCACCAGCAGCCGGTCCGTCTGCGTAACCTGCATCGGATGCCGCTGCGCTGCCGGCACCTCCACCCGGGTGTCCACCCGGGCGGTGATCCCGTTGACGCGCGCCAGCTCGCTACGCGCGGCGCTCCACAACCACGAACTCGCGTCGAAGTTGGCCACCGCGTTGTCCGCCGAACCCAGCCCGAGCACGGTGAGCCCCATGGCCGCCAGCAGCGCCACCACCGTACCCACGGTGACCAGTCCGCCGCGGACCCGGGACCGGGAACGTGGGGTGCGTGTCGGACCAGCCTCGTCGATGCTCGCCACAGCAGGCCTCCCGTGTCGTCTCCGCAGGCGACGCCCCCCACGGCGACCCTCCCCTGAGCCGGGAGCCATCATATGGTCACGCTGGGCACCCCGGGAACCCGCACCGTCGGCCGGTGGACACCCAGCGTGGCGTGTCGTCGGCGTGTCCCGCCAGGACTGTTCGGCAGGGACCGGCCGCAGCACCGGTTGGACGCTCCGTGCCGCCTACCGTGACGTGCACACCTGGTCGGAGGCCGCGAACTGGTCGGTGTCGTGGACGGCGAGCACCGCGAAACAATAGTTCACCCGGGGGCTCAGTCCGTTGACCGTGTAGCTGGTCTGGCCTGCGTCCACCGTGGCCATCACGCCCAGCGTCTGGCCGGTGCGTCCACCGGCCACCAGGAACGGCACCAGCCCGTCCGACGGATCCGCCCAGGTCAACGTGATCGTTGTTGTGTCATCGCGCATCGTCAGATCACCAGGTGGCCGGACGTCGCGACCCTGCGTCGGCGGTGACGGCTGCGCCGGAGGTGCAGCCTGTCGGTCCAAGAGCAACAGACCGACGCCAGCCATCGAGGCCAACGCCACCAGGACCGCCACCACCGCCACCACGAGCGCCACCCGGTGACGATTCGGCGCCGGGTCAGCCGTCGGTGACCTTGACGGTCCCTGATCCGGAGGGGCGTCTGACGACAGCGGAAGACCGGGCCGCCCCCGGTGAGGCGCCGCAGCCGGCAGCCCGGGTACGGCAGCAGCCGCAACCGGCGGGATCCCCGACGCCGTCGGTGCCGCAGCCGAACGGGCCCGGTCGACCGGTGGCACTTCCGGGCGATCCAAATGATCATGAGAGGCGGCCCGTGCCGGTGACGACAACGGTAGTGCAGGCTCCGACCCGGCCGACCCCGCAGATGAGTCACGCGTCCCAAAAACGGTAGCCGCTCCAGGACCGCCGGATACCAGCTCACCAGCGTTCCGCGTGGAGGGCGAACCTGACGCCTCCGTAGACGCGTCGGCAAGCGTGGACGGTGTCACCAGGGAACCCGTCGGATCGTCCAAGGCGCCCCGGTTCCGCTGGCCCGCCAAGCCTGAACGGAGCGTGTCAAGGACGGGAAGCTGACGTGCGTGCGCGGCGTCGCCGAGATACTGGCGTGCGGTTCGTACCGCCGGATGGTCGGCGCCGAGCACGGCGGGGCCGACAGCGGCCACCCGCGCGAAATTACGGCGTGCCTCATGGCGATTGCCCAGTTCGTCCGCGACAGACCCCAATTCGAAGGCCAACGCCAGCATCAGCGGATCGCCAGACGGCCGACTGCGTTCCCCGGCGGTGATCGCCCCCTCCAACACCCGCCTCGCCGCGCTCGGATCATCCGCCTCCCGGTGCAGCCTGGCCAGCAAATGAGCAGCACCGAGCGCATCCGGATGATCTGCACTCAACGGAGGTCGAGCGAACTCGACCGCATTCATCAGCAACTCTCGGGCGGCGACGAGATCACCCGCACCATGCAACGCGAGCGCCCGTTGCTGCGCGACGGCCAGGGAAGAAGCATGGAGCACGAAACCCATGCTGCCGGGTACCGGCACCACCACGCCACCCGGCGCACACACGCCGAGAGCCATGAGCACGGCCGGACGAGGCCCTGGTACCGATGTGCATGATCCAACTTCGGCGTGTACAGTAACTCCCCGTGCAGCCCACCGGGCGGCCCACGGGTTTGTAAGTCACCGAGGCTGACACGGTAGGCTGGCGAAGTAGGTCCGGGTGGCGGAATGGCAGACGCGCTAGCTTGAGGTGCTAGTGCCCGTATAGGGCGTGGGGGTTCAAGTCCCCCCTCGGACACAATCTTGGAACCCACGGTAGAAGGCCGTTGACCTGGCAGAACACAGGTCAGCGGCCTTGATCGTTTCTCGGGCTGTTGCCGCCGTGGGATCACCGTGGGATCACCGGCTACGAGTCGAGCCGTCCGCAGCAGCGGGCGGCGCGATCTTGCCTCAGCGCACCAACGCGGTTACGGTCCCATTGCTGCGCATACAAGCGCGGTCGGCGGCAGAGCCCGCGACACCGGGTCGAGGCCGCCCGCTCACGTGGAGGAACGGTGGCGACGATCGAGAAGAGGACAACGAAAGACGGCAAGAACGCCCGGTGGCGGGTGAAGTGGCGCAACGGCGGCCGCCGCGACGGCGAGTGGGACGGCGAGACGTTCGACTACCAGGCCGACGCGAAGCGCTTCAAGGCGCTCGTCGACGCCAACGGCAACCACCGGCCGTCGCCGGAGCAGCTGGTCGAGCACGGCTTCGGGCACCTGGCGCCCGCCCCGCCTGCGGCGCCCGTCGACGAGCCGACAGCGATGACGTTCCGGCAGTACGCCCTGACGTGGCTGGACACCCTGACGAAGCCGAGCGCCGAGACGAAGCGGAAGTACCTGGAGCGACTGGAGAAGCACGTCTTCCCTACGCTGGGCGACGTGCCGATCGCCAGCATCACCCGGCGGATGATGCGCGAGTGGCAGACCCAGATGATGGCCTCGGGCCTGTCCCGCAAGACGATCGCCAACATTCGAGGCGAGTCGCTGTTCCCGATTTTCCGCGCCTCGTGCCTGCCCGGCGAGGACGAGGAGCCGCCGCTGCGGACGTACAACCCGCTGGAAGGGCTGGCCCTGCCCGAAGGCCCCCGCTTCGAGCGGGACTTCCTGGAGACGCCCGAGCAGGCGTCGATCCTGCTCACCGCGGCGTACGAGGTGGACCCGGAGGCCGCCGACCTGCTCCTGACGAAGCTGGCCGGCGGACTGCGCTGGGGTGAGGTGGCCGCCCTCCCGCCCGAAGCCGTCCGCAAGCACCTCGGCACCATCGAGATCCGGCAGGTCCTCCGCAAGGTCGAACGGCGCTGGGTGGTCGAGCCGAAACCGAAGACGAAGAACGGCTACCGGCAGGTGCCCCTGCATCCGCTGGTGATGCACGTCGTCAACCAGCGCGTCGAGAAAGCCGGCAAGTTCCTGTTCTGGGCGCCCCGGGGGAACCACTGGCGGTACGAGGACTTCTACGACTGGCGGTGGGTGAAGATCCGGCACTTGGCCGAGTCGCGCGGGCTGCGCGGGCACATGACGATGCACGGGCTGCGGCACTCGCTGCTGACGCTCCTCGCGACCGAGGGCCTGGACCTGCCGGGCCTCAAGGGCGTCGCCGGGCACGCCCAGGTGTCCACCACGATGGACGTGTATGTGCACCACACGACGGCGCACCACGAGCCGGTCCGGCGGATCGTCGGAGGCTTCCTGGAGGCCGGCATCCAGGCCGGCGAGCAGCAGCGCGCCGCCGGAGTTATGCGCGCCGCCGAGATCCGGGGCCGGGTTCACCGAGCGACCCGCCAGGTGCGACCCACGGGTGCACGCCCGTAGGTGGGGGAACAAGTCGGAGGTCACTTGGCTCGGAGCGGGCGGCGAGCGACCGTTCGTCACCCGCTCCGCTACTCGCCGGCCTTTACGCTGACTGGATGACCGGCTCCCCGAAGCACCCCATGGCCGACTTCATTGCCGCGTTCGGTGCTGCACGTCACCTGCTTCAGCAAGCGCACGAGAACGGAAGCCTTATCGAGGGGATGGTCCTGTATGTCTCGCTGATCGACGGGTTTCTGCGTACGGCGATCATCCTCGACAAGCAACTTGCGGGGCAGAGCGACGACCTCGACAAGTACGTGCAGCAGGTGCCGGGGGGAGCCCGTTTCACCGAGAAGGCGATCTACGACGAGGCTTTGCGGCGAGGGCTGATCGACGCCAAGTTGAAGGCGGAGGTTGTTGAGCTGTACGAGCACCGAAACGCGATCGTGCACCGATTCTTCCTCACCGGCCTGCGGTACACGGACCTAGAGCCCTATCTGGGCCGGTACGAGTTCGTGTATGCCCAGGTTTACAGAGTGGTCCGAGAGCTGGAAGACCGGCAGATCCGCGAGGGTAAGGGCATGACGGTTCGAGGCGACGATGATGACTCCGAGGAGGTTGCCTCGTCGCTGGCCGACGTCGCGCGAAAGCTCGGATTTCCGGTTGGCCCTTCGTAGGAGTCACGACACCGAGAGCAGTCAGATAGCAACGCGTGTCTCGACTGATCCCGCCGCCAAGACGCCCGGGACTACAGGACGAGGGTCTTTAGGCATACCGTATGCAGCATGTCCGACGCGGAGCCCGACGAGATTCCCGGCGGCTGGGACGGCCTTCCGTCCACAGTCCGGATTGCGCTGTTGAAGGCGTGGGAGCGAGATGTTCCCGGCCTGGCTAGTGCCGTCCACGGCCGGTGGTGGCAACTGGAAACCTGGCTACGATCTCTCTGCTACGTCGAGCTACGCGCAGCCTATGGGGCGGAGTGGACAGACGTCATCGGTAGGGCCGCGAGCAGGGCCGACGCTGAGCTGCGGTACGCGCACATGCCAAGCACCGACACAAACCTGGTGCTCGCACACCTCGACGTAACGCCGTTGCTGCAGATGCTCGACGATGATTGGCAACTCTTCGGCCCTTCCCTCATTGACCGGGAAATCTGGAAGGGGCGCGTTCGCGAGCTCAAGCAGGTTCGACACCGGATGGCACACTGCCGGCGGCCGCATGCCGACGACCTATCGCGGATCGAACAGATGCTGCGTGACCTGGAGAGGGGTGCGTTCCAGGCCGTTGCCAGCTACAACAAGCTCCATGATCCCGCAGTAACCTGGATGGATCCAGTTGTCGATGGCTGGCTTCGCGGCAAACACCCAAAGAGCTACATCATGGAGCACGCCGAGCGGAAGTACGACGTCCAGACGCGCATCTCATACAGTCGACGGCCTTGGGCGGACGACTTACCTACTGGCGATTTGGTGACGGGCACTCCCGGTTACTTGTGGCACGTCGACCTTTACATGAACGAAAGGGGAGTCCTTCCAGACCAAGTGTGGAACGACTCATATGTTCGTGGCGAGAGGTTGCCCGATCGCGTCGTATATGTCTCCCAGAACAGTCCGGCGCACGTCAGCTTCTCATTTCCTGCCGTCAACGACCCGGCCAGAATCTGTGACGACATCAATCTGTGTATTCACGCCGTGCTTTCCGCCAGCCGCCCGTTTCGTGACACAACTGAGTATGACCGGATGGTTGCTCGAATGCGGCGGGACGTGGATCCGCGTGTTCAAGTATGCACGATTTGGTCTCTCCTGGATGACTCGACGGTGCCCGTCAGCATCTTCGGTGGCTAGCGGTAGGGGTAAGTGGTGACCCGAAGCGGCAGTGAGCACAAGTACCTTCGACCGGTGGTCTCGTTGTCGGAGCACGACGCGCTGGCTCAACTTCAGGCCCTATTCGAGCGCAGAGGTCGGGCTGTATGGCCTAATCAGAAGCTGAGTCAGATTATCGGTAAGCGTCCCAGCGGCATCTCTGATCAGGAGTGGAGCTACGCGACTCGGGCTCAACTCGACTTCATCGTGTGTGACCTCGCAACGCGCATGCCCGACTTTGCGGTGGAGCTTGACGATCCCACCCACCGTACGCCCGATGCACGTAGGCGTGACGGCATGAAGGACGCCATCTGCAGGGCTGCTGGCCTTGAGCTGCTGCGCATAGAGTCCACAGCTCTACGTCAGGGCGCCCATGGCCGCAAGATCATCGAATACCTGATTGATGCCCGAGATTTCATGAACGAAGTCTCGGCGCAACAAGAAGTAGGGGCTCTACCACTCGACGAGCCGTTCGATTACCGAAGTATTTTCGGCAGGTTGCCGAACGGTCGAGGCGGCTTCGTGAACGACCTCGGCGCGACGGCCCGGGTGGAGGCCGAAGAGATGTGGAAAGGGGGTTTGATTCACTCGCCTGTGATTAAAGGAATTTGCTTCCAGCGGCAGGACGGATGGGTTGAGGGGTGGGCCTGGATACGGGTTCGGGGCGACTTTTTCTGTTTCGAGCAGGTGCAACTCCGACAATACCAGTTCTACTGTGGAATAGGGTCTCGTGAACTGGCCGAAGACCTGGCGGCTGCTGCTATCGGCAAGCATCTGCATGAGTTGAAGGTGGATGCCCCTGTTCTTGTCAGGTGGCGCCAAATCTGTGAGGCGTTCGACGCGGCGAAGACAGATCCTGGCCGATTGTCTGAGGCCGAGGCTGCCTTATTCTCCCACATCTCGTTCAGATGACCCTCGGCATCGGCCGTAGGTCTGCGACGTTAGATCCCCTGCGGCCCCGTCATATCTAAGGGACATTCCGTAGCTAAATGATGCCGTTTTCTCTCCGCCGCGGAACGGCCGGTGCACCGTCGAGGATGCAATGGGCTCGATCTGCTCTTCGGCGCGCTAGTGACGGCCGATCCTGATGGGCAAAGTGCCGTACGGCTACGACTCGTCTGTGGCCATCAGCCACCAGCCAGCGCCGGCCATGACGAAAACGCCTGCCGTACCCACCAAGCCCCACGGATGTTCGGCGTAGGCCAAGACGAACGCGCCCACGAACAGGCCACCTCGCAGCAGTAGCCGGAGTGCTGGGTGCATCCGTGGCTCGATAAGCAGCGGCCGTCCTGTCGCCCACCACCAGGCCCCAGCGAAGAGCCCAACGACGACCATGAAGGCGATGGCGATGAAGTTGGCCCCACTTTTCGACGCCTCGACGACATCACCGCGGGTCACCCAGTTGACCATCCGTACTCCCAACACCAGGCCCAAATGGCGAGTGTGGAGCAGGCGTGGCTTGAATGGACAGGCTTCATCCATGTCGCTTAGCCGACAGTTTGGGCGTGGTAGCAGATCTGCCTAGGATGCCTTAGGAGCTGTGCGGCAGAGCGCTTTGTCCAGGTGTCGGTGTCCGACCGGCAGTAGCGGTGCGCGACGTGCCTGGGACCCTCACGTCAGCGGCGCCCCGCTAGCGCCGGGCAGCTCTTGTACGCGGCGGCCAGGTCCTCGTCGGTGAAGCGCACCAGGCGGCCGAGGCGCTGGCACGGCACGCGGCCCTTCGACACCCAGCGCCGCAGAGTCGTCTCCGCGATGCGGAGCTTCGCCGCGGCTTCCGCGTAGGTGTAGTCCTGGCTCACCTGCCTGCCCTCCCGATCTCGTCGCCCTTCGCGGGGTCACAATATGCCATTGCGGCCGGTTGGGTCTACCGTGGACTACGCCGAGCCACGAAGCGAGCGGTACTGTGTCGCCCGCTCGCCTACCGGCCGGGTGCACGGCTACTATCGAGCATTGCGCGTGCATGGCATGCGCAGCGCGCTGGAAGTGCTGTTGGTGGCACGCCGCCCTACCGGGGCGGAGGCCCAGGTTCGAGTCCTGGCCGGCGCTCTCGACGCCCGGCCACAGGGGAAGGTGGTGAGAGGCGCGTGTTCCACGGCAGCATCCCGGCCGACCTGCGTTCGATCATCTACGAGCACGCCGAGTCGTGGCCCGACACCGACCTGTACGTCGGGTGTAGCGGCAACTTTACGATCGAGCGGACGCTCCACAGCAGACCCGGCGAGCGGCGGGCCATCCACGGCAACGACGTCCAGTCGTACTCGAGCGCCCTCGGCTGGTGGCTCGCCGGCCGGCCCCTGGACTACCGGCTCAAGGACGAGCACCGCGACGTGCTCGGCTGGCTGGAGCCGTACCTGACGACCCCGACGGACACGCTGGCGTCGCTGATGCTCGGCACCCGGTTCCTCCAGTACGTCGGCCGACGCGGCGTCTACTACGA
Organism: Micromonospora sp. HNM0581; assembly: GCF_012726175.1. Lineage (GTDB taxonomy): Bacteria > Actinomycetota > Actinomycetes > Mycobacteriales > Micromonosporaceae > Micromonospora. The sequence goes on from NZ_JAASAD010000002.1 coordinate 436,049, forward strand.
GCGGATGGTCCGCGCCACGGTCGGCCAGTTCCCGACGATGCACGCCAAGACGGTGGCGAAGCTGAACGCGCTGACGCTGCGCCTCGCCTCCTACTACTGCGGCGACGTGCGCGAGTACCTGGAGACGGTGGTGCCGGCCGGCGCGCCGGTGGCGATGTTCCCGCCGTTCTACGCGGGCGACTACGAGGCGCAGTTCGCCGGCATCGACGAGTTCTTCGACTGGCCGGCGCCGGACTACCCGATGCTCGACGAGGATGGCAAGGAGCAGATCATCGGCGCGGTCCTCGACCGCCCCCACTGGATCCTCGGCCTGCACATCCCGCGAGACGAGCTGCGGCCGTGGCTGCGCGGCGTCGTGCAGACCTCCAACCGCGGCATGCCGATCTACGTGTACGCCTCGTCGGGAGCCCGGCGGGTCGTCGCCCCCGCCCAGGACGTCGCGCCGATCCTCGCGCCGAAGATCGGCCCCGCCGAGCAGCTCGGCGACCGCATGGCCATCCACGTTCTGACCGGCGGCCAGTTCGCCGCCATCCGGTCGCAGTTCATGAGTAAGACGATCCTGCCCGGGTCGCCGCTGCTCGCCTGTGGCGTCAGCGTCGACGGCAAGCTGATCGGTGCGTTCGCGTACCTGCCGCCGAAGTTCGACCCGGCATGCGCCTACCTGATGTCGGACTTCCCGGTGTCATGGAGCCGGTACCGGCGGCTGGCGAAGCTGATCGTGATGGCGGCCGCCAGCCGCGAAGCGCAGCTGCTGTTGCAGCGGTCGCTGTCGAAGCGGCTCACCTCGTGGTCGACCACGGCGTTCACGGACCGGCCGAACTCGGCGAAGTACGGCCGGGGCATCCCCGGCGTGAAGTTGCAGAAACGCAGCGAGCCGGCCGCCGACGGCATCCACCGGTACCAGCTCCAGTACGGCGGCCCGCTGGGTGTCTGGACGCTGCGAGAGGCGCTGGCGGAGTGGAAGCGCCGCCACGGGAAGGACATGCGATGAGGAGCCCTATGTCAAGCCGCCCGGTTTTGGGTGAGGACGCGTTGGAGTGCGCGGTGGGCTTCGGGGTCGTAGGCAGTGCCGTCTTGCCAGCAGTGCCAGATGATGTGGAGCCAGGCTCGGGCGAGGATGCGGACGGCGTGGGCGTGGTCGTGTCCGCGGGCTTTGGCGCGGTTGTAGAGGTCGGCGGCCCAGGGGTTGGCTCGGCGGGAGTCGCCGGCGAAGTCGACCACGGCGTCGCGCAGTTGTTTGTCGCAGGCCCAACGGAATCCGACGGTGCGCAGGCGGCCGGACTGACGGGTCGATGGGGCGGCGCCGGCCAGGCAGGTCAGCGATTCTGGTGTGGGGAACTTCGCTCGGCAGTCGCCGATTTCGGCGAGCAGGCGTGCGGCTCGGACTCGGCCGGATCTGGGCAGGCTGGTGAAGATGTGCGCGTCGACGTGGGCGTCCAGTTGGGTGTTGATTTGGGTGCTGAGTTCTTTGATCTGGGCCAGCAGGGTGCGCAGCAGTGCGACGTAGCCGGCGGTGATCGGGGTCTGGCTGGTGCCATGGGCGCCGGTGGCGCCGCGTGGCGCGTCGAGGATGCGCTGGTGCAGGATCGCGGGGTCGACCTTGCCGGAGTAGCCCTGTTTGGCCAGCCAGTCGGCCAGGCGTTTGACGGTGAGCCGGTCGATTTTGTCCTGGGTGTCGAACCTGGTCAGGAAGGTCAGGGCGATCGGGGAGTCGATCGCGGCGAACAGGCCGACCACGCACGGCAGGACGTTGCGCAGGTGCGCCCGAAGTTGGTTCGCGACCGCGACACGGTGGGCCACGAGGTCTTTGCGGGCGCGGCAGGTCCGGCGCAACGCGACGGTCGCCTCGGTGTCGGGGACCAGGGGCCGCAAGCGGGCTCGGTCGGTGCGCAGGGTGTCGGCCAGAACGTAGGCGTCGAACCTGTCGTCCTTGTTGCCGGCCGAGCCGTAGCGGCTGCGCAGGTTCTTGACCTGGTTCGGGGAGATCACCACGACGGTGATCCCCGCTGCGAGCAGGGTCTCGACGACGGGGCCGTCGGGGCGTTCGATAGCGACCTCACAGACTCCGTGACGGCCCAGGACCGCCACCAGGTCGCGCAAGCCGCTGCTGGTGTGTTCGACCATCGTGGTTGCGACCTTGCGGCCACGGCCGTCGACGATGCACGCGGCGTGGTCATCACGAGCCCAGTCGATCCCGGCGGTGACATCGTTAGGGGCGTACTCGGGCAGCAGTGTGCTGTTCGCGGTGTTGCTGGCAGACTTCATGTCAGCCTCCTCGCTGCTAGTCCCAGTGGGGAGGCACCCTCATCTTCAGTTGATGGTTCGGGTGACCTTGGTGCCGGGACGTGTCTGCCGGTTCGCTCACTGATCGGCGCTCGCGGCCAGTCACGGCGTTGGCGCTCAGCCCTATCGACGGTCCACACGTCCCGGGCAACCACCAGACCCTGCGGATCTCATCGTGGACGTCGTTCACGTCAAGCGAGCAGGGCAGTGGCCTGGCGGCACCCGGGGTGCATCAGCGCCCTATCGGAGAACGCCGACCTGAGGATGGTGGACCAGTGAGCAACGACCACCGCAGCGGCCAGGTGGCCGCCGCCGACGTCGACCTGGCGGTGCGGGCAGCCGCCCGGGCGGCCTACCTGCGGTCGTATCCGGCCGACACCACCCGCGCCGATGAGTACGCCGAGCGGATGGTCAGCGACGGGCCCTACCGGGCCGACATGACCGCCGTCCTGGCGGCCCTCGCCGCCGTCGGCCGGCTGATGCCCGTTGACGAGGAGACAACCCACCTGGTCCAGCTGCGGGAGGACGGCTGGACCCTCCAGCACCCGCTGTCGTGCCGGCCGACGCTGTTCACCTGCGAGGTGAACCAGGCGGCCACCCTCGCCCTCACCGAGCCACCCGCCACGTTGGGGGTCTTCGAGTGCGGCACCGACGGCGGCCGGTTCGTGATCGGAGCGGCCCGGTGAGCGGCGTCGACGAGCAGCCGGAGGCGGCCGACGACGGCCCGCTGAACCTGCGGCCCGCCCGCGTCGACCCGGCCGCCCTCACCCTGCTGGAGGTCAACGCCCGGTACATGCGGAAGGAGACGTACGACCGCCTGGTCGCCAACGTCCGCCGCGACGGCGCGCTGACCAGCACGCCGCTGGTGTGGAACGACCAGGCCGGCGGGCGGATGGTGGTGCTGTCCGGCAACCACCGGATCATGGCGGCCCGCGACGTCGGCCTGGAGCTGGTCGACGTCATCGTGGTCGACCAGCCGCTGACCCGCGCCCGGCAGGTCGCGTTGCAGCTGTCCCACAACGCCATCGAGGGCGAAGACGACCCGGCCACGTTGAAACAGCTGTACGAGGAGTTGGACGACGTGGACTGGCGGGCCTACTCGGGCCTGGACGACAAGCAGCTCGACCTGCTCGCCCAGGTCAACCTCGAAGGACTCAGCGAGGCGGCGCTGGACTTCGCCACCGTCCAGCTGGTGTTCCTGCCGCACGAGCTGGAAGCCGCCCGCACCTCCCTCGACGAGGCCCGCAAGCTCGTCCAAGCCGATGCCCGCTGGCTCGCCGGGTACGGCGACTACGAAACCACCCTGGACGCCCTCGCGACGGCCCACGGCGCCCACAACGTCGGCAACGTGGCCACCGCCCTCGGCCTGATCCTGGAGGTGTTCGAGCGGCACCTCGGCGAGCTGCGCGACGGCGTGTGGTTCGACCCCGACACCGAGGAAACCATCGGACCGGCAAGCCGGCTCGTCCCCATCGAGACGGTGCTGGAGACACGCTCCATGCCCGCCGACGCCGCCGCCGTGCTGACCCGCGCCGTCAACAAGCTCGTCGCGGCCGGCGAGATCCCCGCCGACCAGCGGTGGCGCGCCCTGGAACTGCTGGCCGCCGACTACCTCGCCGGCTGACCGCAGGAAGCCCTCGGGCCGGCCGGCCCGCAGCCATCCGGCCACAATCGAGCACTGTGGCCGCCCACCCGAGAGGACACACATGGCACCCGACACGACCAGCCACGACGACGACCCGTACGCCGGCCTAGACGAGCGGCAGCGGTACGAACTGGACCGGCGCTGCGACCACCACCCGCCGAAGGACCTCGCCACCGCCGAAGCGCACGGCCGCTGGCGTGCCGCCATCAAGGTGACCATGGCCGAGGCGATGCGCAGCCTCCCGTCCTGCCGCGAAACGTCGATGGTCCTCACCGCCCTGGACGACGCCCTCCTGTACGGCAACGCGGCGATCGCCCGCCCGCCGATGGTCAACGGCCGCCGGCCAGGCCACTGATCGGGTGGCCCGGCCGGCACTTCCCCGCCGGCCGGGCCACCCCCCGAGCACCACAAGGAGGTGACCTTGAGCGAGCCGGAGAACCTGCCCTGGGACCGGCAGCAACGCGAGCCCGAGAAGGCGTACGGCTACTTCGTGCTGTACCGGGACCTCGGCCGCACCCGCACCGTCGCGAAGGTCGCCACCGAGGTCAACAAGAGCCGGGATTACCTCCACAAGCTGGCCACCGCGTGGAAGTGGGTGCAGCGGGCGCAGGCGTGGGACCGCGAAGAGGACCGGCTGTACGTCGAGGGCCTGGCCGAGCAGCGCCGCGACATGGCGAAGCGGCACGCCCGGATCTCCAGCGCGCTGCAAGCCAAGATCGTGGCCCGGTTGCAGTCCCTCGATGCGTCGAAGTTGAGCCCCGGCGACATCGCCCGGTGGCTGGAGGTGGCGACCCGCGTCGAGCGGCTGGCCCTCGGCCTGCCGGACTCGACGACGGCGCACACCGGCCCGGACGGCGGCCCGATCCGCGCCGAGGTCGAGCAGATGAGCGAAGAGCAGCGTGCCGACTTCTTCCGGGCGCTGATGGCCGAGGCGGCGGCCCGCGCCGGCCAGGCCAACCCGACCGCCGGCCCCGACGACCCGGCCGGCGACCACGACGAGCACGAGGAGGGTGCGGGTGGAGCGTCGACGGAGGAGTAGCGAGGACGCGCGGATCGTGGTCGACGTGCGGGTGCCCCGGTGGGCGGCCTGGTCGGCGGCGTTCGGAGTGCTGACGCTCGGCGCGGCGAACGTGGCCGCCGTGGTGGTGCTGACGGTGGCGCGGTGAGCCGTGGCCCCCGCTCGGTGCGGCTGCTGACCGGCCACCGCCGGCCGGCAGCCACCCGGCCCGCGTACCGGCCCGGTGGCCCGGTCGACGGGGTCGGCCCGCAGACGTGGGCGGCGTGGAACGTCCAGGGCCGGGCGGTCGGCCGCGCCCGGGTGGTGACGCTGCCGCCGGCCCCGCGACGCGCGTTCCGGCGGCGGGTGTGGGCGTGGCGGCTGCTCCTCGCCGGCTGGACCGGGCTCACCGGCCTCGCCAGCTGGGCGGCGCTGCGGTGGATCGGCCCGGCCGGGCTCGTCTGCCCGGCGCCGATGCTGGCGGCGCTGGTGCTGCTGGGCTGGTGCTCGTCGTCGGACCTGCGACAGCAGGAAGCCGCCCTGTGGCAGGGGCGCTGAGGATGCTGCTGTCGTACCCGGACCCGGCGATGATGACCGACGCCGAGCTGGCCGCGTACCTGCGCGAGGTGTCCGAGGTACAGGGCATGGCCCGCTACGACTGGCGGCGGCACGCCCGGCCCGAGCAGGTGGAGCCGGCGTACTACCGGATCTGGATACTGCTGGCTGGTCGTGGTTTCGGTAAGACCAGGACGGGCGCGGAGACGGTCCGCGGCTGGGCCGGCGCACGGCCGGGCGGGCACTACGCGGTGATCGCGAAGACGCACCGCGAGGTGTACAACGTGTGCTTCACCGCCCGGCGGGCCGGGCTGCTGGCGGTGATCCCGCCGAAGCAGGTGCGGACGTTCAACAAGAGCGAGCCGTACCTGGAGCTCACGAACGGTGCGATCATCCGTGGGTTCGGCGCGCAGGACCCGGACACGCTGCGCGGCTACGACTTCGACGGCTGCTGGCTCGACGAGTACGCGGCCTGGCCGGTGCAGACGGCGCAGGGCGTGTTCGACATGCTGTGGTTCTGCATGCGTGAGGCGCCCGACCCGCGCATGGTGATCTCGACGACGCCGAAGCCGCTGCCGCACGTCAAGAAGCTGCTGACTCGGGCGAAGAAGCAGCTGCTGCGCAGCCGCCGCCCCCGGGTGGTCATCACGCGCGGCAAGACGCTTGACAACGCCGCGAACCTGTCGCCGGAGGCGCTGGAGGAGCTGCTGGAGCAGTACGGCGGCACGCGGCTGGGCCGGCAGGAGTTGGACGCCGAACTGCTGTCCGACGTCGACGGCGCACTGTGGAAGTCGGCGTGGATCGAGGCCGGCCGTGTCGACAAGGACGACGTGCCGCCGCTGGTCCGTACGGTCGTCAGCGTCGACCCGGCGGACACGGTGTCGGAGACGAGCGACGAGACGGGCATCGTCGCGGTCGGCCGGGGCGAGGACGGCGACCACTACGTGTTGGCCGACCGGAGCATGAAGATCGCCGGCATGGCGGCGGCGCGCCGGATCTGGCAGTGCTACCTGGACGTCGACGCGGACGTGGTGGTGTACGAGGGCTCGTCGGCGTGGCTGCGGGACATCCTCGTTGACGCCTGGGTGGCGATGCAGAACGAGGGCCTGATCGCTGGGGGTGACCCGCCGCTGGACGTGGTGCAGGCCCGAGCCAGCAAGCGGGTGCGCGCCGAGCCGGTCGCGGCCCGGTACGAGGTGGACCCGCCTCGGGTGCATCACGCCGGCACGTTCCCGGCGCTGGAGGACCAGCTGACGACGTGGACGCCGGAGTCGGGGGACTCTCCGGACCGGCTGGACGCTCTGGTGCACGGGGTGACGTACCTGCGGTCGAAGGAGTCCCGCAGGGCGGTGGTGGCGTCGCCGTTGCGGCGCAAAGTGCCTGGTCAGGGAGGTTCCTGATTGGACGGTGCAAGATCATAAATGATACAATGATTATGTACGGCACGGGCCGTACGTAGCTCACGTGGAGTAGGAAGGACTACCAGTGACAGCAGCCACCAAGCGGCGCACCAAGACGAAAGCGCCGTACCTCGCGGACCTCGACCCGCGCGACCTGCTGGCCAACCCGCGCAACGTCCGCACCCAGGACAGCGGCCTGACCGAACTGCGCGCCTCCATCGCCGCCAGCGGCGTCCTCCAGGCCCTCCTCGTCGTCCCCGACGGCGACGGTCACCTGATCGTCGCCGGTCACCGACGCGCCAAGGCCGCCGCCGAGGCGCTCGCCGCCGGGGAATGGCCCGACGGCCTGCCGCCGACCGTGCCGTGCCTCGTGCGCCCCGACCTGGCCGGCGTGCCCGCCGACCAGGTCGTGTCCATGCTGATCGAGAACGACCAGCGCGCCGACCTCACGCCCACCGAACGGGCCGTCGCGTACGCGCAGCTGGAGCTGTTCGGCCTCGACCCGAGCCAGATCGCCAAGCGCACCGGACGCAGCTACAAGCACGTCCACGACTCGCTGCGGCTCGTCGGCCTCGGCGAGAAAGTCACCGCGGCCGCCGACGCCGGCCGTCTGACCCTCGACGACGTGGCCGAGCTGCAGGAGTTCGAGGACGACCCGCAGACGCTGGAGAAGATCCTCAAGGACGTCGACAGCAGCTGGGGCATCAAGCACAAGGTCGGCGAGGAACGCCGCAAGCGGACGGTCAAGGAAGCCGTCGCGGCGCTCAGAGCCGAACTCGAAGCAGCCGGCGTCGCCATCGTGAAGAAGCCCAAGGACGGGTGGCCGTACAACTGCCAGATGGCGCGGCTCGACCAACTCGCCACCGCAGACGGCGAGAGCATCGACCCGGAGACCGTGAAGGCACTCGACGGCTACGGCGCACTGGTCGAGAAACGGTGGGACACCGCCGAGGCGGTCATCGTCTGCCTCGACCCGGAGGCCCACGGCTACAAGCGGACCGGGCACAGCTACTGGAAGAGCCCCGCCGAGATCGCCGCAAAGGAGGCCGCCGAGCAGGCGAGGGAGGAGCGCCGCGAGCGGCTGAAGGAAGCCGCCACGGTGCGCCGCAAGTTCCTGGTCGAGAAGTACGGCAGCGCGAAGGGCGCCAAGACGCTGCTCGTCGACGCGATGCGGCTCGCCGTGGTGTCGCCTGGCTTCCTCGCGCACCACGTCGCCGAGGACCTGATCCGCGACGTGGCCGGCGGCGAGCTGGACGACGGCCTGACCGCCGGACAGGACCGCCTCAACCGGCTGCTCGTGGCCCGCATGATCGGCGCTCAGGAGTACAACGCCGGTGAGGCTGCCCTCGGCCGCTGGGTGAAACGGCAAGACCTGATCGCCCCCTGGCTGACCCGCCTGGAGGCGGACGGCTACGAGCTGTCCGACGCCGAAGCCACGTGGCGGACCGAGCTCATCGCCGAAGAGGAGGAACGGCAGCGCGAGGAAGCCGAGGAGGAAGCCGAACGCCTGCGGCGCGAGGCCGGGGAAGAGGACGACGAGGACGGCGCGGCGGATGTTGTCGACGTGCACCTGCCGGAGCGCGACATCGAGCCGGACGACGACGAGGCCGACCCGTGCGCGGATGCCGACCTGAACGCGGGTGAGTCCGAGGCCAGCGAGTGAGTGTGACCCCTTCGGGTCAGCCGGCGGCGCGCACCAGCTCGGTGCGCGCCGTCGGCGCCGGCCCGACCGACAGCAAGGAGAAGCCGGTGGGTGAGGAGTTGCTGCGCGGCACCTGCCCGGCCTGCCTCGCGGTGATCGGTGAGACGCACGCCGGCGACTGCGACGTAACCGAGTGTCTGGCCACCGGCCGCAAGCGCATGTGGTGCCGGGCCCACGCCGACAGCGCGGGCCATGACTGCGGGCAGGCTGACTGGACCGGCCGGTGGCCGGGCCACCGGGAGTGCCGCGAGTTCGACTGGCACGTCGAGTGGGACCGGGAGGCCCGCACCTGGTCGCGGTGCTCCCCGGATGTGCCCGGGTCGGGGCCGGACCTGACCCGGCTGTACGCGCAGGCCCGCTGGAACGCCGACCAGCGGCAGTGGGAACGGCGGCGGGCGGTGGTGTTCACCGGGATGCTGCGCGGCGGCCGGGCCGCTGCCGAGGTGCTGGCGAAGGTGGCGCTGCGCTGGTCGGTGCGGGAGGGCCTGGACGTGGTGTGCGAGCACGTCGGCTCCCGTGCCTGGCGGTCCGTGGTCGCGGACGTGGCCGACGGACGCGCCGAGGTGGTGGTGGTGCCGTCGGCGGCGGCGCTGGGCCACGGCCGGCAGCTGTTCGACCGGATCGCGGCGGTGCGCGGCGCGGGCGGGGCCGTCACCGGCCCGGGCCTGGTGATCGACGAGGACGGGCGGGTCGTCGAGACGATGCTGCCCGGAAGGGACGTTCACGATGGAGGACGGTAAGCGCGGCGCGTTCGAGGTTGCGCGGGAAGCCCTGCTGGGGCGCTACGGCACGCTCGACCCGACGCGGATGCGGGCACTCGGCGCGGATGACGTCGAGGTTGGCGCGGCGCTGAACATCGCCCGGCGCGACGAGGGCGGCTTGGCGCGGGACAAGCGGATGATCCTGGCGTGCCCGCCGACGAACATGAACGAGCTGCTGGAGGGCGTTCCTGGCGTGCCTCGGTACGTGCCGACGGTCGACCACTCGCTGACGCGGTGCGCCGACTGCGGTACGGACATGTGGATCGGGCCGAGGCAGCAGCAGACGGCGGTGCGGGCACCGGGCGCGTTCCTGCTGTTGTGCATGGTGTGCGCGGTCCAGGAGACGGAGAGACGCGGGGCGGTGCCGGTGATCGGGGACCTCGGTGGCAACGACGGGAGGCCACGACACGCGGGCTAGTCCGATTGGCGGACCAGCGATCTGAGCTAGTCCGCTGTGCGGACCAACCGGGGCGGGCCACGGCGAGGCCATGGCCCGCCCCATCGCGTTCTGTCGGCCGGGCGGCTCTAGATCACCGCTGACGGGTCCCATCGGCCGCGACCTCTGCTCGCCTGGCTTGCGCGGGTTGACCACATAGGAATCCTGCTTTTGTCGGCGGCCCTTGGCCATCTGGCCACCATGCCCGCGGCTCATCGCGGTTGACATCCAACATGGACGTAGACCACGGTGGGCGGTGCGGATTTCGGCGGAAACGGGAGTATCTGCCAGTCGGCGAGCGCACGCTGACGGCCGCCATTCAGGTGCTGCGGGCGTAGCCGGCCAGACCGCGCCGCACGTGATGACGGGAGGCCAGTGGCGGGGTGTGCACGTGAGCGCTATACCTGAACCTGGCACCCAGTTGACCGTCGATGGCCAGCTTGTCACGTTGCTGGCGGCGACGCCGAACCTGTCCGGGGCCGATCTCGTCTTCCGTCGCGGTGATGGCAGCCTAGCTGAGGCGTCGTTCGATGCCGACGACCTGCGTCGAGCTCTTGTGCCGGTCAATGATGCTGGTGGAGACGCGGAGCGTGCGTTGACCGGCCTGTGGGGCCGCTGGATGCAGTATGCGGTGCCGCGTATCCGTTCCGCAGTGCTGGCTACCAGGCCGCTGCGACCGTATGCGCATCAGGATGAGGCTGTCTTCACCCACATGCTCGCCCAGCCGCGCCTGCGCTTCCTGCTGGCTGATGAGCCGGGAACTGGCAAGACCATCATGGCCGGCATGTATATCGCCGAGGGGACGCGGCGCGGGTTGATTCCCGGCCGCACGGTCATCGTCGTCCCGGCTCACCTGGTGGAGAAGTGGCGGCGGGACCTGCGTCGGTACTTCGCTATCGAGGCCGATCGGCTGACCCCGGAGCTTGCCCGCGACCCCAAGGATCTCGACCCGCGCGTTAGCGTATGGGTTGTATCGATCGATCTCTATACCTACAACCGTGACGTGCGGCGCAAGGTTGCGGGCTTTCGTGCCTCCTGGTCGCTCGCGGTCTTCGACGAGGCACACAGGCTGACTCCTACGTCGCAGTACCTGACGGCGGCCCGGGAACTGGCGGCACGCACCCACCACCTGTTGCTGCTTACCGCCACGCCGCATCGGGGCAAGGAGCACTTCTTTCGTGGACTGCTCAACCTCCTCGACCCCACCCTCTACCCATGGGATCCCCGGCAGACCGAGTACGAAACGGCGCTGCGACCGAGCACGCTGTCATTCCTACGCCGGATGAAGGAGGAGCTGAAGGACCTGGAGGGGCGCCCGCTGTTTCCGCCGCGGTACGCCGAGACCGTCCCGATCGACCTAACCGGCGCGGAGGAGACGGCCTACACCGCTGTCATGGACTACGTCGACAACTTCTACGGCGAGAACGCCACCCTGGCGCGGTCGATCTACGGGAAGCGGGCCGCGTCATCTGTGGTGGCGGCCGCAGCGACCATCCGCCGCCGCGAGGAAGCCCTGCGCGGTCCGGCGAGCGCCCGTTCCGACGCGCCGGTACCGGAGGAATTCGTCGGCGACGGGCTCGATCTGCAGCTTGAGGTCGCCGACGACGAGGCGTGGCAGCGCGCCGAGGACGCGGTGGTCACCGCCCGCAGCAAGGCGAAGGGCAAGGAACTCGAACGGATCGAAGCTGTCCTGGTGGCGCTGCGGCTGGCGACCGTCACCGGCATGCCGACCAAGTGGCTACGGGCGCGCGAGTTGATGGAGCGCCACGGGATCCGGCCGGGCGACGGCCAGGTGCTCGTGTTTACCGAGTTCGCCGACACCGCGCGCTGGCTGGTGGGCATGTTCACCGACGTCGGCTTCACCGTCGAAACGCTCGAAGGTGCCGTGGGCCATCGAGAGCGAGACAAGCTGCAGCAGCGCTTTCTCGACGGTGACTTTCAGGTGTTGGTCAGCACCGACGCCGGTGGCGAAGGCATCGACTTGCAGAGCGCGAATGTCATGATCGACTGGGATATTCCCTGGTCGCTGGTCCGCCTCGAACAGCGCATGGGCCGGCTGCACCGAATCGGTCAGACCCGGTCGGTGCACATCTATCACCTGGTGTCACCAGCCACCCGCGAAGGCCGGGTCCAAGAGGTCATGCTGCAGAACCTCGCCAGTGCCGGCGACGCGCTCGGCGGCCGGATTTTCGACCTGCTGGACGCGACGGCCGCGCGCGCCGGGTTCGACTACGGCCGTGCTCTCGTTGAGGCGCAGAAGTCCGGTGTCGCCGCGCACATTCCGATGCCCGGTGCCCAAGAGCTGCTCGCCGCAGCTCGTGAACTTGTAACCGACGAGGACCGACTGCACACGCCGGCGAACACAGCGGCCGCGGTGGCCCGGTTCCGCGCCGACCGGCTGGAGGCCATCAACCCGGTCATCGTGGATGCCTTCCTCGACCAGCTTGCCTGCTCCCATGGCTGGCAACTCGGACCGGGGCCGGCGAAGGGAATCCGCGAGGTCACGTCGCGAGCCCTACTACCGGCTGCCCTCGGCGGTGCCACCAGCCGGCTCGTCGCCGCCGACGGCGCATCAGTGAGGCAGGCGATTAACGACGGTGCACAGGGTCTGGAAGACGTCGTCGTTCTTGGCCCGACCGAGGAACCGTTCGCCGAACTTGTCGACCTTGCGCTGCGCGATGGTGAAGCCGAGTTGGTCCGTGGCACCCACCTGGTCGACACTGCCGCCCTGACCAGCTACACGTTGCTCTTGTACGACTCTGAGGTCGAAATCCACGACGGTCTCCGGCGGCTACGCCGCAAGGCACCGCTGCTCATCCGGTTCTCCGGTGCCGGAGCCTTCGAGGTCGCCTGGGAGTCGCTGATGACTCTGCGGGCCTCTAGGCCGGCCGCCACCGGCGGCACGCTAACGCCAGCCATGCGTACCGATGGGTTGGCACAAGCGCAGGCAGCGCTGGTGCGGGAGGCTGACCGGCAACGTGCCGAGCGGACGGCGTGGGTGGAAAAGGCGCGTGAACAGCTCGACCAAGTCGAGTACCGGTACCTTGACGAGCTCGATGAACTCCCTGCCGAAGTGCGGCGTGAGCGGCGGGAGCAGTTCGCTGCCCTGAAGGCCGAGCGCGTCCGACAGCTTGAGGACATCGGCAAGGTCACCGGCACCGCTCCCCGCCTCGTCGGCTGGGCGCACGTCGTCGCGGGCGCCCGCACGGCCGAGCTGGGCTACGACCCCGACAGCGAGCGCGTCGCTGTGGCGAGCGTTCTTGACGAGCTCGAGCGCCTCGACTACATCGTCGACGACCGGCAGACCGCTGGCGTCGGCTACGACTTGTTCGCCCGCCATCGGCACACAGGCGAGCAGCGCCTGGTCGAGGTCAAGGGCTTGGAGGGTGCGCTCAAGTCGATATGGCTCGAGCAGCACGAGTGGGCGCAAGCCCAGCAACGCGGCCAGGACTACTGGCTGTACGTCGTCATCAACTGCGCGTCCTTCCCCAAGGTCGTCATTCGAGCGCAGGATCCCGCCGGGCAGCTGTCGAGCGGGCCACGACGCATCGAACGATTCCAGATCAAGATCACCGACCTGAAGCGGCTAATGAAGGGCGAACAGTGAGCATCGACGAGGCCAACCGGGTGACTTGCATGCCGGCCGACCCCAATAAGTCCGGCGACATGCGCGAACGCCTGATCGACCACTGGTTCCCCTGCACCACCGTTGATGCGGCCGTCGGTACACCTGTTGGCTCGGGTCGCAGCGAAAAGGCGATTTTCCCGTGGTTCGCGTCCCGTCCCATCGCTCAGGCACGCGCCGCCGTCCTCACGACTCTGCTGCCCAACGACGATGGACTCCGGGAGTTCGTCGAGGCCGCCGTACGCACCGGATCCTCGGAGGCGTTCGATCGGCTGGCGGATCGAATTGCCGACAACTACCCAGGCCGTACCCCCGTAGTCATCGACATCTTTTCCGGCCGAGGCATCATCCCGCTCGAGGCGGCGCGTGTCGGTGTGACCGCTGTCGGCACTGATCTGAGTCCGGTGGCCACCCTCGCTGGACGTCTCCTCGCAGACTGGGCGATTCGTGACTGGTCTACCGAGCCCGCCCTGCCGTTCACAAGTAGCCAGCCCGCGACGTTCGATCTCTCCAGCGTCGACCGACTTGTAGCCGACGCGCGGCTGTTGCACGAGGAGATTGGCCGGCGGACCCGGGCCATCCTGAGCGCCCAGTACCCGGCCGATGCGAGCGGGCGGCAGCCCTGGGGCTACCTGTGGACCGTCTCCATGCCCTGCGACCAATGCCGTCGGCGGTTCCCGCTCATTGGCAGCTTTGTGCTCCGGCGCCCCTACCGTCGCACGCAGGACGAGGGTCAATCGATGAGGCTCGTTCTCGACGGTGACACGTGGCGAGTCGAGGTGATCGCCGGTCCCACCGACGCCCAGCCCACGTACTCCTCGGCGGGCAAGAAAGGCAAGAGCGCCCGCTGCCCGTTCTGCAACCACGTGCACACACTGGAAACCGTGAAGGCGAAGGGCTTCGCCGAGCAGTACCTCGACGAGCCGCTGGTCGCCGCCGACTTCGCCACCGATGACGGCGACACGAAGAAGATCTTTCGGGTACTGCGGCAGGACGAGCGTGACGCCGCTGTATCGGCCCGACCGGAGCTACTGCCGAAGGCCGGGCAGTTGTCCGCTGTACCCGACGAGGCCATCCCGCCTGGCAACGTTCACACAGTCCAAGCCAGCGGCTATGGGTACACCAACTACGGCGACCTCATGTGCTCGCGGCAGACCCTGCTGTTCGGCACCCTGGCCCAGCAGATCCGTACCTGCCACCAGGAGTTGCTAGATTCGAGCGTCTCAACGGACTACGCCCACGCTTTGGCTGCATTTGCGGCTGCAACGCTAATGCGGATGCTTAAGCACGCCACTCGCGGCGCAAAGTTACGGGCGCACGGGAAGCCCGACGGGTCCGGGCAGAACCGGGTCCAAGTCGACCACATCTTCTCGAACGAGGCCAGCCTAGCTTTTCAGTTCGACTTCTTCGAGGCTGGCATTGGCGAGGGTCCGGGTACATGGGCCGGACTGACCGAGACAGGAATGACTCCGTTGGCCGCCCACGTCCGAGGCAAGAGGGGCAGGCCAGCCCGGCTGAGGCGTGCCAACGCCATGGCGCTGCCGTTCAGAGACGGAACAGTCGACGCGATCGTCACGGATCCGCCCTACTACGACATGATCGAGTACTCCGACGCTTCGGACTTCTTCTACGTCTGGCTGCGCCGAGCGCTTGTTGATGCCCAGCCTGACCTGTTTGCGGAAACCATCGGCACCGAGATCGCCCCTGACCTTCAGAATAAGGACGACGAGATCATCGTCCGCCGGGTGTTCAACGGCGGTGTTCGGCACGACCGCGAGTTCTACGAGCGGTCCCTCTCCCGTGCATTCCACGAAGCGCGACGGGTGCTTCGTTCTGACGGGCACCTGGTCGTCGTCTTCGGTCACTCCGACCCGGACGCTTGGCTCCGCTTGCTTGGCGCACTGCATGACGCGGGGTTCGTCGTGACCAGCGCTTGGCCGTCCCGAACAGAGACATCGAATACTGGCGTTGCAAGCATCAAGGTGACGGTCACGATCGGATGCCGCGTTGCGACCTCGCAGCGGCCCGTCGCTACGGCTGCGCAGGTTGATCGTGAGGTCGCGACGGCGGTCAAGGCTGCAGTCAAGCAGTGGGATGCCGACGGGCTGGCGCTCACCGATCAGCTCATGGCCGCATACGGGCCGGCGATGGAGGTGTATGGCCGATATAGCTCCGTACTGCTTCCGAATGGGGAACAGGCCAGTCTCGACCGCTACCTCACGCTGGCGCGGAGCTCCGTGCGGGACGCGACCGCGCTCAAGCTCGACCAGTTGCCGCTGGAAACGTTCGACGCTCCGACTCGGTTCGCCGTCTTCTGGCAGCGGCTTTACGGCCGCACCGATGTTCCGAAGGGAGAAGCCCGGTTCCTCGCACAGGCCGACAACCTGCGGCTGGAGGACATGCGAGGCGCACTGCTAACCGAAAGCAGGAGCGGTTTCAAGCTGCGCTTGGACCCACCAGGCTCCTTCAGCGACCGTTCATCGACCTTCGAGATTGCCCGGGTCGTGGCGAAGGCGTGGGAAGAGGGCGGCACCGAGGCGGTGGCCGCAGTGCTGGCGAAGGCAGACAGGCAGGCCAACGACGCACACCTGTGGGCAGTCGTCGCCGAGATCGTGCGGCAGTTGCCAGCGAGTGACCCGGTCGCAAAGGCACTAACGGCGGTGCAACGCAATGCCGGAACCATCGGCACGATGATCCAGTACGCCGCGGTGGCCGCTGAGAAGGAGGCCGACGCGCAAGCCCAGATGGTGCTGCCCTTCGAGGAGGAATTGTCGTGACCGTAACCGCCGCGCATACTCCCCATTGGGCAGACTTCCTCAAGCTGCGCCCGGAGGTACGCACTTCCGACGGGTCTATTGGCGAGCTGCAGATGAGCCTGCACAAGGCCGTCTACCAGACCGTCGATGTGCCCTACCGCAAGGTCGAATACTACGGTGACATTACCGAGCCCACGCCGAACCTCGTCGGATTCTTCTCCCGCGTCGCTCGCCGACTCGGCACCGAAGCCGACGCTCCAGCCTTGTTCCACCTAGACCAGGGGATGGGAGGCGGCAAGAGCCACGCGCTGGTCGGTTTGTACCACATGGCCAACAGCCCAGCGGACTTCTTCGCCACCGAACTCGGTCAGCGGGTGTACCAGGAGACTGGACACGGGGCGGCAGCCGTGGACCTTGAGGGCGCGACCGTGGTCACGCTGACTGCTGACTACTTCAGCCCAGGAAGCACGAGCGAGGTGTTCGGTCCGGCGACCAACCTGTTCGAACGGTTTGTCTGGGCACTCGTTGGCAGCGACATGGATCGCTATAAGCGCCATGTGGCCGCCGGTCCGAACAAGGGCACGCTCCAGCAGGCGTTGACCGAGAGCGGTCGGCCGGTGCTCATCCTGCTCGATGAGCTCATGGACTATGTCCTGGCGCTCTCCGATGTGGCGCACATCGACACGATGCCAGGCGAGAAGGCGTTCCTGAACGCGTTGATGGACGCCTGCGATGATGTGCCCCGGGTGGCGTTCGTCGTTGTCATGATCCGTTCCGAACTCGATGAGCGGGGCTACCCGCCGCAGGCGCTCGACTTCCGCGACTACGTGGCTGCCCGGCTGGTCCGTAACGGCCAGACTGTCCCTGTCACCGAAGCGCAGGACTTCTCCGCCATCATTCGCCGACGGCTGTTCGAGCTTCCGGACGGCGAACTGCCCATCCGCGACCTGGCTCGTCGGTATGTGGCTGCGGCCGAGCAGGCCTGGCGCGACAAGGTGTTCGAAAAGCTCGGACCCAACCGTGGCCTGTCCGGCTTCGAGGACAGAACGTCGGCCAGTTACCCGTTCCATCCCGAGCTGATGCGACTGGTCCGCGAGGAGTGGGCGCAGGTCTCCGGATTCCAGCGAGTCCGTTCCACCGTCGCGATCTTCGCCCGCACCGCGATGCATTGGGTCACCGAGCACAAGGCCGGGCGGTGGGCGCCGCTACTTATCGGCGTTGGTGACATTCCACTTACCGTTGCCCTTGAGCAGTTGCTGTCGTCCGGACTGCTACTCGGCAATGACCGGGCCATCCAGGGCTACCGGGCGGTCGCCAGTACCGACATCACCAGCACGGACGGCGGCACGGGCCGCGCGGTCGTCGTCGACGCAGCCCTCCGTAATGACGGCGTGACCGTCGCGCAGCCCGCGCCAGCCGTCCGGATGGCCACCGCCCTGCTGTGTTACTCGATCGTCGGCAGACCGCAAGGCCGGCGCGGTGCGACGAAGGCCGAACTGTTGGCCGCCATCTACGGGCCGGCTGGTGTTGGGGTGCCCTTCCCTGCTGCCGACGAAGTGTTCAACAAGCTCACTGGCGACGAGGGGCTCGGCGCGCTGGAGGTCACTACGCCGACGAATGCACCAGCACGCTGGCACCTGTCAATCAAGCAGACGCTGCGGATGTACTTCACCGCTGCGATGGCGTTGGTGCCACTCGATGCCCGGGGTGAGCTGGTGTGGCGGGAGGCGCGACGGCTCGCGTCGAAGGGCACCTTCGACGAACTCGTGCTTGTCGACAGGCCAGCTGACGATCGGGCTCCGCTGGACAAGGTGTTCGAGGGGGTGGACAGTGCCGAGAACCGCCTCGTGCTGCTGGACCCGCGTCGATGGACACTGCTCAACGGCAAGGACTCGGTCAGCCGTGACGACATAACTGCACTGCTCGGGCTCGGGGACCAACCGCTGCGCGTCGACAACGCCGCCAGCTGCGTGGTCGCCTGTGTGAACACCCAGCGGCGTGATATCGCGTTGAAACGGGCCGCGGAGGTTCTCGCCTGGCGTGAGGTGATCAAGCAGCTCACCGACGATACCGAGGATGAGCTGCGGGACGCCCGCAGTAAGCACGACGATGCGGTGGGGAAGTTGCGCCGCGACATCGAACGCGCCTACCAGCACTACGCCTACCTGGTCCGTGCCGGGGATCTATACGTCGAGTTCAAGCGGTTCGACGAGGACAGCCGGACCGCGCTCAATGGCGGGCACCTATGGACCGCGCTCGTAGAGGCGGGGCGCGCGACGCTGCCTGCGGCGCTGTCCGCCGGCTACCTGGCCGCGCTCCTGGAGGGCTTCGATCGTGCGCTGACGCCACGCGAGGTCGTGCAGGCGTTCTACAAGAACCCCTCGTTCCCCTTGGTCACCTCCACGGACGAGATCCGTCGCGTCCTGTTCGAGCTGCTGACCACCGGCTGGGAACTCGTCGACGCGGATGGAAACTCGCTGTCGATCACCGGCCCCGGACAAATCTCAATCAACTCGATCAGTCAGTCCCTGCGTCGTCGGATCGAGAAGCCAAGCCCCACCCCAAAGCCGGGCGCACAACCTGCTCGCCCGATGGCGTCCGGCCCGGATGGGCTCGGGGGAGATGGGGATGGTGCCACGCTCTTCGGAGGCGACGAGTACCGTGCCGATCCTGCACCGCCCGACCCCACGCCGCCGCAGCCCTCTCGGCCGAAGGTGTACAAGCGTTACAGGGTCGAGTTGGCCAATCGCAGCATCACAGGTGCGGACACGCGCGACCAGGCATGGCAGCTACTCAAGGAACTAGCAAAGGTCATCGACAGCGCCAATCCCGCTGACCATCAACTGCTCAGCCTTAACCTGACCCTGGTGACCGCCGAAGGGGAGCAGGGGCAGATTGAGGGCAAGGCTCAGGCGCTCGGCGCGCAGGTGCGCGTTGAAGATGACGACTTCTAAAGGCTGATGTCCACCAGTTCTGACGTGTGAAAGGCGGGTTGCTCGCCTGCATCAACCAGGGGCCGTGACCGTCAAGCGAGTCACGGTTTCGAAGGGTAAGGCATGGTAGGGGCCCTCCCTTCGATCGGATCTATGCGGTCGCAATGCTGATGCGTATGCTCACATCCGTGACGGAGCTGATCGAGGCCGCGGTGGTACTGCTCTTCGTTGCCCGGGTGACCCGGTTGGTTGTTGCCGACGAGATCACCCGCTCGTCACGGGAAGCGATCGTCCGCCGGCTCCCTGAGGACAGCCCTCTGGTGTACCTGTTGTTCTGCCGGTGGTGCCTGTCGGTGTGGACCGCCCTGGCGGGTGCCGCAGTCTGGTGGCTGCTGTCCGATGTCCCTCGGTGGTCCGGTCTGTGGTGGGCCGACGTGCCGACGGTCGCGCTGGCCCTGTCCCACACAACCGGCTTGCTAGTTCGCGCCGAGCCTGAGGAGTAACCGCATGGCCTGGTGGGGCACGAAGCCCAACACCGACAGCGAGGTTGGCAGGGCAACTGCGGTCGTCGCCTCGGCGGCGAAGATGCGCTACGACTCCGGTGGCAGCCTGCGCAGGGTCAGTAAGCAGCAGTGGCAGGAGGAGGCATGGCGGCACTACGAGGAATGCGGCGAGCTGGCCTACCTGGTGAACACGATCGCGAAGGCGATGGGCCGGGCCCGGCTGTACATCACACAGGTCAATGATGAGGGGCGGCCCGTCGAAACGCCGGACCAGGCGCCGGCCGGCGTCAACGAGACGTTTCTCGGCGGCCCAGGCAAACAGGCTGAGCTGCTGTCCGATGCCGGAGTCCAACTCGGTGTGCCCGGCGAGTGCTACCTAATTGGTGAGCCAGAACGCGATGAGGACGGCAACGCCACCGACCGGGAGACGTGGATCATCGCGTCGACGGATGAGCTGTCTGAGCGGGCCGGGAAGTACATCCTCGACCAGGGCGCGGGCGCCAGGGAACTGGAGCCCGACGAGACGGTCATCGTGCGGATCTGGTCGCCGAGCCCCCGCAAGCACGCCCTGCCGTCATCGCAGGTGCAGTCCAACCGGCGGGTGCTGCGGCTGATCGAGCGGCTGACGCAGTACGTGCAATCGCAGATCGACTCTCGATTGGCGGGTGCGGGTGTGCTGCTGCTGCCGAACGAGCTGAGCTTCGTCGCTCCCGAGCAGGAGGAGAACCCGGAGGACGGGGTGTCGTCGTTCTTGGCGACGCTGACCGAGGCGATGACCACCGCGGTGAAGGACCGTGACTCGGTTGCCGCGTTGGTGCCGATCGTTGTGCAGGGGCCGGCGGAGCACTTGGAGAAGGCCCGGCTGCTCAGCTTCGCCACGGAGCTGTCGTCGGCGGTGCCGTCGATGCTGGACGGCGCGATCCGGCGGCTGGCACTCGGCCTGGACGCCCCTCCCGAGATGCTGCTGGGGATGACCCAGGCGAACCATTGGGGCGCCTGGATGACCGACGAGGCGACGATTAAGTACCACGTCGAGAGCAAGCTGGAGTTGGTGTGCGCTGCGCTGACCCAGCAGATGCTGTGGCCGGCGCTCGAAGGTGCGGCCGGCGTCGCCGATGCGAAGCGGTGGATCGTCTGGTACGACACCAGCGAGCTGACGCAGAGCCCGGACAAGGGCGCCGATGCGAAAGACCTCTACGGACTCGGTGAGCTGTCCGGTGACGCGCTGCGTCGGGAGACGGGCTTCGGTGAGGAGGACAAGCCCACGGATGATGAGCGGGAGCTGCGCAGGCTGCTGGAGATCATTCGGACGGTGCCGGCGGCCGGGCCGCTGCTCGTGCGGCGGCTGCTGGAGGTCGCCCAGGTGGGCGTGCAGGTCGACCCGGCGGAGTTGAAGTCGCCCGCGCCGGCTGAACTTCCCGCCGGCGAACCGCCGGCCGCCGACGCCCCCGCGCCGGCCACGGCGCCGCCGCCCGACGGAGATACCGAACGCCGTGGTCCGCCCGAGAAAGCGGCGCTCGCCGCCGCAGCGGAACCGTTGACCGGACCGTTTGTTGGCGCGTGCGAGGCCCTGGCGTTGCGGGCGCTGGAAGTCGCCGGGAAACGGGTCATCGGCCGTGAGCGGTACCGGCACACTGACCTGTCCGTTTGGGAGTACCACACGGTGCGGCAGGCCACCCCGACGTCGGTGCCCCGCCTGCTCCAGGGCGCGTTCACCGCGGTCCCGGCCGTGGCGGGCCGGCTTGGCGTCGACGCGGAGAAGCTGACGGCGGCCCTCAGCGGCTACGTCAGTGGGCTGCTGGTCGCCGGGCGGCGGCACGACGTCGACGAGTTGCGCGAGCACCTGGCGCGCACCGTCGCCGGGGAGTTGGTGCCGGCTTGACCGCCCTTGTTTCTGATCTGGTGTTGGCGCACGGGCACGCCTGCCAGCGGTCCGGACGCGGCAAGGGCTGCCAGGTCATCCGCTGGTCGCAGTGCCGGACCTGTGGCTGGTGGGGAGAGCTGTGGGACGGTGACCAGCCGCCCCTGAGCGACGCGGAGCACGCTTGTGACCCGGAGGATGCGGCCCGCTACCAGCAGACCTGGAGGAGCGGTGGCTGATCCGCAGAGCGTGACCCTGAGCGACCTGCGCGCTGCTCTCGCGCAGGTCGGCATCGTCGTCGACGAGGACTTCGTGAGCCTTGAGCTGCGGGAGAACGGGCTCACGGTGCACCGGCTGGTGCGTACCGAGTCGAGGATGCCGGCCTGCCTGCCCAACGGCGGTGTGCAGTGCGTCGGGCACACGATCACGGTGCTCGCCGAGACACCGCCCAACCAGGAGGAGTGAGCGTGGCCGACCGGGACCGTTGGCTGCCGCTGCGGCTCACGCACGAGGCGCGGGTGATCGCTGCCGAGAAGCGCGTGTCGCAGGCGGCCCGTGCCGCCTTGCGGGCCTGGCTACGGTCGGCCCGGACGGTGACCCTGCCAACGGTCACCGCGGCGGCGCTGCCGCCCGACCCGAACGCGCTCGCCGGGGCAGGGCAGGCGTGGTTCGAGGCAATGACCGTCCACTTGGTGCCCGCCGTCGACGAGACGTTCCTCGAGGGCGTCGCGGACGCGAGCGGCGATGTAGACGTGCTGCGGGTCGAGCAGCTGAAGGACGAGTACCTGACGCAGTTGCCGAACCGGCTCAAGGGTGTGCCGGACAGCGCGTGGACCCAAGTCACCGCAGCGGTCACCGAGCTGACCAGCGAGGGCGCGAGCATCCCGCGAATCCGGGACGCCATCGAGCTGATCCTCGGGGACCTGGCGTGGGAGGACCGGGCCGTGACGATCGCCCGGACGGAGACGATCGGCGCATACAACGCGGGCACCCTGACCGCCTGGTTGACGTCCGCGCAGGCGTTGGACGAGAAGGTGGACAAGGTGTGGGTGGCCACCCACGACTACCGCACAAGGCACGACCACCGGGACGCAGACGGGCAGCGCGTCGCCCTGGACGGCGTGTTCATGGTCGGCGGGGTGCCGCTGCGTTTCCCGGGCGACCCGGCAGCGTCGCCCGGCCAGGTCGTGAACTGCCGCTGCACGATGATCGAGGTGCCGGCCGACGAGCCGCTGCCTGCGATCCCGAAGCACCCGTGGCCCCGGCGGGCTACCGGGTTGGACATTACGGTGACGGCGGCGGCAGCCGCGAAGGGTGGCGAAGCAATGGCGAGGTGGAAGGGAACGCTGGCGCCGCTGGGCGTCGTGTCGGGCGACCGGCGGATCTTCGCGAAGGGCGGCGAGTGGTCGTTCCGCGACCTGCCGCTGCCGCTGAGGTGGGCGCGGGAAGACGCGCCCGGGCACGAGGGCGCGGTGACGATCGGCCGGATCACGGCCGGCGAGGTGCAGGCGACGCAGCTGGCCGGCGAGGGCGACTTCATCGACGCCGTGCCGGAACTGGCCGAGGCCCTGGAGCTGTGGCGGGCCGGCGTGCTGTTCCCGAGCGTGGACCTGGACGACTTCGAGTTTGTGTACACCGACGGCGACGGCATGCCCATCGCGGACATGAGCGACGAGGAGTGGGAAGCGTTCATCGAGTCCGGCGAGGAGCCGTACATCACGGTGACGAAGGGCCGGGTCATGGCGGTGACCATGCTTGGCACGCAGGCGTTTATGGAGGCACGCCTGGACCTGGTCGACGACGAGCCTGCCGGCGACGTCGACGAGGAGACGCCCTCGGACGAAGCTGAGGACGAGGAAGCCGCCGTCACCGCGGGCGGCACGCCGGAGCAGGTCGCGCCGCTGTACCCGCCTCGGGCATGGTTCGACGACCCGGGCCTGTCCGAGCTGACGCCCATCCAGGTGACCGCAGACGGGCGGGTGTTCGGGCACCTCGCGGACAACGACTGCCACCTGTCGTTCCTGACCGGCGGGCAGTGCGTCCTGCCGCCAGCGGAGGGCGGGTTCGACTGGTTCCACCGACCGGAGATCCAGACCGCCGAAGGAGAACTGGTCGCGGTCGGGCACATCACGGCGGCGACCGGGCATGCCGACCTGGCCGCCAGCGCGGCCAGCGCGGTGGCGCACTACGACGACACCGGCACGCAGGTAGCGGTGATCCGGGCCGGCCGCGACGCGCACGGCACCTGGGTCGCCGGATCGCTGGTGCCGGAAGCTACCGAGGAGCAGGTGCAGATGCTGCGCCGCTCGCCGCTGTCCGGGGACTGGCGGTGGATCGGCGGCGCCCGGCAGCTAGTCGCCGCGCTGTGTGTCAACGTCGGCGGGTTCCCCGTCGTGCGGGGGCGGTCCTCGGGCGGGCGGGCGTACGCGATGGTCGCCTCCGGCTGGGCCGGCTGGAAGGCGACTGGCCCGATCGCCGGCCGGCGCGAAGGGGCCGCGCTGTCCCCGGCCGTCCTGGACGCGGCGGTGCGGCGGGCGGTCGCGGCCGGGTTCGCCGCCGAGCGGCAGCGGCTCGCGAACGCGGCGGTCGCCGACCGGATCGCCGCGACGATCGGCCGGGATCGCCGGACGCTCGTGGCGGCGCTGGCCGCCGAAGTGCACGGCAAGTAGGGGAGGAAGCTGGTGGGCTGCAATTGTGGCAGTAAGGCACGACGCGCCGTGTGGGTGCTGTCCTACGAGGACGGCCGTGCCGGTGGCGAGTACGACTCGAAGACAGCGGCGGAGGTCGCCGACGTCCAGAAGGGCGGCGGGGGCGCGATCCGTCAGGTGCGGAGGTAGCCAGAGAGCCTGCGAACCTTGTTCCGCAACCGTTCCTGCCACGCGGATGGCTTCGTGGGTATGTCCGTGCTCGTGTCGGAGGTGATCCAGGAAGCGCCGTTGCCGTCTGCGGGCAGTGATTGTCCCGGGCCTTCGTGTGTCGGTCACCCTGTCGGATCCCTTGTGTTCCTGCGGTTCGCGCTGTTCGTTATGGCTCTGCGGGGTCGCCTGGGGTGGTGGTCAGCTTGCGGGGGTTGAGGTCGACGGTCACGGGTAGGTGGTCGCTGGTGGCGCGGGTGACGGGGGTGTCGATGACCGTGAGGGATCTGACTGCGGGAAGGACGGGTCTGGTGGCGTGGATGGTGTCGATGCGGCGGGCGATGCCTCGGGTGCTGTAGGGGCAGGTGGGCCAGTGCCCGGTGGTGGCTTTCCACGGGCTGCGGGAGGCGGCGGCGACGTCGTGGAGTCCGCCGGCTTCCCAGACCTGTGCGGGTCGGCGGTCGGCGCGGTGGCGTTGGCTGGGGTGCGTGGGTTCGTGGCATTGGTGGACGAGGTCGGGCCACCAGGGCCGGCCGGTGTAGGGGTCGGGGTCGTAGTCGGCGCCGTTGGTGCGGGCGGCGCCGATGGAGTTGAAGTCGGAACCGATCAGGGCCAGGTCGTGGGGGCGGGTGACGGCGGCGAGGACAGCTTCGGCCTGGTCGATGCGGCGGTGCCGGCCGTACGCGGGGGCGTGGTAGGAGGCGAACGTGATCGGGCGGCCGTCGATGTGGAAGGCGAGTCGGACCATGGAGCCGTAGCCGATGCCGCGCCATCCGCCGTCGTGGTGGACGGCCGGGCTGTAGGTGCGGAACGTGTGCGGTAGTGGGGTGAGGCTGGGCCGCCAGAGCAGCGCGGTGTGCACGGTGTTGTCGCCCACGGCCACGGCGTGGACCGTGCGGGCGCTTCCGTTGGTGGGGACGGTGCAGGTGAGGCCGGCGCGCTCGGCCAACTCGGCGGCGAGGCGGGCGGCGCTGGCGGGTGGGCTTTTGAGTTCCTGGACGGCGATGACGTCTGGTTCGAGGCTGCGGATGATGTCGATGACCCGTCGTTGCCGGTTGGCTTCGTGGATGCTGTTGGGGCTGAGGGTCAGGTCGAGCATGTTGTAGGTGACGAAACGCATTCGGGCGACCTCGTGGGTGTCAGTGATCGGTGTACCGATGGCTCGCGGCAGTCGTCAGCACGTCGTCGACGGTGGCGGGCCAGGGAGTCGTGGCGACGGCATCCACCGGAGGGGGGTCGGGGCGGGCTCGGGCGGTACGCCATCGGCGTCGGTGTGATCCCGCTGAAGGATGAGGACGGACGAGAACAGGCCCGGACGAGGTCCGGCGACGCGTTCCTGCGCGGCAAGCAGCTCGCCCGTGGCCGGGTCGATGACCAGCGTGGTGATCGAACCGTCGGCGACCACCCGGAAGCCGAGTCCAATCCGCCCGGCGAGGTCGGGGGTCTGCCCGCCATATTCGATGCCGGGCACTGCCGCCAGGACGTGCAGGGCCGTCGACCGCTCGTTATGGTCGAGGTATTGGCTGGTGGTCAGATTGACGACGCCCCAGGTGAGCAGCCGAGGGTAGGCGGATTCGGCGGCCAACTCGGGCGGTCCCAGAAGGTCCGCCAGGGCGGCCGGGTCGGCGGGCAACGGTTTGGGTAGGTACGGGTGCAGGTCGCCCTGGTAGCGGGTCGTGGTGGGCGCGGCCTGCGCGAACAGGGTCCGGTCTTTGGGGCTGGGTTGGTGGTCGATGCTCCGCACGTCGGGTGCGCGGCGAAAGACTTCGCGGCCGGAGCCGTCCGGATGCCGCCAGCGTCGCAGATCCTCGCGGCGGATCGCGCCGCTGGTGCGGGTCCACCTTTGAAGGTGCAGGTATTCATAGGAAAGGTCGGTGGTGCCATCGGCAGGGACCATGCCGATGGCGGTGGCGATGGTGGTGAGGCGTTGCTGTGGGGTGGGGCCGGGCGCGGTCGCCGCCGTGGTGGTCGTGGCGGCGGGCGGTTTCCCGCCGGGCGCCGATGAGTGCGGTGCGTTCGCGGGAATGGCGGGCACGGCTTGGCAACCGGTAAGTAGAACGCTGCCGAGAGCGGCGGTCACGCGGCGAGCCGGTGCGGTCAAGCGGAGCATGGGTGTGGGGCTTCCTAGCTGTGGTTGGTGTGGCCCGAGGGCTGCCGCGCCGTTGAGGCAGCCCGCCGGGACCGGGTGTCGAGGTAGCGGCTGAGTCAGCCGACGTCGTGAACGGAACTGATCGGCCGGCGAACGTAGGGGCAAAGAGGTGAGCCGTGACGAGGCGCAGCGGTGTGCCTGCGTGGTAGCCGTGCCTGGTCAGGTAGTTCCGGACCGTTGTGGTGGCGACGGCATCGGTGAACAGCGCGGCAATGGTGGCCAAGTCGCAGCCTGCGCGGGCCGGATGGGTGGCCTGGTCACGGCGGGGGCGGTCACAGTTGCCCCGGCGTGGCACGGTGTGTCCGCTAGGTGGAAGCTGGTCACCGACTCCGCACCGGGAACAGGGTCCGGCCGCTGCTGGTGGGGGCGCCGCGCCACATCCGCCAGATGATCGGCCCGCCGGTGGGTAGCACGATGGTCGGGCCGGCGGTGTAGCCGAGGCGGAGGTAAAGCCGGCGGTTGCGCATGTTGGTGGCTTCCAGGTACGCCGGCAGGCCGAGATCGTCGAGACGGCGGTGATAGTCGGCGAGTAACGCGGCACCGATGCCGCGGTTCTGCTGTGCCGGCTCGACGGCGAGGTAGGCGAGGTAGTGGTGCGGGTCGTCGGGGTGGAAGGCGTCGAGCATCTCCTCCAGCAGCACGAACTTCGGCGCATACGCCCCCGCGATGCGTTCCAGTGCCTCCAGCCGCGCCCGGGTGTCAGTGGGAGTGGGTTCGAGACGGGGGTACCAGATGGCCACGGCCGTCAGGTCGGAGGTGGTGTAGACCTGCCCGTGCTCCAGCCCCTGGTGCAAGGCGTCGGTGAAGTAGCGGTAGTAGACGGTGCGGCGTTCGGTCGGGTCGGGGATGAGCCAGTCGGCGACGGATCCTTCGTGGAACGCCTCGGCGAGGATGGCGATCAGTGGTCCGGCGTCAGCTTCGGTGGCTTGGCGGATGAGCAGGTTCTTGTTGGTGACGGCCACGGCTTCTCCTTGGTCAGGCGGGTTGGCGGGCCAGGTCGGGGGCGCGCAGGGGTCCGGTGTCGCTGTCCGCGCCCAAGCCGATCGCCGCGTACACGTCGGGATTGGTGGTGCGCAGGATCAGCGCCCACGCGATGCCGAGCAGTGCGGCGGCGGCGTAGGCGGCGGGGAACGCCCAGCGCAGCGGCGAGTCCGGGGCCACGCCGAGCAGCGTGTCGAACTCCCGCAGGGTGACAGTGAGGATCCCGCCGAGGGCGAGCGTGGCGATTCCCGGTGCCATCACCGACCGCCACGGTCCTTCGCCGTGGGTGGTGCGGGTGAAGAAGCCGATGACGGCGGCGGACGTGGCGGTCATCAGGGTCAGCACGCCGAGGCCGCCGGTGACGGTGATCCAGAAGAACAGGTGCACGATCGGGTCCGCCCCCGCGAGGGCGTAGCCGACCAGCACGGCCAAGGCGAGCCCACTCTGCACGAGCGAGCCGACCTTGGGTGCGCCGGTGCGGCGGCTGGTGCGACCGAACACGCCCGGGAGAACTCGTTCGCGGCCGAGGGCGAACAGGTACCGGGCCACGGTGTGATGGAAGGACAGCAGGGCGGCGAACAGCGACGTGATGAACAGGACCCGGGCGACGGTGATGACGCTTTCGGCCAGGTAGGGCGACACCAGGTTGAAGATCAGGTCGGTGCCGTCAGTGCGAGCCGCCTCCACGATGCGGTCGGGGCCGGTGGCCACGGACATCGCCCACGCGGACAGCCCGTACAGCAGGCCGGTCACGGCCACGGCGATGTAGGTCGCGCGGGCGATCGTACGGCGCGGATCCTTCGTCTCCTCCGAAAACACCACCGTGCCCTCGAAGCCCACGAAACCGGTGATCGCGGTAACCAGGGCGGCACCGATGCCGGCGGCGACCACGTGGTAGGGGGCGAGGGTGCCGAAGCTGACGGTCCCGTCGGCGGGATGGGTGACCATGATGGCGTCGAAGGTCAACGCGACGACGATTTCGGCGACGAGGACGACGGCGAGGACACGGCCGTTGAGGTCGATCCGCGCGACGCCGAGCACCGCGACGACCGCCCACACCACGAGGGCGCAGCTCCACCAGGTCAGGTTGACGCCGTACCGATCGTTGAGGAACTGCGCGGTGACCGCGCCAGCTCCGCCGTACAACCCGATCTGCATCGCGTTGTAAGCGAGCAGCGCGACCATCGCCGCGCCGACACCCGCTGGGCGGCCGAGACCGCGGGTGACGTAGGTGTAGAAGGCGCCCGCGTTGACGATCCGACGGGACATGGCCACATAGCCGACCGCGAACAACGCCAACACGGCCGCCACTAGAAGGTAGGCCACGGGGATGCCGGTGACGCCGGTGACCGCGTACCCGGTGGTCGCACCGCCCGCGATCACGGTGAGGGGTGCGGCGGCGGCGATGACGAAGAACACCACCGACGGGATACCGAGCCGCCCCCGCGCGAGGACGGCGGACACGGTGTCGGGTTTCGAGTGCAACATCAGTTCTCTCTCAGGCAAGAGGGATGGGATAGGGATGGCCGCACTCAGGAGGTGCGGTGGCTCAGCACGGCGTTGCCGACGACGGCACCGAGATCGGCGAGGAGATTGCGTAGCGGGGGCGGGGCCTGGTCGACCTGGTGGCGTAGGAACGCGCGGACCGCGAGGGGTGTGCCGTCGAGCAGGATCGGGTCGAGCTGGGTGTGCAGCGCCAGGCCCGCGAGGGCTACGTCGAAGGCGTTGAGCGGCTGGTAGTTGCGCAGTTGGTAGGACAGCCGTGCCCACGACCAGGCGGCGGTGTTCACGTCGGTGGGGACGTAGATGCGCTTGCGCCGCAGCCGACCGACCTGCTGCTGTTGGAGGAGTCCGAGTTGCCACATGCGGGTGGCTACTTGGTCGTAGGCGGTGGTGGCGAGGAACGCCAACCACGTCCGGGTTGCCGCGTGACGTGGCTCGGCCACCAAGCGGTCGAGGACGAGATGTTGCAGCCAGTCCTTCGGCGGGACCGTGTTGATAACCCGCACATGGCGGCCCTCAAAGGTGACCCGACCCTCCCGGTACAGCTCGCCCAACAGCGCAGCGGCCAGGCCATGCGCCGTCGCCGAGTCGAAGAGACGTGAACGGCCGGTCTGGTCGTCGTGGGCCAGGTAAAAAAACTCGTCGGCAAGACGAACGCTGGTCTGCGCGGCGGCGCTGCCGACAGCCCGTACCGGCCGGGCCGGCTCCACTGGTGTCGGATGCTCGTACAGGTGGGGTGGTGCGTGGTCGTTGGATGCGCCGGAGGGTGGGGTGTTCACCGCGGCTGACCTTCCTCGGTCGATTCGTCAGAGGGGATGGGAAGCCCGAGCTGCCGGAGGAGCTTCCGGCCGCCGGGGTGGCGGGCCAGTTCCTCGATCGCCCAGGCGTGTTGCCGGCATCCACCCGTCTGGCAGTGGAAGCAGGTGCCGCCGTCGCGGTGCTGGAGCGTGGTGTTGCGCGCCGCCTCGAAGCGGTCGACGGGGTGGTCGCCGTCGTCGGTGCTGGTCATGAAGCGGGTAGCCGGCGGTGGAGCGCGGCCACGCAGACCCGTACCTCCATGCACGGCGGGTGCCGATCCACATGCGGGTAGTCGCACTCAGGCCGGTGACCGAGGACCCAAACCCACTCGTCGCTGCGGTTCGGGAGATCGCGAACGCCAGCGACGGTGACAGCTACCGCGGTACCGGGGGTGAGGTCACGGCCGTAGGACCAATCGTTGGCATCGAGCCGCAGCAGCGTGCCGGCGGCGACCTCGGGGAGGGGCTGAGGACTCCGGATCATGGCCGCGTCCTTCCCCGCCCAGAGCGCTGCCCCGGGCCGCTGCTCAGCGTCGGCTGTCCTGCGCTCGTCCGACGGGCTTGGCAATGCCTGGCCGGATCAGTTGCCACGGCGGTGCCGTCGCCGCGGCCGTTGAGCGTCGGTTCGCCACAGCCGCCATACCGCGCCGCTCTTCCGCAGCCGAGGCCGAAAGCATTGAACGACTCCTCACCACGGGGGACGAACCACTTGACGCGCACTGCCTTCACCTTCCTGAGTGGTTTGAGGTGCGCGGCCGGGCCCTCCCCGGCACCGCCCGCGCACCTGACCGATGGGACGCAGTCGCCGTCGCCGAATGGGTCGGCGGGCACTGCACCCGGCTCGCTCGTGGCCTCCGACCAGTCCCTGGCCTATCGAGGGGGTCGGGGCCAATGCGGAAGCGGTTTGACCATGGCAAACGGTGCCGGTGGCATGGAACCCGCGCGGCAGGTCAGGCCGCCCGGATTAGCTTGGGCTACGGCGGACGACTAGCGCGACTAGTCGCCTTGACTGGTGCATCGGCGACTGGGGTGGCGGGACGATGACTGCCGGTTATGCTGCTCTCACTTCCCTCCGTCGATGGGGCTGTCGTGAACGTGGACCGCTTTTCGCAGATGACGCACCCTGATCAGTCGTGGTGGGACGAGCCGGCGATGCGAAGTGCCTTGGCACGGCGCGACGTAGGCCAAATCTTCATGCTGTTGAACCGGCGTCACGGCATGACGCAACGCCGTATCGCCGAGCTTGCCGGGTTCGCTGCGTCCGAGGTCTACGAAATCACCCGTGGCCGGCAGGTCATGGCTTACGACGTCCTTGTGCGAATCGCAGAAGGACTGGGTATACCGCGCGCCTTGATGGGCCTCGGATACGGGACAGAACCGGCTCAAGACCATCATCCCGAGCCGCTGCCCTTGGGTGAACCTGAGCAGCGGAAGCAGTTCATTGCCGCCCTGGCCGGCTTCGCCGTTGGCGGCTCACCAGACATCGAGGTGTGGCTCCCTCGGCCCGGTGAGCGGCCCCTCTCAGTGCCGGCGGTCGTGAACCCGGAGGCCATCGCCACCGTACGGGAAATCACTCAACGACATCGAGAGTTGGATGCCGCATACGGCGGTGGCTCATGTCGCGACTCGGCGCGGGGCTACCTGGCATGGGCGAGCTGTCTCACCCGTAGTCGCTGCCAAACTCCCCAACTGTCTGGGAAGCTACATGCCGAGCTGGCGGACTTGCACAATCTTGTCGGGTGGATGTCCCATGACCTGGGTGAACACATGGAGGCGCGTCGCCACCTCGCGCAAGGTCTCGTCTACGCCCAAAAGGCGGGTGATTCGACGCTGATGGCGGACGCCTATTACCGTCTCGGCCGAGTCAGCATCCACCAGGGCAACCCCGCAGAGGCGCTGCACCTATTCCAACTCGGCCAGATCGTTGCCACGAACTCGAACTGCCTGACGTCGGTAGCGATCCTGCACGCAAACATCGCCTGGGCCCACGCCAGAATGGGAAACGCGCCTGCGATGCGTGACTCACTGGCGCGCGCTCGTGACGAAATCGGCAGAGCCGACACCGCGGAAGCACCCCAATGGACACGGTTCTTCTGCGAACCAGGCGACCTGGAAGGAATGTCAGGAGTCGTCCACTCGGCGCTGGCTCGCTATCCGCAGTACCGCGAGCAACACGCCGCCCTCGCGCTGACCCACGCCGGCCGGGCTTTGGAACGGCGAACCGAGACGTCACGCAGTGGCGCATTCGACCACGTGACCATGGCCCTGGGATACGCGCTCCTCGGCGAACAAGACAAAGTCGGACCCCACGCCCATGCAGTCCTGGATGCCGCGCGACATGTGCGATCCCGCCGGCTGCTCGACCGGCTCAGCGACGTCGCAGACGTCATTGAACCACGCCAAGACAAGCAGCTGTCGGAGGTGGTGAAGGCCATCCGGGCACGCGTAGCCGCGTGACCTAATCTGGCGGGTATGTCGACCACCCTGACCGCTGAGGCCGCCGACGAGATCCAGCGGGGACTCGACGCCGTCCGCCAGCAGGCCGGACTCGTCTCCGGCGAGGCGCACCTCATGCGATACACGATCAACGCGGTCTACCGGATCGGCGACAGGGTGCTGCGGCTCTCGCACGGCGAGGTGGCACGAGAGCGGGCACAACGGGTCGTCCGCGCAATGACGCTACTCACGAAGCATGAGGTGCCAACTGTCGAGCTGGACACCAGCGTCGAACAGCCCGTGGTGGTGGACGAGTGGGTCGCCACGATTTGGCACTATATACCTCATCCGACGCGCCGCCCCGATCCGGTCGAACTGGCTGAGCCGCTGGCGAGGCTGCACGCTATCACCGAGACACCGTCATTCCTGCCTCGCTGGTCGCCCGTCGCCACGGCCCGACGCCGGCTGGCCGGGCTTACCCGTCTACCCACCGACGAACTCCTGTTCACGCAGCAGTGGGCGTCCCGAGAAGTCGAGCTATCTCTCGAGGACCTCGTGGCACGACTCCAGGCGCGCTGCGATGACCTGGAGCTCCGCGTGGCGGCTGCCACGTGGGAACTGTCGACCGGCGTCGTGCATGGTGACGCCCACGCGGGCAACGTTCTCGCGGGCCGGTTGTGTGACTTCGACTCACTGGCCATCGGGCCGCGCGAGTGGGACCTTGTGCCATTGGTGCACAGCGCCATCCGCTTTGGTGACCCAACTGAGCCGTACGAAAGGTTCGCCGCATCCTACGGCTTCGACCTTGCAACGTCACCGTCCTGGCCGCTCCTACGGGAGGTACGCGAACTCCAACTCGTGACCAGCGTGATGGACAAGCTCCCCGGCAGGCCAGAGGTGGCGCAGACGCTGGGCCATCGGCTACGTACCTACCTGACTGGTGACCGATCAGCGGTGTGGCAGCGCTACCGATAGCGGGCTCCGCGACGACCAAGCACACGGCGGTTGGTGCCGTCGCCGATGCTGAAGATCCTCAAGGAGAAGGGCGGCGACCACCAGCAACGAAGGCGAAAGTGGTCCCCGATCGGTCGGGACGCAGCCAACTCCGAGTAAGTGGCCTGATGACGCCATCTGTCGGCAACCTAAGCGAGCCTGAGACGGCCGACGTCGACAAGACGTCGGCCGTCTCAGGTGGGCATTGTCCGCTCCCAATTCGCCGAGGCGAATCGCGTCTGCCCACGACGGCTGTCCGTCCTACATCTCCGGCTCCAGTACCTTCTTGCCGCCCATGTACGGGACTAGGGCGGACGGCAGTTCGACCGTCCCGTCCTGCCGCTGCCCGTGCTCAATGACGGCCGCCCACATCCTCGGGGTGGCGAGGGCTGAGCCGTTGAGGTAGTAGGGGGCTCTGGTCTGACCGGACCCTACTCGATACCGGATGTTGCTCCGCCTGGGCTGGAAGTCGGTGAAGTTCCCCACCGACGAGACCTCAAGCCAGCGATCGACGCCGGGCGAGTAGACCTCTAGGTCAAAGATCCGAGACGAGGAGAACGTCAGGTCTCCGGCCGCGAGGTCAACGACGCGGTAGGGCAACTCCAGGAGCTGAAGTGGCTTCTCAGCATCCGCGAGCAGGCCGTCGAACTCGTCCTGGACGGTTTCTGGCGTACAGATGCGGACGAGTTCGACCTTGTGGAACTCGTGGAGCCGCTGGAGGCCCCGGGTGTCCTTGCCTGCGGATCCGGCCTCTCGGCGGAAACAGACCGAGTACGCCATGTAGCGCTTCGGTAGTTCATCCGCCTCGAACAGCTCTCCGCGGTGCATGCCGGTCAGCGGGACCTCACCAGTGGGGACGAGCCACAGGTCGTCGAGGGTCGTGTTGTAGGCATCCTCGGCGAACTTGGGGAGGTGACCCGTACCTTCGAAGACCTCGCTGCGCACCATGTGCGGGACAAGGACCTCCCGATAGGTGTCACGGTTGAGGTCAAGGCCGAACTGGATGAGCGCGCGGATTAGCCGGGCGCCGTCGCCGTAGAGTAGCGAGAAACCGGAGCCGCTCAGCTTTGCGGCGCGCTCGGGGTCGTAGATCCCGAGCGCAGCTGCGATTTCCCAGTGCGGCCGGTAGTCCGCTGGGTTGAATCGGTCCGCCGGGGGGCCTTCGACTCGAAGGATCACATTGCACGACTCATCGAGGCCCTCGGGCGCTTCTGGAGACGGGAGGTTGGGCAGCATCAGCAGGTGCGACCGCGAGTTCTTCTCGGCTTCCCGCAGTTCCGCCTCTTTCTCGGCGATGCGGGACTTAAGGTCCGCGAGCGCCAGCCGCTCCTGTTCCGCGCTGGGATCACCACTTGAGATCAATTTCCCGACCTGCTTGGACCGGCGGTTCATTTCGGCCCGGAGCCCTTCAACCTCGGAGAGGATGCTGCGCCGTTGGATCAGGGCTTGCCGCGCGGAGAGGACGGTCTCCGAGGAGACGCCCTTCCGTGCCAGCGCCGCAACGACAGCATCGGGTTGATCGAGCAGCAGATTCGAGTCGATCACTTCTACCTCCTGTGCCAGCCAGCTTCCAGGCTTGTGCCTTGGACGGCCGGCAACGTCCAGTGTCCGGGTTCAGAGGATACGCCCGGCCGTTGATGATCCCCTGACCGATCCCCTGCCAGGCTCTCGCCCACGGTGAAGGTGCCAGCTACGCGGTCGCCATCGCGAGCTCTTGAAAGACGTCGGTGGCGGTAAGGAGGACGGCTTCGTCGAGATCGAATTGGGGGGTGTGGAGATCCGGATGTTGATCTGACCTACCGCATCCGAGCAGGAACATCGCGCCGTCCGCATGGTCGAGGTACCAGCCGAAGTCCTCGCTGACCCCGACTGGACGATCGGGGTATGCCCTGCACTCCACCCTGAGCGTTCGGCAGGCGGCCTCGAGCCGAGCTACCGATCGGGCTGAATTTTGAACGGGTGGCCGGATGCCGGAGGTCACTGCCACTTCGATCTTCGCTCCGGTCTCGTCCGCCACTGCCAGCGCCGTCGCCTCTATGGCGGCCACAGCGGCATCCTGGTCGGCCCAGGAGAGAGCGCGGAGAGTGCCTTCGAGCTGGCATCTCGTGGCGACTCGGTTAGGCCCATCGCCACCGCGGATAAGGCCGATGCTCAGGGCGGTAGGCGAGGCGTCATGCAGCTGCCTGCCCGTGTCGGGCCGGAGGCGTCCGTACAGCCTGACTGCCGCTGAAACCGCATCCACGCCGCCTGAGTCGGCGGCGGTTCCGCTCGCCCGCCCCTCGTGTCCGTACACGTTGAACGTGAGTCCGGCGACGGACGCCATCATGGTCCCGGCACGGACCCCTACGACCCCCTCCGCCAGCTCGGGCCAGACATGGCAGGCGAAGATCTCAGGTGGGACCAAGCCTTTCGGAAGGCCCTCGATGACCAACGGCGCGCCCGAAGGGTAGGTCTCCTCCGCCTGCTGGAAGATTAGTAAGACGGCGACCGGGGCTGGCTTGATCCTCAGTCGGCGCGCGAGCGCCAGCAAGGCGGCGGTGTGCGCGTCGTGGCCACATGCATGCATGACGCCGGGACGGACAGATGCGTACCCACGCCCGATGGACTCCTGGACGCGGATGGCATCCATGTCCGCGCGAAAGCCGATCGCGGGCCGGGCGGCCTCCGGTCCCACGACTGCCGCGACGCTTGTAGCCGCCGGGCGAAACGGCGCGAGGCCCATGCGGCGAAGCAGCCGCTCGACGTAGTTGGCCGTTCGCCACTCGTGGTGCCCCACCTCGGGATGCCTGTGGATGGCCCGACGCACCCGCCGCACGAACTCCAGCTCCCCGATACGGCTGCTATCCGTATATGGGTCGACCATACTTAACCTCGCACAATTGGTGTGTCATTAGATAAAGAAGCTGTGAGTTGGCGTTGGCAGGACGGCGCGGAGGTCATCGATCCATATCCGCACCTCGTCCATGCGCCCGTCGGCGCGGAGTCGTTCAATTTCTCTGAATAGCCGGTTGAAGAAGAAGCCCCTGCCATTGCTTGGGCAATAAGTCTGATAGCACGCTGTTTCCCGAGCCAGCTGAAGAACTGACTGCCGGCGCTCCCCAGCCCACAAGTCGTCAATGCTCGCCTCAGCTAC
The DNA here is from genome assembly GCF_012726175.1 of Micromonospora sp. HNM0581. GTDB lineage: Bacteria > Actinomycetota > Actinomycetes > Mycobacteriales > Micromonosporaceae > Micromonospora. The sequence goes on from NZ_JAASAD010000002.1 coordinate 472,353, forward strand.
ATTGCCGATGAAATAGTCGGGGTTGCCGTAGCGGTCGGAACAAGCCACCATGTCGCCGTTCGGCGTAACCTCTCCGAACAGGCCGGCCGCAATGCATCCCCGGTCGTCTCGTTCAGCGGGTGGTGCCGGATTAGCCGACTGATCGGGAACAACGACATCGATGCCGGAGTCGACGAGTGCCTGACGTAACGGGGCACCAGGGCCTACGACCGAAAGGAACTTGTCAAGCGTGTCGTTCCGAATGTCGATCTGCGCCGTATAGAACGGAAAGGCTGGGCGGAAGATGGCGTAGTCGATGCCTCCACTGCCCTGCGACTCGCAGAGCTGCGCCAAGTATCGGGCGGTGGGCTCCAAGTCGCCGATGTTACCCTCGTCCACTACGACCGATACGCCGACGAGCGTGCCGGACCGCCGTTCGCTTCGCATCCGGGCTAGTTCCGCCAAGTTCTGGAGAACCCGGCTGCCGAAATTGCGACGAGGATCGTAATCGTGGTATTTGGCGTGCACATCGCCCGTGACGGCGTTGAGGCTTACGCGGATGAATACGAGGTTGGCGTCGAAAAGGGCCGCTGCCCGCTCAGCATTGAGCAGGCTTCCATTGGTGAACAAACACTGGGACAGGCCGAGCCGGTCGGCCTTGACGGCCGCCGGGTAGAGAAGCGGATTCATTGTCGGCTCGCCGCCGACCCACATGATGCCGACCTTGTGCTCCGCCAGGTTCGTCAGCACCCGATCGAGTTTGGTGTCACGTATGACAGTCAGCGGCGTGGCTCTCGGGTGGCTGAAGACGTCGGCGTCAGACCATTCTTCGCGAGCGCTACGGCAGCTACACCAACGACAGGCGAAGTTGCACAGGTACGTCGGTGACAGCTCGACATGAAGGGGCTTCACTTCGTCATACCGTCCGGCGAGCACCAGCTGCACCCGGTCGTGCCAGAAGACCCACTGGCCCGCTTCCTTGCGCGCCCGGTCGAACTCGTCCCGCCTACCATAGCCAGCAACCTTGTCAGGTAGTGGCCAGCGTTCGCGCTCGGTCACCTTCGCTCCTGCCAGGGTTAGACGAAAAAGGAATGGCCCAGCGGATAGGTGACCTCCCGAAGGTCGTCGACCCACTGCCGGACGACATCCATTTGGCCGGCCTTGCGATATGCCTCGATCTGGTGGAATACCCGGTTGTGGTGATGGCCACGGGAGTTGTGCGGGCAGGTGGTCTTGAAGCACTCCCGCGCGTTTACCTGGTCCAGCACCGCGCGACGGCGGTCTGAGCGCCAAATCTCTTCGAGGCTGGTCTCAAAGATGTTGCCGATCGTGTATTCGGGGTTGCCGTATGAGTCCGAGCACAGCTGGATGTCTCCATTGTGCCGGATCTCGCCGTACAGGCCGTAGGAGAGACAGGATCCGTCGGAGTAAGTGTCCGGCTCCGGCGGCGGGTCGAATGAATCCTTGATCAGGACGAGCGGAATACCCAGGTCGTCGATGATTCTCCATGCCTCGCCACCCTCAGTAACGAGATCCAGCGCGCGGCGTGTGGTGTCCTCCTTGAGGCGTGCCCACTGCTGGTCGAAGTGCTGGTAGTTCATTACGGGGCGCGCGATCACATAGTCGATGCCGGGGCCTGCGGCGTCGACAACGTCGCGGATGAGTTCGGCCGCCGCCACAACGTCGTCAAGATTCCGTTCGTCGACGATGAGGGAGATGCCAACGAGCGTCCGGGCGCCCCTTTGGAGTTTCCGGCGCGCAAGGTCTTTCATGTTCTGCTTGGCCCGCTCGAAGTAGTCCCAGCCCTTTGGATATCCGTGGAACTTCCTGTATGCCTCTTCCGTTCCGCAGTTGAGACTGACGCGGACGAGAATGGGGTCCGTGTCCAGGCATTCGTCGGAGTCGAGAAAGACTCCGTTCGTAAGGAAGCTCGACGTGATGCCCTTGCTGCGTGCGTAGCGCATCCCGTCGTACGTGTACGGATTCGCGGTCGGGTCTCCACCGCCCCACACGATGCCCATCTGATCGTCGGCGCGGTGCTCCCCGAGTTGATCGATCACACGGCGTAGGCCATGCGCGTCCATCGTGTTCTTCTTCTCGACCTCGGTGTTGTGTTCCCAGGTGCCGCCTTCGACCCATTTCGTCCGAGTGACCCGCCTGCTGCAGTGTGGGCACATGAAGTTGCAGACGAGCGTGAAGATGCCCTCGAAGTGCGCCGGTGGGACGTCATGGTAACGGCCCTCCAGAATGAGGTCGGTCCGCGTCTTCCAATGCACCCACTGGGCCATGTACTTGGGTGCCTTGACGAATTCCGAGTAGGTGCCGTATCGGCCAACCTGATCGGGCATTGGGTACTGGGTACGTCCCGCGATTCGAGGAAGCCAAGCCCCCGGGGTCGGTTGGAGCAATTCCTCGTTGGAGAACAGCGCCTCATGGTCGCTGACTTGTAGAACCTGCCGACCGGCGATGCTCCCAACGGGTCGGAGCGGTGACGGATCATTGGCTGCGATGATCGGTAGGCGGCGGGTGGGTACACGTTCGGCGCTCTCTGTCATGTCCTCGCTCCAGAAGATTGAAGGGCTAACGCGAAACCCATCCGTGCTTGTCCAGCACCTCGCACACGTCACAGGTGCCTCGCCATAAATCCTGGCTGTCCGGCTGGTCGCGAACGCTGGCACCGCAGTTTTCGCACTTGAGGAAGCGCGGGGGCTGCTGCGCGACGCGCCTCGCGTGTGCGGTAAACATCCAGGTCTCAATGCCCGGCCAATGCCACTGGAGCTGGTCGGCCAGGTAGTAGAGGTAGTTCCGATCGCTTGGGTTGAACTCCCACTGGTTCGGTTCTGTCTGTTTCGGCGCGTGGCCAGTCTTATGGAGGTAGTACAGGTGCAGCTCGCGCTTCGGCACGAATGCCAGAGGAAAAACGTAGTCATATGGCCCAACCGGGCGAGCCGGAATTCCGCTCATATCGAACCCGACAGTATAAGAGTTTAAGAGGCCCGCGAGCAGATCCGTCGTGTGTAAGCCAAGGGCCACTGTGGATGAATTTACTTCGTCGGCATGGACCTCAAGGACGCGGCGGGTTGTGTGGTGGTCGACATACATTGCGGCGTGGGCGTCGTCGGTTTCCATCAGATGCATGAGGATCTGAGCGATTGGACGATTCAAGTTGAAAACGTCTTCGGCATAGCCGGGCTCAAGGACTTTATGCGAGACCTCGTGCCGTTCGGCAAGGCCCCTTGCGAAGTCAAACGTCTCCGACCATTTGCTGTCGAAGTCCTGGAAGGTTGCCGCATGTATTTCCAGCCCGGGGCACGCGGCGTCGCGGTATGCGGCCAACAGCATCAGGAGGGACCCGCTATCGACACCTCCTGAAAGGCCGAGCACAACAGAAGAAGTTGGACGCAGGAGGGAAAATTGATCGATCGTCTCGCGCACTACCGTTGCCACGCGATCGGCGACGCCGGGGACATCCAGCGCGGTGCGCTCCATGCTGAGGCTTCCGTTCGCAGCCAAGGCCAGCCGTCTATGGACGTAGGGTCTGCTGCTGTCGCGGCTTTCGAACAGCTTCCGGATCCCCGCGATGTCGTAACCCTCGATCAGCTTGGCGAGGTAGGAGCGGTTGGGATCCAAGACATGATCGTCCGCGACGATGGACGACTCGTCGCAGAAGGTCAGCACCGAGTTCGGCGGGATGGCGTTGCGCAGAAGAGTGGCTGCCACAGTGTCGCCCGGTCGCTGCACGAGCGTATGCAGACCGCCGCGCCGGTCAAGTAAGGAAAACATGGCAACCCTTCCGTATGGGAGTGAGAACTGGCCTGAGCGTCGGTGGGGCGCCGTGACAACGGCACCCCACCGCCTACTCGTTGCGATAGGGATCAGCTGTCACTTGCTCGCGCGTGGATCCGCGCAGCAGGTGCGGAAGCGGATCAGATCCGCGTCTCGCTTGACGGCCACCTCACGTAGAGCGGCGACCAGGCTGGTCGGCGTGCCTCCCGAGGTCTGCGTTGGTACACGAGTTTCGACGATCACCGACACGTGTTCTCCTTCCATTCGCAGGGAGACGGCCGTTATCGGCCGCCGTCACGGTGCCATCGTCAGGTGGCGCTGCTCACGCGCGATCCGGCCGCTCGTCGGCCGCCCCGACGTTGCGCAACCAGCGGCGGGGGCCGAGCCCGCAGCCACCGACAGGCAGGTCTTCCCGCCAGTTCACAATCGTCGTGTCAGCCAGCCCCTGGTTGGGCCGGCCCAGAAAGCTCCGCATCTCAGTGGGGAGACGGTTCAGCTGATCGGCTTCCGGCTCCGGTACTGGGCTCGTCGGTCGCGCCCAGGCTGGCCGATAGGAGACCGCCATCAACGCTCGACTGGTGTCCGAGATGTTCGGGCCGACGCCATGAAAGATCCGTTGGTTGATGATCACGGCGTCTCCGGCCTCACAGGTGATGACCTGCTCGTCGGCGTCTGATCGGATCCGGCCGTAGGGCATCGCGTCCATGTGCAGGCTCAGGTGAGAGAACGGGACCACCCGCAGAGGCGCTCGCTCTGGTGTCAGGTCATTCAGGTAGTAAAGGAGCCGAACGAGTACGGGCGGTGTTCCGGCGGCACCGAGGATGTTCGAACCGTACGGGTGGCTGTCGGTGTGCAGGGGCATTCCGGCGTAGCCGGGATCGGAACGGGAGTAGCTCACGCCGACGCAGATCAGCTCATCGCCGAACAAGTCAGCGAGGAAAGCCGTCGCGGCGGGGTGGCGAATCAGCTGCCAGACGGCGGAGAGCTCCGACCACTGAACTCCGTGCGCATACCACTGCTTGTCGGTGTAGCTGGACTGCTTCAGCTCGATGTCTTCCACCGCGTCGCGCAGCTCGGTCAGATGGTCGGAATCGAGGAGACCGGGCAGGACCGTGTAACCCTGAAGCTCCAGCTCTTTGACGCGGGTCGGAGCGTGGATCGTCGACACGGCACCCGTCATTGCGTCTCCACCTTCCTCATGACCTTCGTGCGTCGCAGTTCCCTGGTGGACGCCGCGGGATTCCGGATCGGTGTTCGAGCATGCAGGCACCGGCCGTTGTCGATCAGCATCAGATCACCGGCCTGGAGATGGATGCGGACGACGCCCTTGCAGTTTTCGACCAGCTGCTCGAACGCCACCATGTCGTCGAGGCAGCTGGCCGGCAAGGGGGCGAGACCCTCCGCGTGCGAGAGCGCCGCCGTGTACCGAAGCCAACGAATATGAAGCGTCGCCAAGTTGATCGCGGGTTCCCAGTGGATCCCACCGCCCAACTCGTCCGCGATCCGCCAGGGCAGAGCTTGTGCGGCGAGGCGTTTTACCACGCGTCCGTTCGGGCCCGCCGTCGCTTCCTCCAGCAACGTCGCGACGTCCAGCAGCCGGGATTCTCCGTCCTGGCTTTGATCCGGTCGCACGCAGAAGAGGCAGGTGTAGTCGTTGGGCTGGGGCCAGTCGGTGCCATCGGTATGCAGAAACTCGTTGAGGACCTGCCCGGCGACCGCGCGGTCCCTGGAAGGAACAATGTGGCGTACGACCCGGCTCCAGGGCTGTCGGTAGGGCTCGACGAGTAGACCCAGGGTTGCGCTGACCGCGACCAGGAGCGGCGTCGCTCGACTTGCGGGAAGGCCACGGACGATCGTGAACCAGGGCGGGTCGGCAAGCCGCTTGGCTACCTCTTCGACTAGGTCGTCGAACGCGTTGCCTGCCGCTTCTCGAACGGATGCGACGATCGCGTCCTGGTAGGCGGGCTCGGCGAGGGCTTTGTCATCGATCTCAATCGAGGCGAGGGCGCGGCCGAGGTGGGCTGACTGAGCTGATCGGGTGGTGAGAAGAGGTACGCCGCCGACTACGGTCACGCTCGTCCGCCCCTCGCTCAGACCGCTACGTGTCCGAGACCGTACCAAGCGTGACGGTGTCGACACAATCGACGTCTATCGAGTGATCAGCTTCTGAGATCCTGCCGATGAGGAACGACAAGGGTTTCTCTTCAGTTGCGGAGAGGATGGCTCATGTGGACTGTTGCAGGGCTCCCGAAGCCGACGCCCCAGAAGCTCGCTGAGCACCCGCGGCGGCGGAACCCATGAACTCACGGACGCCCCGAAGGCGGGTACGCAGCACGGACCTCGCCCGGTCGATCCGCAGGCGGACGTCCGTGGGCCTCGGTGAGCAAAGGTCTTTGACGGTTCCAGCAGACAGGCGGGCGGAGTCGAGACCGGCGTGGCGCGCGATGAGCACGCCGAGTTCATAGCGGCTGACTGCGTCCGCACCAGCCACGTTGAGGATGCCGGAATACGGTTCTGCGGCGAGTTCAAGCAGCGCGTCCGCCAGGTCGTCAACGTGGATCGGCGCACGCACCTCGTCTGTGAACAAGACGGCATCAGCATCACCGGAGACGAGCCTGTGGACAAGTGCCTCGTGCGCGCTCTGACCGTCCCCCACGATGAGCGAGGTCCGCACGATGGCCGCAGCCGGTGCGACTGCCCGGACTGCGGTCTCCGCTGCAGCCTTGGCAGAACCGTAGTAGTAGACCGGATCGGGGGCTGCGCCTTCGTCGTAGTACACGTCCTTTCCAGAGAACAAGGCGTCGCTGGAGACGTGCACGAGTCGCGCCCCGACGTCAGCAGCGGCCCTCGCAACGTGCGCCGCTCCGTCCGCGACGGCATGCCAGTCCTCCCGCCCGGCCGCGGTATGAACAACGACGTCAGGACAGACGCACCGCACCGTGTCGCGGACCGCCGACAAGTCCCGAATGTCGAGCCGGTGATCAGCTGGACCGGAAGCCGTTGTGTGGTAGGTGCCGATCACCTGCCATCCCGCTGCCGCTGCGCGTACCGCTACTCGCCTGCCAAGGTGCCCGCTCGTGCCCGTGATCAAGATGCGGCTTGTCATGATCGTAGCCCTCCCTGTCGCCGTTGAAACGAGCCCTGTTCCGCGCTGCGTTAGTCTGGGCGCTGTACCGCCGATGCTGGCTGCGGGCCGGTCGGGATGAGATCCCTACCGTGCTGAGGAGCCGACGGTGGAGTTTGAGATCCCTTCGAGCCTGGACGGGCTCGACCTCGATGCGCTGGACCGCTTGGAGACTAATGCGGTCGCGGCGTTCGACGCCCTCCGCGACGCCCCAGACCTGGACGCCTCCGGTCTGGCGCAGCTGCGGGAGCTGGCCACGTTCGTTACGTCGGTACGGGCCCAGCAGGAGCAGATCGAGCAGGACGCGGCGGCCGTCGCGTCGGAACTGGACGACCTGGACGCCGCCGTGCACGGCAACGCAAATGAACCCGAGGGCGACGACGGCGATGGGGATTCGGGTGAAGGCGAGGACGAGCCCGAGGGCAACCCGGTCGAGGAGACGCCTGTCGAGGAGCAACCGGCACCGCAGCCGACGCCGGTCGTAGCGTCGCTGGCGCGGCGGGCGGCCCGCCGGCAGCCGAAGCCGAAGGTGACGCAGGGCGGCCGGTCAGCGATCATCAAGGCGGCGGCGGATGTGCCGAACGTGCCGCACGGGCACGTGTTCTCGTCGGTGAGCGAGGTCGCGGCGGCGTTCGATGACAAGTTCGCGGGGTTCCCACGTGGCGTGGGGTCGCAGGTGCAGACGCGCATCAAGCAAAACGTGGCTCGGGTGGAGCTGCCCGTCGACCAGGCCCTCGTTGCCGGGGGCAGCGGCCTGGTCGACCTGGGACTGATCGACCTGGCCGGCAGCGAGTCGCGCCTGACCGGCGGGAACCTCGTTGCGGCCGGCGGCTGGGGTGCGCCGTCGGAGACGTTGTGGGAGCTGTGCGAGGGGCTGGAGACGACCGAGGGCATCCTCGACCTGCCGGGCATCTCGATTCCACGCGGCGGCGGCATCAAGGTGCCGGCCAACTTGGACTTCGCCACGCTGTACTCGGCGACTGGGTTCGTGCAGACGGAGGCCGACTCGATCGCCGGCACCGACAAGCCGAGCTACCGAGTGCCCACGGTCGACTTCGTGGAGACCCGCTTGGAGATCGACGGGGTGCAGATTGAGCAGGACATCGTGCAGAACGCGGTGTGGCCCGAGTTGACTCGTGACGTGGTGCGACGGGCCATGACTGCCCACGAGCACAAGATCAACGCGCGGATGGTGCAGCGGATGGCCACCGCTCCGTCGCAGTCGACGCAGTTTGCGCTCACCCTCGGCGGCGACATCGGCGGCGATGATACGACCACCGCGGTGCTCGGTGCGCTGTCGCTCGCGGCGACCGACTACCGGTACCGGTACCGGATGAGCCGCCGGGCCTTGCTGGAGTGCGTCGCACCGCTGTGGCTGCTCGACTGGATCCGGGCCGACATGGCGCGCCGAGCGGGGGTGAACTTCTTCGACGTGACGGACGAGCAGATCACCGCATGGTTCACGCGGAGGCACCTGCGTCCGCAGTTCATCTACGACTGGCAGGACGGGTACGTCAACGCGGGCGGTGCCGGATTCGGCGGGGCCACCGCGCCGGGCCAGTGGCCGGCCGCGGTCGACTTCCTGATCTACGCGCCCGGTACCTGGGTGAAGGGCACGAAGCCGATCATCGACCTGTCGGCGGTCTACGACAGCATGAAGCTGAAGGACAACGAGTACATCGCGCTGTTCACGGAGCAGGCGACCTTGTTGGTGAAGCGGTGCTACGTGTCGTACAAGCTGACCGTGCCGCTGTGCCCGGCCGGTGTCACCGGGCAGACCGTCGCGTTCACGTGCGCGGCGTCCGAGGACTGAGCAACCCGCTGACGGGGCCGCGCCCTATCGGGTGCGGCCCCCAGCTTCACAGGGAGGTGGCGGGTGACTCAGCCCTTCGTGTACGTCGACGCCCCTGCGGCGACGCCGTACCGGTACGGCCTATTCTCGGCGGCGGCCGTGGTCGACCCGGCGGACCAGCGCGAGTTCCAGGCCGGTGTGGAGTGGGAGCCGCAGTGCGTCGACGCGCCTGCGCCGACGAACACGGCGGCGGCGTCCGACCTCGACCGCGAGGCGATGGAACTGCCCGACGGGGTTCCGCTGGTGCAGTCCCACGTGATCCGGCTGTACACGGGTCTGACGGGCCGGTCGGCTGCCCGACCGGACCTGCTGGAGCGAGCGCGGCGGGCGATCGGCTTGGTCGAGCAGCAGTCGCTGGAGCACTACGTGTGGACCGGCGAGGCTGATACGACGCCGCACCTGGCAGCGGCCAGCACGCTGGTGCTCGGTGACTCCGATGCCGCGCCTGTCGCTCTGGAATCGGGCGTTGGGCTGCTGGAGTCGCACATCGCTAAGCAGGCGGGGGTGCTGGGTGTGCTGTGGGCTCCGCGGTGGACGGCCGGCTGGCTCGTGTCGAAGTCGCTGACCCGGCTGGAGGGGCCGCGGCTCGTCGCGCCGTTGGGCAACCCGTTCGCGTTCGCGCAGACGACCGGCGTCGGGCCGGGGAACGCGGCGCCGGACGAGGACGAGGCGTGGCTGTACGGGACCGGGCCGGTGATGGTGCGCAGGTCGGCGGTGTTCCTGCCGAGGCTGCCGGAGGCCCTGAACCGCACGAGCAACGAGGTGTTCGCGGTCGCCGAGCGGTTCTACACGGTGGGTTGGAGCTGCACGGTGGCGGCGGTGAAGGTCAAGTTGCCGGGCGTGCCGGCGTAGGAGGAGAGATGGCGCTGATCTACCCGACGGACCGGGATGACGCCGAGCGGCTTGCACGGCAGCTGCTCGACGCGGCTAGTGCGGAGCGGCACGACGAGGTGCGGACAACCACGGACGGAGCGCTCGGCTTGGCGTTCGAGGTGCCGGACGACCTTGCGGACTTGGTGCTCGGCACCGGCGACAGCCGGGTGGTGCAGCCGAGCCTGAGCGCGCCGGTTGAGGTCGGCGGGGAGAGCCTGTCTGCTGTCGCCGGGGTCGACGTGCCCGACATTGCCGGCGGAGAAAGCGTGTCGGCCGACGCCCGGGTCGACGTGCCCGACGTGCCCGACGAGGCCGGCGGGAAGAGCGGGTCGGCTGTAGTTGGAGCCGACGTGCCCGGCGGAGAGAGCGTGTCGGCCGTCGCCGGGGCCGACGTGTCCGAGGTGGACGCCGAGCCGGTGGACCGTTCCTCCCAGCCGCCGGTGAAGGCTGCCCGGTCGCGGTCCTCGCGAAGCCGCTGACCGGCTGACCCCAACGCCTCGGGCTCGCCGCCCCGTCTAGTCCCTTTTCCGTGGGCCGGGCGGGGCGGCGTCTTTCGTGTGACCCGCTCCACAGCCCATCCGTACGAAAAATATGTACGGGCGGAGTGCCTGGCGCATACAATGAGTATGTACACAACGCGCCACCCCATTAGGAGGGACTGAGATGGAGAACCGGATCAACGAGCTGCTCGCGGAGTTCGGCGTCGAGGCTGAGGGTGCCGAGCGGGGCGGCCTGGTCTTCCAGCTGACCGTGCGGCTGGTCGAGGCCGAGCGGGAGCTGGAGCGGCAGGCCGCCGAGCTCACCGAGGCGACCGCGAGCGCCGTGGCGGTCGCGAAGGCGGGCGACCTGCGGACGTCGGTGCGCGGCGACCTGCTGGCCGGCGTGAGCGACAAGGCGGCGGCGGTCGACGCGGCGCTTATGAAGGTGGCCGAGCGGCGGACGGCCCTGGCGTTCGTCGTCGAGAGCGTGAAGGCCAACCGGGCGGCCTGAGTAATCCGACGCGCGCCGGCCGGGGGGAAGCCCCGGCTGGCGCGCGTTCTTTGTGGGCGCCACGCCCCTCGTGCCACGCGGCGCGGGGGCGTCGGTGTTTGTGTGACCCGTTCCACGGCCCCAACGTACAGAAAATATGTACGCCGGCCTGGTGTCCGGATACAATGAATATGTACAGCAAGCCGCCCAACTGCGTGAGGAGTGCCCGATGGCCAAGGAGCTGAGCTACGAGATGCAGCGGACGATCGCCGCCCTGGACACCCTGACGGCGGGCTTCCGGGAGCGCTTGGTGGCCGGCGAGGGTCTGTTCCCGCGCGAGACGGAGGAGCAGGAGCGTGCCCGCCTGGCCTACAACCGGGCGGCGCGCGAGCACAACGCGCGGGTGCTGGCCGAGCGCGAGCGGGCCGAGCGCGAGAAGCAGGCGGCGGCGAACCGGCGCGAGATCGCGGCCGTGCGCAAGCGGCTGTGCGACTCGTGCTTCTGCGAGCTGCCGGCGTCGGGCGTGTGCGGCAACTGCTGACCAGACCGAGAGACGAGAGATAGGAGCCGAAGGTGACCGTGGCCATGCGAGACGAGATGTTCGAGCAGATCCCGACCGCCGACCAGTGGCAGCCGGCGGCGCTGTCCGAGGTGGAGGACGGCGACGTGGTGTCGTTCGACCTGGCGGCGCTGACCGAGCGCCGGCACGAGCGCGCCCCGCGCGTCGACTGGACCGAGGTGTACGCCGAGGCGCACGCCGTGGCGGTGAAGGAGGACCTGGGCGAGAGCGTGCGGTTGTTCTTCTACGACTGGTCGCACCCCACGGTGGTCGGCGTGCCCGACATGCAGGTGCTGCGGCTGCGCTGAGCCGCACCGAGCGCCCCCGTAGCCGCCCTGGCTGCGGGGGCGCTGCCGTTCCCGCCGGCCGGGGAGCCGGCGGGCTGTTCACGTGGAGGAGAGATGACGTCAACAACGGTGGCGCGGCGCGCGAACGCCGTGCCGTCAGACCCGCGAGAGCATGCGCGGGGTATCGCGGAGGCGGTCGACCAGGCATGGCACAGCCGGTATGGCGGCTCCCGGGTCGAGGTGCCGATGTCGGTGGCGGCTGTTCTGGCGATCCTGGCGCGGGAGGCGGAGGACCCCGACCAGCTCGCCCGAGTGGGCGAGATGGCGGAGCGCCTGGACCACGAGGGCTTCTGGCTGCTGACGCAGCGGCTGTGGTGCGAGTTCGCGGCGCTGAGGCCCGACCTGAACCCGCGGACCATGCACCTGTGGAAGTGGACCGAGGACGAGCCGGATGAGACGACGAAGCGGGCCGTGCACGCGGTCGGCCAGGCGGCGCTGCGGCGCGGAGTGCTCGGCCGGTTCGGGCCGGACGGGTGGGGTGACTACGACCTGCTGGGGACCCTGCTCCAGCAGATGAAGAGCCACGGCGGGCGGAAGGGCATCGGTCAGTTCCTGACGCCGGTCGACGTGACGGAGCTGATCGGCCGGATGGCGGGGCCGGAGGAGGGCCAGAGGGTCCTGGAGCCGTGTGCCGGCACGGGCACGATGTTCCTCGGCGCGGCCCGGGCCATGCGGGAGAAGGGTCTCGACCCGGCGACGTGCGAGTGGTGGGCGAACGACCTGGACCCCCTCGCGGCGGCGCTGTGCGCGGTGAACATGCACCTGTGGGGGTTGGGCTGGCGGGTGGTCGTCGGTTGCGGTGACGGGCTGCTGGACGCCTGGATGCACGAGGCCCTGCGGACCCGGCAGATCGCCATCGATGAGATGCGGCGGGCCTGGCGGCTGGCCCAGCAGATCCGCGCGGTGCGGGACGTGCTGGGGTTGCCGACGCCGGAGAGCGCGCTGGAGCGGCACATGCGGAAGGCTGCGCCGAAGTCGCCGCCCCCGCCGCCCCCGCCGCCGCCTGCGCCGCCGGCCTCGTCCACGTTCGACGCGGAGGCGGCGTATCGGCAGGGTCGCCTGTTCTGACCTGCGCATGTGTGACCTGCTACACAGCCCGAGCGTACATATTTTGTGTACGCACGGGGCGCGGTGGCATACAATGTATCTGTACGTCCTGAACGCCCCAACGTGGAGGTTGAGATGAGCGACGCAGCGCCCAGCGAGGCGTTCGAGGTGCACGTCGAGGTGCGCGCGGTCGACGGCATGGCCACCGCCAGCCAGATCCTCGCGGTCCTGGAGCAGGCCGGATTCCAGCTGCACCGAGACGTGGCCGGCGTGTGGCGGAAGAAGGAGCACGGCCCGGCCGAGTTCGAGGGTGTGGCCAGGGCGGCGTAGCGGCCACCTGGTGGCTGTGTGGGCGGGGCCGGCCGGATGTCCGGCCCCGGTGCGGAGCCCCTAGCGCGGCTTCAATACCTACGGCCGCAATCCGCGAAGGCGGCCGTACGTATCCAGAGCAGAGCCCAGTTCACGTGGAGGTCAACATGGGCAAGCACACGATCAAGCGCGGCCTGCGGGCCGTGGAGTGCAGGCCGGGCGGCGCCTGCTACGACGGCGAGGACCGCTGCCTGCACTGCCGGGCGCACATCGCCGACCCGCACGGCGGTCGCTGCCTGCACGCCGACGAGCCGGCCGACGAGTGCGACGCGCGGCCGGTGGTGGTGTCGCAGGCGGTGATCGAGCTGCGCAGCGAGGACAACAGCGTCGAGGAGATGCGCCGGGCGGTCGAGGTACTGCTGCGCGAGGGCTTCGACGTGCGCGGCCCGGCCGTGGCGGTGTTCCGAAAGGCGGAGACGGGCCCGCTGGACGGGTGGGGCGAGTGGATCGGTGTGGTGACGGTCCCGAAGCGCGCCTAGTGACTGCGTAGACGGGGCCGGGCGGTCGCCCGGCCCCGGTGCGGAGTCCCTAGCCGGGCTCTCGCTGTCCGGCCTCTATTGACGACTGCGGCCGTACAACGGCAAGGTAACTGTCCTAGCAAGACCCAGTTCACGTGGAGGTTGACATGGGTCTACGCGCGCTGGTCGGCACCGAAGGTGCCGGCGGCTTCTACCAGGCGCGGCACGTCCAGCACGACGCCTGCCCGACGATGGTCGTGCCCGCCCTGTCCGCCCTGGTGCACGAGCTGTCGGGGCACAACGTGCAGGCGGCCGTCGACGAGCTGCTGCGCTCCGACTGGTCGCGGCTGTACGCCCTGCCGGGAACCGGCATCGCCGGGCACCTCGTCGGCGTGCCCAGCCCCGCCGACGGTGAGCCGCTGCGCGGCCACATCACCACCGAGAACGCGGGCGACCGGGAGTGGGCGTACCTGTTCGGCGGCCACCGGCTGCACGTCTACCTCGGGGTGTTCCCCGAGGTCGGACCGAAGCGGTGGCGGCCGTGGGCGTGCTGGTCGGTGCATGAGCTGCCCAGCCTGCGCCTCGACGAGGTGCTGACGGTGCAGAAGGCCGGCTACTCGACGCAGTGGCGGGCGGCCGACTACCGGCAGCACATGGCCGCAGTGCGGGAACACATCAAGGAGGTGGCGGCGCGATGAACGCGCTGGTCGGAAGGTTTGAGCCCGGAGCCCGACGGTTCCGGGCCCGGCCGGTCGCCCTGGAGGGCCAGCCCAGCGGGACTCTCGCCCAGCTGCGGGTGATCTGGGCGGCGAAGTTCCGGCGGGACACGGCGGCGATGGTCGAGGCGCTGCTGCGCCGCGACTGGTCGACGGTGGCGTACATGCCGTGGCCGGAGGCGGCCGTCGCCGAGCGCCGGCCGGAGTGGGCGTACGTGCGCGGCCTGGGCCTCGCGGCGCACGCCGGTGAGCCCGGACCGGCCGTGGCCGGTGACCTGGGCGGTACGCCCACCTGCGACGGGTGGGCGTACCTGTGGGAGCACGAGATGGGGGCGCTGCACGTCTACGCGGCCCGGGGCGGCCGGTGGCACCACCTGGCGACGCTGCCGGCCGACGTGTGGGCCGAGATGACGGAGCAGTTGGTGGTCGACGTGGAGGCCCGCTGGTGCTGGCTGGCCCGAGGAGAGGAAACGGCAGCATGAGTGAGTCGAGCCAGAGGCCGACGCCGGAGCCGAGGCAGGGCCACCCGATCCGGACCGAGGAGCTGGTCCGCCGCGACCAGGTGCTGCTGTTCGGGACGGTCGTCGAGATCGCCGACGTGCAGAACGTGCGGGACTTCCCGACGACCGTCAACCTGGTGATCCGGCCGGTCGGCGGTGGGCAGCCGAGGGAAACCCTCGTGCCCCGCGGCATGCTGCTGATGGGCCTGCGTATCACCCGGACGCTCCAGCTGCGCTGCGCCGGCTGCCCGTCGACGACGCCGGTCCGTGTCGACGTGGCGGTGGGCGTGAACGAGCAGCCGCTGTGCGTGGGCTGCCGGGCGCGTGCCGTCAAGCCGGTCGGCCCGTGGCTGACGCCGACGGGGAGGCGCTGATGGACAACGTGCTCAAGGCGTTGATGGCCGACAGCGAGGAAGAGCGGGAGAAGTACCTCGACCGGGAGACGCTGCTGTACGCGGTGCAGCGGCAGATCACGTGCGAGCGGACCGGCCAGGTCCTCGACGTCGACTCGGCGGTGATGGTCACCTGGGTCAAGGGTGAGCAGCGCGTCGCCACGGTGTTGACAGGCGGCGCCTGGGACGAGGTGGCCGAGCAGGTGCGCGCCAAGGTGGCCGAGTTGGGCGCGACGCTGGAGGTGATCGACGGCCGCCAGCTGACCTGACGGCCCGGCTGGCACTGTGCCAGCAGGTCTAGGATCGGGGCCGCGCCCAGCCAGGGTGCGGCCCCGTTCACTGTGGAGGGACCAACATGGAGGCGTTGGCACGATTCGAGAGCCATGTCGCGGGACGTAACGCGCGGGTCGCGATCTGGCCCGACCGGATCGAGTGGAGCCAGCCCGGACGCACGATGGTGGCTGACGTGCTGCTGGTGATCCTCGCCATCTACACGGTGGCGCTGTCGCTGCTGGTGCCGGCGGCGCGGCCCCGGTTCAAGGAACGCGGCCGGCAGATGCTCGCCATGCGGGCCGTGCAGTCGGTGGCGGCGCAGCGCGATGGCCTGCACACGGCGGTGGCGGTGGTGGCCGGCGCGACGACCATCGCGTTCCGGGTGCCGCACGACGACGCCCCGCGGATTGAGGCACTGCTCCGCGACCTGGTGCTCGGCACCCACCCGGCCGTGCGGCAGTAACCGCCGCAGGCGACGCCGAGAGAGGGCGCTGTGTCCCACCCGGGGCCAGCGCCCTCTCGGCTACGCTGGCGGGGTATTCGCCGCTGGCTGCGGGCCGGGCATGGGACTCTCCTGGTGAGGATGTGCCGATGTCCGCGGTGTGCGACACCCCCGTGAAGGGGAAGATGCTCCGGGCCACGAAGCTCGGGGCGTGCGGTGACCCGATCTTGGGTGCCGGAGGCTGGCCGGTTCACGTCACGTCGAAGGGCTTCATCTCGGTGGAGTACGCCGCTGAGGTCGACGACGGCGAGGAGATCGACCAGAAGGACGCCAACGGCGACCGGCTGGTGTACGAGCCGGCGCGGCGGCGGATCAAGCTGTACAACGTGACCGTCACCTGCGGGCGGGTCGACCCGGAGCTGTACACGCTGTTCACCGGGCAACCGGTGGTGCTCGACGAGGACGGCAACGCCACCGGCATGCGGATCACCAGCCGGCTGACCCTCGACGCGGCGGTGGCGCTGGAGGTGTGGTCGGGCACCCAGCTCAAGCGGTGCGGCACGATGGCCCGGCCCCGGTTCGGGTACTTCCTGCTGCCGCAGATCATCGACGGGATGATCGGGGATTTCACGATCGAAAACGGGGCGGCCAGCTTCACGCTGACCGGTAAGGCGATCGAGAACCCGGAGTGGGCTGTCGGTCCGTACGACGTGTACCTGCGGACGACCGGCGTGGCGCCGCTGGCCGACCCGATGGGCGACGACGACCTGCTGCACCTCGACTGGACGCTGCTGCCGCCGCCGGCACCGACGTGCGGGCTGACCCCGCGGCCGCCGGACGGCACCGTGGCCGCCGGCGACGGCGACGAGACGAACATGACCGCCGAGTTCACCGCGACGTACGTGCCGGCGGCACCCGGCGACGAGTACGCGGTGGACTGGGGTGACGGCACCTCGTCGGCGGGGCCGGCCGAGGCGGCCTCGGTGAGCCACCAGTACGCGAACCCGGGCACGTACCTGGTGACGGTGACGCAGACGAGGTCGGGAGCGCAGCGGTTCCTGTCGTTCGTCGCCCCGGCCTCCTGAGGCTGCGGTGACGCAGCCGGCGCGGTCCGCCCCGTGCGACTGGCCCCTGAACATGGCCTACTGCAAGGGCTGGGACACTACGGACCAAGCGGTCCGCGAGGCGGCCACGGACCTGGCGACGGAGGTCCTGTGGGCGCTGTCGGGCCGCCGGTACGGGCTGTGCCCGTCGACGGTGCGGCCGTGCCGGCGCGGCACCTACGATGCGTGGCTGCGGCGGGAGCCGTGGCTGACCCTGCCGTACGGCAGCCTCGCGGTGGCGTGGTGCGGCTGCGTCGGGTTCGACACCTGCGATTGTGTGCCGAAGGCGGCCGAGGTGTCGCTGGTCGGCCCGGTCCACGACGTCACCGAGGTGGTCGTGGACGGTGAGGTGGTGCCCGCCGAGGCGTACGTGGTGCAGGACCGGCGGTGGCTGGTGCGGGTCGACGGTGAGGGCTGGCCGTGGACGCAGGACCTGACCGTCGGCGACGACCAGCCGGGCGCGTGGGCGGTCACGTACCGGCGTGGTGTGCCGGTGCCGCCCGGTGGGCGGATCGCGGCCGGGCAGTACGCCTGCGAGGTGGCGAAAGCGTTGACGAACGACAGCACCTGCCGGCTGCCGAGGCGGGTGCAGTCGGTGGTGCGGCAAGGCGTGCAGGCCACGTTCGCGGACCCGTCGCAGCTGGTGAAGGACGGCATGACCGGGCTGCCGGAGGTCGACCAGTGGCTGCGGATCGTGAACCCGCACCGGCTGCCCCGCGATTCGGTGGTGTGGTCACCGGACCTGGACCGGGGCAGGAGGCGAACGTCGTGACGCAGCCAGCGCTGACCGTCGCCGACGAGGTGGCGTGGCCTGTCGCGGTGAAGCTGCGCGAGCTGGTCGGCGACGCGCTTGTCGACGCGCTCGGCGGCGCACCGGCGGTGTGCGCGGTGGTGCCGGGCCGGGACGTGGCCATCGACTCGTGCTGCGACGGCCAGGCGTGGGTGCGGATCGTGCGCACCTACCCGGTGCTGCCCGGCGAGTTCCCCGGCGGACGGGGCACGCCCCTCGACGACGGCGCGGACCCGGGCGCGTTCTGGGCGGTGGAGCTGGGCGCGGGCACCGCCCGGTGCGCGCCGACCATCGACGACGCCGGGAACCCGCCGACCGCTGTCGAGCTGGAACGGTCGGCGGCGGAGCTGGCCGACGACGCGGGCCGAATCCGCCGGGCGGTGCTGTGCGAGCTCCAGAACGTTGAGCGGGTCGAGTCGGTGTGGATCGGTGAGCAGTCCAGCGTCGGCCCGTCCGGCGGCTGCGTCGGCCAGGAGGTGCTGGTCGCGGTGATGACGAACATCTGCGTGTGCGTCGACGAGGAGGCGTAGCGATGCGGGACGGGCAGCGGGTGACGGTGCGGGCGTTGACGGCGATGCCTGGCGTCGCCGACGGGCAGGTGCGCCACGGAGTGCACTGGACGCCGAAGCTGGCGAAGCTGGTCCACGCCGGCCGCTACGAGGTCGTCGACGACGGTGAGCCACCGGCGGCGGCACCGCCCGCCGTGGTGGAGGAGGTGCCGCCGGGCCTGCCGGCCGGTGACGTCGACGCGGCGCCGGCCGGCGACGAGCCGCCGCCGGCGAGACGGTCACGGCGGCGCTGATGGCGGTGCGGACTGACGTGCGGATCGACCTGAACGCGGGCGAGATCCGGCGGCTGCTGTACGGGCCGGTCGGTCCGGTGGTGCGGTTCATCCGCAGCGTGGCGAGGCGGGTGCGGACCCGGGCGGTGCTGACCTGCCCGGTGGACACCGGCCGGTTGCGGACGGCGCACCGCGAGGAGGTCGGGGTGCGGGCCGGCCGGGTCTACGGGTTCGTCGAGAACACGGCCGAGTACGCGGCGGCCGTGCACGACGGCACCGCGGCGCATGTGATCCGGCCCCGGCGGCCGGGTGGGGTGCTGCGGTTTGAGGCGGGCGGCCAGGTGGTGTTCACCAGCCTGGTGAACCACCCGGGCACCAAGGCGCAGCCGTGGCTGCGGGAGGCGATGGAAGACGTGGCGCGCCAGGAGGGGTTCCGGCTCGTCCGCAGATAGGGAGGACACGATGAGGGAGTTCACGACCAGCGCCAAGACGGCGCAGGCCACCAGCGACGGCAAGAAGCTACCGGACGTCCCATTCAAGCTGGACGACGTGGAGATGACCTGCCGGGCGCCGAAGGACGCCCAGCTGGCGTACCTGATGGCGGCGGCGTCGTCAAGCCGCACCGAGGCCGATCAAGTGGCGGCGGTACTCGACTTCTTCGAGCAGACCCTCGACCCGGCCAGCCTGGCGGTGTTCCGGCGGCGACTGCTGAACACGACGGACACCTTCGACTTCGCCGACGCCATGGCGATTTTCGAGTACATGTGTGAGGAGTGGTCCGGCCGCCCTACTGGGTCGGGCAGCGACTCCTGACCCTGGCGGTCAAACGCTGGCCCGAGTTCCACGGCACAATGCTGCTGCGCACCGGCCGGGAGCCTCTGGACCTGCCGCTGCCGTCGCTGCTGGACGTCATCTACGCCTGGTGGGTCGACGGCGGCACCGAGAAGGACATCGCGAAGTTCCGGCAGGCGATGGAGACGCCGCCGGCCGGTGAGGAGCTGGACGACCGGCCGGAGTGGTCGGACGAGGAGACCGACGAGTCGTTCGCGCGGGCGTTGGGCGGGATGCGGCGGTCGGTAGGCGGATAGCGGCGAGGGCGACCCCGGTGGGGTCGCCCTCGCTGTGTCGGCGCGGTCAGTGGACGTCGTCGTTCCGGAACGTGGTGCGCGGCGGAAGGGCCTGCCGGTCGGCTTCTTCGGGCAGCTCCTTGCCGGCCGGGGCGCTGGCCAGCCACGGCAGGAACCGTTGGAGGAACGCTTCGACGCCGGGCAGCGCGAGCACGCGGGTCACCGCGGCGGCGACGCCGAGGACCTGCGCGACGGCCGGCACGTCGTCGACGCCTCCGGCGACGGCGATGGTCGGCAGCAGCGACAGCAGCGCGACGGTGACGGCGAAGATGGTGCGGACGGTGGCCCGCCACGGGTGACGGGTTTGGGTGGGAGCGGTCATGGTTGCCCTCCAAGAGATATGACCTTGGCTTTGAGCTGGGCGTTCTCGACCAGAAGGCGGTCACGCTCAGCGGAGACGTCTTTGCGGGTGCGCAGCTCGGCGCGCAGGTGGGCGACCTCGCTCTTCGTGCGGGCCAGCTCCTCGCGGAGCTGGGCGATGGTCAGGTTCAGGGTCGCCATCTGCGTCTCGGCGAGCTGGAGCTTCGTTTCGGCTCCGGCCAGCTGTGCGTCCATGCGGACCAGCAGACGCTCCGCCATCTGGGTCGACTGGTCGGCCAGCGAGATGCGCTCCTTGCGCCGGCCGACCAGCCACGTCACCAGACGGTCGATGACGACTCCCGCGATCGACCCGCCGCCGAGCAGCGCGAGGATCACCTCGGGTGCCATGGGCGGCCGATCAGGTGACCGGGTTGTTGAAGGCGGCCGTCCACGTGTTGACGCCGATCAGCGCGTCCTGGCGGAGACGCTGGTCAGCCTGGAACGCCAACGCCAACGCCCGGTACTCGGGGCCGTAGATGCCGTCGTTGCCGTGCTGGCTGAGCCAGCGGCGGCCCTTGCCGACGTTCCAGCCGCGCCGGCCGAGCTGGGTGGCCCATTCTTTGAGCCAGGCCCGGTCGGTGCGGCCGCGGAAGTAGCGTTCGTACAGGCCGGACACCGAGTAGTCGGGGCCGGAGGCGGGCCCGAAGTACCAGCCGGCGGGCAGCGGGAACGGGAGCGGCGTGCCGGGGGCGGGCTTGCTGCCGGCGGGCGGCTTGGGGGCCGGTGCCGGCTCCCCGATGATGGGCAGGCCGGCCTTGAGCCACGAGTAGATCTCGTTGCCGGGGCAGGCGGTCGCACCGCGGTCCCGGTGGCCGAGGAGCGTCAGCTTGCTGCCCTTGCGCCGGTTGGCTTCCTCGTAGAGCCACTTGAAGGAGCGGCGGGCGGCGTCGGAGACGTCCTGCACATCGGGCTTGTCGGCGCCGATGATGCAGACACCGATCGCCGGGGTGTTGTGGCCGGCGCAGTGTGCGCCGATGGTCAACCAGCCTCTGCCCTCGAAGATGGCGCCGCTGGTCGACGAGATGAGGAAGTTGTAGCCGATGTCCGCCCAACCCCGTTCCCGCATGTGGAAGTCCTGGATCTGACGGGGGGTTTGGCTGGCGCTGGCCGCCGAGTAGTGGCCCATGAAGACGGTCCGCTTCGACCAGGTGGTGACGTCGCGCCCTTCGGGCGGTCGGGCGCCCCATTCGGCGCGGCTGATGATGTCCACTGTTTACCCTCCCGGCAGCGTCGATTGGCCGTCGGGGGACGGTAGGTCCGACTATACGGCCGCAATGCCTCATCGCGGCCGTATAGCCTGGGAGTGTGGCTCTGGGGCGGGCGTACATCGAGATCGTCGGCGACGTGTCGCGCTTCGCGCCGCACCTACGAGCGGGGCTGACGAAGGCGCTGAAGGTCAGCGGCATCGCGGCGGTCGGCGCGACCGCCGCCGCCGCGTCGGGTCAGATCGTCGGCCTGATCGGGTCGCTGGCGTCGGTCGGTGGCGCCTTGTACGCCCTCCCGGCGGCGGCCGGTGTCGGCGGTGCCGCCCTCGGCGCGCTGATGGTCGCCACCCGCGGCCTAGGCGAGGCGTTCGCCGCCGCCGCTGAGGACGACATGGCGAAGTTCGAAAAGGCGATCGAGGACCTGTCGCCGCAGGCGCAGCGCCTCGTGCGGGAGTTCCGGGCCATCTACCCGGTGCTGTCCGAGGTGCGGGTCGCCGCGCAGGACGCGTTCAGCGCGCAGCTAGTGGGGCAGCTGTCCGCGACCGCGTCGGTGCTTGCTGGTCCGCTGCGCACCGGCCTGGCCGGGGTGGCCGCCGAATGGGGGCGGGCGGCGCGGGCGGTGCTGGAGTTCTCCCGCGAGACGCGCACCGTGCAGGTGCTGTCCGGGTTGCTCGACACGGCCCGCCTGTCGGTGGGGAACCTGGCCACATCGATCAAGCCGCTGCTGGCCGGGTTCCGGGACATCACCGCGGTGGCGTTGCCGTCGATCGGCCGGGTGTCCGAACTCGCCGGTGAGGCCGCGGTTCGGTTCGGCACGTGGCTGTCGGCCATGGCCGACAGCGGGGCCGCTGTAGCGGCGATCGACCGCGCCGGTGTGGTGATGGGTCAGCTGGGCAAGCTGACGGCGAACGTCGGCTCGATTCTCACCAGCGTTCTGAAGGCGGCCGCGGAGGCGTCCACCGGAGGACTGCTCGCCGGCCTGGTCGAGGTGACGGGCAGGGTGCGGGAGTTCTTCGCCACCGCGGAGGGTGGCAGCGCACTGCTCGGCGTGTTCAACACGCTGGGCACCCTGGCGGCCGGGCTGGGGCCGGTGTTCACGACGCTCCTGTCGATCGTCGGTGAGTCGGTCGTGCCGGCCCTCGGGTCGATCGCGCAGGCCATCGTGCCCGCGATGCAGGCCGTGGTGACGGCCCTCGGGCCTGCGCTCGCGGCGATCGCCGGTGCGGTCGGCCCAGTGATGGAGGCACTGTCCGTCGGCATTCAGGCGCTCGCGCCGGCGCTGGGCTTGATCGGTGAGGTCATCGCGTCGATCGCTCTCGCCGTGGCGCCGCTGCTGCCGGTGATCGGTGAGCTGATCACGATGCTGGTCGGGCCGCTGGCGACGGTCCTGAACGCGCTCGGGCCGCTCCTCGCGCCGATCGTCAGCGCGCTGGCCCCGGTGCTGCTCCAGATCGGACAGACCCTCACCGCGGTCCTCGCGCCGGTCGCCGGGCTGCTGGCCGAGCTGTTCACCCGGCTAGGCCCGCCGCTCGGCAAGGTCGTCGCCGCCCTGGGCTCGGCCTTCGCGCCGATCTTGACCGCGCTCGGTCCGCTGATCGTCCAGGTCGTGCAGGCGCTGATGCCGCTCATCCCGACGGTCGTGGGGTTGCTGCCGCCGCTGGTGGACATCCTGGTGGCGATCACGCCGCTGATCGAGCTGGTGGCGCAGCTCGCCGCCGTCGCGGTCGCCCTGGTCGCCCCGCTGATCCGCGTCGCGGCGGTGCTCGTGGGGTTCCTCGCGGCGAAAGCCGTCGCGCCGCTGGTGTCGGCGATCGCCTCGGCGCTGGTGTGGCTGCTGTCCCCGCTGTCCGGGGTCGCCGAGTGGCTGGGCAAGGTCGCCGCCTGGCTGACCGCGATTGATTGGGCGGGCGTCGGGTCCGCGATCGGCGGAGCGTTCTCGAAGGCATCGCAGGCGGTGCAGGGGTTCTTCGAGTCGATCGCGACGTGGTTCGCGGCTCTGCCCGGCAAGATCGGCGCGTTCCTGTCGATGCTGCCGGGACTGCTGTGGGATCTGTTCACGGACGCGGCTGGGCGGGCGTTGGAGGCCCTGGGCATCGGGATCGGACTGATTCTCTACGCGGTGACGGTGCTGCCGGGGCAGATCGCCGGGTTCCTGGCGTCGCTGCCGGGCCGGCTGCGCGACCTGTTCCGCGAGACGGCGACCGTGGCGGCGGCGGCGTTCCTGAGGGGCGTGGACGCGGTGGTGTCGTACGCGATGGCGCTGCCCGGCCGGGCGGTGTCGGCGCTGTCCAGCCTGCGACAACGGATCGAGTCGACGTTCAGCAACGCGGTCGCGGCCGGCCGCACTGCGGCGGTGAACAGCTTCAACTCGATCGTGTCGTACATCCAGGGCATCCCGGGCCGGATCTCCGCCTACGCCGGCCGGTTCCTGTCCGCCGGTTCTGGGCTGGTGAAGAAGCTCGTCGACGGGCTGCGGAAGGTGCCGTCGCTGGGCAGCATCGCGTCGGCGATCTCGGACACGATCAGGCACCAGCTCAACCGGATCATCGGGGCGATCAACTCAGGTATCGCGCGGGTCGACGCGGTGCTGCCTGGCTCGCTGCCGCGAATCCCGATGCTGGCGAACGGGGCGATCCTGCGCCGGCCGACGCTGTTTGTCGGCGGTGAGGCCGGCGACGAGGTGGTCATTCCACTGACCCGGCCCCGGCGGGCCCGACAGCTCGCCGAGGAGTCTGGGCTGCTGTCGCTGCTCGCCGGCGAGGCGGGCCGGGGCGGGACACCGATCACGTTCGACCGAGGCGCGATCTCTGTGGTGTTCGAGGGTGTCGTACCGACCCGGCAGGAGGCCCTGGACACCGGGCGGGCCGTCGGCGACGGGGTGTTGGAGACGTTGGCCAGGCGGTCCGTGGCCACGACGGTGAGGACGATCTGATGGGCGAGTACAACCCGGACCGGCCGTACGTGCTGGGCATGCAGTGGGCGCCGATGGTGAAGGCCCCGATCGTGCTGGACACTGCCAGCGAAGTTGGATACACGTTCCGAGCCGCCACCGAGCAGGTGGACCGGGTGTGGCTGCGGTCGACGGCGACGCCGCCGGGCAGGCCGGTCCGCACCGAGCTGCTGGTGAACCTGTACCGGTCGGACCTGGTCGCCGGCACCGGGCCGGTGCGGCGGCTGGTGATCCCCTGCGCCTCTGCGGGACTGCTGACCGGTGCGGCCCTGGCCGGCTCCGCAACATCGGCGTCGGACGCGGTAGCGAACGCGTCCGACGCGCGGCACATCACCCTGACGGGACCGGACTCTGCTGCCCGGTTCTGGTTCGCGACGACCAGCGCGGCGGCGCAGGCGGCCCTGTGGCGGCGGCGGATCCTCGACGTGTCGGTGCTGTACGTGATGTCGGGCCCGTTCGCCGACCTCGCCGAGGGTGTGACGCTGGGCCTGGAGCGGCCGTCCGCCGGTGTGGTGTGGCCGATGGACGTGACGCTGACGGGGCCGGCGCTGCACGACGGGGTGACCGAGGTGCGACGGTCGCGGCTGGGCGAGCTCAACCCGTGGTGGAGCACTGCGGCGACGCCGCTGACCACAAAGTGGCGGATGCCGTACACGTTCGCGGGCAGCTCGTCGCCGACGTCCGGGCTGACGGCGTGGGCGGCCTCTGGCGGCACGAACATCAACGTGCGGCTCCAGGCCGCCGGGTCGGTGCCGGCGGATGCCGAGTTTCAGGTGCACTACCTCGCGTTGGAGGTGACGTACGGGGAGGAGAACCGGGCTGGCGGCGGCGGTGTGGACATCTCCGACGGCGCCGGCCAGCAGGGCGGGGCGTACTACGAGATCCCGATGTTCCAGATGTACAACTACGGCTCCAACGTGTCCATGTGGGAGGGCGACCGGTACGCGGTGACGGTCGGCCGGGCGCACTCTGGGCAACTGTCCGTGGCGTCGACGGTGCCGGTGCCGGTCGACCGGCTGGGCACGGTCGACGCGCTGCCCAGCCTGCGGGGAGTGCAGCTCCGCAAGACGCTCCGCGAGGGAGCCGTCCCGAGCGTGGAGACGGTCAACGACCTGCCGGCGATCGTCATGTACGCGGGTTCGCCGTTACCCGGCGACGCCGACACCCGCTCGCATGTCTATCTGGCGCAGGCGATCGGCACGGTGTCCCAGCGGTTCTTCCCCGGCGATCTCGTGCAGCGGATCGTCGACGAAACCGCCGGCACGTACGTGTGGGTGCGGTTCTACGCGAGGCACCTCCCTGGTACCCGGGAGCCGCTGCACGTGTCCCAAGCTGACCCCGCGGACCCGTGGCTGAGCCTCGGCCCCTCGGCGGCGATCAGTGTCGACGAGTTCGAGGCGCTGCCGGAGGTCGCCGACGGGTGGCGGGAGGTCACCCTGCGGCTGGATCCGCCGGTGGAGACAGCCGGCGAAGGTGAGGTGACGTGGTGGGGTATCTCCAGCTCCGCTGACGACGAGGCTCCCTGGCAGGTCCTCGGTGCGGACGCCGAGCCGGGTAGCGGAGAGCCGACCACGATCAGCGACGCGACGTACGGCGGGGCGGAGGCGTACGCCACCATCGACGACGCCGACGACTCGTCGACGGACCTGGCGCTGATGCTGGTCCGGGAGATGGACGAGGTGACCGGCCTGGTCGTGCAGCTGGCCGTGCAGCCGCTCATGGTCGTCGACGACCAGTGCGGCCGGCAGTCTGATGGAATCCCGACTGGCATCCGCTATCACCAGCTGACGTGGGATGCGATCAACAGTGAGGTCGTGGCCGGGTGGGGCGCCTACGAGGTGCAGCGGCAGGACGACACGGTGGACGACGACGAGTGGGAGACGATCGCGCGGGTCGCCGCGCCGAACGTCACCGCCGTTGACGACTACGAGGCGCGGGTGGGTGTCGAGTCGCGGTACCGGATCCGGATGGTGCACCGCATCGGGGTGCCCGGGCCCTGGTCGATGCCGGTCGTGGCGACGATCCCCGCGCCCGGGGTGACCGGGCCGCGCGCCGATGTTGGTGTGCTGATCCTGACGAGCAACCACAACCCGGGCAGCAACCTGGCGTACGTCACGAACCAGGACCGCAGTCCGGGGGAGGAGTTCACGTTCCCGGAGGCCCGGGACGTCGAGCTGCAGGCCATGTACGGCCGGGACTTCCGGGCGGCGTTCCGCCCGCTGGAACGCGGCGGTGTGGAGTTCACTCGGACGGTGCTGGTGAACGCGGTCGCGGTGCCGGCGCAAACCCTCGACCGGGGATTCCGCAGCCTGCGGGACCTGGCCTGGGACCAGGTGCCATACGTGTGCGTGCGGGACGAGCTGGACAACCGGTGGCTGGCGACGCTGCTGGTGCCGTCCGGGTCGGTGCGACGTAAACCGCAGCGCGGGCAGATGCAGCTGGCGCAGGTGACGATCGTGGAGGTGGCGGACACGCCGGCGCCGGTCGACGGTGGGCCACCGCCGTGCGAGGGGCTGCGACCGGAGGGCCGCACACGGCAGGTGTACGCGACGGCGGACACCCCGGTCGACGTCGGCTGGCACCCGTTGGCCGTCGACGACCAGTTCGACCGGGAGGTGCCGCCGGGCGGGTTCGGGTCGACGGACCTGCCCGGCGACCCATGGACGGTGGCGTCCGGGCCGCCGGAGGACCTATCGGTGACCGGCGGCGTCGGGGCGATCCAACTCGCCACAGTGGTGAACGCGAACCCGTACTTCGAGGCCAATGTAGACGGTTGGACGCCTACCGACGCGGAGTTCGTCCGATCGACTGAGCAGGCCCACGAGGGTGTGGCGTCGGGCCTGCTGATACCTGACGGCATCCAAACCCACATCTTCGTGGAGTGCGATCCGGGTCCCGGAGGGGTGCCGGGCGCGACGTGGCGGATAGCGGCGTGGGTTCGGTGCGAGGCGTCCCGCGACGTTGTGCTGTCGCTCTACTGGTACGACGCCGAGGGCGACCTGCTGGACTTGGACGAGAGCGACCCGACGGCGGTGCCGGCGAACACATGGGTGCAGCTGGTGTACTCCTCGACGGCCGTCGAGGACACGGCGCTGGTGGGCGGGGATGTGTACCTGCCGGACGAGGTTCCCGAGTCGCATCGCCTGTTCATCGACGAGGCGGGGGTGGGGCCGGAGCCGGTGGACAAGCACGTCGTCACCGGGCCCGCCATGCGGGACGTCGACGTGACGGCGCGGCTGCGGATCACCCAGGCCCCTGGAGGGGAGCCGATCCTCGCGTACCTGCACGGCCGACACACCGACGACGAGAACGGGTACACGGCTCGGCTCGCGTTCGCTCCGGACGGCACAGTGGAGGTCGGCCTGGAGATGCTGCACGAGGGCGACCCGGTTGTCCTGGCGGAGCTGGTGACGGCGTACGACTGGCGAGGCGACGAGGTGCCGGTCGCCGCCGGTGACTGGTACTGGTTCCGAATGCAGGTCCGGGGTGAAGTGTTGCGGGCGGCGGTGTGGAAGGACGCCCCGGATAGCTACTGGCCGGGGTGGACGGTGCAGGCCGTCGACGGGACGCTGTCGGCGGCCGGGCTGACCGGCGTCGGGGCCGGCCTGGCTCCGGGGAACGGCAACATCGACGGCCGGGTGGAGGTCGACAGCTTCCAGGTGCGGGAGCCGATGGCCGACGTCGACATGCGGGTGGAGGTGCGCCCGACCGGCGACCTGTGGGAGGTGCGGGTCGAGCACCTGTCGGCGACGAACCCGGAGTACATCTCGTCGGGTTGGAACGTGCGCTGGTCGGACGTGCAAGCCTGCTTCGAGGTGTTCGACTACGACCTGTTCTTTGCGTGCGTTCCGGCGGAACAGCTGGGGGTGGTGCGGAACCAGCGGCGTTGGCTGCGGGCGGTGTACGAGCAGGACGCCGGTGACGGCCAGGCCCAGGTGACGTTCTACACGTCGTTGGACGGGGTGACGTGGGGGGCGGGGGTCTCGGTGGAGGGGTTCCCGGAGCCATTGGACCTGGACGCGGGGTTCTTCGAGGTCAGCGCCCGTGGCGACGTCACGGTGTCGCAGGTGGAGGTCCGCAACGGGGTCGACGGGCCGCTGATCGTCGGTCCGGACTTCGAGGCGCAGCCGAAAGGCACCACGGTGTTCGACGACGTGACGGGCGCGACGTGGGAGGTGGACGGTGTCGGGATCTGCGGTGCCTGACGCGCTCGACCTGCCGCCCGGGGTCGGGCAGCGGTCGGTGTCGTACCGGTTCGACCTGGTGGACGGGCGGACCGGGGTGCGGCGCGGGCCGGTGACGCCACTGCGGGACAGCGTCCCGAGCCTGATCCACGACGTGACCGGCATCATCGTGCGGCGGGTGGAGTCGTTGACGCTGGGCGTGGCCGACGCGCGCCGGCTGCGGCCATTGACCGACCGGGTGGCGATCTCGATGGTCGTCGGCGGGCGGGCGTACCCGCTGGGCCGATACATGGTGGGCGACGCCACCCAGTTGCAGACGTCGACGGGGTCAACGGCACCGCTGGTCCTGTTCGACGAGATGTTCGTCGTGGACCAGGAGCTGGAGACGGGCTTCGAGGGGGCCGGGCAGCGCGTCGACCAGGCGGTGCTGCGGCTGCTGGCTGGGCTGCCGATCGGCGAGGTGCGGGTGGACTGGACGGAGCTGACGTCCGTGTCGTCGTGGTCGCCGGGCAACACGCGGGGGATGGCGTTGCGGGACCTGTCCCGGCAGGGTGGCTTCTTCCTGCCGTGGTTCAACCACGCGGGCCGGCTGCGGCTGATGCGGGCGTTCGAGCCGGCGAGCCAGCCGCCGACGATCGACCTGGACGCCTCGCGTCGGGTGATCCGCGCTTCGGTGGCGCGCGGGTCGGAGCTGCTGACCGCTCCGAACCGGTTCGTGGTGGTCAGCAACGACCCGGGGGCGGACGTCGCGCCGGTGGTGGGGGTGTACGACGTGCCGGCGTCGGCGCCGCACTCGATCGCGCAGCGGGGGTTCGTGCTGCCGAAGGTGGTGGAGGCGCAGCTGCCGTCGCAGGCGGCGGTGACGGCGTACGCGCGGACGCTGGGGATCCAGCAGACGGTGTACGAGTCGGTGGAGTTGAGCACCCCGGCGGACCCGCGGCACGACGGGTATGACGTGGTGCGGTGGGACGGGTCGCTGTGGCTGGAGACGGGGTGGTCGATGCCGCTGATGCCGGGCGGGGCGATGCGGCACACGCTGCGCCGGGCGTATCCGGAGACGGATGGTGGTGAGCTGTGAGGCCAGTGCAGCATCTGCCGGTGAAGGCGCTCGCCGAGGCGGTAGTCGAGCGGGCGGTCCGCGTGGGGTTGACGTGGCGGCTGCGGCCGGCGACGGTCGTCGGCCCGGCGGAGGCCGGCGGGGTGCGTGGGTTGTACGACGGGGACGTCGCGCCGATCCGGATGGTGTCGATGGTGGGGCGGCTGCCGAGGGGCGCGCGGGTGTGGGTGTTGTGCACGCCGCCGGCCGGCAACCATGTGGTCGGGTTCATCGACGCGGGGTTGCAGGTCGGCGAGTTTCCGTGGTCGGTGTCCGCCGGTTGGGGGTCGGCGGGTTCGTCGCATCAGCTGGTGGGTGCGAGCTGTCATGTGACGTTGACGGCGGTCCGGACCGGTGCGGCGATCACAGCGAACGCGCAGGGGAACATCACGGACTCGACGGTGGGGACGATCGTGGAGGAGTCGTTGCGGCCCGCGATGACGGTCGTGCAGACGTTCCGGGGTGTGACGACGAGCGGGGCGGTGCAGGCGAACGCGGCCGGGTCGGTGGTGCTGCTGGACATGCATCCGGGGTCGACGATCGGCACGGGTGACACGGTGACTGCGACGTTGGTGTATCCGATAGCGGGCGTGTGACCTGCCGCCGGAGACAGTGCAGCCCCGGACCGCGAAATCCGGGGCTGCGCTGCGTTCACGTGGAGACACCAGCATAGCGGGCGGGTCGCAGATGGGGCAAAGCGGCCCGCCGTCCGTACATACATTATTGACGCTAGACCCTCCGTGGCATACAATGTTTCTGTACGCATTGCCCTGCTTGTGGAGGAGGAACGGATGGGTCAGCCGCTGCTCGTGGCCTGGGGCCACGAGTTCGTGGACGAGGTGCTGGACGCCCTCGGCCCGGACCTGGAGATGGAGGTCGTGGTCGGCAAGCCGACCGTCGACCAGTGGCGAAACGCGCCGCTCGTGCTGATCGACGCGCACTGCCGGACGCTGGCGAACGGGATGCCGGCGCACCCGTGGATGGAGGTCGTCGCGCCGGAGGCGCTGTACGGCGACCGGCTGGCCGAGGTGATCCGTGCCTGGCAGGCCGACTATCCGGACGCGGCTGTGTGCTCGCTGCCGCGCGGCGCGCAGACCCTCCGCGACATCGTCGCTGCGGCGGCCGTCGGCGGGCGGGCCCGTGAGGTGCGTGTCGGTGTGGTCGGCGGGCATGGCGGCGCCGGAGCGACCACCCTCGCGGTGGCGATCGCGCTGGCGGCGGCCGACGAGGGTCGGCGCACTCTGCTCGTCGACGCGGCCGGTCGCGGCGGCGTCGACGACCGGCTCGGCACGCCGGTGATGGCGTTGCAGGTGGTCGACGCGCCGGACGTGCCGGCGCGGGAGATCGAGCGGACGTCGGCCGAGGTGAAGGTGGTGGACCTGGACCGGGCGCTGGACGGCGGCCAGGTCGACGCGGCCCGGCTGTGCGACGTGGTGCTACTGGTCGCGAACGTGCAGCGCAACGCGATGGCCAGCCGGCGCGTCGCCCAGCGGCTCGCCGGTGCCGGGGTCCGGTTCGCGGTGATGCCGACGTGGACGGACGACACGGCGGCGCAGGCGCTCGCCGAGGAGTGCGCGGTGCGGCTGCTGCACGAGGTGCCGCTGGACCCGCCGTCGGTGTTCTCGGACGGCCGCGTGTACCTGGTCGGGCGCTGCGACCTGCTGACCCTGGCGCGGGAACTGGTGCACCACGCGCCGCACTTCGCTGCCCGGACGGCAGCCTGACCGTCCCCGGCCCGTGCCGTACATTGACCCTGTACGGCGTCCGGCTGTGGGAGGAGAGGAACGATGAAGGTGAGCCAGGCCAAGCTCAAGGTGGTCGCTCGGCAGGTGTCGGCGCAGCTGACGTCGCCCGGCCCGCTGATCCTGCCGCCGGTGGTGGGGCTCAAGGAGATCGTCAAAATGTTCGGCGTGAAGGACAACACGCCGTACCAGTGGCGGTCCAAGGGAGTCCTGCCGAAGGAGGACGGCGAGGTCAGCAACAACCCGGTGTGGAAGGTGACCACGATCTACGCGTTCGCCGAGGAGACAAAGCGAACGATCGTGTGGGACCCGTGGGACGTGCTGGTCGAGGACGAGGCCGCATAGCTATGAGCACATCCGGAGGCATTGCGGCCGTACAGACCGGGTGTAGGGTGCCGGAAAACGCATCGACCCCGCCAGGCGGTCATCTGGCGGGGCCGAGAAGAAACCCGGAACAGAGAACGGGTCGCACGCGCATCGTACGCCAGTTCGGGCGGCGGTGCGCTGGCGGCGCTGCACAGAGAGGCCGCCTGCATGGTGGACCGGTGGACGGTCGAGCGCGCGGTGAGGCACGAGCTATGCACGCTCGACCCTCCAGGCCGGCAGCTCGTCCTGACGCTGCTCACGTGGTCCGACGCGGCCACGGCAGTGATCCCCGAGCAGTTCACGCCGAGCCTGACCGACTTGCAGAAGGCGACCGGACTCGCCCGGTCGTCGGTCGCGAAGTGGCTCAACCTGCTGGAAGGCAAGGACGGCGAGGGTGGCGAGGAGCGCCCGGAGAGCAAGTGGGTGTGGCGCGAGCGGCCGACGGTCGCGGACGCCAGGCGCAAGAAGGCGAGGACGGTGTACCGCTTGGGAGTGCCGCCCGAGCTGTTGCGGCGACTGACCGAGATGGGCGTCGTTGGTCCGCGTGCCGGACCAGCCGTGTCCGGATCGCCCGGGTCTGGTAGTCCGGTGAGCGGACCAGTGAAGGGCATGTCTGGTTCGGCACGCGGACTAGAGCTAGTCCGCCACCCGGACAAAGTTGGTCCGTCACGCGGACGCAAGACATACAGGGAACAAGAAACGGTTGGTCGCGGCGCGAACGGTGACCACCGGTACGTCGAGGGGCCCAACGGCCGGTGCGCCCACCCCGGGTGCAACCGCTCGGCCCCGCTGCACGGCCCGAACCTGCGGGCCGTGTCTGAACAGGACAGGAGAGTGATCGGGGAGTGAGGGTGCACCTCGTGCCGGTCGACGTCGCGCAGTGCGCGACGTGCGGCGGCGAGCTGGTCCCCGCCGGGGACGACTGGCGCCACCCGGTGCAGGGCGTCTGCACCGAGCTGGGTACTCCGGTGATCTGCCGGACCGGCGACTGTGGCCTGCCGGCCGCCGTGGGCAGCGAGGTCTGCCTGGGCTGCTCCGGCGCTTTTTCGTCGCCGGAGGGTGTACGGCTACGGTCACACAATGCGGCCGTATAAAATCTATGTAGGTTCGTTCACGTGGAAAGGAACGAGATGAGTTCACGGTTCATGCCGGCGACCCGGAAGAAGGCGAAGGCGCGGATCGCGCTCGCCGGGCCGAGCGGGGCGGGGAAGACCCTGACCGGCCTCAAGCTGCTCTACACGCTGACCGGCTCGGCCACCGTCGCTGACGGCCTGGAGCGGATCGCGTTCGTCGACACCGAGCGGGACTCGGCCGACAAGTACGCGGTCAACCCGGAGCTGCCCGGCGTCGGCGACATGACGCCCGAGGAGGCCGGCGGGTACGGCTTCCAGAAGTTCTCCCCGGTGCGGTACGACCCCCGGCAGCTCGTCGAGCTGATCGACGAGGCGGCGCTGGCGGGCTTCACGGGCTTCATGCTCGACTCGGCGTCGCACTACTGGTTCGGGCCGGGCGGCATCCTGGAGCTGGTCGACCTGTTCGCCCGCAACCACGGCGGCCGGTCGATGGACGGGTGGAAGGACGTGCGCCCGATCGAGCGGGCGTACATCGAGGCCCTGATGAGCTTCCCCGGGCACGTCGTGGTGTGCCTGCGGTCGAAGCAGCGATACGAGATCACCGAGAGCGCGGACGGCAAGAAGCAGGTGTCCAAGCTGGGCATGCAGCCCGACCAGCGCGACGGGCTGGAGTTCGAGTTCGACCTGGTGGGCGACATCGACCAGGCGCACTACCTGCGGGTGACCAAGAGCCGCTGCGACGCCCTGGCCGACGAGGTGATCCACAAGCCGGGCGCGGAGCTGGGTCACCAGCTGCTCGACTGGCTCGACAACGGCGAGCCGCCGAGGGACCCCGACTGGCCGCAGGCTCTCGCGGCGTGCGCGTCGCGGGAGGACCTGGCGGTGCTGTGGCAGCGGGCGCAGCGGCTCGGCAAGACGCAGAAGCTGCGGGACGCCTTCAACGCGCGGGGCGCGGAGATCGCCGCCGCACGGCGTGCCGCCGAGGCCCCGGGCACGCAGCTCGCCAGCGCGGTGACCGAGGCGGCCGACCCGGACGCCTCCGAGGCGGCCGGCAGCCGGCAGCCGGAGACGACGGGAGCGAGCCGGTGATGGGGCCACAGGAGCGGGCCACGCGGGCGGCGGTGCTCAAGGCGCTGCTCGACGAGGTGAAGAAGGCGTACGACGCGGCGCGGACCGAGGCCGACAGCGGCATGGTCGGCCTGAACCACTCGTTCGGTGTGACGACGATCGAGGTGCGGCTGCCGGGCTACGACGGCGCGGTGGCGCAGGTGACGCTCTCCGAGCCGAAGACGGGCTTCGTGGTCGAGGAGGCCGGGTTCCTGGCGTACTGCAAGGCGGAGCACCCGACCGAGGTGCAGGCGACTCTGCCGGAGCCGGCGGAGTCGGTGCGGCCGGCGTTCCGGAAGGCGCTGCTCGGCCGGTTGCGAGTCGAGCGGGACGGCACGGTCGTCGACGGTGAGACGGGCCGGGTCCTCGACTTCGTGGAGGTCGCGGAGCCGCCGCCGCCCTCGACGACGCTGACCTTCAAGAAGGGCGGCCGTGAGGAGGTGGCGGCGGCCTACCGGGACGGTCGGCTGTCGCTGCCCGAGCTGCTGGCGTTGCCGGCGGCACCGCAGGAGTGAGCGGTGCGGGGCCGGGCGGTGTGTGAGCGCCACCCGGCCCCGCTCCACGTCGGAGGCCGGGAGGTGGGCGGTGGCGATCGACGGAAGCCTGGTGCGTGACGGCTTGGTCGACGTCGACGCCTTCACCGCGGCTGCCGAGGGTGGGCCGGTGGGTGTGTGCGACGGCTGCGGCGGGCTGCTCGACGGGTCGACGCAGGACGGCGGCGGGCTGGTGTGGCTGACGATCCGCTGCCGGTCGTGCGGCGCGGAGCGGACGTCGCCGGGCGGCCGATGCCGGCCTCGTCCGGCGGGGTGGCGGCCGACGCCCCGGGCGTGGGTATTGGAGGCGGCGGCCGAGCTGGAGGCGCGGCGGCTAGGTGAGCGGCCCGCGCGGGACTAGCCCGTTCCGCCGGTCCACAGCTCGTCTCAGTGGGCTTCGGTCATCTCCTCACCCCACTACCCGATAGGCGGCGTTCGGCGATCTCCGTGGAGGGGTGGCGCCCCGTTCGTGTGACCTGTTCCACGGCCAGCGCCGTACATAAAACCTGTACGTCAGGATGTGTGCCCGCATACAATGAATATGTACACAAGGCCCCCGCTGACAAGGAGAAGCGGATGCTGACCTACGAGGAGATCCTGGAGCGCGCCCTGCTCATCGCCGCCGAGAACCTGGCCCTGGAGGAGGCCGCCGAGACGGCCGGCGACCAGCCGCTGACCGACGATGACAACGAGCCGGTCGAGGTCCGCGAGGTTCAGACGCTGGCCGACGCGGGCTTCATGACGCGGAACAACGGCATCGTGATCCGGCTGACCGACGGCCGCGAGTACACCCTGACCCTCAACCAGTACCGCTGACCGAGCCGGCGGGCGCGCACCGAGCGCGCCCGCCGCTTCCGTTCCCGGCCCGACCTGACCTGAGCGAAGGAGCCAAGAGAGATGACCACCCTGACCTGCACGCGCCGAGTGACCGTCCCGACCTTCAACGCCGAGTTCGTGCCCCAGCAGGACGGTGGGCCGCACCGACCCGGAGTCGCCGCCGCCCCGCACGAGCGTGGAGATCACGGTGTGCCTGCCGGCGTTCGTGGTCGGCGGTGTGGCCGGCGACGAGTGGACGCCGTGGTGCCTCGGCTGCGGCCGAGACATCGCCGACGGCCAGGTGACGGTGAAGCTGGGCGGGCTGCGAATGCATGAGGGCTGCGCGCGGCAGCGCCTCGACCCGACGTTCCCGCGTGCCGCGTGGATTGCCGTTGCCGAACACATCGCGGCAGCGCCGAGCCGGCACCGCGCGGCATCGGTCCGGGCGGCACTGTGGACGCTGGCGGCGATGCTGCGCGAGGCCGGCACCGACGGGGCCGGCGGCACTGCCGCCGGAACTGCCGGATAGGGCCGGCGATGGTTCACGTGGAGAACGTCGACGCGGCACTGCCGGAACGTCCGAGCAAGGGCGCGTGGGTGGTCGCCTGGTCGGCATTCGCTGCCGGCATCGGAGCCAGCCTCGCCGCGAACATCGCGCATGCCGGGGACGGCGTCGGGGCGAAGTTCGTTGCCGGCTGGCCGCCGCTGGCGCTGCTGCTGTGCTCCGAGGTGATGATGCGGGTGCCGGCACCGCGGCACCCGCTGGTGAGGGCCATGCAGATTGTCGGCACGGTGATCGTTGCCGGGGTCGCTGCCGTGGCCAGCTACCGGCACATGAAGGCGCTGGCCCTGGAGTACGGCGAGGACAGCCTGACGGCGAGCACCCTGCCGCTGTCCGTTGACGGACTGGCGCTGGTCGCGTCGATCGGGCTGGTGGTGCTCGCGCACCAGCGGCGCACGGCGATCGTCGCCGAGCGTGCCGCCGCCTGGGCTGCCGCACTGCCGCCGCCGGCCCCGGTGCCGGTGCCGATGCCGGCGGATGCGGTGCCGCCTGCCGGTGCCGACGCCTCGCCCGAACCGGTGCCGCTGCCGGACCCCGAGCCGCTGCCGGACCCGGACCCGGTGCCGCTGCCGGTGCCGGACCCCGAGCCGGTGCCGGACGCGGTGCCGCTGCCGACGAGGACGCCGGAACCCCGGCTGCCGTTGCCGCGCCTGGAACCGGTCGTGCCGCCGCACCCGTGGCCACGGCAGCAGCCGCTTCCGCTGCCGCCCGACCCGTCACCCGACCCGGCGCCGGTACCGCCGGATGCCGCGACGGAGGAACTGTGGGCTGCCGCCCGGCAGGTGTGGAAGGACTCGGCGGCAGCCGGGGCACCGCTGACCGGCCAGGCTCTCGGCAGCCGGTTCGGCAGGAGCGAGCGGTGGGGCCGGAACCGCATCAAGGAAGCGCGGGCCGAACTCGAAGCTACCGGCGACGTCGCCGGAGAACCCGACCAGCAGGACGCCCCGGTGCCGGCCGGTACCGGGGTCGTGTAGAGGAGGACAGTCAGATGGTGTCCATGGCGATGATCGCGGCCCTCCGGGCGGCGGAGTTCCCCGAGAACCCGTACGCCTGGGTGCTCACCCGGGACCGGGCGCACGAGCTGCGCGGCGGCGAGTCGGAAGTCGGGACGAGTGGGCCGGCGCAGGCAACCGACGAGATGCTGGAGCGGGCCCGCACCGAGGGCCGGTGCTTCCGGATGCTCGACGAGGGCGACATCGACGCCTGCTTGGTCGACGACGGCACAATGGTCGACCCGGACGAGCGGGGCGTCGTCTACGAAGGGCTGATCTGGACGGTGGGCGCACCGGGCGGCGGTGAGGACTTCGGGCCGCTGTACGACTTCGGGCAGCCGAACCACGGATGCCTCGACATCCAGTACCTCGACGGCGATCGGTGGGTTTCGCTGTAGTAGCGCACTGTACGGCCGCAGTGTTTGAATGTGACCGGCCTGGAGGAGTGTGGCCAGGCCGGTCACGGACCCGGTCAGGAGCACAGTCGGGGGACGGTACAGCCTGACCGGGTCCGTACTCACCGCACACAAGCAGCCCGGGGGTCTTACGAGGCCCCCGGGCTGCTGGCGTGCCGACTACAGCCCGTCAGGATCAGCCTGTACAGTGTCGCCGATGCGACAGCGATGTTCCGGAAACTCATAGGTACCTGTAGGTAGCACGGTGCTATGAGGCACTGCTAGCTTATAGGCGGGCCTCATTCGGGCCCGGCAACTGATGCGATGTTTCGGCTGGTCGGCTTGCTCCGGCCAGATCGGCACGAAAGTGCCGCGAAGCATCGACGGGGGGCAGGGGCGAAGCGGCGGAGGCGCGGGGGTCAACAGAGTGCGGTGCTACGGGTACGACGAGACAGGGCGCGAGGTCATCGAGGCTGAGGCCGTGGTGATCCGTGACGTGGTGCGGCGCACCCTAGCCGAGGAGAGTCTCCGCTCGATCGTCGCCGACCTTCGCAGACGCGAGATCGTGACGTCGGCCGGCCGCCCCTGGACCCAGCAGTCGCTGTCCCGGCTGCTGCGCAACCCGCGGCTGGCCGGGCTGCGCACCTACCACGGTGAGGTCGTCGGCAAGGGCCAGTGGGACGCCATCATCGACAAGGCCACCCACAAGAAGCTGCTGGCCCTCCTGGACGCCCCGGAGCGGAAGCAGCCGTTCGCGACGAACGTGCGGAAGTACCTGCTGAGCGGCGGGTTCCTGATGTGCGGCTATCCGCTGGAGGGCGAGGGCGACGAGGCGCATCTCTGCGGGAAGTGGCTATACACGCAGCCGAGCAACAGCGGCAAACGCGGCTACGTGTGCCGGTCCGGCAGCCCCAGCTACGGGTGCGGTCGCATCCGCATCGCGGCCGCCAGCCTCGAAGAGGAGGTCGCCGCCCGGGCGTTGGCTCGGTTGGCGTCGCCGAAGGTGCGCGCCCGGCTGACGGCGGCGTTGGCCAAGGCGCCCCTGGCCGGCGAGGACGTCGAGCAGGCGCTGGCCGCGATCGACGAGCGGTTGGTGGAAGCCGGCCAGGAGTACGCGCGACGCCAGATCAGCCTGGTGACACTCAAGGCGATCGAGGACGAGGCCAAGCAGGAACGCAGGAGCTTGCAGGAGGCGCAGGCTCAGGCGACGCGGCTGCGGTCGCTGCCGGCGACCACCCCCGAGGGACTGGCCGAGTGGTGGGTGGATGCCCCGCTGGAGCGGCGGCGGGAGCTGTTGGCGCTGGTGCTGGACCGGATTGTGGTGCGGCCGGCGACCCGGCCCGGGGTGACGCATCTCGACGCGGACCGGCTGGAATTCGTCTGGAAGTAGGTGTCCGGCCCGGTGTGATTGTTGCACCGAGACGGCGGAAACTTCCGTTCGTTCGGTTTGAAGCCCTCGACCTGATCGGCTGTTAAGGCTGTTGCGGATTGTTGTCGAAGGTTTACGATCTCTGTCACTCGCTTTCTTAACAGCGGCTTAAGCCCTCCGCGAGGGTGTGGGGTCGCAGTGCCATCGTTGGCACATCGAGGTAAGACGGGGGGCATCATTTTGCCGCGCAGGCGGAAGATCGAGATTCTGACGTTAGCGCAACGGATCGAGGCCGAGGTTGCGTCCGGGCGCGTCGACGATGTCGAGATGAGCGACGAGCAGGTGTGGCGAGTGGCGGGGTTGTTGCTGCCGCCGGCCCCGAAGCCGCCGGCGCTGCCTGCCCGTTCGCGTCAGAGCGTCAACCGGCGAGTCGGTCAGCTGGTGTCGCGGGGCGCTGCGGTGGTCGCCCAAGTGCCGCTCACGGTCTCGGCGGCGGCGTGGGTGCCTTTCATCTGATCCCACGGCATACACAAAATATTGACGGCAAGATCGTCTTCGCATACAATGAATATGTACGATAAGCGTACACCGTTCACTGTGGAGGAAGTCGATGGTTGCGACCGCGCCGGCCAAGAAGCCGACCCTGCGGACGATTCCCGTCAGCAAGATCGAGGCGGACCCGGACCAGCCCCGCAAGCAGTTCACCGAGGAGGAGCTGACCGAGCTGGCGGCGTCGATGACCAAGCTCGGCCAGCTCCAGCCGGTCGCCGTCCGCAAGACGGGCAAGCAGGGCCACTACCGCCTGGTCGTCGGCGAGAGGCGCTGGCGGGCCGCCCTCCAGGGCGGCATCGAGAGCCTGGCCGCGATGGTCTGGGAGATGGACGACGAGGCGGCGTTCATCGCGCAGGTCGCCGAGAACGTCAACCGGCAGGACATGACGCCGATGGAGGAAGCCGCCGCCTACGCGCGCCTCGCCGACGCCGGCTGGGAGACGCGGGCGATCGCCGAACTGTTCGGCAAGAGCGAGCCGTACATCGGATGGCGGATCGACCTGCTCGGGCTCATCGACGACGCGAAGCAGCTCGTCGCCAAGGGGCAGCTGCAGGTGGGCGTCGCCTGGTACGTGTGCCGCCTGTCGCCCGACCAGCAGCGGCGGTTCCTGGTCAAGTGGGCGCGCGGCGAGTTCTCCTCGGCGCGGGACGCCGAGGCGTTCGCCAAGGCGTGCAAGGCGGCCGAGGAGCAGGCCGAGTTCTTCCAGCTCGACAAGGAAGAGCACAGCGAGGAGGCGCAGGCGAAGGTCGCCGAGGAGCGCAAGAAGGTGGTGAGCAAGATCGAGCGGTTGGACGCGGCCGGGAAGATCCTGCACGAGCTGGCGCAGATGGACGCCGAGGAGCTGGCGCGGCTGCTCGCCGGCGCGGAGGGCGGCGTGGCCGGGCACCGGCAGCGCGTCGACGACCTCCGCTCGCTCGCGGGCAAGGTGTCGTCGAAGCTGCGCAAGGCGCAGGCTCTGGCCGCCGCGGTCACCGTCGAACTGGCACCCGAGGCCGTCGTGGCAGTCCCGGCGGAGGTCGTCGACGTGACGTCGGTCGGCCCGGCGAAGGTGGACCCGAACTGCACCTGGGAGGGCCACGCCGACGCGGTGCAGGAGGCCGGGATGTGCCCGGTGTGCCAGCACTGAGCGTGCCACGATGCGGCGCCCCGCGCGGATGCGCGGGGCGTTCGTGCCGTCCGGGCCAACCCTGTCCGGGCGCCCGCGGGAGTGCGTATGCTCCGGGCGTGGAGGCCCGGGGAGCCGTGAGCTGTACGGCCGCAGTTTGACCGTAGTATCCGACTAGAATACAATGTTTATGTATCACTCTCGGCTGTTGGAGGCGATCGGCGCGTGCAGCGTGGTCACGGTCCTGTGGGCCTGGCCCCTGCCGCACGAGCCGGCCGCCCTCCAGCAGGCGATGCGACAAGCGCAGGCCGAGCTCTACCAGCAAGCGCGGATGCTGGACGCGGTCCCGCTCGGGCCGGCGACCTACCGGGTCGCCCTCTGGGCGGTGTTCGACACCCACGTCGGCCCGGCGCTCGTCGCGGAAGTGAAGGCAGCTCGACTGCCGGAGGAACCGAACAGAGAGGGGACAGCTGTGCCCGCAAGGTATACGGCCGCAATGAGCCACTGCGGCCACCGATTGCCGCGAGGAGGGCTCGCGTGAGGTCGATCGAGGAGATCGAGGAGGACGCCCGCCAGGTCAAGGCGGCCCTGCCCGGCTACGCCGCGATCCGCGACGTGGCCACCGCAGCGCTGACCGGGATGGCGGAAGACCTCGGCCTGGACCTGGAGGATCGGGACGTCCGCGACCTGGCCACCGCCGTGGTCGACGCGATCCACAAGCCGGCCGAGCTGCAAGGCATCTCGTTCGCCTGCACCGTCGCCGACATGGAGGTGGCCGCCAACGACCGGTGGCTGCTCAAGCCGGCGAGAGAGAAAGCCGCGAGCGACCCCGACGCTCGCAAGACGCTGCCCTACCTGGAGCAGTACGCCGAAGGCGTCATGAAGGTCCGCAACGAGCTGGTCGAGCGGCTGGCCCGGGTCGGCCGCCAGTGGATGGCGGAGCGGCGGCCGGCGGCGGTCGCGGCGCTACCCGCGCCGGCCGAGGCCCGAGCCGAGACGATGGCGGCGGCATGATCGGGCCCGTCGTCGCCGTACCGCAGCTCGACCCGGAGCAGGCCGCCCGCGTCCGGGCGGCGTGGGAGCAGCTGCGCCGGCAGATCGCCGAAGCCGTCGAGGCGCTGCGGGAGCTGTTCCGCCAGTTCGGTGCCGCCCTCCGTCGCGCCCTCGCCCCGCTGGTCCGCTTGACGGACCAGCGGCGGGTGCGGCTGCGGGTGATGCACCTCGCGTACCGGAGGCGGCTGCGGAACCGGCGGCGGGGCCGGTAGTGGCCGGCACGGAAGCGGAAACGGCGCGGGACCGGGCGTTGGCCCGGGCCCGCGCCACCCGGCGTGAGACGGGAGCCGAGCTGCCCCCGCGACACCGCCGGCCGCCCGCACCGCCGCCGCCGGCCGCCGCGCCGGTCACCGACAGCGTGGCGGCCCTGGCCACCCGGTACCTCGTCGACGGCTACACGCCCGAGGACGTGGCCGAGCGGTTCGGGGTCGACCGCGGCTGGTGCCGGGCGATCGCCGCCCGAATGCGAGGGAGGAGGTAGCCGATGCCTGACCAGGTGCCGGCCAGCCCCGACGAGGAACCCGTCGAGTGCGAGGACTGCGGACGCCCGGTGTGGACGAAGCGCGCCCGCATAGAGCGGGTGGGACCGAAGTGCCGCCGCAAGCGGCTGGAGTTGATGGGAGGAGCAGCATGGCGACGATCGTCAGGCTCGGGAACCAGCTGATCACGCCGATGGTGGAGGCGAAGGCGGTCCTACCGCTCCCGCTGCCACCGGACGCCGCACCGGCCGGCGACGGCGAGGTCATCGAGCTGGAGCTGCTGACCATCCAGGGCCCCCCGTCGGTGGTCGCGTCCGCTCTGGACGCCCTGGCCTCGCACCTGGACGACCTGGTCCCGACGATCGGGACGCTCTACGACGACCACCGTGCAGAGCCCAATGGGGGATGAGTTGCAGCTGTTCACGAACCGCTACCAGCGGTTCCAACCCGACCAGGGGGCGCCGGTCCGCACGACCGTCGGCGCTCCCCGGTTCCCGTTGCCGTACGACCTGGCCGGGTACGCCCGGCTCCTCGCGCCGACCTACGGAATGCTCAAGATGGCCGAGGGCCCGTACCGGCACATCTATCTGGAGCGGCTGGAAGCCGCCGGCGTTGACCTGATCTCCGAGCAGCTTGCCGAGATCGCCGACTACGCCGGCACCGATCGGCTCGTCCTGCTCTGCTTCTGCGACCTGTCTGTGCCCGCGCCGGACAACTGGTGCCACCGGCGCATGTTCGCCGCCTGGTGGGAAGAGCAGACGGGCCGCGAAGTCCACGAACTGGCCGAGCGGCGCGAACCGCCGGCCCCGACCTTGTTCGACTGACCGAAGGAGTTCACGTGGAAATGACTCTTGACCGGCCGCCCTCCGAGACGGGCGCACCCCTCGACCTCGACATCGACCTGCAACCCGGCGAGTCCGGGTACTTCTCCGGGGAATGGCTGGAGTACCCATACGACGGCGGCCGCCGTTTCGAGTCGGCGTACGCCGGCACGCTGATCCGCCGCTGGGAAGGCTGGGCGGTGTGGGAGTGCACCCGCGAGGTTGCTGAGGGGATCGTCGCCGACCAGGAGGCCGCCCGCCGGCACCTGCGCGCGACCCTCCAGGCGGAGGGCACCGTCGAGCCGAGACTGACCAGAATGGTCGACGCCGACGTGCCGGAGATGCGGTGGGATGGCGACGTGATCATGGTAGACCGGCGTCCGTACGGTGAGGACGAGCCGGAGCTGCGGATCGCGCCCGACGAGCGCGGCATGTACGTGGTGATGGGCGGCAACTGGATGTGGGAGGAAGTCCCGGTCGACGCCGCTGACACCGTGTACGGGTCCGTGGCACTGTAGCCGTACAGGTGGGGCCGGTCCGCTGGGCCGGCCCCTTCCGCTTGGGCAAGATCAACGGTGATCCCGGCGGGATCACCGGCGGGAACAGCGGGCTACAAGCGGCTACAAGCGGGCACGAGTAGACACAAGCTGAGCAGGGCCGATAGGATCGCCGCAGGTCAGCGACCCGAGCCGTGGGG
The DNA here is from genome assembly GCF_012726175.1 of Micromonospora sp. HNM0581. Lineage (GTDB taxonomy): Bacteria > Actinomycetota > Actinomycetes > Mycobacteriales > Micromonosporaceae > Micromonospora. Next base: position 515,297 of record NZ_JAASAD010000002.1, read on the forward strand.
GTTCAATCCCCCCTCGGACACCAGTTTTGGTGGAGCTTCACCAGGCGTGAGCCAGATTCGATTCCGCACTGGTATCTGACTCGGCCCTCCTCGGCGAGCTGCTCGGTCGGGTCGACCTGCGCGAGCTGCTCGACGCGGAGGTGCTCGCCGAGACTGCCCCGCATACCTGCGATACCGCATGATCGTGGGCGTCGGCGGGCCGTACATGGCCGTCGGCGCGTTGCGGCGCTTTTGCGGTTGGGTCGGTCATGACACCAACCCGCTGCCGCGACCGCGAGCGACTCATCGGCGTGCTCATTCCGGTCCCGCTTCCCGATAGACCGCGCCCCGGTTCGGCGCCGATGCCGGCGCTGCCCACACCCCGTTCACCAGCGGCCGCCTCACGGGACGAGGTCTTGATCGGTATGGCGCGTCCGGACCGATCCGGGCGGGTGACCGAACGCGGCCTGATGGGGGCGTTGCGCTGGTCGTCGGGCCACCGTATCGACATCTACCCACAGCGGGGAATGCTGGTGATCGCGTCAGCGCCAGCCGGACAACACGCGGTGGGTAGCCGAGGGGAGTTGCCGTTACCGGCCAGCGTGCGGCAGATGTGCGCGATCCTGCCGGGGCAACCGCTGCTGCTCGCCGCCCTGGTCGCCCATGATCTGCTGGTGATCCATCCGGCCAGTAGCGTCGCACGGCTGCTGGCCGACCTTCACACCCAGGTGATCGGTGGTCGTCGTGTCGGCTGATCCCGCCCGTGTCGCTACTGCCCGGCAGATGCTGGCCCATCTGGGTGTCACCCTCGCCGATCTGCAGGCCGAGCCCGGTCCGGGCCTGCCGACGCTGGCCGAGTACCTGCCCCAGGTTGTCGCCGCGGCCGGACCGGGCACCCGCCGCACATATGGCACCTACTGGCAGCGGATGGCCGCCGTGTGGGGCGACCGCCCGTTGGACGCGGTCGCGGCCAGCGACATCGAGGCCCTGCAGCGACAGGCCGCAGCGACCGCCCGGTCACGGCGTAACAGCCGCAGCGGTCGTCACGCCGGCGAGCTCGTGATCGCCGCTGCCCGCGCCATCTACAACCGGGCTATCGCCGACGGGCTCATCGACGCCGCTGCCAGCCCCGCCCACCGGGTGGTCAAGCCCCGCCGACTACCGAGCACCCGCCGCGCCCTGACCCCCGACGAACTGGAGGAAATCAACCTCGCTGCTCGTACCAGCGGCAACGACGTCATCCTCGACGCCCTGCTGCTGCGTCTGCACACCGAGACCGCCTGCCGCCGTGGCGGCGCCCTCGCGCTGCGACTGGCCGACCTGAACACAGACCGCGGGCTGGTGCGACTGACCGAGAAGGGCGCCACCCTGCGCTGGCAACCCATCACGCTCGACCTGGCCGCTCACCTCGACGATCACGCCCGCATCCGTGGCGCGGTCTTGCCCACCGACCGGCTGTTGCGTTACCGCAATGGTCGGCCGATCACCAGCCGCCGCTACGACCACCTGTGGAAACGCATCGGCGAACAGCTTCCGTGGGTGGCCGCCCAGGGCATCTCCACCCACTGGCTACGCCACACCACCCTGACCTGGGTCGAACGCCACTACGGCTACGGCATCGCCCGCGCCTACGCCGGACACACCGACTCCACCGGCCCAGCCACCACCACGTACATCAAAGCCGACCTGCAAGCAGTCGCCACCGCACTGGCCGCCATGACCGGCCAACCACACCCGCTCGCCCACACTCGGAGGTGATGCCAATCGCCGACGTGGAAGCCCACGTTTGCGGGATACCTGCCGGCCAACAGCCTCACCAACCTCGGCCACGTTCACCAAAGCCCTCTTCCGAGGGCGATTCACGTACTTTGTGTGTTGGGCAGTGAGGGCTTCCACTCGGCCGGGCGGGCGACGTCGTCGTGCTGGCCGGGCACGTCGCGGTGCGCCATCAATCAGCGAGCGGATTCCGCCCAGACGTGGGCGCCCGTCACCTCGACGCCCGGCACCTTTGCCAGTAGTCGATCGGGATCGGCCAGGCTGGTGATGCTGCGGAGTAGGTCGTCCCCGAGTTCTGCGGCAGCACTCTCGAGATCGTCCTCTTCGTCGTCCCAGTCGATGTTCGCGGCGCGCAGGTGCTGGACGGCGAGTTCGGTGATCGCGGCGGGGTCGTCGACACGGACGGTGAGGCGGCAGTGAACCTGCACCGTCGCGGATTGCGGCGTCGTCATGTGTTGATGCTCCCATGATCGGTGCCGGGATGGCGTGCCGCCTCACTCGGAGGATGAAAGAGCTGGTCAATGCATCGGGCAACTGAGATATATAAGATACTTAACAGATCGAAGCGATGTCGCGCAACCCTCGACCCTCCGTGTTGACGCATAGGTGCAGGTCAGCCACGGGTGACGGCTTAGTCACCCAGACTTCACTTGATCGATACGGAGCGTGCTGTTTCACTTACCGGGTCGGAGCGAGTCATCGCTACCAGATCGACGGGGGTTGGCGCCCGGACGTCGTGCTGGATCGCTTCAACACATCCATCCTGTCCGTCCACATTGGAGGCGATGTTGCTCCGCTCCCGTTCCCTGGTCGTGCCGGCCGCAGCGACGCTGCTGCTGGCTGGCCTCGCCGCGCCGGCCGCTCCGCCGGCACAGGCGGCCCCTCCACCCAGCGCCGTACCAAAACCGCAGCAGTACGCGACCGAGGCCGCCGACGTCATGTCCGCACGTGTGCTGGCCAGGCTCTCCGGCAAGCGCGTCGAAGCCCTCTCCGAACGCGACGAGTCCGCCACCACGTGGGTCAACCCTGACGGATCACTGACCTCCGAACTGTCCTCCGGGCCGATCCGCTTTCAGCGCGACGGCAAGTGGGTCGACGTCGACCTCACCCTCGAACCTGCCGCTGACGGCAGCATCATCCCCAGGGCCCACCCAGAGGGACTGCGGCTCGGCGGGGCCGGCGGCACGCGGGCGCGGTCGATGGCCGAAACCCGCACCGCCAAGGCCCGCACCCTGGCCACCATCGGCGAAGGCGACCAACAAATCACACTGCAGTGGAAGGGTGGACTGCCGAAGCCAGACGTGGACGGCACCACCGTCACCTACCCCAACGCCGTGCCGGGCGCGGACGTGGTGGTGGAGGCGACCCGTACGGGCTTCGAGCAGTACACGGTAATCAAAGAGCGTCCGGCGACCAGCGCCTACTCGTACACGTTGCCGTTGCGTGCCCGCGGCCTGACGGTGACCGAGCAGGCCGACGGGAGCCTGGTCTTCACCGACGCTCGCAAGCGCAAGCGTGCCGTCATGCCGGCCCCGATGATGTGGGACGCCCGCACAGACCCGCTTTCCGGTGAGCACACCAACCGCGCGCCGGTCGGCCTCGACGTGGTGAAGCGCGGCGACACCGTAGACTTGGTCCTCACCCCAGATCCGGCCTTTCTCGCCGACCCGGCGACGGTCTACCCGGTCACAGTGGATCCGACGACGGCCGCGCTCGGCAACGTCTTCGACACCCGTGTGCAGCAGGGCGAGACCGTCGACTGGTCAGCCGATACCGAGCTCTACTGGGGCAACCCCGGCACCACCAACGCCGACGGCAGCACCCGGTACGCGCGCGCCTTCATTACCTGGAACACCGCGCCGATTGCCGACTCCATCGTGATGGACGCCAAGGTCAGCCTTTACAACTTCCACTCCGGCGACACCGGCTGCACGGCGCAGACTTGGCAGATCTGGGACACCACGGCGCCGTCGACTGCGTCGCGCTGGGCCAACCAGCCGACCTGGAACGAGTTGTTTGCCAGCCCCACGCAGACCAAGGGCCGATCCGAGTGCGGCGGCGACGGCTGGATCACCGGCGACGTGACCTCAATGGTCTCCTTCTGGGCCGGCGCCAAGTACGCGCGCTCCCACATGGGCCTGCGCGCACCCTCGGCAGCGACCGCCGAGTGGAAGCAGGTGAACTCCGGCAACGCGGCCACCAATGTGCCAAAGCTGACGGTCACCTACAATTATCGCCCGCGCACCGGCACGAAGCAGGAGGCTGGCCCGCCCTACTTCTCCTACGGCGGCGCCTACACGGTAAACACCACCACGCCGATGCTGCGCGACACCTTTGTCGACTCCAACGGTGACAAGGTTCAGGCCACTTTCCAGGTGTACGACACCCCTGGGGTTGACCCGGTTTGACGGACAGGGTCGGTAAGTTGATCTCACGCTACCTTGCTCGTTGGCCTGCGGGAATAGGCCGTCGCCTCATACTCGGCCGGGCTCATGTAGTCCAGGGTG
>NZ_JAASAD010000020.1 GCF_012726175.1 Micromonospora sp. HNM0581
TATCAAGCACCCTGTTGAGTTCTCAAAAAACAACCACACACCATCAAAGCAACCCACCAAGGGCCACCATCCGGGGCACCACACCCGACCACAACCGCACCGGGCACTCCTACTACGTTACCTCACCATCTGCGGCGAGTCAAACCAGTTTGACTGGTACGTCACGCTTCAGGTGGTTCGGCACCGGCGTCCGCGCGCAGCAAGCTACCGCCTGACTCGAACTCCGGATTCGACAGGCCGGCCGCTGCGGTCACCCGCAAGCTCGCCCGGTTCCCTGCCGGTCGTGAACCTTACCCGGTTGGTTACGCCCCACCAAATCCGCCCCTCGGCGGCCGATCGAGCCCCACCCGGCCGTGTCCACAGAGGATTTCGCCTCTCCTGGACCCGGAGCCTGCGCGACCCCTGGCTATCAGGACTTTCACCCTGTTTGCCCCGTTCCGCGCTGGCAGAGAGAAAGTTACGCGCCCGACGGTTTGATCGTCAAATCGACGCGGAGCGGTCCCCGTCACACTCGCCCCAGGCACGCCCCGCCAGCTGCCAGACCGAGCGGCAGACCGCCCGCGGCCAGGTGTCTCAACGCGTAGCGCGTCGGTCACCCGCCACCCACGAAGGCCGAACACGCCCACGACCGCGCCGATGATCAGCGACGCCATCGCGAGCAGTGCCTGCACCCTCCGGAAGCCAGTCACCGGCCAGACCCCGACAACCCCGCTGAACAACGAGCGCGGGTCAGGCCCGGGCCCGACACCATCCTTGTCGTATCGGTACACACGCTGGCTCCCCCCTGGACACCGGCGCCGCTTATCCTCCGACGGTCTACTCCCTGCGGAGGCCGCTTACATGCAGCGCACAAGAGATTCCCGACTACTCACCGCCCCGAGCGTGCTGGTCACCGCGACCGCGCTCATCCTCTCCAGTGGCACCAGCGCCCACGCGGACCCGGTGCCCACCACGCCGTTCATCAGTGAGATCCACTACGACAACGCCAGCACGGACACCGGCGAAGCGATCGAGATCGAGGGACCGGTCGGCCTCGACCTGACCGGCTGGCGCATCGTCCTGTACAACGGCGCGAACGGTACCGCGTACAACACCAGGACGTTGAGCGGCGCGGTGCCGGCCGCTGGTGTGGTCGTCGAGACGTACCCGACGGACGGCATCCAGAACGGCGCACCCGACGGCGTCGCGCTCGTCGCGCCCGACGGTGCCGTCGCCGAGTTCCTGACCTACGAGGGCACGTTCACCGCGGTCGGCGGGCCGGCGAACGGCCGGACCGGCGTCGACATCGGCGTGCAGGAGACCGCATCGACCCCCGCCGGCCACTCGCTCCAAAAGGTCGACGGCGGCTGGCGGGCGGCAGCCCCGAACACCTTCGGGGCACGCAACGCAGCACCGGACCCAGACCCGGACCCGACCGGCTGCACCGTCACCGTCAACCGCACCATCGCCGAGGTGCAGGGGGCCGGAACGGCCACACCGCTCGCCGGTGACCGGGTGACCGTCGAGGGCATCGTCACCGCCGACCACCGCACCGGTGGCTACAACGGGGTGTACGTGCAGACGGCAGGCAGTGGCGCACAGCGCACGGTTGCCGCCGGCACCGCCTCGGACGGCATCTTCGTCTACCTGACCACGAACACCGCGAACCACCCGTCAGTCGCCATCGGTGACCGGGTACGGGTCAGCGGCACGGCGAGCGAGTTCAACGGTCTCACCCAACTGACCATCGCGGCCCGGAGCGACGTGCAGGTATGCGCGCACGACGCGCCGCTGCCCGCGCCGGTCCCGGTGGAGCTGCCGCTCGACGAGGCCGCTCGCGAGTCGGTCGAGTCGATGCTCGTGGCGCCGGTCGGCGCGTACTCCGTCTCGGAGGTGTACAACACCAACCGGTACGGCGAAGTCGTGCTCGCCGCCGGCGACCAACCGGCCCGTACCCCGACCGACGTGGCCCGGCCCGGCTCGGACACCGCGCAGGCCCTGGCCGCTGACAACAAGCTGCGTCGCCTGCTGGTGGACGACGGCCGGACGACGAACCTGGCCACCGCCGGACTGCTACCACCGTACGTCTCGCCGAGTAGCCCGCTGCGGGTCGGCGACCAGGTGGAGACGTTCGGCCCCTCGGTGCTGTCGTACGGCTTCAACGAGTGGCGTCTGCAGCCGACCCGCCCCGTCGACGCGGACACCGCACCGGCCGCCCGGACCACCTTCAAGGCCACGAACCCGCGTACCGCCGGACCCGTCGACGTGGGCGGCGACCTGCGGGTGGCCAGCTTCAACGTGCTGAACTACTTCGTCCACTTCGGCGGTGACGCCCGGGGTGCCGCCGACGAGGCTGCGTTGGCCAAGCAGGAAGCGAAGATCGTCTCGGCGATCACCGCGCTCGACGCCGACGTGGTGGCGCTGGAGGAGATCGAGAACTCGGTCCGGTTCAACGCCGAGGACCCGCAGCAGGCCCTCAAGCGCCTGGTATCCGCCCTGAACAACGAGGACGGCGCGGGCACCTGGGACTACGTCCGCACTCCGGCTGACCTTCCCGGCGCGACCCAGCAGGACGTCATCACCACCGCGATCATCTTCAAGCCGGCGAAGGCCCAGCCGAAGGGACCGTCGCGGTCGGTGAACGACGAGACGGTGTGGTCGAACGCCCGCGAGCCGATCGCGCAGACATTCACCGCCGGCTCGGTGGACTTCATCGTGGTGGCCAACCACTTCAAGTCCAAGAGCGGTGCCGGCACCGGGGACAACGCCGACACCGGTGACGGTCAGGGCGGTTGGAACGGCGACCGGGTCCGACAGGCCGGGGCACTGGCCGCCTTCGTGGAACGGGTGAAGACCGACAGCGGCACCGACGACGTGCTGCTGCTCGGCGACTTCAACGCGTACACCCAGGAGGACCCGATGCAGGTCCTCTACGACGAGGACTACCGCAACCTCAACGACACCGGGCGGACCAGTTACGTCTTCAACGGTGAGTCCGGTTCACTCGACCACGCCCTCGCCTCGCCGTCGCTGGCATCGCGGGTCACCGGCGTCGACGTCTGGCAGATCAACGCGGTCGAGTCGTACGCCTTCCAGTACGACGGCCCGGCCGCGTTCTTCGCGCCGGACCCGTACCGGGCGAGCGACCACAACCCGCTGGTCGTGGGCCTCGACACCGGGGCCGGTGACGGTCCGGTGACCCTCCAGTTGTTGAGCATCAACGACTTCCACGGCCGGCTGGAGTCCCCGGCCACCGTCGGAGGTCAACCGGTCGGCGGTGCGGCTCAGGTCGCCGGTCTGGTCGACAAGTTGCGGGCGGAGAACCCGAACACCGCGTTCGTCTCCGCTGGTGACAACATCGGCGCCTCCACCTTCATCTCGGCGATCGACGACGACAACCCGACGATCGACGCGTTGAACGAGGCCGGTCTGCTGGTCTCGGCGGTGGGCAACCACGAGTTCGACAAGGGCATGGCGGACCTGACCGGCCGGGTCACCGACCGGGCCGACTTCCCGCACCTGGGTGCAAACGTGTACCGAGGTGACACGCGGGCGTTGCCCGCGTACTCGGTGCAGACCATCGGCGGTGTCCGGGTCGGCTTCATCGGTGTGGTCACCGAGCAGACCGGGGCACTGGTCAGCCCGGACGGTATCGCCGGCATCACCTTCCGCGATCCGGTGGCCGAGACGAACCTGGTCGCCGGCCAGCTCAAGGATGGCGACCCGGCCAATGGTGAGGCCGACGTCGTGGTGCTGCTCGCGCACGAGGGCGCCGCGACCGAGAACATCGACACCCCGGAGGCGTTGGCGGACGATGCGGTCTTCGGCGACTTCACCCGCGCCGACGACACCGTCGACGTGATCTTCAGCGGGCACACCCACCAGCCGTATGCCTTCGAGGTGCCGGTTCCCGGCACCGACAGGCTGCGGCCGATCGTGCAGGCCGAGGACTACGGTAAGCGCCTGGGCAGGGTCACGCTGACCTTCGATCCGGCGGCGGGCGTCATCACCTCCGTCGACGCGTCCCTGGTGGACGTTGTCGGCGCGCCGCAGGACCCGGCGGTGGCGGAGATCGTGGCCACGGCGAAGGTACGGGCGCAGGAGCTGGGCCAGCGCGAGCTCGGGCAGATCACCGCCGACATCCGGCGGGCCTACACCGACGGCAACGAGGATCGGGGCAAGGAGTCGGCGCTCGGTAACCTCGTCGCCGACGTGCAGCTCGCGGGTACCAGTGACGCCGGCCGGGGCGGGGCGCAGATCGCGTTCATGAACCCGGGCGGGCTGCGGTCCGATCTGGTGTACGCGCCCGACGGCACGGTCACCTACGCCGAGGCCTTCGCCGTGCAGCCGTTCGCGAACGACGTGGTCACCCGGACGTACACGGGTGCCCAGATCAAGCAGGTGCTCGAGGAGCAGTGGCAGCCGGCGGGCGCGTCGCGTCCGGTCTTGTGGCTGGGGGTGTCGAAGGGCTTCTACTACACCTACGATCCGCAGGCCGCACAGGGTTCCCGGATCACCTCGATGAAGCTGGACGGCAGGCCGATCGACCCGGCAGGTAGCTACCGGGTTACGGTCAACTCGTTCCTCGCGGCGGGTGGCGACAACTTCACCACTCTCGCCAAGGGCACCGACACGGTGACCACCGGGGACAACGACCTCACCATGTTGGTCAGCTACTTTTCGGCGAACTCACCGATCACGGCGGACACCACGCCGCGATCGGCTGTCGGTCAGGGCGGGCCGGAGTGCACCACGACGATCACCGGTAAGCGCACCAAGCCGCTGCTGGTGACGACGGGTCTGACCTGTCTGGAGAACGCCACGGTCGCCGGCCCGGTGTCGGTCGCCCCCGGCGCATCGCTTCGGGTCGACGGCGGCACCATCAACGGCCCGGTGTCCGCGCTCCGACCGGTGCTGTTCGAGTTCTCGGGCACCGAGATCTCCGGCCCGGTCACGGTGGCCGGTGCCACCGGTGAGTTGAAGATCAGCGGTGGCCGGGTCAACGGCCCGGTGTCGCTCATCGCCAACCAGGGTGGGGTACGGGTCGACCAGGTCACCGTCAGTGGCCCGATGACCGTGATCGGCAACGTCGGCGGCCAGCCGGTGGTCGTCGCGGCGAACACCGTCAGCGGCCCGCTGGCCTGCGTCGGGAACAACCCGGCTCCGGTGAACGAGGGTCGGGCGAACACGGTACGGGGTCCGTCGGTGGGTCAGTGCGCCCGCCTGTGACCGGTAGGTGAAAGCGCCGGTCCGCGGTCGGAGCAGTCCGGCCGCGGACCGGCCATCGGTTGGCGGATGACCCACCCGACTGAGCCGAAGATACCCCCCGGGGTATACTAGGGATCGGCCGACCGATCGAGACGGCATCACCGCCCCCTCGGCCGGGTACGCCACCCGTTCGCGACGACCTATCGAGGAGCTGGACATGACGGTGCAGGTGTCGGTCATCACGACGTCGTCCCTCGGCGACCGCAGCTACCTGGCCACCGACGGCCGGATCGCGGTCGTGGTGGACCCGCAGCGGGACATCGACCGGGTACTGCACCTCGCCGGTGCGGCCAGCGCACGGATCAGTCACGTGGTCGAGACGCACCTGCACAACGACTACGTCTCCGGCGGGCTGGACCTGGTCCGACTGACCGGGGCCAATTACCTGGTGGCCGCCGCCGACGAGGCCGGTTTCGACCGGGTCCCGGTCGGTGACGGGGACATCGTCGAGGTGTCGGCGGCGATGCGGCTCCGGGCCGTGGCCACCCCGGGTCACACCTTCCACCACCTGTCGTACGTGCTGGACGAGGCTACCGAGACCGGCTGGACGCCGGTCGGGGTCTTCACCGGAGGTTCACTGCTGTTCGGCACCACCGGACGCACCGACCTGCTCGGCGCCGGACACGCACACGAGTTGGCTGAGCGTCAGCACACGTCAGCGAAGCGGCTCGCCGACCTGCTTCCCGACGGGGCACAGGTGTGGCCCACCCACGGCTTCGGCAGCTTCTGCTCGGCCAGCCAGGCCGACGCCCCGGAATCGACGATCGGCCGGGAAAAGCAGGTCAACCCGGTGTTCCGGCTGGCTTCGACCGAGTTCGTCACCGAGACCCTGGCTGGTCTGGACGCCTACCCGGCGTACTACGCGCACATGGGGGAGGCGAACACCACAGGCCCGGCACCGGTCGACCTCACCCCGGTGGCACGGGCCGACGCCGCGCAGCTGCGGGAGCGCATCGCCGCCGGGGAGTGGGTGGTCGACCTGCGAAACCGCAAGGCGTACGCGGCCTCCCACCTGGCCGGCACGGTCAGCCTCGGCCTCGACGGACCGATGGCGACCTGGCTCGGCTGGCTGATCGACTGGGGCACACCGGTCACGCTGCTGGCCGAGACGCCGGAGCAGGTTGCCGACGCGCAACGCGAGCTGGTCCGGATCGGTATCGACCGGCCCGCCGCCCAGGCGACAGGCACGCCCGGGCAGTGGGCCGACGGGCCGACCGGGCTACGGGAGCTTCCGGTCACTGACTTCCCGGCGCTGGCCAGCGCTCAGACGGGAGAACCACCGGCCGGGCTGCCCACCCCGCAGGTCGTCCTCGACGTACGGCTGGGCAACGAGTGGCGGGACGGTCACATCGACGGTGCTGTGCACGTACCACTGCCCGAGCTCCCCCGCCGGATGGCCGACATCCCGGTCGGCACCGTCTGGGTGCACTGCGGGTCCGGCTACCGGGCCGCCTTCGCCGCCTCCCTGCTGGCGAACGCCGGCCGCGACGTGGTGCTCGTCAACGACCTCTTCGGCAACGCCGAGCCGGCGGGCATACGACTGGACCGTCGCGCCTGACCTAGCTTTTCGTCGGGCGTGTCCCTTCGACGGACAGCAGGGCGGCGAGTTGCCGCAGGACCGGCAGCCGGGCTCGGTAGTAGACCCAGGTGCCCCGTCGTTCGGAGTCGACCAGACCCGCTTCCCGCAACGTCCGCAGGTGGTGCGAGATCGTCGGGCCGGTCAGGTCGAAGGCCGGGGTCAGGTCACAGACACACACCTCACCGCCCTCGGCCGAGGCGATCATCGACATCAGTTGCAGCCGGACGGGATCGCCGAGGGCTTTGAACGCGGGCGCCAACAGGATGGCGGTCTCGCCGGGGACCCGCTGCTGCGCCAACGGTGGGCAGCACGGGACGGCGGCGAGATCGAGGGGAGGTGACACCACCTGCTCCGACATGACCCTAGGTTGACATCGATCTAATCACCGTGCAACTCTCTGATTCGAAGATAATCGAGACAGCGTGACGGTGGCGCACCGCCCAAGACGGTCGGCCCGCCTCGCTGTTCGACAACCGTCGACAAGAGGAGCTTCTGGTGAGTGACCTGGACCACCTGCCCGTCGCCGTCATCGGCGCGGGGCCGATCGGCCTCGCCGCCGCCGCACACCTGCACGAGCGGGCGCTCCCGTTCACCGTCCTCGAGGCGGGCGCCGCCGCCGGCGCCACCGTCCGCCAGTGGGGCCACGTTCGCGTCTTCTCACCCTGGCGGTACAACATCGATCCGGCCGCCCGTCGGCTGCTCGACGAGGCCGGCTGGGTGGCACCCGACCCAGACGCCCTGCCGACCGGTGCGGACCTCGTCGAGACCTACCTTCAGCCCCTGGCGGACCTGCCACAACTCAAGCCGCAGCTCAGCTACAACGCACGGGTCACGGCCATCAGCCGGCTCGGCTACGACCGGCTGCGTACCACCGGTCGGCAGGCCGCTCCGTTCCTGCTCCGGCTGACCGACGGCCGGGAGATCACCGCCCGGGCCGTCGTCGACGCCTCCGGCACCTGGGACACCCCGAACGTGCTCGGCGCCTCCGGTCTGCCCGCACATGGCGAGACCGAAGCCGCCGCCCACCTGGAGCACGCACTGCCGGACGTGCTCGGCACCGACCGGGCCCGCTTCGCCGGCCGGCACACCCTGGTCGTCGGCGCCGGACACTCCGCCGCCAACACCCTGCTCTCGCTCGCCGAACTCGCTGCCACCGCACCCGACACCGAGGTGACGTGGGCCATCCGGTCGCAGTCACCGACGCGCACCTACGGCGGCGGTGACGCCGACGCGCTACCCGCTCGCGGCGCACTCGGCTCCCGGCTGCGGGCACACGTCGACGCCGGCCGCATCCGGCTGCTGACCGGATTCTCCGTACACGCGATCGCCCCCGCCGACGGTCGGGTAGCCGTGGTCGTCCGACGCGGCGACGGCACCCAGGACGGCGTCACCGTGGACCGCATCGTCGCCGCCACCGGTTACCGGCCCGACCACACCATCACCGCCGAGCTACGCCTGGACCTTGATCCGATCATGGGTGCCAGCCGTGCCCTCGCCCCGCTCATCGACCCCAACGAACACTCCTGCGGCACCGTCCCACCCCACGGCGTCGACGAACTCGCCCACCCGGAACCGGGCTACTACGCCGTCGGAATGAAAAGCTACGGCCGCGCACCCACCTTCCTCATGGCCACCGGCTACGAACAGGCCCGTTCCGTGGTCGCCGCCATCGCCGGTGACTGGCAGGCCGCCCGGGACGTACGGCTCGAACTGCCCGAAACCGGTGTCTGTAGCAGTGACCCCGCCGATTCGGTGGCAGGTGACGACTGCTGCGGCCCGACTTCCCCGCCGACGGGCAGGGGCCTGGCCACCGGCCTCGGCGGCGGTCTGCTCACCGCACCGCTGAACCTGGTCGACACCGACGAGCCGGCAACCACCCGGCAGGACGACTGCTGCGGCAGCTGACGCCAGCCGAGAAAGAAGAGTCGATCTGTGAGGCCACCGGCATCCGGCAGGCGATGAGCAAAGTCGGCAGCTCGGCCGACAACGTCCTCGCCGGGTCGTTCATAACGGCGATCGACACGATTTCGGTTGCCGGTGCCACGCCCCGCGCTCGTCCCCATCCCACCAAGGTCTGACGGTTCAACCGGGTCAGGCGATAATGGCGAGCAGGTCCTGACAGGCCTGCTGACAGGCCCGGCACGACTCAGCGCAGATCCGGCAGTGCTCATGCATGTCGGCGTGGCTGGCGCACTCATCGCCGCAGGACTTGCAGGCCATGATGCACGCCTCGAGCAGGGTGCGGGTGATGTTGGCGTCGTAGCCGGTATGCCGCGACAGCACCCGCGCAGTCGTGCCGCAGATGTCGGCGCAGTCCATGTTCGTACGGATGCACTTGGTCAGCTCGGCAACCATGCCTTCACTCAGGCAGGCGTCGGCGCACGCGGTGCACGCCTCGCTGCAGGCGATCAGTGCACCAATGGTGGTAGCCAGCTTGTGCCGGTCCAGGTTGATCGACTGTGGGTAGGTCTCCAGCATGGGCAGGGTGGTGCTCGTCATGACGACCTCCACGTTCAGGTATTGGGCTTCGTCCGCATACCCGTACGAGTGCGAGTAACGCCGAAGGCAGGCGTCTTTTCGCTGCCGCTGAGCCGATCCCGAGCCCCGCCACGACCTCCACAATCCGGTCGAATAGACGCATTCATGTCACTACCCGTATAGGCTCCGCCGCTGTGGGGTCACTAGAAAGTCCGGCACAGCCGGGTACCGGACGACACCGAACCGAACAGCCGCGCATCCTCCGTGGTGGGCTCGTCGGCACCGTGTGGCTCGCGTCCGGTGCCGTCGCCTACACCCTCGACGACAACCTGTTGGCGTTGAGCGTCCTGTCGACGTTGTTCGGCGGCTGGGTGTTCTGGAACCACGGCGGCAGCCGGATAACTGCGGTCGGCGTCTACAACCTGGCGTTCGCGCTCTTCGTCGGGTTCGCCGGCATCTACCTCGCGGCAGACACCGCCGACACCGACCCGGGCGTGCCGCTGCTGACCGTACAGGCGGTCTGCTACGCCAGCCATGTGGTGACGTGGCTGATTTTCTGGAGCCGCCCGGTCCGCCACCACACGGCGGCCATCAGCGTCAACGGACCCACAGCGACCTGGGCGGTCGCCTTCGGCGCGGTGCTGCTCGCCATCGCCATCGCCGGGTCAGCCGTCGTCGGCCCCGCCGCGCCCTTGGTGAAGCCCTCGGGTTTCGTCGGGGTCGTGCTGGTCGCGGCAGGACTGTTCCTGGGGCCGCTCGGACGGTGGACGGTCCTCTGCGGCTCTCTCACCACAGCCGCGTTCGGTGTCTACTTCACGTTCCTGTTCAGTGGGTACGGACGCATCGTCATCGGCTCCCTGGCCCTGGCTCTGCTGGCCGTGTTCGCGCAGCGGTACCACCGCCGCTACGCCAAGATGGCGGTGATCCTGGGCGCTGCTCCCGTACTGCTGTTTCTTGCGTCGATCCGCGCCGGCGGGCCTGCGACCACCGTCGACAGTGACGGTTTCGGCTCGGCGGTCAGCCCGCTCGCCTCGTTCGCCTCGTTGTGGCAGATGTCTGCGTGGGGGGTGCTGCCGAACGGGAGCGGATCGACATTCTGGGCGACCGCGGTAGCGTTGTTCCCTCGCTCGTTGTGGCCGGACAAACCTGTCGGATTCGGCGCGGAGATCGTGCCGTTCCTGTCGCCGCACCTGGCCGGCACCGACCATTCCGCGGCAGCCCTCTGGCACGGTGAGTGGTTGTACAACTTCGGGCCGGCGGGGATCGTCGCGATGGTCCCGGTGACCGGTGTCGCGGTGCGCGGTATCGACTGGGTACTGACGTGGGCGACGTCGCATCCTCTCGACACCCCGGCGGCGCTCGCCGGTTTCGTCGGCGCGGTGCTGGGTTCGGTGGGCCTGTTCGACCTGCTGTGGGTGGGCAGCTTCACGGTCATGGGACGCACCGGTGCGCGGCTGCTGGTGCTGATGGCGCTGGTTGCCGTGGCAGGGTGGATTCGGATGCGTCCTACCGCTAGCACCGGTCGGGGCGAGTTGAGCTTCGACGCGGCGAGCCAGGTGATGCGCGCGGGAGCCCCCCCGGCAGCGATCCACGTAAGTGGATACGATGGGTACCATCGCGGTTGGGAGCCGCCGAACAGTCACCGGCAGTGTGGTCACACGTCTGCCGCTTCGGCGGCGAAGTCACCGTCCGTGCCGGTAACAGCGCCATCGCCGGCTGGACCGTCAACTGGACCTGGTCCAATGGACAGCGCATCCGCCGTCACCCCCGGTCCGCCGGACGGGTGACCCTACGTTCCGCTTTCGCGAACCGTCCTCGACGGGAACAACCGCCACGTACCGTCGACACAGACCGACCATCCTGAGACGCCTGATGGCGGGCGAGGGACGGAACGTGATGTGCGGCATAAGCGGTGAGGCGAGGTTCGACGGTGCCACGCCCGACGTCAACGCGGTGACCCGGATGACCGAGGCGATGCGGTCCCGGGGCCCGGACGGCGAGGGCCTGTGGTGCGATGGCTGGGTGGCCCTCGGGCACCGCCGGCTTACCGTCATCGACCTTTCCGACGCGGGCCGCCAGCCCATGGTGCGCGAGGATCTCGGCCTCGCGCTGGTCTTCAACGGTTGCATCTACAACTACCCGGAACTGCGTGAAGAGCTACGCGCAGCCGGGCACAGCTTCAACTCCACCAGTGACACCGAAGTGATCCTGGTCGCGTACGCACACTGGGGTGAGAACTTCGTCGACCATCTCGTCGGCATGTTCGCGGTGGGTCTGGTCGACCGCACCCGCCGTCGTCTCGTGCTGGCCCGGGACCGCCTCGGAATCAAGCCCCTCTACCTCACCGAGACGGCGGGCCGGCTGCGGTTCGCCTCGACGCTGCCGGCGTTGCTCAAGGCAGGTGACGTGGACACCGCCGTCGACCCGCTGGCGCTGCACCACTACCTGTCGTGGCACTCGATCGTGCCGGCACCCCGCACCATCCTGCGCGGTGTCCGAAAGCTGCCCCCGGCCACCGTCCGGATCGTCGAGGCCGACGGGCGCAGCCGCGACCGCCGCTACTGGCGCCCCGGCTACGTCCGGGACCCCAGCCACGCCGGTTGGGATCACCGGGACTGGCGGACCGCCATCGGTGACGCCCTCCGCACCGCGGTACGACGGCGCCTCGTCGCCGACGTGCCGGTGGGCGTGCTGCTCTCCGGCGGGCTCGACTCGAGTCTCATCGTGGCGCTGCTCGCCGAGGCCGGGCAACCGCACCTGCGCACCTTCAGCATCGGATTCGACAGCCGGCACGGCGAGGCCGGCGACGAGTTCCACTACTCGGACATGGTCGCCCGCGCGTACGGCACCGACCACGTCCGTATCCAGCTCGCCGACGACGACCTGGTGCCAGCCGTACGGCGGACGATCGAGGCGATGACCGAACCGATGGGCAGCCACGACGTGGTCGCCTTCCATCTGCTCTCCGAGCAGGTCTCCGCGCACGTGAAGGTGGCACAGTCCGGGCAGGGCGCCGACGAGGTGTTCGCCGGGTACGGCTACCACCAGCCGCTGACCCGGGTGTCCCGGGCCGAGGCGGCACAGACCTTCACCACCGCCTTCTTCGACCGTGACCACGCCGAGCTGATCCGGGTGGTCGGCCCGGCGTACACCGTCGACGTCGACGCCAGCCGGGAGCTGGTCTTCGCGGAACTGGACGCCCCGGGCGCGGAGACCGCCCTGGACGCGGTGCTGCGCCTGGACACCCACCTGATGCTTCCCGACGACCCGGTCAAACGGGTGGACAGCATGAGCATGGCCTGGGGGTTGGAGGTGCGCACCCCGTTCCTCGACCAGGACCTGGTCACCCTCGCGGCGGCCTGCCCGCCGCAGCACAAGGTCAGCCAGGGCGGCAAGGGCGTCATCAAGGAGGTCGCCCGGGAGGTACTGCCCGCCGAGGTGATCGACCGGCCGAAGGGCTACTTCCCGGTGCCGGCCCTGCGCAACGTCGACGGCCCGGTCCGTGACCTCGTCGAGGCGGCGCTTCGGACGCCGGCAGCACGCGAGCGCGGACTGTTCCGGCAGGAGTACATGGACACGCTACTCGCCGACCCCGGACAGGCGCAGGCCGCCGCGGGCAGCAACAAGCTGTGGCAGATGGGCCTGCTCGAACTCTGGCTCCAGACCCACGGCATCCGCTGAACGCGGCGGCGGTCCTGCCGCTCAACCGGCGGCGGTCTCGGCGGCGAGGTGATCGAGGACTGCCCGGACGTCCCCACCGGTACGTGCGATGACCCGCCGCTGCCGGGCCGCACCGGTACCGTCGCGGCGCAGCCGGGCCAGCTGTTCCAGCACGTACGACAGGTCCCCGTGCCGGACCAGCGCGGGTGTCACGGTGGCGAACAGCTCCTCCACGAGGTCCCATGCCGGGCGTGCGCCACCGCCGCGTAGATCGACGAGTCTGCCGTCCAACCCTTCGTGGGCGGCTCGCCAGTGTGCCGCCGCGAGCAGACAGCTACGCAGACGGGGTGCCGGGACGCCGGCCCGCACCTGATCGGCCATGGTGGCGACAAGCGCTCGCACCAGAGCCGCGACCAGCACCGTGTCGTCCACTCCGGGGCACACGTCGCCCACCCGGATCTCCACCGTGGGATAGCTGGCCGACGGACGGGCGTACCAGTAGACCATCGCCGCGTCGAGCATGATTCCCGCGTCGACCAACTCCGTCACCGTCGCGTCGTAGTCGGCCACGGAGGCGAAGTAGGGGGTGGGGCCGATGCTCGGCCAACGCTCCAGCTGCATGGCACGCCAGCTTGCGTGACCGGTGTCCGCGCCGTCGTGCAGGGGCGAGTTGGCGGTGAGCGCCTGCACCACCGGAAGCCACGGTCGCAGATGGTTGCCGACCTGCACCGCCAGGTCCCGGTCCGGCAGACCCACGTGCACGTGGCAGCCGCACACGGCCGGATCGTGTGCGACCGGGCCGAAGCGGCGCGACATGGCTTGGTAACGCGGTTCGTCCGGTACCGTCCGGTGCGACTCGTGCACCGGCGTGGCGCCGACCGCGACCAACCGTGCTCCCGCTGACCGGGCAGCTTCCGCTGCGGCACGTCGCAAGGTGATCAGGTGTTCGCGGAGGTCCGCCAGGTCGACACAGACAGGGGTGACCATTTCCACCATGCTGTGCCGGAACTCCTGCCGACTCTGCTCGCGGGCCGTGCCCAGCAGGGCCGCCAGCACCTGGTCGGCGACCGGCAGGCTCTCCCCTGTCTCCGGGTCGAGCAGCAGGAACTCCTCCTCCACCCCTATGGTCAGGCGCGCTGGCACATCCACGACGCTCAGGGACGGCGCGGTGGACGGGTGTCTCGTCATCGTCGGCATCCCCTCCTGCCGGCGACGGCATCGCCGCCGCGCTGCCGAGACTTCCCCGCAACGGTTCGGGCAAACGGCATCCGCCGCCTGACCGGGCTGTGGTCGACGACGGGTGCCGGGGCGGTCTCAGCCCACCGGCAACCGCAGCCGGATCGCTTGCCGGTGCGCGGGAAGCGCCACGGAGTACAGGTCGGCGACGACCTCGTCCAGCAACCGGCTGATCCGTGGTTGACCGTCCGTGGTACTCCGCAGTTCGTCAACGATCATCGCCAGATGCGTGTCGTAGGTGGGGCGGTTCGCCACCACCCGTACCGTGTCGTCGTCGTCGCGTACGACCACGACCGGATCGGGCCGGGTCGCGAGCCGGCGGAGCAGGTCGTGCGCCTCCTGCACGGCGCGTACCGCAGTCGTGACGTCATTTGACGCGGGGGACAACGCCCGCGCGGCGATGTCCGCCAACTGGCGGAGACCGAACCCCACGTCCTGCCCCGGTGTGCGTTCCACGCCGATCGTGACCGCGTGGGCGACGCGTTCGGTGGGGAGTTGGCGGGGCTCAGCGGTGGGTGTCCGGTGGCAGTGCAGCAACGGCGCACCGGCGACCACGAAGTCTCCCGGCGCCGGTACGACGGTGATCGAGCAGTAGTGTTCCCGCCCCAGCCGGGCGAGCCGGGCGAGGTCGACACTGGTGACCAGGCCCGCCGCCACAGCCGGCACGACCTGCACAACCTCGCCCACCACGCCGGCCGGTTCCTCGCTGTCGGGCACATGCTGATCGATGGTGCGGCGGGTCTGCGCGCCGATGGCGACGATGATGTGCGACACCCGCATCACGGTGGTGATGTGGTGCAGGTAGTAGATGAACATCGCGGTGCTGGCCAGGACGAGCGACATCGACACGGCGAGGGAGAGTTCGGGTAGGCGCTCACTGTCGCGGGCCGGTAGAGCGGCCAGAACCACCATCGCGAAGAGGAACGTCGCCACGAACGTCCCGAGCGTGGACTGGATGACCCGGTCCTGGAGGAAGGTGCGCAGCACCCGGGGGGAGTACTGGCTGCTGGCCAGTTGCAGTGCCACCACGGTGATGGAGAAGACCAACGCGGTGAACGAGATCATCGCCGTGATGATCGACGACAGTAGGGACCTGGCACCGGCGGGGCCGCTGGGCAGAATGCTCTCGATCGGCAGCCGGAGTTGCAGCTCCAGCACGGACAGGCCGATGGCCAGCACGACGGCACTCGTCGCGAACAGCGCCGGGACGAGCCAGAAACCCTGCCGTATCTCGGCGAGCCGGGCGGCAACCGTTCGGGGCCGGTTCACGTCGCCGTGGCCTTGCTCTCGCGGTCGGCGCTGAGGAAGAAGGCTCCGACCGCCCCGGCGAGGGTGCCGAACACCACCACCGAGTAGATCGCGAGTACCAGCTCGACGACCTGGGCGACCGGGTCGTTCGCACCCAGCGGCTCACCGGTGATGGTGCTCAGGGCGACATCGTGCAGCGCTGGCCCGTACGCCCGGTAGGAGCCGGTGACGACCAGCAGCTGGCCGACGCTGAGGATGACCGTCGTGGTGATGATCGCCAGCCACGCGATCCGGTCGGTCAGCAACCGACCGGCGGAGCGCGAGCCGCGGACGGCGGCAGTGATGACGCCACCGGCACGGGCGGCGCGCAGAGCGTAGGCGGCCCGGGCGAAACGGAGGAACGGCACAGCCAGGAAGATGACCTGCCACCAGTTGCGTCGCCAGAATCGACCCGCGTCGTGGCGGGCCAGCCAGGCACGCAGAGCGAACTCGGCCACGAACACCGCCCACAGCGCCCAGCCCAGCACGGACAGCGCAGTGGACAGCGTGGGATGCCCGGCGAGCGCCTGCCCGAACACGACGAGTACGAAGAGCACGCCGAGGGCACCCATCGGCTTGTCGAGCCGCCGGGCGACGCCGTGCAGTACCGCGTCCTCTGGAGTTCGCTCGTCGTCGACGGGCCGGCTCATCGCCGCTCCGGCCCGGCGACCCGGACGTCGACGCGCCCTGACTGCCGGGTCGTACCTCGGCGACCGGCGTCATCACAGCCTGGCCGGTCCCGCCCGTTCACGGGTACGTCATCCACGTGCGTTCGCCTGCGGTGCCGTTCCGGAACGATCGGCGGGTCACGGTGGTCTCCTCCCGGCGGTCGTGCGACCGCAGCCGCGTCCGATGCCCTGGCTAGCCCGCTACCCGCAATCCTCGATCGCAAACGTCGAGTCGCCGGCCGTCATCGTCACGGGCGGAGACCGTCATCGTCACGGGCTGAGACCGTCATCGGATCGTCGTGTTGTCCGCTGCGACTGCGGGTAGGGCAGGCGTAGGGAACCAGTCCCCTGAAGGAGTAGACGATGGCGCACCCTTGGTTCTTTTCGCACGACCTGCCTCCGCTGTTTCACGCCGACCCCACCGTCGGGGACACCCGACTGGCCTGTCGGCTGCTCACGACGATGCAGCAGGATCCGCGACTGCGTCACGAACGCATCTGCATCGAGGTGCAGAACCGGGTGGTGGTGCTCGAAGGCACGGTGAGCACGGCCGAGGTCAGCGCCGAGGCGCATGCTCTCGCCTGGCGTACCCCGGGAGTGCACGACGTCAGCAACCGGCTGTGCCACGTCGGAGGGTGACCTGATCCGCCGGCTCCGCAGGGGACGGTGTCCGGGTGGTTCTCGTCGTTCGCGGTCAGCTCCCGATCGGTGGTCGGTCGCTGTTGAGGTGGAAGGCGCGCTCCTCGGCCTCTTGGCGGGCCACGACGAAGTCGCGTTGCCAGTCCTGGGCATCGTCCGGGACACGGGCGACCACGTGCTCACCGTGCATCCGCCCGTCCGCGTCGGTGAGGGTGACAGCGACGACGGTGTGGCCACGGCCCGGGATCGCGTAGTGGCGCACGGCCCAGCGGGCGGAGACCTGCGCGGCGTGACGCCGGCGTCGGGCAGCGCCGGTCAGGACCGCGGCGATCAGCACGACGGCGGTCAGCACGACGATGGAGATGGCCAGGAACGCGACGGTCCGCACCCGCCCGAGGCTACCCCGGCACCTGCCGCTGGTGCAGCGTACGAGGGTGTCGCCGGGCTGTCGCTGCACCGGACGGGCCGCCGCCGGCGCCCTTTCGACTCCGGCCCGGGGCGATCCGGGCCGGAGCCGAGTGGGACCGGCGCCGGGGTCAGACGATGTTGATGTCGCTGCACCACATGTAGGTCTGGTCCATGTGCGACGCCTTCCAGATCACGAAGAGGACGTGCTGTCCGGTGCGTCCGGAGGTCGAGACGTTGAACGAGATGTTCTGCGTCGGCGCGTAGCGCCCGGTCTGCGTGATCAGGTCGATGTTGCCCCAGGTGACTCGCTGGGTGTTCGGGTTGAAACCTTGCCGGGTGAGGTAGACCCGGAAGAAGTCAGCGCCGTGGCTGGCCTGGTCGTAGAACTTCAGCGTGAAGTTGCGGCTGACGGTCGTCGCTTTCCAGGCTCCCAGCTGGTTGAGGGCGTCGTTCCTGGCCAGGGCGTTGCTACAGAGCTGGCCGTCGGGCGTACGGGATTGGTACTGACCGCCCAGGCCGTCACGCAGCTGGCTCATCCAGTTCCACATGGTGTCGGGGTTGGCCTGGAACGCCCGGTAGCACATCGGGTCCTGCGTCTGCATCGCCGGATCCATGTGCCGGTGGCCCCACGTCTGCCAACACTGGTAGGCGCGGCTCGCCGGATTGATCACGGTGCCATGGGCCTGGGCCGCACCCGCCCAGGGCAGCATGCCGACGATCATGGTGAGTGCCAGGACGAGCACCCGGACGGCTGGCCGGGTGCGCCGGCCGGTTCGGTGGGGATGGTGTGGTAGCACGGTGCATCCTCCGTTTCTGGGGCGCTCACCGGGACGGATTGGGAGCGCTTCCAGCAAGTATCACACCAATCCGACAATGCATCAACGTTCGCCTATTGGTATCGGTGTCCATATTTAGCGGTACGGCCTGTGCGCCATTTCTCCGCTTCGCACATCCCAAGACATCGGCCGACGCGACCGCTATTCGGATCAAGGCTGGTAGCGGCAACCCCATCCCGGGTCCAAGGCCAGCACCGCAACGCGCGGCACCTGTGCCGCTGCCTGCCTCCCGGCCGGAGCCGGAAAGCGCACCGCCGGAAGGCAGCAGCGAAATCTCGAACGGCAGCTGCCGCGCTAGCCGTAAAGTTGGTCGGGCTGGGGTGCCGCGGATCAGATCCCACCACGTGCCGCCGCGTCCGATGTAGTAGCAGAAGAGAAGATGAAGCGGTGGTGCGACGGCAGTGAAGCGTGCTGGCATGACAGTTCGCGGCGCGGTCAGGAACGTAGCCACCACGGGCTGGTGTACGCCACCCCGAAGTCGTTGCACGGGTGACCGGCCGGGCCAGGAGCGCCGTTGGGCAGGGACGGATCGGAGACGCGGAGCACCACCCAGTCGCCGTCGGCGACGTCGAGTGGCACCGTGAAGTCGGTGACCCGACCGTTGACCGTGTCGATGACGTCGACGACGCTCGGCGCGCGGTTGCCGGGGCGCAGGACCTGGATCCGCAGCGGCTTTCCGTCCCAGGCCGACCCACGGTCGAGGTCCAGCAGGAACCGTACGTCCCCGGAGGTCACGTTCAGCACGCCACCCATGCGTACGCCGTTCGCGGTGGCGTCCACCCGCAGGCCGGAGACGCGGGTGGCGAAGGAGCGACGGGCCGCCATCGCCTCGAACACCGCGGCCCGGGTGTTCTCGGTGACCCACAGGCCGCTGCGCCCCTTGCCCTCGTGAAAGCCCCAGGTGGTGCCGTGTTCGTCGGTGACGCCGGTGAGACCCGGCCGCCAGCCGGCGTTGAGGCAGGCCACCAGCGGCGACGTCAGTCCGGACGACCAGCCTTCGAACAGGTAGTCGTCGGTGCGGTTGAACATCTCCAACCCCACCAGCTGGTCGCGGGCGGCGGCGTTGAACGAGAAGTTGTCGAACCTGCCCAGCTCACGGCCAGGGTGGTTGAAGCTGGCCAACCCGCCTGGCCGACCGGTCAACCAGCGGTACAGGCTGCCGGTGCTGCCGGCCCGCCACAGGTCGGCGAAGTCAGAGGTGTTCCACACGTTGATGTGCCCCTGCAGGGGATGGGACCACTCGAATCCACGGATCGCGGTGAACTGGCCCGGGTCGTTGGCGGCATTGGCGAGGTCACCGGTGGTCCGCCACTCCGACGAGCTGATCCCGTCGATGGCAAAGAGCGTGGCGTGGTCGGTCAGCGCAGCCACATCCAGACCGGCCTCGCGCATCGAGGCGAACGCGGCCTCGGGGCTGCCGTCACCGTCGGACATCACGGTGTGGTTGTGCATGTCGGCGTGGACCAGCATCGTGCCCTGGGTGACCCGGGAGGTTCGGGCGGCACCGGCCGCCACGGTCTCGGTCGGGACGCTGGCCGTCGTCGTGCTGGCCGCCCGGGCCGAGGTCGGCAGCGCGGCAAGCATCAACGCGCCGCCCGTACCGGCCAGCAGCGCCCGTCGACCGAACATCGGCGCAACGTTGACCTGTCCGTACGGAACCTCGTCGGCTGGTCGGTGGTCGTGATCGTGGTGACAGTGACGGGGGTGATGTCCGCTCATGAGCAAACATGAACATGTGTCTACTGGACGATGCCACCAAGCTGGGTCATCGTCCAGGCGAACACCTGCCGTACAGAGGTCCCCTGCCTCCGACCGGTGAAGGAGGCACGTCTGCCCGACGAACGTGTCAGCGGCTCTTCCTGGCCGCCCGCTTACGGGGTGGTGTCAACAGCTCGGCGATCGCGGCGATCGCCGACGGCACCAGGCGGTAGTACGCCCAGACGCCGCGCTTGTCCCGTTCCAGCAGGCCAGCCTCAGTCAGGATCCGGAGGTGATGACTCACGGTCGGCTGGGAAAGCCCGAGCGGCGCGGTGAGGTCACTCACGGACGCCTCCCCCGTCGGGGACGACTGGATCAGGCTGAGCAGCCGCAGCCGGGCCGGGTCGGCGAATGCCTTCAGCACTCCCGCGAGGCGCTCGGCATCGGCAGGTTTGATCGGCTCACCGGTGAGTGGCGAGATGGCCGGCGTCGTAGTCTTCGCAGTTCCCACGCCTTGCATCGTTGCAGCAACAAGCACCGATAGGTGGTGAAACGAGGGCTGGATCACCGTGAGGTGCGCGAGAAGACACCGATGACCCTGGCGTGGCCGCCGGGTCGCTGCGCCGGTCAGCGGCGGTCGAGTGCCGACTGGAGGCGTTGGATGAGGGTCTTGCGGCCCTTTCCCGCGCGTTCCTCGCGTAGCGCCGCCCTGAGCTGGCCGGTGTCCAGGTCCCGAACGTGTCGGGTCGCCTCGGCGACCGGCAGGTCGGTGAGCGACCCGGGCGACACGGCGTTCCGGCGTGCGCGCTTGGCCGGGCCGGTGTTGGCGACATACTGCTTGCCGGACTTCGACGCCTTACGCTTCTTCGCGTCGGTCTCGCGTCGCTGCTCCGCGGAAAGCTGCTTCCATGCCTGGTCGGGCAGGTAACGGTCGGTTTCGCCGTCGTGTCGGGCGCGGGTGCCGCCCTGCCTGGTACGCCACTTCTGGTCGCCCCACTGCTTGAGCGACTTCTGCCGCTCGTCCTTCGGGCCCTGATAGCCGCCACCGCGTTTCCGGTACTCCTTGGTGAGCAGCTGCGACTTGCGCGCCGACCACTGTCCCGGACGGCCACCCCGGTCGGACGCCTTGATCTCTTCCTTGATCTGTTCCCGCAGTTCGGGCTTCGTGTACCGCGCCATAGCCCTCGGTTACCCGGGACGGTGTCCGGTACTCACCGCCGCCGGCGGCGGTGATGGTGATCGGATCGTGGGTCGAGGCGGCGCAGAGGTACCGGACCTCGAACCAGCCGTGTTCGGCCACGTAGGCACTGGCGAGCACGAGCAACGCGCCACCGGGGCGGGACAGCAGCGGAGGAGGCGAGCCAGTACGGCACGGCGTACGGCCGGTCCTGCTCCTTGCTCCCGTCCGCCGGTGGCCTGAGGAGCCGCGGGCACAAGACCGAGTGACAAAGACCGTCACCCATTGCGAAGCTGGCCTCACAAATTGCACACTTAGGCCGCCTCACGGCCTGGAAGTTGCGCGTTCGGCAAGTTGGTGATGAGTCACTGGGGAGGGTCCACTATGGGTGCACAAGGGGCACGAACAGCCGGTCGACCCATGACAGTTCCGGTCTGGCGTGCCCTGCCGAACTTCCTCCGCGACGCACACCAGTCCCTGGTAGACGCCGGCGAGGCAGCCGGCGGCAGGGTCGTACGACTCGGATTCGGGGTTTCCAGCCCCTATCTCGTGACCGACCCCGACCACGTCCGGCAGGTGTTGCAGGACCGGGCGACGAACTACCCCCGAGGTGATGACACCGCACTCTGGCGTTCGGTCCGCAAGCTGGTCGGCGACGGGATCCTCGCCGAGGGGGACACCTGGCTGGCGTCCCGCAAGACCCTGGCCCCACTGTTCCGGCGCGGACGCATCGACGTGATGGTCGACACGATGGCGAAGGCCATCGACGAGGCGACCGACCGACTGGACGGTGCGGCGGAAGCGGGCCGCGTCGTCGACATCGGCGCGGAGCTGTCCCGCCTCGTCTGCGCCGCCATCATGAGGGTTTTCTTCGACTCTCGGGTCTCGGTCGACGACGCTCTGCGCATCATGGCGGCCCAGGAGGAGATCGTCACCTCGATGGCTCCACGCCTGCTGGCTCCCTTCACACCATGGTGGATCCCGATGCCTGGTGACCGTCGCTTCCACCGCGCCGTACAGACCATCGACGGCATCCTGCTGCCGGTCCTGCGCGCCGCGGTGCAGCAGCCCGGTGACGGCGACGACGTGTTGTCGACCCTGGCCCGTGCCCAACGCGACGGCCAACCGCTGTCCGAACGACAGATGCGCGACGACCTGGTGTCGATGGTGGCCGTCACCACCGAGACGAGTTATGTCGTGTTGACCTGGCTGTGGCCGGTCCTCGCCAACCACCCCGATGTCGCGGAGCGGCTCTACGCGGAGGTCGACCAGGTGGTCGGTGCGGGGCCGGTGCGGGCGGAGCACCTGCGTCAGCTCACCTACACCCAGCTGGTACTCAACGAACTCCTCCGCCTGTACCCGGCGGGTTGGATCGTCCCCCGGCGGGCATCGGCCCCCGACGTACTCGGCGGCGTACGCATAGAGCGGGGCGCGACCGTAATCCTCTCCCCGTACGCCACTCAGCGGATGCGGGCCTACTGGGGTCCGACCGCCGAGTCCTTCGACCCGGAACGCTTTGCTCCGGACCGCCACGAGGTGGAGACAGCCCGGCGCAACGCGTACTACCCGTTCGGGCTCGGCATGCACCGGTGCCTCGGCGAACATCTGTTCAACGTGGAAGCCCTACTGATCGTGGCGACCCTGGTCAGCAGGTTCCGCTTCGCGTTGACCGACCCGACGGTGCCCGCGCCCCGGGTCGCCGCGTCGCTGCGCCCACGGCGGCAGGTCGAGCTGACCCTCTCCCGTCGCGATCACGCTGTCCCTGGAAGGAGCAACTGATGCAGCCGGACACCCTGGCCGCGACGCTGGAGCACACCGCCGAACAGGGACGGATCTGTTCGGTGGCCGCCAGAGGACAACGCGACCTGCAGGAGCGAGTCGCCAGCTATCCCGCCCTGTTCCCCGACCCACCGGTCGACGCGACGATGCTGAGCGCCCTGGCGCTGTCCACCGCTTTCATCGCCCCGTGGTGCTCCGCCACCGAACTGCGTACCGCCAACCACACGTCCCTCTGGGTGACGGCAGAGGACTGGCGAATCGACTCACAGGTCACCTCCGCGCCAGAAGCCACCGCCACCGTCGCCGCCTGCCTGGCGGTGGCGGCGGGCTCCGCGCCGGCCGACGACGATCAGCTGACGCAGTTCCTGGCGGACATCCGAGACGATCTGGCCGCGACGCCACTGTTCGCACGCCTGCGGCACCTGTGGCAGGGCGAGTTGCGCCGCATGCTCGACGCCGAACTACAGGAGTGGACGTGGCGAGCCCGCCGGAACACGGAACCCGCCGACCTGCCGTCCGCCGGAGACTACCTGGCCAATGCTGCCGGCTACGGTGCCACCTGGGTGAACGTGTCGCACTGGATCGCCACAGGTGCGGTGCGGACGGAGGAGCACCTGACCGCGCTCACGACGGCCAGCTACGAGGTGGAGAAGGTTCTCCGGCTGGTCAACGACCTGGCCAGTTACGACCGGGACGTCAAAGCCGGTGACCTGAACATCCTCATGTTGGGCGTCGACGAACACGAGGTTCGCCGACAGGCGGTGCATCAGGCCGACCTGTGCCAGAAACTGCTGGACCCGCTTGTCGAGACCAGCCCGCAAGAGGTGACATACCTGCGGCGGGTGCTCGGTTTCACCACGGGCTTCTATCACGGGACCGATTTCTGGGGGCCCCGGTGACGATCGTCGACGCAGAAGGATCAGCCGGAACCACCGAAGGCGTACGCACGCAGATCCGCGACCTCGTCGCCGAGATGATGCGCGATCCGGCTGGTCGTACGTCGCCGTCGCCGTACGAGACCGCCCGGTTGGTGAGTCTCGCCCCCTGGTTGGTCGGCCACCACGACCGGGTGCGCTACCTGCTGGACACCCAGCGGCCGGACGGCGGCTGGGGTCCGCCCGGCGGGTACAGCCTCGTCCCCACCCTGAGCGGGGCGGAGGCCCTGCTGACGGTTCTGCGGTCTGGCCCACCAGTGGACGTGACCCGTCTCGTTCACGCTGTCGACCGCGCCTTGGCCGCCCTGACCGGCCTCGTCGGCGCCCCGGGTCCGCTACCTGACACCCCGGCTCTCGACATGATCGTGCCCGCGCTCACGGACCGGATCAACCACCAACTTCGCCACCCGGAGAAGCATCCCTCCACAGCCGCGCATAGATGGCAGCGCCTCGTCCCGCTCGGGCTACCTCCCGGCATGACCCGACGACGTCTCACCGCCGTGCGTCAACTCGTAGGCGGTGGCGCACCAGTTCCCGACAAACTGCTGCACGCCTTGGAGGTGGTTGCCGACCTCGCCCCTGCGGCACGCGGCGTCACTCCGCACAGCTCGGGCACCGTCGGTGCCTCGCCGGCAGCCACAGCAGCCTGGCTCGGCAGTCCGGACCGTTCTGGCGGACACGAGGCGTTGGGATACCTGGCGCGCGTCGTCGGCCGCTACGGCGGTCCCGTGCCGTGCGCGACTCCGATCACCGTCTTCGAACGCGCCTGGGTCGTCACCATCCTCGCCCGCGCCGGCATCTCCATGACCGCAGCACCTCCAGGTCTGGTGGAAAGCCTGACCGCCGACCTGGGCGCGACCGGGACGCCGACCGGCCCCGGGCTACCAGCCGACGCCGACACCACGGCAGTGGCGGTGAGCGCCCTCAGCCACCTCGGTCTCGTGGTGTCGACCGACTGTCTGTGGCCCTACGAGACATCCGAGGGCTTCGCGACGTGGCCCGGTGAGGACGGCTTCAGCACCACCACCAACGCTCATGTACTCGACGCTCTCGGTCGACGGCTGACGGAGAGGTCTGATGATGCCCCGTCCCGCCATCGCGCTGCTGTCCGACGGCTGGTGGCCGCCCTGCGTGACCGCCAGGAACTCCAGGGAAGCTGGAGCGACCGTTGGCACGCCTCGCACTACTACGCGACCGCCTGCTGCGTGCAGGCCCTGGCGGAGTTCGGAGACCCGCCGGCAGTGGCGAGGCCACTCGCCCGCGCTGTGGAATGGACACTGGCCACCCAGCGAACCGACGGGGCCTGGGGCACCTGGAAGGCCACCGCCGAGGAAACGGCCTACGCACTGCACATCCTGCTGGCCTGTGGCATCCGGGCACCGGGGGTGCTGGACGCGATTCGCCGGGGGTACGCCTACCTGTCCCGGCACGGCGACATGGCCGGGCCGGCACTGTGGCACGACAAGGACCTGTACGAACCAACCTTGATCGTCCGCGCGACAGTTCTGGCCGCCCAGCACCGCGCCCGGAGACTGCTGACCACCCTGCCAGAATGCGCGTAATCGTCGGACGGTCGGCACACGGATCCACCCGGAACGGGCACAGTCCCTTGTGGACCCGAGCTGATTGTCACGGCCTTGAGCCGGTAGTCGGAGAACTGCTAGCGTTCGTCGGGTCTGCCTACACCGGCGGCTTGGTCGGCATGCCTCTGTCGACAAGTTCCTCTGCTCGGCATCGGACGGTTCAATGCGGTCACGCAGCGCCAATCTGCGCACCAAGGTCATCGCCCTCATCGCTTCACTCGTCGCGCTCTGGGCATTCGCCGCCTGGGTCACCCTCCGGGACGGCGTGAACCTTCTCGGCGTTCAGACGATCGACAGCCAGATCGTCTCGCCCAGCGAGCCGCTGCTGCTGGACCTACAGGTCGAGCGACGCCGGGCTGTGGCCTACCTCGGTGACCCCACTGCGGACCGGAAGAACGCCCTCGACGCCGCCCGTCTCGCCGTCGACGAGAACGCCACCGCCTTCACCTCGACAGCACGCAGCTGGCTGGCCCGGCTGACGGCGGACAGCAAGGCCGAACAACGTGTCGACGACACCATCGCCGAACTTGACCGTCTGGCGACTGTCCGCTCGTCCATCGATGCGCGTTCGATCGACCGGGCGAGCACCGTCGGCACCTACAGCACACTGGTCGAATCACTGTTCGCGATCTACGACGTCGTCGGCACGCTCGACGACCCCGAAATCCAGCAGGACACCAGGAACCTGATCGAGCTGTACCGCCTCCGTGAGCTCATCTCACAGGAAGATGCCCTGCTCACCGGGGCACTCGCCGCCGAACGGATCACCGCCAACGAACAGTCGCGATTCACCGAACTGGTCATCTCCCAACGCTTCGTCGCGGATCGTACCCAGCTCAACGATGCCGACCAGGCCGCCTTCGACCAGGTCGTCGCGGGAGAAGCGTTCCGCAGCCTGCGCCAGCTCGAAGAACGGGTGATCAACACCAGCGGCTCGGCCCGCCCGCCGGTCACCGCCGAGGAGTGGGACGAAGCCGCCGATGCCGCGCTGACCGAGCTACAAAAGATGGTTCTCGGTAGCGGCGACAATCTGGTGGAGCGTGCCGTCCCCGTCGCCGTCGGGGTGATCATTCGGCTGGTCCTTGCCGCCGGCCTGGGTCTACTCGCGGTCATCGCGTCCATCGTCGTCTCCGTCACCACTGCCCGTGCTCTCGTGGCTCAACTACAACGGCTCCGCGACGCGGCCCATCAACTCGCCGACGAACGGCTCCCCGCCGTCGTCGAGCGCCTACAACGCGGCGAGAAGGTGGACGTCGCCACCGAAGCACCTCCTCTCGACTTCGGCTCAGACGAGATCGGGCAGGTCGGCCAGGCATTCAACGCCGTCCAGGAGACGGCTGTCCGTACGGCAGTCGAGCAGGCAGAGCTGCGCCGAAACGTACGCGACGTGTTCCTGAACCTGGCTCGGCGCACCCAAGCCCTCGTCCACCGTCAGGTGACCCTCCTCGACGAGATGGAACGCCGGCAGGAAGACGCCGACGAACTCGAGGATCTGTTCCGCGTCGACCACCTGGCGACGCGGATGCGGCGGAACGCCGAGAACCTCATCGTCCTCTCGGGCGCCACGCCCGGCCGTGGCTGGCGCCGCAACGTGCCCATGGTCGACATCGCCCGCGCCGCCGTGCAGGAGGTGGAGGACTACACCCGGGTGAAGGTGATGCCGTTCGGGTCCGTCGCGCTCGCCGGCCGGGCCGCGGGTGACATCATCCACCTGCTCGCCGAACTGATCGAGAACGCTCTGACCTTCTCCCCGAAGAGCACCCCTGTCGAAGTACGTGGTCAACTCGTCGCCAACGGCTTCGCCATCGAAATCGAGGACCGGGGTCTCGGTATGGCCGACGACGACCTGGCTACTGCGAACGCAGACCTGACCACCGCCGCCGAGTTCAGCCTCGCCGATGCCAAGAAGTTGGGCCTGTTCGTCGTCAGTCGCCTGGCGGCCAAGCACCACCTCGCGGTGCAGTTGAAGCCGTCGCCGTACGGCGGAACGACGGCAGTCGTCCTCATTCCCAAGGACCTGGTGGCGACCGCCGACCCGATCGGTGCCGCGTCCGCACCGGCTTCGGGCGCAACCAAGGACGCGGCTACCACCGGCGACGCCCCGCGCTTCGCCGCCCCGCGCCAGTCCTCGGTCGCCGTCGCGGAGCCCGCACCTGTGCACGACGAGACGATCGAACTACCGGCGCTGCGTTCACTGCGCGCCGCCGTCGACGCCGCCACCGTCGTCGAAGGGCCGGTCAAGAGCACGCCCGACGTGCGACCGCACCCCAGACCTTCCACCGGGCACACCGAGCACACCGAGCACGGGCTGCCCATGAGAGTCCGCCAGGCAAACATCGCGCGACAACTACGCGACTCGTCCCCCGGCCAGACACCGCAACCGGACGACGACGAGGCGGGGCGATCCCCCGACGACATCCGCAGGATGATGTCTTCCTACCAGTCCGGCACCCGCCGCGGCCGTGACGACGCCGCACGTCTCGTCGACGCCGACGAAGAACAACCCGACGGCGCCGACGACACGTCCGCGACCGAAAACGACAGGTGAGAAAGAGGAACGGGCAAGTGCAGCAGAACTCCACGGGCGATCTGGCCTGGCTGCTCGACGACCTGGTCGGGCGTGTCAAGCAGGCTGAGCACGCCATCGTGCTCTCCGCTGACGGCCTGCTCATGGCTTCCTCCGCCCAACTCGGCCGCGACGACGCGGAACATCTGGCCGCCATGGCATCAGGCATCCAGAGCCTCGCGAAGGGTGCCAGCAAGCGGTTCGGCGGTGGACCGGTTCAACAGACCATCATCGAGATGAAGTCGTCGTTCCTGTTCGTCACCGCCGCCGGAAGCAACGCATGCCTGGCCGTCCTCGCGGCCGAAGACACCGACGTCGGCCTCGTCGCGTACGAGATGGCGATGGTCGTCGCGCGTGCCGGCAAGTTCCTCGCCTCCCCGACCAGGCCGAGCCAGTCCACCAACAACTAGGGGCCGCCATGACGATGCCCGACGAAGAACCGGTCTGGTTAGACGACGCAGCCGGGCCGGTCGTCCGGCCCTACGCCGTTACCGGCGGGCGCGCCAAACCAACCAACAGTTTCAATGTGGTTGCTCTGATTCTGTCGACCCGATCGGCCCCGCCGACCGAGGTCGGAATAGCGCCAGAGCAGGCCCGAATCATCCACCTGTGCCAGCGGCCACTTGCACTCGCCGAAGTGGCCGCGCATCTCAGTCTCCCCCTTGGCACCGTCCGAGTGCTGCTGGACGGACTCCTCGCTCAGGGATTCGTCCAGGTGAACGACCCTCGCCCAGCCGCCACCCTTCCCGACGACAGCGTATTCGAGGCGCTCATCAATGGACTACGTCAACTCTGAGCGGACGGGCCAAGCGACCCTCCCCACCGCCATCAAAATCCTCATCGCGGGTGGCTTCGGCGTAGGTAAGACCACCCTCGTGGGATCCGTCAGCGAAACGAAGCCGCTCCGTACCGAAGAGGTTCTCTCCGAACAGGGCGTGGGCGTCGACGACCTCTCCGGTGTCGAGGCAAAATCGACCACGACCGTGGCGATGGACTTCGGCCGGATCACCATCAGTGACGAACTTGTCCTCTACTTGTTCGGCACCCCGGGCCAGGACCGCTTCTGGTTCGTCTGGGACGAACTCACCATCGGTGCCCTGGGTGCCGTGGTGCTGGCAGACACTCGGCGGCTCGCCGACTGTTTCCCGTCGGTCGACTACTTCGAGCGTGCGCGGTTGCCCTTCATCGTGGCCGTCAACTGCTTCGAGAACTCGCGAAAGTACAGCCTCGACGAGGTGCGGCTGGCCCTGGACCTCGACCCGGATGTGCCCGTCCTGATGTGCGACGCGCGGAAGCGGCAGTCGTCCAAAGACGTCCTCGTAGCGCTCATCGAGCACGTCAAGAAGCAGGGGCTGACCCGCAGACCCGAACCGGTAGGCCACTGACAGAAGCCGCGGCCCGGCCACCACACCCCTGGTCGGACACGCCATGACCGTCGAAGTCGGCGGACGCTGGACCGTGGGCTGCTGATGCCGGCCGGGACCGTACCGTCTACGACCGACATGGCAGGCACCGGATGCACATCCTGAGCACCTGCCACCTCGACGCCACCGCGTTCGGTCACCTCCCGGAGCAACTCACGACGTCGTGGGCCCCCGCACCGTCCTGGCAATCCGCACGGTGGCAGCGAGAGGGGTGCACCATGAGCGAGACGAAGGCAGGCGCGATCGGGCGCTTCGACCTGACTGTGCAGGACGCGGACGGTGTCCGCGACTTCTACGCGGACGTGGTCGACTGGCGGCCGGAGCCGCTGAGCATGGGCGACTACGACGACTACATGATGCTCGCGCAGGACCGCAATCCTCGCGCCGGGATCTGCCACGCCAGGGACAGCAACGCCGACCTGCCGCCACAGTGGATCACCAACATTGCGGTCGACGACCTGTCCGCCAGCCTCGCGCAGGTGAAGGAGAAGGGCGGCGAGGTCGTGCGGCAGCCCAACGGCACCGGCCCCGGAGGGTTCGCGCTGATCAAGGACCCGTCGGACGCGGTGCTAGCGCTGATGCAGAACCCACACCAGCTGAGCCCGGCCCGGCCGCAGGAGCGGACAGTCAGCGGCCGGTGTGACGGGTGCGGTATCGGGCCACCGGAGCTTGCCGACAGTCGCCCGAGTCCGCACGGCACCTCCTGGTCGACCGCCGCAGACTTCGCGGGATGTCCACATCGATGGAGCGCGGCCACGGGAGCAAGCCCTGCCTCGACCTGGGCAGCCGCTGAAAGATGTGTCGCTATTCCGATGTTTACACAGATTCAACCGACACGCGTAATGCCGCCGAAATCATGAGGTAGATCCGGATAGACTGCCTGAAATAGGATATGCGGTGTCAGGTTTTTTCATTGACACGAATCCAAGGGCGTGACTACGCTGTGTCGAGACAGCACGCGCTGGCCGTGACAAGGGCAACCCGGAATCTCGAATCGCACATCAACACCTATCGGGTCACCGCATGGCGTACGGGCACTCATGCTCTCCGCCTGCGATTCCAACTGGCGTCGGCACTTACGCAGGGGCACAGCCTGTCGCCCCTGCTTGCAGCATGTCCGCACTCGGTTAAGGAAGGCTGAATTCGGCGGTGAAGAATAGATGACCGATCTGGATCAGAGCCACTATCGCTGCCTGGGCGTCGGGGTGGGGCCAGCGAACCTCAGCCTCGCCTGCCTCCTGCAGGAACACGCTGAGGTGTCGAACCTCTTCGTAGACAAGAAACCAGCCTTCGGCTGGCACGAAGGACAACTGCTGTCCGGCGCCTCGCTGCAGGTCTCCATCCTCAAGGATCTGGTCAGCCTGTCGGATCCGACAAACCCCTACTCATTCCTGTCGTATCTGCACGAGCAGGGCAGGATGTACCATTTTATCAACGCCCAGTTCGAACACGTGCCGCGACAGGAGTTCCGCGACTACATGCTCTGGGCCAGCCGAAAGAACCCCAACGTGACCTTTGGCGAAGAGGTCATCGAAGTAAAGTTCGCCGATAACGCGTTCCACATCACCACGAGCCGTCGTCAGGTCACAGCAGACAACATCGTCGTCGGCGTAGGCGTCGTCCCGTCCGTACCCGATTTCGCCACCCCACATCTCGGGGAAACCCAGTTCCACATCAGCGAATTCGTGACCCGGGCCGTCGGACTGAGCGGTCGACGGGTGTGCGTGATCGGTGGTGGGCAATCTGGGGCGGAGGCGTTCCTGGACCTCGTCGCTCGGGCACCAGGAGAGCTTCCACGCCAGGTGACCTGGGTATCCAGGCGACAAAATTTCTCCCCGATCGATGACACGCCGTTCACGAACGACTACTACATGCCCTGTTACTCAGACTACTTCTTCGGTCTTCGACCACAACTGCGAGCCGAGTTCACCGTCCGCAACGTACTCACAAGTGACGGCATCTCCGAGGCAACCCTGCGCGAAATCTACCGACGAATCTACATTCATCGTTTCATAGACAAGCGGGAAGGGCTCGCCGACCTCTACCCGAACCGGTCCGTCACTCAGGTGACCCCTGTCGGTAACGGCTGGCGGATCACCATGGCCCACAACGACCTACCCGGCACCGTCGAGGAGCTGGAGGCCGACGTCATCATCTGGGCCACCGGCGTCGCACCGACCCCGATGAACTTCCTCGGGCCCATCGCCGACCGGCTACAGGTAGAGGACGGCGAGATCAAAATCAATGAGGATTTCGGTGTCGTCTGGGACGGACCGTCCGACCGGGGCATCTTCCTGCAGAACGCAGCCCGCAAACAGCGGGGTCTTGCCGACCCCAATCTGAGCTTGATGGCGTGGCGTAGTCAACGGATCGCCGACCGGTTGCGCGGTGCCAAGAGCACCAGCCCTCTTCCGTCCTTCCTGGAGTGGTCTCCACGGCTCGTCGCCGAGGTCGTGCGTTGAGCGACGGCGCCCGGGACGCCGATGTCGCGGTGGTCGGCGCCGGGATCATCGGCTGCCTCGTGGCCCGGCGGATCGTCGAAGGTGTTCCCGGCACCTCGGTGATACTCATCGACCGGGACGGGACCGGCACTGGCGCCAGCCGTCGTTCGGCCGGTCTGCACATGCCGCGGGGAGCGAGCATCCGAATCCGGGACATGGCCACCTACAGCCAGGACTACTACGACAAGCTCCGCGCCGAAGTCCACGGGCTGCCGATCTTCGATCTGGGGATGACCGTGGTCGCCCCGGTGGCCGCAGCCGACCAGCTACGCGAGGCGTACCTGGACACTGCGGCGATCACACCTGTCGAGCGACCGAACGGGATCCGTGTCCCCGACGATTTCAGTGCCTGGACGGTGAACGGGGCCCAGTACGCCGACGTGTACGGGCTGGTCCAGGCAATCGCACGGGAGCTTCGGCCGCGCGCGTCAATCATCGAGGGTGTCGAGGTCACCGGTATCGACCCGTACGTCGGAGGCGTACGACTGCGTTTGGGCACCGGCGAGACACTGCGGGTCGGGCGAGTGGTCCTCGCACCCGGCCCGTGGCTGGACAGTCCGGCCTGGCACGACCTCCTCGCCCCAGCGGGTATCCGGGTCAAGCGGGTCGTCGCGCTGCATCTCGAAGGACCCGTCGAGTCGACGGACCGCGCGATCGTGCTGGAGCAGGAGGATGCCTTCCTGCTGCCCATGATTCACCGCAACCACTGGCTGTTCAGCTACACCTGCCAGGAGTGGGACGTAGCTCCCCAGAGCACCGACGGGCTCGCCGACCGCCACCTCGACCAGGCTCGGCAGTTACTCGAACGGTACGCGCCCGACTTCCTCCGGTACCGCACCTCCGGCCGGGTCTTCTGTGACGCCTACAGCCCAAACCGGGAACCGGTCGTCCGGGCACTGACCCCGGACGGTCGGGTGGTGTTCGCCGGTGCCGCGAACGGGTCCGGGTACCGCCTCGCGCCGGCTGTCGCGCGTTCCGCAGTCGACCTGCTTCAGCGATAAGGGAGGTTCGTTGAATATCAGCACGTACGCCGACGCCGAATTCGAGGCGGCGTTCGGTATCGAGATGAGCGCCATTCACGACGCGGGCGTCGGCTCCAGTTGGGGGCGGATCCGGCCGGGTGGGCACACCAACCCGGATCGGCACGACGAAACGGAGGTCCTCGTCTTCCTCGGCGGCACCGGGAGGCTCTTGGTCGACGGCGTACACCACGACGTCGGTCGGGGAACGGTCGCGGTGCTGGAGCCGTTCGACTCGCACGTCATCGAGAACACCGGCCAGGAGGACCTGGTCTTCTTCGACCTCTACTGGCGGGACCCGGCCCGCGCGCTGCAGGCCGCCGCGAGCGCGCCCCGGCGGGGGTTCGGCGACCGGCCGGTCTTTGTCTTCTCGACGCCCCCGACCCCCAACGGAGACCTACACCTCGGCCATCTGTCCGGCCCGTACCTCGGCGCCGATGTCTTCGTCCGCTTCCAGCGGATGAACGGTACCCAAGCGTGGCACCTCACCGGAAGCGACGACTTCCAGAGCTACGTTGTCGACCGCGCCCGCCGCGACGGGGTCGACCCGGCCACCACTGCAGCCCATTACAGCGCGGAGATCTCGCAGACTCTGCGGTTGATGGACATCGAGCTAGACCAGTACACCGTGACGCAGCGTGACGACGGCTACCGTTCCGGCCTGCAGGACTTCTTCTCCCGGGTGCTGGCGTCGGGTCAGGCCGCTGCCCGACCGGGTCCGGCGTTGTTCGGCGCCGACGATGGCGGCTACCTCTACGAGGTCGACGTCTCCGGGGAGTGCCCCACATGCAGTTCCGGCACCGGCGGAAACATCTGCGAGGAGTGCGGCGAGCCCAACTTCTGCGCCGATCTGATCGGTCCGAAGTCCAACCGGTCAGGCCTCGCCCCCCTGGTCGGTGAGCAGATCCGGTACTCCCTTCCCCTACACGATTTCCGCGCCGACATCGAGGCGCACCACCGGCACGGCCGGGTCCCGGCGCGGCTGCGGCAACTGGCCGGGCGGCTGTTCGACCGGCCGAGCTGCGACGTGCCGATCACCCACCCGTCCCGGTGGGGGGTGCCACCGGTCGAGGACGGCGTCACCGACCAGGTGATCTGGGTCTGGCCGGAGATGTCGTACGGCTTTCTCTACGGCATCGAGGCCCTCGGCCGTCGTCTCGGCCGGGACTGGCAGGCAGCGCGACCACAGGACGGCTGGAAGATCGTCCACTTCTTCGGCTACGACAACAGCTTCTACCACGCGATCCTCTACCCGGCGCTGTACCGCCTGGCCTTCCCCGGGTGGCAGCCCGACATCGACTACCACGTCAACGAGTTCTACCTGTTGGAGGGCAAGAAGTTTTCCACCAGCCGCCGGCATGCCATCTGGGGCAAGGAGATCCTCAGCGAGGACACCGTCGATGCCGTGCGCTTCTACCTGTCCCTCACCCGGTCGGAAGGGCGACGAACCAATTTCGAACGCGCCGTGTACGAGGCGACGGTTCAGGACACGCTGATCGGGCGCTGGCAGCGGTGGCTCACCGACCTCGGCACCCGGGTGCGACAGCGCTACGGGGGGTTGGCTCCCGACGCAGGTACCTGGACGCCCGAGCACACCGCCTTCCTCCGCCGCCTCGGCACCCGGCTGGCCGAGGTGACCGGCAGCCTCAGCGAGGACGCCTTCTCGTTGAACCAGGCCGCTGCCGCGCTGAACGGCATCGTCGAAGACTCGATCCGCTTTGCCGAGCAGGAGCAACGCTTGGCCGAGCTGGACGTCGCCGCCGGCAACGTCCGCACCGCGGTGGCGCTGGAACTGGCTGCGGCCTCGCTGCTGGCCCACTGCGCCGCGCCGGTGCTGCCCCGCTTCGCCGGTAACCTCGCCGCGGCGCTGGGCGCCGACCCACCGAAGGTCTGGCCCGACCTCGTCACCCTGCTGCCGCCCGGCTCGCGGGTAGCCCTGGCCGACACGATCTTCTTCACTGCTGGAGGTGAGCCGCTCCTCGACGGCGACCCGCTGCTGCTCGACTGGCTCACCACGGCGGCACGCACCGCGATGCTGCTCCCCTCCGACGCCCCGGTCTCCGACCGGTCCCTGCTTGACCTGGGGATGAGCTCGATGCAGGCGGTGGCCCTGCAGTACCAGATCCTGGAACGGACCAATGCCGACATCTCCATCGAGCAGATATTCGGCGCACGAGATCTCGCCGACCTGGCCACGCTGATCGGTACGTTGGCCGAGGCGACGCCGGAGGCCCCGGAACCGGAGGAGGCCAGGGCATGAGTCACCTCGCCCTCCTGGACGAGATCGCCACCCGAGGTCTCACTCTCGCCGTCTCCGGCTCGGACCTGCGCCTACAGGGAGCGCGTGACCGGATCGACGCCGAACTGGTCGGCCGGATCCGGGAACACAAGTCCGACCTTCTCGCCCATCTCACCCGGCCCGCCGAACGAGGGCTGCCACTGACCGGGTTGCAACGCAGCTACCTGTTCGGGCGGGGCGACCTGTTCGAGATGGGTAACGTGGCCAGCTACGTCTACCACGAGGTCGAGGGATGCTGGGACCTTGACCGTCTGGAGCGGGCCCTGGCCGCCGTGGTCTCCGCCCACGACTCGCTGTGTAGTCACTTCACGCAGACCGCGGAGCGGGTGAAGGTGCCGGCCGTCGAGGTCCGCATCGGCCGGAACGACCTGCGAGGTCTCGATGCGGACACGCGTCAGCGACGCCGGACCGCAATCCGCGACGAGTGGTCCCACCGAGTGCTGCCGACGGATCGTGCGCCGATGCTTGCCGCCGCGGTGACTCTGCTCGCGGACGATCTGATGGTCCTCCATGTCGGTCACGACGGCCTGGTGCTCGACGGCCCCAGCATGTTCCTGTTCTTCCGGCAGTGGTGGGAGCAGTACGAGGGGTCGGCCACACCGTCCGACCCGGCGCAGGAGCTTTCGTTCGAGGCGTACACCGACGCGCTGGTTGCGGCCCGGTCCCGCGCGCCGTACGAGCGGTCACGCCGCTACTGGCTGGACCGGCTTGATCGGCTGGCACCCCACCCTGACCTGCCATTGCGAACGAGCCCAAGCGCAATCCACCGGCCACGCTTCACGCCGCGCCGGGTACGTATGGACGCGGCGCGCTGGGAGGCGCTTAAGCGTTTCGCCGCCTCCGAGGGGCTCACCCCGTCGGCGTTGCTACTCGCCGGCTACGCCGAGACACTGTCCGTCTGGGGTGGCGGTGAGCGTTTCACGCTGTTGAGCACCTTCGCGAACCGCCCACCGCTGCATCCCCGGATCATGACGGCAATCGGCGCGTTCTCCGACACCATGCTTGTGGAGATGTCGGTGGACCGCAAGCTCAGCTTCGCGCAGCGGGCCCGCGCGGTGCAGGCGGAGTTGCGCGCCGGCCTGGACCATCGGCACTTCTCTGGCGGCGAGGTCCTGCGTGAGCTGGCCCGGCGGCGCGGCGGCAACGTCGAGGCACGCATGCCGTTCACCTTCAACAGCACCCTCGGCTATCCCGTCGAAGGGCTGGACGGGTCGACGCTGGAACTGTTCGGCCCGGAGGTTCACAGCGTCAGCCAGACCCCTCAGGTGTGGCTGAACGTCTTCGCCATGGAGCAGCACGGTGCGCTGGTGATCCAGCTCGACGGCGTCGAGGAGCTGTTCCCGGAGGGACTGCTCGACGGTTTCACCGAGGCTTACCAGCGGCTGCTGGACGGGCTGGTCGACGGGGCGGCATGGCAGCACACCCGATTCGACTTGCTCCCCGCCGCCCAGCGGGCCCGACGCGAGTCGGCC
The DNA here is from genome assembly GCF_012726175.1 of Micromonospora sp. HNM0581. Classification (GTDB taxonomy): domain Bacteria; phylum Actinomycetota; class Actinomycetes; order Mycobacteriales; family Micromonosporaceae; genus Micromonospora. The sequence goes on from NZ_JAASAD010000020.1 coordinate 36,492, forward strand.
AACGACACCACCGTCCCGATTCCGGAGGTGCTGCTGTCCGAGTTGTTCCTCGCCCAGGTAGACCGTGCTCCGGACGCTGTCGCGATTGTGACGTCCACCGGCTGCGTCAACTACGGCGAGCTGCACGCCCGGGCAGCACACGCCGCTCACTGGCTGCGTGAACAGGGGGTCGGCCGGGACGAACTGGTGGCACTCGCGATGACCCGGGGGCCGGAGCAGATCGTGGGGGTGCTCGCGACACTGCTCGCCGGTGCCGCCTACCTGCCAGTGGACGCCGGGCTACCCGCGCAGCGGCGCGAATACATGCTGCGTGACGGCCGGGTGCGTACCGTCCTGACCAACACCGCCTTTGTCGACGAGGAGGGCAACCGGGCGGTGCTGCCGCTCGACATCCGCCAACCGGTGCCGACGGGTCCCGTACCACAGTTGGACCTCCTGCCGGGAGCCTGCCCAGACGACCTGGCCTATGTGCTGTACACGTCGGGCACCACCGGCGAGCCCAAGGGCGTGATGATCCGTCACCGCAGCGTCGTCAACGTCGTGACCGACTGCAACCGGCGGTTCGATGTCGGTCCGGCAGACCGGTTCTTCGGCATCAGCGCCTTCAACTTCGACCTCTCCGTCTACGACATCTTCGGTTCGCTCTCCGCAGGTGCCGCACTCGTGGTGCCGGAGCACGATCGGGCCATGGACCCGCGGCACTGGCTGGACCTCTGCGCCAGCGCCGGGGTGAGCATCTGGAACTCCGTGCCGGCGATCGCGGGGCTGCTGTACGAGCAGGCATACGCCGACGGCGCCGACGCGGACCTGGTCAGGCTGCGTCTGGTGATGATGAGCGGTGACCGCATCCCGCCGGAGCTTCCAGCCACGCTGAACAGATTCAAGCCCGATCTGGTAGTCGTGTCGCTCGGCGGCCCCACCGAAACGACTATCTGGAACATCCTGCATCCGGTGGGCAAGGAGTCCGACGGGTCGCAGAGCATCCCGTACGGTCGGCCGAACTCCAACAACCGCGCCTTTGTTCTGGACCGGGACGGGCTGGACATGCCTGACTGGGTCACGGGTGAGATCTGCGCCTCCGGGGTAGGGCTGGCTCGCGGGTACTGGGGCGACGAGGCGCGGACCGCAGAGCGGTTCCAGTACGACGACGAGCGCGGCGAGCGGATCTACCGAACCGGAGACCTCGGGCGGTACCTGCCCGACGGGAGCATCGACATCCAGGGCCGCAAGGACTTCCAAATCAAGGTCAACGGCTACCGGATCGAGGCCGGTGAGGTGGAGACCCGGCTGGTCGGGCTCGACGGCGTGCACCGGGCGGTGGTGGTCCGGCAGGAGGGCGCTACCGGGGACCGGCTGGTGGCTCATCTCGTAGCTGCCGGGCCGACGCGCCCCACCGAGGCGACCATCCGGGAACGGTTACGTGAGCTGTTGCCAGAGTACATGGTGCCCTCACAGGTCGTCTGGCATGACGACTTCCCCCTCACCCGCAACGGCAAGGTGGACCGGAGCGCTCTTGTCCGGGTGACGCCTGTGCGCGACGCCCCGACGGTGGTGGCGGACGCCGACTTGGCCGACGAGTTGGAGCACTGGGTGGCAGGACTGTGGCGGCAGGTGCTCGACGTGCCGGCCGTCGACGCGGTGAGCACGCTCTACGAGCTCGGCGGTGACTCCATCTCCGCAGCGCGAATCCTCACAGTCATCCGTAAACAACTAGGTGTTACTATCCCTATCCATCGTCTGTCCGAAGTGGACACCGTGCGAGCCATGGCGAGGTTCGTGGCCACCGCGAGAGGGGAGACGGAGCGGTGACCGAGTCGGTGATCAACCACGTCGTCGCCAACCCCCCAGGGCCGGATCACCGGATCCGCTTCATCCGGCTCTTCGGCACCGAATCGATGACCCTCCGGGAACTCCACGAGCGGGCCGAAAAGGTCGCGGCACGGCTCGTCGCGCTCGGCGTGCGACCGGGCGACCGTATCGGGATCCTCGCCGCCAACAGCCTTGAATGGGTCCTGCTAGACCTCGCCGCCCTGCGGCTCAAGGTGGTGACGGCCGGGTTCGAGCCTGGCAAGTTCACCAGCGACACCGCGTTGGCCACCCGCTACGACCTGCGGCTCATCTTCACCGACAAGCCCGACGAGCAGCTGGATTCGCTCCCGATCAACGAGGTGAGGACGTGGTCCGAAACGTCCGACGGGCCAGTCGCGCCGCCGCCGGCGCGGTACTCCGCCGACGAACCCAGCACCATCAAGTTCACCTCCGGTAGCACCGGCACACCGAAGGGACTGCCTGCCAGCGTCGGCAGCATCGACAGCTCGATCACCGCAGTGCAGGAGATGTTCGCCCACGGCCCGGACGACGACATCTTCATCTTCCTGCCGTTATCGCTGCTCCAGCAGCGCTACTGGATCTACTCGGCGCTGCGGTACGGCCACGACGTCACGGTCAGCACCTACGAGGCAGCCTTCGCCACCCTCGGTACCGCGCGGCCCACCGTCGTCATGGGTGTACCCGGCTTCTTCGACAGCGCCCGCCGGCACATCGAGGGCCGCGCCACCCAGATCGCGGGTGACCCGGCCGCCGCCCGTCGGGCCGCCGCAGTCAAGTTGTTCGGTGATCGCATCCGCTACCTGTGGACCGGCTCCGCCCCCGCCGACCCGGACACGCTGCGCTTCTTCACCGAGTGCGCCCTGCCCATCTACGAGGGCTACGGGCTCAACGAGACCTGCATCGTGAGCAAGAACTACCCCGGGCACAGCCGCGACGGCAGCGTAGGCCGGCTGCTGCCCGGCAAGCAGGTGATCGTCGACGACGACGGTGTGGTGAGCATCCGCAGCGACCACCCGGTCAGCCTCGCGTACGCGTACGCCGAGCCGGGTGATTCCGAACGTGTCTTCGGCCCAGACGGCACCGTCCGCACCGGGGACCTCGGCTATATGGACGCCGACGGATACCTCTACATCCGGGGGCGGGCCGACGACGTCATCGTGCTGGGCAACGGTCGCAAGGTGATCGTCCGGCCGATAGAGGAAAAGCTCAAACGAAGCCCGGCCATCGAAGAGGCAGTCGTGTACTGCCCCACCGAGACCTACCTGGTCGCGGTGGTCTCCCCAGCGACGGAACCAGCCGACGAGGCGGCGATCGAGGAACATGTCGACCGCATCAACACCATGTCGGCACCCGACGAGCGAATCTTCCGGGTGGTCATCGCCCGGCAACGTTTCAGCATCGACAACGACCTGCTCACCGCACAGTTCAAACCGAAGCGACGCCGGATCTTCCAGGCGTACCGCGCGGACATGGTCAGGATCCAGGAGGACAGTCATGCATGACGACATCGAACAGATCGCCCGCAGGGGCTTGGCGGCAGTGGTCGAATCCGACGTCGCACCCGCCGACCTGGACCCGGCCGCCGACATGGCGGACACCTACGGTCTCACCTCGTTGAACAAGGTCCTCTTCCTCACCTCGGTCTGCGAGGAGGCTGAGGTGTCGCTGGCGCACTTCACCGAACAGGACGTAGCCCGGATGCGCACGCTCGGCGACGTAACGGAGGCACTGGGCAAGCGCCAGGGGACGCGGGTCTGACATGAGCTGGGTGACGACCGCGAACACCGTACTGGAAAACGAGCACGTCAAGCTGCATCCACTACGGCGGGACGACTACGACGCACTTCACTCCGTGGCGATGGAGCCAGCAATCTGGCGCTACTTCGTGTCGATGGTGAGCTCCGACGAGGACTTCGACCGCTTCTTCGGGGCCAACCTGGCCGACCAGACCGCCGGGCGGCGGGTCGTCTACGTCATAACCGACAAGTCCAGCGGCCGGGTCGCCGGCAGTATGAGCTTCGGAAACCTCGCCGAATCCGACGGCCGGTTGGAGATCGGCTGGTCGTGGCTCGGCCGGGACTTCCGCGGCCGGGGCGTCAACCGTTGGGCGAAGTACCTCATGCTGGAGCACGCCTTCGAACGGATGTCAGCGCAGCGGGTCGAGTTCAAGACCGACCAGCTCAACGAGCAGGCACGGCGGGGTCTACGCAATATCGGCGCCGTGGAGGAGGGCGTGCTGCGCAGCTTCAACCCGATGCCGGGGGGACGGCGCCGCGACGCCATCTACTACAGCATCCTGCGCGCGGAGTGGCCCCAGGTGAAGGACCAACTGGCCCGCAGTCCCAAGGTCCTGGCACGGGGCACGCCATCGTGACCGAGGTGATGGCCGATGCCATCGTCGCCACGGGCACTCCCGTCGGCATCGGCCGTCAGGTCGGTGCCGCCCTCGGTGTTTCACTTCGAACGTTCCTCGGTGACCACCTCTGCCGTCTCAACCGGTTGCTGCCCGAACCGGTAACCCTGGACGGTTTGGCACCCACCATCGCCGCCCACACCGAACGGATCGAGGCCACCACACCGGCGCTGGCCCAGGAACTGCGAGGTCTGGCCGAGGGCGCCGCAATCAGCTACCAACAGGCCGTCCTGCTGCAACTGCGCCGGGAGATTCTCGGCTATCGGCGCATCCCCACCGGTGGTGACTGCACCACGTGGGCCCGTCGAGGCACCGGAGGTCCCGTTCTGGCCCAGACCGTGGATCTCAACGGTGACCTCGACGACCACCTGGCCGTGCTCGCCGTCGGTCCCGGGCACGGCCGGCGGCGGGTCCTCGTGCTCAGCTTCGGCGGCCTGCTGGGCTACCTCGGCCTGAACAGCTCCGGACTGGCAATCGGTCTCAACCTGGTGCTCGCCGGCCGGTGGGGGCCGGGGCTGCCCCCGTACCTCGCCATCCGGCATCTGCTCGACAGCTGCGACACCGTCGGCGAGGCGCTGGATGTGCTGGCCGGACTCGACCTCGCCAGCTCACGGTCGATGACGCTCTGCGACGCCGAACAAGTCGCCTGCGTGGAGATCGTCGAGTCGCAGCTGCGGGTGGTCGAGGGCGGGGACGAGCGCAGCGTGCACACCAACCACTTCCTGCACCCCGACTTCGTGCCCCGAGACGAGATCAACGTGTTCGCCCGCAACTCGTCGCTGCTGCGCCTGCGGACCGCGACGGCAGGGCTCGACACGCTCGCTCCCGGCGCGTCGGCAGAGGAGCACTTCGCCCTGCTGTCGAGTCCACCGATCTGCGTACCGGACGACGGCGACATCCGGCGCGAACGAACGGTGGCAGCAGTTGTCATGTTTCCCGACCGGGGTGAACTACACCTACGCAGAGGAGACCCGTCCCGTGGCGGAACCAGGGTGTTCACGGTGGACTGACGTCCACCGGAATCACGGCCACGATGTTCGAGGTGAGGAAAGGTCGATGTCTGCACCGTCAACCGTCAGTTGGTTCGGGCTCGAAGCGGACTACCCGGAGACTGGGTCGAGGGTCTTCTGCCTCGCCCACGCCGGCGGTAACCCTCGGTCGTTGCTGGCCTGGCAACGGCTCGTGGACCCGTCGGTACGCATCATCCCGGTATACCTTCCCGGCCGCGCGCACCGCGTGGACGATCCCGAACCGGCAAGTCTCACCGCGCTCGCCGACGCCGTCGCGGAGGCGATCTCCGGACGGGCCGACCTGCCGTTCCAGCTCTTCGGGCACAGCTTCGGCGCGCTGCTCGCCTTCGAGGTGGCCCGACGGCTGCGGCACGTACCCACCCTTCGGACGCTTGTGGCCTCCGGCTGCTCGGCGCCCTCCCGTCAGCCTTCCGACCAGGTCGTCCGGGCTGCGCAGGTCAACGGACAGGAGTTCGCAACGATCGTCGGCTCCTACGGCGGGCTACCGCCGGAGATCCTCGCCGACGAGGAACTGCATCGTCTGCTCTTCCCCACCCTCAAGACCGACGTCCGGTTGATATCCCGCTACCAGTATCGCTCGGCTCCGCCCCTCACCGTCGACCTGGTGCTGGTGAACGGCCACGACGACCCGCACGTGAACGTCGAGAGCCTCGCTCCGTGGGCAGACGAATTCGTCACCACTCCCGAGGTGCGCTGGAGCCCGGGCGGCCACTTCTACTTCACCGACCGGCCGGCCGCCTTGGTCGAGGTGTTCCAACGGCTGCGTACCGAACCGGGCCGGCCTTCCGGCGTGGAGGACCACGTGGAGCTCATCTGACCCGGATCATTGATCGGCCTATCCACGAACGCAGAACGCCACCGCGTGGTGACACCACAAGAGGAGACCGAAAGTGCATCTGGCCGCCGCTGACCAGCACCGTCGCGCCGTCGCCTTCCGGAGGCTGCACCAGGGTCCGGGAGCCTTCGTCGTCGCGAACCCGTGGGACGCCGGCACCGCCCGGTTACTCACCCAGGCCGGCTTCTCGGCGCTCGCCACCACCAGCGCCGGGTTGGCCTTCGCGCTCGGCCGCCCGGACGGCGCCAACCGCGTCGACCGGGACGAGACGCTGGCCAACGTCCGCACGATCGTGGCCGCCACCCACCTGCCCGTTTCGGCGGACCTGGAAAGCGGGTTCGGGGCCACGCCGGCCGAGGTGGCGGACACCATTCGGCTGGCAGCCGAGGCCGGCCTGGTCGGTGGGTCCATCGAGGATGCCACTGGATCGCCCGACGACCCGATCTTCCCGCTGGAAGCGGCTGTCGAGCGGGTCACCGCCGCCGTGACCGCCGCTCGGAAGTTGCCGTTCCCATTCACCCTGACCGCCCGCGCGGAGAACTTCCTCTACGGCCGGCGGGATCTGGCGGACACCGTCCGCCGCCTTCAGGCGTACCAGGAGGCCGGCGCGGACGTGCTGTACGCCCCTGGCCTGCCTGACCTGGAAGCGGTCCGGAGCGTCTGCGGCGCGGTCGGTCAGCCGGTGAACGTTCTGGCCGGCGGCAGTGGGCCGATGCTGTCGGTGGCGCAGTTGACCGAAGCCGGGGTCCGCCGGATCAGTCTCGGCTCGGTGCTGCCCCGGTTGGCGCTCGCCGGGCTGGTGGGCGCCGCGGAGGAGATCCTGTCCAAGGGGGTCTTCGACTTCGCCCGGGCGGCGTTGCCGTACGCGGACGTCAATGCCCGCTTCGGCCGCTCCGACGACTCGGCTGATCCGACCGTTGGCGGTTCCCGGTGAGCCGATCGCACGTCTTCCTCAGCGCACCGGGCTATGTGCTCGGTGAAATCGAGGTCAGCCACGACGAGATCGACGGCCTGTCCGAGCGGGCCATGAAGTTGAAGCTCGCGCCGCAGCCCGGACTATGGGGTTGGGGCAGCGTACGACGGACCGACCGCAGTCTGGAGGAACTGGCCGTCGAGACCGGTCGGGCGACGATTGCTGCCGCCGTGGTCGATCCCGACACGGTCGATCTGCTGGTGCTCTGTTCGACCCGGTTCCCCGGCGGCGCGGAAACCCACGGTGGGTTCGTGGAGACCATCATGACGGGCATCGGCCTGACCCGGGCCGACTTCGTCGGGGTCACCCTCAACCGGTGCACCAACCTGCTCTCGGCGGTGCGGGTGGCTCAGGCACACGTGTCTGCGGGGCTGGCCCGACGCACCCTGGTGATCACCACCGATCGGGTCGCCGACGAGTCGACCCGGATGGAAAGCTTCGCGCTCTTCTCCGACGGTGCCGCGAGCTGCCTGGTCGACCGCGAGCCACTCGGCTCCGACCGGTACGAGCTGGTGGGCTCGGCCTCCGCCACCGAAGCCGGCGCTCTGGAATGGTCCAACGAGATCAGCTCGGACCTGTCCCGGCAGGTCAACGAGGAACTGCTGTCCTCCCGGGGCCTGACCACCCGGGACCTGGCCGGTCTGTCGCAGGCGAACATCTTCCTGCCGTTAGTGATCATGAAGGAGCTGCAGGCGGGCTTCGCGAAGGAGCAGATCTACACCACCAACATTGCCCGGTTCGGGCACTGCTTCGCCGCCGACCCGTTGATCAATCTGGTGGACCGGCAGGAGGCCGGGATAGACGTCGGTTCACTGCACCTGCTCGCCGCCAGCGTGCCCGGCTCCCGGTTCGCCGTGCTGCTACGCCGCTGCGCCGCGCCTGCACCCGGCGACGAAGAAACCGGTGCACCGTCACCACAGCCATCGGCTGCACCCCCCGTCCAGTACGCCTTCCACACCGGCTGAGGCCCAGGGAGAAGAGGACTCCGACCATGCCCGCCGTATCCGCCGTCCCCCGTCCGTTCTCGTTGCCTGACCGCATCACATCCCTCCCGACGACGACCTTCACCTTCAGCCCGGCCGCACAGGCCGAGGCCGCGGAGCTGCTCGAAGGTCCTGTCGAGGCGCTGCATCACCGACTCCTCACCGACCAGGAGTCCGAGGTCATGCTGCTCGTCGCGCGTACGGTGGTCGACGCCTTCCTGCGCGCGGCAGAAGATCCGTGCGACATCGCGGCCGAAGCCGACGTGGTCGCCGAGCAGGTCCACGCCGAGCGCGAGCGAATCTCGACCCTGCTCGCGCCGCTGGCCACGGCGGACCCTGCGGTACTCGAGGCGGTCCGCCGCCAGCGGGCCCCGCTGGCGCTGCTGGCCGGCTGCTGGCTGGACACCGTGTCCAACCCGGCCACCCAGCCGTCGATCATCGTGAACCACCTGTTCCGACACCACTTCGTCCTCAAGGGCGAGGGAGAACCGCAGCGGTCCCTGCACCATCTGCGCCGCCGCAGTCTGGAGGCCGGTGGAACACACCTGCCGCCCCTCGACGCGGTGAACTTCCTCAGCCGGGTGGAGGCGCGCCCCCTGACCGCCTGGCACGCCGTCTTCTACCTGTCACTGTCCCGGCTGCCGGCGAATCTTCTGCCTGAGATCGTCGGCGTGCACTATGTCGTCAACGCCCTGGGTGTGGACGACCTGGTCTTCGGCTCGGTACCGGTACTCACCGAGCCGAAGCTGCGCGCCGCGCTGGCCGAGTACCTGGGGTTGACCGGGCAGTCCCCCACCGGTGTGACGGATCGACGGCGACTGCTGTCGGCGGTGCGTCTGGCCAGCGCACTTGAGCGGGAACATGCCGCCCTGCTAAGCGAACTCGCCAGCTGGCACGCCGGTCTCTCGCTGGACGCCAAGGTGGCCGAGATCATTCAGCGGCACGCCCCGTTCGCCGGGCGACAGCACCGAGGCGTCAAGATCGCCGGTCAGTTGCTCGCCACTACCCTCGGCGACGAGAACCTCGACATCGCCCGCTTTCTGACTGACCTGCGCGACTCACACTACGTGAACTCTCCTGGCGAGGCCCGGTTCCTGCGGGCCCTCAAGCTCGGTGGCCCTATGTTCGGCATCTTCGACGAACGGGAGGGCGCGGTCCTGCGCGAATGGGTGACCGCCGCGCGGGAGGGCGTGCGATCAGAGATCACCATTCCGGTCAATCGGATCGGTGACGAGCACGCCGAGCGGTGGCGACTGCTCGTCACCGGGCACCGGCCGTCCGACATCGTGATCCGCGAACCGGAGTCTCTGGACGACCGTAGGTTCCTGCACCGACTCGTCAACATCGAGAACTTCGCGCACCTGTTGCCGCTGGCCCAGGCCCACGCCGAGCAGGTGTTCACCGACGCGGAGGTGCTCTTCACCCACGGCGCCCAAGGCATGCACACCGACGCCAGCTGGTTCGACTACTCGCCGGAGGCGCTACTCGCCCGGGTCGACGCGATCTACTGGGAGAAGCTGGTCGACCCGTACCAGCCGTTGACGCAGATCCCGGACCGTGACGAGGTGGTTTTCGGGCAGAAACTGGTTGCCCTGGCCAGCCTGCTCGACGGCACCTGGTCCTGCCGCACGGGCAACGTGGGCCGCTACGCACGGCCGAGTGACGGGATGCTGTTCGCCATCTACGCCGACGAGATGGGCCGTGGCGACCTCCGCAAGAACCACATCACGATGATCCACCAGGTGCTGGGCAGCATGGAGATCCACCTGCCGCACCTGCGTGACGCCGACTTCATCGACCAGGACGAACTTCCCGAGACGTACGGTTTCGGGCTGCATCAGCTCTGCATGTCGCTGTTCCCGGACACGTTCTACAACGAGATCCTCGGCTACAACCTTTGCGTGGAGATGTTCGGCCTCGGCCGGGTCCGGCTCCAGGAGATCCAGAAACTCCGGCGGTACGGCTTCGACACCACCTACGAGGCGGCGCACCTGTCCATTGACAACTTCTCCACCGGCCATGCCCGGCAGGCAGCCGAGATCATCATCGCCTATCTCGACGGGGTCCGTCGTGAGGTCGGAGCCGACGCGGTGCCGCGGGAGTGGCGGCGGATCTGGCGGGGCTACGCGTCCTTCGCCTACTTCGTCGAGTCTGCCCTCCTCAACGACCTGAACCGTAACCACATCACCACCGGATCCGACGCCGATCTACTGATCTGACAAGTGCGCCATCACCGCCCGGGAGCCGACCAATGACCGCCACCATCCCAACTCGCTTACGCGGCAGCCTCGACCGGGCCCTGCTCAACCTGCCGTTCTACGAGCCGGCGCACCGCACCGTCGCTGATTCGATCGAAGGCTGGTGTTCCCGGCATCAGCCCTTCGACGGGGAACCCGGCCCGGACGACGTCGACAGCGAGGGGCGCAGGATCCTGCGTTCCCTCGCCGCCGACGGTTGGTTCGCGCCCCTCAACCCGCCCGCCGGGCACCGGGAGCCTGGCGACTACCGCACGATCTGCCTGATCCGAGAGGCGCTTGCCTACGCCGACGACCTGGCCGACCTGGCGTACTCGATCCAGGCCCTGGCCGCGACGCCGATCCTGCGGCACGGCACCGACGAGCAGCGCCGACGACACCTGCCGGCGTTTGCCGACGGCACCGTCGTCGGCTCCTTCGCGGTATCCGAGGAGCATGCCGGTTCCGATGTAGCGGCGGTGGCCCTGCGGGCCGACCAGACGGCGACGGGGTGGCTACTCAACGGGCACAAGGCCTGGATCGCCCACGGCACCATCGCCGACCTGCACTGCGTCATCGCCCGTACCGGTCCGGGCCCCGGTGCGCTCGGGTTGTCTGCCTTCCTGGTCCCCGCCACGGCTCCCGGCATAAGGGTCGGAGAGCGGATACGGCCCATAGCTCCCCGGGCCATGGCGCACCTGCACTTCGAGGACTGCCACCTTCCAGCTGACGCCCTGCTCGGGCGACAGGGAGCCGGTTTCGTCATCGCGATGGAGGTCCTCGACCGGTTCCGCCTCACTGTCGGCGCCGCCGCGCTCGGTTTCGCCCGGCGGGCCGTCGACGCCGCCCTCGGCCGGGCCAGGGACCGTGCGATCTATGGCAGTCGGTTGCTCGACCTGGCCACTGTCAAGGCCTCCTTCGCCGACATGGAGGTGCAGCTCAACGCCGCCGCGCTGCTGGTCACCCGGGCCGCGTGGGAGATCGACAGAGGCAACCGCCGCTTCGCCCGGCACTCCAGCATCGCCAAACTCCACGCCACCGAGACTGCTCAGCGAGTCGTCGATGCCTGCGTCCAGATCTTCGGTGCCGCCGGCCTGGTACAGGGTTCGGTGCCGGAACGGCTCTACCGCCAGATCCGTTCGCTGCGTGTCTACGAGGGCACCTCCGAGGTGCAGCGCGCCACCATCGCCGAAAGCCTCAACCTCGACCGTGCCACCCCGGCATCCGGGGAGAGCCGACGGAAGGACCAGCGAGCATGATGCACCGACCAAGGCTGTGGATCCGCGCCGAGACGCGGTCTACCGAACAGCGGGTACCGATCGTGCCGGCCGACGCCGGGCGGCTCGTCCGAGCCGGCTTCACCGTGACCGTGGAAGAGTCGCCCCAGCGTGTCTTCCCGCTGGCAGCGTACGCCGCCGTGGGCTGTCGGACCGCGCCAGCAGGGACCTGGGTGGACGCCGACACCGACCAGTTCGTCGTCGGACTCAAGGAGCTATCGGATCAACCGGAAGCGTTGCGGCACCGGCACATCTACTTCGGACATGCCTACAAGGAGCAGCGCGGCGCAGCGCGCCTGCTCAGCCGCTTCACCGTCGGCGGTGGCCGACTACTCGACCTCGAATACCTGGTGGACGGGGCAGGACGACGACTGGCGGCCTTCGGTTATTGGGCCGGCTACGTCGGCGCTGCGGTCGCAGTGCTGCACCTGCGGGGAACACTACACAGTCCGTTGGTACCCATCACGCGTTCGGCTCTCGACGCCGAGCTACGCGCCGGTGCCAGGTCCGCGACGGGGACGCGTGCGCTGGTGGTCGGCGCGCTGGGCCGGTGTGGCAGAGGCGCCCGAGACGCGCTAGAGGTGGCGGGCATCGCTCCGACCTGCTGGGATCTCGCCGAGACCCGGGACCTGGACCTCGCGGCGCTGCTCTCGCACGACCTGCTCGTCAACGCTGTCCTGGCGATCCGCCCCGTGCCGCCGTTCGTCACGCCGGAGGACCTGGCACAGCCGCGGCGGCTACGGACGATTGTCGACGTCTCCTGCGACGTCGGTTCCCCCTGCAACGTCCTGCCGATCTACGACCGTCCCACCACCTGGGGCACGCCTGTGGCTCGGTTGCGCTCCGGGCAGGTGCCAGTGGACCTGATCGCCATCGACAACCTGCCATCCCTGCTGCCGCTGGAGGCTAGCGAGTCTTTCTCCGCCGAGCTCACGCCGCTGCTGACCACGCTTGAGGACCCGTCCGGTGAGGTCTGGCGGCGCTGCCAGGAGACGTTCGACCGGCAGGTCACGCGTACGCGCAAGATGAAGGAGTCGACAGTTGGGTGAATCGACAGCGGCCAGCGGCACCGTCCACTGGGTGGGCACCGGGTTGTCCACTGGCAGCGGGTTGGCTCTGCTCTGCGAGCAGGCCGAGCGGCTCGTGCTCTGGGGGCGTACCGACGAGCAGGCCGCCGGGACGTTGGACCGGCTCGGCCTCACGGGCCGTGCGGAGGCCCGCGCGCTGACCGACGACGCCCTGGCCGATGCGATGCGCCCGGGGGACGTCCTGGTCTCCATGCTGCCCGCCACTGAGCACCTCGCCCTACTGCGCTCCGCCATTGACTCCGGGGCCCACTTCGCCTGTTCCAGTTACCTGACGCCGGAGATCGCACAGGCCGCAACCGCAGCGGGGGCGGCCGACCTCGTGGTGCTAACCGAGGTGGGCCTGGATCCGGGCATCGACCACCTGATGGCGCACAGCCTCGTCCAGCAGGCCATCGCCGCGACGGGTCCTGCCCCGGGGTCGGCGGCGTTCGTCTCGTACTGCGGCGGTCTGCCCGCCGTGCCCAACGAGTTCAGGTACCGGTTCAGCTGGGCCCCGCGCGGAGTGCTCAACGCGCTACGTTCCCCGGCCCGTTACGTCGCCGAGGGCATCGAGCAGACGGCAGAGCGTCCGTGGGAGGCGACCCGGGAGTTCGTCCTGGACGACGAGACGTTCGAGGTCTATCCCAACAGGGACAGCATGCCCTACGTCGCGAAGTACGCGTTCCCCGCTGCCTGGACGGTCGAACGGTTCGTCCGGGGCACCCTGCGCCTAGCTGGCTGGCGTGCGGCCTGGTCTGCGGTCTTCGAACAGTTGACCACAGGCGACGAGGCACAGATATCGGCTCTCGCCGCCGACCTGGCCACGCGGTACCCGACGACACCTGAGGACCGCGATCGGGTGGTCCTGGTCGTCGGGTTGCGGCTGACCGGCGACGACGGCGTGGACTGGGGTGGCGAGTACGTGCTGGACCTGGTTGGGAACGACGTCGAGAGTGCGATGGCGCGGACGGTGTCGGTGCCGCTGGCGATCGGGGTGGGGGAGGTCCTGGACGGGCGGGCCCGGCCCGGGTTGCACCAGGCGGCGACCGACGATGCGGTCGACAGGTGGCTTGGCCGACTACGCGATCTCGGCATCGACTGCCAGTTCCGCGCGCTCCAGCCGGCCGCTGAGCGGGAAGGGACCGGGCGATGACGTCCACCACCGACCAGGGGTCCGAAGGCACGAAGCGCGCCGGCACCGTCCGGAAGGGGGTGCTGGGTAACCGGGACTTCGCCAAGCTGTGGAGCGGCGAGACAGTTTCCCTGCTCGGCTCGCAGATCACCGAGTTCACGCTGCCCCTGGTCGCCATCATCACGTTGGGCGCGACGGCGTTCGAAGTCGGTCTGCTCAACGCTGCCCGCTACGTGCCGGTGGTGATGGTCTCACTGTTCGCCGGGGTCTGGCTCGATCGAGTACGGCGCCGTCCAGTGCTGATCAACAGCAACTTCGGACGGGCAGCGTTGATCGCCCTCGTTCCGCTGGCAGCACTCACCGGCGTGCTCTCCATGGAACTGCTCTACCTGGTGGCGATCACGGTAGGGGCGCTGACCGTGATCTTCGATGTCGGCGTTCTCTCCTACCTGCCGGGGCTGGTCGAGCGACGGCACCTGGGCGACGCCAACGGCAAGATCCAGACCAGCTTCGCGCTGGCCGGGATCGCCGGCCCCGGTCTCGCCGGCCTACTTGTCGGCCTGCTCGAACCGCCCATCGTGCTGGCCTTCGACACCGCCACCTATCTCGCCTCGGCCGTGCTGCTCCTGGCGATCCGGCGCCCTGAGCCGCTACCCGCGCAGCCCGCGGACCGCCCTTCGGTGACTGCCTCCATCGGAGAGGGTCTCCGGACGGTCTTCGGCAGCCCGATGCTGCGGCAGCTGCTCGCCCAGTCCGCCACCTTCAACCTGTTCCAGAACGCTGTGCTCACCGTGTTCGTCGTCTACGCCGTCCGGGAGCTCGGCCTGAGCCCCGCGCAGCTGGGCATCGTGGTCGGCGCAGGGTCGGTCGGAGCGCTCGTCGGCGCGCTGCTGAGTAATCGGATCCGGGAGGCGCTCGGCTTCGGCCGGGCGCTGCTGGTGGTGACTGTGACGGCCTGCCTGGCGCAACTACCGCTGTTGGTCCCCAGGAGCGGGAGCGTGCCGTCCATGATGCTGCTCGCCGCCGTGCTGGCGATCTTCGGTGCCAGTCTGACGATCTACAACGTCAGCACCCTGACCCTACGTCAGGCAGTGACCCCCAATCGGCTGCTGGCCCGGATGAATGCCAGCTACCGCATGATCCTGTTCGGATCCGCCCCGGTCGGGGCACTGCTCGGCGGGACCCTGGCCGGCGTGGTCGGTCTCCGTTCGGCCCTCGTCGTCGCCGTCGTCGGTGTTACCACCCCGTTGCTGTGGACCTTCTTCTCACCGGTCTACCGGCTCACCGAGATCCCCACGGCTCCCGAGGAGCCTGCCGCCCCCGGATCCTCCACGCCCTCACCCGCCGCCACGAGCGGCGACCCGTCAGACAGACAGGAGTAGCCATCAGCATGGCAAGCCAGAGCAAGTCGCCGGAGACCGACCGCGCGGCGCTCACCGCGCGACTGCGGCAGGGCCGTACGGCACCGGCGCAATCCACGGCAATCCCGCGACGGCCAGTCGGCGTACACGCCCCGCTGTCGCTGGGGCAGGAACAGCTGTGGTTCGTCCAGCAACTCGCCTCAGAAGCACCCATCTACACTGTCGCCGGGGCGCTCCGGATGCGCGGTGCGTTGGACGTTGCCACTCTGCGGCGGGCCCTCTCCACCATCGTGGCCCGGCACGAGTCGCTGCGTACCCGACTGATCGTGGTTGACGGCCTACCGGTCCAGCAGATCGACGATCCCGTTGCGGTCGAGCTGCCGGTCACGGACCTCAGCAGCGGCGACGCCACGGCCGAGGACGCGCTGCGACGCTTCACCGCCGACGAGGCGGCACGACCGTTCGACCTGGCTACCGGGCCCTTGCTGCGGCTGCGGCTGGCCCGGCTCGACACCGACCTGCACGTGCTGGTCCTGGTGGCCCACCATACCGTGTTCGACGGCTGGTCGTACGGGGTGTTCCAGTCCGAACTCGCCGCACTGTACGAGGCAGAGGTGGCGGGGCGGCCTTCCGGGCTACCTGAGTTGCCCGTGCAGTTCGCCGACTACGCGTACTGGGAGCGGGATCGGCTTCGCGGCGCGGCCCTCGACCGCCTCGTCGAGTACTGGCGGGAGACGCTACGTGGGGTGCCGGCGGTGCCTCTGCCAACCGACCGGCCCCGCCCCAAGGTGCAGAGCTTCGAAGGTGACGCGCGGGTGGTCGTGGTCGACGCCGACACCCTCGACGGTCTGCGCAGCCTCAGCAGGAAGGAGGAGACCACCCTGTTCGTGACCCTGGTAGCCGCCTTCCAGACCCTGCTGTACCGGCTCAGCGGTCAAGACGACATCGTGGTCGGCACGGCCAGCGCCAACCGCAGCCGCACCGAGCTGGCGCCGATGATCGGCTACCTGGTCAACACCCTGCCGATCCGCACCGACCTCTCCGGTGACCCCACCTTCGTCGAGTTGCTCGCCCGGGTCAAGGCGGGCACCCTGCAGGCGTACGCCCACCAGGACCTTCCCTTCGCGAAGATGGTGGAGGCACTGCGCGTCGACCGGGACCCGAGCCGCTCGCCGATCTTTCAGATCGGATTCACGTACGCCGATTCGGGCGAGGCAAGGTCCGTCGCAGGCCTGGAGATGACGAACGACCCGGTGGAGCTGGCCGCCGCGAAGTTCGACCTCAACGTCGCAGCCGACGAGCGAGAGGGCGAACTGACGATCGAGGCTTCCTTCGCCACGGCACTGTTCGACGCCGAGACGATCGAGCGGATGCTGGGGCATCTGCGGATGCTGCTGGGCGGTGTCGTGACGAACCCCGACAGGCGCCTGTCGGCCCTGCCGCTGCTCACCCCGCAGGAGTACCACCGCGAAGTCGTCGAGTGGAACCGGACGCGGGTCGACCTCCCCACGATGTGCCTACACCAGCGGTTCGAGTGGCAGGTCAAGCGGAATCCGGACGCGACCGCAGCGGTCCTCGACGACGAACGACTCACCTACACCGAATTGAACGAGCGGGCCAACCAGGTGGCCCGACGGCTGCACCAGCTCGGGGTCGGCCCGGAGGTGCTGGTCGGAATCTGCATGGACCGTTCCCTGCACCGGCTCGTAGCGCTGCTCGGAGTGCTCAAAGCGGGCGGCGGCTACGTGCCGCTGGATCCCGAGTACCCGACCGAGCGGCTGTCGTACATGATGAACGACGCCGCGATTCCTGTCGTACTCACCGACGACGCCAGCATCGACGTGGTTCCGGCGACCGGAGCGGTGGTCCTCTCGATGGCCGCGGAGGCGGCAGCCCTGGCCGCTCTTCCCACGGACAACCCAGACTACCCAGTCGAGCCCTCGAACGCCGTCTACGTCATCTACACCTCAGGGTCGACGGGACGGCCGAAGGGCGTCGTGCTGGAACACCGACAGGTGATCAACTTCGTCATCGGTCAGGTCGAGAAGTGGCCGCTCGGCACCGACGACCGGATCCTGCAGTTCGCCTCGCTGAACTTCGACGTGTCAGTCATGGACATGTTCCTGGCGCTCCTGTCGGGCGCGGCGGCGGTCTTCGGCTCGCGGGAGACACTGCTGTCACCGCCTCGACTCGCCGACCTCATGCGTAAGGAGCGGGTGACTTTCACTTGCATGCCGCCTGCGGTACTCAACCTCCTGACCACCGAGGAATTCCCCGACCTCCGGGTTCTGGTCTCCGCGGGAGAGGCGCTGTCGACGGCCCAGGTCAAGCAGTGGATCCGACCGGGTCTGCGGTTCCTCAACGGCTACGGCCCGACCGAGGTCTCGGTCGGTGCGATGATGATGGACCTCGACCTGGACAGCGCCGACCCGCCGCCCATCGGGCACCCACTGCCCAACTACCGCGCGTACGTCCTGGACCCGGCGCTCAACCCGGTACCGGTCGGGGTGGTGGGCGAACTACACCTCGGCGGCCCCGGTGTGGCCCGCGGCTACCTCAACCAGCCGGAGCTCACCGCGCAGCGGTTCCTCCGCAACCCGTTCGGCGACGACCCCGACGACCGGATCTACAAGACTGGCGACCTCGTCCGGCGGCTGGCCGACGGTAGTGTCCAGTTCATCGGCCGGATCGACGACCAGGTCAAGATCCGAGGACTGCGGATCGAGCTGGGTGAGATCGAGGCGCTACTCGAGTCCCACCCGGGCGTGGCGCAGGCCCTCGTGGTGGTCGACACCGACCGCGCCGGTGAGAAACAGCTGATCGGTTACGTACGCGGCGACGCCCGAAAGGTCACCCCTGCGGAGCTGCGAGCCCACCTCTCGCAGCGGGTGCCCGGGTACATGGTGCCGCCACATATCCTGGTGCTCGCGGGGTTCCCGCTCACCCTCAACGGGAAAATTGACCGGGCGGCTCTGCCGTCACCCGACGAGAACGACGAGGAGCGCGAGCACACTCCGCCCCGTACCGTCATCGAGGCGGTGCTGACCAGCCTCTACGCCGACCTACTCAAGGCAGGCGATGTCGGGGTGGAGGACAGCTTCTTCGACCTCAGCGGCAACTCCTTGCAGGCCATGCAGCTGGTCACCCGGCTGCGGGACGAGCTGGCGGTGGACGTTGACGTCACCGCGATCTTCCTCGCCCCCACCCCTGCCCAGCTCGCCACCGTGCTGCGGGAACGGCACGGTCTGACCGACTCCCCACTGGACGAGACGGAGTTGCTCCCCGCCACGTCCAGTGGCGGATCGACTGGGAGCGCCGACGATCCGAAGCAGTTGGTCCGGCTCGCTGGCGATGGTGGTGGGCCGGTGCTGTTCCTGGTGCACGGGGCCGGCGGGACGGTCTACAACCTCGCGCAGCTGGCCGGTGAACTCGCGGACGTGTTCACCGTCTATGGCATCGAGGCGCCGGGCCTGCGCGGGAGTTCGGCCGACTCGCTGGCCGAAGTGGTGGCCGACTACCTCAACATCGTCCGCGAAGTACAGTCGACCGGCCCGTACTACCTCGGTGGCTGGTCGATGGGGGGCATCGTCGCTTTCGAAATGGCACACCAGCTGGAGGCCGCCGGTGAGCAGGTGGCCTTCCTGGCGGTGCTGGACGCGCCCTTCCAACTGCCGGACTGGCTGGCCACCTCCGAGGAGGTGAAGGCGGCCCGCTTCGTCTCCGACGCGATCGATCAACTCGGTGTCGACCCGGCCGCGGTCCCGGATCGGGACCTGCCGGCCCAGCGGCAGATCGACTGGTTGGTGGCGCAACTGGAGGGCACCCTCCCCGCCGTTGGGAGTGTCCGCGAGGAGATCACCCGCCGGCACGAGCTGTTCCGGGCGCACATGCATCTGCTCTCCGCCTACCAACCGAGGGCAGAGGTGGAGGCCAACGCTTTGGTGGTCTGCGCCAGGGAGTCGCCGGACACCCGAGCGCTGTGGCAGGGGGTGCTGACCGGCGACGTGCAGACCATGCGGGTCACCGGCGACCATTACACGATGCTGCAGACGGTGAGCAGTCGCAAGATCGCGGCTGCCATCCGCATGTCGGTCGAGACCTGACCTTTACGCCGGTGGCGAGACGACACGAGGTCTCGCCACCGGCCACAGCCGCCCCTGTCAGTCTCGGTCCTTCGTTGGCGCAGGTCGGACGGAATCCGAAGCGCACAGCTCAGACTTCGGTATAGCGTACGGCCCCCGCCGCTTTCAGGAGTGCGGACCGACACTCCTGCGCGGTGTCGGCCACCGCCGTCACGTACGCGATCCGTCCCCAGAGCGTGCCCTTGGGCGGCGGCGACACGGTAAGGCCCGGTTCAGCCAGCACCACCGCCCGGTCGACGGCGGCGGGTAGCAGCGCGCGGTCGATCGTCACCGTACCGATGGTCGTGTCGTCGGCGTCTACGTAGAAGAAGCGCACCCCGGCGACCTGTCGCCGGGTCGGGACGCTCGCCGAAGACCGGCCACAGGCGGCCGCCGCTGCGATCTGGGCCGGATCGAGTCCGGTGGCCAGCATTCCAAGGTACGGGATCAGGTCGCCGCCGAGCCGGCCGTTGACCTCGATCAGGTGAGGCCCCTGGGCAGTGAGCATGAACTCGGTGTGCGTCCAGCCGTCGCGGAAGCCCAGCGTGTCGTGCGTGTGCTGGAGCAGCACGCGGAACTCGTCGTCGTCAAGCAGCGGATCTGTCGCGTCCACCAGGTGTCCGATCTCCTCGGCGTACGGCGGAAAGCCTACGGACTTGCGGCCGATGAACATCGGGACGACCCGGCCATCGGTCACCACGGCGTCCACACTGATCTCGTCGCCGATCAGACACTCCTCGACCAGGACCGGCCCGTCGGTGCTGTAGTAGACCGGGTCGGGCGGGCGGGTGTTCCGTGTGAACGGAAAGAACCGATGCAGTGCCTCAGCGTCGTCCACCCTTACGACTCCGAGGCTGGCACCCAGCCCACGGGGCTTGAGGATGATGGGGTATCCGATCGAGTCAGCCGCCGCGCATGCCTGCTGCACGGTGCTCACCTCGACCGAAGCGGGCTGCGGAACGCCGGCATGGCGAAGCGCCTGCCGGGTCTGGGCCTTGTCCCGTAACCGCCAGATCACCATCGGGTCACCGTTGCGGCATTTCAACTCCTGTGCAATGTGGGCGGTCGCGTGGATCCGTCCCTCGTCCCAGCAGAGCACCCCATCGAACGGTGCGGCGTCATGCAGCCCGCGTGCTGTCGCCGCCATCGCCGGGCCATCGACGGTGCTGTCCAGTACGGTCCAGCCATCAAGGTAGGGACGTTCCCAGGTCGGCTCCACCGTGTGGAACAGGTGCACCTGGTAACTAGAGCCGATCGAGGCGAGCAGGTACTCCCGGTACGCCCGCATGCCGCTGGCCACGAGCAACAGCCTGGGTCGGTTGGCGGCCTCGGTGACGGAGGTCATCTGGAACTCCTGACGTGTGATGGGGTGGGAAATCGCGGTCCGGGTCCCTGTTGGTGCCGAGCAGGCCGGAACCGGGTGGGTCAGGTGTGTGCGTTCGGCGGGGACCCTGCAATCTCCTCGATCTGAGACACGCCGCTGGCGGCGTGGACCCCATGACGCCGCCACGTCTCGTGTAACACGATGCGCCCGTCGGGCAGGATCTCGGGGGTGCTGTGACACTCGCCGACGACGATCCGTCCGTCGTCCAGCACCATGCAGTACGCGAAGTCGATCGATCCGTCCGGCTGGCACCGCCCGGTGAGGGTGCCCCGACGAGCGTGGCCTCCGGTGAACTCGCCCCAGAGCAGGTCGCCATCCTGGTAGTAGGTCGCGACGCGGCTGTGCTCCCCGCTGCCGTCCGCGATCGGCCGGAACTGGCGCCCGTGATAGTTGATCGAGACAGTTTCGGGATGCGGTGAGGACACGGATACTCCTTGAACGTGAGACAGGCCAGGCCCGGCGAAGGTGGAAGGTGGTCAGTCGAAAACGATGACGCTGCGCAGCACATCGCCACGGCGCATGCGCTCGAACGCGACCTCGACGTCGCCCAACCCGATCCGCTCGGTGACGAACACATCGAGCGGCAGCCGGCCCTGCAGGTGCAGATCGACCAGCATCGGCATGTCCCTGGCGGGAAGGCAGTCGCCGTACCAGGAGGTCTTGTAGCTGCCGCCCCGCAGGAACAGGTCCAGCAGCGGCATATCCAGTTGCATCGACGAGCTTGGCCTAGCCACCAGAACGAAGGTGCCGCCGATGGAGCGCGCGTAGAAGGCCTGGCGCCAGGTCTCCGGAAACCCGGCCGCGTCGATGGTCACGTCGGCGCCGAGCCCCCCTGTGATCTGCCGGATCCGGGCGACCACGTTCGGTTCCCGGCTGGCGTCGACGACATGGGTGGCGCCCAAGCGCGTGGCCACCGGCAGCTTTCGTGGGTCGATGTCGACAGCGACGATGGTCGTCGCTCCGGCCAGTCGCGCCCCGGCCACGGCCGCGCATCCCACCCCCCCACAGCCGATCACTGCGACGGTGTCTCCGGGTCCGACGCCTCCGGTGTGCATCGCCGCACCGAGTCCGGACATCACACCGCAGCCGAGGAGGCAGGCGGTGGCCGGGTCCACCGCCTTGTCGACCAGGGTGCATTGGCCCGCGTGGACCAAGGTGAGCCGTGCGAAGGCGCCGATACCCAGCGCCGGCCCGAGCGGTTCCCCGCTGGTCAACGTCATCGTTCGACTGGCGGTGAAGTCGTCCAGACACGCCTCGGGTACGCCGCGTCGGCAGGGGCGACAGCGCCCGCAGACTGCTCGCCAGTTGAGAATGACGAAGTCACCCGGAGCGACGTGCCTCACGTTGTCGCCCACCTGCTCGACGGTCCCGGCGGCCTCATGCCCCAGCAGGTACGGAAAGCCGGAGCCGATGACGCCGTCGCGATAGTGCAGATCGGTGTGGCAGACCCCGCAGGCCAGCACCCGCACCGTCGCCTCGTCCGGTCCTGGATCCGGGACCACGACGTCGCGAATCTGCACCGGTCGGCCCGGACCGAGCGACACCACGGCCTCGACTGTCTGCGCCATGAACGGTCGTCCTTGTCTGTCTGTCCTGCTGCTACGGGGGCGGGCTGGCGGCACGGTCAGGATCAGTCGGCGAATTCCACCTCGATCAGGTCCGCGAACCGGATCATCGTGGCGCAGGCGTCCTGCTGTGAGGTCCCCGTGGTGCCGAGGAACCCGAGGAT
The DNA here is from genome assembly GCF_012726175.1 of Micromonospora sp. HNM0581. Lineage (GTDB taxonomy): Bacteria > Actinomycetota > Actinomycetes > Mycobacteriales > Micromonosporaceae > Micromonospora. The sequence goes on from NZ_JAASAD010000020.1 coordinate 58,862, forward strand.
CGTGTTGCCGTGCGGCGGACGCTTGATCACGTCACCCGGCCGGGCAGTGATCTTGAGGTCGAACGTCCGGTCCGACTCGCTGACCTCGGCGGGCACGTGCACCGTGCCGATGGTTCCGGCGGCACAGATCAGACACATCGAAGCGGTGTGCGTACCGGTGGGCTGGAAGTGCCGCACCCGGGGCCGCACGCCACGCGCGACGTCGATGGCGGCCGCGATCGGGTCGTGGTCGGCGGTCAACTTGGCGATCTTGTCGAGCCCGCCGCCGCCGGCCCGTGCGGCGATCTCCAGAAGGTACGGCCTTCCGTCGTGGAACCGTACCTCCGCGTGCGCCACGCTGCGCCGCAGCCCCTGCGCCCGGATCCCGGCGGTGACCGCCTCGTGCACCGCTGCCAGGTCTTGCGGGCTCATCGACGTCGGGGCGTGGTGGACATCGTCGTCGAAGGTTTGCCCCTCCATGGTGATCCGATCGACGACCGAGCCGAGGTACACCTCGTCGTCCCAGACGACCACCTCCATCAGGTGCTCGGTACCGTCCAGGAACGACTCCACCAGTAGGCCGCTTGGTCCGAGGTTCAACCCGTCCGGCTCGGACCGCGCCCAGACCATGTCCCGGCTGCCCTCCTGCGCCTGTTCGTACCGCTCGGCCAACTCGGCCGGGGAGCCTGCCTTGAACACGAAGTTGCTCGCGGCGCCGTGCGTGGGCTTGATGACGACCGGATATCCGATTTCTTCCGCCGCAGCGTGTGCGGCGGCCACCGTATTGGTCAACCGGAAGCGCGGGGAGGGCGCACCGACCCGCTCGTACGCCTGCCGCATCAAGTACTTGTTGCGGCACCTGACCGCGGTCTCGACCCCGATACCGGGTAGACCGAGGGCCTCGGCCACCGCCGCCACGGTGATCACCGACGACTCGGAGAAGGTCAACACTCCGTCGAAACCCTCGGCTTGGTGCCACTGTTTGCTGACGGCGATGATGTCGTCGATGTGGCGGGAGCCGACCACCCGGTACCGCTCGGCGGGCCAGAATTCCGGCTCGCCCTCACCGTTGAGCACGTACAGGGTTGCGCCTAAGGCTTCTACCTGAGCATAACGCGACAGGTAGTACTCCAGATACTGGCGAGCCTCGATGGCGAGTAGCTTCATCTGGTCCTCCTACGATGCTCGTGCGGTGCCGGGGACGGCTGGTCGAACGTTGCCGACAGCATCGGCAACCGGAACATCGTGACCTTGTCCACGGCCCTCTCTGCGATGCGGAGTGGCACGCCGGAAACGGCCAGCGAGTCGGTGACGTCGATCAGAAGGGGAGCGGCGTACGCGAGCAGGGTCTGCACCTGGGACAACACTTCGGCCGCGTTGTCCGAGTCGATCCGGTGACGCGCCAGTCGGTCCAGCTGGGTGGCGATCGTGTCGGCGACCCGGCTCGGACTGAACCGGTCATCTTGGTAGGGCCGGCCCAGCCGGTCGGCGACCGTTCGGGCCCGGGCGAGCCCGGCTGGACTCACCGGCAGAACCGTGCCGTCCGGAATGGTCAACTCGTCCAGCGCGGTGGCCAGCCGGTTCCAGGGCTCCACCAGCCGGGTGGTGACCGTGTACCGCAGGTCGGTCTCGGTGAAGTTGGTGCGTTGGAACTCCGGGGCGGTGAGAGCCAGATAGAACCGCGCCAAATCGCGGGGCACGCGTTCGAGCAGTTCGATGGCAGAGACCAGGTGGTTACGGCTGGTGGAGAACTTCGACCGGTCCAGTTCGTAGAACTCGTTGGTCACGGTCACTGTCGGGATGGCGTACCGCTGCGGATGCGACAGCAGCATGGCGAGGTCGAGCATCCCCCAGTGGAAGACGTTGTCGTAGCCGTGGAAGTAGACGATCGTCGGCCGGGTGTCGGCCAACCACAACTGGTCGGTACGCTCGGCCGGCCGACCGAGTTTGCCTGCCGACCACCACGTGCTGTAAATGACCGCCGGCATCGCCTCGATCCACGGGTACAACCGCTGCCCGGGAGTCTCGGCGAACGGCGCCGGCAGCCCCCATCGGCCGGGCACGGTGACCGGCACGTCCGGTAGTGGATTGGCCAGTAGTTCCATGACGAGGTCGCGGGCGTTCGGCCGCCACTGCGGCGTGTGCCGGGCGTAGTAGTCGGTCAGTTCGTCGCGCAGCCGCTCCAACGGCAGCACGAGGATCTCCACCTCACGGAACTCGACGTCGTCCGTCGGGTCGAGGGTGTAGGACGGGTCGAGCAGTTCGTCGAAGTTGTTCGGGTGCCCACATGCCTCACACGCGCCGCCCGAACTCTGCGCCAGGCAGGTCGGGCAGGTACCGGAGACGAGCGCGTCGTACAGGCAGACTCCGGCCCGCCGGGAGAACGGGAAGCGGACGGTACGCAGCTCGAAAGCGCCCGCCTGGTGCTGCGCGGTGACGAAGTCGAGCACGGTGCGTCGGTAGGTTTCGTCGATCGGCGGCAGCCCGACCAGGGTGGCACCCAGCGCGGTGAACGCCTGCCCGATCCGAGCAGTGGCATCACGAACCAGGTCCGCCGGGGCCATGCCCAGGCTCGCGGCCCGCGTCGCCACGAACGATTGGCTGTCGTCGGTGCAGGTCGTGTGAACGACGAACCGGCCCAGGGCACGCTGGTACCGGGCGTAGACGTCGGCGGCGAGGTACGGCCCTGCCAGGTGACCGACGTGCAGGCCCCCGTTGGACGTGGGTGTGGCCGGAACTACGATTACCGGAGGTTCGTCCAGGCTCACGACGCAGCCTGGTTGCGCTCGACGAAACGGTCCGCCATCTCACCGTCCCACCAGATGGCGTACATCTGGAACGGTTGGTCACCGCGGTTGACCACCTGGTGCCGCTCCTGCGGCGGGAAGTGCACGATGTCTCCCGCGACGAACGACGTCACGCCGGCGTCGGTGATGAGCTCCGCCTCGCCCGTCATCGCGATCCAGATCTCGTACTCGTGGTGGCCGTGCGCCCCGGACTCGGCACCGGGCGGCACAATGCACCAGGAGCCCTCGAATGGGGCATTCAACGCCTCCCAGGGCATCAACCGCTGTGCCTGCAGCCCGTTGTCGAGCTTGAGACCGTGGTGGTTGAGCTTGCGGATCTCCATGAGTCAGTCGCCCTTTCCTTCGGTGGACAGGCCGTTGGCCGCCGTGACGGCCAGCGCCGATGTACCGGCCCGGGGGGAGAGCAGGTCGGTCGCGATCTCGCCGGCGCGGACCGCAAGTACGCTGATCAGCGAGTCCGCGATGCCATGGGTCTCCTCGTTGACACCCTGCAGATAGCAGCCGGCGGTCACCGATTCCGCTGTCACCATGCGGTAGTAGCGATCGACCGCGATGTCGTGAACGCCGACCGATGCGGCGGTCTGCCGGATCAGCGACGGCTTGTCCTGCTCGAAGCCGGTGCCCAGAAGCACCAGATCGGCGCGCAGCTCGTCGGTTGTCCTTCGTAGTCGGTCATGCACGGTCAACACGACTTCGTCGTCCTCCATCCGAGTGGCGAGCACGTCGGTGAGTGTGTGCATGACGATCCGCGTGTCGCCGGTCAGCCGGTCCTGATACATCTGGCGATACAACGCGTCGAGCATCCCGGGGGCCAGTCCGGCATAGTTCGTCCGGTGCATCTCCTGCAACAACTGGGCCCGCGTCTCGGCGGAGCCGGCGTGGAACTGGTCGACGAACGACGGGAAGTACAGCTCGTTCGTGAAGGCGCTGCTCTCGTAACCTCGCAGCCCGGCTGACCTCATCAGCATCCGACACTCGGTGGCTGGGAACCGCTGGTACATCGTCCACAGCATCTCGGCGGCACTCTGCGCCCCACCGACGACCACGACCCGCCGTACCGCCTCCGGGTCGACCTGCGTCACCCGACTGACGAAATCGGTGCTGTGTATCAGCCGGTCGGTGGGTAGGTCCTGGAAGGTACCGGGAATCCGGGCGACCCGGCCGACTCCGATCACCACGTTCCTGGCTCGGATCACCTCGCCGGTGTCGAACTGCACCTTCCAGAGATCCGATATCCCGTCGCCACGCGACGACATCGGCGTGATCGCGGTCACCGAGCGCCCGTACTCGACCTGCACCCGCTCCAGCGACTTGGCGACCCACTGCAGGTACGCGGAGACCTCCAGCCGGAACGGTAGCGACGAGCCGAGGTTGATGAAGTCGTCCAGGCGGCCGATCGAGTGCAGGTAGTTGACGAAGGAGTACCGACTGCGCGGGTTGCGCAGTGTCACGAGATCCTTGAGGAAGCCGACCTGGCTCTGGGTCCACGGCAACAGCATCCCGCGCTGCCAGGCGATGTCGTCGTGCTGCTCCACCAGCAGGGTTTCCTCGGCCAGGTCGGGAGCCATCTCCTCGACTGCCACGGCAAGGGCGAGGTTGGCGGGACCGGCTCCCACCGCGACCACTGACATGTGTGTTTCCATGCTGCCCCTCATCTCTACGCCTGGTCGCCCGGTTCCCGGCAGGCCGGCACCGGGCATGGCATTTGTGACGGTTATCCGTCGACCGCCTCGCACACCGTTACGGCGGCCAGTCGGCTCGACGCCAGAGCACTCTTCGCGGCGCTCCCCGCGCCACCGGTGAAGCTGAAGACGCCCGACACGTTCTCGACCGAGCGCAGCCGCAACCCGCCGTGGTCAGCGAAACAATCCACGCCAGCGGCCGACCAACGTGGCGGCGGTAGCGGCCCGTCGAAGCCGAGAACGGTGCGGGCGGCCTCCGATGCCGGACCCTCGTAGGCCGGATCGGGGCGGTTGTCCCCCGGAGCCGCCCCCCAGGCCGAAGTGGCGACACCGAGCAGAGTTGACCCGGTTCCCCAAGGCCGGCCGTACAGGGTGGACATGTCGTCCACGAGACAACCGAGACGGGGTCTGGCCAGCGGGTAGACGCCGTACTGAATTCGTCGGGTGCGCATCGACCCGGATAGCAGTGCGCTGCTCCACGCACCGGCCGCGACTACCACCACATCGTGATGTCGAACCATGCCGTCGACCGTTACGGTAGGCCCGGCCTCGACTGAGGTGACCGCCTCGTGATGTGTCCGAACACCCGACGCGACGGCCCGGGTGATGGCGTAGCTGCGCAGCGCATCCGGGCGGATGTGGCCCGCATGCTGCTCGACGACCGCGAACGTGCCCTCCGGCCGGGCGGCGAGCCCGAGGGTCCGCGCAACCTGTCCGGCTGGCAGCAGTCGGGCGGAGCCGCCGAGCACGTCGTCTAACAGGGCGAGCTGGTGGTCGGGATCAACCTCAGGGCGTAGAAAGTAGTGAGACGGCGACTCCTGATACCCGCTCGCGTGGGTGAGCGCGGGGTCACGGCGAAGCTCGGCGAGGCTGTCCGCTGCTAGGCGACACTCGTCGAGGTCGGTCTCGAAGCCTCGGACCATTCCACCGGAGGCGACGGTGGCGTCTCGGCCCTGCGTCGCCGCACCGAGATACAGATCGACGGATGGCCCCCCGAACCGCTCGGCGAGCCGCAGGGCGAGCAGAGAACCGGCAAGCCCTCCGCCGACGACAGCCATTGATGTCCGCATCGGGTCAGCTTTTATGAGAATGCGAGCCGAAGTGTGTACGCCCCACAGCCCACCGATCACACATACGCATGGCAACTCCATAGACGAAACCGTATCGCTGTGGCTACAGACGATAGAGATAAGCCGATAGTCAAGCAGCTTCAGTGTTGGGCACGCGGGTTCACGAACGAATCCCACCAGGGTCGATCACATCGACCAGATCGATTGAGTCGACGCTAAAAACAAAGACCGCGAATGGTCCGTCAGACTTCGACGGGAGGCTGTACACTTTCCTCCGTTGGGGCGTCACCAATAGTGGCCACGTCCGGGCTGGGCTGAACAGCCACCAAGACGACAGCGGCGGCGGTCAGCACCGCCGACGCGACGATGGTGATGGTGTAACTGTGCTGCAGATCGGCGAGAACCGCCCCGATCTGGCTGGTCGCCGCGACAGACAGCATGTGAACTGCCCAGAGCACGCCCAGGGCGGTGCCGCGCATTCCGGGCGGTAGGGTTCGGTTCACCCACACGGTCGTGGCGACCACAGTGGCCAGATAGCTCACGCCGAAGACCGCACCGAAGGCGATAACGGTCACCGGGGAACCGACGAACAGCAGCATGACCATGGCGGTGGCACGCATCGCGTACGCGCCGACCAGCGTGGCCCGCGTCCAGCCGAGGTCGCACAGTCGCCCGGCGGCCAGTGCGCCGACAATCTCCAACGCACCCAGGACCGCCACCGCTGAGGCGCCGACCGAATCAGAGATGCCATGGTCATGCAGGTGAGGGAATAGGTGCACGTCAATAAAAGCCATCGTGCTTCCACAACCCACGAAGGCCAGCACCAGCGCGCGGATCTGCGGATGGCGGAAGGTCGTGGCCGTCGCGCTCCAGAGCGAAACTCTCGGTACCGTCTCGGCCGACTTCCGGCCGGTGGACAGGCGTACCAGCACCAGGGACAGCGGCAGCAGGACCACGAGAAAGACCACGCCGATGGCGAACAACACCTGGTTCCAGGACATGGTGTTGTCCAGGTGTGCCCACAGAGGCACTAGCACCATGAAACCAACCGCGGCACCGTTGGTCAGCAACGCGTAGAACAGCCCACTGTTGCGACCTTGGAACAGTTGGCCAGCCAGCACGCCCAGCGGCACGAAGGAGAGCATCGTGACCGCGACAGCACCCACCACCCCATAGGCGAGGACGAACATCCACAACTCAGTGGCCGTGGCACTGATCAGCAGCACGACGCCGTTCAGGGCGGCACCGATCGCCAGCACCGGGATCGCGCCGATCCGGTCGGCGAGATGCCCGATCACCGATGACGTCACCGCGGAGACCACAGCGAACAGGGTGGTTGCGATCGCCAGACTACCGCGGCTGACGTCGAAGCTGTCCGCGATGCTCAGGAAAAAGACCTGAACGGTGCTCTTCAGTGAAGAACCAGCGAGAGATATTAGAAAGCTCACCCCCGCTGCGAAAATCACGAAAGCCATGCCTACCTTGGCGTTCCCGGTCATCAGTGAGCCTCTACTTCGGAGAGTACGGGCCAGAAGCGCGATCGCTACGTCATCCTGACATGAGTGTCAGCCCGTGACTAGGGGTGGTCGAACGTGAACCGTGTGCGTAAAGCCAACAGAGGAGTGGGTGCAGCGGCAGGACGTTCACGACCTGCGGATCGATGGAGAGCACCAACTGAACAATCAACCGAACGGGCGATGGCAACTGGGGTGTTGGGCTGTGGAGAGAATCCTACAGACGGATGCCAGAGTGCACGAGGCGAAATGCTGTCCGGGTATGGCCCATTTGTGGCGCATCCCATTCGTCCGGTGAGTTAGCTGAGTGGTGATATGACACCGCCAAAGTTGGCGGGCAATGTCCGCTTGTTTGAGATATGCGATTCATATTCCGTCTGACATGGGCCTGATACCGAGTCGCCGCTCCCCGTCGCCGAGCTGGACGCGACACTGAGTTGCGAACGAAGCCAGGGGAGTTCCGTCGCCCGGCGTTGAAACTCGTCGGGTCTCGCTCTCCGCTCCCTCACAGTTGACGCTGAACGGGGGATTTTTCGATCTGGCCGGCCTTCAGCAGGGCAACCGCCCGTGTCCCGATCTTGAACTTGTGGATTGGTCGGACATCGTCGCCGAGCGGCACCCGCCTTCCCCGCGCGGCGATGACGATCACACCATCGGCCGGTAGCACTGATGCGACGGCGCGCACCATCCCAGCCGTACCCGACTCGGCGTTCGTGCCATGCCATTCGGTCTGCTCGCCATACGGAACGTCGGTGATGACGATGCGAGGGGTACGTCCGTCGAGGACCGCACCGAGCTGAGTGGGGTCGAACGCGTCCGCCACCTGGGCGACGCTCGAGACGTCCCCACCGTCGTCAGCGAGCCGCCGGCGGAGGCGATCGGCCGCCTCCGCCGCTTCCTCGTGTGAGGACTTGCCGTACCTCGCCGCCAGCTCGGCGAGGTCCGCTTCTCGGGCGCTTAGACCTGCCTGGGTGAGCAGCGTAAGGTTTCGCCGGGCCAGGGCTACCGCGCCATCATCGATGTCCGAGGCGATCACCTCGCTCACCTTTCGGCGGTGCAGGAACGCCAACACGGTGGACAGATAGCCGCTTCCGCAGCACGGATCCCAGATCGTCACTGGTCCGTGTGGGCCGAGGGCAGCTAGGCCCCGGAGAAACATCTCGGAGGCTAGCCGGACGGGGAAAGCCGGGTGTCCTGGAGCTGAGTGGAGAACGGAGCCGCTTGCAAGATCCGCGTAGTTGCGTCCAACCGTCTCGAACCGGTAGGCCATCCTGTACCTCTCATCGAGAACCGCTAGGCCGGCTCATATGTGGGTGCTGCCGGCGATAGCCATCGGCCAGAGCCTCGCAAACTACGCCGGCCACCACCACAGCCCCGAACAACGCGGAAAGGGTTGCCCGGCGCGGCGTGGAGCGTTCTGCCTGCCAGTTGCGCGACCTGGGGTTGACCCGGTTTGACGGACAGGGTCGATAAGTTGGTCTCACGCTACGCGGCTGGCTGGTCTGGTGGAATAGGTGGTCGCCTCGTACTCGGCCGGGCTCAGGTAGCCGAGGGTGGAATGCCGTCGGCGGGTGTTGTACCACCCCTCGATCCATTCGAAGATCGCCGTGCGGGCGGCGGCGCGGGTGGGCCACGCCCGCCGGTCGAGCAGTTCGGTCTTGATCGTGGAGAAGAACGACTCGGCTACCGCGTTGTCCCAGCACTGACCCCGGCCCCCGACCGACAGACGCACCCGGTGCCGACCGGCCAGGCGGGCGTACTGGGCGCTGGTGTACTGACAGCCCCTGTCACTGTGGAAGATCACCGACCCGGTCGGACGGCGGACGGCGATCGCGTTGGTCAACGCCTGGGCGGGTAGATCGGTACGTAGATGATCGGCGGTGGCCCAGCCCACCACCCGACGTGACGCGATGTCGATCACGACCGCCAGGTACAACCAGCCCTCCCACGTGTTGATGTAGGTGATATCCCCACACCAGCGGCTGTCCACCCCGCCAGCGGCGGTGGTGAAATCCCGGCGGATCAGGTCCGCCGACAGAGCAGCCGACGGGTCGGGCACGGTGGTCGTGCGCCACCGCCTCGGCGCCCGCCCCCGCAACCCAGCCGTGCGCATCAGCCGGGCCACCCGCTTACCGGAGTGCCGCCGCCCACGCGCGGCGAGTTCGGCACGCACCCTCGGGGCACCGTAGGTGCCGGCCGAGTCGGCGTGGATCCGGGTGATCGTCGCGGTCAGCTCGGCGTCGTCACGCTCCCGCCGCGACGGGCCGCCGGTGCGGTGTTGGTAGTAGGCGGACCGGGAGACCTTCAGCAGCTGGCAGGAACGCCTCACGTTCCCGCCGGGCCGCGCTTGCTCCGCCTCGATGAACGGGTACACGTTCACCGGGTCTCCCTCACGAAGAAAGCCGTGGCCCGTTTGAGGATGTCGACGTCCTCGCGTAGGCGGCGGTTCTCCCGCCGCAACCGCGCCAGCTCGTCGCGCTCGTCGCTGGTCAACCCGTCGCTGCGGGTGCCGGCGTCGAGATCGGCCTGCTTGACCCAGTCCCGCACCGCGGTCTCGGTCAGGTCGAAATCCCTCGCGACCTGCGCCACAGTGCGGTCACCCCGCCGGCACACCTCGACGATCTCCGCCTTGAACTCCGGCGTGAACGCCCGACGCGGCCGGCGTGGTCTCTTACCCATGCCTTCCATGATGAACATCCTCCCGAGAGGCCCACGGCCCCTCTGAGCTGGGATGTCCGTCAAACCGGGTCAGGCCCAACCATTCCTTGCGAAGGCCTCCGCGGACAGCATGACGCCTGTGTCCGCTGCGGCCCTGCCAGAACACACGGCGAGTAGATACGCGAGCCGGCGCCGGCTCGCTGGGATGAGATGGCGAACCTCGACACCTGGAAGAACCTCTTGCGGCCCACCTCGCGAAACGAGAGTCCGCACGAATGTGGTGTCCTCCGCCGACCCCAGCGTCCCAGCTGTTCTTCCGAGTCGCTCGTCGAAATCAACTCCCAGCAGGCGTATGCGTTCGATGTCCATGCCTAAGAAACCGCCCCAGACAGAAACAGCGGCAATCCGACTGTGGGAGCCCAGATAGTGCAGCTGGCCCGCGCTGAGGAACCAAGGAGGGCGGCAGCTTTGAAAATCCGCGGTGACGCGAGCGCCGATAACACCAGCCCCGCGCGACAGCGCTGCCCTTGCGCATTCCACGGCCTCGTGAATGGCGACGATATCGTCGTCCAAGAAGATGACGAGCCTCGTGACGCACTTTTCAAGACCCGATTCCGGCTGTGCGCGAGCCCGCGATTCGTGTTTTTGGCGATTACCGCAACTGCGGGTGGCAGGATGTCGAAGTCGGGTGCGACTGGTATGCCGTCCATGACGACGATAATTCGATCGTCCGGACCGCGTAGGCCAAAATTCGACTGAATGACATTTCGGAAGAAGGGGCGGCCTGTTGCTGCATATGGCGAGCGTGATTGGCGCCAGTTCCACGGACACGTCAGGACTCCAGCCATTTTTTGGTTATGGGGCCGAGGTGTTCTCTATGCGCGCTCTTTGGTGGCTCTTTGGCGTGCCGTTTCGTACAGGACAACCGACCCGGCTGTAGCGGCGTTCAGCGAGCTGGCCATCCCTGCCATGGGTATCCGGACAAGGTGGTCGCAGGCATCACGCCAAGCCGAGCTGAGCCCGGTCGTCTCGTTTCCGACCAGCATCAGAGTCGGCTGGGTGAAGTCGTACTCCGTTGCCTGAGCCTCACCGTGCTCGTCGGTTCCCACGACTCGTACATCGACGCCGTCTACTCGAATCGTCTCGACCCAGTCGAGGACCGGCCGGTGTGACGGCACGCGGACCACGGGAACTGAGAACAGCGAGCCCGTGCTGGCCCGTACCGACTTGGGGTCATAGACGTCGGCGGCATGGCCGGTGACGATGACGCCACTCGCGCCGAAGGCGTCCGCCGACCGGATCAGCGTCCCGATGTTTCCGGGGCTGGTGGGCCGGTCGAACACGACCGCGAGGATGTCGGGGCTAGTCGGGATCCGAGATAGGTCGTCGTCGGGCATCGCCACGATGGCGAGCAACTCCGGTGCGTCGTCCATCTTGCCGCCCAACTCGAACATCAACTCGCCGGCAACGGCTACCTTAGTCGCGCGGGTCGCATCGAGGGTTTCGTGCGCCCAGGTCGACAGGTGCGCATCCGCGTTGTACAGAACCTGGCGGACCTGCCACCCGAGTTGGATCGCCATCCTGATGGGTCGGACGCCCTGAACGAGGAACTCGCCGCCGCGCTGTCGCTTGGTGCGATTACTCAACAGCGCCTCCCACTGTTGGAACCGCGCATTGCGAGTCGTCACCCGTAGGACTGCCACCAACCCCGCCTCCATCGCGTCCGGCCGTTCGTTGTTCGGCACGCCGTGAAGTGGCCGCACATCCGTGGGCGGACGACCGAGGCGGGCCACCGGCTGTGAGAGCAGACGAATGGCGCACCGGAACGTACAGAGCGTACTTGGGTGGGCACCGCACCCCGAACGCGAGCTCCGCGAGGAGTCCGTCCGGTCGCGGTCGCCTTCAGCCCAGCCTTGCTACCTGGCATCTCGACTCCCGTGCCGTGAACTTGCTCTTGGCCGATCTCCCCCGCTCCGGGTGGGGTCTGCAGAAGTCGGTGTAGTCATGGTGGTGGAGGCCGTCGCAGCTCGCTACCTCGACACCCCGGACTGAGAGGCGTTCGATTTATACTTGATCTACTAGTACGTCCCTCTCCAGGTTGGTGTTGTTTCGTCCGTTATCCGGCGGCTGACGTTGTCGATCATCGCGATGTGGATCATGGCTTCGGAGCCGCTGGGCGGGTCTCGCAGTCGCGGGCGAGCCTGCGATGCAACATCAGTCAGTCGACCACCCAGCGCCGTTTCACGACATGGAAGCCCCGGGTTTCGGTGTTGCGCGGCACGATCTCGGTGTCGATACCGAGCGTGGCGGCATGTTCGACGAACTGGTTCTTGAAGCCGGCGTCCACCCAGGTCTTGACGACGGTGGGGTAGGCGGCTTTGAGCTGGTCCAGGGCTTCGATTCCGGCACGGTTCTCGGTCACGGACGCGGCCACGACGATGACCACCAGAAGGAGCCCCAAGGTGTCTGTGACTACGCTGCGCTTACGGCCTACGATCTTCTTGGCTGCGTCGGTTCCTTGCGTCGACGTCGGCGGGTTGGTGGACGTCTTCACGCTCTGTGTATCGATGACGGCGGCGGTGGGCTGCGGATCGCGGCCGGCCTTGACTCGCGCCAGCGCGGTCAGGTCGACGTTGAGCTGCGCGAAGATGCCTTCATCGCGCCAGGCGGCATGGTAGTAGTACACCGTGGTGTGTGGCGGAAAGTCATGGGGAAGGCGCTTCCACGGGATCCCTGTCCGGTTGACGTAGAAAATGGCGTTGAAAACGTCGCGGACGTCGGTGCGGGCCGGTTCTCCGGTGGGCCGTCGATCGAGGCGAGCCTGCTGCCAGGCAGGGGCTTTGCGTAGTCGCCTGAGGGTGTTTCTGACCTGGGCTTTCGCGGGGGCATCGGACTGATTGGAGGGTGACGTAGGACGGGTGCGGTCCGTCGGTGATCATGGAGTTGCTGAGACAACATGACACCGAGAAGGACCACACCCGCGCATGTCATCATCGCTGATCGACGTGATCCGTCAGCATGCCCCTGCCCCGTCCGGCTCTCCGGCTGCTGACGGTGAGGCGTTTGGCCTGTTGGAGGCCCTGGCGCGGGTTCCCGATCCGCGTGACCCGCGTGGTGTCCGGTATCCCTTGGCGAGTGTGCTTGCGGTCGCGGTGTGCGCGGTGATGGCCGGAGCCAATACGTTCGCTGCGATCGGCGACTGGGTCGATGATCTCGATGCGCCGGCGTGGGGTCGGCTCGGGTTCACCGGCAGGGTTCCGGTGTTGACCACGGTGTGGCGGCTGCTGGTCCGCGTCGACGCCGAGACGCTGACGGCGGTCCTGGCCGACTGGCTGTGCTCGCGGGTGTCGGCGCCGCCGCCGATCAGGCGGGTCATCGCCGTGGACGGCAAGGTGCTGCGCGGCGCGGTCCTGACCGAGGGACGGGTGCATCTGCTGTCGGCCTACGACACGTCGACCGGTGTGGTCCTGGCGCAGGTCCAGGTCGCGGCGAAGTCGAACGAAATCCCCGCGTTCGCCCCGCTGCTGGAACAGGTCACGGCACGGCTGGGCAGCCTGACCGGGGTGGTGATAGTCGCGGACGCCCTGCACACGCAGGTCGCCCACGCCCGAGCCGTCGCCGCTGCCGGCGGGGACCTGTACGTGTCGGTCAAGGCCAACCAGCCGAGGTTGTACGCCCAACTCAAACGGCTGCCCTGGGCCCAGGGGCCGATCGGAGACCAACACCGCGACACCGGACACGGCCGCCGCGAGACCCGCACCGTCAAGGCGCTGACCCTGCAGACACCCGGCGGCATCGGCTTCCCCCACGCCCAGCAGGCCGTCCGGATCACCCGCACCCGCACCATGGCCGGCAAACGCACACGAGAGACCGTCTATCTGGTGGCCTCGTTGCCCGCCGCCCACGCCCAGCCCGCTGACCTGCAGCAATGGGCCCGCCTGGAATGGCACATCGAGAACCGGCTGCACTGGATCCGCGACGCGACCTTCGGCGAAGACGCCCACCGAGCCCGCACCGGCACCGAACCCGCCGTCGCAGCCGTCCTCCGCAACACCGCCATCGCATTCCACCGCGGCAACGGCGAAACCAACATCGCCCGAGCCACCCGACGCGCCAACCGCCGCCCACACGACCTCATCACCACCGTGACCAGCAGCTACCCAACTACGCAATGACGTGTGCCACGAACGAGGAATGGTGATCGCAATGTAGGTAGGAGCGATTTTCAAGAATCGATGCTGTGCAGGAGATGAAGGTTGGCCCTTCGAAGTCGCCTTTCGGGAGGAGGCTTCAAACCACCACATGCTGCGTTGGCTGAAGACCGTCGTGGTGAGCGATGTGGAAAAGGCGCCGTAAGAGGTGTCAGGTGGGGATCAGGAAGATGAGTGAAACCGAACCGCTGTTGACGTGTCGTTACGTTTTAAGTGGCATCAGAACCGTGGTCCTGGTTATTGGCTGCGGGATAAGTCTGGCGGATGCCCGATGACTGGCCAGACGGTGCCCGGCATGGAGGCGGCATGAGCCTGATCTGCGGCTTCTGCATGGAACGTGGGAAGGCGTGTCTCGATACCGTCCCGAAGACTCGGGCGAGAGGGAGTAGCCGAGCGGGATGTGCCCGCGAGGTGTGAGTACCGATGCGAGACACGCTGGCGGACTGGCCCGTAGTAGTGATGAAGCCCCGGCAATCGGGGTGGAGCGAAGGGGCCGGGCCATCCACAGTTGGTTCGTCTGGTCAACCGGGACAAACGTTCCGGGAGGAACTGTGGGGAGCGAGCTGACGTTGTCAGAGAAACCGTTCGAGATTTCGAAGTGGGAAGTCTTGGAGGCGTACGATCGAGTCAAGGCGAACAAGGGGGCACCAGGGGTCGACGAGGTCAGCCTGGGGGAGTTCGAGAAAGATCTGAAAGGCAATCTCTACAAGATCTGGAATCGGATGTCCTCGGGCAGTTACTTCCCGCCTCCTGTGAAAGCGGTGCAGATACCGAAATCGCAGGGTGGGGTCAGAACACTCGGGGTGCCCACTGTGGGTGACCGAGTGGCGCAGACGGTGGTAGCCCGCAGGATCGAGGAGAAGGTCGAGCCGATCTTTCACCCCGACTCGTACGGATACCGGCCGCGACGGTCGGCGCTGGACGCGGTAGCGGCGTGCCGGCAACGGTGCTGGCGCTACGACTGGGTCGTCGATCTGGACGTCCAGGCGTTCTTCGACAGCGTCGACCACGACCTCATGATCAAAGCGGTGGAGACGAACACCGATTTGCCGTGGGTGTTGCTGTATGTCAAGCGGTGGCTCACCGCCCCGATGCAGCAACCCGACGGCAGCTTGCAACCCCGAGACCGGGGAACCCCGCAAGGGTCCGCGGTTTCGCCCGTGCTGGCGAACCTGTTCCTGCACTACGCGTTCGACACCTGGATGGTCCGGACGTTTCCGTCCGTGCCGTTCGAGCGATACGCCGACGATGCCGTGGTGCACTGCGCCAGCGAACGCCAGGCCCGCTTGGTGCGGCAGGCGATCGAGGACAGGATGGTCGAGGTCGGGCTGCGCCTGCACCCGGACAAGACCAGGATCGTGTACTGCAAGGACACCAACCGGCGAGGCGCCAATCCGGACACCTCGTTCACGTTCCTCGGGTACACGTTCCGTCCTCGCGGGGCCAAAGATCGCCACGGGCGCGTGTTTACCGCGTTCCTCCCGGCGATCAGCACGGATGCTCTCAAGCGACTCAGCCGCACCGTCCGACGCTGGCGGATCCACCGCCGGTTGGACCTGAGCTGGGCCGAACTCGCCGAGATGATCAACCCCGTCGTGCGCGGGTGGATGAGCTACTACGGACGGTTCTACCGCTCCGAGCTCTACACACTCCTGGCGCGCATCAACTCCTACCTGGTGCGCTGGATCCGCAAGAAGTATCGACGGCTACGACCACGCCGCAAGGCGCGAATCGTGTGGGAACGCCTCATCACGCAGCACCCACGCTACTTCGCGCACTGGGCCTGGGCACGTAACCCTCTGATGACGGCCAGGGTGGTAAGAGCGGAGTGACGGGAGACTGTCACGCTCCGTTCCGTGGGAGCCCGGAGGTGAGATCCCTCCGGGCGACCCGACCCTGACCAGGCGGCCCGACCACAGGCCACGAACCCCACCCCACTCCACTCCAACACAACCTGCCCGGAGCAAACCGACCACGTAATCGGCGATTCCGCCGTACCCCAAAACCACCCGATATCAGAACTATTCAAACGCGACCATCACGAACTGCGTCGGTGGATCGAGGCTCAGCGGGACGCTGCTTAGCGCGGGGCTCGCGGCAAATCCGGATAGTTAATCACGTCAAATGGTGCGGATCGTGATGAGGTCTTCGAGGCCTGCGAGGTCGTCGGCGTTGCGGGTGTAGACGGCGGCGTCGTGAGCATGGGCGGTTGCGGCGATGAAAAGGTCCATCACCCTGGCTCGCGGCTGACGGCCGGTCTCGACGACACGCGCGGCTAGTCGTGCGTAGCTGTCGGCGATGGCGTCGTCGATAGGCAGCGCATCAAATCGGCGTTGGATGGCGCTCAGCCGCGCCAACCGGAGCGCCCTCGCCTCGGCGGTTTTCGCGATCAGGACTCCGAACTGAAGTTCGGCGAGGCTGGCGACGCTGATAGCCAGTTCACCGGGAATAGGGGTGACGTCGTTGGCGATCAGGATGCTGGTATCGAGGATGCCGCGACTCACCGCTGAACCCACGGATCGGTGACGGTGTCGTCCAGGAGATCCCGATCGCCTGCCCACGCGGGGTCGGTCGCTTGGTCGAACACGCCGGCAAGGTCGTCCCACTCGCGCCAGGTTCGAGGACTGACCGGGCCGAGCACGGCTGCCGGGCGGCCAGCGACAGTGATCGTCACCCGTTCACCCGCCTGCGCCCGACGTACCAGGTCGCTGGCGTTTTGCCGCATCTCCCGCAGCCCCACTTCACTCATACACCCAGCGTAGCACATGTGCTACGCGCGGTCTGGCAGTCGTCGGCTGCGCGTCGGGCGATCACTCAGGTCGTCGTGACGTAGGCAGATCCGACAAGATCGAACGCACTGAGAGGGTGGTTCGGAGTGTTAGGTCCGTTTCGGGTTGAGGGTGAATACTCCGGGTTCGTCTTCGGTGAGGACCTGGGTTGACCAGTCTTCGCCGGAGACGCCAAGGTCGGCCACCACTACTGGAACCGGCTGGCCGACGGTCGTGAGGTGGACCTGACGGCTGACCAGTTCCGGCCACCGGAAGTCGTTGTCGGCGGTCAGGTTCAGCAACGTCCGCCGGGCCCACCGGTACGGTGCCGCCGGCAGTACGAGATCCTGCGGGACCGGGTCTTCATGGCCCTCTACGGCGGCAGGTCAGTGAACGGATCCCACTCTTGATGTCAACGTCGGTTGAGGTTGCAGGATGGCGGCAGCCTGCCCTGCATGATGAGGAGTGCGTACGTGAGCGCCGATGTCAGCTTCAACTCGATCATCGACTACACGGTTGACGGCCCCGACACCCAACGGGAGTTCGTAGCGGCCTTCGCAGAGATCCAGGAGCGCTGGGTGCGCTTCTATCCTGGCTACCAGTCGGCTCGCTTCTACCTGAGCACCGACGGCACCCGGGTGTACACCGTCGTGCGTTGGGCCAGCGAGGCGGACTACCGCAATTTCGTGGAGACCTCGGACACCGAAGGCCGGATGGCCGCCATCGCTCAGGCCCTGGCGGGGCTGTCCGGCAAGGCCGAAGCGCGCATGACCGGCGTTCCCACGTACACCGTCGCCCGCGAGGTCGGCCCCGGGCCACAGCGTCTCGACGTCTGACCGGACGGGGTCACGCCCCGTCTGCTCGGCACGGACGGGATGCGAGGCTGAGCGCGATGAGCTTGGTGTCGGCGTTCGTACCGGTCTGGATTCAAGAGGAAGATCAACCTGAGAGCTGGCGGCGCTGGTGGGACAGGTTGAGGTGGTGGTGTCCGCCTGGGTGGCTGTCCGGGTCGGTGTGGACGGTGGCGGTGGTCAGCCGGGGTACGGCGTGGGTGAGCTGGTGTTCGGCGTCGGCGGCGATCTGGTGCGCGTCGACGAGGGTGAGACCGGCGTCCACGACGAGTTCGGCTTCGGCGTGCAGCCGGTGGCCGACCCATCGGAGTCGTACCGCAGCCACGTCCTGGACGCCGTCGACAGCCCGCAGGGCGGTCTCGGCCTGATCAACCAGTTCGGGGTCGACGGCGTCCATCAGTCGGCGGTAGACCTCCCGGGCGGCGTCCTTGAGGACGACGGCGATGGCGACGGCGATGACCAGGCCGATGACCGGGTCCGCCCAGCGCCAGCCGAGTGCGGCGCCACCGGCGGCGGCGAGGACTGCGAGGGAGGTGTAGCCGTCGGTACGGGCGTGCAGGCCGTCGGCGACCAGGGCGGCGGAGCCGATGCGGCGTCCGACGCGGATTCGGTAGCGGGCGACCAGTTCGTTGCCGATGAACCCGACGAGACCGGCGGCGGCGACCCAGGGCAGATGGGTCACCTCTGCGGGGCGTAGCAGCCGGTCCACTGCGGTCCAGGCGGCGGCGACCGCTGACCCGGCGATGACCACGACGATGACGATCCCGGCGAGGTCTTCGGCCCGGCCGTATCCGTAGGTGTAGGCGCGGGTGGCGGCACGGCGGCCGAGGAGGAAGGCGATCCCGAGCGGTACGGCGGTCAGGGCGTCGGCGACGTTGTGCAGGGTGTCGCCGAGCAGGGCGACCGAGCCGGACAGCACCACGATGACAGCTTGGGCGAGCGCGGTGATCCCGAGCCCGACCAGTGAGATCCACAGCGCGCGCAGCCCGTCACGGGAAGACTCCAGCGCCGGGTCGGTCTTCGCCCGGGAGTCGTGGGAGTGCGGGACGACGGCGTGTGTCAGCCGGTGCCACCAGGCGGCGAGAAGGCCGTCGTGGCGATGGCCGTGGTCGGCCGGGTGGTTGTGGTCGTGGTGCTCGGTCATCACTCCCCCGATCACGCGGTCATGCAGAAGTCCTTCCGCGACGGTCGCGATAATATGTGCTCATGTACGCACGCGACAACGTTGCAGATGCCAGTGACCTGCAACAACACCTACCTGGCGCGCAGCAGGTCGATGCCGCCACGGACATGTTGCGGATGCTGGCCGATCCCACGCGACTGCGGTTGATGGCGCTGGTCAGCGAGGGCGAGTACGACGTGACCGCGCTGGTGGAGGCGGTGGGCACGGCCCGGCCGGCGGTGTCGCAGCACCTGGGCAAGCTGCGCCGGGCGGGACTGGTCAGCGTGCGGCGGGAGGGCCGGCGCGCGTTGTACCGGGCCAGGGGCGGGCATGTGCGGCGGCTGGTGATCGAGGTGCTGCACGCGGCGTCGCATCGGGTGACGGGAGCGCCGGAGCACGACTGAGTCGGGCGCTACTCGACGGGCTTGGAGCGGGGATCGGCGAACCACTCGTCTGTGAATTCGCGGACCGCGTCGATGTCGGTGGTGGCGCAGGCTGCGGTGCGGTAGGCGTGCACCGCCTTGATCGCCTCGGTCTGTCCGGGGGCGGGGCCTCCGACGACCCGGCCGGCGGCGGTGTCGGTGACGAAGGCGCGCACCTGTGCGAGTTGGTCGGCGGCGAGGTCGGGCCGGTAGTTGACGATGACGTAGCCGTCGCCGATGACGTGCCCGAACGAGGTGGCCGGCACCGTCTCGCCCGGCTCGAAGAAGTCCTTGACCGGGTGGCCACCGCCGGCGGGGAAGGTTTCCGTGCGGTCCCGTACCGTGCAGGCGCCGGCCGCGGGTTCGGCCTGCATCGGCTGCAGCACCTCGCCCGGGGCGCTGAGGGCCAGGATCGACGCGGCTACGACCCCGGCCGCCACCAAAGCGCCGTGCGACAGCCGGGGATCACGCAGCTTCGGCACGTAGTGACTGAGCACGTCACCGACGATGAACATGGCGATCACGGCGACGAGCTGCCCGATCTCGACGCCGATGTTGAAGGCCAGCACGCGGGGGATCATCCCGTCCGAGGGCAGTCCGAGCGCCTGCAACCGGGTCGACAGCCCCAGACCGTGGACCAGGCCGAAGGCCAGCACGGCGGCGGCGAACCACGTCCAGTTCTTCGGCCGTCCCCGCAGCCCGACCACACCGACGAAGACCAGGCTCAACGCCACCACCACGTCGACCAGGACCGGGTTGACGTGCCAGTCGGCCACGGTCGCGGTGAACAGAGTGACGCTGTGTCCGAGCGCGAACAGTGAGATCAGCTTCGCCGCCCGCCGAATCGCCCTGGCCAGGAGCAGGATGCCACCGACGAACGCCAGGTGATCCCAGCCGACGAGCATGTGTGTTGTACCCAGCCACGCGAATCCAGGGACCGAATCACTCGACCCACCGACACCGTGAGCCCAGGCAACACCCGGCACCCCTGTCTGTCAGGGTGAGTTGAGGCCAGCGGTTCATAGCAAGTCCGCCGGACAGGGCGAGTTCAGGATCGAGAAGCGTTGACTACTGCTGTTGACATGGTCGTGGCCCAGGATGGGGTCA